>NZ_CP080507.1:3060965-4320198 GCF_019464535.1 Horticoccus luteus | reverse complement strand
GAGGAGGACGTCGTAGCCGAAGAGGAGGAGGTTGCCGTTGGGGACGGAGAGGGAGACGTTGGCGGCGATGGTGAGGGTGCCGTGGTTGTCGCGTTCGAAGTCGGCCATGAGGGCCAGGCGGTTGCCGGAGGACAGGAGGGAGCCCTGGGTGACGGTGATGTCGCCGTAGGCCGAGAACTCGACGTTGGCCTGGCCGGCGATGGTGCCGATGCCGATCGCGAGGTTGCCGGTCGTCTGCACCAAGAGCGTGCCTTTGGAGCGCAGGGCGCCTTCATTGAGGATGATTTCCACGGGCGTGCCGGCGCCGAAGAGCAGGTCGCCGACCTGCAGGGTGGTGGCGGCGTTCACTTCGGAGAGGGCCTGGATCAGCATGAAGCGGCCCGTGGTGTCGCGGTTGTAGTTGGCGAAGATGCTCACGGCGCCGGCGAGGGAGTTCACGCGGCCGAAGTTGGCGCCCAGGCCGCCGATGGTGACGTTTTCGCCGCCGAGGACGAGGTCGAGTTGCGCGGTGACGAGCACCGGCGCGGCGGCCCCCAGGGTGAGGTCGCCCGTGCCGTTGTGGTCGGAGTCCGCGCTCAGGGTGAGCGCGCCGGCGGGCGTTTGCAGGATCGTGCTTTGCAGGGTCACGTTGCCGGCGGAGGTAAGGCTGATGGCGCCCAGGGCGGTCAGGAGGAGGTTTTGCGCGACCACGTCGGCGGCGCTGCGGACGGTGATCCTGCCCAGGGCCTGCAACTGGCCGCGGAGGGTCAGCGTGCCGGTGACGGGCGCGGTGCCGCCGGTCGTAATCAAGAGGTCCGTGCCCGCTTTCAACTGGGTGTTATCGTTGGCGAGGGTCAGCGTGCCCTGGCCGTTGGCGTTCAGGTCGACGGTGAGGGTGATCGCGCCTTGGAGGGCGAGCAGTTCGGCGCGGTTGGTCGCGGTGCCGATCTGGATCGCTTCGCCTTGGAGGACGATGCCGCCTTGGGCGACTTGCAGGACGCTGACGGCGTTTTGGGCGATGCGGACGGCCCCGTGGTTGTCCCCGTCGGTGTCGGCGGTGAGGGTCAGCGTGCCGCTAATGCCGATCGTGAGGTTCGCGTCGATGGTGAGGTCGCCGCCGGTGCGGGCCGTGAGGTTGCCTTGGGCGCCGCTCGTGCGGACCGCGCCGTGCACGGTCAGGGTGCCGGCCGCGGCGGGCGCGGAGAACAGGACCGCGGTGCCGAAGGTGCTTTGATAGACGTCGATCGCATGGGCGCCGTCGGTGCGGCCGATCTGCACTTCGGTGAAGGCCGCGGGCACGGCGATTTCCGGAGCGAGGAGGTCGAAGCCGCCGGCCTGGCCGACGGTGATCGGTTGCGTGAGGGAGGCCGGTTGCAAGATCAGGCGGCCGGTGCCGGTGATCGAGCCGGCCGCGCCTTGCAGGTTCAGGAGGTCGGCGGTGATCGTGACGAGGCCCGTGCCGGCGAGGAGCTTCGCGCCGGTTTCCTGCGTGAAGGCGCCGGTGCCGGGGCCCGCTTGCAGGGTCAGGGGGTTGGCGCCGGTGACGGTGAGGGTCTGGTTCGCGAGGAGGACGATCGTGCCGGTGGCCTGCGGGGAGCGGATGAGGGTCGGGTTGACCAGGGTCACGGTGCCGAGGTCGATGCGGGCGGAGGAATCGGCGCGGCCGAGGACGACCTGGCTGAAGCCGGGCGCCAGGGCTTCGAGGCTCGTCTGGGAGAGGAGGTAGGCGTAGGCGGAGGGGGTGGGCACGTTGCCCAGGCCGATCGTGGCGACGTTGGTCGCGGGGGCGGCGATGAACTGGCCGTGGTTCAAGGTGTGGATCGAGCCCGGGCCGCCGGTGAGGGTGAGCGAGCCGGAGCCGAGGACGAGGTCGCCTTGCACGGTCACGGTGGCGGCGAAGGTGAGCGCGCCGGTCGTGGTGATCGTCAGTTGCGTGAGGGGGGTTTGCGCGCCGAGGGCCTGGGCGAAGGAGACGTCGCCGGAGCCGGCGTCGATCGTCAGGGCGTAGGCGCCGTCGATGGTCTGGTCGAAGGTCACGTCGCCGCCGAAGGTCGTGATCAGGGTGTCGCGGGGCAGGACCACGTTGCCGGTGAAGTGGAGGTTTTCGCCGTGGGTGACGAGGTCTTCGTCGAGGGTGACCGCGCCGGAGGTGGAGATGTTCAGGTCGCCGCCGCCGGCGTGGGCGGTGTCGTATTTGACTTTGCCGGTGCCGATGACGGTCAGGCTGATGTCGCCGGTGCCGCCGGCGTCGACGTTGACCACATGGAGGTTGCCTTGGTCGAGGCTGAGCGCGATGTCGCCGTCTTGGGTGGTGGCGTCGGTGACGAGGAGCGTGCCGCCGGCCTGGCTGTAGGCGATGGCGCCGGTGCCGGTGGCGAGGTGGGTGACGGTGACGTCGGTCGTGAGGAGGTTGCGCAGGCGGATGTCACCGGTCGTCGAGGTGGCGGAGAGCGTGGGGACGGCGACGACGACGGGGTCGAGGGTGCCGATGCCGGTGCCGGCTTGGAGCGTCAAGAGGGCCGCGGTGAACTGGGTGCCGGTCGAGGCGCGTTCGAGGCGGCCGGCGGCGGTGGCGGTGATCGTGTCGTTCTCGGCGAGGACGGTGCCCACGAGGAGGTCGGCGCCGGCGGTGAGGGTGATGTCCGCGGTGCCGCCCGCCGTGAGGGCGGTGGCGGTCAGGGTGCCGGCGGTCGTCAGCGTGATCGCGCCGTCGGTCGTGGTCGCGGTGACGGTCAGGTTGCCGGTGTCGGCGAGGACCAGGGTGCCGGGGCCGGAGATCGCGGCGTCGAGGGTGCCGAGGGTCGTGTTGAGGTTGTTGGCGGCGGTGCCGAGGGAACCCACGCTGCGGAGCGTGGCGGCGGCGCCGAGGAGGTTCGGGGCTTCGGTGGCCAGGTTGTCGGTCAGGTCCGCGCCGGTCGTGAGCACCATGGCGCCGGTGCCGGCGTCGATGATCGAGACCGCAAGGCGTTGCGCGGCGGTGACGGTGAGCAGGCCGCCGGCGGAGGCGAGGCGCGAACCGGAGTCCATCGTGATGGCGCCGGTGGCGGTGTGCAGCGTGAGGGTGCCGCCGGTCGTCGCGATCGTCGCGGCGGAGGAGAGCGTGATCGCGGCGGGCGCGTCCAGGAGGATCGGGCCGGTGCCGGAGCGGACGCCGGCGTTGACTTGGAGATTCGAGGCGGCGCCACCGGGCAGGAGCGTGATGGCACCGGTGCCCGCGGCGGAGAGGGCCAGGCCGTCGGCGTCGGCGCCGTCGTTGAGCGTGAGGGTGCCGTTGGCTGTGCGCAGCGTGATGGCCCCGTTCGCGGTCGTGGTGAGGTCGGCGAGGGAGGGTTCGGTGACGGTCGTCGTCGTGAAGTTGGCGTTCACCTTGGCGAGGGCGAAGGTCACCGTGTCGATCGTCAGCGCGGTCGCGTTGAGGATGTTCAGGCCGCCGCTGCCGGCGGTGCCGGCGAGGAGCGCCGTCGCCAGGGTGAGCGGGGTCGCGGCGGTGCCGGCGCCGGTGCCGGCTTCCAGGCGGACCGCGGTGGCGGTGAGGTTCGCGGCGGCGGTGCCGGCGGTGTTGTCCAGGATCGAGGCGCCGGAGCGGATCAGGATGCGGCCGGTCGTCGCCCGGACTTGCGCGAGGCGCACGTCGGCGCCGGCGAGGAGGCGGAGGGAGCCCGCGGTCGTCGTGAGGGTCGAGGTGGCCGCGAGGGTCAGGGCGCCGGTCGTCGCTTCGAGGTCGAGGTCGCCGGCCGTTTGCACGGCCACGGTCGCGGCGGTGGTGAGGTCATGGCCGGCGAGGAGCGTGATCGCGCCCGTCGCGGAGATGACGTCGGCGTTGAGCAGGAGGTCGCTCGTCGCGCCGCCGGCCGAGAGGAGGATCCGGCCGGTGCCGGCCGCGCTGACCGCGGTGTGATTGGCGTTGCCCCCGTCGTTCAGGGTCAGCGTGCCGTTGAGGGTGCGCAGCGCGATCGAGCCGTTCGCGGTCGTCGTGAGGTCGGAGAGGGTTTCGGCGGTGAGCGCGGCGGAGGTAAAGTCGGCGGCGACGGCGCGCACGGTGACCGACACGTTCGTGATCGTGAGCGCGTTGTCTTCGAGGAGGCTGATGCCGGCGCTGCCGGCGCTGGCGGCCAGGGTGTCGAGGCCGACCTCGAGGGGGTTGGTGGATGTGCCGATGCCGGTGCCGGCGACCAGGCGCGCGGCGCTGGCACTGATGTCTTGATAAGTGTCGCCGCCGTCGAGGATCGAACCGGCGGTCGCGGTCAAGGTGACGGAACCCGTGCCGGCTTGGAGGCCGCCCAAGGTGATGTCGGTCGCGGCGAGGAGGCGGACGTTGCCGCCCGACGTGGCGACTTGCGCGTTGTCGGCGAAGTGGATCGCGCCGGCGCTGGCGACCAGGTTCACGTCGCCGCCGGTCGTCTTGACGTCGGCGGTCGCGTTGAAGGTGAGGTTCGTCGCGCCCAGCAGCGTGATGTCGCCGCTGCCGCTGAGGATGTCGGCGTTGGCGGTGAGGTTCGCGGCGGAGAAGTAGACGTTGCCGCTGCCGTTCGCGCTGACCGCGGTGTTGTTCACGAAGCCGTCGTTCAGCGTGAGGTCGCCGGCGATGATCGTCAGGGCGATGGAGCCGTTGGCGGTCGTGACGAGGTCGGAGAGGGTTTCGGCGGCGAGCGCGGCGGAGGTAAAGTCGGCGGCGACGGCGCGCACCGTGACCGACACGTTCGTGATCGTGAGCGCGTTGTCTTCGAGGAGGCTGATGCCTGCGGAACCGGCGGACGCAGCCAGGGTGTCGAGGCCGACTTCGAGGGGGTTCGTCGACGTGCCGATGCCGGTGCCGGCGACCAGGCGCGCGGCGCTGGCGCTGATGTCTTGATAGGTGTCGCCGCCGTCGAGGATCGAGCCCGCGGTCGCAGTCAACGTGACTGAACCCGTGCCGGCTTGGATGCCGCCGAGCGTGATGTCGGTCGCGGCGAGGAGGCGGACGTTGCCGCCCGACGTGGCGATTTGCGCGTTGTCGGCGAAGTGGATCGCACCCGCGGTGGCCACGAGGTTCACGTCGCCGCCGGTCGTCTTGATGTCGGCGGTCGCGTTGAAGGTGAGGTTCGTTGCGCCCAGCAGCGTGATGTCGCCGCTGCCGCTGAGGATGTCCGCGTTCGCGGTGACGTTCGCGGCGGAGAAGTAAACGTTGCCGCTGCCGTTCGCGCTGACGGCGGTGTTGTTCACGAAGCCGTCGTTCAGCGTCAGGTCGCCGGCGATGATCGTCAGGGCGATGGAGCCGTTCGCGGTGGTCGTGAGGTCGGAGAGGGTTTCGGCGGCGAGCGCGGTGGACGTGACGTCGGCCGCGACGGCGCGCACCGTGACCGATACGTTGGTGATCTTGAGCGCGTTGTCTTCGAGGAGGCTGATGCCCGCGCTGCCGGCGCTGGCGGCCAGGGTGTCGAGGCCGACTTCGAGCGGGTTCGTGGACGTGCCGATGCCGGTGCCGGCGACCAGGCGCGCGGCGCTGGCGCTGATGTCTTGATAGGTGTCGCCGCCGTCGAGGATCGAGCCCGCGGTCGCAGTCAACGTGACGGAACCCGTGCCGGCTTGGATGCCGCCGAGCGTGATGTCGGTCGCGGCGAGCAAGCGGACGTTGCCGTTGGAGGTCGCGACTTGCGCGTTGTCGGCGAAGTGGATCGCGCCGGCGCTGGCCACGAGGTTCACGTCGCCGCCGCTCGTCTTGACGTCGGCGGTCGCGTTGAAGGTGAGGTTCGTCGCGCCGAGGAGCGTGATGTCGCCGCTGCCGCTGAGGATGTCGGCGTTCGCGGTGAGGTTCGCGGCGGAGAAGTAGACGTTGCCGCTGCCGTTCGCGCTGACGGCGGTGTTGTTGGCGAAGCCGTCGTTCAGCGTGAGGTCGCCGCCGATGATCGTGAGGGCGATGGAGCCGTTCGCGGTCGTCGTGAGGTCGGAGAGGGTTTCGGCGGTGAGCGCGGTGGACGTGAAGTCGGCCGCGACGGCGCGCACGGTGACCGATACGTTCGCGATCGTGAGGGCGTTGTCTTCGAGGAGGCTGATGCCCGCGCTGCCGGCGGAGGCGGCCAGGGTGTCGAGGCCGACTTCGAGCGGGTTCGTCGCGGTGCCGATGCCCGTGCCGGCGACCAGGCGCGCGGCGCTGGCGCTGATGTCTTGATACGTGTCGCCGCCGTCGAGGATCGAGCCCGCGGTAGCGGTCAACGTCACGGAGCCGGTGCCGGCTTGGAGGCCGCCCAAGGTGATGTCGGTCGCGGCGAGGAGGCGGACGTTGCCGCCCGAGGTCGCGATTTGCGCGTTGTCGGCGAAGTGGATCGCACCCGCGGTGGCCACGAGGTTCACGTCGCCGCCGCTCGTCTTGATGTCGGCGGTCGCGTTGAAGGTGAGGTTCGTTGCGCCCAGCAGCGTGATGTCGCCGCTGCCGCTGAGGATGTCCGCGTTGGCGGTGACGTTCGCGGCGGAGAAGTAAACGTTGCCGCTGCCGTTCGCGCTGACGGCGGTGTTGTTGGCGAAGCCGTCGTTCAGCGTGAGGTCGCCCGCGATGATCGTGAGAGCGATCGAGCCGTTCGCGGTGGTCGTGAGGTCGGAGAGGGTTTCGGCGGCGAGCGCGGTGGAGGTAAAGTCGGCGGCGACGGCGCGCACGGTGACCGATACGTTCGTGATCGTGAGCGCGTTGTCTTCGAGGAGGCTGATGCCGGCGGAACCGGCGCTGGCGGCCAGCGTGTCGAGGCCGACTTCGAGGGGGTTCGTGGACGTGCCGATGCCGGTGCCGGCGACCAGGCGCGCGGCGCTGGCGCTGATGTCTTGATAGGTGTCGCCGCCGTCGAGGATCGAGCCCGCGGTGGCGGTCAGGGTGACGGAGCCGGTGCCGGCTTGGAGGCCGCCGAGCGTGATGTCGGTCGCGGCGAGCAGGCGGACGTTGCCGTTGGAGGTGGCGACTTGCGCGTTGTCGGCGAAGTGGATCGCACCCGCGGCGGCCACGAGGTTCACGTCGCCGCCGGTGGTTTTGACGTCGGCGGTCGTGGTGAACGTGAGGTTCGTGGCACCGAGGAGCGTGATGTCGCCGCTGCCAGAGAGGATGTCGGCGTTCGCGGTGACGTTCGCGGCGGAGAAGTAAACGTTGCCGGTGCCGTTCGCGCTGACCGCGGTGTTGTTCACGAAGCCGTCGTTCAGCGTCAGGTCGCCGGCGATGATCGTGAGGGCGATCGAGCCGTTGGCCGTCGTGACGAGGTCGGAGAGGGTTTCGGCGGTGAGCGCGGTGGACGTGAAGTCGGCCGCGACGGCGCGCACGGTGACCGACACGTTGGTGATCGTGAGCGCGTTGTCTTCGAGGAGGCTGATGCCGGCGCTGCCGGCGCTGGCGGCCAGGGTGTCGAGGCCGACTTCGAGCGGGTTCGTCGCGGTGCCGATGCCGGTGCCGGCGACCAGGCGCGCGGCGCTGGCGCTGATGTCTTGATAGGTGTCGCCGCCGTCGAGGATCGAGCCCGCGGTCGCGGTCAACGTGACTGAACCCGTGCCGGCTTGGAGGCCGCCCAAGGTGATGTCGGTCGCGGCGAGGAGGCGGACGTTGCCGCCCGAGGTCGCGATTTGCGCGTTGTCGGCGAAGAGGATCGCCCCCACCCCGGCCACGAGGTTCACGTCGCCGCCGGTCGTCTTGACGTCGGCGGTCGCGTTGAAGGCGAGGTTCGTCGCGCCGAGGAGCGTGATGTCGCCGCTGCCGCTGAGGATATCGGCGTTCGCGGTGACGTTCGCGGCGGAGAAGTAAACGTTGCCGCTGCCGTTCGCGCTGACCGCCGTGTTGTTGGCGAAGCCGTCGTTCAGCGTCAGGTCGCCGGCGATGATTGTCAGGGCGATCGAGCCGTTCGCGGTCGTCGTGAGGTCGGAGAGGGTTTCGGCGGCGAGTGCGGCGGATGAGGCGTCGGTCGCGACGCTGCGAACGGTGACCGACACGTTCGTGATCGTGAGCGCGTTGTCTTCGAGGAGGCTGATGCCGGCGGAACCGGCGCTGGCGGCGAGCGTGTCGAGGCCGACTTCGAGCGGGTTGGTCGCGGTGCCGATGCCCGTGCCGGCAACCAGGCGCGCGGCGCTGGCACTGATGTCTTGATACGTGTCACCGCCGTCGAGGATCGAGCCGGCGATCGCGGTCAGGGTGACGGAGCCGGTGCCGGCTTGGAGGCCGCCCAAGGTGATGTCGCTCGCGGCGAGCAGGCGGACGTTGCCGCCCGAGGTCGCGATTTGGGCGTTGTCGGCGAAGTGGATCGCACCCGCGGTGGCCACGAGGTTCACGTCGCCGCCGCTCGTCTTGACGTCGGCGGTCGGGTTGAAGGTGAGGTTCGTCGCGCCGAGGAGTGTGATGTCGCCGCTGCCGCTGAGGATATCGGCGTTCGCGGTGACGTTCGCGGCGGAGACGTAAACGTTGCCGGAGCCGTTCGCGCTGACCGCGGTGTTGTTGGCGAAGCCGTCGTTCAGCGTCAGGTCGCCGGCGATGATCGTCAGGGCGATCGAGCCGTTGGCCGTCGTGACGAGGTCGGAGAGGGTTTCGGCGGTGAGTGCGGTGGAGATGAAGTCGGCCGCGACGGCGCGCACGGTGATGCTGACGTTGGTAATCGTGAGGGCGTTGTCTTCGAGGAGGCTGATGCCGGCGCTGCCCGCGGACGCGGCCAAGGTGTCGAGGCCGACTTCGAGCGGGTTCGTCGCGGTGCCAATGCCGGTGCCGGCGACCAGGCGCGCGGCGGACGCGCTGATGTCTTGATACGTGTCGCCGCCGTCGAGGATCGAGCCCGCGGTGGCGGTCAACGTCACGGAGCCGGTGCCGGCTTGGATGCCGCCGAGCGTGATGTCGGTCGCGGCGAGGAAGCGGACGTTGCCGCCTGACGTGGCGATTTGCGCGTTGTCGGCGAAGTGGATCGCACCCGCGGTGGCCACGAGGTTCACGTCGCCGCCGGTGGTCTTGATGTCGGCCGTCGTGTTAAAGGTGAGGTTCGTCGCGCCGAGGAGTGTGATGTCGCCGCTGCCAGAGAGGATGTCGGCGTTCGCGGTGAGGTTCGCGGCGGAGAAGTAGACGTTGCCGGTGCCGTTCGCGCTGACCGCGGTGTTGTTCACGAAGCCGTCGTTCAGCGTGAGGTCGCCGGCGATGATCGTGAGGGCGATCGAGCCGTTCGCGGTCGTCGTGAGGTCGGAGAGGGTTTCAGCGGTGAGTGCGGTGGAGGTGAAGTCGGCCGCGACGGCGCGCACGGTGACGCTGACGTTGGTGATCGTGAGCGCGTTGTCTTCGAGGAGGCTGATGCCGGCGGAACCGGCGCTGGCGGCCAGCGTGTCGAGGCCGACTTCGAGCGGGTTGGTCGCGGTGCCGATGCCCGTGCCGGCAACCAGGCGAGCGGCGCTGGCGCTGATGTCTTGATAGGTGTCCCCGCCGTCGAGGATCGAGCCGGCGGTGGCGGTCAACGTCACGGAGCCGGTGCCGGCTTGGATGCCGCCGAGCGTGATGTCGGTCGCGGCGAGCAGGCGGACGTTGCCGTTCGAGGTGGCGACTTGCGCGTTGTCGGCGAAGTGGATCGCACCCGCGGCGGCCACGAGGTTCACGTCGCCGCCGGTGGTTTTGACGTCGGCGGTCGTGGTGAACGTGAGGTTCGTGGCACCGAGGAGCGTGATGTCGCCGCTGCCAGAGAGGATGTCGGCGTTGGCGGTGAGGTTCGCGGCGGAGAAGTAGATGTTGCCGGTGCCGTTCGCGCTGACCGCGGTGTTGTTCACGAAGCCGTCGTTCAGCGTGAGGTCGCCCGCGATGATTGTCAGGGCGATGGAGCCGTTCGCGGTCGTCGTGAGGTCGGAGAGGGTTTCGGCGGCGAGCGCGGTGGACGTGAAGTCGGCGGCGACGGCGCGCACCGTGACCGACACGTTCGTGATCGTGAGCGCGTTGTCTTCGAGGAGGCTGATGCCCGCGCTGCCGGCGCTGGCGGCCAGGGTGTCGAGGCTGACTTCGAGGGGGTTCGTGGACGTGCCGATGCCGGTGCCGGCAACCAGACGCGCGGCGGACGCGCTGATGTCTTGATACGTGTCGCCGCCGTCGAGGATCGAGCCCGCGGTCGCGGTCAACGTGACTGAACCCGTGCCGGCTTGGAGGCCGCCCAAGGTGATGTCGGTCGCGGCGAGGAGGCGGACGTTGCCTCCCGAGGTCGCGATTTGCGCGTTGTCGGCGAAGAGGATCGCCCCCACCCCGGCCACGAGGTTCACGTCGCCGCCGGTCGTCTTGACGTCGGCGGTCGCGTTGAAGGCGAGGTTCGTCGCGCCGAGGAGCGTGATGTCGCCGCTGCCGCTGAGGATATCGGCGTTCGCGGTGACGTTCGCGGCGGAGAAGTAAACGTTGCCGCTGCCGTTCGCGCTGACCGCCGTGTTGTTGGCGAAGCCGTCGTTCAGCGTGAGGTCGCCGGCGATGATTGTCAGGGCGATCGAGCCGTTCGCGGTCGTCGTGAGGTCGGAGAGGGTTTCGGCGGCGAGTGCGGCGGATGAGGCGTCGGTCGCGACGCTGCGAACGGTGATTGAGACGTTTGTGACGGTGAGAGCGTTGTCTTCGACGAGGCTGATGCCCGCGCTGCCGGCGCTGGCGGCGAGGGTGTCGAGGCCGACTTCGAGCGGGTTGGTGGACGTGCCGATGCCGGTGCCAGCAACGAGGCGCGCGGCGGAGGCGCTGATGTCTTGATACGTGTCGCCGCCGTCGAGGATCGAGCCGGCGATCGCGGTCAGGGTGACGGAGCCGGTGCCGGCTTGGATGCCGCCGAGCGTGATGTCGGTCGCGGCGAGCAGGCGGACGTTGCCGTTGGAGGTGGCGACTTGCGCGTTGTCGGCGAAGAGGATCGCGCCGGCGGCCGCGACCAAGTTCACGTCGCCGCCGCTCGTCTTGACGTCGGCGGTCGTGTTGAAGGTCAGGTTTGTCGTGCCGAGGAGGGTGATGTCGCCGCTGCCGCTGAGGATGTCCGCGTTCGCGGTGACGTTCGCGGCGGAGACGTAAACGTTGCCGGTGCCGTTCGCGCTGACGGCGGTGTTGTTGGCGAAGCCGTCATTCAGTGTGAGGTCGCCCGCGGCGGTGACGACGATTGCGCCGTTGCCGGTGGTCGTCAGGTCGGACAAGGCGGTCGTGCCGATCACGGAGGCGGTGCCGTCGGCGGCGACGCGGTTGACGTAGATGATCGCCACGGTGTCCACCGTCAGGTCGCTCGCGTCGGCGAGGTTGATGCTGCCGGCGGTCGTGGTCTCGGCCGCGACGGTGACGAGTTCGGTGTCGAGGGCGTTGTCCACGCCGGCACCGAGGACGCCGATGTCGGTCGCGGCGGAGAGGCGGGCGGACGAGCCGTAGAGGTTGATGCCGGCTTCGCCGCGCGCCTTCGCGTCGGTGATCGAGCCGCTGCCGGCGCTCAGCGCGAGGGAGCCCCAGGCCGCTTGCTGCGTCAGCGTGCCGCCCAGACGGTCGGCGTTGGTCCGCGCGTCGATGACTCCCGCGATGATCGAGGTTCCGGCATCCAAGCGGATGTTGGCGCCGTCGGTCTGATCGCTGGCGGCGGGGTCCATCGTAATGGAACCGGCAGTCGCTCCGATATCGATGGTTCCGGTCGAAGCGATCACCACGATGTTTCCCCCCGCCTGCTGCGTAATGTCGCGGGCGGCGATGAGAGTGATGTTACCCGTGCCCGACTGGATGGCAGCGCCAACGCCGAGGGTGATATCGTGGGCGGCGCCGCTCGCCTGTAGGAAGATGTTGCCCGCGCCATTCGCGCTGATCCCAACCAGAGCAAGGCCGCCGGTGGCGGCGTCAGCCCCGTCGTTGACCGTGATCGACCCGTTCGAGGCCGTCAGCGAAATCGAGCCGTCGGCTCCGGCTGTAACGAGATCCGCTTGCTGCAAATCGGTCTGGGCGGTGGTGGATCCATCGGCGAGAACGCGGCTGACGGTAACGGTCACGGTGTCGACCGTCACATCGGTATCGTCGCGCAGGCTGATGCCGCCGGCAGCAGCGTAAGCCGTGACTACGGCCACTTCTGTTTCCAGAGCATTAAGGTTTCCATCAACCGCTAGATTGCCGATGCGCGTGGCCGCATGGAGTCGCAACCAGCGCGCGAAGACATTTTCGGTGCCACTGGCCGGCGCTTTCGCGTCAAGAATGGAGCCGGTCGGCGATGCACCGAAGGTGCCGGCCAACACGGAGACATCGCCCCATGGCGTTGTTGCGCTGGTCTGATCGGCGAGCGTGCCGCCAACGCGGTCAGCCACCGTGCGGGCGTCGAGAACACCAAGAATGACATCTGTGCCAGCGGCGTAGCGAATGCTACCACCGGCGGTGACCGCCTGCCGGTCGCTGTCCATCGTGATGGAGCCGGTAACGGCTTCGACATCGATTGACCCCGGCGCCGTCGCGACCACGAGATCGGCGATTCCGGTGCCGGCATTCGACTGGATGACACTGTGGCCGGCCTGGAGGGAAAGGTTGCCGCTGGCCGAGGTGACGCGGGCATTGACGACAACATCGCTCGAAGCGCCACCGGCCTCAAGACGGACATTGCCGGAGCCGTCCGCCGCAACCGCCATACCATCTCCATCCGCGTCCGTGAGGGTGATGGTGCCATTGACGGTGCGCAGGACAATGGAGCCATTGCCGGCCGTGGTCAGCTCGGACAGCGCCGTGGTATCGGTGTAGAGAGCAGTCGTGTTTCCAAAAAATATGTTCGTGAGGCCGATATCGCCGACCAAGCCCACCGTCACGGAAGTGAGATCGCGCAGGTTGATGCCACCACCGCCGCCGCCGATGGTTTGGGCGGCGAGGGTGATGACCTCGGTTTCGAGGGCGTTGTCAGTGCCGACCCCGAGGGCACCGATGGCGTTGCCTGCGCGCAGCCGGGCGGCGGAGGCGTAAAGATTGACCGTCGTGCTCGCGGCGTCGGACTTGGCATCGCGAATCGAACCGGTGGTGGCGCCGATCGCGGTCGTATCGAGCACGATCTGCCCCCAAGTGGCCTGATCGGACAACGTGCCGCCCAGCCGGTCGGCGTTGGTGCGCGCGTCAACCAAGCCGGTCACAATGTCGCCAGTGTAAGAGTATACCGCAATGTTGGCCGCGTTGGTTTGGAAGGTAGCAGCCGGGTCCATCAAAACGGACCTTTGCGCGGCGACGACAATGGAACCCGCCACGCCCCCGGGGCTGGCGGAAACGATGAGGTTGGCGGCGGCGGCAAAACTGATGTCCGTCACGTGGGAGATCAGCAGAATGCTGCCGCTGGCGGTTTGGACGGCGGCGTTGGCGAGAAGCGAGATTCCGCCCACCGATGCGCCTCCCGCCACCCCCGCGTCGAGATAGATGTTGCCGCTACCGTTGGCGCTGATCGCGACGTTGTTCGCATCCCCGTCGGTCAGCGTAAGGTTGCCGTTGTTGGTCAACAGGATGATCGAGCCGTTGCCGCCGGTTGTCGTGAGGTCGGCTTGACTGGCGTCCGCGAGCGTGGCCGCGACGCCATCGACCGCCACCGCGTTGACGCTCACAGCGACGGCACCGATCGTGACGTCGGTGCTTTCGATGAGCATGATGTTGCCGTTGGCGGCGAGCGCAGAGAGGACGGCGACTTCGGTTTCGACCGGGTTGTAACCTGCACCGACGCCGGTGCTTTCACCAATCCGCGTGGCCGCCATGAGGCGCAAGCCGCGCGCGAAAACATTCACGGCGGTATCATTCAATGCATCGGCATCGGTGATGTAGCCGGCTGCGTCGGTGGCACCGGCGGTGACGGAGACATCGCCCCAAGGCGTGGTCGCGTCGTTCTGCAGCGTCAACGTGGCGCCGGTCCGATCGGAAGCGATCCGGGCGTCGACCACGCCGAGGACAACGTGACGGCCGGCGTGGAGGCGGACGTTGCCGCCATCGGTCTGCGCATGAACGCCTGCTGCCATGTCGATATCCAGGTCAACGGACTCGACATTGATCGTGCCGGCGATGCCGGCGGCGGAACCGGTTTCGAGGTGGCCGTTGGCATTCAGTGCAACGGTGTGGCGGGCCTTCAGAGTGATGTTGCCCGCGACGGACTTCACGGCGGCGTTGGCGATCACATCGCGACCAGCGCCCTGCGCTTCGATCAAGATGTTACCTGTGCCGGCGGCGGAAACCGCCGTGACATCCGCGGGCGCGATGCCGTCGGTGAGCGTGATCGAGCCGTCGACCGTGCGAAGAACGATTGATCCGTCGCCGCCGGTGGTCGCGAGATCGGAAAGCCCGGCGGCGTCCTGCTGTGTCGACGTGATGCCGGTGGCAGCAACGCGGGCCGCGGGCACCTGCCCGATGGTGCCAACGGTGACGTCGGAATTGTCCAAAAGGTTGATGCCGCCTGCCGCGCCGCGGGCCGCCAGATTGGCGACTTCGGTTTCGAGAGCATTGCTGGTCCCGGCGCCCAAGGTGCCAACATTGGCCGCAGCCGTAAGCCGGAGGTTGTTCGCGTAAAGGTTAACAGCAGCATCGCCCGCCACTTTGGCATCGGTTATGCCGCCCGTGGAGACGACCGTGCCGGCCGTGACACTGATGTCGCCCCACCCTGCGGCCTGATTGGTCAACAGCGCATCGGCGCGATTCGTGGCGTCGCGGGCGTCGAGTCGCGCCAGCATCACGCTGTCGCCGGCGGAGTAGCGGATGTTCTGGCCCACAGTCTGGGCGAGGGTGGTGTCGGCGCCATTCACGGCCATTACGATCGAGCCAGTGGTCGCCTGCACGTCGATTGTGCCGGTGCCGGCGGTCACCAGGTCGCCCTTCACGGTCGCGCTGACGAGATTCTGATTAACGCTGCCGGCGGCGATCACCGACAGGTTGCCGGTCGCGCTTTGCACAGCGGCGTTGAGCGAAACATCGCGAGCCGTCGCGCCGGTTTGGCCCGCCGCAAGGAGGACGTTGCCCGCACCATTGGCGCTCACACCGATGCCACCCGCGGGAGCCGTGCCGGCGTTGACGGTGATGCTGCCGTCGAGCGTGAGGAGGAGGATGTGGCCGTTGTTCGCCGCGGTGATGAGGTCGCTTTGAGCGGCGTCGGTCGTCGCTGGTGCAACGCTGGCCGACAGATCGGCGGCGACGCGGTTGACGGATACTGCCACGGTGTCGACCGTGATGTCCGTGCTCTCGAGAAGATTGATGCCGCTGGTCGAAGTGCCGGCGGCGTAGGCCGAAAGCACGGCGCCTTCAATTTCCAGCGGATTCGCGCTCGCGCCGTCGATTCCGATGCGGGTGTTCGCATTGAGGCGGATGCCGCGGGCGTAAATGTTCGGCTCAGTCGCGACGGCGGTTTTGGCGTCGACGATCTGACCTGTCACCGCGAGCACGCTCACGGAGCCCCAAATGGCGGCTTGGTCGATCAAGGTCGAACCAGCGCGATCCGCATTGGTGCGGGCATCAAGCACGCCGAGCGTCGCATCGACGTTGGCCTTGTAGCGGATGTTTCCGCCCGTCGTCGCCGTGAGCGCATTGGCCGCCATGGTGATGGATCCGGTAGTGGCTTCGACGTCGATGGTCCCGGTACTACCCGAGCCGATGCTCGTGAGATTGGCGCCGGAATTCTGCGTAACACTATTAGTAGCGAGGATCGTGATGCTGCCGGTGCTCGTGGCGACGGCGGCGGAAAGAATGATGTTAGCGGTATTGCCGGCATTGACCGCGTTGAAGCGAATGTTGCCGGAGCCGGACGCGGTGGCTGCAGCGCTGAGTGCAATGGAGCCGTTTTGCGCTTCAAGGTCGATCGTGCCGGCGCCGCCCGTCGCGACCGTGCCGCCGCTGTTGAGCGTGATGTTATTGACCGACTGCAGGAGAATCGGGCCGGTCGCGGAAGACGTGGCGGCCGAAGAAGTGATGCTGCCGGACGCACCAGCGGTGATTAACTGCACCGAACCGGATCCGTCGGCGGCAACTGGAGCCGAAATCGTCAGGTTGCCGGTCGTCACTGTCACGCTGATCGGGCCATTGCCGCCGGTTGTGCGGACGCCGGTGCCCGTGATGGTGGTGCCGGCATTGCCTTGGTTGGCGAGGTAGATGCCGCCGGAAACGGAATTGGTGGCCTGCAACGAACCGATAGTCACGTCGAGATCCGCAAGGCCGGCTGCGCCGATACCGTTCTTCGCTGTCGCCGTCAGCAGGCCGGTGGTCTGGAGGTTGACGCTCGCGTCCGACGCTGGGGTGGAATCAGTGATGGCACCGTCGGCGGTCAGTGTGATGGCGCCGCTGACGGTGTTGATGTTGTTAACGACGATGTTGCCCGCCCCACCCGACTCGGTGGTGATCGCGACGGCACCGCCGTTGGTGGTGACTTGGTCGACGGCGAGATTGTTAACCTCGGTCTGCGTAAACGTGCCGGCACCGGTGATGAGCACGCCGTTGATCGCCTGATCCGCACCGGCGGGGAGCACGGCGCCATTGATGGTCATTGCTGTGAGGCTGCCGACATTGGTGCGAACGGTGATGTTGTTCGCGCTTTGCATCGCCAGGCGATCGCCCACGATTCGACCAGACGATTGCGTGACGGCGCCGGCCTTCGCGTAAAGGGCGATCTCAGAGCTGGAGCCAGCGGTGCTGAGGATGGTCGCTTCCGCGGAGGCGCCAAACAACAGGATATCGCCGCCCAGCGGGCCGGCGGAGAGCTCGATGCGTTTGTTGGGGCCGGCGGCGTTTGAGGTCATCACGCTGCCCGTCGCGGCCACGGTGACCGACCCGCTTCCCGAGCCGACGAAGCCGGCGGAGTTCATGCCCGCCGACAAGGAGATCCGGTCGGTCGCGTAAATGGGCTGGTTGATGACGACATTGGCTGCGGCCTCAAAGCGGAGCCAAGGGCTGCGTTCTGAGAGCGAGCCATTCTGCGCGTAGCCGACGAGCGCGTTGATGACGACATCGCCCGTGCGCGCCACCAAGCGGAAATAATCGACGGTCGCGCCAATATCCATCGGCTGGGTCACGACGATGGTGCCGCCGTAAATCTGGGTGCGGTTGAGATATTCCGCGGAAACGCCCGACAACTGGGTGCCCATGAATCCCAGATAAACAATGCCAGTCCCGGCGGCCGCATCGCCGATGTTGACCGATGCGAAGCCGGCTTGGATCGCGAGCATGTCATTGCCGCTGAGATCGAGGCGGTTGCTGAAAAGAGGGATCGTGTAGCCAGGCGTGCTGAGGATGCTGCTGCCGATCGCGATCGCGCGGCCGGTCGTGTAAGGCTTGAGCGTGAGGTTCGAGGCGGCGCCCGTATCCGTCACCGTGCCGATGAAATCGATTTGATTGGCCGTGATCACGGCATCGCCCGACCCGACTTCGAGGAAGTTGAGGCGCGCGAGCGCACTGGCGCCGGTGGTGACCAAGGTCAGCGAATTAACCTGCGTGGTGCCTTGAAAATCAATATTGCCGGACACCGGGCTGACGGAAAGCGCGCCGGCGACGACGTTGTTGCCGAAGGAGACGGTGGTGCCGGCGACGATCGAAAGCGGCGCGGTGCCGAGCTTCACTTCGGCGGCGGAAGCGAACGTGATCGCGTCGTTTGACCCGAGCGTCAGGCTTTGCGGCGTCAACGTCAGGCTGCGGCCGATCGCGTTGCCGAAGGTGATGGCGCCCGAGCTGTAGAACGACGCGGCGCCACCGAAGTCGAGGCGGGCCGAGGTCGTGAAGACGACGGCTCCGATATTCGCATACGCGCTGGAGCTGCCGACGGTGACATTGCCGCCCACAGCGACGTTGCCGTTGAAGTTGACCGAAGTCGCTTTGTTGATGACGACCTTGCCCGTCACCGTCACGGGACCGTTGAACGTCACGCTCTGGACGTTATCGAGCGTGAGGTCGCCGGTGATCGTCAGCGCGCCGTTGAACACCACTGCCTGGCCGGTGTTGACCGTGAGGTTGCCACCGAGCGTGACCGCACCGTTGAGCGTCACATTGCCACCGGAATTGATCGTCAGGTTTTGCAACCCCGCCGCGGCGCCAATGGCACCATCGATCAAAACATCCGTCGTAGCCGACAAGGTGAGACTGTCCGGCGCGAGGTCACCATCGCCGTAAATCGTGCCGGGCGCGGCGATGCGCACCTGGCCGGCTTGGGCCGTGATGCTGCGATCGCCGGTGACCTTCACGGAATCGTTGATCACCACATCCGTCGCGCTGGTGAGATTGGTCGTGAGGTCAACGGTCGAACCATCCCCGATGATGGTCAGGCTCTGGGCGAAGGTCGGCGATTGGAAAACGATCTGGGTGCCGCGCAACGTCGTCACGGGCAGATGGACCGCTTGTTGACCGTTCTGACCAATGATCAGCAAGTCCTGCAACGTTTCGCCGCCTAACACCAAGGGACCGGCCGCGCCGGCCGCATCCAAGTCGGCCTGCGAAAGATTCACTTCGCTGCTCGCATTGCCGCGGCCGTCGGTACCGGGCTGGCCAAATTCCGCCGTGGCTCCTTGCTCGATCTGGACCGCCGGCGTTTGCACCGCCGCTGCCGGAATGGCGCTCAGCTCAACCTGATCAAACAAGCCGCCGGTGGCTGTCGCATGCGCCGCGGCATTCGCGAGCGCCGGCAAGGCGGCGGGCGCCGTTTCCACCACCACCGGATGAAGGTGCGCATGCCCGAGCGGAAGCCCCGCCACCGGAGTGGCTGACAGAAGCACGCGTTCCTCCAACGGCTCGATGAGAAACGCCGGGGTGCGGGCTGCGCGATGTGGCTTACGCTGGTTCAATCGAGGATGTGAAAACAGGAGAACCCGCTAGGGGAGTTCAACTCCTATTTGGAGACGGAGGTCGGGAATTTCTTGTTTCAAACGCATTGCGAAAATCGCGGGTGAAATTTGTAGTGCTCTTTTCCTTACCCTTTCCAGCGGGTGAGGGTGAAGGTGGCGGCGGAGGTTTTGGCGGAGGGGTCGAGGAGGACGTCGTAGCCGAAGAGGAGGAGGTTGCCGTTGGGGACGGAGAGGGAGACGTTGGCGGCGATGGTGAGGGTGCCGTGGTTGTCGCGTTCGAAGTCGGCCATGAGGGCCAGGCGGTTGCCGGAGGACAGGAGGGAGCCCTGGGTGACGGTGATGTCGCCGTAGGCCGAGAACTCGACGTTGGCCTGGCCGGCGATGGTGCCGATGCCGATCGCGAGGTTGCCGGTCGTCTGCACCAAGAGCGTGCCTTTGGAGCGCAGGGCGCCTTCATTGAGGATGATTTCCACGGGCGTGCCGGCGCCGAAGAGCAGGTCGCCGACCTGCAGGGTGGTGGCGGCGTTCACTTCGGAGAGGGCCTGGATCAGCATGAAGCGGCCCGTGGTGTCGCGGTTGTAGTTGGCGAAGATGCTCACGGCGCCGGCGAGGGAGTTCACGCGGCCGAAGTTGGCGCCCAGGCCGCCGATGGTGACGTTTTCGCCGCCGAGGACGAGGTCGAGTTGCGCGGTGACGAGCACCGGCGCGGCGGCCCCCAGGGTGAGGTCGCCCGTGCCGTTGTGGTCGGAGTCCGCGCTCAGGGTGAGCGCGCCGGCGGGCGTTTGCAGGATCGTGCTTTGCAGGGTCACGTTGCCGGCGGAGGTAAGGCTGATGGCGCCCAGGGCGGTCAGGAGGAGGTTTTGCGCGACCACGTCGGCGGCGCTGCGGACGGTGATCCTGCCCAGGGCCTGCAACTGGCCGCGGAGGGTCAGCGTGCCGGTGACGGGCGCGGTGCCGCCGGTCGTAATCAAGAGGTCCGTGCCCGCTTTCAACTGGGTGTTATCGTTGGCGAGGGTCAGCGTGCCCTGGCCGTTGGCGTTCAGGTCGACGGTGAGGGTGATCGCGCCTTGGAGGGCGAGCAGTTCGGCGCGGTTGGTCGCGGTGCCGATCTGGATCGCTTCGCCTTGGAGGACGATGCCGCCTTGGGCGACTTGCAGGACGCTGACGGCGTTTTGGGCGATGCGGACGGCCCCGTGGTTGTCCCCGTCGGTGTCGGCGGTGAGGGTCAGCGTGCCGCTAATGCCGATCGTGAGGTTCGCGTCGATGGTGAGGTCGCCGCCGGTGCGGGCCGTGAGGTTGCCTTGGGCGCCGCTCGTGCGGACCGCGCCGTGCACGGTCAGGGTGCCGGCCGCGGCGGGCGCGGAGAACAGGACCGCGGTGCCGAAGGTGCTTTGATAGACGTCGATCGCATGGGCGCCGTCGGTGCGGCCGATCTGCACTTCGGTGAAGGCCGCGGGCACGGCGATTTCCGGAGCGAGGAGGTCGAAGCCGCCGGCCTGGCCGACGGTGATCGGTTGCGTGAGGGAGGCCGGTTGCAAGATCAGGCGGCCGGTGCCGGTGATCGAGCCGGCCGCGCCTTGCAGGTTCAGGAGGTCGGCGGTGATCGTGACGAGGCCCGTGCCGGCGAGGAGCTTCGCGCCGGTTTCCTGCGTGAAGGCGCCGGTGCCGGGGCCCGCTTGCAGGGTCAGGGGGTTGGCGCCGGTGACGGTGAGGGTCTGGTTCGCGAGGAGGACGATCGTGCCGGTGGCCTGCGGGGAGCGGATGAGGGTCGGGTTGACCAGGGTCACGGTGCCGAGGTCGATGCGGGCGGAGGAATCGGCGCGGCCGAGGACGACCTGGCTGAAGCCGGGCGCCAGGGCTTCGAGGCTCGTCTGGGAGAGGAGGTAGGCGTAGGCGGAGGGGGTGGGCACGTTGCCCAGGCCGATCGTGGCGACGTTGGTCGCGGGGGCGGCGATGAACTGGCCGTGGTTCAAGGTGTGGATCGAGCCCGGGCCGCCGGTGAGGGTGAGCGAGCCGGAGCCGAGGACGAGGTCGCCTTGCACGGTCACGGTGGCGGCGAAGGTGAGCGCGCCGGTCGTGGTGATCGTCAGTTGCGTGAGGGGGGTTTGCGCGCCGAGGGCCTGGGCGAAGGAGACGTCGCCGGAGCCGGCGTCGATCGTCAGGGCGTAGGCGCCGTCGATGGTCTGGTCGAAGGTCACGTCGCCGCCGAAGGTCGTGATCAGGGTGTCGCGGGGCAGGACCACGTTGCCGGTGAAGTGGAGGTTTTCGCCGTGGGTGACGAGGTCTTCGTCGAGGGTGACCGCGCCGGAGGTGGAGATGTTCAGGTCGCCGCCGCCGGCGTGGGCGGTGTCGTATTTGACTTTGCCGGTGCCGATGACGGTCAGGCTGATGTCGCCGGTGCCGCCGGCGTCGACGTTGACCACATGGAGGTTGCCTTGGTCGAGGCTGAGCGCGATGTCGCCGTCTTGGGTGGTGGCGTCGGTGACGAGGAGCGTGCCGCCGGCCTGGCTGTAGGCGATGGCGCCGGTGCCGGTGGCGAGGTGGGTGACGGTGACGTCGGTCGTGAGGAGGTTGCGCAGGCGGATGTCACCGGTCGTCGAGGTGGCGGAGAGCGTGGGGACGGCGACGACGACGGGGTCGAGGGTGCCGATGCCGGTGCCGGCTTGGAGCGTCAAGAGGGCCGCGGTGAACTGGGTGCCGGTCGAGGCGCGTTCGAGGCGGCCGGCGGCGGTGGCGGTGATCGTGTCGTTCTCGGCGAGGACGGTGCCCACGAGGAGGTCGGCGCCGGCGGTGAGGGTGATGTCCGCGGTGCCGCCCGCCGTGAGGGCGGTGGCGGTCAGGGTGCCGGCGGTCGTCAGCGTGATCGCGCCGTCGGTCGTGGTCGCGGTGACGGTCAGGTTGCCGGTGTCGGCGAGGACCAGGGTGCCGGGGCCGGAGATCGCGGCGTCGAGGGTGCCGAGGGTCGTGTTGAGGTTGTTGGCGGCGGTGCCGAGGGAACCCACGCTGCGGAGCGTGGCGGCGGCGCCGAGGAGGTTCGGGGCTTCGGTGGCCAGGTTGTCGGTCAGGTCCGCGCCGGTCGTGAGCACCATGGCGCCGGTGCCGGCGTCGATGATCGAGACCGCAAGGCGTTGCGCGGCGGTGACGGTGAGCAGGCCGCCGGCGGAGGCGAGGCGCGAACCGGAGTCCATCGTGATGGCGCCGGTGGCGGTGTGCAGCGTGAGGGTGCCGCCGGTCGTCGCGATCGTCGCGGCGGAGGAGAGCGTGATCGCGGCGGGCGCGTCCAGGAGGATCGGGCCGGTGCCGGAGCGGACGCCGGCGTTGACTTGGAGATTCGAGGCGGCGCCACCGGGCAGGAGCGTGATGGCACCGGTGCCCGCGGCGGAGAGGGCCAGGCCGTCGGCGTCGGCGCCGTCGTTGAGCGTGAGGGTGCCGTTGGCTGTGCGCAGCGTGATGGCCCCGTTCGCGGTCGTGGTGAGGTCGGCGAGGGAGGGTTCGGTGACGGTCGTCGTCGTGAAGTTGGCGTTCACCTTGGCGAGGGCGAAGGTCACCGTGTCGATCGTCAGCGCGGTCGCGTTGAGGATGTTCAGGCCGCCGCTGCCGGCGGTGCCGGCGAGGAGCGCCGTCGCCAGGGTGAGCGGGGTCGCGGCGGTGCCGGCGCCGGTGCCGGCTTCCAGGCGGACCGCGGTGGCGGTGAGGTTCGCGGCGGCGGTGCCGGCGGTGTTGTCCAGGATCGAGGCGCCGGAGCGGATCAGGATGCGGCCGGTCGTCGCCCGGACTTGCGCGAGGCGCACGTCGGCGCCGGCGAGGAGGCGGAGGGAGCCCGCGGTCGTCGTGAGGGTCGAGGTGGCCGCGAGGGTCAGGGCGCCGGTCGTCGCTTCGAGGTCGAGGTCGCCGGCCGTTTGCACGGCCACGGTCGCGGCGGTGGTGAGGTCATGGCCGGCGAGGAGCGTGATCGCGCCCGTCGCGGAGATGACGTCGGCGTTGAGCAGGAGGTCGCTCGTCGCGCCGCCGGCCGAGAGGAGGATCCGGCCGGTGCCGGCCGCGCTGACCGCGGTGTGATTGGCGTTGCCCCCGTCGTTCAGGGTCAGCGTGCCGTTGAGGGTGCGCAGCGCGATCGAGCCGTTCGCGGTCGTCGTGAGGTCGGAGAGGGTTTCGGCGGTGAGCGCGGCGGAGGTAAAGTCGGCGGCGACGGCGCGCACGGTGACCGACACGTTCGTGATCGTGAGCGCGTTGTCTTCGAGGAGGCTGATGCCGGCGCTGCCGGCGCTGGCGGCCAGGGTGTCGAGGCCGACCTCGAGGGGGTTGGTGGATGTGCCGATGCCGGTGCCGGCGACCAGGCGCGCGGCGCTGGCACTGATGTCTTGATAAGTGTCGCCGCCGTCGAGGATCGAACCGGCGGTCGCGGTCAAGGTGACGGAACCCGTGCCGGCTTGGAGGCCGCCCAAGGTGATGTCGGTCGCGGCGAGGAGGCGGACGTTGCCGCCCGACGTGGCGACTTGCGCGTTGTCGGCGAAGTGGATCGCGCCGGCGCTGGCGACCAGGTTCACGTCGCCGCCGGTCGTCTTGACGTCGGCGGTCGCGTTGAAGGTGAGGTTCGTCGCGCCCAGCAGCGTGATGTCGCCGCTGCCGCTGAGGATGTCGGCGTTGGCGGTGAGGTTCGCGGCGGAGAAGTAGACGTTGCCGCTGCCGTTCGCGCTGACCGCGGTGTTGTTCACGAAGCCGTCGTTCAGCGTGAGGTCGCCGGCGATGATCGTCAGGGCGATGGAGCCGTTGGCGGTCGTGACGAGGTCGGAGAGGGTTTCGGCGGCGAGCGCGGCGGAGGTAAAGTCGGCGGCGACGGCGCGCACCGTGACCGACACGTTCGTGATCGTGAGCGCGTTGTCTTCGAGGAGGCTGATGCCTGCGGAACCGGCGGACGCAGCCAGGGTGTCGAGGCCGACTTCGAGGGGGTTCGTCGACGTGCCGATGCCGGTGCCGGCGACCAGGCGCGCGGCGCTGGCGCTGATGTCTTGATAGGTGTCGCCGCCGTCGAGGATCGAGCCCGCGGTCGCAGTCAACGTGACTGAACCCGTGCCGGCTTGGATGCCGCCGAGCGTGATGTCGGTCGCGGCGAGGAGGCGGACGTTGCCGCCCGACGTGGCGATTTGCGCGTTGTCGGCGAAGTGGATCGCACCCGCGGTGGCCACGAGGTTCACGTCGCCGCCGGTCGTCTTGATGTCGGCGGTCGCGTTGAAGGTGAGGTTCGTTGCGCCCAGCAGCGTGATGTCGCCGCTGCCGCTGAGGATGTCCGCGTTCGCGGTGACGTTCGCGGCGGAGAAGTAAACGTTGCCGCTGCCGTTCGCGCTGACGGCGGTGTTGTTCACGAAGCCGTCGTTCAGCGTCAGGTCGCCGGCGATGATCGTCAGGGCGATGGAGCCGTTCGCGGTGGTCGTGAGGTCGGAGAGGGTTTCGGCGGCGAGCGCGGTGGACGTGACGTCGGCCGCGACGGCGCGCACCGTGACCGATACGTTGGTGATCTTGAGCGCGTTGTCTTCGAGGAGGCTGATGCCCGCGCTGCCGGCGCTGGCGGCCAGGGTGTCGAGGCCGACTTCGAGCGGGTTCGTGGACGTGCCGATGCCGGTGCCGGCGACCAGGCGCGCGGCGCTGGCGCTGATGTCTTGATAGGTGTCGCCGCCGTCGAGGATCGAGCCCGCGGTCGCAGTCAACGTGACGGAACCCGTGCCGGCTTGGATGCCGCCGAGCGTGATGTCGGTCGCGGCGAGCAAGCGGACGTTGCCGTTGGAGGTCGCGACTTGCGCGTTGTCGGCGAAGTGGATCGCGCCGGCGCTGGCCACGAGGTTCACGTCGCCGCCGCTCGTCTTGACGTCGGCGGTCGCGTTGAAGGTGAGGTTCGTCGCGCCGAGGAGCGTGATGTCGCCGCTGCCGCTGAGGATGTCGGCGTTCGCGGTGAGGTTCGCGGCGGAGAAGTAGACGTTGCCGCTGCCGTTCGCGCTGACGGCGGTGTTGTTGGCGAAGCCGTCGTTCAGCGTGAGGTCGCCGCCGATGATCGTGAGGGCGATGGAGCCGTTCGCGGTCGTCGTGAGGTCGGAGAGGGTTTCGGCGGTGAGCGCGGTGGACGTGAAGTCGGCCGCGACGGCGCGCACGGTGACCGATACGTTCGCGATCGTGAGGGCGTTGTCTTCGAGGAGGCTGATGCCCGCGCTGCCGGCGGAGGCGGCCAGGGTGTCGAGGCCGACTTCGAGCGGGTTCGTCGCGGTGCCGATGCCCGTGCCGGCGACCAGGCGCGCGGCGCTGGCGCTGATGTCTTGATACGTGTCGCCGCCGTCGAGGATCGAGCCCGCGGTAGCGGTCAACGTCACGGAGCCGGTGCCGGCTTGGAGGCCGCCCAAGGTGATGTCGGTCGCGGCGAGGAGGCGGACGTTGCCGCCCGAGGTCGCGATTTGCGCGTTGTCGGCGAAGTGGATCGCACCCGCGGTGGCCACGAGGTTCACGTCGCCGCCGCTCGTCTTGATGTCGGCGGTCGCGTTGAAGGTGAGGTTCGTTGCGCCCAGCAGCGTGATGTCGCCGCTGCCGCTGAGGATGTCCGCGTTGGCGGTGACGTTCGCGGCGGAGAAGTAAACGTTGCCGCTGCCGTTCGCGCTGACGGCGGTGTTGTTGGCGAAGCCGTCGTTCAGCGTGAGGTCGCCCGCGATGATCGTGAGAGCGATCGAGCCGTTCGCGGTGGTCGTGAGGTCGGAGAGGGTTTCGGCGGCGAGCGCGGTGGAGGTAAAGTCGGCGGCGACGGCGCGCACGGTGACCGATACGTTCGTGATCGTGAGCGCGTTGTCTTCGAGGAGGCTGATGCCGGCGGAACCGGCGCTGGCGGCCAGCGTGTCGAGGCCGACTTCGAGGGGGTTCGTGGACGTGCCGATGCCGGTGCCGGCGACCAGGCGCGCGGCGCTGGCGCTGATGTCTTGATAGGTGTCGCCGCCGTCGAGGATCGAGCCCGCGGTGGCGGTCAGGGTGACGGAGCCGGTGCCGGCTTGGAGGCCGCCGAGCGTGATGTCGGTCGCGGCGAGCAGGCGGACGTTGCCGTTGGAGGTGGCGACTTGCGCGTTGTCGGCGAAGTGGATCGCACCCGCGGCGGCCACGAGGTTCACGTCGCCGCCGGTGGTTTTGACGTCGGCGGTCGTGGTGAACGTGAGGTTCGTGGCACCGAGGAGCGTGATGTCGCCGCTGCCAGAGAGGATGTCGGCGTTCGCGGTGACGTTCGCGGCGGAGAAGTAAACGTTGCCGGTGCCGTTCGCGCTGACCGCGGTGTTGTTCACGAAGCCGTCGTTCAGCGTCAGGTCGCCGGCGATGATCGTGAGGGCGATCGAGCCGTTGGCCGTCGTGACGAGGTCGGAGAGGGTTTCGGCGGTGAGCGCGGTGGACGTGAAGTCGGCCGCGACGGCGCGCACGGTGACCGACACGTTGGTGATCGTGAGCGCGTTGTCTTCGAGGAGGCTGATGCCGGCGCTGCCGGCGCTGGCGGCCAGGGTGTCGAGGCCGACTTCGAGCGGGTTCGTCGCGGTGCCGATGCCGGTGCCGGCGACCAGGCGCGCGGCGCTGGCGCTGATGTCTTGATAGGTGTCGCCGCCGTCGAGGATCGAGCCCGCGGTCGCGGTCAACGTGACTGAACCCGTGCCGGCTTGGAGGCCGCCCAAGGTGATGTCGGTCGCGGCGAGGAGGCGGACGTTGCCGCCCGAGGTCGCGATTTGCGCGTTGTCGGCGAAGAGGATCGCCCCCACCCCGGCCACGAGGTTCACGTCGCCGCCGGTCGTCTTGACGTCGGCGGTCGCGTTGAAGGCGAGGTTCGTCGCGCCGAGGAGCGTGATGTCGCCGCTGCCGCTGAGGATATCGGCGTTCGCGGTGACGTTCGCGGCGGAGAAGTAAACGTTGCCGCTGCCGTTCGCGCTGACCGCCGTGTTGTTGGCGAAGCCGTCGTTCAGCGTCAGGTCGCCGGCGATGATTGTCAGGGCGATCGAGCCGTTCGCGGTCGTCGTGAGGTCGGAGAGGGTTTCGGCGGCGAGTGCGGCGGATGAGGCGTCGGTCGCGACGCTGCGAACGGTGACCGACACGTTCGTGATCGTGAGCGCGTTGTCTTCGAGGAGGCTGATGCCGGCGGAACCGGCGCTGGCGGCGAGCGTGTCGAGGCCGACTTCGAGCGGGTTGGTCGCGGTGCCGATGCCCGTGCCGGCAACCAGGCGCGCGGCGCTGGCACTGATGTCTTGATACGTGTCACCGCCGTCGAGGATCGAGCCGGCGATCGCGGTCAGGGTGACGGAGCCGGTGCCGGCTTGGAGGCCGCCCAAGGTGATGTCGCTCGCGGCGAGCAGGCGGACGTTGCCGCCCGAGGTCGCGATTTGGGCGTTGTCGGCGAAGTGGATCGCACCCGCGGTGGCCACGAGGTTCACGTCGCCGCCGCTCGTCTTGACGTCGGCGGTCGGGTTGAAGGTGAGGTTCGTCGCGCCGAGGAGTGTGATGTCGCCGCTGCCGCTGAGGATATCGGCGTTCGCGGTGACGTTCGCGGCGGAGACGTAAACGTTGCCGGAGCCGTTCGCGCTGACCGCGGTGTTGTTGGCGAAGCCGTCGTTCAGCGTCAGGTCGCCGGCGATGATCGTCAGGGCGATCGAGCCGTTGGCCGTCGTGACGAGGTCGGAGAGGGTTTCGGCGGTGAGTGCGGTGGAGATGAAGTCGGCCGCGACGGCGCGCACGGTGATGCTGACGTTGGTAATCGTGAGGGCGTTGTCTTCGAGGAGGCTGATGCCGGCGCTGCCCGCGGACGCGGCCAAGGTGTCGAGGCCGACTTCGAGCGGGTTCGTCGCGGTGCCAATGCCGGTGCCGGCGACCAGGCGCGCGGCGGACGCGCTGATGTCTTGATACGTGTCGCCGCCGTCGAGGATCGAGCCCGCGGTGGCGGTCAACGTCACGGAGCCGGTGCCGGCTTGGATGCCGCCGAGCGTGATGTCGGTCGCGGCGAGGAAGCGGACGTTGCCGCCTGACGTGGCGATTTGCGCGTTGTCGGCGAAGTGGATCGCACCCGCGGTGGCCACGAGGTTCACGTCGCCGCCGGTGGTCTTGATGTCGGCCGTCGTGTTAAAGGTGAGGTTCGTCGCGCCGAGGAGTGTGATGTCGCCGCTGCCAGAGAGGATGTCGGCGTTCGCGGTGAGGTTCGCGGCGGAGAAGTAGACGTTGCCGGTGCCGTTCGCGCTGACCGCGGTGTTGTTCACGAAGCCGTCGTTCAGCGTGAGGTCGCCGGCGATGATCGTGAGGGCGATCGAGCCGTTCGCGGTCGTCGTGAGGTCGGAGAGGGTTTCAGCGGTGAGTGCGGTGGAGGTGAAGTCGGCCGCGACGGCGCGCACGGTGACGCTGACGTTGGTGATCGTGAGCGCGTTGTCTTCGAGGAGGCTGATGCCGGCGGAACCGGCGCTGGCGGCCAGCGTGTCGAGGCCGACTTCGAGCGGGTTGGTCGCGGTGCCGATGCCCGTGCCGGCAACCAGGCGAGCGGCGCTGGCGCTGATGTCTTGATAGGTGTCCCCGCCGTCGAGGATCGAGCCGGCGGTGGCGGTCAACGTCACGGAGCCGGTGCCGGCTTGGATGCCGCCGAGCGTGATGTCGGTCGCGGCGAGCAGGCGGACGTTGCCGTTCGAGGTGGCGACTTGCGCGTTGTCGGCGAAGTGGATCGCACCCGCGGCGGCCACGAGGTTCACGTCGCCGCCGGTGGTTTTGACGTCGGCGGTCGTGGTGAACGTGAGGTTCGTGGCACCGAGGAGCGTGATGTCGCCGCTGCCAGAGAGGATGTCGGCGTTGGCGGTGAGGTTCGCGGCGGAGAAGTAGATGTTGCCGGTGCCGTTCGCGCTGACCGCGGTGTTGTTCACGAAGCCGTCGTTCAGCGTGAGGTCGCCCGCGATGATTGTCAGGGCGATGGAGCCGTTCGCGGTCGTCGTGAGGTCGGAGAGGGTTTCGGCGGCGAGCGCGGTGGACGTGAAGTCGGCGGCGACGGCGCGCACCGTGACCGACACGTTCGTGATCGTGAGCGCGTTGTCTTCGAGGAGGCTGATGCCCGCGCTGCCGGCGCTGGCGGCCAGGGTGTCGAGGCTGACTTCGAGGGGGTTCGTGGACGTGCCGATGCCGGTGCCGGCAACCAGACGCGCGGCGGACGCGCTGATGTCTTGATACGTGTCGCCGCCGTCGAGGATCGAGCCCGCGGTCGCGGTCAACGTGACTGAACCCGTGCCGGCTTGGAGGCCGCCCAAGGTGATGTCGGTCGCGGCGAGGAGGCGGACGTTGCCTCCCGAGGTCGCGATTTGCGCGTTGTCGGCGAAGAGGATCGCCCCCACCCCGGCCACGAGGTTCACGTCGCCGCCGGTCGTCTTGACGTCGGCGGTCGCGTTGAAGGCGAGGTTCGTCGCGCCGAGGAGCGTGATGTCGCCGCTGCCGCTGAGGATATCGGCGTTCGCGGTGACGTTCGCGGCGGAGAAGTAAACGTTGCCGCTGCCGTTCGCGCTGACCGCCGTGTTGTTGGCGAAGCCGTCGTTCAGCGTGAGGTCGCCGGCGATGATTGTCAGGGCGATCGAGCCGTTCGCGGTCGTCGTGAGGTCGGAGAGGGTTTCGGCGGCGAGTGCGGCGGATGAGGCGTCGGTCGCGACGCTGCGAACGGTGATTGAGACGTTTGTGACGGTGAGAGCGTTGTCTTCGACGAGGCTGATGCCCGCGCTGCCGGCGCTGGCGGCGAGGGTGTCGAGGCCGACTTCGAGCGGGTTGGTGGACGTGCCGATGCCGGTGCCAGCAACGAGGCGCGCGGCGGAGGCGCTGATGTCTTGATACGTGTCGCCGCCGTCGAGGATCGAGCCGGCGATCGCGGTCAGGGTGACGGAGCCGGTGCCGGCTTGGATGCCGCCGAGCGTGATGTCGGTCGCGGCGAGCAGGCGGACGTTGCCGTTGGAGGTGGCGACTTGCGCGTTGTCGGCGAAGAGGATCGCGCCGGCGGCCGCGACCAAGTTCACGTCGCCGCCGCTCGTCTTGACGTCGGCGGTCGTGTTGAAGGTCAGGTTTGTCGTGCCGAGGAGGGTGATGTCGCCGCTGCCGCTGAGGATGTCCGCGTTCGCGGTGACGTTCGCGGCGGAGACGTAAACGTTGCCGGTGCCGTTCGCGCTGACGGCGGTGTTGTTGGCGAAGCCGTCATTCAGTGTGAGGTCGCCCGCGGCGGTGACGACGATTGCGCCGTTGCCGGTGGTCGTCAGGTCGGACAAGGCGGTCGTGCCGATCACGGAGGCGGTGCCGTCGGCGGCGACGCGGTTGACGTAGATGATCGCCACGGTGTCCACCGTCAGGTCGCTCGCGTCGGCGAGGTTGATGCTGCCGGCGGTCGTGGTCTCGGCCGCGACGGTGACGAGTTCGGTGTCGAGGGCGTTGTCCACGCCGGCACCGAGGACGCCGATGTCGGTCGCGGCGGAGAGGCGGGCGGACGAGCCGTAGAGGTTGATGCCGGCTTCGCCGCGCGCCTTCGCGTCGGTGATCGAGCCGCTGCCGGCGCTCAGCGCGAGGGAGCCCCAGGCCGCTTGCTGCGTCAGCGTGCCGCCCAGACGGTCGGCGTTGGTCCGCGCGTCGATGACTCCCGCGATGATCGAGGTCGCAGCGGTCAGGCGGATGTTGGCGCCGTCGGTGGCGAGGATGAGATCGGCAGCTTGCTGAAGTTTACCTTCGCGGGCCCAGACGTCGATGGTGCCGGGAGCGGCGGAGACGGTGACGTTACCGGCGGAGGCGAAGATGACGTCGTGACGGGCCACGAGGCTGAGGTTGCCGCCGCCGGAGCCGACGGCGGCGTTAACGAGCAGGTCGGAGTTCGCGAGCGTGGTGCCGGCGGCTTCGAGTCGAACGTTGCCCGCGTAGGCTTGAACGGGGGCGGCGACAGTGAGGTTGCCGTCGGTGATGAGGATCGAAATCGCGCCGGTGCCCGCCTGCGTCTGGACTCCGGTGCCGGTGAGGACGAGGACGCTCGTTTCCTGGATGAAGATGCCGCCGGAGGTGGTGACGGTGGCCTGCAGGGAGTCGATGGTGGTGTCGATGTCGGCGGCGTTGGCGGCGCCGATGCCGGTGCCGGCGACGAGCGTGGCGAGGGCGGCGCTGGAGAGGTTGGCGGTTTCGGCGGCGGTGTGATCGGTGATCGCGCCGGCGGTGGCGGTGACGTTGAGCGCGCCGGTCGTGCTCGTGAGCAGCGAGAGGGCGACGTTGACGCCGGCGAGGTAGGTGATCTCGCCGGTGACGGTCTGCGCCTTGGTGCCATCGGCCATCGTGATGGAACCGGTCGTGGCGGTAACAGAAATCGTGCCGGCCGCGGCGGTGTAAACGTTGGCGTTCTGAAGAACGTTGTTGGCGGCGGTGATGGTGATGCTGCCGGTGTCGGAATGGACGGCGGTGGCGTCGGCGTTGACGCCGTCGGTCAACGTGATGGAGCCGGCGAGGCTTGTGAGGGCGATGTCGCCGCCGTTGCCGGCGACGAGGTCGCTGGTGGCGGCGCTGTCGGCGAGCGGGGTCACGCCGGCGGCGGTGGTCACGCGGCTGACGGAAATGACGGCGACGGTGCCGATAGTGACGTCGTCGCTTTCGTTGAGGCGGAGGGCGCCGGAGGTGGTGGCCGCGGCGAGCGTGCCGGCGGAAACGTCGATCGCATCGACGGCGCCAATGCCGGTGGCGGCGGAGAGGCGAAGGAGGGACGCGACGACGTCGATCAAGCTATCGCCCGCGTCGGTGATTTGGCCGGTGACGGCAGTGAGCGTGGCGCCGCCGGCGCCGACGTTGATGCCGGTGACGGCGAGGGAAAGGTGGGCGAAGGCGCGAAGGTTGCCACCGGACGTCGTGAGGGCGGCGCCGTCGGCGATGGCGAGCGAGCCGGCGGTGGCTTCGAGATCGATGGAGCCGCCGACCGTGGCGATGTTGGCGGCGACGTTGAGGTCGCGGGCGGCGAGGAGCGTGATGGCGCCGGTGCCGGAGGAGATGGCGGCGGTGGTAAAGAGATCAGAGCCCACCCCACCCGCCTGCAGGAGCACACGGCCGGCGGCGGAAACGTTGACCGCACCGTTGACGGTGAGCGTGCCGGCGGCGGTGGTGACGATGATGGCGGTGCCGGCGGTGTTGGAAATACCAGGCGCGGCGATGGTCAGCGCGTCGACTTCGTTGATGACGATGCGGCCCGTGGTGCTGTTGGACGCGGTGAGCGAGCCGAGCGCGGTGTTGAGGTCGGCGGCGCCGACGTCGCCGATGCCGCTCTTGGCGGTCAAGGTGGCGAGGCCGGTGGTGACGAGGTTGGGCGTTTCCGCGGCGGTGTTATCGGAAATGGCGCCGGCGGTGGCGGTGACATTGAGCGCGCCGGTCGTGCTGGTGAGGAGCGAGAGGGCGACGTTGGTGGCGGCGGTGTAAGTGATGTTGCCGGCGGCGCTCGTGGTCGTGGTGCCGTCGGTCATCGAGATCGCGCCGGTCGTGGCGGTGACCGCGATGTTGCCCGCGAGGCCGGTGGCGAGGTCGGCGTTTTGCGTGACGGCGGTGGCGGTGACGGCGAGATCGCCGGAGGTGGAGGAGATGACGGCGTTGAGTGTGGCGGCGCCGGCATCGGTGAGGAGCGTGATGGCGCCGCTGCCGTGTGCGGTGACGACAGCGTTGACGGTCAAGGTGCCGGCGGCGGTGTCGATCCAGATGGAGCCGTTGCCGGCGAGTGTGCGGACGCCCGTGCCGTTGATGACGAGGGTGTTGGTTTCCTGGAGATAAATGTCGCCCGACGCGGTGTTCGTGGCCTGCAACGTGGCGATGGTCGTGTCGATGTCCGCATCGCCGGCGGCGCCGATGCGGGTGGCGGCGGTCAACGTGGTCTGGCCGGTGGTCACGAGGTTGGCGGACTCGGCGGCGGTGTGGTCGGTGATGGCGCCGGCGGTGGCGGTGAGCGTGAGGTTGCCGGAGGCGCTGCTGACGAGGCTGAGCGCGATGTCGGTCGCGGCGGTCAAGGTGATCGCGCCGGTCGTGGTCGAGGTGGTGGTGCCGTCGGCCATCGTGAGGTCGGCGACGTCGGTCGTAAGGGAGATGATTCCGGCGGAGGTGGCGATGTTGGCGTTTTGCGCGATGCGGTCGGCCGAGGCGGTGATGGCGCCGCTGGTGCTGCTGACCACCGCGCCGATGGTGAGTGCGCCGGCGTCGGCGTTGAGCACGATGGTGCCGGAACCGTGCGCGGTGACGACGGCGTTGAGGGTGAGATCGCCGGCGGCGACATCGAGATTGATGTTGCCGTTGCCGGCCAGGGTGCGGACGCCGGTGCCGTTGATGACGAGCGTGTCGGTTTCCTGAATGTAGATGTCGCCGGACGAGCGGTTGGTCGCGGTGAGGGTCGCGACGGTGGTGTCGATATCGGCCGCGCCGGCGGCGCCGATGCCGGTCTTGGCGTCGAGGGTGGTCTGGCCGGTGGTGACGAGGTTGGGGGTTTCGGCGGCGGTGTTGTCGGTGATGCTGCCGTTGGTGGCGGTGACGCTGAGGTCGCCGCTGGTCGACGTGAGGAGTGAAAGCGCCACGCTGGTGGCGGCAGTGTAGGTGATCGCGCCCGTGGCGGTGGTGGTGGTGGCGCCGTCGCCCATCGTGAGGGCGCCGCTCGTGGCGGTGACGTTGACAGTGGCGGCGGAGCCGGTGGCGAGGGCGCCGTTTTGCGTGACGCTAGTGGCGCTGAGGGCGAGATTGCCGGTGGTGGAGCTGATCGTGGACGCGGCGTTTTGCGTGATGGTGCCGGTCGTGCTGGTGAGCGTAATGGTGCCGGAACCGTGGGCGGTGACGTTGGCGTTCACATTGAACGCGCCGGCGCCGACGAGGATGGTGATATTGCCATTGCCGCCGGTGGTCTGGACGGGGCCGGTGAGGTTGAGGCCGTTGGCGTCTTCGATGAAGATGTCGCCCGAGACGGAGTTGGTGGCCTGCAACGAGCCGGCGAGGAGATCGAAGTCCGCGAGGCCGGCGGCGCCGATGCCGGTCTTGGCGTAGAGCGAAGCAAGACCGGTGGTCTGGATGTTCGGGACGGAGTCGCTGGAAGGCGTGTTATCGACGATGGCGCCGTCGGCAGTGAGGGTGACCGCGCCGGTGACGGTGTTGATGTTGCCGATGCTGAGGTTGCCGTTGCCGCCGACTTCGGTGGTGAGGGAAACGGCGCCTGTGTTCGTCGTGATCTGGTCGACGATCAGGGCGTCGACTTCGGTGAGGGTGAGCGTGCCGGCACCGGTGATGAGGACGCCGTTGATCGTCTGGGCGGAGGCGGCGGGCAGGACGGCGGCGGCGATGGTCAGCGCGGTGAGGCGTGCGACGTTGGTGCGCACGGTGATGTTGTTCGCGCTCTGCATCGCGAGGCGGTCGGCGACGAGGCGACCGGAGGTTTGCGTGATGGCACCGGCCTTGGCGTAGAGGGCAATCTCCGAGTTGGAGCCGTTGCCGGCGGCGGTGAGGATGGCGGACTCGGCGGCGGCGCCGTTGAGGAGGATGTTACCGCCGAGCGGGCCGGCGGAGAGCTCGATGCGGCGATTGACGCCGGCGGCGTTGGACGTGTTGACGCTGCCGGTGGTGGCGACGGTGATGGAGCCGATGCCGGTGCCGGCGAATCCGGCGATGTTCATGCCGGCGGAGAGGGAGATGCGATCGGTCGCGTAAATGGGGGCGTTGACGACGATGCTGCCGGCGGCTTCGAAGCGCAGCCAGGCGTTGCGCTCGGCGAGGGTGTTGTTTTGCGCGTAACCGACGAGGGCGTTGACGGTGATGTCGCCGGTGCGGGCGACGAGGCGGAAGTAGTCGACGGTGGGGTTGATGTCGAAGGGCTGGGTGACGATGATGGCGCCGCCGAAGATCTGGGTGCGGTTGAGATATTCGGAGGAGACGCCGGAGAGCTGCGTGCCCATGAAGCCGAGGTAAACGGTGCCGGTGCCGGCGTTGGCATCGCCGATGTTGACGGACGTGAAGCCGGACTGGATGGCGAGCAGGTCGTTGCCGCTGAGGTCGAGGCGATTGTTAAAGGACGGCACGCCGCCTGAGGGGCTGGAGCCGACGGCGATCGCGCGGCTGACGGTGTAGGGCTTGAGGGTGAGCGTCGAAGCCGCGCCGGTATCGGTGACGGTGCCGGTGAAATCGATCTGGTTGGCGGTGATCGTGGCGTTGCCGGAGCCGACTTCGAGGAAGTTGAGGCGTGCGAGCGCGGTGGCGCCGCTGGTGGTGATGTCCATCGACGCGACCTGGGTGGTCTGCTGGAAGTCGATATTGCCGGAGACGCCGGTGATCGTGAGGGCGCCCACGGCGACGTTATTGCTGAAGCTGACGTTGGTGCCGGAGACGATGGAGAGCGGCGCGGAGCCGAGGAGGACTTCAGCGCCGTTGTTGAACGAGATGGCACTGCCGGCACCGAGGATCATGGCCTGCGGCGTGTAAGCGGAGTTGCGGCCGATGGAGTTGCCGAAGGTGATGGAGCCGGACGTGTAGAAGGCAGTGGTGCCGGAGAAGTCGAGACGGGCGGAGGTGGTGAAGACGATGGCGCCGACGTTGGCATAGGCGCTGGAGCTGCCGATGGAGAAGGTGCCGGTGACGCCGACGTTGCCGTTGAAGGTGACGGTGGCAGCCTTGTTGATCTGGATCTTGCCGCCGACGGTGACGGGGCCGTTGAAGGTGACGTTCTGAACGTTGTCGAGGACGAGGTCGCCCGTGATATTGAGCGCGGAGTTGAAGACGACGGTCTGGCCGCTGTTGACGGTGAGGTTGCCGGTGAGCGTGGTCGCGCCGTTCAAGGTGACGTTGCCGCCGGAATTGATCGTGAGGTTCTTCAACGCGGTCGTCCCGACCGCACCGCCGAGGTAAACATCGCTGGTGGCCGTCAGCGTAAGGCTGTCGGGGCCGCCCACCCCATCGCCAAAGATGGTGCCGGGCGAGTCGATGCGGATGAGGCCGGTCGCGCTGATGGTGCGGGTATCGGTGACCTTGACGGAGTCGTTGATGATGACGTCGCCGGTGGCGGTGATGTCGGCGGCGAGATCGACGGTGGTGCCGTCGCCCAAGATGAGGAGATTCTGGGCGAGCGTCGGCGAAAGGATTTTGATCTCGGTGCCGCGGAGGACGGTGTTCGGGCCGGGCAGCGTAACGGGGGTGCTCTTGCCGTCGCCGAGGATCAGCGTGGTGAGAAGATCGCTGGAGCCGAAGTAGACGTTGCTGCTCGAGATGAGGAAATTGAGCTCGGACTGCGTGAGGATCACACCGTTGGCGGCATCGGGAACGCTGGCGAGGAAGGCGGCGGTGGGGACCAACACGAGCGGCAGCAGCGGGTTGGTGGGCAGGATCAGAATGTTCTTGGTGGTCTTAACGGGAGACGTGATGACGAGTTGGTTGCCCGAGAGGACGACTTCTTTGTCGGTATCGATCGGCTGGGTGACGTTCTGGGTGCCGAAGAGGCTGATCAATTGGAAGCTGCCGGTGCTCGACGTGCCGGAGTTCGTAATATCGTCGAGATCGGTGACGTAGGAGTTTGTGGTCAGCGGCGTCGTGACGGTGATGGCGGCGACGTCGGTGAAGATGGCGAGGGGGCTGGTGGCAAAGCCGGCGAGAGGTGCGCCGATGCCGTTGCTCGCGCTCATGACGAGCGTGCCTTGGTCGGACTGGATGAAGGCGCCGTTGGCGGCACGAAGGACGGTGCCGTTCGGAAGGTAGAGCGACTCTTCCCAAGGCGCGGCGCCCGTCTCGGTGATTTGCGCGGTGGAGAAGTTGGTGCTGCCGGCAGTGTATTTGCCGGCGCGGAGAGCCCAATCGAGCCATTGCTCAAAGGAGGCGCCGTTGCGGAGCCAGCCGTTGCCATCGGTGCGGATGCCGCCGTTCACCGCCGTGAGGGTAACGGTGCCGGAGCCGTTGCCGAGGTAGCCGTCGTCGCTGGCGCTATAAATGCCCGCATGGAGGTTGATGTCGCCCGAGGAGGTCTTGAGCGTGACGTTGCCGTTGGCGCGCGTGACGAGGTCGTAGTCGATCGCGATGGCGGACGAGGTATTGAACTCGATCCGGCCGGCGTGGATGCGGCCGTTCCAGGTGACGGAGGGGGCGTTGATCGTAAAGTCCGTGCGGAGGTTGATCATCTCGGCGCCGGGCGTGGGACCGGTGACGAACACCGGGGCGTTGGGCGCCACAATGTTCATCTGCTCGATGTTGGTGTAAGACGGCGAGTAGAGGACCGTCTGGGCACCTTGGGTGATCTTGCTGTCGCCCGTGCTCTGGGAAACGCGAACCTGCGAGGACGCGCTGGTGGTGAGATTGAGGACGTCGACGTTGGTGGAGCTGTTGGCATCGTCGATGGTGACGGTGCTGCCGAGGCTGCCGAGGGTGATATTATAGGTATCGTTGCCGGGACCGCCCTTGAGCGTGGCGGCACGGGCGGCGGTCGAGCTGACATTGTAGATGTCGGCGTTGGACCCGCCGACAAACACGTCGACGCTGCGGTCGGTGATGGTGACTTGGTTCGAACCGGAAGTGATGACGTGGGTGGACCCGAGGGCAAAGGTGACCGGGGCGGTGACGCCGCTGAAATCCACGATGTCGCCCGCATGCAGGGTATCGGGGTGGCCGTCCGTGGTGGTGTGACCCTCGATCGTATCGGTGCCGTAAGCGCCCGCGAAGATGTAGGTATTCAGGCCACCGCCACCCTTCATGGAATCGGTGCCCGTGCCGCTGTAGAAATAGTTGGCGCCCGCACCGCCCGCAAGGGTGTTGGTGCCGGACTCAGCGTAGAGGTAGTTGATGCCTTCGCCGCCGCTCAGGTCGTCGTCACCATCGCCGGCATAGATGTAGTTGGTGCCGGGGCCGCCGATGAGATGGTCGTTGCCGGAGCCGCCGCGGATGGTGCCGCCGCCGGAGGAGAGATTGACAATCGTATCGTCGCCCACGCCGCCGTTAATGTCGACGGACGCGAGCACACCGGCGGAGATCGTGATGCCGTCGTTGCCGTTGCCGGCGTCGTTGACGACGATCTTGCTGACGCCGCCGTAGTCCTGTTCGTAACCCATCGCGGAGACACGGACGGTCTCGTTGCCGGCGCTGCCGCCGACGTGTGAGACGGTGAAGTTTTCGGCCGTGTCGTCCCCATAGCCTGAACCACGGTATTTCGCGTCGACGCCCATGTTGAGGCGCAAGGTTCCATCAGCGAGTCTGGTGGCGAGAACGGGTGGCGAACCGAAATACCAAGTAATATCGAAGCCGAACTTCCAGATACTGAAGCTGAAGGTAACGGAGTTTTTCTTCAGGTTGAACGAGAAGCCGATCGAGATGGTGAAATCGATGTCGATCGAGAAGAGCCAGAAATCGAGATGCAGACCGATGGATGCCGAGGCGTGGCCACTGAAGCCCCAATCGGCGATCGTGAGCGAGAAGGAGGCGTGGAAATAGACGGGGCCGAAATCCAAATTGAAGTTCGCTGTGCCCGTAAGTTCGAACTGGCCGTTGGAGCGGATGTATCCGCTCACACCGATGTTGAAAATATTGAAGAAGTTGACCGACAGATTGGTGATGCCGACCTCGAAGTAGCTGGAGTTGGCGAGCATGTAGGCCGTGCCTTGGGCCTCGAAGACCCAGATCTTGAGCTTGAGCGCGATCGTGACGCGGAAGGTGCTGGCGGCGATGTCGTGACCGGCGATGGTGACGGTGCTGCCGCGGGTGTTGAGTTCGAGGGTGAAGTTGCCGCCGAGCTGCACGAGCCCCATCGCGAGAAGGTTGGCGCCGAGATCGAGGTAGAGCGCGAAGTAAGGCGTGCCGCCATCACTGCGGATGATCGCCCCACCCTTGACGGAAAGTGTGCCGAAGAGGGCGAGATCCAGGGAAGCATCGAACTCAACCGAGAAACCGTCAGCGCCAAAGGTCAGCGTCGCGGAACCCGAGATGACGAAGAAGCCAATGGTGACGTTGCCACCGAAGCTGATCAAGACGGTCAGGGGGGCGATGGTCGCGTCTTTGAGGCCCGAAACGACGCCCGTGGTCGTGTTGACGTTTAGAACTTTGACGGTCTGGGTGGAAGACGTCGTATTGATGGCCAGTTGGAAGCGACCGGAGAAAGAGACGCTCGCGAAGCCGATGGAGGCGTTCAGGCTGAGTTCGATACTGCCATACAGGCCGGCGGAGGTGATATAGAGACTCCCGCCGGCTCCGAGCGAACCGAGCGGCCCCAAGTTGGCGGTCGCTACAATCTCGATGGCGAGCCCCGTGGGAGAGATCGTGAGGGTGAAGGAACCTGTCAGGGTAACGACACTCGCGAGATTCAACGTGCCGGAGACGGTGATCTGGAAGTATGGACCGGCCGGAAGATTGACCGTGACCGTGCCAATCTGGGTAATGGCGCTACTGCTGGTGTTGAGGCGCAGTTGGAACGAACCCGCGAGCGTGAAGCCGGGCGTATTCCCCACCGAGAGCGTAAGATCGAGGAGCGCGGCAATCCCCTTGGGACCGATGAGCAGGGCGCCGGTGGCCTGCAGATCAAGGAGACTGACGCCCAAGACCTTGACGTGCAGGATGGCTTGGGCGGCGACCATGAGCCCGTTGCTCCCGACTTCGAGATCGAACACGCCCGCGAGGAAGAATCCGGTGTTGCCGCCGGCGCCGAGAATCAAGGTGCCGTCGGCATGTATCCGCGCGTAAAGGCCGGCTTCGAGGACCACGGTCTGACCGGCGGCGACGAAAGTCTGCTCTTCGTTGGTCAGGTTGACCTCAAAGCGGAACGTGGCGTCGAAGGAGAAGCCGTTGCCGCCCGTAATCGCGTCCGCATCGAGGCTGATTTGCAGCACACCCGCCAAGGTGTAGATCGGAACGGCCTCGGTGCCGATGTTGGTGACCTTCAAGCCGCCGAGGGCTCCGGCGCGGAAGATGATTACACCGGCAACCTGCACCGTGAGCTGGCCGCCGATGGTGACATCGAAGCCATCCGGGCTCGCGACGATGTTCAGCTCGCCTTCGATGCGGAACCCGGCGACACCGCCGATGGAAACCTGCAGCACACCGGAGGCGGCGAACTTCACGGTTTCGTGCGCGAGGGTGATCCCGTTGATCGTGATGTCGTCGCCGCTTGTGTTGATATAAAACGCCATCCGGAACTGCAGGATGAAACTGCTCGATTGGATGGTCTGAGTGCCGCCATCCGGATCGCCTCCGGTGCCTACTTGAATTTGGATGAACGCCGCGATGTAAGGTGTCCCGTCCTTGACGCCGATGCGGAAGCCGCCCGCGGCGGACCCGACTTCGCCGATGGGGTTCAGCGTCACGTCGACGTTGGCCGTCATTTGCACGTAGCCATTGGTGGCATCGATCGTGAAGACGAAGCGCCCTGTAAGCACGGCTGCATCATAACCGGCGACGCCAAAAGTGAGCGTGCCGCCGGCCTCGATCTGGAAGAAGCGGGACTGGATGGCCACCGTCTCGGACTGGCGAGCGCCGGTGTTGGCCTCGAACGAGATCACGGTGACCGTCTTCGAGATGCTGGCGGTATTGATCGTGATCGCAAAGTCCGCATCGAGGGTGAAGCCCGGCGGCATGCCCCGCACGCCATAGATCGCCAAAGCGGCCGTGCCGTAGAGTCCGTCGGCGTCAATGACGAGGGACAGCGCGCCTTGTAGTTTGAACAATTCGACGTCGACAACCGGAATCTTAAGGACCGTCCGCACCGCCGCCTGCAGCTTGAATTCCGTATTGGAAAGGGAGAAGAAGAAGAGGCCATCGAAACGGAGCGCTCCGAGAACGTTGGCATACGCCAATCCTCCGATGACGACATACCATCCAGCGGTGGCAGACGTATCTTCGACCAGCGCACCGCCGTCGAGCGCGGCCGCGGACGTCGGATCGAAGGCGGGATTTAGTTTCGGCGCCGCGCCGAAAATTTTGATCGAATCGTAGCCCGTCGCTCCGCGCAGGAAGACGGGGACGCTCCACAGAATGTCCTCACCGGTGCTGTTGACCATCACATCGAGTGAGCCACCGATGAGAATGCCGGGTAGATTGATGCTGGCCGCCAGCTTGAATTTGCCGGCGATGCCGGTGACCACGCCGTCGTTGGTGCCGTCGTTGTCGCGGTCGCCGAGGTTGATCTTGCCGGCCAGCAGGAGGGCTTGGACGCGGGCTTCAAAGACGGTGACGCCGCCGGGCGTGAAGGCGATATGGCCATCCGCGAAGAGCTCGATGCTCGTGGTCGAAATCTTGATCGAGAAGGCACCGCTGATCAGGAAGAGCTGGGACCCGGCGAAGGAGAATTTCGCGTAGGCATAGCCGGCGATGAGCAGGGTCTTTGGGGCGAGGGTGAACGTCTGCTTATCGCCGCGGAAGTTCAGGTGCTGCGTCGTGGACCCATCGCTGGCGTCCATCGCGCCGGAATCCTGCAGCTGGATGAAGTACTGCTTGTTGTTGTTTGCCGTATCGATGATGCGCCATTGCGAGCCGGGCACGATCGTGAGGACCTTCACGCTTGCGCCCAAAGTGATGCTCGCATTGGCAAAAACATCCAACATCGCCTGGGTGAGCGTGCCGCTATTGAGCGACGAAATCGCATTCTCGCTTGGGTTGGTGAGATAGGAGGTGGCGCCGATGAGGTCACCCGGAATGCCTTCGAGCGTGATGGTCTCCGTCTTGTTGGTCTTCGTCGTGTTGATCTGGAACGTGCCAGCGATGGCGACGTCGATGCCAAGATTCTTCAGGGCGGCCAGGTTGGCCTCGACTTTGATGACGCCCCACAACTTGGGCAAAGCGATGTCGAAAGCAGGGCTGTCGGTGATCGGGATGCCCATATCCGAGAGCAAATCGCCGACCGTGAGGGCATCGGGATCAGGGCCGGAGGCAGGGGATGACGTATCAAGCACGAACACGCCCGCTGCCGAGCCGAGGTTGCCGAGATAGATGACTTTGAACGTGCCGCCGAAATCGAGGCGGAAGCGGGGGCCGCCCGACTCGGTCTCGGTGACTTCGAAGTTCACGTAGCCGCGGACGTCGATGAGTGGTTCGTCGGTGAAGCCGGCGCCGTCGAGCATCATGCCACCGGAGAGGCTGAGATAGAAGGTGCTCGCGGGCTTGCGGACCGTGAACGTGGCGGAGAACGCCGCCGACTCGTTGCCCGCGGTGTCCGTAAAAGCGCCTGCCGCCATGGAGACCGTTACTTGGAGTTTCTGCGAAAGGGATTGGAGTTCGAAGTCGCCATCGAAGTGGAAGCGGAAGGTGTTGGAGTTCGCCACGTGATCGACGCTTGTGATCGAGAAGCCCGTGACCTCCTCGCCTTCTTGGGCGATGCGGAGCTTGTTCGTAGCGACGGCGGAGCCGGTGATGTTGATGGCCGCGCCGCCCGCCGTGGTCGCAAGCTGGATCGTGTCCGGACTGAGAACCTTGACGTAATAGTCTCCTGCCGCGAGGCCGTCGGGAAGGGTATTGGGGGCGAATTCGGAAATGGTGACTTTCGCGCCGTCGGTGAGATTGTGGCCGACGAGCGTGAGGGTGTCGGTCGAAGCGTCGACGGCGTTGCCGTAGAAATCGATGGTCTTGAGTTTAACGACCTTGATCGCGAAGTCGGAGGCGGTGAGGGAATCGGCGTCGATCGTGCCGCCGCTCAACGCGGGCGAGAGGTTGACTTCGAAGTAGCCGAGCCCGTTGAGCGTGGTGGTGTCGGTCTGGCCGCCATCGGTGAAATTGCCCGCGGTGGCCGTCGGACGGGCGAGTGTAAACGTGATCGTCGTCGCGAGATTGGCGGTGCCGGCGTTGTCGTTGAAACTCGCTTCCGGGAAGGTGACGGTGACGGGTCCCGCCACCAGTGTGCCGGTAAATGTGTAGCGGTAGGTGTTGGTGCCGGCGAGTGCACCGGGTTGGGTCGGATCATTGTCGACCGTGAGGGTGGTGCCATCAGACATCGTGATGGTGAATTCCGGAGCGTCGTCCATGAGGGACGCCGGATCGATTTTCGTGCCCCGTCCGGGGCTGAACGTGACGTCGAGGTAGCCTTGGTTGCCGAATGTAGTCAGGCCCAGGACGGCACCCGAGGTAATACCCGGCAGAACGGCAGTGCTGCCGTCGACGCGGAACGTGAACGTTTGCGCCAGATTTCCAAAACCGGCGCTGTCGGCAAAGGTGTTGGCCGCGAGGGAGACGACGACGTCGCCTGGATCGAATTCTCCCGTAAACGCGTAGCGATAAGTATTCGTGGTGCCCTGCCGCTCACCCGTCGGGCTGAGCGTGACCCCCGTGGCGCCAGGGCCGGCCAAGGTCAGCGGAGGGCCGTTGGCCAGGTTGATCAGCGCTCCACTGGTGAGCGAGGGCGCGAGATTGATGTCGATATACTTGCGAGCGTTGAGGCTCGCTATGGCGATGCTGCCGTTGGCAATCGGTGAAGCGAGGGCGGCGGTGGCGCCTTGGACGAGCACGGTTTGGGTGGCCGCTTCGTTATCCAACGTCGCGCCGGTGCCCGTGACCGTTTGAGCGAATCCTCCGGCCGAGTAAGAGATGTCGAGCGTGCCGGGACTCCAGGCGAAATCGGTATTGGTGATCTGGTAGCGGAAGCGCTGAATACCCTTCCCCTTGAGTAGCGCGATCAAGTCGGCCGTGCTTCCGGCGGTCACAATCGATTCCTGCGGCACGCCGTTGTCGTCGACACCGATTTCGATCGGCTGCGGAGTGCCCGAAAGCGTCAAGGTGACGGTCGTGCCATCCAGTTTCGTAAAAGTGGCGACGAAGTCGGCGTCGGCGTCGAGAATCGACGCATAGTCGAGCGTGCCGAGAGCGCCGGGCTTGTAGACAACATCGATATAAGGCGTGCCGGTGCCGATCTGGTTGTTGAGCTGGCCGGCGTCGCTCGCCGGAAGGAGGACGGTGGCGGTCGGAGCGGTGGGATCGACGTCGTTGAGATTGACGACCGGGATTTCAACGTCTTCGCCGGCGTCGTTCTTGAAGCCCATCTTGAGTTTGCCGTCGATCGTGAGCAGGCGCACTTGATCCGGCAGATCGGCGAGGAAGAGGACGGTGACGGCGCCGTTGGCGACGTTGGAAAGGTCGGCGTAAAGTTTGCCGCTGACGCTGAGTTGATTGGCGGCGAAGTTGAGTTTGCCCGTGACGAGGAACTTGCCGTCGGTGCTGAAGATGACGTCGACCTGGCCGTTGAACGTGGCTTGGGATGCGTAGATGGTGTAGATCTGCGCCGAGCCCTTGATGAGCATCGGCTGCGTGAACGCCGCGAGGAAACCACCGAGATTGGGGTTGGCCTTAACTGCAATGAATTGGTTGAGGACCTGTTGTTTGACGCCCGCCAGCCAGTCACCGGCGGCCGGCGCGGCCGAGACGCTGAACGCCGGGTCGCGCAACGCGAGCGGATCGTCGATCGACGGCAGGGTTTTGAAGAACTCCACGCCGGCCGTGAAATTATTGATGCTGAGGCCTGTGTTGGGTTCGAGGAGGATACCGCCGGGCACGTTAATATTAATCTGCATCCCGAGCGGCCCGAGTTCGCTGAGGGCAAATTGAATACCAAACCCGGCCAAGCCGGCGAAACTGAAGCTGCCCTGAACCGCGATATAGAGAATGCGGTCCACCACATCGGCATCGGTCGTGAACGCATCCGCCATCGCGTAATGGCCGGGCGTCGGCTCGGTGATGCGGAGAATACCGCCGATGAGCCCGCCAGATATTTCGCCGCCGGCGATGTTACCCGAGACCGTAACGCCGAGTGCATCGATTCCGATGACCGGGAATTTGCCTTCCAGCAGCAAGCTCGGGCGGATGTGAATGCCGTCGACCGTGCCGCTGAACACCAGACCGGGCACGCCGGGCATGCTGCCGATGCTGGCGGACAGGATGATGTCGAAGTCGGCCGGACTATTTTCGATGTCCGTCCACTCCAGCGCGATGCTGGTGATCTTGATCGGGAGCCACGACGGCCACTTGAAGGTGTTGCCATCGGCTCCGCCGATGTTGAGGGCGACGCCGAATTTCTTGGAGCTGTCGGTGGGGTTGCCCGCTTTGAAATGCCCGTCGCCCGTAATGTAGAAGTTGCGCGCTTCCCCGCCGAGGGTGTTGCCCGCGATCGTCAGATCCGCCGAAACGGACCCGAAGACCACCATCGCGTCGCTGCCGGTCGCGCGGGTGTCGAGGGAGAAGTCTTCGGCGCCGAGCGTGAGGATGCTGGCGATTTTGATCTCCAGTTTTGAGACCTTAAAGATCAGTCCGTCGGGTTTCCCATCGGTGAACGTAACGTCAAATCGGAGGGCGTCGCCGCCTACGGTCTTCGAACTTACGGTCGCCGTGAAGGCGGAGCCGATGCTGAGCTTGGCGCCGCCGGACGCAAAGAAGATGGCGCCATCGAACGCCGGGAAGGTATCGCCCACGAAACTGACGTTGAAGTTGGTGACGCCGACGCTGATGTCGTCGAGCGTCAGCACGCTGCCGAGCGTGACCGCCGGCTGGCCGTTGGTGCCATGGACGGTGATCTTGCCTTGGCCGAGCGTGAAGCCATCGCCACGAATGACCAAGCCGGGGATGGTCGGGTTGGAACCGTCGGTGTAGGGATCGATGCTGCCCGAGACCGGAATCGTCAGGAAGTCGAGCTTCGCGGAATTGATGCGGACGAGTTCCTGGTCGGACGCGGCATCGGGATCGTATTTGATGACGATGTTTGTGGCGGTGATCTTAACGAGACTGGGGATCTCGATGAGAAGCGAATCAGCCGCAACGCTCCACTTTCCCGTGGGCGAAACGGAGAACCCGCTCGCGATGTCCACACCGACATCGAACGTGATCGCAAGCCCCGTGATTTTTGCGGTGATGCCGGAGGAGGTTTGAGCGCTGGCCGCGGCGGAACCCCCGAATGCGAGGGTGGCGCTGTCGAGTGTGAGTTTCAGGGTGATGACGACTTTGCCGCCCTTGAAACTAAAGTCATCGAGGCCGACGCCGGGGTTGACGAACGAGAGCGGACCGACGGTGAAAGAGCTGGTGCTTTGCGCGGGCGTGGGGATCGCTGCCGGCGCATTGGCGGTGCCGTCGGGCGCAGGCGCGGCGGGAGACGAGAAGGAAAGTGTGTGGCCGGCGATGGTCGCGCCAGTGATGGAGAAGCTGACGAGTTTGAACCCATCAGTCGCCGTCAGCTTCATGTGCGCCGTGCCGCTCAGGCCATAGTCGCCATTGCTGAAGCTGAAGCTCGCTGTGGTGACGTTGATGTCGAGGTCACCGTTCGCCTGTTTCTGGATTTCAACCGAGCCAGAAAGCGTGAACACGCTGCCGACGCTGATCGTCAGTCCGCCGATGAAGACCGGCGATGAGTCACCAGTGGCGAAGACCAAAGGCATCGTGAGCGTCGTGCTCACGGGCACGCTTTCGTTGACGGCGGCACCGGTCTTGTTGAGGCCGACGCCGAAGCGCAGGCCGACCGATGAAGCGACGGCATCCAAGCCATCCAAGCCGACGAAGCTCACCGAGCCCTCACCCTTCAACGCGTATTTGCCGGCGACGTCGGTATAGATGACCATCGCGAAATCGAGGTCGTGAATGCGCAGGCCGATGGCGTCAGGATTGAGTGTGCCGCTGGCATCGTAAAGCGGTCCGCTGCCGACGAAAATTTCTGCGTCGGTGGCACCGACGTAGAACTTCGAGGCCGTGCGGGTGAACGCGACGGTGCCACGCAGTTCGAACGCATCGGCGACCGAGAAGCGGATGTCTTCGCCGACGACTTGGATGAAGCCGCTGGTCTCCGCTGAGGTGAAGTTCAACGCAACCGTCTCGCCATCGAGGACAACGGTCTTGCTGATCGCGGTCGTGAACTGGTTGAGACGCACCGTCATCGTCGCCGAGATGGTGAGACCGGTCACGCCCACGAGTGACACCGTGCCGGTGACGCGCCCGGCCTTCAGATCGCCATCCACGATGAAGAGCGCCTGCCCATCGGTGAGTTCCAAGCCGATGCGCGTGCCACTCACGTTATCGCCGATGAAGATGTGAACATTGTTACCAGCGATGACGTTGGTGGCGACACCGTTGACGAGGGCGGACTGGAAGCTGAAGTCGCCGTCGATTTCGATGCCCGGGAACGTGATTTTGAGATCCTTCAGGACGATGCGCGTAAAGCGGCCGGCCTCGAGCGCAACGGTGCCGAACACCCCGGTCGCGTTGACCGCATTGCCTGTGTCGTTGATTTCCAGGCTGAGATTGACGCCTGCGGAGAAGAGTCCGAACGCGACGTCGGCCTGGAACGACAGCACGCCGGCCATGCCGGAATCGGTGAGGACGAAAAGACCGCCGGCATCATGAACGTTGATCGGCGAACCGTCGGTGCCGTCGCCGAGGAAGTTGTCGATGGAAACATTGGCGGCGGAAACCACGATCGTTTTGGCGCCGTTGGCGTCCGTCGTCTGTTCAAATGAGAACGAACCGTGCAGGGTGATGCCGAGCACGCTGACGTTCAACGGGTCGGCGGAGATGCTGATGAGCGTGCCGGCGCGGAGATTGAGCGTGAACGTGTCGCCGTTGAGCGTGAAGCTTTCGTTGACCGCATCGGGCAGGGTGTTGATCGAGAAGGTGAACGTGCTGTCGTCGATCGTGATGCCGGGAATGTTGTCGACGTTGACGGTCGCGGAAATGGTCGCCGCCATGCCGGCATCGGTGAGCATGAACGCGCCGCTGCCATTGGTGACGGTGAAGTAGGTTGCGTCGTCGCTGCCGAGCGAAGCGTGGAAATTGGCGATGCCGATGCGGATGATGCTCGTGCCGCCGGTCGTGTAGCCTTTGGAGAAAGCGAAATCGCCGCCCACGTGAACCAGGCCGGCGATGTCGACCTCGAGGCCATGGGCCGCGATGGCGATATAGGGCTGGGAAACAGAACCGAGCGCGGCCGTCACATCGGCGCTGACGGTGCCGATGGTGAGCGTGCGGGGGGCCGCAGAATAGTCGGTGCCGCTGGTGTTGTATTGAACGGCGACGGAATCGACTGTGACGTTGGCGAAGCCGGGGCCTTCGAAGACGAACGCGCCGTGCGCATCGAGGGCGACGCCTCCGGCCGTCGGAAGGATGAGGCCGAGCGTGGCTTCCTTAACGCCGACCGTGTAGTCACCCAACGAGAGACTGGCGGTGACTTGATCGGCGACGAGGAGGAGTTCCGTGTCGTTGCGCTCGAAGGCGAAGCGGCCTGAGATGGTGACGAAGTCGTCGATCGTAATCGTCAACGGATCGACGACGACCTGGAGGATGCTGCCGGTGAAATCGAGCTTGATGGCGTCGCCGCCCGTGGCGACGTCCAAACCGCCGTCATCCAGTTTGGAGAAATCGATCGCCGCTGCCGCAGCACCGCCCGGCGCGGAGGCTGTGTTGTAGCCAACTTGAATGCCCGCGAGGGTCAGGTGGAAGGTCGACGGCAGGCCCACCAATTCGGCGGATGCGGCGGTGACCTTGAGCGCGGTGTAAGTGGTGGTGTCCGTCGTGTCCGTCGGACGGAAGAGCGCGACGGCCGCATTCACGTCGCCGATGGCGATGCCGATCGCGCCGGCGCTCGCGGGCGTGTCGTCCGCGGTAATGACGCCGTCGGCATTGGAATCGACCCAGTAAGGTCCACCGACTCCTGCAAAGACGTAGGCGTTGCTGATGCCGATCGTGACGACGTCGACTTCCTTCGTCGCACCATCGCTGGTCGTGACATCAATCGGGCTCCCCTTCTCCAACGCAAATCCACCGCGCACGAAGACGAATTGGGAAATCTGGATCGTCGCGTCGGCGACGGAGACGCTCAGCAGCTCATGCGCGAAATCGATCAGCACGGGGTCGCCGCCGGTCGCAACGCTTAGGCCGCCGCCATCAAGTCCGGTGAAGTCCGCGGCGGTGATCACCCCGGCAGGATCGGTCGCCCGGTTGACCCCGATGGTGATATCGTGCGCCTCGATTTGGAGTGCGTCACCGAGTCCGACGAGTGCCGCCGAATCAGCGTGAAGTTTGAGCGCGAAGTATTTCACCGGCGTCGCGACTTCGGCCTGTTGCAGCAACGCGATACCGGCATCCACGCCACCGATCGCCAAGCCAACTGCGCCTGTCGCCGGCGTGTCGTCGCCATTCAGAACACCGTCGTCGTTGCTGTCGGTCCAATACGGGCCGCCCACGCCGGCAAAAAGGTAGGCGTGCGAAAGGCCGATGGTGAGCACTTCGAGCGCGGTGCTCGAGCCGTCGCCATTATCTTCGACGATGGGCTGGTGTTTCTCGAGCGCGAAGCCGCCGCGCAGGAAGATGAATTCGGAAATGCTGAAGATCGCGTCGGCGACCGAAACGCGCAGCAAGGCGCGGGAGAAATCGATATCGGTGGTGCCGCTGCCGGTGGCGACGCTCAGCGCGCCACCTTCCAGCTTGGTGAAGTCGACGACGGGTGTCGTGACGGTGCCGCCAGCGACTTGATTGACTTCCACGCTGATGCCGTGGGCCTCCAAAGTGAGCACGCCATCCATGCCCACGAGCGCCGCCGAGTCCGCCGTGATCTTGAGCGCGGTATACTTGGTCGCGCCCGCGGCGAGCATGGCGAGGGCGACGTTGACGCCGCCGAGCGCGAGCCCGATTGCGCCGTCGGAGGCCGGCGTGTCGCTCGCATCGAGCACGCCATTGTTATTGGAATCGACCCAGTAAGGTCCGCCGAGTCCGGCGAAGAAGTGAAGATTGGAAGCACCGATGGTGAGAAGCGAGGCCGTCACGGTCGTGCCGTCGCTGAGGGTGACTTCGGTATCGGCACCTTTTTCCAGCGCGATGCCGCCACGGAGATAGACAAACGAGGAGACGGCGATCGTGGCGTCGGCAATCGAGACGCGCAGCAAGGAGTCGGAGTAATCGATCACGACGGGTGCGTTACCCGTCAACACGCTCAACCCACCGCCGGCGAATTTGCTGAAGTTCACGACCGGCGCATCGACGTCGGTCGACTGCACTTGGTTGACGGCGATTTCGATGCCACGGGCGGAAATCGTGAGGAGATTGGGCAGTCCAACGAGACTGCCGCTCGCCGCGGTGATTTTGAGGGCGAGGTATTTCGTGGTGTCCGTTGCCGTGGTGGGCTTGAGAATCGCGAGCCCGAGATCGACGCCGCCAAAGGCGACCCCAATCGCGTTGGTGTCGTCAGGCGTATCGGACGCGTCGATCACGCCATCATTGTTAGAGTCGACCCAATAGGGGCCACCGACGCCGGCGAAAACGTGGAGGTTGCTCGCGCCGATGGTGAGAACATCGACGTTCTTCATCGTGCCGTCGGCGAGCGTCACATCCACCGCTTCCTGGCGCTCGAAGGCGATGCCGCCGCGGATGAAGATGAAGCTGGAAACGCTCAGGGTCGCGTCGGCAATGGCCACGCGAAGGGTCTTGTCGGAAAAGTCGAGCAGCACCGGATCGCCGCCGGTCAGGACTGAGAGACCACCGCCGTCAAGCGGGGTGAAGTCGAGCGCGGTGACGACATTGTCGGGATCCGTAGCTTGGTTGACCTCGATCGTGATGCCGCGCGCCGTGATCTGGACCAGGGACTCGAGACCGACCAACGACGCGGAGTCGGCGGTGATTTTCAGCGCGAAATATTTGATCGGCTGAACCGCCCCACTCTGCTCCGTGAGGAAGGCCATGCCGACTGTCACGTTGGCGAGGGCTACGCCTACGGCGCCGGCGCTGTCGGGCGTATCGTCGCCGTTGACGACGCCGTCGTCATTCGAGTCGACCCAGTAAGGTCCGCCAAGTCCGGCGAAGACGTAGACGTGAGCGGCGCCAATTGTGAGGACGTCGAGATCGGTGGTGGTGCCGTCGCCGTTATCGACTGCGACCGGCACGCCCTTTTCCAAGGCAAAAGCGCCGCGGACGTAGACGAAACTGGAGACTTGCAGGAGCGCGTCCGCAATTTGCACCCGCAGCAACGCGTGGTCGAAATTGAGCAGCACGGGGTCGCCTCCGGTCAAGACGGAGAGGCCGCCGCCTTCGAGCGGGGTGAAGTCCAGCGCGGTGACGACGTTGTCCGGATCCGTGGCCTGGTTGACCTCGATCGTGATACCGCGGGCCGTGATCTGAACCAACGATTCGAGACCGACCAGGGCGGCGGAGTCGGCCGTAATTTTCAGCGCGAAGTATTTGATCGGTTCCGCCGCGCCCGAGACTTCCTTCAGGAAAGCCATGCCGACCGTCACATTGGCGAGAGCGATGCCGATCGCACCGTCGCTCGCGGGCGTATCGTCGGCGGTGATGACGCCGTCGTTGTTTGAATCGACCCAATAGGGCCCGCCGAGGCCGGCGAAAACGTGGACGTTGGACGCGCCGATCGTCAGGACGTCGAGGTCGGTGGTCGTGCTGTCGCCATTATCCACCGAAACCTGCACGCCCTTTTCCAGAGCGAACGAGCCGCGCACATAGACGAAGCTCGAAATCTGCACCAGTGCGTCGCCAATCGTCACGCGGAGCAGCGCGTGATCGAAATCGAGCAGCACCGGATCTCCGCCGGTGAGAACGGAGAGACCGCCGCCATCAAAAGCGCTGAAGTCGAGCACCGCCGGCGCGACCGTCGTCGACGCATCCGTGGCCTGGTTGAGTTCGACCGTGACGTCATGGGCTTGAATCGTGAGGAGGCTTTCCAATCCGACCAATTCGGCGGAGGCGGCCGCAATCTTGAGCCCGAGGTAGCGGACGGTGCTGCCCTCAACTTGCGGAGTCAGGATGGCGAGCCCAACATCGACGCCGCCGACCGCGAGGCCGATGGCGCCTGCAGAGTCGGGAGCATCTTCAGCCGTGACTTTTCCGTCGTGATTGGAGTCGGTCCAATAGGGCCCGCCGATGCCGGCGAACACGTAAGCATCGGCCGCGCCGATGGTCATTTGATCGTAAGCCGTCGTGACGTCATCGACCGTCTGCGTGACCGTTTTCGTTTCAAAGGCGAAGTTGCCGGTGACAAAGACGAAACCGAAGAGGTCGATGGTCAGATAGCCTTGCGCGCGGACCAAGTCCCCGTCCGCCCCATCGAAGTCGAGGGTCGTGGAGGTGGTCGGGCCGGTGGCGATCTCGAGCGGCTGCGCTTTGAAGTCGATGACGGTGCCGCCGGAATCGGCGGTTTTTCCGATTTGTTCGGTCGTCAGTGCCGCGGTGGGCGCGGTGGCGTTGAGAGTGACGACGACACCCGCGAGGTCGACGCCGAGGAGGCTGCCGCCAAAGGTAACGGTGAACGTGCGGTCCGCGGTGAGCGCGACATCGAACTCGGCGTCGGCATGATCTCCGTTGAGCGCGGCGTGAAGGGCCGTCTGGATCGTCGCCGCATCGGCTGCGAGGTCGAGTGCGGTGGTCGTGTAAGTGGTGCCGGAAAGCGTGACAGAAAGGGTGAAGGTCCCCGGGGCGCCTTGGTCGATCGTGATGGTTTGCGTTTCGCCGGTGGGCGCGCGGCCGTTGGTGTCGGTGCCGTGGTAGATGACGAGCGCCCCGGCCTGGGGCTTCGTAGATCCGCCGGTCTGAGTGAGTGCGAGGGTGGCGTCTTTCCCTCCCGGCGTGAGGGCAACGACGAGGTTGTTCACGTTCTTGCCCGCCAACCCGCCGGTGAACGTGATGTCGTAATCGGCGCCGGAAGTGGTCACGGTTACTAGGCCGACGGAGAGCGCTTGATTGAGGGCGTTCTGCACCTCGAGCGCGGCGGCGCCGACAGCCAAGGCCTTCGTCGTATAAGTGACGGCATTGTAAGTAAGGCTGAGCGTGAACGCGCCGCCGTTGGGCGAGGTGATGGAGACGCGTTGCGTTTCGTTGGTGGTGGCGGTGCCGGCGCCGATGGTCGCCAGGGACACGCTCGCGCGGCGCAGGCTCGTCAGGTAGGAAACGTCGGTCAGCGCGACTTGGGCGGCGCTGTTCTTGAAGGTGACGACGTAGCGTTGCTGCGTGATGGTGGAGGCTTGGTCGAAGGAGACCGTGACGTTGCCATAGCCGACGTTGGGCAGTGCTTCGAGGGCCTGGCGGAGATAGCGTGCGTTATTGGTGACGTCGCTGCCGGCGAAGCGGATGTAGCCGGTGTGGAAGAAGCCCACTTCAAGCTGATAGGTGCCGCTGCCCGAGAGGGACGTGTTGTCGATCAACACCGCGTAGGCTGATGCTGCACCCGGCGTTGCTGCGGCTGTTTCGGTGACGAAGGTCGCGGTCGGCGCGGACGTGGTCGTCACCGTGAGGCCGGTGACCGGCGTGCGCGCGAGGGTGCCGACGAACTCGATGGCGAAACCGTTGGCGCGGGTGCCCGTGACCTGGACGTTGCCGGCGCCGATGCCAGACAAGGACGCCAGCGACGTCGTGAGCGCGGTGATCAAGTCGGCGTCGGCGGTCGTTGCGTCGTAAGCGACCTGAGCAGAATGGCCGTTGTAGTTAAAGGTCAGTGTCGCCTGCGGAGCGTTAAGCGTCACCCGGTAAACAGTGTTAACAAGAACGCCCGCGGTAATGAAGCGCGCCGTGACTTGGGGCAGGTCCTGGTTGGCGAGGCTGCCGCCGAAGGTCAGAACGAAACGGTCATGGGCGGAATCGTAGGCGACGGCGACGCCATCTGATCCGACGGAGCCGAGGGCGCGAAGGGCGGTCTGGATCGAGGCCGCGAGCGTCGCGGGATCCGCATCGTAAGTGAAGGCGGCGGTGGTGTCCGCACCGAAGAGCAGGCGGATGGTGGAGTAGACATTCGGCGAGGCGACGAACTCGAGGAACTGAACCTCGTTCGTGCCGGCAGTGCTTGGCGTGGTTTGGGCGACAGAACTGGACAGCGACGGCGCAACTGTGGCGACCGACAGTCCAGTGAGATCCTGACCGGCGAGAGCGCCGATGAATTCAATCGTAAATCCGTCCGCGCGATTACCCGAAACTTGGACGTTGCCGGCGCCGACTCCGGAGAGCGCCTCGAGCTTCGCTTGCAACGCGGCGGCAAGTTGCGCGTCGGTTTCGGTGTCGCCCAAAACGAGATCCTGAGTCGCGCCGGCGAGCGTGAACGAGACCGTGCCGACCGTGCCCGCGAGATCGAGATGCAGCACAGTGTTGTTGGAGTAACCGGTGTTGCGGTTGATCTCGACGAGAATGCCGGTGCCTTCGAGCGTCAGTCCATCGACGCCGATGAACGCCACTTGATCCGCCGAGGCCTTGAGCGCGATCCAGCGCCACGCGGGGTTCGCGCGGTCGGAGACGAGAGCGAGAGCGAAGGAGCCGTTGGTGAGCGAAAGACCGAGCGCTTCAGGGGTGTTACCGTTCAAGCCAGCAAACGCGTCGACGTTGGCGGTGCCGATGGTGAGGAGGTTGGCGTCGACCAGGCGGCCGTCGGCAAGCGTCACCGTGCCGCGGGATTGCTCGAATGCGAAATCGCCCGTGACCGAGAAGAAGTTCGCGAGAACGATTGTCAGATGGCCTGAGGCGCGCAGCAATTCGCCCTTCGCGCCATCCATCGTCAAATCAAGCGTCGTGCCGGGGCCGGTCGTAATCGTGTAAGCCGCGGACGAGAAATCGATGACCCAGTCGGCCGCATCCTGACCTGCCGGCACACCGGACACTTGGTTGACGTCAACCGACAAGGTCGTGCCTTCGATGGTGACGCCGGGCAAGCCGACCGTGCCGAAGGAGGCGGCGTCCGCGTGCAACGAGGTCCACTTGACCGTCGCGCCGGAAACCTCCGCGCTGAAGAGGCCCAAGCCGAAATTCAAATCATGCAGCGCCAAGCCCATCGCATACGGGTTGGTGCCGGGACCGTTGACGCCAAGGAACGCGTCAACGTGAGACGCGCCGAGCGCGAGCACATCGGCGCCCGTGACCGTGCGGCCGTCGGCCAAAGTAAGGTCGGTCGTAGTTTTCTCGAAGCCGAAGCTGCCGGAAAGATAGACAAAGCCGAAGAGGTTAACGTCCAAGTGGCCGGAAGCGCGTAGCGTTGGACCGTTGGCGGCATCGAGATTGATCGTGCGTGACGTCGAAGCCCCCGTCGTCACCTCGAGCCCATCGGTCGCGTAGTTGACCAAGCTGTTGTCGGCGACGGCGGCTTGGTTGATTGCGACCGAAAGAGTATCCGCCGAAATGGTCAGGCCGGGGACGCCCACGAACGCGACTTGGGCGGCGTCGGCTTCAAACGTCGTCCAGGACCGGGTGCCACCGGTGTCCGTCTGAATCGCGAGCGCGAAGTCCAAACCGCTTAGCGTAAAGCCCAGTGCGGCATCCGTGCCGCCGTTGAGACCGGCGAAGCCGTTGACGTCGTGCCCACCGATCAAGAGGCGGTCGACGTCCGCCGTGCTGCCGTCGTCGAGCGTGGCGGTGCCGCTCGAGCGCTCGAACGCCAGATCGGCGCTCAGTTGCACGAAGCCAAAAAGGTCGATCGCCACGTGGCCTTTGGCTTGGGTCAACTGACCGAGGCCGCCGGCAAAATCCAGCGTTTCGCTACTGTCTGGCCCGGTGGCGATGGTCACCGGAGCAGCGGCAAAATCGATCACCGGGCTCACGCCATCGCCACTGTGGTTGATGGCCACAGTCAGTTCGGTGGCGGAAATCTCCAAGTTCGGCACGCCGATAAAACCGATCGTGCCGGCGGTTGCGCGCAGGGCGGTCCACTTCGACACATGGCCATCTTCATCCGGCTTGGAGGAGAACAGGCCGAGCGCGAAGCTCGCGTTGGCGAGCGTGAAACCGATCGCGTGCGCCTCGGCGGCGGGACCGTTGAGGCCGGCGAACGCCGTGAGGTCGCTGCCGCCGATGGTGAGCATATCGGTCAACACGTTTGTGCTGTCGGCGAGCGTGACCGTGGCGAGCGACTTACGCAGGGCGAGATTGCCGCTGACGTTGAAGAAGCCGCCGACCGTGAGAGTCAGGTTGCCCGCGGCTTCAAGCAAACGGCCGTCGGCACCGGCGAAGTCCAGATCGAGACTTGTGCCCGTGCCGGTTGCGACCGGGAGCGGCGCGCTCGCGAAGTCGATCACGTTTAGATTGGCATCGGCGCCCGCCGCGAGACCCGACACGGTATTAATAGAGAGATGCAGCGACGCGCCCGTGATCGTCACGTCGGGGATGCCCACGACCGCAAACCCCGTTGCGGACGCTTTGAGTGCCGTCCAACTTACGCCCGTCAACGCATCTTCGGCGGCGTCAGGCGCGAGTAGCGCGAGGCCAAAGTCGAGGCCCGTGAGCGAAAGACCCATCGCCGAATCGGACGCGGCCGGGCCATTAAGGCCAACGAACGCGGTCAGATTTGAGGCGCCCAGCGTGAGGAGCGACGTCGCAACTTCGGTGCCGTTCGCGAGAGTGACGGTCGTGGTGCTTTTCTGGAGCGCAAAGCTCCCGCTCACGAAGAAGAACGAAGAAACTTGGAGCACACCGTTGCCGATGCTCACGCGGAGGAGAGCGGAATCGAAGTCGATCAACACATCGTCGCCGCCGGTCAAAACGGTAAGGCCGCCGCCGGTCATGTGAGTGAAATCGCCTGCGACAACCACGCCGGCCGGATCGGTCGCTTGGTTGATTTCGACGGAGATGTTGCTCGCCTGAAGTTTGACCGTCGACTCAACGCCCACGAGGGCAGCCGACGCAGCGGTGGCTTTAAGTGCGAGATATTCGACCGGTTGGGCGACCCCCGTTTGCTTGAGCAACGCGAGGCCGAAAGTCACGCCGCCAGCGGCGAGGCCGATGGCGCCCGCGGAAGCTGGTGTATCGCTGGCGTCGATCTTCCCGTCATCGTTGCTATCGATCCAATACGGGCCGCCGATGCCGGCGAACACGTGAACATTGGCAGCGCCGATCGTCAGCACATCGAGATTGCGCGTTTCGCCTCCGCCCAAGTCTTCAACGACCGGCACGCCTTTTTCGAACGCGAAGCCGCCGCGAATGAAGACGAATTCGGAAAGTTGGATCGTCGCGTCGGCCACACTCACGCGCGTCAACGCGTGATCGAAGTCGATGAGAACGGCATCACCGCCGGTGGGCACTGAAAGCCCGCCACCATCGAGAGCGCTGAAGTCGCCCGCCGAGACCACGCCCGCCGGATCGTAAGCGGTGTTGACCTCGACGGAGATGTTGCGGGCGTCGACCGTGAGATAGTCTGTAAAGCCTAGGAGCGTCGCGCTCGCGGCCGTGAGCTTGACGGCGACGTATTTGACCGGCTGCGCCACGCCTGTCTGATCGAGCAGCGCAATGCCAACGGTCACACCGCCCAGCGCGAAGCCGATCGCGCCATCCGCAGCTGGAGTATCGAGGCTGTCCACCACGCCGTCGTTATTGGAATCGACCCAGTAAGGGCCGCCGAGGCCGGCAAACACATAGGCGTTGGACGAGCCGAGCGTGAGCACATCGAGGTCGCGCGCGGCACCGCCGCCGAGGTCTTCAACAACCGGCGCTCCGCGCTCGAGGGCGAAGCCGCCACGGACATAAACAAATTGGGAAACCTGAAGGAGAGCATCGGCGATGCTGACGCGCAGGAGAGCGTGGTCGAAGTCGATCACGACGGGCGCGTTGCCCGTCAAGACGCTCAACCCGCCGCCGGGAAGTCCGCTGAAGTCGGCCGCCGTGACGACGCCCGCCGGATCGACTGCGGTGTTGACCTCGACCGTAATGCCTTGAGCCGAAAGCTGCACGGTCGAATCGAAGCCGACCAGTGACGCGGATGCCGCGTTGAGCTTGAGCGCGGTGTATTTCACGGGATCGGCGACGCCGGATTGGGTCAACAACGCGAGGCCGAAATCCACGCCGCCGACCGCGACGCCCAACGCACCGGTGGCGACCGGAGTGTCCGTGCCGTCCACGACGCCATCGTTATTGGAGTCTGTCCAGTAAGGGCCGCCCGAGCCGGCGAAGAGGTAGAGGTTGGAACCGCCGACGGTGACCACATCGAGGGCCGTCGTAGTGCCGTCGCCATTATCTTCGACGAGCGGGACCCCGCGTTCGAAGGCGATGCCGCCGCGCAGATAGACAAAGCTGGAGAGTTGGATCGAAGCGTCGGCCACGCTGACCCGCAGCAAGGCGTGATCGAAATCGATCAGGATCGGCGTCCCGCCGGTCTCGACCATGAGGCCTCCGCCCGCCAGGCTCGTGAAATCGCCGGCCTCAACTTCGCCGGCTGGATCGGTGGCGCGGTTGATTTCGAGCGTGATGTTGTGCGCGCTGACGGTGAGCACAGACTCGAGGCCCACGAGCGCCGCGCTGGCTACGGTGGCCTTGGCGGCAAAATACTTGATCGGCTGGGCGACGCCCGACTCTTCCAGAAACGCGAGGGCAAGATTTACGCCGCCCACGGCCAAGCCGAGCGCCGGGCCAGCGGCCGGAGTGTCGGTGCCGTCGACCACGCCATTGTTGTTGGAATCGACCCAGTAGGGTCCACCGAGGCCGGCAAAGAGGTAGGCGTTGCTCGCGCCGACGGTGAGCACGTCCAGATCAGTGGAGGTGCCGTCGCCGTTATCCTGGACCACGGGCTGGCCGCGTTCGAACGCGAAACCGCCCCGCAGGTAGACGAAACTGGAAAGGCTGAAAAGCGCGTCCGCCACGCTGACGCGCAGCAGGGCGTGGTCATAGGTGAGGGCGATGTCTCCGCTTCCCGTGCTGACGTCGAAACCGGCGCCACTATTATAGAGAGAGAAGTTCACCGCCGCGATCGGATCGGTGCTGGAGGGATCGGTGGCGCGGTTGGCCTCGACCGAGATGCCGCTGGCTGAAAGCGTCACCATGCTTTCGACGCCCACGAGTTCGGCGGAATCGGCGGTGACCTTGAGCGCCAGGTAGCGGGCGGTGTCGTTGACGTCGGTCGGACGAAGAACCGCGACGGCAAACGCAACATCGCCGAGCGCGAGACCGATGGCCGCGTCGCCGGCCGGTGTGTCATCGCCGTCGATCACGCCATCGTTGTTCGAATCGGTCCAGTAAGGCCCGCCGACGCCCGCGAAGAGATGGATGTGATCGCCGCCAATTTGGACCACATCGACGGCCTTCGTGGAGCCGTCGGTCAGGTCGACCGTCGTCTGAACGCCCTTGGTGAAAGCAAACGCGCCGCTGATGTAAACGAAGTCCGCGATCTGCAGCACACCGCCGGTGATCGCCGCGCTGGTGACGCGGCTGGCGAAATCGAGCAAGATCGTGTGGCTGCCCACGGCAACTGAGAGGCCCCCGCCCGCTTGCGCGCTGAAATCGATGACGGGCGCCGGGGCTTCCTCGGTCGAGGTCGCGGAAGATGCTCTATTAATAGAGAGCGCGAGACCGGTGATGCTGAGCTGCACGTCCGGGAGGCCGACAAACGTGGCGGCGGTGGCGCTGGCCTTGAGGGCGACGTAGCGGCTGGTGTCAGCCTCGTCGGTCGGCTTGAACCAGGCGAAGGCGACATCCACGCCGGTCAACGCAAGGCCGGTCGCACCGGGATTGGTCACGTTGCCCGCTTCGTAATAAGGTCCGCCGGTGCCGATGAACAGATCGACGCCCGCCGCCGCGACCGTCACGGCTTCGACCTGTTTGGCTGCGCCGTCCACGGTCACGGAAAGGAAGGAAGTGTAGGAAAGCGTGAACGTGCCGGAGAGGTAGGCGAAATCGGAAACCTGCACCTGGCCCGTCACGGTCACGCTGGTCGGCGCGAAATAGGAACCGTTGAGCACCTTGCCGAGCAGCGCTTGATCGGCCTGGCCGGCGAGGTAGGCGCCGATCTGGCCGCCGGCGATCTCGCGCACGACGAGCTTCACGCCGGTCGCAGTTTGCACCACTTGAAAATAATGCGAGCCGTCCGCGAAGCCCGCGAGGCCGGAGGCGTCGGCGAACTTGCCGCTCACGCCGGGAAAAGAAACAATGTCGAACGTGTCACCAGCGTGCGGCTGGTAGGCACCGTCGACCTGAACATCGAGCTTGCCGCCCAAGGTCGCTGCACCGCTCACCGTAATCTGACCGTAGTGCGTGGCATCGGTGATGCCGATGCGCACCGTATCATCCGCACCGAGTGTCAGGTCGTTCAGCGCAACCACACCCGTCGAAGCGTTTGCTTCGATAACAGAGCCCGCAGCCGGAGCGGCCGCGTGTTTTTGATCAACCACCGCCACCAAAGGCGAATCGCCCGTGGCGATACCTGCAACCGCGCCGACCGGAGGCGCCTGGCTGGCGTGGAGCGTGAGAACTAAAAGAGAAGCAGCCGAAGCGACCTCGGTCGGTGCCGCGGGAATTGCCGCCGCAGCGACTGACCCGTTTTCAGCAACGGACACGGGCGCGGGCGCTGCAGAGATTTTCACTTCCGTCGCGCCACCCGCTGGCGTCACTTCTCGATGCGCCTGATGCGCCGGGGCGGTGGCCGCGTTTTCCGCTGCGGCCGGGGCCAGCTCCATGCCTTCAAAAAGACCCGAGCCTTGCTCCGCGTGCGCAATGGCGGTCGGGCGGTGCGCGACGTTTTCGACGACTTGCACGAGTGGTTCCAGCGCTCCAACTTGCGCGGCCATGGGAGTGGCCGATAACAAAAGCCGCGTTTCCAACGCTTCGATTTGAAACGCAGAAACGGAAACCTGACGCGCGGGAACTGGACGGCGACGGCTCAAATTCGGTGGGGAAAGGCACCGCATTGGGAATATCTTATCAATAACTTTCTTACTCCAGACAGGGGTAAACCCTGATGCACCCTGACGTATCGCAACTTATGCGCGAATAAGCTTCCGGTCCGGTCGCCGTCAGGCGCGCAGGCTCTCCACCAACGATTCCATTCCCGCGGACATCGACACAGCGGGGTGAAAGAGCAAATCGCGCTTCGCCGCTGTCACATTAAACCAGTGATCTTTGGCGAGTTCCGCCGCCACGAATCGGGTGAGCGGCGGTTCACCCTGAAGGGCCAATCCCCGCCACACCTCTTCCGCCACGGCTCCCGCGGCACTGGCGATTGGAAGCGGGACGCGCTTTTTCACTTCCGCCAGCCCCATTCGCGAAAGCAGCTGATTGATCCATTCCCACAGGAGGACCGGGTCGTCGTTGGTAATGAAATAGGCGCGACCGGCGGCCGGCGAAGGCGCCCGGCTCAGCGCGGTCTCCGCCAAAAGGTGCGCGACTGACGCGTTTTGCACGTGCACTAGATCAACGCGATTCCGTCCGGCTCCGATAATGCGCAAGCGGCCCGCCCGCGCGCGAGCGAGCAGTCTCGGCACCAGGTGCGGATCGCCCGCACCCCAGATCAAATGGGGCCGCAACGCCACCGTGCGAAGCGTCGCACTGTTGGCCGCCAGCACCTCGCGCTCCGCCATCGCCTTGGTCAACGGATAAGGGCTCGGGCACGAGGTCGTCAGCGGGAGGGATTCATCCACTCCTGCCAGATCGGAGCCGGTGTAAACTACACTCGGCGTGCTCGTATAGACCAAACGCGGGACGGCATGTCGGCGGCAGCCTTCGATGATCGCGCGGGTGCCCAGCACATTGGCGCGATAGAAATCCCCGTAACGTCCCCACACTCCGACTTTTGCCGCCACGTGAAACACCGTGGCCATTCCCGCACAGGCCTCCGCGACCGCCGCCGAATCCTCCAACGCGGCGCGCACAAAACGCACCCCCCTCGCTTCCCAAGTCGGCGCAGGGTTACGGGCCAAAACGGTCACCGACCGGCCCTGATCCAGGAGCTTTTCGACGACGTGGCTCCCAAGAAATCCCGTGCCTCCCGTCACGAGCGCCGGGCCGAGCAAACTGGAATCAGGCGACTTCAATTGCCCTTTCCCGCGCGGCCCACGCCGCGAGCGTCAAGCGGTGGATCTTGGCATTGTGCCGCACGTCCACCGGGAACGCGCGCCGAAAGTAGAAAAGCCGGATGCTCTTCGTCGCTTCGTGCGCCCGGCCGAGTTCGCGCAATTCCTCCGCCAAACGGCGTGCGTCGCGCGTGCGAACATCGGACTCCACCACCAATGCCGGCACCTGCGTTCCGCGCTGGCCCAAACCCACCAGCGCACAACGCCCCACCCTCGCATGCCGCCGAAAAACCTGCTCCACGGGCTCCGTGTAAAGCACGGCCTCGCCGGTATCTACGCGTTCCACCTTCCGCCCGCAGAACCACAGCCGCCCTTCCTCGTCGCGATACCCACAATCGCCCAACCGGTGCCAAACCTCCACGCCATCGGGAATCTTAGCCTGCGCCGTCGCCTCGGGCAAAGCATCGTAACGCTTTGTCACCATGGGGCCGCGGACAACGATTTCGCCAATCTGCCCGACCTCGCGTTCACGCACGTGCGCCCACGATGAAATCACTCCGTCCACTACCGCGATGATGCGCACCTCCGCATCCTTTACCGGACGGCCCACGCACGCGCCGCGGGTGCCGCCGACATCAATTTCTCGACGCGAGACGCTGCTCACCGGCAACGCCTCGGTTGCTCCATAAGGACTATGCAACTCGCCCTCCACCAGCCACTCCCTCGCGCCCGCCCAAAGCGCCGCCGGCACGGGCGCACCCGCGCATAAAACCCGGCGCAACGTCGGCAACGTGATGCCTTCCGCCCGGCAATGGTCACCGATCTTCCGCCAGAGCGTCGGCGAACCGAACGATGTCGTGACATTTTCCTGACGGATGGCCTGCACGATTTTGGCCGGATCGAGGGTCGCCGGGCGGCGCGGATCGAGTTCCGGCACCACCGTCGTCATACCCAACGCCGGATTGAACAGCGCAAAAATCGGCAGCAGCGGCAGGTCGATTTCACCGGGACGGATCCCGTAAGCCTCACGGATGATGCGCACTTGGGCATCGAACATCCCGTGTTCGTAACACACACCCTTGGGACCGCCCGTCGAACCAGAGGTAAACAAAATGGCTGCGAGTTCAGCCGCGCCACTTCGCCGGGGTGGCGGCGGGGCGCCGCCCGGCGGTTCGCAACGCGCCGTGAGTTGTCCGCTCACCGAAATACGGACCTCAACCGACCGAAACGCCCGCCGAAACACGTGGCTTACGCCCTGCGCAAAACCGATGCCGAGCAAGATCCTCGGCCGCGAACGCGCGACGCACGCCAGAAAACTTTTCAGCCCCATGCCAGGATCGATAATCACCGGCACCGCACCTAACTGAAACGTCGCGAACGCGCCCGCAATCAGCGGCAAGCCCGGCCGCACCATGATCAACACCCGGTCCCCGCCACGCACACCGCGACCCGCCAGCCTTGCCCGCCACGCGCCTGCCTCTGCTGCGAGTTCGGCGAAGGTCAGCGTCAGGTAATCGATGCGCCCGTCCGCCGTGCGTCCGCGGGGAATTTTTAACGCCGGGGTGTTCGGTTGTTGCGCCGCCATCGCCGCCAAGTGCCGCGCGATGTTGGCATCGCCGAGATCCAGCGACTCGCGAGACGGGTTCGAAGGCATGACGACACGGACACCGGGCCGGCCCGAGTCAGAGCTTTTTGAGCGACGGCTGCTGGCGCAAAAGATCCGCCTGCCAAGGGAGCAGCACTTTGTCCAAGTCCTCGGGATGCCGCGCGATCTGCGCCAGTTGGGAACGATTAGCGATGAGGGTCGGCTCGATTTTCACCTCTTTCGCCACCCGATCCCGATCCGCCTTGATGCGGTCCTGCAACGCGATCTCCGGCGGCGTGAGTGACCGATGAGCAGGATCGCGGGGCGGCCGCCGGGGCAGCGTGCGCGGATCGCGGGCCAGACCGGCCCGCACGGCCGCGGACAACGACGGAAAGAGGCGCGGGTGCCGCTTCCCCAGGTGCACGTTGCCCAAAATTTCGGCCTCGGTGCCGCCTTGTTCCGCGGCCTCGGCCAGCTTCATCAGGAAATCCTGGCTGCACACCTTGAACGGCGGCACGTCGAGACGCTCAGCGGTCTCTTGGCGCCAATGCCACACCGCATGCAACACACTCAATCCAGCGCCCCGCAGACGCTCGCTGTGCCCGACCCGCCAGTCGTTTTCGTCGGGCGGCGCGAACCCCAATGTGCCAGCTTCAATCTGCGCGCGGCACTGCTGCTCCATCCACGCTGTGCGGCCGAGCTTCGCCAACTCGCGCTTCAAAATGTCGCGTAGCGCCGGCAAGTGCCAGACATCAAGCGAGGCGTATTCGAGGAGCTGCGGCGTGATCGGCCGCTTCGACCAATTCGCCTTCTGGCCATCTTTGTCGAGGGCCACGCCAAAGTGTTCTTCCAACAATGCCGCCAACCCGAAGCGGGAGCGGTTGAGCAGCTGCGCGGCCAGCATCGTGTCGAAAAGACTCTTCGCCCGGAATCCGCACCGATCATGAAGCAGGCGAAGGTCGAAGTCGCTGCCGTGCATCACCAAATGCAACTTCTCCAAGCGCGCCCACAACGGATCCAAATCGATCGGCGCGAGGGCATCCACCAGATACACCTGCCCAGAAACAAGAAACTGCAGCAGGCAGACCCTCGTTTTGAAGTGATACATGTTATCCGCCTCCGTATCGAGAGAGACCTCTTTGACGCGGTCCAAGGCCGCGAGCAATGGCGGCAACTGGTCAGGACGATCGATCAGTCGATAAGCGGGGAGCCGCGATTCCACTTTCACGCCGAGCAGTCGGCGCATCCGTGACGGAATAAGACGGGAAATCATGAAACGCGCGCTTTGCTACACGAAATGTCCGGCGGAGCGAAGCGAAGAATCACGGCGGGGAAAAACGATCTTCGCCCGCCCACGCCGCGAGGAAACGTTCGATCAACACCGGCAAATCGGCGCTATAGCCGCCTTCGAGAATTGCCGCCGTCGGCAACTCCGCCTCCGCGAGCCAGCGTCCGAGAGTCGCAAAATCCTCCGCTTCCAACGTCATTTCCGTGATCGGGTCGCCCGCATAAGCATCGAACCCCGCCGAAACCAGGACGAGATCGGGGTGAAACGCCCGCACCGCCGCCCACGAGTCCGCCAACGCGCTCATGTGCTGCTCGCGCGGCGAATGCGGCGCCACCGGCCAGTTGCGCGTGCCGCGGCCCAAATCGCGGGTGCCCGTCCCGGGGTAGCCGGGAGATTGGTGCACGGATGCAAAAAACACGTGCTCGCGGCCCTGCAAAATCGCCTCCGTGCCGTTGCCATGGTGCGCGTCGAAATCCCAGACGGCCACGCGCGCGGCACCTGAGCGTTGAGCGTCCAAAACGGCGACCGCGATGGAGTTGAGATAACAAAATCCCATGGCCCGGTCCGCCATGGCGTGGTGGCCCGGCGGCCGCATCAATGCGAACGCTTTCCGCCCCGCCCTCGCCTGTTGCGCCGCCAGCACCGCCGCTCCCACCGCCCGGCGCACGTGGTTCGCGATGCCTGCGAAATAGGGCGTGTCAGCATCAAAATCCGGCCCCCGCTCCAACCGCCGCAGATGCGCCTCCGTGTGCGCCAACCGCAGCAATTCGTCGCCAGCCGGATCCGGCACGCGCCATTCCCAGGCAGGGTGAGCGGCCTGCAGGTAGGGCACGGTTTTCGTGATGCGAGCCGGCTGTTCGGGCCGCAAAGAAGAACCGTAATCGACACAACGGGGGTCGTGGAGGATCAACATGAGGGACGACTTTATCTGCGCGGGCTGGACGGTGGGCGCAGGAGAAAGAGAAGCAGGAAAGGTTGGCAGCGCGAGCCCACGGGTTTAATTGAGGCCGATGAATGTCGTCGTGCTCTGCTCTGGCGGGATGGATTCCGTGACCGCCCTCTATTGGGCCGCGCGGGAACACCGTGTCGCGGCAGCACTGAGTTTCAACTACGGCGCGAAGCACAACGCGCGCGAAATCCCGTTTGCCGCCGAACACGCGGCGCGTCTCGGGGTGCGGCACGAAGTGATCGCCCTCGACTTCATCAACCAGCTCTTCGCCTCCGACCTGTTGCAGAGCGGCGGCGAAATCCCGGATGGCCACTACGCCGCGGCCAACATGCAGCAAACCGTCGTCCCCTTCCGCAACGCGATCCTGCTCTCGATCGCCTGCGGTTTCGCGGAAAGCAGCGGGGCGGAAGGCGTGGCGATCGCGGCGCACGGAGGCGATCACGCGATCTACCCCGACTGCCGCGAAGATTTCATGCGGGCGATGAGCGACACGATGCGGCTCGGCACCTACGCCGCGGTGGCGCTGCTGAGACCGTTCATCGCGATGACCAAAGCCGAAATCGCGGTCACGGGTGCGAAATTGGGCGTGGATTTCGCGCGCACCTGGTCGTGTTACAAGGGCGGCGAGCTGCATTGCGGCCGGTGCGGCACCTGTGTCGAACGCCGCGAGGCATTCGCCTTGGCCGGCCTCGCCGATCCCACGGTGTATGCTTCCCACGATCCGTTGCCGACCAGCCCCCGCGCGAGTTAACCGATGCTGATTTCCGAAATATTTTGTTCGCTGCAAGGCGAAGGCGAACTGACGGGCGTGCCCTCGACGTTCGTGCGCACCAGCGGCTGCAATCTGCGGTGCACGTGGTGCGACACGCCCTATGCCTCGTGGAATCCCGAAGGCGGCACGCTGAGTGTTGACGACATCGTGGCCGCGGTCATCCGACACCCTGCCCGACACGTCGTCCTGACGGGCGGCGAACCGATGATCGCGCCCCACATCCGGGATCTCGCCCGCGAGCTGCAGCAGCTCGGCTATCACCTCACGATCGAAACCGCCGCCACGGTCGCCCCCGACGACATCGCGTGTGATCTCGCGTCCATGTCGCCGAAGTTACTCAACTCCGCCCCACCCGCGGCGCAGCACCCCGCCTGGCACAAACGCCACGAAGCGACGCGCTGGCAGCCGGACGTCGTGCGCGCGTGGGTCGATGCCTACGATTACCAGTTCAAGTTCGTCGTCACCGCGCCGGCTGACGTGGATGAGTTGGAAGGCATGATCGAAAAGCTCGATCGAGACATACCCCGGCACAAAATTCTGCTGATGCCGGAAGCGCGTTCGCTCGAGACGATGCGCGACCGCGCCGCGTGGCTGGCCGAATTGTGCAAAGCCCGGGGTTATCGCTACGCCCACCGACTCCACATCGAACTCTGGGGCAACAAACGCGGCACGTAACGTATGCCTCAGTGAGCGCCGCTACGCTGCGATCGCTCGCCCGCGGTGGCCACGGAGCGGTGGGAGCGAGGCGATCGCCGCCGCTGCCGCACACGGTTACTCGTAGCGTTGCCAGGAGAGTTTGTTGCGATCGATCCAGCGGTAGTGATCAACGTATTCGAGCCCGGCAGCGGCGCCCTCGTCGAGGACGACCGTGGCGCGCGGATGCAGTTGGAGGGCCGACGCCGGACACATGGAGGAAAGCGGGCCTTCCACCATCCGCTCGACCGCGCGGGTTTTGGACGGGCCGAAGGCGATCAACAAGCACCGCTTGGCATCCAAAATCGTGCCGATACCCATCGTGATGGCGTGGTGCGGCATCGATTCGAGCGAGCCAAAGACGTCGCTGTTATCCTGCAACGTCTGCTCCGAGAGGATCTTGATCCACGTGCGCGAGCGCAGCGACCCCGTCGGCTCGTTGAAGCCGATGTGGCCGTTGCGGCCGAGCCCAAGGAGCTGCAAGTCGATGCCGCCGGCCGCGACGATGCGCTCTTCATACGCCCGGCACTCGGCGTGCAGGTCGGCCGCGGTGCCATTGGGCACGTGCGTGCGCACTTGGTCGATGTTGATGTGGCGAAAGAAATTTTCCCGCATGAAATAGCGGTAGGATTGCTCGTGCTCCGAGGGCAGGCCGACGTATTCATCGAGGTTGAACGTCGTCACCCGGCTGAAATCGAGGCCCTCGGCGCGGTGCAGGCGAATGAGCTCTTGATAGAGCCGCAACGGCGTGCGGCCGGTCGCGAGACCGAGCACAGCGTGCGGTTTGTCGCGCACAAGTTTCGCGATGATTTTGGCGGCCAGCAAGCAGCCCGCTTCGGCGTCGTCCCGGATGATGACCTCCATGAGGTCTCGATGCAGGAACGGCGGCTGCGCGGTGTCAATGCGACGCGGCGTTGACTAGCCGCCACGGCGGAAACTCATCACCGCGCGGATCGTGATTCCGCGCCTCGTCCGCCGGGCGAAAACATGCGCCGGCTCAGCGGTGCTTCAAGCGCGCCTGCAGTTTGCGCACCTCGGGGCTGATCGCGCCGCATTCGCCACCGCCGCACCCCGACTGCTTGCGCTTCCCCATCGCCCGCACCACCAGCCACACCGCGGCGACAGCCACGACGAGCAGGGCGAGGAGGGTCTGGACTTCGGGAGTCATCGTTCAGAAGCCGAGCGCGTGACCGGCTTGCGCCACAATAAACGACACGACCCACGCAGTGCCAGTCATGTAGGCGATTTGGAAGAGCGGCCAGCGCCACGAATTGGTCTCGCGACGCACCACGACGACGGTGCTCACGCATTGCATGGCAAAGACATAGAAGACCATCAGCGTGAGACACGTCAGCGGAGTGAAAAGCGCGCGTCCATCCGGCCACGTGGCGTTTTGCAGAGCCTGCCGCAACGGCGTTACGTCTTGGTCATCACTTCCGGCATTAAAGACGACGCCCATCGTCGAAACGAATACCTCGCGTGCCGCAAAAGACGTGATGAGCCCGATGCCGATGTGCCAATCGAAGCCCAATGGCTTGATCACCGGTTCAATGATGTGCCCGGCCTGCCCGGCGAAGCTGTGCGCGAGCTGTTCCGTCGCCGACGCGCCTTCCGGGGCCTTCGGATAAGTGGCCAAAAACCACAGCACGATACTGATGCCCAAGATCACCGTGCCCGCGCGACGCACAAAAATCCACGCCCGTTCGGCCATGTGCCGCACCACATCCATCAACGCGGGCAAGCGATACGGCGGCAATTCCATGATCATCACCGGCGGCTCTCCTTTCAACAACGTGCGTTTGAAGAGCCACGCGAACCCGAAGGCGCCCGCCGTCCCAAGCACATACATGAGCAACATGATTCCCACCTTGGTCACCACCGGCACACGGTCGCCCGGCACCAAGGCGGCAATCATCAGAAGATAAACCGGCAGCCGCGCCGAACAGCTCATCAACGGCGCCACCAGAATCGTGACCAGCCGGTCCTTCGGCTCCTCGATGGTTCGCGTCGCCATAATGCCCGGAATCGCGCACGCGTAGGAACTGAGCAGCGGGATGAAGCTTTTCCCATTCAAGCCCACCCGACTCATCAACCGGTCCATGATAAACGCCGCCCGGGCCATGTAGCCCGTGCTCTCGAGCAGACCGATGAAGAAAAATAGAATTAAAATCTGCGGCAGAAACACGAGCACGCCACCCACGCCCGCGATCGCCCCATCCGTAATCAGGTCCCGCAAATCCCCCGCCGGCATTTGGTGTTTCACCCAATCGCCGAGCAGCGCGATGTGGCCGTCGATCCAGTTCATCGGATATTCGGCGAGCGTGAAGATGGAAAAGAAAAGCAGCGTCATGACGCCGCCGAGGAGCAGCCAGCCCCACAACGGATGCGTGGCGACCGCGTCGATGCGATCCGAAGGCGTGGGTCCGTTGAGCGCGGTCGATTCGACGACGTCGGACACGAGCGCGCCGATCACCTCGTAGCGGCTGTTCACCAAAGTGCCGGCCCAATCCGTGCCCTCCGCGGCCCAACGTGACTGCCAGTGCCGCAGTATCTCGGCGGTCCGCGCGCTCAATGGGTTCGATCCCACCACGCGCACCGAGTCTTGGTCCGTCAGCAGCAGTAACGCTTCCGCCCGGGCGATGAGCGGTGCCTTGCGGTCGCTCTCCACCAGCGAAGCCTGGATCTCCGCGACCGCCGACGCGATGGGCACGGGCACGTCCCACGCATGGCGCGAAAGCGGCAAATCCGGGCGGCTCATGGCGAGACGCAGCTCGATGATCCCCTTGCCGTTGACCGCTTCGCACGGGATCACGGGAATGCCGAGCGCCTTCTCCAGCCGCGCCACGTGAATCCGGATGCCCGCGTTCACGGCCACATCCATCATGTTGAGCACGAGAATCACCGGCCGGCCGAGATCCAGAATCTGGTGAACAAGGTAGAGGTTTCGCTCAAGATTCGTCGCATCGACGATGCAGAGAATTCGGTCCGGTTGCGCGGTGTCCGCCCGGCGGCCGAGGAGCACGTCCCGCGTGACCGCTTCGTCCGGCGAACGCGCCGCGAGCGAGTAAGCGCCCGGCAGATCGATGACGGTCATCGGCTGGCCGTGCTGCGAATACGTCGTGCCGACCTTTTTCTCGACTGTGACGCCGGGATAATTCCCGACCTTTTGCTTCAGGCCGGTGAGGGCGTTGAACAACGTGCTCTTGCCGCAATTCGGGTTACCGACGAGCGCGAACACCGGTTGTCGAGCAGCCGGGCTGTGACTCGCCCCGGCCGGGCGGTTCGCCGTGATGGAAGGAGGCAGCGCCATCTCAGGCCGACTCCACGGAGATGTGACGGGCGTCCGCCTTGCGCAATGTCAGGCGATAGCCGCGCACCTTGATTTCCAACGGGTCGCCCATCGGCGCCGACCGCACCAGGGTGATGGTGATGCCGGGCTGCAGCCCCATTTCGCGCAACCGGAGAAACACGGCGCCGACTTTGGGCATCTCGCGCACCGTAGCGCTGCCGCCGGGCGGGAGTTCGGACAGGGAGATCACGGCACCCATGCTCACAGCGACACACCGGCGACCGACGAGGTCACCCGCGGCGGCCGAATTGCTCAACCAAGATGTTTTTCGCCGCGTCGTGGCTCAACGCGATGCGAGTGCCATTGACGCCGCAGACAAACGGCCCGGAGCCGCCGATCTTCGTCACGAGCACGGATTCACCGACTCCCATTTCCCGGACCCGCTGGCAAAAATGCACATCACCCGCCAGCGCGCGGACGCGCCCGGCCTTGCCAGCCGGGAGCTGGCAGAGCGGCAGGAGGGCATCGCGAACAGGATGGCTCATGGCGGAGGAATTAATGACACAGAATTGAGACTCGGTTGCAACGATAGGCAAGAAAAACGCGTTTCCGCCGCGTGGACGTTCAGCAATTTTTGCGTCCAACAGTGACTTACGGAGGGAGAGCATTTTGCGGCACCTCGTATATTTCGAGCAATACCACGCCGGAAGTCTCGCCCGCCCCGCTGGCTAGGATGGTGTAGGCCCCCGGTTTCAAGGTGGCGAGCAACGCGGCATCCTTACTGCCCGCGTCCAGAGCAAACGCCCCCACGCGCTCCGCCACCGCAGCCACGTCGGTCGCATCGCGATTGTCGCCCCAATCATCGTTGCTCATGAACCGTCCCAAATTCGCCTCTTGCAACGTAAGTTGTGGATCGGCCAGCAACTCCTCTACTCCGTAGGTCGCGAGCGTGGGTCCGACGGCGCGAATAAGATACGTTTTGGCGGAGGCACCCGTGATCACCAGTCCCGGAATGGCCACGCGTTCATCCGGACCAATGAAAGCCCGCGTGGAAAGATTCGTCAGGCGTGTGGTCGCCATTCCCGCGTCGGCATCGTAGACTTCCACCAGCGCAATACCGGTTGCGCCGTTGGCCGCAGAATCCGCCTGCAATTGCACGGTGTATGCACCCGGGTCGACTTCGACGATCGTGGCGGCGTCATCTCCGCGCGGAAGCAGGGAAAACGCTCCGAGCAGTTGGGCCTCGAGCGCCGTTTGCGCCGCGGCTGGCTGGCGGAACCAATCCGCTGAGGTTTGCAGCGGCCGGTCGCCGTGGAACAGCGTGATTCGTGCGCCCCTCGCCGGGTGTTCCACCCACGACGCCAAGCCGCTGCCCACGCCACGAATCAAAACGCGTTTCCTGCCCACTCCTTCCACGGTAAAACCGGCGATGAGCGTCTGATTGCCAACACCCGCCATGCCGCGCGTCGAAAGATTGGTCAAATGCGTGCTGGAAAGCGCCGGCGGGGCGGCGACGGCCACGGCCGCCACCTGCGCATCGATCGATCCCGCCGAGTTGCTCACGTGCACCGTATACACTCCGGCGTCCCTGGTTTGCGCGCTGGGAGCGAGGAAGATCGCCGGGCTCTGATTGAACATCTTGATCGCACTGGTCACCGGACGGTCATTCAAAAACCACTGATAGGTGGCGGAAGGCCCGGCCACCACCGGCGCCGCCAGGGAGAGCGCCTCCCCCGCCGCCAGCGAAAGCGACACGGGGCCACCCGCCACGACGGGCGCCATCGAATCGTCGATCACCGAAAGAGCGAAGGGGTCACTGTACGAAGTGCCGTATGCATTGGTCGCCGCCACCGTATAATTCCCGCTGTCGCCCACTTTCGCTGCGATGATTTGCAGATAGGACATGGTCGCGTAGGCGATCGGCACTCCCTCCCGATACCATTGAATCGTGCCGGCGGGTTGCGGCCCACGGGGGATTGAGACCGACAGCATCGGCGTCGAGCCGGCGAGCGCGGCCTTGTTGCCGGTGATGACGGGGGTGGACGGCGGCACCTGTTTGGACCAGAAACGCACCGCGACTTCCGTCGATACGACCGTGCCCAGCGAGTTGCTCACGACGCAACGATACGTGCCTGCCTCCGCCGGATCCGCGGGCCAACGGTTATATAAATTGCCGGTGGCGCCTGGCAGATCGACGCCATCGCGCTGCCATTGATAGTGCAAGGGCGCCGCCCCCTCCGCGGATATCGTGAACATAAAGCCGGCATCCTCGCTAAAAAAACCGGCCCCCGAGGCCGAGAGCAATGGCTTCTGAACCACCGGCGCGCCTGTCCGAAGCGCCACCGAAATCTGCGTCAACACCTTCTCTTCTTCACCGTTGGACACGACGTATTCGTAGAGCCCGGCGCTCGCAGGCGAGAATGAGGCAATTTCATACAGCCAGGCGGTCGCGTTGGGGATCGGCACGCCGTTGAGTCGCCAAAAGCGGAGCAACGTGGAGTTGTCCATGTTGACACCGCTCAGCACACGCTTGTCGCCGACGTCGAACACAAAGGTGTCCATCTCGGGTGCGATGTCAGGGAGCGCGATGTCGGTCGACACAACGAGCTCCATCGCCTGGCTCGCGATCGACCCGTACGCGTTTGTCACCAGCAAATCGTAAACGCCGGCGTCATCCCATGCGACGGGTGCGATCAGCAGCGTGGCGTCAGTCGCGCCGGCGAGCGGGAGGCCATTACGCCGCCACTGCAACGCCACTGGCGACGGAGGCAGAAAACTGGAACGAACGTCAATCTGACCGCCAGGCGGAACCAGCACCCGTTCCGTCCTCGTCATCGACCCGACGCCGATGCTGACGAGATTCCTCAACGCATACGTCAGGTCGGGCAGCACCAGCGCTGCCTGGCTTCGCGCCTCGCCAAATTCATTGGTCGCGCGCAGTTCATAGACGCCGACGTCTTGGGCCGAGAAGGCGTTCGCCATGAAATTCGCGGTTGTGGCGCCAGGGATGGGCGCGCCGTCGCGATACCATTGGAGCGTGAGCGAGGCCCCCGGCCACTGCACATCCGGCGCCAGGCTGAACGCCTGTCCGGGACGCAGCGTCGCATCGGCGGGTTGCGAGACAAACGCCGGGAGATTGCCCACAAAGAATGAAGCCGCCTCCGTGGCCGCCAATTGATTGCCGGACAAATCCGCAAACGGCACAGCCGCGAGCGGTCCCTGTTCCGCATTGGCGCGCAACGTGATCGGTCCCGAAGGAAACGCCCTTGGCCAATGAATATGGACTGTCCGTTGGTCGGCGGTCCACGAGTTGATCGAACGGGGAAACCCACTTGGCAAAGAGGCACTGCTCACGTCACCCCGCAGCCGCATCGGCTTGTCGAAAGTCAGTTCCACCGTGGCATTTTCATCGACTCCAAAGGCACCGGCCGCAGGCGTGACAGACGTGATTCGGGGCGCGAGGGTGTCGCGCGTGCCAGACGTCTTTATGGGAAACGCGGTCACCGTCGCGTAACCAGCCAAGAGATCGACGTCCGCAACGCGAGCGGTCCCCGCCAGTCGCACCGCCATCAGGTTGCCGATCAGATCCATCCCCGGGGGCACGAGCAGCGAGGCGGAACGCGAGGTGCCGTCCAACGGCCGGCTTTCGTCCAAGTCGTCTGTGCTGGACAATACTTCGCCGTCCAAGTCCGTGATCGAAGCGATGACAAAATCGCTCGCGCGGCCGCCCGGGAGATTCCACTGCACCGCCGCCAGGCCACCGGAAACCTGCTGTAGATTATTGTAGTTGGTGATTTCCGCGACCGGCGGGTACGTGTTTCCAGTGAGGGAAATCGAGCCATCGAACAGGGCGCTCGCGGGATATGTGATTTGGAAACGGAACGTGCCGTTGGCGAAACTCGCATCCAACATCGATCGACTGTCGTAAAGCATTCCGCTTGCCGTTGACGACAGGCCCGTCGAAGAGACGGATGACAACTGGGCGTGAAGCTGCGGCCCCGTAATCAGCAAAGTCGACTCCAGCCCGTAAACCGGAGCCACAAAGGTGAACCCGGCCAAATAACTGGATCCTCCATAGACCGGGGCGCCTCCGCTCGTCTGACGATAAGCATCGTATTTCAGGACAGTCCCTGTGTCCAGAATCTGTCCCGCGGCCCCAACGGGTAGCAGGACCAAAACCGCTATGCAGGCAGCGAGCTGGCGCATGGTTCGCGACGCTTCCACCGAAACGGGGCGCAAGGCAACTCCGATCGTCTGCCACAGTACGGGCGACACGCCGCCGGTCCCGCCACATCGCCGGCGGATTGGCAGCAGCCGTTACGTGCGCCGGCGCTTGAGGCCGAGCTGGACCACGGCGAAGCGGACCACGCCTTCGAGGCGCTCCACTTCGGCCGGATCAAGGTGTTGGGCCGCGGCGAGCGCTTCCTCGGCGCGGCGCATCGCCTGCTCCACCGCATTGGCGTCGATCTTGTCTTCCGCGATCGCTGACTCGGCCAACACTTGCACGCGGTCACCGTCGATTTGAGCGAAACCATCTCCGACGGCGAGCAAGGCGGTGTGACCGTTCTTCGTCACCCGCAGTTCGCCGTGGGCGACCCGCGTGAGCAACGGGATGTGGCCGGGCAGGATGCCGACCTCACCCGCCACGGTGGGCAGCACCACTGTGTCGATCGTGTCGGAATAGACGCGGGCTTCAGGAGTGACGATGTCGAGCGTAAGAGGCATGACCAGGGAGCGAGAGAGGGTCGGCGATCATTCCTGACGGAGGAAACGCCGACCCTGGTCGTTGAATTATTTTTTAGATGCAGCGATCACCTCATCGATGCCGCCCTTCATGTAGAAATCGCCTTCCGGAACGTCGTCGAGCTGGCCATCGAGAATCATCTTGAAGCCACGAATCGTATCTTTGACGGACACGTATTTGCCGGGCGAGCCGGTGAACACTTCCGCGACGTGAAACGGTTGCGAGAGAAAGCGCTGAATTTTGCGGGCGCGATACACGGTCTGCTTGTCCTCCGGCGAAAGTTCGTCGAGGCCAAGAATCGCGATGATGTCCTGGAGATCCTTGTAGCGCTGCAGCACGCGCTGCACTTCGCGCGCGATTTTGTAGTGCTCTTCACCGACGATGTCGGCCTGCAACGCCTTCGAGACCGAGGCCAGCGGATCGACCGCCGGATAAATGCCGAGCTCAGCGATGGAGCGCTCCAGCACGATCGTCGAATCCAAGTGGGCGAACGTGTTCGCCGGAGCCGGATCGGTGAGATCGTCCGCCGGCACGTAGACCGCTTGAAAGGATGTGATCGAACCCTTTTTGGTCGAGGTGATGCGTTCCTGCAAAAGGCCCATTTCGTTGGCGAGCGTCGGTTGATACCCGACCGCCGACGGAGAGCGGCCCAGCAAGGCGGACACTTCGGAGCCGGCCTGCGAGAAGCGGAAAATGTTGTCGATGAACAAGAGCACGTCCTGGTTTTTCTCGTCGCGGAAATACTCGGTCATCGCCAACGCCGAGAGCGCCACGCGCATACGAGCGCCCGGGGGTTCGTTCATCTGGCCATAAACGAGCGCGACCTTCGACTTGGAGAGGTCCTTCTGGTCGATCACGCCCGCTTCCGACATTTCGTGATAAAGATCGTTACCTTCGCGCGAACGCTCTCCCACCCCGGCAAACACCGAGTAACCGCCATGCGCCTTGGCGATGTTGTTGATGAGCTCCATGATGACGACGGTCTTGCCGACGCCTGCGCCGCCGAACGCTCCGACCTTGCCGCCCTTCACGAACGGGCAGATCAGGTCGATGACCTTGATGCCGGTTTCCAGAATGTCGGCCTTCGTCTCCTGATCGACGAGCAAGGGCGCCGCCCGGTGGATGGGATACTTCTTGGTGAACTTCACCGGCCCGCGGCCATCGACCTCTTTGCCGGTCACGTCAAAAATGCGCCCGAGCACGCCCTCGCCCACCGGCACGGAAATGGGAGCGCCGGTATCGACGACGGCCATGCCGCGCACGAGACCTTCCGACGACGACATGGCGATGGTCCGCACGACGCCTTCGCCGAGATGCTGCTGCACTTCCAACGTGAGCACCTCCTGCTTGCCGCTCACGGTGAAATCAATCGTGAGGGCCTGATAGATCGGCGGCACGACGTTGGCCGAAAACTGGACGTCGACGACAGGGCCGATGACTTGGACGATTTTGCCGGTGTTCATTGCGTAAAAGGTAGAAGCAAACGTGAGGTAAAAGGGATCAGGCTGCGGTGGACTGGCCGGCCGCGATTTCGAGGATTTCCTGGGTGATCGCTGCCTGGCGGGCCTTGTTGTATTCGAGAGTGAGATCGCCCAGCAACTTGGTCGCGTTGTCCTTGGCGGTTTTCATCGCGACCATGCGCGCGCTTTGTTCCGACGCCTTCGCCGAAAGCAGGAGCTGGAAGATGTAGCGATTGACGTAGAAAGGCAGCAAGGCCTCGAGCACCGACTTCGCGTCGGGCTCAAATACCATCCCGCGATCGTCGACTTCGCGCGCGCCACCTACTTCACGGCTCAACTGCTGCACAAACTCCTTCACGCTGGCGAGCGGGAGCACGGGACGGATCGTCGGCTCCTGGACGAGCGTGTTTTTGTAACGCGCGTAAATGACTTCAACGGTGTCGATGGTGCCTTCGAGGAAGAGCTTCATCATGAACTCCACCGCCTGCTTCACCTCGGCAAAAGGCACCTGATCGTGCACGACAAAATCGGCGACAATATCCCGGCGCGTGCGGGCGAGAAACCGGGCGCCCTTGCGGCCGATCGCGACAAATTTGGCCGGCCCCTTCACTTCCGTCACGAGCTTGAACAGGTTGGCGTTGAGCGCGCCACAGAGGCCGATGTCGGTCGTGACGAGCAGAATGCCGCGGGTCTTGACCTCGCGCGAAACGAGGAACGGATGCTGCGCCTCTGAAACGCGGGGCGCGAGTGCGGCGAGCATGTCGGCCATGAGCTGCGCGTAGGGCCGGCCGGCGAGCGCCGCCTGCTGCGCCTTCTTCATTTTCGAAGTCGCCACCAGCTCCATCGCCCTCGTGATCTGGCGGGTGTTCTTGACCGACTTGATGCGTCGGCGGATGTCGCGTGTGGAAGCCACGATGTCGAAGTAAGCGTTACGTTATACGGCGGACAGTGAAGACGAGCGCGAGTGAGGCGGGCTTAGGCGCTGTAGGACGATTTCCACTCGTCGCAGGCGGCTTGGAGCTTGGCCTCGAGGTCCTTGTCCAATGCGGCCTTCGTGCGGACTTCCGTCAGCAGCGCGTCTTTGCGCGTCGTGAAAAACTCCCGGAGCGACGAAGCCGCTTCGACGATTTTCTTCACTTCGACCGCATCGAAGAATCCCTTCTGCATCGCGAAGAGCACGGAAACCTGGAGCTCGATCGGCAGCGGGTTGAATGCCGGCTGTTTGAACAATTCGACGATGCGGGCGCCGCGCTCGAGCTGACTCTTGGTCTTCGCATCGAGATCGGAACCGAACTGGGCGAAGGCCGCGAGTTCGCGGAATTGCGCCAGCTCGCCCTTGAGTTTGCCGCCGACTTGCTTGGTCGCCTTGATCTGCGCGGCCGAACCGACGCGCGAAACGGAGAGACCGACGGAAACGGCGGGGCGGATGCCTTGGTTGAAGAGATCCGTTTCGAGAAAGATCTGGCCGTCGGTAATCGAGATGACGTTGGTCGGAATGTAGGCCGAGACGTCGCCCGCGAGCGTTTCAATAATGGGCAGCGCGGTCAGCGAACCTTTGCCATCGAGGCGCGCCGAACGTTCGAGCAAGCGGGAATGCAGGTAGAATACGTCGCCCGGATACGCTTCGCGACCGGAGGGACGTTTCAAAATGAGCGAAATCTGGCGATAGGCGACGGCGTGCTTGGAGAGATCGTCATACACGATCAGCGCATCGAGGCCGTTTTCCATGAACCACTCGCCCATCGCGGCACCCGAGTAAGGCGCGATGTATTGATTGGCGGGATTGTCGGCCGCAGGCGCGGCGACAATGATGGTGAACTCAAGCGCACCGGCCGCTTCGAGCGCAGCAATGGTGCGCACGATGTTCGAATTCTTCTGACCGATCGCGACGTAGATCGAATAGACGGGACGAAACTTGGGATCGCCGCTGGCGAGGCCGACCTTGTTCATCTTCGCCTGATTGATGATCGTGTCGATCGCGATGGTCGTCTTGCCCGTGCCGCGATCGCCGATGATCAGCTCGCGCTGGCCACGACCGATCGGGATCATGGAATCGATCGCCATGATGCCGGTGAAAAGGGGCTGGGAAACGGATTTGCGCACGATGATGCCAGGCGCAATGCGTTCGACGGGATATGTCTCCTTCGCGTCGATCGGTCCTTTGCCGTCAACGGGATTGCCGAGCGCGTCGACCGCGCGGCCGAGCAACACCTTGCCGACGGGGACGGAGAGCAGGCGGCCGGTGGTCTGCACCTCGTCGCCTTCCTTCAGTTGGGACACGTCACCTAAAATGACGCAGCCCACTTCGTCCTCCTCCAGATTGAGCGCGATGCCGATGGCGCCGCCCGGAAACTGGACCATCTCATTATACATCACGCCGGAGAGGCCGTTGAGCTTGGCGACACCGTCGGCGACGGTGAGGATGGAGCCGGTGTTCTTTTTGACCGCCTTGCTGGAAAGGTTGGCGATCTGCTGTTCGATTTGTTCGAGGACGGTGCTCATAAGCGACGAGACGCGGAGGGATATTTAAGAGGAGAGAAAATCAAACGGCCGATGCGAGGCCGGCGAGTTGGTTTGAGATGGAAGCTTCGTAAACGTCGTCCCCCACCTGCACGCGCAAGCCGGCAAGCAGATTGCTCTGCGGTTTCGGCGTGGCGGTGATGGTGCGGCCATAACGCTTGCTCATGGCGGCGGCGATCGCCGCAGTCGTGGCGGCGCTGATCGGGCCGGCGTGTTCGATCACCGCGTGTTGTTTCGCGAGTTCGGCTGCGATCAGGCGATGATACGCCTTCAAAAGCGCCAATGGATGCGTGGGCGGGTGCTTCTCAATATAGGCGAGCACCCCACTGACGCGCTCGGCGGAGAGTTCCCCGTGCGCGAAGCTCAGGCGAAAGAGCTGACGGACGAGGTGCTGATCGTGTTTGCCGCGGGCTGCCATGGAAGGTCGGACGGGACGAAAGGATTAGACGCTGGCGAGTTCGCGTGCCGCGGCGTCGTTGTAGCGGCTGCGTTCGGAGTCGGTGAGTTCTTTCGCGAGAACACGCTGCGTGGTCGAGACCACGAGGCGGGCGATCTCCAAGCGGGCGTCGGCGAGCATTTTCTTGTGCTCCAGCTCGATCGCTTGTTGCGCCTTCACGAGCATCTCGTTGGCGCGGACGCTGGTTTCCTGCGTCTGCTTGTCCAAAAATTCCTTCGCGGTCTTGCGTGCCTCATCAATGACACGCGTGGCCTCGAGTTGGGCGGTCTTGATCAGCGCCGCACTTTCAGTCTGGGCCGCGTCGAGCTTGGCCTTCATCTCGTCGGCGTAACGCAGGCCCGAGGCGATCTTCTGCTGGCGCTCATCGAGCGTCGCGAGCACGGGCTTGAACGCGAAGCGCCACAGAACGATGGCGACGATCGAGAAGCTCAGAACCTGCGCGAGGAGGAACGGCCAGCTGATGCCGAATTCCTGGGTGATTTTGGTGATGCCGTTGGTGGCCTCACCATGCGCCGCGACCGCTTCAGTCGCGTGACCGGCGGCTTGGGCAAGGATGAGCAGGGGGGAAATCATGACGGGACGAAAAAATTGCCGCGCCGGTCAGCGATGACCGGCGCGGAAGGGAGAACCATTACTTGCCCATGAACAGCGCGTAGAACGCGACTGCTTCGGCGAGCGCCATACCGAGAATGGATTGGACGAGGATCTTGACAGAGGCACCCGGATTGCGGGCGACGCCTTCGACGGCCTTGGCGCCGACGAGACCCACGCCGATGGCGGCCGCGAGACAGCCGAACGCGCCTTGGATGTTGCCGGTGATTTCAGCGATAACTGTGTGCATTGTATATGTGGTTGTTGGTTGGAATTCCGCCGCCCGCGCATGTGGCACGGTCCCGGCGGGAAAGCGATAAGCCGATCAGTGCGCCTCTTCGTGCCCGTCGCTGTGGTTGCAGATCAGGCCGATATAGACACTGACCAACAGGGTGAACACGAGCGCCTGCACGAGACCAATCAGCAGTTCGAGAAAGTAAAACGGCACCGGCAAAACCCACGGGGTGATGGCGGACATCGAGTGCAAAAGGTTCTCGCCGCCGAACACGTTGCCGAAAAGACGAAACGAAAGAGAAATCGGCCGGAAGATGATCGAGACGACTTCAATCAATCCGACGCCAAAGAAAATCAGAAACAGCGGATAATAGATGAAACCGGGCGTCTCATGCTTGTCGGCTTTGTTGCCAAAGATGTCGCGCAACACAAACGCGGCGCCGGCGTAGCGCAGGATAAAATAGAACCAGCAAGCCATCGCCACGATCGCGAGGGCGAAGGTGCCGTTGAGGTCAGCGTTGGCGGGACGCACGAACTCGTGCCAGCCGCCGGTCGCGTGATCGGCCATAAAAATCGTGCCGACGCCAGGAATCAATCCACTCCAATTCTGGATCAGAATAAATGTGAAGAGGGCGATGAGCAGCGGAAAGGTTTGCTTGGCGACTTTGCTGCCCACGATCGGCGCTGTCAGGTCGAAGATGCCTTGCACGAGGTTCTCCACAATCGCCTGGCTATGAGTCGGGACCAACTTCGGTTTCCGAATCGCGAGGCGAATGACGATGATCAATACGGCCGCCACCACCCAGCTCGTCACCATACTGTTCGTCACAGGAAGGGGACCCACGCTGAAGAGTTTGTCCGCCGACGATGACAGGCCGTGACCCTCCGCGGCAAAAGCGGGCAACGCCGTGCAGGCAAAACCGAGTGTAAGGAGTGTTTTAGTGATACGTGACATGCAACGATGTGGCGTATAGATCGGAGGGAAAGGAGACAGGAAGGCCAGCGCCCCACCCTCCGTCAACCCCCGAAATAGGGGTGAATTTCGCGCCCCGTCACAAATTAGCACCGGGGGTTTTTGGCTGGCGCCAACTTATATGCCCACCGCACGACGTGCGCTCAGTGAGCGATAACTCTCTGCCCTGCTTTGGAAAACGGTTTCAAATTCGAACGGCCACGGGCCGTCGTCTTCGCTCCATGCCGGATGGGCTGAAATCGCTTCCTTAGCCTGTTCAAAGTAGGGAACAAAGTCCGTGCGGAAATACAACCGGGCGGTGGCGAGGCTGCGTTTCGCGACCGCGGTAAGGAAAGCGGGCTGGATAATACGGTGTTTGTGGTGCCGGACCTTCGGCCAAGGATCAGGGAAGAGAATAAAAGTCGCGGCGATCGTCGCGCTCAGAGGCAGCGTTTGCAGAAACAGCGCCGCCTCGGCGTGAAAAAAGTGGAGGTTGGCGAGCTTCGCCCGATCCCGCTTCCGGCGTGCGCGATCCACCCGCTCTCCCACGATATCCACGCCAATGCAGACCCGGTCCGGATGGGCCTGCGCATAGGCGGTGAGGAAATGCCCGTGGCCGCAACCGAGCTCCCAAATAAAATCGCCGCCATCCGGCAATGCCGACTCAAGTTCCTTTTTGATAACATTTTGGCGTTTTTCTACCAACGCCCGATACGCCTCCCCCACCGACGCGTCCGTATTGATCGGGTTCAAGCGGAATTCCTCCGTCGCAATGCTTCGATGGCTATCATTAACACGTTGATGTCCGCTGGGTTAACACCACTTACCCGACTTGCTTGGCCGAGGGTGATTGGCTTGATCTCAGACAGCTTAAGCGCGGCCTCGCTGCGTAACCCCTTTATGTCGCGATAGCTTAACGCGGATGGGATAGCGACTCGTTCGACTTGAGATAATTTATCCACTTGGCGGGCTTCGCGGGCGAGATACCCCTGATAGCGAATGCGATAGAGCACTTCGTCACGCACCGCCGACGACTGGCTTTGGAACTCTGCCGGCAATTCCTCGAGGGACGCTCCACGCCGCAGCATTTCGCCCCATCGGCCTTGGGGGCCCGCCTCCCCTTCCAAGCGCTTCACCCAGGCTTCAATGGTTTCTTGCTTGGACCGTATACGCGCCAGTCGTGTCGAGGGGAGAAGCTGATGATTTTCGGCGTGATGGATCAGCCTTAATTCGGCGCTCCCGTGGTTAAATAACAACCGATGCTCCGCCCGACTGGTGAACATCCGATAGGGCTCAAGAGTGCCTTTGGTCACGAGATCGTCGATCAAGACGCCAATGTAAGCCTCATGGCGACCAAGGATTAACGGCGTGGCGCCTCGGACCTTGTTCACGGCATTGACTCCCGCAATAAGACCTTGCCCTGCCGCCTCCTCATACCCCGACGTGCCGTTGATTTGTCCCGCAAAAAAGAGATTCTCGACCTTCTTCGATTCCAGACTCGGCAAAAGCTGGGTGGGAGGAGCGAAATCGTATTCCACCGCGTAAGCGGGCCGAAGAATCTCGGCGCGCTCCAAACCGGGGACGCTGTTGACCATCCTTTGTTGAACGGAAAACGGTAATGAGGTCGAAAGCCCGTTGACGTAGTATTCGTTGGTGGTGCGGCCCTCCGGCTCAAGGAAGAGCAAATGGCGGGGCTTATCGGCGAAGCGGACGAATTTGTCTTCGATGCTGGGGCAATAGCGTGGACCCACGCCCTCGATCTCGCCGCTATACATCGCCGAGAGATGGAGGTTTTCGCGCACCAGCTCGGCCGTTTTCTCGGTCGTGTGGGTCATCCAGCACGAGATTTGAGCTGATCCCGGCGTCCATCCCAACCGATCCTCGCCGGATTGTTCCACGTGGAACAATCCCTCGGGATCGCGGGTGTCGTGAAATGCAAACAGGGTCGGCGCTAGATCGCCGCGCTGCTCTTGCATCGCGGCGAAATTCAAGCTGCGGCCCAACAAGCGCGGCGGGGTCCCGGTTTTGAGGCGTTGGAGCTCAATCCCGGCCTCCAGAAAGCTCGCGGACAGCGTCTTGGCGCTAAAGTCGCCCAAGCGCCCCCCTTCATTCTTGTTCGTTCCAATATGCATCAACCCGCGCAAGAACGTCCCGGTCGTGACCACCACACTCCGTCCGTAAAAATCGAGCTCCAAATTGGTCCGACAACCGAAGACTTTTCCATCTTTGAAAATGAGCCCAGTCACCAAGGCTTGGAACAAATGCAAGTTGGGCTGGAGCTCCAACGTGTGTTTCATTCGAAGTTGATATGCCTTCTTGTCGCATTGCGCGCGCGGGGATTGCACCGCCGGGCCTTTGGACTCGTTGAGCAGGCGAAACTGGATTCCTGTCACGTCCGTGTTGATGGCCATTTCCCCGCCCAGCGCGTCGATCTCCCGGACGATCTGGCCTTTCGCCTGGCCGCCGATCGCCGGGTTACAGCTCATCTGCGCAATAGTATCCAGATTTCCGGTGAGAAGTAGGGTAGAGGCGCCCATCCGTGCAGCCGCCAGCGCCGCTTCAACCCCGGCATGCCCCGCTCCGCAAACAATCACATCAAAAACTTGCATCCTGTTTTTTTATAACTACTTACCTATGCAAAACGACGCGAAAAGGCTATCGAGCACGCGTTCGTTGTCGATGCGACCTCCGATGTCACCGTAGGCGGCGAGCACTTCACGCAGATCGCTGGCAACGAGTTCGACCGCGACGCCCGAGCGCAATTTATCTCCGGCCGCAGCGAGGCCTTCCTGCGCTCGCGCCAAAGCCTCGGCATGGCGCGCATTGATCGCGATTTCATCCTCGTTGTCACGGGGCTTAAATCCATCGGCAAAGCGCGCAATGGCCCCCGAGAGATCGTCGAGGCCCTCACCGGTGGCGGCCGAAACCACGCAAGCCCCTGCCGCAACGGCACCTTGTCGCTGAAGAGGCGTTGCCAGGTCTGCTTTATTGCAAACAACTATCATTGTGGCGGGCTCGTCAGCATATTCCGCCAAATCGCCCGCGACGTCCTCCCAACGGGTGATATCGATCACGCGAAGGACCAAATCGGCTCGCTCCGCCAATTTCCTAGTCCGCTCAATTCCCAGCCTTTCAACTCCCGTCGCCTCAGTATTAAAGCCCGCCGTATCAATCAGTCGTAAACAATGCGGACCCACCACGATGCACTCCTCAATGAAATCGCGGGTTGTGCCGGGTTCGGCGCTCACAATCGCCCGCTCACTTCCGACTAAACGATTGAGGAGTGAGCTCTTACCAGCGTTCGTGCGTCCAACAATCACGGTCTTCAATCCATCGCGGAGAATGTCGCCATAGCGACTTGTCGCCCGCAATTGCCGCGTCTCGCTCCCGAGGCGCTCTATTTCTCCCTCCAGCCAACCGCGATCCTCGGGCGGCAAGTCTTCCTCGGGAAAATCGATATAAGCCTCCACGCGCGCCAATAACGAAACCAACCGCTCGATCATTGCCTCCATCCGCGCCCCCAGCGCTCCGCGCAATTGACGTTGCGCCGAGTTCAACGCCCGCTCGCTTCGCGCCCGAATCACATCCATCACCGCCTCCGCCTGCGACAGATCCAGTCGGCCATTGAGAAAGGCACGTTGCGTGAATTCGCCCGCTTGAGCACTCCGACAACCACGCGCCAGCAAATCTTCGACGATGCGTTGGGCGATGAACGGGTTGCCGTGACACGAAATCTCCAGCGAATCCTCACCCGTGTAGGAGTGGGGGCCTTGGAAATAGGTGAGCAACACATCGTCCACCAGCGCTCCGCCACACCCGAGATAGTCGCAATACACCGCCCGACGCGGAACCACGCTTTGCCGCGCGAGCTGCGCCGCCAAATCCCTGCACGCCGGGCCACTCGCGCGCACGACGGCTACGGCCGAGGTGCCGACGGGTGTTGCCAACGCGGCGATGGTGTCCCGATCCGGGTTCATTCGGCCCCACGGAAACAGGCTCCCCGTCCAACGCAAAAAGAATGTCTCGGCCGACCTTCGCGCCAGCCTCACTCAGTAGCGGCCCGCGATGCCGAAATAATTCAGCAGCCAAATCTCCTTCCAAATCCGATAGCGCCCTTCGTAGGTGATCTTGCCCCGTTCCTCCCGCTCGCCCGGGGAGTGCAAAAATCCCAGCTCCGTGTTCAACGCATCCAGCTCGTGCTGCGACGCATTGAGATCCGCCGCCGGATCATTCGTAAACGGCACAGCCACCTCGGCCGAAGCCGCGACGCGGCGCTGGTGACGGGCCACGAGGTGCGCCAGCGAACGCCACAACGGATGCCGCTCCACAAACCAGTCCTCCGGATAAAACCCGCCAAACGGGATGTAGAGATTGTCGGTCACGAACCGGCTGCCTTGGGCGGTCACGGAGGTCAGCGCATAGCACACTGAAATTGCTCCATTGGCCAAAGGAAGAAACGTGACCTGCACACGCACCTTGGCCTCGGCGTCCTGATAAACGGAAACGCGCAAATAAATTCCCCCGCCAACTTCCGCGCGCAAGGCCTGAACCTGCTTGAAGCCATTGGCGCGCAGCCAATCACGAATCCGCAGGAGCCGCGGTTGGACCGGCCATTCCTCGCCACTTTGGTTCGCCGAGTAACGAGGAAACAAGGGGAGGGGACTCACACTCAACGCGTGGATGCCAAGCCAGTTATAGAGCGTCTGCCCCAACAGCCAAAAGAGAAAAAAGACAATCGCCAGCGTCCAAAACGGACGATCAATCCAGCCGAGATCCACGCAGATCCGCGCCCCGCCGGCGGCAAAGATCAGCCAACGCAGCCACCGCTCCAGAATCGCCAACGCCGGCGACGCGAGCCGTTGATTCACTTGCATCAAGACGAGCGAGAGAATGATCGCGCCAAGAATAAAATAGGAGGAAAGCATAGAGACAACGCTCGGCGAACCGGCCGCGGAGCTGCCGGTGACACGAAGCAAACTATCGCACTATCCCGTCAGCTCAACCGGACGGGCATGATCACGCAGACAAAATTCTCCAACGTCTTGAAGACGCCCGGGCTCACCTCGTCCTTCACCTCGAAGTAAACTTCGTCTTTCGTCAGCGCGCGCAACGGATCCATCAGAAACTGCGGATTAAACGCCACCTGCAACTCCGGCCCGCTGTAACCGATCGCCATCGACTCGTGTGCCTCGCCGAAATCCGGGCTCTGCGCCGTGATTTCGAGGAGATTGGTGGAAAGCTTGATCTTTACCGAGTTCGCCTTTTCGGAGCACACCAACGCTGCGCGATGCACGCATTGCTGGAACAGCTCCCGTTCCAATTTGATACGCTGATGCGTCTCTTTCGGAATAACCTGCTGGTAGTTAGGATAGTTACCCTCAACGACTTTCGAGTAGAGATAGACGTTGTCCACGAGCCCGCTGGAATCCTTGTCCGTCGCAATTTGGAACGAGCACTTCCGTTCGGTGAAGCTGATCTGCACTTTTTCGCCCTTTTCCAAGAGGCGTGAGAGCTCGCCGACGGTCTTCGCCGGCAGGATAATGGCACCCGCATTCTCGGTCGGGATATCCATTTCTTTCGCGGTCACAGCCAGCCGCCGGCCATCCGTCGCCACGAGCGAGAGTTTCCCATCGCGGAAATTGAAATAAACACCGTTCAGGATGTAGCGCGTTTCGTCGCTCGACTGCGCGTAGCTGACGCTGCGCAACATCGTCAACAGCTCCGTTTGCTCCAGCGAGCACGCCTTTTCGTCACCGGTCTCGGGTAGCGGCGGGAACTCTTCCTTGCCGATGCCCATGATCCGGAAATTGGAGCCGCCGGAAGTCAGCTTCACCTGATGATTCGGTGACGCGTCAAGTGTCACATCCACATTGGGCAACTCGCGCACAATGGTGGCCAACCGCTTCACGGGCAGCGTCACAGAGCCACTTTCCTTCACCTCGGCTTTGATGCGGCAACGAATACCGAGGTCGAGATTGGTGGTGGTGAGGGAGATCTGATCTTTTTCCGCCTCGATCAGCACGTTGCTTAAGATCGGCATGGTGGCCTTGGAGCCGACCACGTTGAGCACCTGCGCCAGGCCGTTGGCAAAATGGTCGCGATTAATTTTGAATTTCATGAGGCGAAGCGGGGTCCTGCAAAAAGAGTTAACAAAGGCTAAAGGAATACGGACTCAATAAGGAATTACAGCAGTCTTATTATGGGGTGCGAACAACTGCAGCAACACCGTGTTTCTCCTCGGGAAGGAAGGCGAAAAAGCGGCGTGAAAAACTTCCAGCAACCGCCCAGCAACGGCCCACTTATTCGCACCCCGCCATTTGCTGGGAAACTGCCGACATCCTGTTCACACTGAATTCCGAACCGGCGCCGCCCGCCGCCTTCCCCGTCGCAAATGGCGGAAGAGGCCGTAGAAAATGTAGCTCAGGCAAATCACCAACAGGGCGATCTCTTTCAGCGCCACCACCAAGCCCAGGATGATGAGCACCATCAAAAACGTGCGCAGATTCGTCTTCGTCTGCAGATCCATTTTCTTCCCGCTCGGGTAGCGCACCGTGCTCACCATCAAGACCGAGATGAGGAACATCAGAAAGGGGAGGGCCAGGGCGAACTTGTTCAGCGTCTTGTCTTGCGCCGCGAGCTGCAAAAGGAAGAGCACGAGCGTCGCCACCGTGCCGGCCGCCGCCGGGACGGGCAGCCCAAGGAAATCCTTGCTCGACTCCTTCGCATCGCGATGGAGCAGCGGATTAGTGATCACATTGAACCGCGCCAGTCGGATACCTGCGCAGAGCAGGTAAATAAATCCGACGAACCAGCCGATGTTGCGAAACCAAAGGATGCCCTGGCTGGGCGACAAGATCAGGAAAAACATCAGCAACGCGGGCGCGAGGCCGAACGAGACGATGTCCGCGATCGAATCGAACTCTGCACCGAACAGCGATTCGCGTCCCCCCATCCGCGCGAGCCGCCCATCGAGCATGTCGAACGCCGCGGCGCCCAGGATGAACCAGACTGCGTAGTGATAATGCTCGGAGGGATTGCGGCTGAGGTAAGTGCCTTCCGGCGCCAGCTCTGCGAGCCGCGCCTGGATGCAGTTGATGATCGCCATGAAACCGCAGAACAAATTCCCCGCCGTCATCAGATTCGGCAGGAAATAAATCCGGCTCGCCTGGGTGACGTTGTAAGGATTGTCCGGGTCGTTGGGGTCGCTTTTCAGCCGTTGCTCAAAGTCCATGATGGCTTCGGGGGTTAACGCGTAAGACTCTCAAGATATTTCCAGAACTTGGAGTGTTGCTCCACAAGCTGCTGTTCCGTGACCGGAAGTTTGTTGCGCAGGAGAAAGTCTTCCAGCGAATTGCGGTGCAGGATGTAACGCACGTGCAACGTCTCGCCCGTCACCTCGAAATAAAACCGGTGATCGTTGGCGCGCAGCCGGTAAAAAACCTGCTCGCCGCGCTTGAACCGTCCGAGCGGTTCCCGCGGATGCGCCAGATCCGCCGGCTTCAGGCTGCTGATCGGGCCGATCACGTCGAGCTGCGTGAATTTATCGAGCTGGTTTAGCTCGTGGATGCTCTGTTCGGAAAACGTAACCTGATACATGAGTGGACGGCCGAGGCTAATTTTGCGTGGCATGGTCGGCCCGCGGCCTTCGACATGCAACGCGAGACTTCGCGCCGGGCTCGCCCCGCATCTTTCGCATTCCCATCACCGCGCCGCCGGGTCACGGTGCCTGCCATGGCCGTCGTCACCTTGTCGGATATCAGGGCCGCCGCCCGCCGCATTGCGAAAGGCGTGGTCGTGTCGCCTTGCCCCGAGTCGATCCCGCTCTCCGAAATCACCGGCGCGCGCATTTTCTGCAAACTCGACAACCTGCAGCGCACGGGCTCCTTCAAAGAGCGCGGCGCCCGCAACGCCCTGCTGCTTTTGTCGCCCGCGCAGAAGCGCCGCGGCGTGATCGCGGCGAGTGCGGGCAACCACGCGCTCGGGCTCGCGTATCACGGAAAACTTCTCGGCGTGCCTGTGACGGTCGTGATGCCCGACTACGCGCCGTTGATTAAAATCACCACGTGCCGCCGGCTCGGCGCCCGCGTGCTCATCCACGGCCGCGATTTCGCCGAGGCTCGGCTGGAGGCGGACCGCCTCGTGGCAGACGAACATCTCACCTACGTGCATGGTTTCGACAACCCGGGCATCATCGCCGGACAGGGGACGATGGGATTGGAGATTCTGCGGCAAGTCCCCGACGTAGAAGCGATCGTCTGCCCGATCGGCGGCGCGGGCTTGATCGCAGGCATCGCCATTGCCGTGAAAGCGTTGCGACCCAAGGTGCAGATCATCGGCGTCGAAAGCGTCGCCACCGCGAGTTTCACCGCAGCGTTGCAGGCGCAACATCCCGTCTCGATTCCGCGCGCGCCCACTCTCGCGGATGGCCTGGCGGTTTTGCGGGTGGGCGATGGTTCGTTCGAGCTGGCGCGACCACTGTTGGATAAAGTGGTGCGGGTCGACGAGAGCTGGATCGCCCTCGCGATCTTGCGGATGATCGAGCTCGATAAAATCGTGGTCGAAGGCGCCGCGGCGGCCCCGCTCGCCGCGCTCATGGCCGGCGTGCTGCCGGAGCTTGCCGAGCGACGCGTCGTGCTGGTCGTGAGCGGCGGCAATATCGATCCAGCGATCCTGAGCCGCGTGATCGAGAAAGGCCTCGTGCACGATGGCCGCCTCACCCGCTTCACCGCGAAGATCAGCGATCGCCCCGGCGGCCTGGCGGAATTGTGCCGCGTGATCGCCGCGAGCGGCGCCAGCGTGAAAGACATCGCGCACGACCGCGCCTTCAGCGGCCCTGACGTGAGCGCCGTGCATGCGGTGTGCACGGTCGAAACGCGCGATCACGCTCACATCAAGGAATTGCACCGGGCATTGAAGAAGGCCGGTTTTCCCTTGGTCGTCGTCGCCTGAACGCGTGAGCCGCCGCGGGCACTTTTTTAATAGCGGACGCGTTTGGCGCGCAGCGCTGGCGACGGCACTCCTGAGCGTGGCGCTGCTGCGGGTGAGCGCGCACGCGACGACGCTCGACATCCCCGTCTTCGCCGGTGGCTACGGGATTTCCTTTTATCAGGAAACGGCGCGCGCGTTCGAAACGGAACGCCCGGGTGTGACGATCGAACTCTACGGCGACCCCCGCATCACGGACCAGGTGCGCGTGCGCTTGATCGATGGCGACCTGCCGGACGCCACGCTGCCGCGCGACCTTCTGCTGCCGGCGCTGGTGCGCGCGGATAAAGTCGTCGATCTCACGCCTTATCTCGACGGCCCGAATTGGGAGGGCGACGCCCGCTGGCGCGATACGTTTCAGCCTGGCGCGCTTGAGGCGTGGCGGGTGGAGCACGGCACTTACGGCGTGCCGCTGACCTACGCGTGCTGGTCGATTTTCTATAACGCCGGGTTGTTTCGCGCGCACGGTTGGAGGGAGCCGCGCACGTGGAATGAGTTCTTTGCCCTCTGTGCAGAAATGAAAACGGCCGGCGTCGTGCCGCTGAGCGTGACCGGCGTGTATGGAAATTATCCGGACGCATTTCTGCGTTCGGCCTATTACAATCTCGCCGGCGCGGAGGGTTGGGCGGCGCTCAATCGCGGCGATCCGGGCGCGCGCACGGATCCGCGTTACGTGCGCGCCGCTGGAGTGCTGCAGCGATTGATGCAGGAGGATACGCTCACAGGTTGGGAGGGGATGACGCACACCGCCGCGCAACTCGCCTTTCTCGAAGGCCGCGCGGCCATGACGGTGTCGGGTTCGTGGATGCTCAACGAAATGAAGGGGCGGATTCCCGTGGGCTTCGAAATCGGCGTGATGAATTTCCCGGTGTTTGTGGACGGCCTCGCCGACCCGACGACCATCCAGGCGGGCGCGGATTCGTTCATCGTTTTTGCCACGCACGATCCGGCACGCGTGCAGTTGACGATCGATTTTCTGCGGTTCCTGACGTCGCGGGCCAACGCCCGGCGTTTCGTGCGCGAGGTGGACGCGCCGGTGGCGGTCAAGGGCGTGCCGTTGAGCGAATTCTCGCCGGGCATGCGGCCGACGGCGGCCATGATCGACCGCGCGCGCGACGCCTTCAACATGCCGCAGGTGGCGTTGCAACCGCCGGCGACGCGCCAGGCGCTCGTCGATGCGCGCAATGATTTGATGCTCGGTCGGATCACGCCGCAGGCGTTTGGCGAGCGCGTCGAGCGGGCGGCGGCACGCGATCGCGCGCGCGCCGCCGATCCCGACAGCGTGACGATGCGGCATCCGTGGGCGGGTGGAGTGTTGCTGGCGGCGCTGGCGCTGGTCGTCGGCGGATTCGGCTGGCGCGCGTGGATGTGGCGGCGGAGGGCTGACGCGGCGCGCGTGGAGGAATCGTATTTCGGCGCGTTGCGGCCGGCGGTGGCGGCGACGTTTGTCGGCCCCGCGCTGGCGCTCTATGCGACGCTGACCCTGGCGCCGGCGGCGGTTTCCTTTGTCTGGGCGTTCACGCGCTGGGACGGTTTGGGCGAGCGAACGTGGACGGGGTGGTTCAACTTCAAATGGCTCCTGTTCGAGAGCGACCTGTTCTGGGCGGCGCTGCGCAACAATGTTTTCCTGATGGTCGTGCCCGCGGCGATCGTTTTGCCGACCGCGCTGGGCTTCGCGTTCCTCCTGCACCGCGGTGTGTTTGGCGCGCGCTTTTTGCGGGGCGTGTTTTTGTTTCCCAATTTCCTCGGCGGCATCGCGGCGACGCTGCTCTGGCTGTGCGCCTACGAGCCGCATGGCGGCCTCGTGAACGCGGGCCTCGTTGCGCTCGGTCACTTGGTCGGCAGCGAGTGGCTGCAGTCCTTCGCAGGTTTTCCGTGGCTGGCGCAGAGCAATCTCTACGGCGCGCTCGTGCCGATTTATCTGTGGATGGCATGTGGGTTCAACATGGTGCTTTTCCTCGCGGCGATGGAGGGCATCGACCAGCAGCTCTACGAAGCGGCGGAGATGGATGGCGCTTCGGTGGTGCGGCAGTTTTTCACGATCACGCTGCCGCTGATCTGGGACATCGTGGCGATCGCGGTCGTGTTCCTCGTGATCGGCGGGTTGAACGCCTTTGAGATGATCTGGCTGCTCACGTCGCAAGATCCCGACAGCAGCACGCACACGCTCGGCACACTGATGGTCACGTCGATGTTCAAGGACATGCAGATTGGTCGCGCGACGGCGATCGCGGTGATGCTGTTCGTGCTCGTCATCGCGGGCAGTGCGCTGGTGTTGCGCGGCTTCCGACGGGAGGCGTCTGAATCATGAAACGGCCGCCTTCGCTCGCCCGCGGTTGCGTCAGCGCGGCGCTGTTTGGCTACGCGGCGTGGCTGGTGTTTCCGATGATCTGGGTCGCGTATTCCTCGTTCAAGAACGACGCCGCCATTTTCCGCACGCCCTTTGCGCTGCCGGAGGCCGGCGCGTGGCACACCGAGAATTATGTGCATGCGTGGCGCGAGGCGCATTTCGGCGATTACGTGTGGAACAGCGTGCTCGTCACGATCGTGTCGGTGGGGCTGATTTTGATTCTCGGCGCGATGGCGGCGTATGCGCTGGCGCGGTTTCATCACCGCGCGGGCCGGGCGGTGTTCTGGTTGTTTCTGTCGGGTTTGATGCTGCCGGCGCAACTGGCGGTGGTGCCGTTGTTCTTCGAGTTGCGCGCGCTCGGGCTGTTGAACTCGCGCACGGGCCTGATCCTCGTTTACACGGCCAACGGCCTGCCGTTCGCGATATTCATCCTCGCAGGTTTTTTCCGCGCGCTGCCGAAGTCGCTCTACGAATCGGCGGTGATCGACGGCTGCAACGAGTTCTCGGCGTTTGTCCGCGTGCTGTTGCCGCTGGCGAAACCGGGTCTGGTGACGGTCGCGATTTTCCAGTTCATCGGAATTTGGAAGGAGTATTTTTTCGCGTTCATGCTCAACTCCGGCGCGGCGGGCGAGGGCGTGCGCACGCTGCCGCTCGGGCTCGCGAATCTCTCGATCGCCGCGCAATACCGCTCCGATTTCGGCATGCTGTTCGCCGGTTTGATGCTCGTGACGGTGCCGATCATCGTGATCTACCTCGCGCTGCAACGCCACATCGTGAAAGGCGTGACCGCCGGCGCGCTCAAAGGCTGAACGCCGCCGGGCCGCCGCCGGCTATTTTCGCGGCCGGAGTTTGAAGGAGAGCCAGAGGCAGACCGCGATGATCAGCACGAGCCACCAGAGGTAACGCAACTCGCGGCCGGCGATCTCGGCGAACGCGAGCATCCGCGGGAAGAGCAGGCACAACAACACCAGCGCAATGAGCGCCGCGGTGAGGGCGAAGCGACTGAGGCGCGGATTCATCCAACGAATGACAAGGCATGATTGACGCCGCGCAACCTCAACCCGCGAGGGCGCGCGCGAGCGCGGGGGGCGCACGCGCCGGTCCTCATCTCACTTTCGCGTAGACGAGGCAGTCGCGCGGTTCCGGGCTGATGTTTGGCGCGATGTGCCAGCGCCGGAGCACGCCTTCGCGCAGCATGCCGGCCTTTTCCATCACGCGCGCGGACGCGAGATTTTCGGCGTCGCAAAAAGCCCACGCGCGGAAAATCCCCGGTTGCGCGAGCGCCCAGTCGACGAGCCACGTGAGCGCTTCCGCGGTCAGTCCGCGGCCCCAATACGCCCGGCCAATGGCATAGCCGAACACCGCCGCGCGATCGTTGAGCGTGACGCCGATGGAGCCGACGAGCTGCGTGGGATCGTCGCGCAGGAACAACATCCACGGGAGCGGACCCTCGCTCGAGCCAGCCCACACGTTTTCGCGCGTGTGAAAAAACTCTTCGAGCGGCGTGACGGCTTGATAGGCCGGGAACGACAGGTAGCGGGTCGCCACCGGGTCGCTCGCATACACCGCAAACGCCTGCGGGGCGTCGGCCACGCGGGGCGGCCGCGCCAGCAAACGCGCGGTCGTGAAGGTTTCGGGCGGGCGGATCATAGTGAGGGAAGGGTTTGCCAGGCGCCGTTGGTCATCGACGCGGCGATCGCGCCGAGCACGCGCTGGGCGTGCACGCCGTCGGCGAACGTCGGATAGGAAACGCTTTCGCCGCGCAGCGCCGAAACGATCGCGCCAGGCGTGGGCGGCGCCCCGCGCGCGAGAAAATCAGTGGGCACTTTCTGCAACGGAAGATCGGTTTTCCACGTGGCGTAGGCGGTCATCGTCGCGCCGGCGCGCAGCCAGATTTCGTCGGGCTGGTCGGAATGCACCGCGAGCGTGCCGTGTTCGCCGGAGAGCTCGACGCGGAAATAATTGCCGTAGCCGGGCGCGATCTGCGTGGTCTCGAACGTGCCGATCACGCCGCCGGAAAGTTCGGCGAGAAACGCGGCGTTGGTGTCGGTGGTGACCGGTTGAAGGCGCCCCGTCGCGTCGGGTTTCTCGCGAATCTGGGTCTGCGCCACGCCGACGACGCGCCGGTAATCGAGGTCGGTGATGAAGCGCACGGCATCGATCATGTGCACGCCGAGGTCGCCGAGGGCGCCAAACCCGGCGATCGCGAGATCGTTGCGCCACGAGTGCAGCGTCATGCGCGCGCCGAGGAAGCTTTGCAGGTAAACGACGTTCACCCGCGTGAGCCGGCCGAGCTCGCCGGCGGCGACGAGATCGCGCGCGAAACGGAACGAGCCGACGTTGCGGTAGGAAAAATTGATGCCGCCGAGTTTGCCCGCGGCCGCGCGCACGGCCTCCATTTCCTCGGCTTGCGCGACGGTGGTCGCCATCGGTTTCTCGCACATGACGCTGGCGCCATGCCGCAGCGCAAGCAGCGTGAGCTGGTGATGGAAAACGTTCGGCGTGCAGATCGAAACGAGATCGGGCTTGGTTTCGCGCAGCAGCTCTTGCTCGTCGTGAAAGCGCGGTGCGGCGGCAAATTCGGCGGGCACGCGCCAGAGTTCCGGGGCCGCGGGATCGGCGATGCCGACGAGGGTCACGCCGGGCTGCGTGGCGATCGCGCGCAGATGCACGGAGGAAATGCCGCCGGCGCCGACGAGCGCGTAGCGAAGAGCGGGGAAGTGCATGGACGCGGAGTTAGCCGGGACGCCGGTTGAAGTAACGCCGAAACCGCGCGGCCGCGCCCGCTCACGCGGCGCCGGCGGCGTCGCGCACGAGGGCGGCGATGGCGGGCGGAAGATCGAGGGCGCGCGCGGCGGACTGGGCGGCCGGGCTCATTTTTCGCCACGTCTTGCGCAGGATCTCGACAAATTTCTCGCGGGGATATTCGGCGTGTTGCGCGGCGAAGGAGCCGATTTCGTTTTCGAGAAACACGAGGCAGGCGGCATCTTCCAGTGCTTGCGTGCCGGGATTGGAGGCGAGACCGGTTTTCGAAACCCACGTCGCGACATCGGCGGCTTCGCCGGCGGAGACGCCGGCGGCGAGGAGGAGTTCGCGGGCGCGCCCGGCTTGCTTCGTGTAGAGCGAGCGGCGCCAGGCGTGATAACCCGTTTTGCCGAGAGGGAAACTCGCGCGTGGCACGGACCAGCGTTCGAGATGCTGGGCGCGAGCGGCGAGGCGGAGGGCTTCGCTCGCAGCGGGCTGGAGGCGCGCGACCCAGGCTTCCATGCGGTCGGCGTAAACGAGCTCGGCGGGGCGGCCGTCGGCGCTGCGGTCAGGATCGGCGGCGTGGGCGGCGTCGATGAGGGCGCGGGCGCGGGCGTGGGCTTCCATGTGGAAAGTGGACAACGTTGCCAACGGGCGGGCAAGCGGCAGATTGGGCGCTTCATCCCGCCTTCCCCTTGAACCCTCCCGCCGATTGCCGGTGTTGTGGTCTGTGCTGCCGCTCCTCGAGCGACACGTATGTGCGGGTGTCGGGCGATGACTGGGAGCGGCTCGGCGCCGATGCGGAGCGCGTGGCGCATTTCATCGGGCACCGGGCCTTCATGCGCATGGGCGGGGGACATTGCGCGGCGCTCACGGAGGAGCGTCAGTCCGACGGCGCGATCTGGCAGGTGTGTGCGATTTACGAGCGGCGGCCGCAGGTCTGCCGCGATCTCGGACGCGGCTCGCCGGAATGCGAAGCGGAACGCATCCGCAAAGGCGGCGCGGGCGTGATGCGTTGAAGAGCGAGGACCGCGCGAAGCGTTTACGCGAGGGCGAGCCGGGCGAGGCCGACGGGCCAGAATTTGTGGCCGCGCAGTTTGCCGGTGTAGAGCATCATGAACGTGCCGTCGTCCTCGGCGATGAGTCCGAGCGGCGTGCGAATATCTTCGCTCCACTGGGCCGGACCGGTGGGCGGTTGCACGGCGAGGTTGCCGCCTTTCGGCCAGTGAATGCCGTCGGCCGAGACCGAATAGCCGATGTGGCGGGCCTCCGGGATATAGGTGTCGCCCGGAGCGCAGTTGTCGTAGATCGCCACGAAGTGCGCGCCGACGCGGGTCACGAGGGGATTTTCCGCGAAGACGGGTTCGAGGGGCGAAGGATTCAGTTCGGGGCAGCGTTTCCACGGCCCCGCCAGCGCGGGCGCTTGCGCGAGACCGACGGGCCACGGTCCGGGCGGGACGTAATTGTGCCCGCCGTAAAACGAATACCATTGGGCGCCCACGCGCCACGGATAGAAGGAGTCGGTGGCTTGCTGGCCTTCCCACGGCTCGGACTCCGCATCGGGTTGCAAGACGATGCCCACATCGCGATAAGGGCCGCCCACGCCGGCGCGGCCGGCAATCGTTGAAATGGCACGCCAGATCCGGCCGTTGGTGTGCTGGCCGTGAATGACGCCTTCGCCCGGCGTATAAGCGACGTAGAACAGGTTCCAACGCTGCTCGTCGTCGTTAAACACGACCATCGGCGACCAGAGCGAAAAGCGGGTGTCGCCCGGGATGATGCTGCTGTCGGTTTCGTAAAGCGTGCCGACGCGCCGCCACGTGCGCAGGTCCGGGCTGTGCCAATGCGCGAGGCGCATGCGGACGTTGAAGGGATCGTCGGCGATCTCGGCCATGAACGCGTGGTAGCCGTCGGCTTCCTTGACGAAGCAGCCGCCTTCGAAGCCGTATTTGTTGCCATCGAGATCGGGGTGATCCGGACCGATGACGGGCTGGTCGGGAGCATCGACGAGGCGAAACGTGAGCGGGAACGTGGACATGGGAAATGCGTTGGACGCGGCGGCAGGAAGAGCTGCGCGTCGGAGCGAAAGCGAACAAAATTTGCGGGCGCACGCGGAGCGTTGGAAGCAGCGGGCTGACCCTCGTGCGGCGCGGACGGCGGCGCGGATGAGTGCGCGGAGACGCGGGGGATTTGACGGAGGCGGGCCGCGGCGCGATGATCGTCGCATGAGCACTGAGCAATGGAAGGCCGTGGACGATTACGTGACCGGTTTGCTGGTGACGGAGGACAGAGGCTTAACCGCGGCGCGCGAGGCCAGCGAGGCCGCGGGATTGCCGCCGATCGCGGTGTCGCCGCCGCAAGGGAAGTTGCTGCACCTTCTGGCGCGGATGTCGGGTGCGCGGCGGATCCTGGAAATCGGCACGCTCGGCGGTTACAGCACGATCTGGCTGGCGCGGGCGCTGCCGGCGGACGGGCGCGTGGTCACGTTGGAATTGGAGGCGAAGCACGCGGCGGTGGCGCGAGGGAATTTTGCGCGCGCGGGCGTGGCCGAGCGCATCGACGTGCGAGTGGGGCGGGCGGCCGGGACATTGGAGCAACTGGCGGCGGAAGGGGCGGAGCCGTTCGACTTCATCTTCATCGACGCGGACAAGGCGGGCATCCCGGAATATTTTAAATGGGCGCTCAAGCTGGCGCGGCCCGGCACCGCGATCGTGGTGGATAATGTGGTGCGGAAGGGCGCGCTCGCCGACGCGGACACTACCGACGAAGGCGTGCGCGGGGTCCGGCGGTTTCACACGTTGCTGGCGAAAGAAACGCGGGTGAGTGCGACGACGATTCAGACGGTCGGCAGCAAGGGCTACGACGGGTTTACGCTGGTGCTGGTCGGCGCGCTTTAGAGTCGCGCGAGATTTTCGCGAGGCGTCGCGGCTGGGCGTCGCGCGGCGGAGGGGTTCAGGGCGCTTTGAGCGACTGGATGAACGTTTCCGCTTCGCGGATGGAGGCTTCCATGTCGGCGATCAGGCGGGTGACGTCGGCTTCGAGGGTGCTGCGCGTGGTGTCGAGCGAGGCGATGGCGCGGGCGTTGAGGTTGTGTTTCAGAAAGAGCACCTGGTCGTGAAACGTCGCGAGCACCGGGTCCATGCGATCGGCGGCGCGGCGCATGAGGCGCATGAGTTCTTCGTAGCGGCGGCGGGTCTCGTCGAGTTGGCGCTGGCTTTGGGAGCGGAGGGAGGCGTTGGAGTATTCCTTCAACTCGGACTTCCATTCGCTGAACAACGCGTCGGCGACATCGTCCACGGCGGCGATGCGGTTGCGCACGTCCTTGGCGCGGTCTTCGCTGCGGATGTATTCGCGATTGAGGTCGTCGTATTTGCGCTGGAGGTCGCCGCCGTCGGCGTGCGTAACGGCGATGAAGTGTTCGAGCGCGCTGGAAAACTGTTCCTTGGCCTTCGCTTGCGCGTCGCGGGTGGCATCGACGCGATCGACGAGGATGTCGCGTTTGGCGAAGCCGAACTTCTCCATCGCGTTGTAGTAAGTGGAGGAGCAGCCGTAGGCCGCGGCAAGGAGCAGGGCGATGGCACACCAGGCCGAGACGGATTTCATGCTTGGCGCAGACCGCAGGGAGCGGCGGCGGTTGCGTGCAACGAGCGGTTGCCACGGGCGGGGAAACTTCCACGCTCGCGGTCATGGCGTGGCGCATCGACGAGCAGGTGGTTCGCGGCGAGATCGACAACCGCGTGCGCGGACGCATGACCGGGCGGATTTGGTTTAACGGACGTGCGGAGCCGGTGGAGTTGGCGTTGCAGGGCAACGGCTGGCGCGACGTGGCGGGGCGGCGGCTGGCGTTCGTCAATCCTGCGCCGAAGCTGGATTTGCCGGCGAGTTTTGCCGCGCGGCAGGAGGGCGTGGTGGGCGATATCACGGCGTCGCGCAAGGTGCGGGTGCCGGACACTCCGCTCGATCAGCTTCACCTCTACTACAAGACCGGTCGCGAGATGCCGTGGCTCTGGGGAAATTCGCTGTATCTGGAGTGGTTTTCGCAGCGCAATGGCCGCGTGGTGATCGAGACGGCGGGGTTCGAGCTGACGGTGATCGGCGATCCGGCGTGGGAGATGACCGCCGCCGAGGAAGAGGCGCAGCGTCGCGCCAACGGCGAGGCGTTAATCGGCTTTATGGATCGTCTCGGCGAAGTCTTCACGGCGGCGGAGACAGGGGAGGCGGCCGACGCCACTGCGGCCGAGACGAACGCAGAATCGAGCGGTGCCGAAGAGGACGAGGGGGAATGGAGCGAGAAGCCTGAGACTGAAGCAGAGGCGGAAGCGCGACAGGCGCGGAGCGATTTGCTCGCCGATCGGATCGCCGCGCGGCTGGAGCGCGAAGGAGAAGACGCGGATTACGAGTCGATTCTCGAGGAGGAAATCGACCGGCTCCGGCGTGAGCGCGGCGAGCCGGACCCGACGCCGGAGCAACTTGCGGAAAACGCCGCGTGGATTGAAGAGGCGAACCGGGCGGCCGAGGAGGCGTTGGCGAATCCCGACCCGGAAGCGGCGGCCGAGCTGGACTTCCGGCACCCGCTGGTGGAGCGAGCGGCGGCATTGCACTCGGGCTTGTATCATCAGGCCAACGGCGAGAACTGGCTGCCCGAAAACGCCGGTCAGGAGCACCCGGTGAGGGAGTTGCTCGATGCCACGATGATGGCGGGCGCGAAGCTCGCGGGCGCGCTCAACAGCCGCGAGTGGCCGCCGCCGTTGGAGTGTTGCGCCGGGGCGATCGTACGGCTGAAGAAAGCGCGGGAGTATCTCGACGACGCGTTGCGGGCGGCGGAATCGTGCCAGGAGGAAAAGCTGCTCACGTCGCGGCACCTCGGTCCGGTCGTGGTGGAACTCGCCGACCTGGCGCAAGAGACGGACGATTTCATCGCGGAGCTCCGTGCGAAGCTGGCGCGGGAAACGGATTGAGGGTGCCGCGCGGCGCCGCGGAAGAGTCGATCGGTCAGCGCCGCGGTTTGACCAGCGTTTGCGTCAGACTTTTTGGCGCTTCCAATGGCCGCGGCGGAAGAGCAGCCAAGTGGTCAGGGCGAGGGCGGAAAAGGAGACCGGGACGGCGATGAAGACGCCGAGCGGGCCGAGGCCGAGGGGCCGGGCGAGAATCCAGGCCAACGGAACCTGGCCGAGCCAGAAGAAGAAGAAATTGAGGCGGGTGGGTGTCCACGTGTCGCCGGCGCCGTTGAAGGCGGCTTCGAAACACATGCCGGCGGCGTAGAAGGGGAAGCCGAGGCTGACGATCCAGAGCGCGCGGGTGGCGTAGCGCAGGACGTCCGGATCGGTCGTGAAGAGGCGGGCGATAAAACTGGCGGCCAGAACGAAGAGGAGGCCCGTGGCGCCGAGGAAAATCATGTTGAAACGCGCGGCCAGGCGGACGGCGGCTTCGGCGCGATCGGGCTTTTGGGCGCCGAGGTTCTGGCCGACGAGGGTGGCGCCGGCGTTGGCGAGGCCCCACGCGGGCATGAGTGCGAAGATCACGACGCGGATGGCGATCGTGTAGCCGGCCAGGGCGGACGAGCCGAAGTAGGCGAGAATCTTGAACAGCCCGATCCAACTGGTGGTGTTGATGAGGAGCTGCGCGATGCCGTTGCGGGCGGTGCCGAGGATGGTGCGGAGGAGTTTCGCGTCGGGGCGAAAGTGCGCGAGGTGCAGGCGGAGACGGCCGTGCGTGCCGGTGAGGTGCCAGAGCTGGTAGAGGACGCCGAGGGCGCGGCCGCAGTTGGTGGCGACAGCAGCGCCGGCGAGGCCGAGTTCGGGAAACGGGCCCCAGCCGAAGATGAAGCAGGGGTCGAGAATCAGGTTGAGGCCGTTGGCGAGCCAGAGCGTGCGCATGGCGAGGACGGGATCGCCGACGCCGCGGAAGATGGCGTTGATAACGAAGATCAGGAAGACAGTGACGTTGCCGCCGAGCATGATGCGAGCGAAGGAGCCACCGATGGCGGTCGTCGGCGCATCCGCACCCATCAGGCCGAGGATGTGGGGCGCGGCGAACGCGAGAGCGAGGCCGATGGCGCCGGCGCAGGCGAGGGCGAGAAGGATGATCTGGCCGGCGGCGCGGGCTGCTTCGGCGGGAGCTTTCTCACCGATGCGGCGCGCGACGATGGCCGTGGCGGCGATGGAGATGCCGATCGCGAGCGCGTAGATCAGCGACATGACCGATTCGGTAAGGCCGACGGCCGCGATGGCCCGGGCGCCGAGGTGGGAGACCCAGAAGATGTCCACGACCGCGAAGAGTGATTCCATCACCATCTCGAGGACCATCGGCACGGCGAGGAGGATGACCGCGCGCTGCAGGGGCGCGGCGGTGTAGTCGTGGTGTTCGCCGCGAAACGACTGGAGGATGGTGCGAAAAACGCCCGTCGGCTCGGCGGCGGAGTCAGGTGCGGACATGCGCGGGAAAAATCCGGGTTGGGTCGGGGCCGCGAGCGTAAAACCGCCGTGGGTCAGGCGAGGACTTGGCGGAGCGTGTCGAGGTCGAGAACGCTTGCGAGCGACTCTTCCTGGACGACCGCAGAGGCGAGGGCGGCTTTGTCGCGTTGGAGGAGGCGGATCTTTTGCTCCACGGTGTCCTCGGCGAGAAGGCGGTAGGCGACGACGGGTTGCGTCTGCCCGATGCGGTGGGTGCGGTCGATGGCCTGCGCTTCCGCGGCGGGATTCCACCACGGATCGTAGAGGAACGCGTAGCTCGCGGCGGTGAGGTTGAGGCCGAAGCCGGCGGCTTTGAGCGAGAGGAGAAAAACCGTTTTGGTTTTGTCGGTCTGAAACGTCTCGACCAACGCGCCGCGATCTTCGGTGGCGCCGGTGAGCATCAAGTGGTTGATGCCGACGCGGTCGAGCGAATCGCGGATGATCTCCAGCATGCCGACGAACTGGCTGAACACGAGGACCTGGTGACCTTCGTCGCGGAGCTCTTCGAGGTGTTCGACGAGGGTGTCGAGTTTTGCGCTCGGCAGATCGCGATGCGCCGGATCGACGAGTCCGGGGTGGCAGCAAATCTGGCGCAGGCGGAGGAGGCTGGAGAGGACGTTGAAGCGCACGCGCGAGAGGGCCTGGTCGGTTTCGACGCCGAGGAGGTGGGCGCGGGCGCGTTTGAGTTCGGCGTCGTAGAGGCGGCGTTGTCCGCCCTCGAGTTCGACGATGAGATCGTCCTCGGTGCGCGGCGGCAGATCGGGCGCAGCCTGGGCTTTGGTGCGGCGGAGGAGAAAATGCCGCACGCGCCGGTGGAGGCGGGAGAGCGCAGCGGAGTCGGCTTGATCGTGCTGGCGGCGAAACGCGGACTGCGTGCCGAGCAAGCCGGGCTGCGCAAACGCGAACAAACTCCAGAGATCGGTGAGCCGGTTTTCGATCGGCGTGCCCGTGAGGACGAGGCGGTGGCGGCTGGGGAGCGCCCGCGCGGCGCTGGCGACCTGGCTGCCGGGATTTTTGATGAACTGGCCTTCGTCGAGGACGACGACATCCCAGTTTTGCGTGCGGAACCAGCCGGCGTGGAGGCGGAGTTGCGTGTAGTTGGCGACGGTGAGCTGGGCGTGCGCGGAGGTGAGTTGTTCGCCGAGGCGGTTGGGGTTGAGCGGGGTCGCGTGGAGCGCGGGGGCGAAGCGGGCGGTCTCGGCGAGCCAGCCGTGAACGACGCTTTTCGGACACACGACGAGCGCGCGCAACGGAGCGTCGGCGGTGGTCTTCGCCGCGGCGAGATGGAGCAGCCACGCGAGCGTCTGCACGGTTTTGCCCAAGCCCATGTCGTCGGCGAGCACGCCGCCGAGGCCGAGCGCGGAAAGGTGGCAGAGGAAATGGAAACCTTCCGCCTGATACGGGCGGAGCGTGGCCTTCAGGCCCGCGGGCAAGGCGGGCGTCGGGGTGCTGGTGAGGGCGTGCACGCGCTCGCGGAGGGCGTGCGCGAGGCGGGCGTCGCGGGCTTCAAGCGCGTCGGCTTCGGCGGCGAGTTGCAAGGCGTGCACGCGATGCACCGACGGGCGGCCTTCGTGGAGCACATCGACCGGATCGAGCCCGAGGCGGTCGAGGGCGGCGGTCGCGGATTCGTCGGCGATGACCTCGAGGCGTTGCCAGCCGCGGCGGGGAAGGTTGACCCATTTGCCGCGGGCTTTGAGGAGCAACGCGATTTCCTCGGGTGTGAGCTGCGTGTCCTGCACGCGCAGTTTGGTGGTGACGTTGAACCAGTCGCGGCCGGCGGATTCGGGCGCGGGGGCGGCGGAGAAATCAATGTGTGCGCGCAGCGGCGGCCCGAGCAGGGTGGCGAGCCCGGGGGAAGTTTCGACGGCGACGCCGGGCGGCAATGTGGCGTGCCAGGCGATGAACTCCTCGGGAAACGCCTTCGTCGTGGGGCGCGCCCAGTCGTTTTCCCACGCATGCCATTCGAGTTGGAAATCGGCGAGGCGCGGCGTGAGCGCCTGGGCGGCGGCGAGATCGAATTCGAGAAACGGGTCGTTGGGGCGGCGCGCCGGCGGCGTGCCTTGCGCGGTCCATTGCCAGCCGGTGCGCGTCCATTGCTGTTCCAGCGACGAGTGTGGGTCGCGCGCGAAAAGCTGCGCGTGAAAATCCATCGCGTCCTCGTCGCCGGGCGAAGCGGCGAGCCAGCAGCGCAGGTGTGGAAGCAGGACGGTGCGCCGGACGTTTTCTTCGAGTTCGGGCGGCAGCCGCAGGCCGACGGCGCGGAGGCGGGACATCAATTTCGGATGGCCGAGGGCGGATTTGGGCAGGGCGGATTCCGGCGTGGGTGGCGGACCGTGCCAGACGCGTTGATCGAAAAAGTAGAGAGGAGTCGGGCGCACCGTGAGCAGCACGGCCCGCGCAGCGTCGCGGCCATCGGGTGTGACGAGGCGGAGGTCGAGGCGGTCGGAGGAGCCGGGTGAGACGCGGGCCTCGAGGGCGAGCGCTGCGGGTTCGATGAGCAGAGGCCGGCCGTCCGGGAGCACAATGGCGTCGCGCGCGGCGCGGGTGCGAAAGAGGTGGCCGGCGACGGGAGCAGGCAGCGGGCGGCGGGCGCCAGGAATTTCGAAACCGGCGCGGCATTCGGCGGCGAGGGCGAGGCCGAGCGCGGCTTCGGGCGGGGTGAGGCGTTCGAAATCGACGGGGCGGGCGGTGCCGATGGTTTCGAACCAGGCGCGGCCGGGCGGCCGCCACGCGGCGCTGCTGCCGCTGCGCATTTCAATCACGAGACCACCGCTGGGGTGAATGCGCGCGCGCAAACCGGAGATATCAACGAGGGCGGGATGCGTTTCCGTCGCAGGCGGCTCGGTGGCGAGGGCGCGTTGCCAGGCGGCGAGTTCGTTTTGCGCGAGGCGTTCGCTGACGGCGGGGCCGATGGCGGCGGTGTTGGTGAGCGGGCGGAAGACCTCGGGAATTTCGCGGCCGGCGCGTTCGTAGTCGTAAGCGATGTATTGCCAGAGGGCCCACGGGTCGGCGGGGCCGGTGTTGGCGTCCCACCAACCGGCGAACGCGGGTTTATAAAGCGGCGCGCCGGGCGGGGGCGTGTAGTCGAAGCCGTGGCGCAGGAGTGCGCCGGGGTAGAGCGTGCCGTTGGCTTGAGTAAACTCGTCGAAGAGCGCGGCGAGTTCGTCGAGCTGCGTGGCTTCAGAGGCGCTGAGCGCGCGGCCGAGCTGGCTTGCGATGATGGGCGACCAGTGTTGGCGAAACGAGAGCGAGGGTGGCGGCGGCGCTTCGCGGGGCGGGGCGTCGCGGGAAAGCTGCGTGGGATCAGCGCCGTCGATCGCGCCGCTGTGCACGTGGGCGAGCCACGCGAGGGCGGCGGCGGCGGCGTGTTTGCATTCGGCGCCGACGGGGCAGGAGCAGGAGGAGGTCCACGCGCCGCGGGTGAAGAAGAGGGTGGTCGTGTAGCGGTTTTCGCCCTGGACGGAGGCTTCGACGTAGTGATCGGCGGGGGCGCGGAGGGAGCGGACGCGGCCGTCGTTGAAATACACGGTGCCGCGCGCGCGGGCGTGCTCCGGCAACTCGGCGAGCCAAGCGCGCAGCGTCTTCAGCGCCTCGGGAGTGCGGACGGCGCGGACAGCAGGCGAACGGAACTTGGCACACATGGAAAAATGAAAGGGACAGCGTAGCGTAGGCTCAGCCCTGACGCCAGCGCGCGAATGCGATCAGCCGATGCGGCCGGCGGGGCGGGCGCAGGAAGGGCGCGACGCCCGCGGCGGGCCGCGGGCGTCGCGTGGTGACGTGCGAGGAGTGCAGGTTAGTAAACCTGCTCCTCGAGCAAGGCGAAGAGGTCGGCTTCCTGGATGCGCTTTTGCGTCATCGAATCGCGTTCGCGCAGGGTGAAGCTGCCGTCTTTTTCAATCGTATCGAAGTCGATGGTCACGCACCACGGCGTGCCGATTTCGTCCTGGCGACGATAACGGCGGCCGATGGCGCCGCCTTCGTCGTAGAACGCGGCGTAGCGGCGCTTGAGTTTGGTGTAGAGTTCCTTCGCGCGGCCGACGAGCGCTTCCTTGTTTTTGAGGAGCGGGAGGACGGCGACTTTGACCGGGGCGATGCGCGGGCTGAGGCGCAGGACGGTGCGTTTCTCGACGTTGCCCTTGTCATCCTTCACGTCCTCTTCCGCGTAGGCGGCGCAGAGGACGGCGAGGAAGATGCGGTCGGTGCCGACGGCGGGCTCGATGACGTGCGGCACGAATTTCTTTTTCGTGGCTTCGTCGAAAATTTCCTGCGGCTTGCCGGAGGCGTTGGCGTGTTGGGTGAGATCGTAGTTGCCGCGGGCGGCGATGCCCCAGAGCTCCTGCACGCCGAACGGGTATTTGAACATGATGTCCACCGTGCCGCGGGAGTAGAACGAGAGTTTCTCCTTCGGGTGGGTGTAGAGCGAGAGGTGCGAATCGGGGAGGCCGATGGAGAGGAGCCAGTCGCGGCACCACGCGATCCATTCCTGGTGGCAGGTGGCCCAATCGGCGTCTTCGTGGATGAAGTATTCCATCTCCATCTGCTCGAACTCGCGGGAGCGGAAGATGAAGTTGCGCGGGGTGATTTCGTTGCGGAAGGACTTGCCGATTTGGGCGATGCCGAAGGGGAGTTTCACGCGGCCGGTGTCGACGACGTTCTTGAAGTCGACGAACATGCCCTGAGCGGTTTCGGGGCGCAGGTAGGCGACGGACGAGGCGTCGGTCATGGCGCCGACGTTCGTCTGAAACATCATGTTGAAGGAGCGCGGCGCGGTGAGGCTGCCGGGCTCGCCGGTGGCGGGCGAGGGGATGAGGGCGATCTCGTCGGGCGCGGCCTCGGTCATGTCTTTCGCGACGACGGCGGCGAGCTGGCCCTGGATGGCTTTCTTGCGCTTGAGGGTTTCCGCGGCGGCCTGGAGTTCGCCGGCGGTGTTTTCGGATTCGAGCGCGGAAACGTAGCCGACGGTGGCGCCATCGACGATGACGGCGGCGAAAAAGAGTTGGTCGGCGCGGTAGCGTTGCTTGCTCGTCTTGCAGTCGACGAGCGGGTCGGTGAAGCCGGCGACGTGGCCGGAGGCTTCCCAGACCTTCGGATGCATGATGATGGAGGTCTCGATGCCGACGACGTCGTCGCGGCGGCGGACCATGTCGTTCCACCAGCAGTCGCGGATGTTCTTCTTCAACTCGACGCCGAGCGGGCCGTAGTCGAAGAAGCCGTTGAATCCGCCGTAGATTTCGGACGACTGAAAGATGAAACCGCGGCGTTTGCAGAGCGCGACGAGGGTTTCCATGGAGACGTCGGTGGAGGCGGAAGTTTCGGACATAGCCCGTCAGAGATGGCGGGGGCGGGAGGTGCGGTCAATTCCCACGTGCGCGGCGCCGCCGGGCGGGCGAAGGCGTTGCGCGGCAAACGTTCTCGGCGCACGGCGGCAGCGCGGCGGCGCAACTCGACGGAACCCGTGCGGGCCGGATGCAGTCTTGGCCATTCTGGCACTGGCGGAAACCGCGAAGCTGGGGGATATTAGCATCCCTCGCGCCTCCGACGGCGGGCGGTGGTGGAAGAAATCATTTTTTACTCATGAAAACGCGAAATTCCCTCAATCGAATCCTGCTGGTGGCGAGCCTCGCCATCGCAGGCGGCGCCGGGCTGGCGTATTGCGCGGGCGACAAGCCCGCCGAACGCGCACCCCTTAAACTGCAGGTCGATGCGAAATCGATCGACCGCTCTGACGCTCGCGCGAGCTACGCGCCCATTGTGAAGCGCGCGTCGCCGAGCGTGGTTTCCGTGTTCTCTTCCAAGAAGGTGCGCGCGAATCAAAATCTCGCGCCGTTTCTCAACGACCCGATGTTCCGGCGCTTCTTCGGGGTGCCCGACGACCGCGGCGGCCGGGGCGGACCCGGTCCGCGCGATTCGATCGAGAACAGCCTCGGCTCCGGCGTCATCCTGTCGAAGGACGGCTACATTGTGACGAACAACCACGTCATCGACGGCGCGGATGAAGTGAAGATCGCCATCGGCGATCCGCGGCAGGAATACAAGGCGACGGTCGTGGGCCGCGATCCGAAGACGGATGTCGCGGTCTTGAAGGTCGACGCCAAGGATCTTTCTCCGGCGACGTTGGGCGACAGCGATCAACTGCAGGTCGGCGACGTGGTGCTCGCGATCGGCAATCCCTTTGGCCTCACCTCGACGGTGACGACCGGCATCGTGAGCGCGCTCGGGCGCGGCGGCCTCGGCATCGAGACCTACGAAGACTTCATTCAGACCGATGCGGCGATCAATCCCGGCAACTCCGGCGGCGCGCTGCTGGACTCGCAAGGCCGCGTGATCGGCTTGAACACCGCCATCCTCAGCCGCACGGGCGGCTCCAACGGCGTGGGCTTTGCGATTCCGATCAACCTCGTGCGCTCCGTCGTCGAGCAACTCGTGAGCACGGGCCGCGTTGACCGCGGGTTCATGGGCGTGAGCACGCAAAACCTCTCGTCGGATCTGGCGGCGCAATTTGGCGTCGATCGCGGCGCGCTGGTGACGGATGTGACGCCCGACAGCCCGGCGCAGAAGGCGGGTTTGAAGAGCGGCGACATTATTACGAAGGTCAACGACACCGCGGTGAACGATCCGCGCATGCTGCAATTGGCCATCACGCGGATGCCTCCGGGCACTGAGGTGACGATCGCGTATCTGCGCGACGGCAAGACGGCGACGGTGAAGATGAAGCTCGCGAAACTCCCATCGCAATCGCTCAACGGCGATCGCGCGACGGGTGGCAGCGGCAGCGATGAAGGCGTGCTGAACGGCGTGACGGTGGGCGAGTTGGACGCGCAGGCGCGTTCGCAGCTCAACATCCCGCGCAACGTCGAAGGTGCGCTCATCACGAACGTCGATCCGGACAGTGCTTCGGCGATGGCGGGTCTGCAGGAGGGCGACGTGATTCTGAGCCTCGACCGCAAGCCGGTGAAAAACGCCGAGGAAGCGGTGAAGCTCAGCGAGGAAATCAAGGGCCCGAAAGTCGTCGTGCGCCTGTGGCGCGACGGCAACAGCCGCTACATCGTCGTCGACGAAAGCGAAAAGTAGAGCCTCCGACGCGCGAATGATACGCGCGTCGCAACCCCTTCAACGCCGCGACTCCGAAGGGAGCGCGGCGTTTTTGTTTTGGCGCCAGCGGAATCGAAGACGGTGGGCCGCGTTGGCTGAACGCACGGTCGTGTGCGGTTTGGCGGGGCGCTTCGGCCGCACGTGGAGGAGGTGCGCGGCGTGGCTGCGCGTTTCGGCCGCACGTGGAGAGGCGCGCGGTCTGGCGGGGGAAAGGGACAACGCGTTTTCTTCGGCGCGGAGTTGCCGAGGTGCGGGGAGATTTTCGTCACGACAACGGCGGCGACACGCGCCACGGTGCGGAGAATGGTCGATCCGACATTTCGGTTTTCTCGTCCTGCGTGTCAGGCGACACTTGCGCCGTCCACGCGATTGGTGGAGCTGGGGCTGGGCGGGGCGCGATTGGCGTTGGGACTGGCGGGGTTGGGCGGCGCGTGGGGGGCGGTGGACGAGGGCGAAGCGCGGGAGACGTTGCGCGCGGCGCTGGCGGCGGGCGTGACGGTGTTCGACGTGGCGCCGGCTTACGGACGCGGCGAGGAGTTGCTGGGCGCGGCGTTGGCGACGTGGCGCGGACAGCGTCCGATCATCAGCACGAAGGTCGGGCGCATCGCGGCGAGCGGCGCGTTGGAACTGGCGTTCGACTTTTCGCCGGCGGGAATGCGGACGTCGGTGGAACGCAGCCTCGCGGCGCTGGGCGTTGAGCGGATCGATCTGCTTTTTCTGCATGAACCGGATCATGTGCCGCGCGAGGAGCGCCCGCGGGTTGCGGCCACGCTGCGGCAGTTGCGGGCGGACGGGCTCGCGCGGCGGATCGGCCTCGCGGGCGGCGACGGTGCGGCGTGGGACGGCCTGTTGGAGGGCGAAGGCGTTGACGTGGTGATGTTGTTTCGGCGGCTCGATGCCTGCGTGCTCGATGGGGCGCGCGAGGAGGTGCCGAGGTTGCGGCGCGCTGGCGTGGCCACGTATGGCGCGAGCCCGCTGCACATGGGTTTGTTGGGCGGGCGATTTGAGGAGTTCATTCAGGAACGTCCGCACTGGGTGTGGCCTGCGGCGCTGGCGCGCGCGGAGCGATTGAAGGTGCTGGCGGAGGCAACCGGGCTGGCGCTGCCGACCCTCGCGCATCGTTTCGCCTTCAGCCTCGCGGGGCTCGATCGGGTCGTGATCGGTGCGCGCAACGTGCGCGAGTTGCAGGCGGCGTTGACGGATTTCGCGGCCGGGCCGTTGCCGGAGGATTTGTTTCAACGGGTCGTGGCGGCTACGGGCTGAACGCGGCAGCGGACTCCGGCGTTGCGCGGCGGCGGGGAAGGCGCACGGTGGTGATTCTCATGCGCACACGACCCCTAGGTCGCACGGGTTTGGCGGTCTCCACGATCGGCTTCGGCGGTTCGCCGATCGGCAGCGTGTTTCGCCCGGTGTCGCAGACGGAGGCGGAAGCGGCGGTGCGGACGGCGCTCGACGCGGGAATAAATTATTTCGACACGTCGCCCTATTACGGCGCGACGGCGGCGGAGACGGCGTTGGGCCGGGCGTTGCGCGGCGTGCCGCGGGAATGCTATGTGCTGGCGACGAAGGCGGGGCGATACGGAGGGCCGGCGACGTTCGATTTCAGCGCGGCGCGGGTGACGGCGGGCGTGGACGAAAGCCTGGCGCGGCTCGGTTGCGGGCACATCGACCTGTTGCAGGTGCACGATCTGGAATTTGGCGCGCGCGACCAAATCGTGGAGGAGACGTTGCCGGCGCTGCAGCGGCTGCGCGAAGCGGGGAAGATCCGTGGCATCGGCATCACGGGGCTGCCACTCACGGCGTTGCGGGCGGTGTGGGAACGGGCGCGCGACCACATCGACGCGGTGCTGAGCTATTGTCACCTGACGTTGAGCGACGACACGTTTCTGCCTTGGGCGCGGGAGTTGCGAGCGGCTGGTGTCGGCGTGATCAACGCGGCGCCGCTTGCGATGGGATTGCTCACGAACGCGGGCCCGCCCGCGTGGCATCCGGCCCCGGAGCCGGTGCGGACGGCGGCGGCGAGTGCGGCGGAATGGTGCCGCGCGCGGGGCGTGGACATGGCGGATCTGGCGTTGAGCGATGCCTTGGCGCGCGACGATGTGGATTGCACGGTGATCGGTTTCGCGAGTGCGGCGGAAGTGACGCGCGCGGTGGCGGCCCTGACGCGCGAGCCGGACCCGGCGTTGTCGCGCGCAGTGAAAGCGATGTTCGACCCGGTGCGCAACGTCACCTGGCCGAGCGGGCGGGCGGAAAACAATTGAGGGAGCGCGGCATGCAATCGCTGTTATTGGAAAAACCCGGGCAGCTCCGCGTGGTGGAGCGGGCGCGTGCCGCGGCGCCAGGAGCGGAGGACGTGCGGGTGCGCGTGCGCTGCAGCGGCGTGTGCGGGACGGATCTGCATGCGTTTGCGGGGCGCCAGCCGCTCTTCACGTATCCGCGGGTGCCGGGCCACGAACTGGCGGTGGAGGTGGTGGAGCTGGGCGCGGCCGTGACGACGTTGCGCGTGGGCGACCGCGGGGCGGTGGAACCGTATTTGGAATGCGGAGAATGCGGGGCGTGCCGGCGCGGCCGCACGAATTGTTGTGCAGCGCTGACCGTGCTGGGCGTGCACGTCGACGGCGGCTGGACGGAGGAACTCGTGGTGCCGGCGCGGAAGGTGCACGTTTCGTCGCGGCTGACGCTGGAGCAACTCGCGTTGGTGGAACCGCTCGGCATCGGCGCGCACGCGGTGGCGCGCGGGGCGGTGGAAAAGGATGAAGGCGTGGTCGTGGTCGGCGCCGGGCCCATCGGACTCGCGGTCACGCAGTTTGCCAAAGCCGCGGGTGCGCGGGTGACGGTGCTGGATGTGAGTGCAGCGCGCCGGGCGTTTGTCGGGCAATGGCTCGGGGTGGCGACGCTGGATGCGGCGGACCTGTCGACAGCGGACGCGTTGCGCGAGCGGTTGGGCGGCGAATTGCCGACCGTCGTATTCGATGCAACCGGCAACGCGGCGGCGATGCAGCAGAGCTTTGCGTGGCCGGCGGCGGCGGGGCGGCTGGTGCTGGTCGGGCTGGTGCAGGGCGAGCTCGCGTTCGACGATCCGGCGTTTCACCGGCGCGAGTTGAGTGTGCTCGCCAGTCGCAACAGCACGGCCGCGGACTTTCGCGGTATCATTGCGATGATCGAGGCGGGGAGGATCGACACGCAGGCATGGGTGACGCATCGCGCCGCGCTGGCGGAAGTGCCGGAGGTGTTTGCGCGTTGGACGCGGCCGGAGACCGGGGTGATCAAGGCGATGATCGCGTTGTGAGGCGGCGGAGGTGCGCGCGCGGGAAGATGTGATTGGGGATTGCGCGGGTGGGGAACTGCCGAAACGGTGCGACGATGAAGGTCTCGTTTACAGCGAAGGAATACGAGCGGTTGCTCGAGCTCATGTGGCTCGGGATGCAAGTGGCGGGAGGAGGCGAGGAGGACGACGCGCCGCCGGCGCGCTACGCGGAGCTGGAGCAAAAGATGTATGAGCTGGCGACTCCGCTGGGTTGTGCGCGCAGTGTGGCGGACGGGGGCGACGGCGCGCTCGTGGCATCGGAGGAGTTGGAGGAAGGTCCCGCGCGGCAGAAGCTGGAGGACTTTCTCGACGACGTGTTCTGGCAGGAGTTGGTGCATCGTCTCGCGGAGCGCGATCTGCTGGCGGAGCTGGGCGCGACGAAGCTGGCGGAGGAATTTTCCGAGGACGAACACGAGCGGTTGAGTGCGCTCGAGGACCGCTACTGGCGGGAGTTCGAGGAGCACGGCATCGATCACCTCGTGTTGTTGCGCGGCGGGCGCGGTTGAGGAGGCCGCGATGATCACGCTGAGCAAGGCACGACTGGCGGAGCAACCGTTGCGCGCGCGCATGCCGTTTCGCTACGGCATCGCGACCATGACGGAGGTGACGCATGTCATCCTCGAACTGACTTTCACGATCGACGGGAAGGAGTGGCTCGGACTGGCGGCCGACCATCTGCCGCCGAAATGGTTTACGAAGGATCCCCGGCGCGCGCTCGACGAGGAAGTGAGCGAAATGCGGCGCGTGATCGTCGCCGCGGTGACGCACGCGCGGACGGTGGCGGCCCCGACGCCGTTTCAATTCTGGCGCGAACTCTACGCGCGGCAGGCGGCGTGGGGCTCGGCGGAAAACATCCCGCCACTGCTCGCGCAGTTCGGCGCGACGCTCGTGGAGCGCGCGTTGATCGATGCGTTTTGCCGGGCGGGCGGGTTGAATTTCGCCGCGGCGGTGCGCACGAACGCGCTGGGTGTGGACTTGGGCGCGGTGCATCCCTCGCTCGCGGGCAGCGCGCCGGGCGACTGGCTGCCGGCGGCGCCGCGCACGCGGGTGTTTGCGCGGCACACGGTGGGATTGAGCGATCCGCTCGAAGCGGACGAATTGCCGGCGGCGGAGCGCGCGCACGATGGGCTGCCGCAAACGCTGGAGGAGTGCGTGCGTTTTTACGGGCTGCGGCACTTCAAACTGAAGATCAACGGCGAGGCGGCGCGCGATCGTGCGCGGCTGGCGAAGATGGCGCGAATTTTCGCGCGCGAGTGCGGCGGCGATTTCGCGTTCTCGCTCGACGGCAACGAGAGCTTTCACGAGGTGGCCGCGTTTGCCGACTATGCGCGCGGGTTGATGGCGGACGAGGCGCTTGCGTCGCTCTGGCCGAAGTTGCTGTTCATCGAACAGCCGTGGCATCGCGATGTGGCGTTGAGCGATGCGATCGGCGAACTCACGCGCGCGTGGCCGGAGCGGCCGCCGATCATTATCGACGAATCGGATGCAGAGATCGGGAGCCTGCCGCGCGCCCTGGCGCTGGGTTACGCGGGCACGAGCCACAAGAATTGCAAAGGCGTTTTCAAGGGCATTGCCAACGCGTGCCTGCTCGCGCAACGTCGCAAGCGGGGTGAGCCGGGGATGTTGAGCGGAGAAGATTTGTCGAACGTGGGGCCCGTCGCATTGCTGCAGGATCTCGCGGTGCAGACGGTGCTCGGCGTCGAGAGCGTGGAGCGCAACGGGCACCACTACTTTGCGGGGCTCGCGCAATTTCCCGCGGCGGTGCAGGCGCACATTCGGGCGCATCACAGCGATCTCTATACGCAGACTGAAGGAGGCTGGCCGCGCGTCGATGTGCGCGAGGGACAAATCGAACTCGGATCCGTGCTCGCCGCGCCGTTTGGGTGCGCGCCGGGCATGGATTTGAGCAGCCTGAAAACGACGGCGCTCGAGTAGCGCGGGCGACAAGGCGGCGCTCTACGGCAGCAGAGCATGGAGCGGGGCTGCGCGCGGGCGCTGTCCCTTGACCCGCAGCGTGCGCCGCGCTTTATCGCGCCATGCACCCGCGCACATGGATGGTTACCGGAGTCACTGCGGCGGTGTTGTTTTTAGGCGGATGCGCCGCGGAGCCGACGCGGCCGGTGGCGACGCGTGTCACTGCAGCGAACGCGCCGGCGGGCGAATTTCCGCACGCGGACATGCCGCCGGTGGTGGTCAAGGCGGTCGCGCCTTACTATCCGCTGGCGCAGAAAAACTTTGGGTTAAGCGGCGAAGTGATCGTGGCGTTCGTCGTTGAAGCCGACGGCAGCCTCAGCGATGTGCATGCGGTCCATCCGCCCGGCGCGAAACTCACGGCGACCGATACGATGTTCGCGGAGGCCGCGGTGGAATGCGTCAAAAAATGGAAATTCCGACCCGCGCAAGCCGGCGGACATCCGGTGCGGGCGAAGTTGCGGGTGCCCATCCAATTCAAAATCGATTGGAAGGAAGGGCCGGCCCAACAACTGCGACGGGACCCGTAACCGCCGCGCGGCGCGACGCGCAAGAATGGCCAGGCTGTGCGCGCACACATCCGGGTGCCGAGAGGATTTCGGCCCGAGTGAGCGAGCGACGGGTGGCGGTGGCTCAAGCAGCCGCGCGGCGGAGCGCACGGCTCACCCATCGGCTGCGTGCGGTGTGATTCCTCCTCAGGGCGCGACTTGCAGTTCGGTGATGCGCACGCCGTCGGCGATTTTGTCGCCGGGATAGACGATAACCTTTTCGCCTGCTTTCAGGCCGGAGAGGATTTCAGTTTCAAGGCCGTTCGAATGGCCGGGCGTGATGGCGCGCAGCCGGGCGCGATGGCCGTCGGCCACGAAGGTCTGCCAGGCGGTGCCGCGTTGGAATAGGGCGCCGGAGGGCACGCGCAGGACGTCGGTGCCGGACCAGGTGACGATGCGCGCTTCGACGCGATAGGCGTCGCCCAGCGTGGCGCGTTTTTCCACGGGATCGGTGAAATCAACGATGACGTAGACGCGTTGCTCTTCCACGCCGAGGGCGGAGATTTTGGTGAACGCGGACGGCTCGACGAGGCGCACGCGGCCGTTGAGCGGCGCGGCGCCGCCCCAGCGGTCCAGCGCGACTTGCGCGCCGGGCTGGATCGCGACGCCATCGCGCGAGAGAACTTCGATGCGGGCTTCGAGATCGGTGGGATCGCCGACTTCAAGCAGCGGGAGGCCGGCGGGCACGACGCGTTCGCTTTCCTGCAGGACGCGCAACACGCGGCCGTTGACGGGAGAGGTGAGCACCAAGGGTGGCGGCGACGAGGCGGGGTCGGTCGCGGGCTGGCCGCGATCGAGGACGGCGCGGGCCTGCGCGAGTTCGTAGTCGGCGACTTTGAGGCCGAATTCGGCGGCGCGTTGATCGGCCGCGGCGGTGGTGTCGTGGAGGGTGGCGGTGTCGAGTTCCTGCTGCGAGAGCGAGCGTTGCGCGAAGAGGCGTTGGGCGCGGGTGAAGTCGGTGTGCGCGAGGCGGGCGGCGGCCGTGGCGCGGGCGAGTTGCGCGGCGGCTTGTTCGCGGGCGGCTTGCATGGCTTGCGTGCGGGCTTCGGCCTGCGCGAGGGAGCGGGCGTCGAGAAAATCGGCGGCGTTGGTTTCGAGGACCGCGAGCACGGTTTGGCCGGCGATGACGGGCGCGCCGGCTTTCCATGCGATCCGGCGCAGGTGGCCGGCGACGGGGCTGGAGATGACGTAGCGGTTTTTCACGCGGGTCATGCCCACTTCGTTGACGGTGACGGTGAGGGGGCCGCGGGCGGCGGGGGCGAGTTCGACGGGGAGGGCGGCGGGCCACAGGCCGGCGACGATGAGCGCGAGCAGCACGGCGGCGGCGAGCCACGGGAGGTGACGCGAGCGTCGGCGCGGGCGGGCGGGCGAAGTAGCGGGAGCGGTTTCCATGAACAGCGGGGAAGGGTTTAGTCGCGGGCCTTGAGGACGCCAACCAGATCGAGTTGACCGAGGCGGCGGGTGGCGAAGAGCGCGGAGAGGGCGGTGGCGACGACGATGACGAGCACCGCGAAGGCGTAGTTGAACGGCGTGAGAATGACGGGCAGGCGCACGAACTCCGTGTTCACGGTGGCGATGATGACGGCGGCGAAACCGGAGCCGAGCAACAGGCCGACGGGCACGGCGACCGCGGTGAGGATCACGAGTTCGCCGACCAGCACCGCACCCACTTCGGCGCGGGTGAAACCGACGACGCGCAGCGTGGCGAGTTCGCGCTGGCGCTCGGAGAGGGAGATGCGCGCGCTGTTATAGACGATGCCAAACGCCACGATGGTGGCGAAGGTGAGGTAGAGTTTTTGGATGAGGCCGATGCTTTGCGCGGTGGTGTCGCGGAAGCTGTCGCGAATGGCGGATTTGACGACGGTGTTGGCGATCTGTGGCGCCTTTTTCAACGCGGCGAGGAACGCGGGCCATTGCGCGCCCTCGACGGAGAGATAGGCGCCGGTGATGCGGTCGCCGTCGCCGAGCAGGCGGTTGAGTCCGTCGAGTTGGAGGAACGCGGCGGTGCCGGCGAAGTCCTGCGAGAGGGCGGCGACGGGGAGGGCGAACGTGCGGCGGCGGCCTTCGAGGACCTGCACCGTGAGCAGATCGCCGGGGCGCACGCCAAGGACTTCGGCGAGCTTGGCCGAGAGCACAAGGGCGTGCGCGGGCAGGACGATCTCCTCGTCGCGGGCATTGAGCACGCGGTTGAGCGTGGCGTGCACGGGATAACCGAGGAGGCCGAGGCGGCGGTGGAGGTTGCCCGCGCGCAGTTCGACGGCGGCGGCGCGGACGGGCTCGGCGAGGATCACTCCGGGCAGGTTGCGCAAGTCGGCGAGAGCCTGCGGCGGGCCGGGCTCGATGAGGGAAACGTAAACGGTCTGCCGCTGCACAAGGTCCCACTGGTAATCGAGCACGTAGTTGATCCCATCGCGCAGCGCGCTCGGCACGATGAGAATGCCGGTGGCGAGCGCGAGCGCGACCGCGGTGAGGAGCGAGCGCACGGGGCGGCGTTCGATGTTGCGCAGGGCCATGCGAAACGAGGCGCTGAAGCGGCGGCCGAAACCAAGCCGTTCGATGACGGCGGGGCGAAAGCGGGCGGGTGGTTCCGGGCGCATGGCCTCGGCGGGCGGGAGGCGCACGGCGCGGCGGACGGCGCCGGCGACGCCGACAAACGCGGCGAGCGCGCTGACGGCGACGGCGGCGAGGAGCACGCTTTTCGCGAGGTGGAATTCGAGCTGCGGAAAGCGGAAGAACAAATGATACATGTCCACGAGCAGGTGGCCGAGCCCGATGCCCGCGGCGGTGCCGATCAGCGTGCCGACCGCGACGATCGCGACGGCGAACTTGAGATAATGCCAGGCGATGGCGCGGTTGTAGAAACCGCAGGCTTTGAGCATCGCGATCTGTTCGCGTTGCAACGTGATCTGCCGGCCCATGACGGCGTTGGTCATGAACGCGGCGACGCCCAGGAACACGAGGGGGAAGCCAATGGAGAGACCTTGGAGGATGCGGATCTCGTCGCGCAACCGGGTGTGGGAAGGATGGGTGTCGCGACCGTAGGCACCGCGGCCGCCGTAGGGCTGGAGGATGCGGTCGACGGCGGCGATCACGGCCTCGGCGCGGGCGCCGGGCGCGAGGGAAACGACGACGTTATTGAAGGCGTCGTAGAGGTTGCTGGCGGTGGCGAGTTCCTTGTAGGGGAGCCAGAACACGCCGTAGGTGCGATGGTCGGGGAGCGCGGCACCGGGTGGCGCTTCGAAGACGAATTCGGGCGCGAGCACGATCCCGGCGATGCGAAACGTCTGCTGGCGGCCGTAGAGCACGGCGGTGATGTGATCACCGGGATTGAGGCCGTGCGCCTCGGCGAACGCCTCGCCCACGAGCACCTCGCCCGTCGTGCCGCGACCGGCGAGCATGTGCCCGCGGCGGAGATACAGGCGGTTGAGGCGGAGTTCGCCGCGCTCCGGCAACGATTGAAACAAGCCGGTCGCGGGCTGCGCCATGTCGGGCAGGTCGAGCGTGGCTTGCAGGGCGATGCCGGTTTGGGCGACGGAGACGCCGGGGATCGCGGCGAGCTCGGCGGCGACGGAGTTGGGGGCGCGTTTGAGCGCGGCGAAAATATCGCCGAAGCGGTAGTCGCGGTAGTAGGCATCGCGCGTGCTCGCCAGCGAGAGGATGAGGCTGCGCGTCATGATCATCATGGCGAGGCCGCACGCCATCACGAGGGCGACGGCGAAGGCCTGTGATTTCAACGCCGCGAGATCGCGCAGGAGTTTGCGGTCGAGCGCGCGCATGGCGTTACCAGGCGAGGCTGGCGACGTCGGCGGGCCGGGCGTTGCGGCGCTCGCCGGTGATGTGGCCGTCCGACAGGGTGAGGACGCGGTCGGCCATGTCGGCGATCACGGCGTTGTGCGTGATCACCATCGTGAGGGTGCCGACCTCGCGGTTGATGCGCTGGATGGCGTCGAGCACGGTGAGGCCGGTGCGGACGTCGAGGGCGCCGGTGGGCTCATCGCAGAGGAGCACGGCGGGGCGTTTGGCGATGGCGCGCGCGATGGCGACGCGTTGTTGTTCACCGCCGGAGAGCTGGGCGGGAAAGTGATCGAGACGCGCGCTGAGGCCGACGAGCGCGAGGGCATCTTCGGGGGCGAGGGGATTCGGGGCGATCTCGGTGATGAGGCCGACGTTTTCCCGCGCGGTGAGGCTGGGGATGAGATTGTAGAACTGGAAAACGAAGCCGACGGCGTGGCGGCGATAGTCGGTGAGCGTGGATTCGTCCGCGTGCGCGAGATCCCAGTCGCGATAAATCAAGGAGCCGCTGGTCGGCGTATCGAGGCCGCCGAGGAGGTTGAGCAGCGTGGATTTGCCACTGCCGGACGCGCCGAGCACGACGACAAACTCGCCGGGACGGCAGGCGAGATCGATGCCCGCGAGTGCGTGTACGGCAGCTTCACCATGACCGTAAATTTTACTCAACGCGCGTGCCTGGAAAACCCACTCGGGCGCGGACGAAGAGTCGGAGGACGCGGCGGGCATGAGCGGAAGGCGGGCAATAAGAGGCCGCCGCGGCGCAGTCGCAACGGCCAAACGGTGCACGCGCAGCCACCGGCGCGGCCGTCGGCCGTGGTTGGCAGCGGAGACGAGAGCGCGGCGGCGACGGCGCGGCGACGGGATTTTATCGCCCTCGACCGCTGGTTCTTTTCCGTCCTTTGATTTGTGGAAGGCGTGTCAGCCGCACCACGTGCGGTCCGCCGCTCTCCTCGACACAGCGCTTACTTTTACCATGACCCGCCCTGCTTCTCTTCTTGCCGCCATCTCCGCGAATGAACAACCGGACTTTCTGCCCGAGCCGTTGTTCGCTGACGTGCGCGCGTTGACGCCGAAATTTTCCTGGTGTGATACCACCGGAATTTCCTTGGAAGCGTTTCATCGGGCGCTGCGCGAGGCGAATCCCGAAATCCTGCTCGCGTGCTGGCGCACGCCGCCGCTGCCGGCCGAGTTGCCGCCGGCGTTGCGTTACGTGTGTTATCTCGCGGGCTCGGTAAAAACGCTGGTGAGCCGGGCGCATCTCGAGCGCGGTTTGCGGGTGACGAATTGGGGCGGGTCGATCGGCCGCATGGTCGCCGAGTGTGCGTTGTTTCACACGCTTTCGTGCCTGCGGCGCGGCACGCACTGGGCGCTGACGATGCACCGTGAAGGAGGCTGGGATAACGATAATCCGCAGACGGCTTCGCTATTTGGACAGCGCGTGGGCCTGCATGGATTTGGTCCGGTGGCGCGCGAACTCGTGGGCCTGTTGCAGCCGTTTCACTGCGCGATTTCGGTGTGCGCGCCCGACGTCGATGCCGAGACCGAGCGCCGTTACGGTGTGCGCGCGGTGTCGACACTCGAGACGCTGTTTGCGGAAAACGACGTGGTGATCGAACTGGCGCCGCTCATCCCGGCGACGACGGGAATCATCACGGAGAAACTGCTGCGGCTGATCCGGCCGGGCGGAGTATTCGTCAACGTCGGACGCGGCGCGGTCGTGGACGAGGCGGCGCTGTTGCGTGTGGCGCAGGAAGGGAAAATCAGGATCGGCCTCGATGTGTTTGCCGTCGAGCCGCTGCCGGCGGATTCGCCCTTTCGCGGGCTGCCGAACGTCTCGCTCACGCCGCATATCGCGGGTCCCACGCCTGACCGCCGGCGCGATGCGGGGGAGTTTTCGGTGGCGAATCTCCGTGCGTATGCGGCGGGACGGCCGCTGCAAGGGCTCATCACGGAACGCGTTTACGATACGTCGACGTAAGCCGATCGCTGGGACGCCGCGCGGCGGAGCGTGCGGCGCATCGTCGGCGTATCGGGGGACTCTCGCACCGCCAGGCCGAGAAAACAAAAAGCCCGCCGACTCCGGCGGGCTTGGAAACGCTGCTGGTAACGAGCGAACGCGCTTACGGGGTGGCGTCGTAGATTTCGACGAGCGCCTCACCGGTCGTGGCACCGACGCCGGACACCTGGACGGTGTAGGATTTGCCGGCGTCGAGGGTGACGAGAAGGGCCGCGTCTTTGCTGTTTGAGTTGAGCGCGAAGGCGCCGAGTGCGGCGAAGGTGGAGGCGAGCGAGGAATCCCAGTTGTCGTTGGAGGCGACCACGGTTTCGCCGTCGTAAACCGTGAGCTGCGGATCAGCGAGGACGCCGGGCACGGAGAAGTCGGCGAGTTTGGGACCGACGGCGCGGATCAGCACTTGCTTGGTGCCGGTGCCGCCCACGACGAAGCCCGCGATGAGGATATCGTTGCTCGTGCCGACGTGGTAGCGCGCGGAGAGGTTGGCGAGTTTGCGACCGTCGTGCGAACCGGCGGCGTCGTCGTAGGCTTCCACGAGAATAATGCCGTTGCCGGTGCCGCTGACCTGCGCGGTGTGCGGTCCGTCGATCGTCGGGAGGAGGGCGGCATCCTTGCTGTCCGTAGTGAACGGGAAGGCGCCGAGGTCGGAGAACGTCGACGCGAGGGACGCGTCCCAGTTGTCGTTTTCGCCGACTTGGGTGCCCTGGCTGTTGAAGAGAATCGCGCGGGGATCAGCGACGCCGGTGAGGCCGAAGGCGTTGAGGGCGGGACCGGCGGCGCGGATCAGGACGGGTTTGGCCCCGCCGCTGACGACAAAGCCGACGATGAGCGTCTGGCCCTCGGTCATCGCGGCGCGCACGGAGACGTTGGAGAGATAAGCGGACGCGACCGCGAGCGTGGCGGCAGTGCTGGTGACCGTGCCGCCGGCGTTGGTGACGGCGACCGTGTAAACACCTGCGTCGGCGGCCGACACGGCAGGAATAACAAGGGCGGCCTGGGTGGCACCATCGATGAGCGTGCCGTCCTTATACCATTGATAGGCGAAGGGAGCGGTGCCGCTGGCGGTGACGTTGAGCGTGACGGATTGCCCGACGCCGACAGTCTGGCTCGCGGGCGGCGTATCGACCGTGGGAGCGATGGGGCCGGTGGTGACCGTGAGAGTGGCCGCGGCACTGGTCGTGGAGCCGGCGGCGTTGGTCACCGTCACGGTGTAATCACCGGAATCGGTCGTCTGGAGATTCGTGAGCGCCAAGGTGGCGTTGGTGGCACCGGCGAGCGCGACCGAATCCTTTTGCCATTGGTAGGTGAGCGGGGCGCCGCCGTTGGCGACGACCGAGAGCGTGACGTTGGCGCCGACGCCGACAGTCTGGCTCGTGGGCGCGGTGGTGACCACGGGCGCGGCGAGGGTGGAGCGAAGGATTTGGACGTCATCGATGCTGAACGAATCCGAGAAATTCGACAGGCAGTGCACGGCGAGGAAGTCGAAGTTGGCGACCGCGCCGGCGGAGGCATCGGAGCGGGTGAATGTGGTCCCGGCACCGAAGGCGCCGCCCGCGACAGTGAGCGTAATATCGGCGCCGGCGCCGGTGCGCTGCACCGAGAGGGTAACGACGTAATTCGTGTTAACGTCGAAGGTGAACGCCGGGGTCTCGACATCACCGACCGGGGTATAAGCGGCGTTGAGGCTGAGGATCTGAGGAGAAGCGACGTTGCGGGTTTCGATGGTCCAGCTCGTCTGGCCGAGAAATGCGGCGTAGCCGGGCTGCGTGGAGAAATCGTAAACCGCGCCGGTGTGGTAGGAGGTGCTGGCGAAATTGTCGCCGTCGACCTTTGTCGCGGCGTCGGAGCTGAAGAGGCCGAAGCGCCATTGAGCGGAGGTGGTGAAGTTCGCGCCGGGCGAACCGTGCAACTCGAAGCCGAAGGTGGTGGTGAGCGTCTCGCCGAGGCCGAGCGCCTGCGCGGGGAAGTAGCTCAGCAACCCGCGGCCGCTGGTGCCGGTTGTCTGCAGAAGCGTGCCGTTGGTGACGGAAATCGTGCTCGTGCTGGAGGAGGTATACCAGCCGCTGCGTCCGGTGTTGGTCGTGAAATCCTCGGACGTCACGCTGGTGCCGGCGGGGAGCGGCAACACGATGAGGGAGCCGGCGGTGCTGTCGACCGTGCCGAGACTGTTGGTCACGGTGACGGAGTAGGCGGCGGCGTCGGTGGTTTGGGCGTTGGCGACGACGTAGGTCGCATTCGTGGCGCCAGCGAGGTCGGCGCCGTTGCGATGCCATTGGTAGGTCAATGGTTCACCCGAAGCGGCGACGGCGAAAGTGACGCTGCCGCCGACGTTCACAGCCTGGTTGGTCGGTTGCGTGGCGATCGCCGGCGCGGACAGGGCGGTGTTGGCGGTGGAATCGACTTTCAGGTCATCGACGGTGAAGGAATCGGAGACGTTGGAAGAGGTATAGACGACGAGGGTATCGAAGGTCGTCTCGGGCGCGGAGGAATCCGTGCGCGTAAACGTCGCGCCCGCGCCAAAGGCGCCGCCGGCCACGGTCACCGTGATGTCGATGCCCCCCGCGCTCTTTGTGAGGGTAATACTCACGGTGTAGGCGGTGCCGCTGACCCAGGAGCCGGTCGCGGTGAACGATGAACCAATCGAGGTGAAGGGTCCGGTCGTGCCGATCAATTTGGGTTCACCCGCGCCGGTGCGGCTGCGCACGGACCATTGGCCTTTGCCGCCGGCATCTGTCCCGGTGACGGTGCCGATAAACGCGTAGCCGCGGTAGGCGGAGGCATCAACGCTGTTCCAGTTGTCGTCCGTGATCGCCGCGGCAGTGTGATGATTGAAGAGGCCGATGCGGATTTCGTTACTCGACGATGTCGTGACGCCGCTACCGAATGCGCCGTTGAGGGTGAATTGCTGCGTGAAGGTCAACGTATCGCCGGTGTTCACTAGGGTGGTGGGCGTGAACGTGCCGAGAATGCCGCGGCCGGAGGTCTGGGTCGCTTGAACCAGCGCATTGTTGATGACGCCGACGGTGCTCGCCGTGCCCGAGGAATAGACATTGGCGCGACTGCCATCGTTGAAGTTCTGGTTGACCAAGGACGCCGCGGAAGCGACGGCGGGCAGCAGGCAGGCGAGCAGAAACCGGCGGAATACGCCGCCGGACGAGAGGGGGGAGGCAGGGGTCATAAGCGGATAATAATTATAATGGATGTGAGCAGCGGCGAAAACAGAGGCAAGGGCAAAGTGACGATAGAGGCGGGGCCGGTGTTCGGAATTGTGTTTACGGTGATATTTATCATAACCCCGCGGGCATGACGGCCCGCAAAAAAGTCTCCCAGCAGCGTATCGCGCGCGATCTCAAGGTCTCGCAAGCGCTGGTCTCACTCGCGCTGAACGGCCGGAAGGATGGCATCCATGCGGAGACTTACCAACGCATCTGGACGCACGCGTTGAGCCTGGGCTACGAGCCCAAGGGCATGAACCTCGAGCGCTCACCCACGCCGGCGCGCTCCCAGCAGATCGGGTTTATTTTGCGGGCGGGCCTGAGCATCCACACGCAGGGCAGCTATTTCAGTCACGTGCTGCATGGCCTGCACACGGAGCTGGCGGAGCAGGGTTACGCGGCGGTTTTTTTGGGCACGGAAGACACGCTCACCGCGGAGCGACTGGCGCATTTTTTCCGTCCGCGGCACGCGCCCGCGGGCGTGGTGTTGTTTGGCGAAGTGTCGGCGGCGTTTCTGCAAGCGTTGCGCGCACAGACGGGGAACGTCGTGGCGGTGTCGGCGCGTCATCCCGGGTTTTGCCACTCGGTGGTGGGCAATGAGCCGCAGGCGCTGCAGTTGCTCGTGCAGCACCTCTGGGAACTCGGCCACCGGCGGATTGGCTGGCTCGGGGGCAACGTGGGTTTGGGGCGGCACGAGGCGCGGCACGCGGCGTTTGTGTCGGCGTTGGAGGCGTGCGGCGGCCGCGAGGATGAGCGTTACCGCGTGTATCTGAAACAGGCGGACAGGGCGGAAGGGGCGCAAGCGATCGAGGAATTGCTGCCGCTCGCCAAGCGGAAGGATTTCCCCACGGCGTTCATCACCTACAACACCTTGATGGCGGCGGGCGCGGCGATGGCGTGGTTGCGGGAAGGCGGAAAAATTCCCGGCGAGTGCAGCATCGCTGCGGCGGACAACTCGCGGCTGGCGCAAGTGGAGAAACCGCGTCTCACGGTGGCGGGCACGGATCCGGAAAAACTTGGCCAGGCGGCGGCGCGGCTGCTGCTCGATGTGATCGGCCGCGACGATGAGAGCCTGCACGACTTGATCCTGCCGTCGGAATTTGTCGCGGGCGAGTCCACGGGAACCGCGAAGCGCTAGGGCGCACGGGCAAAGGTCGCGGCACAAAAAATCCCGCCGGGTTTGCGGCGGGATGATGAACGCGAAACGCCGAGCGGATTCAGGTTCGCGCGCGCCGGCGGCCATACGCGGCGACACCGAGCGCGACGACGCCGAAGAGTGCCGCCCACGTGGACGGTTCAGGAATCGCACTGGTCGACGCCGCGGTGAGCTGGCCGTTCGCGAGCGAGAACGTATAGTCGAAGCCATCGAGGTTGAGCACCGACCAGCTCCCGAGGCCGGAATCAAAGGAGAGCGCCACGCCGTTGACGATGACGGTGGCGAAGTTTCCGGTTTGGCTGCCGAAACTGAACAGATTGAAAGTTCCCGGTTGGGCGAAAGCATACAGGCCGCCGCCGAGGTCGGTGGCGACGACGTTGAGGGTGCCGCCGAAGGTGAGGAGGGAGTTCACTGTCACCGCGTCGTAGTCCGTGCCCGCGGTGCCGGTGGCCCCGATTTGCAGTGTCGTGATGCTGGCGCCGCTGAGCGTGAGAGTGTCGCCGAAGACCAGCTTACCGGGGCTGTTACCGGGCGCGAGGGAGGCTCCGTCGTTGATGAGTGTGGCGCCATTGATGAAGCCGGAGCCGCTGAGCGTCGCGCCCTCGTCGACAACCAGCGAACCGCCCAGCTGGCCGTTCACGGCGAAGCTGCCGGACATGACGGTGGTGCCGCCGGTCACGTTGAACGTCGAGCCACTGGCAAGGCTGCTGGCGCCGCTCGTGGCGAGCGTGCCGGCGATGCTGAGCACATGGTCGGCATTGTTCAAAATACCGCCGCTGCTTGTCACCGACCCGAGGATATGGCCGCTGCCGCCCAGGGTGGCGCCACTGGAGACCGACACCGCGCTTGAGGCCGCAGTTGACCCGTCGATCAGGAGCGAGCCGCTGCTCACAATCGTCGCGCCCGAATAAGTATTAACACCGGCGAGCGTCAAGGTGCCGGAGCCGCGTTTGGTCAGGGACTTGCCCGCCCCCGCGTCACCGACTGCGCCGTTGACGGTGATATCGCCCTGGCCGATGGAGGAACTTCCCGCGAGCAGGACATTACCGGCGATGGTGACCGCAGTGTCGCTCGTGTTGACGAGTGCGCCGTTGCCGTCGAACCCTGACGCGGACAGGCGCAGGGGTTTGGCGACGTCGAAGCCGTTGAGGTCGAGGACGCCGCCAGAGGAAACATTCGTGTAATTGCTGGAACTGGCGAGGGCGGTGGCGCTGCCAATTTTGAGCGTGGCTCCGGAGGAGACGACGGCGTTGCCGGTGAACGTGTTGTTGCCCGAGAGAGTCACCGTGCCGGTGCTATTGATCGTGAGATTGCCGGTGGATCCCGCGTAAGAATGCGAGATATTGCCGGACAGTGTCACGTCGCCGGCGCCCGCAATGCTGAGCGTGCGGGCGCTCGCACTGGAAGCGTTGAGATCGATGTCTCCCAACGTCAGAGATGAACCCGCCGAGACGCTCACGGTGGAGCTACCTGTAAGGATCAACTTGCCGGCGAGGCTGGCGGCGCCGGGCGCGGTGTTGGCGACGGCGCCAGCCGCGGCAACGCCGGTGCCGTTGATCGAGACAACTTCGGCCCCGACGGCCTGGCCATTCAGATCGAGGGTGCCACCGGAACTGACCGTCGTGCCGCCGGCGGTGCTGCCGAGAGCGGCGGCGTGGCCTAGTTTCAGCGTGGCGCCAGAGGAGACAGTGGTAACGCCTGTGTAAGTGTTGGCACCGTTAAACAAGACCGTGCCGGTAGCGGTTACGGTGACGTTGCCGGAAGACCCGGCGAAAGAATTGGAGAGCACACCATCGATGGTGGTGTTGCCAGCGCCGGCCACCGTGAGCGTGCGCGAGGAGGCGGAGGCGGGATTGAGATCGACGGAGCCGCTGATCACCAATGCGCCGCCGGCGACCGTGGTCCATGCTTGGTTGCCATTCAGCGAAAGCGGCCCCGAGAATGTCTGCGTGGCCGCGGCATTGTTGGCAACGCCGCTGCTCCCGATCCGCAGCGTGCCCGGGCCAGCGAAATCATAGGCGAATGCGTTGCTGAGAAAACTGAGTCCGCCCACGGTGCGGTTGACGCCCACCGTCGGGGAAGTCGCCGCGCCTCCCTGCGCCCCGAAGGTCGCGACATCCGTCGTTCCGTCGCCCACGGGAGCCGTGCCGCCGACCCAGTTCGTGCCGGTCGCGAAGTCGGTGCCGGTGTTGTTCCATTCGACCGAAGCGGCCCGAGTGAGGCACGGCCAAGCAGCGGTAAGCGCCACGAAAAGCGCCACGCAGCGGACGGCGGAGCGGAAGTCGGGGGCGGAATGGGCACGCCGGAACGGACGCGCGAACGCAAGGACACCAAGCAGGGTGGAGGGGTTCACCGCGCTAAGTTGATAAATATTACTTTATTTTCAACGAAAATACGTCTGAGCGGATTTTTAGGAGAATAAACGCAGAACGGTCACCGCGGAATCGTCGGCCGAAGGCAGCGAACCGCGGCGCAGCGGCACTCTATTAAAGCGACATCACTCGCAGATCGGTGACGTAAAAATCCGCGCCGGACGCCGACTTGTCGGTCGTGATGCGCAGCGCGGAAATCGGGTCCGGCTTCACCGGGAGTTGCAGCCGTTGGCTGGTGAGCAGCTGGCCGTTGTTGTCCACGGTGCCATAAACCACATCAAGGTTGTCGCCTGCGGAATTCGGTTTCCACTGCACGAACAGCCACGTGGTCACTCCCGGCACGAGCGTGATCGGGGATGCTTCACGTTCACCGGCACTGCCGATTTGGAAAACGCCGCGCCCATTCGTCTTCAACTCGATGACGCGGTCCTCGGGCGAAGAAACGGCGCCGGTGCCAAGGTAAATGCCCACCGGAGCATGGTGCGTCGGAGCGGCGTGAAGCTTCAACGAAAGGCTGCCGGACGGCATCGCGTTGAATGATTGCCGCAGGGTGGCGCCAGCCTCCGCGCTGTCGTCGCGCAAATGAACCCAGCCGGAGCCCGTCGCCGCATCGGGGGAGCCAGCCGCCACCTCGACGCCTTCCGCCGGACCACTCGTGTGCCACGGCTTGCCCGGCGCCGCGCCGGGTTTGAGTTTCGAGAAATCGGCGTTTTGCAGTTGATTCTTGGGCGCAGCCAAAGCGGAGACGCTGGTGAGGGCGAGGGCGAGGAGGAGCAGTTTCATGGAGAGGGGAAGCCAGGATGGCCAACGATCGAACCGCGGGCCGGTGGCGGGTGAGGGCCGAACACGAGTGGGGCGGTGAAATTCCGCAGCGTAACGCGGCCCACCTTTCGCGGGACCGGCTTTGGCGGCAACTCAAAACATGATAACTATTATCCGCAGTTCCCACCCTTCGGATCGAGATAAACCTTTCCAGCGGGCAGCGGCCAGCGTTGATCCGGAAGCATCGGGTGCCCGAGGCGGAAACTTAACCCAGGGCGGGGCAGAAACGCGCGGAAGGGGCTTGACCCGGGCGGCCGACACCCGAACTAATATTTATCAGTTACCTTCGGCCCCTCTTCCCCTGTGACTCACTACGACTACGCCGTTCTTGGCATCTACTTCGCCTTCATGGCGGTGATCAGCTGGGTATTTCGGCGGTTCGTGCACAACGTCAGCGACTACTTTCGGGGTGGCGGGAAGGCGTTGTGGTGGATGGTGGGCGGCTCGGCGTTCATGGTGAGCTTCAGCGCGTGGACGTTCACCGGGGCGGCGTCGCAGGCGTATGCGACGGGCTGGCCGATCATGGCGATCTACGTGGCGAACTCGATCGGGTTTTTGATCAGCGCCTGGTATTTCGCGCCGCGCTTCCGGCAACTGCGCGTGGTGACGGCGGTCGAGGCGATCCGCCAGCGCTTTGGCCGGACGAGCGAGCAGATGTTTACCTGGTTGCAGATTCCGCTCGGCACGCTCCAGGCGGGCATCTGGCTCAACGCGTTGGGCATCTTCTTTTCGGCAGTGTTTGGGCTCGATCTGCATCTCACGATCATCCTCACGGGATTGCTCGTGCTTTTCATGGCGTTGATCGGCGGGAGCTGGGCCGTGCTGGCGAGCGACTTCATCCAGGTGCTCGTGTTGATGCCCGTGTGTCTCGCGGTGAGCGTGCTGGCGCTCGTGAAGATCGGCGGATGGTCGGCTTTTGTCGCGAAACTGCCGCCGGGCCACCTCGAGGTGGGGCAGATTTTCTCGAGGGAGTTTCTCGGGTGGTGGTGTCTCGCGATGCTGCTCAAACAGATCAATTCCACCAACAACCTCTTCGACGCGAACCGCTACCTGTGCGTGAAGGACAGCCGGCACGCGCGGTGGGCGGCGCTGCTCGGCGCGGGGCTGTTTGTCTTTGGGCTCTTCATCTGGTTCGTGCCTCCGATGGCGGCGCGCGTGCTCTTCCCGGACCTGGGCGCGATGTTCCCGGCGCTGCAGACGCCGAGCGAGGCGGCGTTTATCGCGATCTCGCGGGCGGTGCTCCCGGTGGGGATGATGGGCCTGTTGGTGAGCGGTATTTTCGCGGCGACGATGTCGTCGATGGATTCCGGGCTGAATAAAAACGCCGGCATCTTCATCAAGAATTTTTATCAACCCTACTTCCAGCCGACGGCCCCGGACCGCCACCTGCTCAAAGTCGGCAAACTGACGACGGCGATTCTGGGCGTCATCGTGATTGGCGCGGCGCTGAAGATGAGCGAGTTGAAGGGCCTTGGACTTTTCCTGCTGATGCAGCGCGTGAGCATTCTCGTCGCGATTCCGATCATCGTGCCCCTGCTGCTGGGCTTGCTGATCAAGCATACGCCGCCGTGGTCGGCGTGGACGACTGTGTTGGTCGGTTTCCTGTGTTCGATGTTTATCAGCGATGTGCTCACGCCGGATTGGGCGGCGCACTTTTTCGGGACGACGCAGCCGCTCGACGCCACCTCGCGCGAATACTGGACGCAAGGCATTCAGTTTTTCGGCAACGTCGTCGTGGGGTCGGCGTGGTTCATTGGCACGAAGCTTTTCTGGTCCCGCTCGGCGGCCTCGCAGCGGGCCGAAATCGACACCTTTTTCGTCAAGCTCAACACTCCGGTCGATTTCGCCCGCGAGGAAGGAGCCGCCGCGGCGAACGACTCCCGGCAGTCGCGCGCGATCGGTTGGCTCTGCCTCGCGTATGGCGGCTTCGTGACCGTGCTCGCATTGATTCCCAATCCTGCGCTCGGGCGGCTCGCGTTCGTCGGTTGCGGCGCGCTGGTCGCCGGCGTGGGTGCGCTCCTGCTACGTTCCTCGACCCGTTCTCCCTCTCTCTCATGAAATCTCGTCACCCCATTCTTCGCTGGTTCGGTCTGGGCAGCTTCCTCGCTGCCACCGTGCTCGCCCAAACCCCGGCTGCGGCCCCCGCCGCGCATGCAGACGACGACTCGTCCGACGAAATCACCACCCTGCCTGAATTCAGCGTCACGGAAACGACGCCGAGTGACTACATGGCGGCTGAATCCACGACGGGCACGCGCGTCGCGAGCAAGATCAAGGACCTGCCGTTTTCGGTGAACGTGGTCACCGGCGAGTTCATGGACGATTTCAACGCGCTCGAATTTGGCGACCAGTTTGCCTACACGAGCAACGTCATCGCCTACGAAACCATTTCCACGGGCTATTCCGTGCGCGGCTTCGAGGCGGACGTGCAGTTGCGCAACGGCTTTCGCCGCATCGGCCTCATCGACAAGGTCAACGTGGACCGCGCCGAGGTCATCAAGGGGCCGGCGGCCTCCATCTATGGCGCCACGCTGCCAGGCGGCATCGTCAACATCGTCACGAAAAAACCGAAGGCGAAGCCGGAATACCGCGTGGGCTTTTCCGTCGGTTCAAAAGACGCCCTGCGCGCGCAGGCGTCGGCGACCGGGCCCGTGGGCACGAGCAAAAATGTCTTCTACCGCGTGGATGTGGCGGACGATCAACGCGCCTACGACCAAGCCTACAAGCACAAGGAGCAATATACCGGCGCGGTCCAGCTCCAATGGAAACCCAACGCCGCGACGAGCTGGTTGTTCGAGGCCGAACGCCTCGTGCGCAACGAAGAAGCCAACGCCAACACGCCTTTCGTCATCCAACCCGGCACGCCTGATCCGTATCGCAAGCCGACCAACTCCGGACCGCGCACCTACAACCGCTACGTCGGTCTCGCCACCAACCTTCTCGAGTTCAACGTGCAGGGGCCGCTCAACTATTCGAAACGTTATGTGAACACGCTCACGGCGACGTTCGAGCGGCGGATCAGTGATGTTTTTTCGTTCCGCAGCTCGGTCAATTGGTTCGATCGCGACTTGGAGCGGCAGGAAGTCGCCGGACGCGATCAATATAATCCGGTGACGAAGCGCCTGAGTAATTCCACGAGCTATGTGCCGCGCCTGCGGCCGTTCGGCGAAGGCGGCGCGGGCTGGCAAAACGACATGCTCGCGGCGTTCGATACCGGCGCGGTCAAACACAAGCTGCTCATCACGCTCGACTGGCAGCGCCAGACGGAACAGCCGCAGCAGTTCAACGGCTCCATCGCCTCCTTCCCGGGCGATTCCACTGTGCTGGCGAACGGCCTCGATCCGGCCAATCCTGATTATCGCTTCTACACGTTCAGCGAAAAGCCGGGGACCTACACCGCCAGCCAGAACGAGGATAACGTGCTCGATGTTTACGGACTCTTCGTCAGCGAGCGTGCGTCCTTCTGGAACGGCCGGGTGATCGCCTTGGTCGGCGGGCGCTACGACAGCGTCTTCAACCACTCGCGCACGCTGCCGCTCTACCGCGCCTCCAGTGCGACCAACGCCGCCTACGTCGCCGACATCGAGCAGCGCACGCATTCGCTCACTTACCAGACCGGCGTGAATTTCCAAATTATCCCGCAACTCACCGCCTATGTTAACGCCAGCTCGTCCTTCGTGCCGCAGCTCGGTTTCGGCACGAACCCGGTGACGTATCAACAATTCGCGCTGCCCAACGAAACCGGTGAAGGCCACGAGTTCGGACTCAAGGGCTCGTTTCTGCACGATAGGCTGACGTTCACCCTCGGCTACTTCGACATCACGCGGCACAACATCGCGCGTGATGCGACCGACTCCACGACCGGCACCGCGATCACCTACCTGTCGGGCGAGGAAGCGGCCAAAGGCTACGAACTCGATTACAACTGGAGCGTCACTCCTTCGCTGCAATTCTTCGGCGGCCTCGGGAAAACCGAGTCGATTGTCGTCTCGAATGCCACCGCGCGCCATCTGATCGGCACGTCCACGCGCCGCACGCCTGAATACACCGTCGGTCTTGGCACAAAATATGAATTCAAGGACGGCGGCTTGAAAGGCCTCTATCTCACCGCCGGTTTCAAATACAACAGCGAGTCGCTCATCAACCCGTCCACCGGCCGCAACCTGAACGCCACCGCGTCGAATCCGGTCCTCAATAAACGTCTGCCCAACGGCCTCCTCATCAACCCCGACATGCCCGAGGATGCCGTGATGACGACCGGCTCCTACCGCGTGGACGATGGCCGCGAAGCGATCTTCAACGCGCCGTTTCATGTCTGGGATGCTGGCATCGGCTACAAATTCCGCCTCCGCAACCGTCGCTTCCGGCACAAGGTGCAGGTCAACGTCGTCAACGTCTTCGACGACGTTTACACCTACGGTTCCGGCGGACTCGGGCCGCGCCGCGGCGTGACGTTCACCTACGACCTCACGTTTTAACGCCGACGTCCCTTCGCGCATGCCGGCTTCGCCATTCGCTCTCACCGGGCGCCGCGCGCTCGTCACCGGTTCCTCGCAGGGAATCGGCCTCGCACTCGCGCGCGCCCTTGCCCAGGCAGGCGCCACCGTCGTGCTCAACGGCCGCGATCCGGCGCGCCTCGCCGCCGCCGCGGAATCGTTGCGCGCGGAGTCGATCGAGGTGCACACGCACGCCTTCGACGTCACGGACGAAGCCGCCGTGGTCGCCGCGTCCGCCTCGCTCGGCGCGATCGACATCTTGGTTAACAACACCGGCATCCATCGCCGCGGACCGCTCGAGACGATGCCGCTCGCCGATTGGGAGGCGGTGTTGAAGACGAACCTTACCAGTGCGTTCCTCGTCGCCCGTGCTGTTGCGCCCGGCATGATCACGCGCCGCACCGGCAAGATTATCAACGTCTGCTCCCTCATGAGCGACCTCGCTCGGCCCACCACCGGCAACTACGCGGCCGCGAAGGGTGGATTGAAAATGCTCACGCGGGCGATGTGCGCCGAGTGGGCCCAGCATAACGTGCAAGTCAACGCGCTCGCGCCCGGCTACATCCTCACCGAACTCACGCAACCGCTCGCGGCCGACGCCAAATTCGACGCGTGGATCAAAGCCCGCACGCCCGCCGGTCGCTGGGGCAGCGTGGCCGATCTCGCCGGCGCGGCGGTGTTTCTCGCTTCGCCCGCGGCCGATTTCATCAACGGGCAGATTCTCACCGTCGATGGCGGACTCTCCGCCGTCATCTGATCTCTTTCGCCATGTCCGACCCACGCCATAAACTCATCCTCCTCCCGCCCAATCGCGTCTGGCGCACTTACCCCGGTGGCGCCACGCTCGACCGCCTCGCCGGCGTCGCCGAGCCGCGCGATTCGAGCATGGCCGAGGACTGGATCGGCTCGGTCACGTCGTCGACAATTCCGGGCCGCGAACACCTGCGCGAAGGCGTTTCCCAAGTGATCGTCGGCGGCGAACGGCGCGACTTGCGCGAGCTCGTCGAAGCCGATCCGGACTACTTCCTGGGTGCGGCGCATGTCGCGCGTTACGGCACTGCGCCGATGCTGCTCGTCAAGTTTCTCGATTCGGCGGTGCGCCTGCACTTTCAAGTGCATCCGTCGCGTGACTTCGCACGGCGCTTTCTCAATTCGCCGCTCGGCAAAACCGAGGCGTATCACGTGCTCGGCGTGCGTGAAGGCGTCACGGAGCCTTATGCGTATCTCGGGTTTCAACACCCGCCCACGCCTGCGCAGTTAAAAGAATGGATCGAGACGCAGGATGTCGCGGCGCTGGAGCGCTGCTTCGAGAAAATTCCCGTGCAGCCGGGCGACACGCTGTTGATCCCCGGGGGATTTCCGCACGCGTTGGGCGAAGGCGTGTTCATGATCGAGATCCAAGAGCCGACGGATTTCGCCGTGCGTTACGAGTTCGAGCGCGCCGGTTACGTGCTGCCCGAGGCAGCGCGGTTCATGGGGCGTGGCATCGACTTCGGCCTCTCGATGATCGATTTCACCGCCTATCCGCGCGCGGTGATCGATCGCAATCACCGCTGTGAGCCCACGCGAATCCGGTCACTCGGCGCCCACTCCTGGCAGGACCAGCTCATCGGGCCGGCGAACACGCCGTGCTTCCGCGTGCACAAGACGCATCTGCGCGAAGCGGTCACCAAAGCCGAGGGCGGCTTTTATATCGGCATCGTCACCGAGGGCGCGTGCACGGCGACGGTCGGCGGAGAAACTTTCCAACTGAAACGCTATGACAAATTCTTCTGTCCCGCCGGACTTGGCGGAGTGCACTTCGAGCCCCAAGGAAACGCGGCCATCCTCGAGTGCCTCCCTCCGCTCTGACATGCCCCGGCCCGCATCCATTCTGGCGGCGATCACCGCGATCGAGTTGCGCGACTTTTTGCCGGAGCCCTTGCTCAGCGAGGTGCGGGCGCTGACACCGCAATTCGCGCACTGCGATACGACGGAGCTCTCCGCGGCGGCGTTCCATGCCGCCTTGCACCAGGCCAATCCCGAGGTGCTGATCGCCTGCTGGAAGACACCGCCGCTTCCCGCCGAACTTCCACCGGCGCTGCGATACGTCTGCTACCTCGCCGGCTCGATCAAGAAATTCGTGCCGCGTGCGCACATCGAACGCGGGTTGCTCGTCACGAACTGGGGCGGTTCGATCAGCCGCGTCGTCGCGGAGTGGGCGCTTTTTCACACGCTCTCGTGTCTGCGCCGGGCCACGTTTTGGACGCTCGCGATGCACCGCGAAGGCGCATGGAAAAACGGCAGCAGCGAAACGGCTTCACTGTTCGGCCGCCGGGTCGGGCTGCATGGCTTCGGCCAGGTGGCGCGCGAATTCGTGCGTTTGATCCAGCCGTTTCAATGCTCGATCTCAGTCTGCGCGCCCGATGTCGACGCCGAGACGGAACGCCGCCACGGCGTCCGTGCCGTGTCGTCACTGGAAACCTTGTTTGCGGAAAATGAGATCGTGATCGAGCTCGCGCCGCTGATTCCCGCCACCGCCGGCATCATCACGGAGAAGCTGCTGCGCCTCCTCCGGCCCGGCGGCGTTTTCGTCAACGTCGGCCGCGGAGCCGTGGTGGACGAAGCGGCGCTTCTGCGCGTGGCGCAGGAAGGGAAAATCATGGTCGGCCTGGATGTGTTTTCCGTCGAACCGTTGCCCGCGGATTCGCCCTTTCGCGGCCTGCCCAACGTCACCCTCACGCCGCACCTCGCCGGTCCGACGACCGACCGGAGGCGCGATGCGGGAGAGTTTTCGGTGGCAAATCTGCGAGCTTACGCCGCGGACCGTCCACTGCAGGCGCTGATCACGGAACGGGTTTTCGACACGTCGACCTAAGTTTTTCGCATGCCTGTCACGACGCCCCGCCCGCCGCACACGATGAATCTGCCGCCCGCTTATCTCCATTGGCAGGACGCCGCCCGGCGGTTGATCGAGCCCCTCGCCGCCTTGATGCATCCGGGTGAAGCGAGCCTGGCGATCGCGGGTCCGGCGAGCGATCACGACGCGGCGGCGGACCGGCTCGAATCGTTCGCGCGCCCGCTCCTGCTCGCCGCCCACTGGCTGCAATCGGCTCCGCGAGCGGAGGACCACGCGTTGCGCGAAAAACTCGCCGCATGGTTTCGTGGCGGACTCGCGGCCGGCACCGACGTGGGCGGTGCGCACTACTGGGGGCCTGACGCCAATTACCATCAGCACCACGTCGAAATCGGCCTCGTCGCGATCGCGCTGCAGATCGCCCCGGCGCAGCTCTGGGAGCCGCTTTCGCCCGAGGTGCGCGATCAGGTTGCGCGGTGGTTTGGCACGGCGCGCGGCAACGGCATCGTCAACAACAACCATTACTTCATGGGCGTGCACATTCTGGAGTTTCTCCGGCAGCACGGCTATGGACGACGCGCCGACGAGGTGATCGTGGACGAATTTTTGACCCGCCTCGAAGGCATGCACCGCGGCGGAGGGTGGTTCGAAGACGGCATCAATCAGGCCTACGATCACTACAACGCCTACGCGTTTCACTTCTACGGTTTGTGGTGGGCGCGGTTGCACGGCGCACGCGATCCGGCGCGCGCGCAACGCTGGCGCGAATGGGCGCGCGAATTCGTGCGCGACTACGAACACTTTTTCGCCGCGAGCGGCGAGCATCCGGCGTTCGGGCGGTCGATCACGTACCGTTTCAACTGTCTCAACGTCTTCGGTCTCGCGCTGCTCGAAGACTGCTGCGATCTGCCGCCGGGGCGGCTGCGCCGGTTGAGCACGCGCAACCTCGACTTCTTTCTCTCGCGGCCGATCCAGCAAGAACAGGGCTGCCTGTCGCTCGGCTGGACGGACGCGTTTCCCGCGCTGGCCGAATCTTACTCGTGCGCGGCTTCACCGTATTGGGCGGCGAAAGGATTCGCGGCGCTGCTGCTCCCGCCGCAACACGCGTTCTGGCACGCGCCAGAGGAGCTGTTGTTGTCCGAGCGCAGCGACTATGCGCGCGTGATCCGGCCGGCTGGCCTCGTCGTGCGCAGCACGGCGGGGGCGGTCGAGATCGTCAACGCGGGCTCGCAGATTTCGAACCTCAACCTCCGCTTCGGCGCGTGGAAATGGAGCAAGTTTGCGTATCGCACCGGCACCGGGTTCACGCTCGCGTTCCCCGCGGCGACCCATTGGTCGCTGGATAACGCGCTCACGACGCAGCTCGACGACGGCCGCATCATCGGCCGCCACTCGACCGTCGCCATCGAGATGGACGACGCGCATGTTTATTTCAGTTACAACCTCGGGGTGAAGAGCGGTCAGATCAACACGACCGTCGAGAGCGGTGTGTGGTGGCGCGCGGGGTGGTTGCTGCAACTGCACACCTACACCGCGCAACAGCCCGTGGTGTTTCGCCTCGGCGGTTATGCGTTGCCGCTCGATGCCGCGCAGGCGCGCGAAATCGCACCCACGGGGGAGCCTTCGCTGACGCAATCCGCCTTCGCGGCCGATGGGCGCGGCACGGCGCTGCAGCCGCTGCACGGCTTTACCGCAGCGGAATGGGACGAGCGCCGTGACGACCGCCAACAGCGTGCGCATATCAGCGCGCCGTATCACGTAACGCCGGTCGCCCGCGCGCCGCGCGGCGGAGGCTCCGGCTGGCTTGCCGCGTTGGTGTGGACCGGCGACCAGCGCGCCGAGGCCGCGCCGTGGACGGTGGTTTCGCTGGCGGCCGGTCGCTGGGCGTTGCGCCATCCCGCGCTCGGCGACTGGCGCATTTCACACTGGTCGCTGCCTGCTCTTTCGTGATGAACCTGCGTCGATCCCTCGTCCTGATTACCTCTTGTGCGCTCGCCTGGAGCGCGTCCGCGCGGCCCAAGGTCGCGGCGGATTATTATACGCGTTACACGGGCTTCGCGATTCCGGCCGAGCCGCGTTTGCCGGCGCGGGAGACACATCCTTCGTTGTGGTTTCGTACCGCCGATCTTCCCGCCCTGAAGGCGCGACTCAACGCGGACGATTTCATGCGCACGCGTTGGGCGGCCGTCTTGCACCGCGCCGATCTGACCGTCTCGCCGCCTCCGGCTCCCGTGGCGGGTGACGAGACGAAAAGAATTCACGAATACTACGGTGCGATGTCGATGGCCGCCCGCGCGCATGCGCTGGTGGCGTTGCTGGTCGACGATCCCGCGGCCCAGGCGGCGCATCGGCAACGCGCGATCGAATTGCTCTCGCGCGCTTATGACGGGCCGATCTTCGACCTCGATTCAAGTGTGCAAGGCAGCCCCGTGGATGAGATCTATCGTGCGGCGTGGCTCCAGAACTACGCGCACGCCTATGACTGCGTGCAGCCGAGCCTCACGCCGGAGCAGGATAAGGTCATTCGCGCCCGCCTCGCGCGCGAGGCGCAGTGCGTTTACGACAACCTCTACGTGTGGTCGCCGAAAAGTCCGCACAACCATCTCTCCAAACCGGCGTGGGGCCTGGGTTCGATGGCGCTCACCTTGTCCGCCGAACCGCAGGCGCTCGCCTGGCTCGGGCGCGCGATCGAGGCGACGAATCGCAACACGCGTTACTTCTTCAGCGGCGACGGAATCTACCGCGAAGGCAGCCACTACCTCATCTTCTCGCTCACCAACTTCCTGCCGTTTCTCTATCACTATCGCAACGTGTCGGGCGTCGATGGATTCACGGCGTTTCAGCCGGTGTTTGAAGCGATGGTCGAGGCGCGCAACAGCCGCGGGTGGCTGCCGAATATCGCAGATTCCTATCTGCGCCCCACGCCGACTCATCTCGCGGCGGTGGCTTACCGCGACGCGTCGACTGCTCTGAGTTCGACGGCGAAACTCGGTGCCGTGTTGCAGTGGAGCTACGAAAGCGCGGACCTCGCACCGTTTGAAAAAGAACGCGCAGACAGCGGCTTCAACTATACGGGCGCGAGCTGGGATTATCCCTTGGAGATCGATGAATTGCTCACGCACGACCCGACGATCGTGCCAACGCCGCCGGATGCGGATCCGAATGTGTTTCTGACGGGCGGGCAGACCTATTTCCGCGACGCGTGGGTGAGCCACGGCGCGAATCAGCGTTACCTGCTGTTTCACGGAGTCGCCAACGGCGACAACCACGAGCACGACGATCATCTGAGCTTTATCCTGGAGGCCGCCGACCAGATGATGTGCTCGGATTCCGGTTACTCACGGGGCACCTATACCGGCGGAGAACGCATGCAGTGGTATGTCACCGCCGCCGCGCACAACACGCTCACGCTGGACAACCAGCCGGCGACCGACGCTGCGCCGAGCCAGACGCCACCCTCGCTGTTTCGCGTGAATCGACCGGGTCTGGTCGGCGAAGAGAAGCAGGCGTTCTTTGGAAAAAACGGGGATTGGAAGCGCGCCATCTTTTGGGTCGCTGGCGACTACTATATTGTCAGCGACCGGGTGAACGCGACGCACACAGGGCGCATTGCGTCCTACCTGCATGGCGGGCGCGGACAACTCACGATTGACGGCGCCCGGCGCTCCTGGAGTTACCAAGACGATCGGTATGGTCGGACAGCGGTCCTGCACTCGTGGATCGCGGCACCGCAGGCGACCATCGCAGAAAAGTCGGGTGAGCTCACTTACATCAAAGGCGACTACGCCGCGTTTCCGTATCTCGAAACGAGCCGCACCGCGCAGCACACAGCATGGTTGACGCTTCTCCAACCGCGTCCCGCAGGTGGAAAACCTTTCGAGGTGCGCGACGAAAGTCGTGGGGATGTTTCCGCGCTGACGATTACGACTCCCGATCACGCGTGCCTCGTGGCGGCGCAGCCGGTCGGCGGGAAACCAATCACGGTGGGCGACGTGGAGACAGACGGGGCATTCGCGCTCGTGCGCCGCGATCTGAGCGGGCGGGTGCTCGCGTTCAGTGTCCTCGAAGCGACGACGCTGAAAGTGGGAGGCCGCGAAATCTGGCACTCGGCGCGCCCAACCAACGCCGGCGGGGTGGCCAATAGCGGGGCCAGCGAAGCCCGCGGGGCCAGCGTCTCGCCACCCGCCACCGCCGCGGCGTCGCATCAGAAGTCCGCCAACGCGGCGCCGGCGAAAGCGCCGGGCGCGACAAAAGCAGGGGCGAAAAAATCGGCCGCAACGGAGAAGACGTTGACCGCGCTGCCGGGAGCGGAGGCGTTTGTCTATCGTGCGCTGGAGCCGGATGCGCTCCGCCTGTTCGTTTTCAAACCGAAAGGATGGTCCCCCACCGATCGGCGACCCGCTTTGGTATTCTTTTTTGGCGGCGGTTGGACGCACGGCGGCCCCGACCACGCCGCCGGATGGGCGCGTTATGCGGCCAGCGTTGGCTTCGTCGGCATCGCGCCCGACTACCGGACGAAAAACCGTTTCGGCACCTCACCCCTGGCCTCGGTCGCCGATGGCCGGGCGGCGTTGCGTTGGGTGGAAGATCATGCGGAAGAACTTGGGCTCGATCCGACGAAAATCGTTGTCGGCGGGAGTTCTGCGGGTGGCCACGTCGCGCTGTGGACGGCGATCACGCACACGCCGCCGGGCTCCGACCCGGCAGAAGCGCCGACGATCAAACCGCGGGCGTTGATCCTGATGAGTGCGGTCTCCGACACGGCGCCGGACGGTTTGGGCTACACGCCGAAGCGGTTCGGAGAAGACGCGGTCGCGCTGTCGCCGGTGGACCAGCTCGATGCGCAAATGCCGCCGATGATCGTGTTTCACGGCAACGCGGATCACACGGTGCCCTACGCGCAGGCCGAAGCGTTGCACGCGAAGCTCGTCGGCGCGGGCAACACGTGCCAGCTCGTGACGGTGCCCGGTGGCGACCATAATTTCTCGTCGCAACTCCCGGAGTGGAAAGACAAGGCGCGGACGTTGATCCGGGGATTCTTGCAGGAACAAAAGCTTCTGCCGGAAGGGCCGTCGCACCAGCGATAATAATTATTAGATTCCGGATTGCCATTTTTTATCTTCCTCACTGTAAGAAACGTGCCCCCCATGAAATCCCCGCGCCCACGTCTGTTCTTTGCTCTGGTAATGTCCGCGGTTGGAGCCACCGCTCAAACCGTAACGATTCTTGATGAGACGTTCGCGTCCGGCGCGCGCACGACGCTCGCACCGCCAAATTCTGCAGAGTGGTTCTCCTCCGGCGGAGGCTCCTCGGTCACCTATACAGCAGACACCTCCATCACACTGGCGACCGGTTCTTCCGGGCGCCACTTGCTGGGCTACTTTACGGCGGACGGAAGCCCGGTATCTCTGGGCATTGGCGACACGATGACGGTCACTTTCAAAATTCAATTCGACCGCACCACGGCCTTGGCTGACGGCTCCAACAATTTTCGGATCGGTCTATTCGACAGCACGGCAGGAACGCGGATTACGGCAGACAGTGCCGGCGGCACCAGCGTGGGCGCACTTTTCGACAATTACACGGGCTACATCGCGACGTTGAACTCCGGGGGAAGCGGCAGCAACGGCCTGCGCCTTTACGAGCGCACCAGCACGACAAATCAAGCGTTCATCGCCGGTATTGCCGCTTACACGCAGCTTGGTTCTTCGGCGAGTCCCAATCAGGCCCTGGCAACCGGCACTACCTATACGGGCGAGATGTCTTTCAGCCGGACCGGGAGTGCGGAGCTGACCACCTCGTTCCTCCTGACTGGCGGCAGTCTCACAAATTATACGATCAGTGCTGTCGATACCTCGCCCAGCTTCAGTTTCGATACGTTTGCCATTTACGCGACGAGCAGCACGACGGATAGCATGACTTTGTCGCAAGTGAAGATTCAATACACCGCGGTGCCGGAGCCGGCGACGACGGCAGCCATTTTCGGCGTGCTCGGTGTCGCCTTTGCGTTGTGGCGCCGTCGGCGCGCAGCGTGATCGTGCAGGCGGTGAGTGCTTTCGTTTAAAGTCTGATCATATTATGCCTTTCGTCCGCTTCGGTTTTGTTCCGGCGTTCGCCACCGGCTTGCTCTTGGTTTCATCGACGTTGCGCGCGGCGGAGCCCTACATCCTCGATCTCGCCGAACACCCAACGGCCAAGCTTGAAGCAGCTTGCCCCAAAGCGATCGCGGCTCCCGTGGTCACCGTGGTGGAAAAGACACGGCCTTCGCCGACGGGCGATCCACACGACTACGTCAGCTACGGTCGCTATTGGTGGCCGGATCCGACGAAAGTGGACGGCTTGCCGTTCATCCGTCGCGATGGGCATCACAACCGCGAGCAGCTCAAGTTTTCCGATACGGAACGGTTCAACCGCATGGTCAACAGCGTCGAGACCCTCGCGCTCGGCTGGGCGGAACTCCACCGCGCGGATTGCGCGACGCGCGCCGGCGATTGGTTGCGGGCGTGGTTCGTCACGCCGGCGACGCGCATGAACCCGAATTTTTCGTATGCCCAAATCCGACTTGGGCGGGACGGCAACCGCGGGTCGTCGTTTGGCTTGATCGATGGGCGCGCGTTCATCCGCGTGGTCGATGCGCTGCGCCTGCTTGAAGGCTCGCCGGCGCTTTCCGCCAGCGACGACCGCGCGGTGCACCAGTGGTTCGCTGACTATCTCCAGTGGTTTGTCACGAGCGCGCAAGGCAAGGCCGAGGCCAAGGCGCCCAACAATCACGGCTCGTGGTATCTGCAGCAGCGCTTGGTGTTCAACCGCTACCTTGGGCGCGACACCGAGGCCCGCAAACTCGCCGAAACGGATCGCGCGCGAATCGCGAAGCAGATCAAGCCCGATGGCCGGCAGCCGCTCGAACTCGCGCGGGCGGACAGCCTCGGCTACAGCGCCTTCAATCTCGAAGCACAACTCGGGGTCGCGCTGCTCGCTGCGCAGGTCGGCGTGGACCTTTGGCACTACGAGGCGCCGAATGGCGGCAGTTTGAAAAAAGCGCTCGATTACCTGCGGCCGTATAACGCGGATCCGAAGACGTGGACGGGCGAGCAGTTGAAGCAACTGGAACCCGGGTTTCTCGACCCCCATCTCGCGTTGGTCGCTCGCATCGAAAGCACGCTGGCGCAACGCCAGTGAGCGGTCGTGCCGCCGTTGGCGCACGGCGCCGGTAGAAAAAAACCTCGGCGCTTCGTCTGCCGGCTCCTCGGCGGTTCGCGGGATTCACCACCAATGTCGGGCAGCCGCGGCGGTCAACGCGTCGTCGAGCGGCGGCAGGTAAGGATGCCAAAGGCGCTCCCACTCGAGGCTCACCACGCCCGAAAAATCGGCGCGCAGGGCGGTGAGGAGTGGGGCGATGGGGAACTCGCCGTCACCGGGTAGCACGTAGGTGAACGGGTGGCGCGCGGATGGGCGGTCCACGCTGTCTTTGACGTGCACGTGGACAACGTGCGAGGCGATCGCCCGCCACGTGGCGACAGGATCCTCGCCACCCTTTTTCCACGTATGGTGGGCGTCCCACAAGATCCCGCAATCCGCGGCCGCGGCGACGAAGCGCAGGATGGCGGGCGTAGTCGTCAACGCGTCGTGGGTTTCCACCATCAAGTCGATTTTCCAACCGTTCGCGCGACGCAATTTCTGCCACCAGCGAACATTCGCGACCGCCTCCGCCAGCTCCGCTCTATCGGCGGTTTGGCCGCCGTCGAACACGCGCAGCCAACGCACGCCGGCGGCTTCCGCCCACGGCACGAAAGCCAGCAGCGCCTCGCGATCACTGGCGTTGCTGCCGATCAATTTGAATGACGTGTCAAACGCGACTACGCGCACGGGGGTTGCCGTGAGCGCCGCGGCGAATTTCGCCGGCGTAGCGTGACGCGCGGCGAAGAGCGTGGGCAGATCGGTCGTGTTTTCGAGCGCGCGTAATTCGACGGCGTCGAGGCGATGGCGCGCCGCGAGCGCGAGCGTTTGCGCCAGGGTGAACTCGGCGCAGCCGAGGGTGGAGATTCCGCGTTGGAACATGTCGTTGAAAAGGGGCGGCGCGCGTCAATGCCACGCTTGCCGCAGCACGTTGAGGCCCGCCAGCACGGCGAGCGCGAGGATCGTCGACTCGAACCACTTTTGGTTGATGCGCTGAAGAATGACGCGTCCGAGGAGCGTGCCGGCCACCACGGCGGGGGTGAGCCACATGGCGGCGGAAAGGGAGGCGGGCGTGATCAGCCCGAGATGAATCATGAACGGCAGTTTGAAGAAATTCATCAGCAGATAAAACGTCGCGCCGGTGCCCATGAATTCCATTTTCGGCAGGCGCAGCGCGAGGAAGTAGATCGCCATCAGCGGGCCGGCGGCGTTGGCGATCAAGGTGGCGAAGCCGGCGAGCACGCCGATCGTGGCCGCAAACCACCAGCCGTGTTCACCGAGTTCGCCGCGACTCAACCGCCAGCGCCGCCATGCATGCAGCGCCACGAGGGAGCAGATGATCGAGCCGACGAGTGTCGTCGCCTGGCGATCGGTGATGCGCGACATCGCGAAATAGCCGACGATCACGCCGAGCGCGGTGGCGGGGAACATGCGCCAGAGGTGCTGCCAGCGCGTGTGCTGGCGATAGGACGCGACGGCGATGAAATCACCGAGCATCAAAAGCGGGAGCGCAAAACCGCTCGCGACTTTTGCCGGCATGAGACTGGCGAAAAGGCCGGCGAACAGCACGCTCAGGCCGCTGACTCCCGTCTTGGAAACGCCCATCAGGACCGCGCCAATGGCGAGCAGCGTCCATTGCCACGCATCGAACTGAAAGAGCGCAACCGCCGGAGTGTTCACGGGCGCGCAGTCTCGCAGGTTACGGCGCGGGCACGAGGTAAACTTCCACCAGCGCCACGCCGGTGGTGCCGTCGGCGCCGGCGACTTGTGCGGTGTATGCGCCTGGGGGGAGGGTGGCGATCAAGGCGGCGTCGCGCGAATCGGCCGCGAGGGTGAAGGCCCCGACTTGGGCGAACGTGGCGGTGAGCGTGGCGTCGCCGCCCCAGTCGTCGTTGGCGGCGATCAATGCGCCGTTGCGAAATAACGTGAGCTGCGGGTCGGCGAGTGAGCCCGTGACACCATAGGTTGCCAGAGTCGGTCCGATGCCGCGAATGAGCACGGTCGCAGGGGTGACGCCGTCGATCACGAAGCCGGCGATCAGCACATCGTTATTAACGCCGACTTGGGTGCGGGCGGAAACGTTGGTCAACTGCGGCGCCGGCGGGGCGCTCGCGTCGTAGATTTCCGCCAGCGCGATCCCGCTCGTGAGGCTGTCGCCGGTGAGGAGTGCGGAATAGGCGCCGCTCGACAAATTGATCGCCAGTGCGGCGTCGGCGCTCGCATCGGGCAGCGGAAAAGCGCCGACCTGCGCGCTCACGCTGGCGATCTGACTATTGCCGCCCCAGTCGTCGTTGAACGAAAGAGTAATGCCTTCGTGGACCAGGCGAAGGGATGGATTTGCGAGGGCGCCGGTGACGCCGTAGTCGGCGAGCGTGGGTCCGACCCCGCGCAGCAACACGCGTTGCGGCGACGCGTTGTTGAGCACGAAACCAACAATGAGCGTCGCGGCGTCCGGGCCCACGCGGCTGCGGATGGAGAGGTTGGTGATGTGGCCGGGCGCGGTCGGGGTCGGTGGCGTAATGATGAACGTCGCCGTAGCCAACGCACTCTCGCCGGCCGCGGCGGTGGAGGCGATGGCGCGCAGCGTGGCGGTCGTGGTGATCGCGATGGGTGTGGAGTAGAGCAGGCCGTTGGAGGCGGTCGGTGTGGTGCCGTCGAGCGTATAGTAAATCGCGGCGCCGGGCGTTGGGGTTGATAAGGTGACCGTTTGGGCGGAGGAGAAATTGCCGCCCGGGATGCTCAAGAGCGGAGCGACGGGCGGCGTCACCCAATTGACGATGAGCGTGCCGGCGCCGCCCGGCAGGCTCACGACCGCGGTGGCGGAATCGATCGCGGTGGAAACGCTCGCGCCGGCGAAGGTGGCCATGGCGTTGAGACCGGCTGGACGGGCGAGCGTGAGCGTGAAGGCGGCGGACGCGGTGTCGTTGGCGAAGACGACTTGAGTTGCGCCGCTGGAAGAGAGGTCGAGGGCGGCGGTGACGGCACGCGAGGCAGCGGCGACGAGGGCGCCGTTGCGGCGCAATTCGGTGCCGTCGACGAGCGCGCATTGTTGCACGGCGCCGGTCGTGGCGTCGGCCCGCCACCAGGCGAGGCGCGCCTGCGCAGTGAGGTCGCCTTGCGCGAGCGCGGTGGCGGCGGAGGCGGCGAGCCAGCGATCGGTGCGTCCGTTGTGGGTGACCTGCGCGCCGAGCGTGCCGTCGACGGGCGCGAGGTCGGTGAGCGTGGCGTCGTCGTTGCTGCCGGTCGCGGAAGGGGAAAAAACGGCGAGCGCGAGGGCCTCGGCGCCGGTGCTCGCGAGCGTGACGGACGGCCGATTTTCGAGCGTGCTTTGGTAGGGATTGAACGTGTTGGAGGTCTTCGTGGCGGTGACACTCGCGCCCGGCAGAAAGAGCGCGTGCAGCTCGGCGTTGGCGCCCCAGTTGGAACTCGCGGGCGTGGTCCATTTCCAGCGGTTCGCGCTGCCCGTCAGCGTGCCGCGACCGAACCAACGCGAACGCCAGTCGCGCGCGGCGGGAGCGGTGGTGCGATCGAGCACGACGAGGTAATCGCCGCCAGCGAGGGCGACGAGGCGCGCGAGGCGATCGGTCGTCGGCGCATCGACATAGCCGGCTTCCTTTTCGACGCAGCGGAAGAACGGCGTGTCGATGACGTTGCGCGAGGGCGACGGATCGCCAAGGGCGACGTCGGTGCCACCGACGAGTTTCGTGACGACGTTGTGTTGCGTGGCGGGAGCCCAGGCGGCGCGATCCGAAAATTTGTTGGGCCCGTAGCCGTCGTCGGAGAGCAGGACGTTGTCCTGGGCATCGAACAAGACCTGAAGCGCGTCGGCGTGGTCGTGGTTGTTCGACATCGGAGTGCCTTCGAAATACATCCAGCGCGTCGCCGTGGACCGGAAGCCCCAATCGGTGCGGAAAATCGTCGGACCGCCCTGACCGCCACCATCCAGATCGAAGCTGGAGCGCGCATTGTCAGGCGCGATGGAGGCGACGTCGGGTGCGTAGAAAATGAACTCGTCGGGCCAGGTATAGGCGGAGCCGGGCGCGCCGTTCCAGCTATCGGAATCGTTGCGCGTGGTCGGATAGCGCACGGGACCGTTATCGGTGTTGAAGAAACGCCATTGGAAAAGTTCGCCGAGTTTCGCGGTGGCGTGAAATGCCGGCGCGGGCGTGTCGCGGTAAGCGCCGGCGACGCTGACGAGCCAGAGTTGTTTATAGGCGCCGTCTTCGATCGGAGGCGTCCAACCGCGGAGCGTGGAAGTTTTCAACTGCCACTCGAAGGCGGGTTGGAGCGTGGGAAAGAGGTCCACCCCGAGCACGCGTTTGAGTTGATAGAGCGCGGGCGTGGTTTGGAAAATTTGATAAACCCAGTAGTAACCGGCGCCATCGCGATACACGCCGTCCGGCGTGAACATATAGCGCCACACGCGGCGGAGCCCCTGGTCGATCGCGTAGTCGAAATACGTTTGGGAATTGGTGGTGCCGCTGGTGTAGGGGCCGACGGCGAGGGACCATGACACGAGAGCGGCGCCGGACTTCGAGCGGTGGTTGTGGCTGCGCGCACCGGTTTTCAAATAGCCATAGACGGCATCGGCGCCGAGTTTCAGCCGGGCGGCGAGAATGTCGCGGTCGGAGGGCGAAGCGTCGGAGGCGACCCAGTCGTAGGCCGCCGAGTAGTTGGTGAGCTGGTGCGCGACGAGGTTGTCGTCGGAATCGATTGAGGCGAAGGCTGACTTGAGGAGCAGGATGGCGCGGTCGCGGTAGGTGGTGGTTTGCGTGAGTTGCCACGCGAAGCCGAGGGCTTTGGTGGCGGTGGCGCGGTCGTCTTCGTCGGAGCCGGGATCTGCGGAGAGCCACTTGTTCGCATCCGCGAGGATCTTGGCCCAGCGGTCGGCGAGGAAACCGCGCGGATCGCTTACCGGTGTGGCGCCGGGCAAGTCCGCGCGGCCACGAAGGTTGGGGAGATCGGCGCCGGTGAAGTATAGGCGCGGGTTGGGCAGGCTCGCGGTGGCGGGCAGCCGCGGAAATTCCGCGCCGTAAGGGATCACGATGCCACGCCACATGGCCTCGCCGGGATCGGTGCCGGTGGAATCGCCGGGGACCAGCGGCGGGCTGGACGCAAGCGCCGGGAGGACGAAGACGAAGAGGAGGAGTCCCGCGAAGGCGAGTTGACGCCGGTGCGGGGCAAAATGCGGCGAGGACGAAAAAGAGGGGCTCCGACGTCGGAATGGGGGAAAGAAAAACATGCGCGGGCGGGTGTGAGCCTCGGGTCTAATTATTATTAGACAAGGCGAATTTGCGCCGTCGCTGGGTGGAGAGGAAGTGGTGCGATGTTGCAGGGAGGGGTGCGGACGTTTGCGCTGCGAAAACAGAGCGCGGTGAAGTCGCACAAATTTCGGTGCCGCGGCGCTGGGTGGACCGTGCGCTCCGCGCGCGGTGGCTTGGTCGAATGGCGTGGCGCGAAAGCCGCGCGCGGAGCGCACGGCCCACCTGTAGTCGCGAGCGCGAGTGCAGCCACAAACGAAGAAACCCGCCGGGAGAGGCGGGTTTCGCTTTGAACCGAGAGGAGCGCGCGGAGGGTTACTCTGCGGCGTCGCCCGTGACGTCGGAGCCACCGGTGACGGTGACTTTTTCGAGGATCGCTTTGCGCAGCTTTTCCGCGAGTTCGGGCTTTTCTTTCAACGCGGTTTTCGCGGCGTCGCGGCCTTGGCCGACGAGGCTGCCTTCGTAGGCAATCCAAGCGCCCTTCTTTTCGAGAATCTTATGTTCGAGGCCGAGATCGAGGAGCGAGCCGACGGCGGAGATGCCTTCGTCATACATAATGTCGAATTCGCACTCAGTGAACGGCGGGGCGACTTTGTTCTTCACCACTTTGATCTTGGTGCGGTTGCCGACGACTTTGCCTTCGGGGGTCTTGATCTGGTCCTTGCGGCGGATGTCGAGGCGCACGCTGGAGAAGAATTTCAACGCGCGGCCACCGGAGGTGGTCTCGGGGTTGCCGAACATCACGCCGATTTTTTCACGAATCTGGTTCGTGAAAATGCAGATGCACTGGGTCTTGCTGACGACGGCGGTGAGGCGGCGCATCGCCTGCGACATCAGGCGCGCCTGGGAGCCCATCGTCATGTCGCCCATCTGGCCGTCGAGTTCGGCGCGCGTGGTGAGGGCGGCGACGGAATCGAGGACGATGACATCGATGGAGTTGGAGCGGATGAGCGTCTCCATGATGTTGAGTGCGTCTTCGCCGGAATCGGGTTGGGAAACGAGAAGGTCGTCGAGGTTCACGCCGACGACGCGGGCGTATTTGGGATCGAGCGCGTGCTCGACGTCGATGAAGGCCGCGAGACCGCCGGCTTTCTGGGCTTCGGCGATGACGCTCAAACAGAAGGTGGTTTTGCCGGAGGATTCCGGGCCGTAGATTTCGACGATGCGACCCTTGGGCAGACCGCCGACGCCGAGCGCGAGATCAACGGCGAGGGAGCCGGTGGTGAGCGTCTCAACCTTCATGTGGGCATTCGAGCCGAGGCGCATGATCGAGCCTTCGCCGAACTGCTTGGTGATGGACGAGAGCGCGAGATCGACGTTCTTTTCGCGGACGTGAGTGGCGGGGAGATTGCTGGGAGCGGTCTTGGCGGGTGCGGCTTTGGACATGGGCGGTTGGGTTAAAAAACGACGGTGAAATGTTTGCCGGGCGACGCAAGCGCGGAGGCGGCGAGGTTAGTGGCTGACGGGGGTTGCGGCGGGCTTGAACGCCGTGGCGAAATAGACCGCGAGGATGAGGAAGAGGAAGCTCACGGCGTAATTCCACGTGACCTTCTCCTTCAGCACCACCCACGCAAAGACGGCGAACACGGAGAGCGTGACGCATTCCTGAATGACTTTGAGTTGATAGCCCGTGAGGCCGTTCGCGTAGCCCGAACGATTGGCGGGGATCATGAAGCAATATTCGAAGAACGCGACCGCCCACGAGATGACGATGATGGTGATCAGCGGTTTTCCCTCGAAGAATTTGAACTTCAACTGGCCATACCACGCGATCGTCATGAAGACGTTGGAGCACACGAGGAGGAGGACGGTTTTCATAAAAGGCGCGGGCGAACGGGTAACGTTATATCATCAGGCCTGAGACATTGGCGGGCCCAGGCGGCGGGGGCTTTTCGCAAAGATCACAATTGATAGTAGGCGTGAAACCAATCGGTGAAACGGCGGAGGCCGTCTTCGAGAGAAACCTTGGGCGCAAACGCGATGGCTTCGGTGATGCGCGTGAGATCGGCACAGGTCTCGAACATATCGCCGGGTTGCGGCGGGAGGAGTTCGAGTTGGGCGGGGCGGCCGAGGAGTTGCTCGAGCATGCGCACAAACAAGACGGTTTCGACCGGCCGGTGATGGCCGAGGTTGAAAAGGCGCACGGGCGGCGTCGGCGGAGTCGCGGGCGGGTAGAGGAGGATTTTCACGACGCCGTCGACGATGTCGTCGATGTAAGTGAAATCGCGGAGGTTTTTACCGTGGTTAAAGAGCTGGAGCGGGCGGCCTTCGCAGATGGCACGGGCGAAGAGGGTCGGCGCCATGTCGGGGCGTCCCCATGGGCCGTAAACGGTGAAGAAGCGCAGGCCGGTGACGTTGAGGCCGTGGTTGAGCGCGTAGGCGTGCGCCATGAGCTCGTTGGCTTTCTTCGTGGCGCCGTAGTAGGAGACGGGTTGATCGGTGTTGTCGGCTTCGCGGAAGGGCGGTCTGGCGCCGGCGCCGTAAACACTGCTCGACGAGGCAAACACGAGGTGTTTGGGCGGCGTGCGGCGGCAGGCTTCGAGCACGCTGGCGAAACCATCCAGATTGGCGCGCGTGTAGGCCGCGGGATTTTCCATCGAGTGGCGGACGCCGGGTTGCGCGCCGAGATGGACGACGTAGTCGGGGCGAAAATGCGCGACGAGGCCGGCGAATTTCTCGGCGTCGGCGAAATCGGCTTGGAGAAAGCGAAACGTCTCGAACGCCTTCGCTTCCGTGCCGGTGCCGGGCGGTTGCACGCGTTCGGCGACTTGCGCGAGCGCGGCGAGGCGGGCGCGTTTCAGCGCGACGTCGTAATAATCGCTGAGGTTGTCCACGCCGAGCACTTCGCAGCGTTTGGTCTCCGCGAGACGGCGCGCCACGTGATAGCCGACGAAGCCGGCCGCGCCGGTCACAAGCACTTTCATCGGCGCGTGATAGCGGTCGACCGAGGGGCACGCTAGGAAATTGTCAGCGGGGCGGTCGAGGCGCCGCCTGTTGCGGACACCAGGTGGCGGGAGAAAGGGGTTCTTCCGCTGGTGGCTAGCGCCACGCGCCGGCGTTACGACGCGGCGCGATGCGCCGGCGGATGAAAGGCCCAGCGCTCGAGACGGGTGAAGGCAACGGATCCGGCGAGCACGTGGAGCGAGGTGTCCGCAGCGCCCGTGGGCGGCAAAGTCTGACCCGCGAGATAAACCGCGCCGTCGTGCGCGAAAATTTCCACCGTCGAGTGGTCGAAAATCACCAAGAGATCGACGAGGCCATCGGGCCCGGCGGCGGGCAGGATGGCTTCCTGTCGCAGCGGAAACGAAGGATGAAAATCCGGTGCACCGGCGTCGCGCCGGTCGAAGTAGACACAGCGCCGGCGCGCGTCGTAGCCGACGCGAGTGGCCACGCGTTCGTCGGCGAAGAGGGTGAGTTCCGCGATCGAATCCGGCTCGGGACAGAAGCCGAGCGCGACCGCGCCGCAGAGCTCGCGGCCGAGACGGAGCGGCGCCTCGCCAGCGGCGAGGATGGCGGGCGGAAGCGCCGTGTGCTCGTGCGGTTGCTGCCAGAGCTCGCGCGCCGGTGATTGCCGGATCTGCCAGGCGCCGGCGTGGGCCTGCAACCGGAGTTCGCGCGGAAGAGTGAGGCAACCCTGCCAGGGCTGCGTGGGGAGTTGAGGCGCGTAGCCCCAGTGGTTCATCCAACCGATGAGCAGCGTGCGTCCGGTCGCCGCATCGCTGTCCTGCGGCCAGACGATGGTGGCGTATTCGTCGGGTCCGTCGCCGAAGCGGAGCCAGGGATCGACGCCAAATTCGGGCGTGAAGGTGCAGCCGTCAAAATCGCCAACCCAGTAACGCTGGCCGCAGGCGCCAAAGCCGCCTTCGAAGTTCGCGTTGGCGAGGTAGCTTGCGAGAAAAACCCAGCGCACGCGCATCGGCTCGCCCTCGATGGGCAGCGGGAAGATATCCGGGCAATCGTAGCCGTTGGCGCCGGGCGGGAGATTCGGGGTGAAGCGGCCGGTTTCCCGCCATTCGCGGAGGTTGGTGGAGGAGAAAAGCGTGAAGTGAACGTTTTCGGTCAGCACCATGATCCACGCCGCGGCGGGGGCGTGCCAGAAGACCTTTGGGTCGCGAAAGCCGGCCGTCGGTCCGCGCAGGATCGGGTTGCCCGGGAAGCGTTGCCAAGTGACGCCGCGGTCGCGGCTGCTCGCGAGACAGATGCGTTGACCGCGCTGCGGATCTTGCGCCGTAAAGATGGCGACGAGGCCGTCGCGAAACCCGGCCGGGAAAAGGCCGGAGGAGTTGTCGGCGTCATGCACGGCGCCGCCGGACCAACAATCGCCGAGCGCATCGGGTTCGAGGGCGACCGGCTGATCCGTCCATTGAAACAAATCACGGCTCGTGGCGTGGCCCCAGTGGCGCGGGGTGAGAAATTGGTAATGGAGATGCCACGTGCCGTGCAGGCGCACGAGGCCGTTGGGATCGTTAAGCCAGCCGTGCGGCGCGGTGAAATGGAGGCGCGGCCGCCAGTCGGGTTTTGCGGTGGAGGCGGGCGCGGCGGCAGAAGGGGCGGGCGGCACGGGGGAAAGTGGCCCACTCCAAGAGCAACAGAGTAGGAAACGTCAATCCCGCTCCCACGCGCGCAGGGACGCGGAGGGAGGAGAGAGGCGCGGGCGACTGTTTGGTCGGCGCGTGGGTCCGTGCGTCAGCGCGCTCGTCGGCGCTGCAGGTCGATCAGCAGGTGACGTTTTTGCCTTCGCTGCCGAAGTGCTTGAGGCGTTCGGCGGGCGGGGCTTTCACGGCATCGGCGGGCGCATAGTGAAACTGCAGGGCGCGACGGCGATTGGGCGACGAGTTGTGGGGCGTGCCATGCGGCAGGAGCCCGTCGAAGAAGAGCAGCCCGCCGGGAGGCAGCGGCACCGCGACGGATCGCGCGCCGGTCATCTGGTTGTCGCAAATCTGCCAGTCGCGACGTTGGAAGTGGATGATGGGCCCCTCCTTGTGGCGGCCGGGAAGGATCTGCATGCAGCCGTTTTCGACTGTGGCCTCATCGAGCGCGATCCAGACGCCCACGACCGGCGTGCCGAGTTCGTATTCGAAATACGCGTGATCCTGATGCCAGGGCTTTTCGCGGCCGAGGCGCGGCGGCTTGATGAGCGCCATGTCTTGAAACATGAACGGCTCGCGGTCGCCGAGCAGCCGGCGCACGGTGGCCCAGAGCTGGATGTGGTGCGAAAGGGCCTTGAGGCGCGAATCGAATTCGACGAAATAGGCGAGTTTGCGAATGGCATCCTGACGTTGCTCAGCGTTGAGCGTGGGCAACACGTCCTTGGCTTTCGCCTCGAACCAGAGGTTCGTGTAGTCGGGCCGCGCGCCCATGATGAGGGCGATCAGGCCTTCGAGCGCGGACTGCACTTCGGCGGGCGTGAATGCGCGGCGGACCACGAGATAGCCATGCTCGCGGTAGAAGGCGATTTCCGCGGGGCCGATGTCGGCCAGCGTTTCAACGCCGGAGGCGAGCTGGGCGGGTTGATAGAGCTCCGGGGCGTGCATCTCGGAGCCGGGGTCAAAATGGGTGTCGACGGTGGTGCTCATGGGGAGGGAGAGAGACTATGCCCCAAAAGCGCTTGCGGCGCCATGCATTCGCGCGCTAAAGATTTGTCTTTATCCGCTATGGAGATCGCCGGCCGAGCTTGTCACACGCGTTTGGGAGCCTGTGGGCGGCAGCGTTGCGAGCCGGGCTGGCGGCTGGCGCCGGGGTGGGCCAGGGGACTCGTGGACTACGATCTTTGGTTCGTTTGGGCAGGTCGCGGGCGGATGATTTTAGAGGCAGGGGAAATCGAGCTCAGCGCCGGCACCTGTTTATGGATGCAGCCCGGCCGGCGTTATGAAGCGGAACAGGATCCGGCGCAGCGACTGGGGGTGAACTTCATCCACTTCGACCTGTGCGCGGCGTGGAGCGGTTTGCCCTTATCCGCTTTCGCCCCGCCGTTTGAGGTCTGGCGGACGCCGGAGGTGGAATTCACGGATTTGGTGATGCGTCGCGTGATCGCGTTGCGCGAGGAAACCGGGACCGCGCCGACCGCGGCGGAAGATTTGCTGGGCGCGCTGTTGCAGACGTTGGCGCACGAGCACAGCGCCGCGGAGACCTCGCCGCCGGGCGGGTTGGACCGTCATCATCGCGGGATTGTGGAGCGGATCGCGGCGCAGGTGCGGGAAAGCCCGGCGGAAGCGGGCGGCGTGGACGAGCTGGCGCGGGCGGCCGGTTACAGCGTGGACCATTTCTCGCGCGTGTTTCTGAAGGTTACGGGCGTGCGCCCGCAGGATTATGTGATCAACGCGAAGATCGAGCGGGCGCGCCAGCTCTTGCTGGAATCGGATTTCACGATCGGCGCGGTGGCGGAGGCGGTGGGTTTTCGAAACATTTTTTTCTTCTCGCGCCAGTTCCGGCAGCGGACGGGGCTGACGCCGACGCAATTTCGGCGCGGGGCTTAGCGGAGCGTGCCTCCGGCGAGGCGGTGAAATCGCCGGCGGGTCGCTGCCATGGCGAAGTCACGATTGACCGCGGGTCCGGCGAGCGGGTCGCGCGTGCGGCGGGGCTTAGGACATAATTTGGCAAAGTTCCTCTTGCGGGAGGGAAAACGGGCCTTATACCTTGCGCCGATTTTGCTCCGCCACACCTTTCCCGAATGAAGATCAAAGCCTATCTCAAGCCGCACTGTGGCTGGTCCAACGGCGTGCGCGCCATCATGCGCAAATACAATCTCGGCTTCGAGGACATCGACATCATCAATGATCGCGCGAACTACGCGGAGATGGTGCAAAAGTCCGGCCAGCCGCTCTCGCCCTGCGTGGAAGTCGACGGCGTGATGCTGGCGGATGTGTCGGGCGAAGAGGTGGAGAACTACCTTTTGAGCAACGAACTCGTCAAACCGACCGAAGCCCCGGCCGACGCTCCCACCAATGCGGCTTGTTCCGATGATGAGCACGCGAGGATGGCCACTAAAACGATCCGCTTTTTCTAACCGAGCTGAGAGCTTGCCGAATTAACTTCCTGGGCCGCTCTCGCTGAACCGAGACGGCCCTTTTTTTGGCTCCGCGCCCCGACTTTCGCCACCACTTTCCCATATCCTGTGAATACTGAGCAAACCGCCCACCAACGTCGTCGCGAACTTCTCTCTGCCTCCGCCGCCCCGCGACGTTCTCCTGGTTTGCCTGCCAAACAGGGGCTCTACGACCCCGCGTTCGAACACGACGCGTGCGGCGTGGGGTTCGTCGTCGACATGCACGGGCGCAAGTCGCACCAGATCCTCGCCGATGCGTTGCAGGTGTTGCGCAACCTCGATCACCGCGGCGCCAGTGGCGCCGAGACCAACACGGGCGATGGTGCGGGCGTGCTGCTGCAGATGCCGCACACGTTTTTTGTCGAGGTCTGCAAGGCTTCGCGGATCACCCTGCCGGAAGCGGGGCAATACGGCGTGGGGTTGATCTATCTGCCGCGCAATCCGACGGTGCGCCGCAAGATCGAGGAGCGGTTTGAACAGCTCGTGCAGGCGGAAGGCCTCGTGTTTCTCGGCTGGCGGTCGGTGCCGACGAACAGTGCTTCGTTGGGCGATTCGGCGATGTCGTGCGAGCCGTTCATGCGGCAGGCATTCATCGGCCGCGGGCCCGACATCGCGGACGATCTGGCGTTTGAACGGAAGCTCTACGTCGTGCGCAAGCGCGGCTACTCGGCGATCCGCGCTTCGACGCTCGCGGGCGCCGAGTATTGGTATGTGGCGAGCCTGTCGATGAAGACGATCGTCTACAAAGGCATGCTGACCACCGATCAGCTGGATAACTATTATCCCGATCTGAAGCACCCGGCGATGGAGACGGCGCTGGCGATCGTGCACTCCCGGTTTTCGACCAATACGTTTCCGAGTTGGGAGCGGGCGCATCCGTATCGCTACGTCGCGCACAACGGGGAAATCAACACGCTGCGCGGCAACATCAATTGGATGCACGCCCGGCAGGCGTTGTTCGAAAACGCGCTGTTCGGCGAGGACATCGAGAAGATCCTGCCGATCATCAACCCGAACGGTTCCGATTCGTCGATGTTCGACAACACCCTCGAGCTGCTCGTGCTCGCGGGCCGTCCGCTCGCGCATGCGATGATGATGATGGTGCCGGAGCCGTGGTCGGCGAATGAGTCGATGGATCCGGATGTCCGCGCATTCTATCAATACCACTCCTGCCTGATGGAGCCGTGGGATGGCCCGGCGTCGATCGCGTTCACCGACGGCCGGCAGATCGGAGCCATTCTCGATCGCAACGGCCTGCGCCCGTCGCGCTATTACGTGACGAAGGACGGCCGGGTGATCATGGCGTCGGAGGCCGGCGTGCTGGATATTCCGGCCGATCAGGTCGTGCAAAAAGGCCGGCTGCAACCGGGCCGGATGTTCCTCATCGACACCGACCAGGGGCGCATCATCGAGGACGAAGAGATCAAGCGCGAGATCTGCCGCGCCCACCCGTATCGCGAGTGGATCAAGCAACATCTCGTGCATCTCAACGATTTGCCGGAGGCGCCGAAGGTGGAGCCGCCGAATCACGAGACGCTGCTGCAACGCCAGATCGCGTTCGGCTACACGTTTGAAGACGAGCGCATCGTCATCACGCCGATGGCGAAGAATGGCGTCGAGGCCATCGGTTCGATGGGCAACGACGGCGCGCTGGCCGTGCTGTCGAACAAGCCGCGTCTGCTCTACGACTATTTCAAGCAGCTTTTCGCCCAGGTCACGAACCCGCCGATCGATTCGATTCGCGAGGAAATCGTCATCTCCGCCGAGACGCGACTCGGCTCGGAAGGCAACCTGCTCAACCCGCAACCCACCGCGTGCCGCCGGGTGGAGTTGAAGTGGCCGATCTTGACGAACGAGGAGTTCGCGAAAATCCGCCGCACCAACCTCCCGGGCTTGCGCGTGGGCGTGCTGTCCGCGCTGTTCCGCGTGTCGCGCGGCGAGAAGGGCCTCGCGAAGTCGATGGAAGAACTCTCGATCATGGCGCGTCGCATGATCGAGGAGGACGAGATGAATGTGCTCGTGCTCAGCGATCGCGGGGTGACGAAGGACTTTGCCCCGATTCCCGCGCTGCTCGCGATCGGCGGCCTGCACCATTTCCTCATCCGGGAAGGCTTGCGCACACGGGTGTCGATTGTGCTCGAAACCGGCGAAGCGCGCGAGGTGCACCACTTCGCCCTGCTCATCGGTTACGGCGCCTCGGCGATCAATCCTTACGTGGCGTTCGAGACGATGGACGACATGATTCGCGAGGGATTGCTGACCGGCATCGATCACAAGAAGGCCTGCCAGAATTTCGTGAAGGCGGCCACCAAGGGCGTGATCAAAGTCATGTCCAAGATGGGCATTTCCGCCATCCAGTCGTATCGCGGCGCGCAAGTTTTCGAAGCGCTCGGCCTGCGGCAGGACGTGATCGACCACTACTTCACGTGGACACCTTCACGCATCGGCGGCATCGGCCTCGATGTGATCGCGCAGGAAGTGTTGCTCCGCCACCGGGCGGCTTATCCGGAGCGGCCGGTCGACGGCCATGTGCTGCCCGCCGGCGGCCTCTACCAATGGCGCGCCAACGGCGAGGCGCATTTGTTCACGCCCGAGTCCGTGCATGCGCTGCAAAAGGCGGTGCGCACGAACAACAAAAAGACCTACCAGGCCTACGCGAAGCTGATCAACGACCAGTCGCGCGCGTTGTGCACACTGCGTTCATTGCTCCACTTCAAGGATGACAGCACGCCCGTGCCGCTCGAGGAGGTCGAGCCGGTCGAAGCGATCATGAAGCGTTTCAAAACCGGCGCGATGTCCTACGGCTCCATTTCGCAGGAGGCGCACGAGACGCTCGCGATCGCGATGAACCGCATCGGCGGCAAATCCAACACCGGCGAAGGCGGCGAGGATCCCGCGCGTTACACGTGGACCAACGAACTCGGCGATTCGAAGAATTCCGCGATCAAGCAGGTCGCATCGGGCCGCTTCGGCGTCACCAGCGAATATCTGGTGAAGGCGCGTGAGTTGCAGATCAAGATGGCGCAGGGCGCGAAGCCGGGCGAAGGCGGGCAGTTGCCCGGTTCGAAGGTTTATCCGTGGGTCGCGAAGACCCGCGGCACCACCGCGGGCGTGGGTCTCATCTCGCCGCCGCCGCACCACGACATCTACTCGATCGAGGATCTCGCCGAGTTGATTCACGACCTCAAGAACGGCAACAAGGACGCGCGCATCAGCGTGAAACTCGTCTCGGAAGTGGGCGTGGGTACGATCGCCGCGGGCGTCGCGAAAGCCCACGCCGACGTGGTGCTCGTCTCCGGCTACGACGGTGGCACCGGGGCCTCGCCGCAAACGTCCCTGCAACACGCGGGTCTGCCGTGGGAGCTCGGCCTCGCCGAGACGCACCAGACGCTCGTGCTTAACAATCTGCGTTCGCGCATCGCGGTCGAGACCGACGGCCAGCTCAAGACCGGGCGTGACGTGGCGATCGCGGCGTTGCTCGGCGCGGAGGAGTTTGGTTTTGCGACCGGTCCGCTCGTCGCCAGCGGCTGCATCATGATGCGTGTCTGCCATCTCAACACCTGTCCGACCGGCGTCGCGACGCAGGATCCGCAGTTGCGGGCCAAGTTCACCGGCCAGCCGGAGCACGTGGTGAACTTCATGCGTTTCATCGCAGAAGATCTCCGCGAAATCATGGCGCAGCTCGGCTTCCGCACCATTGAGGAAATGGTCGGTCGCACCGACCGGCTGGAGTCGAAAAAGGCCGTCGATCACTGGAAGGCAAAGGGCCTCGATTTCTCGAACATCCTTTATCAACCCGACGTGGGGGCCGAGGTCGGCCGGTATTGCTCGACGAAGCAGGATCACGGCATCGAGCGCTCGCTCGATGTCACGACTCTGCTCGAGCTGTGCGCACCGGCCATCGAGCGCGGCGAGAAAGTCATCGCCGAGCTGCCGATTCGCAACGTCAACCGCGTCGTGGGCACGATCACGTCGGGCGAAGTCACGAAGCGCCACGGCGCCCAGGGTCTGCCGGAGGACACGATCAAGTTGAAGTTCACCGGCTCCGCCGGCCAGAGCTTCGGCGCGTTTGTGACGCGCGGTATGACGCTCTCCATCGAGGGCGATGCGAACGACTACTTCGGCAAGGGCCTCTCGGGCGGAAAACTCATCATCTATCCCTCGGCGAAGGCGCCGTTCAAGGCGGGCGAAAACATGATCATCGGCAACGTGGCGCTCTACGGCGCGACCGCCGGTGAGGTTTACATCCGCGGCATGGCGGGCGAACGCTTCGCGGTGCGCAACTCCGGCGTCACGGCCGTCGTCGAGGCCATTGGCGACAACGGCTGCGAATACATGACCGGCGGCTACGTCGTCGTGCTCGGTCGCGCCGGACGCAACTTTGGCGCCGGCATGTCCGGCGGCATCGGCTACGTGCTCGACGAGACCGGCGACTTCGCCGCCCGCGTCAACACGCAGATGGTCGAAGTCGAAAAGCTCGAGACCGCGAAGGAGCTCTCCGCCGTCCGCGCGATGATTCAAAGACACTTCGATTACACGCAGAGCGACCGCGCGCGCCTCGTGCTCGATCGCTGGGCGGAGTTCGCTCCGAAATTCGTCAAAGTGCTGCCGAAGGATTACAAGCGCATGCTCGCCTGCATCGAGCGCGCGCAGGACCAAGGCCTCACCGGCGACGAAGCCATCATGGCGGCCTTCGAGGAAAACGCCCGCGACACGTCACGCGTCGGGGGAAATTAAAAACCACTGTAACGAGGAGAGAGTCGCGAGCCGCGGGCATTTCCCCACCACCGCACGTTCACCGGCCTTCCTCCTCGTCACCCATCACCCGCCACTCGCTAGTTTAACTTTCTTCTCCATGGGCAAACCAACCGGCTTCATCGAATATCTCCGCGAGCTTCCCGTCGACCGCACGCCGACCGAGCGCGTGAAGGACTGGAAAGAGTTTCACCACCACATGGAGGAAAAGAAACTCCGGCAGCAGGGCGCGCGCTGCATGGATTGCGGCATCCCGTTCTGTCACACCGGCAAGTTGATCAGCGGCATGGCCAGTGGCTGCCCCATCAACAACCTCATCCCCGAGTGGAACGACCTCGTTTATCGCGGCCTGTGGCACGAGGCGCTCGACCGGTTGCACAAGACGAACAACTTCCCGGATTTCACCGGCCGCGTCTGTCCCGCCCCGTGCGAAGGTTCCTGTGTGCTCGGCCTCAACAACCCGCCCGTCACGATCAAGAACATCGAGGCGGCGATCATCGATCGCGGGTGGGAGGAAGGCTGGGTCGTGCCCGAGCCGCCGGCGGTGCGCACGGGCAAAAAAGTCGCCGTGATCGGTTCCGGCCCGGCGGGTCTCTCCTGCGCCGCGCAGCTCAACAAAGCCGGCCACAGCGTCACGGTGTTCGAACGCGCCGACCGGCCGGGCGGGTTGCTGATGTATGGCATCCCGAACATGAAGCTCGACAAAAAGGAAGTGGTCCTGCGCCGCATCAAACAGATGGAGCAGGAAGGCATTAAATTCATCTGCAACGCCAACGTCGGCGACAACGTCGAGCCGCAGATCTTTCTCAAGGAATACGACGCGACGGTCATCTGCACCGGCGCCACGCAGCCGCGCGACCTTCCGATCGAAGGCCGCCAGCTCAAAGGCGTGTACTTCGCGATGGAGTTTCTCGGGGCGAACACCAAAGCCGTCCTCGACGGCGGCGCGGAGCACGCGCTCATCAGCGCGCAGAAAAAAGACGTCGTCGTCATCGGCGGCGGCGATACGGGCACGGATTGCGTGGGCACCTCGATGCGGCACGGCTGCAAGAGCCTCGTGCAGATCGAAATTCTCCCGAAGCCGCCGACGGAGCGCGCGGCGGATAACCCGTGGCCGGAGTGGCCGAAGGTTTACAAAATGGATTACGGCCAGGAAGAGGCGGCGGCGAAATTCGGCGCCGATCCGCGCGTGTATCTGACTACGGTGAAGAAATTCGTCGGCGACGAGCAGGGCCACGTGAAGGAGCTCGTGACGGTTGAAATCAAGTGGGAGAAAAACGAGAAAGGGCAGTTCATCCCGAAAGAGCAGCCCGGCACGGAGCAGACGCGCCCCGCGCAACTCGTGCTGCTCGCGATGGGCTTTCTCGGGCCGGAGCAGGCGTTGTTGAAGGAAATCGGCGTCGAGACCGACCCGCGCTCCAACATCAAAGCCGAGCACGAAAAATATACGACGAGCATTAAAGGCGTGTTTGCAGCGGGCGACTGCCGGCGCGGACAGAGCTTGGTGGTGTGGGCGATCAACGAAGGCCGCGGCGCCGCCCGCGAGTGCGACCGCTACCTGATGGGCTACACGGATCTGCCGTAAGAAGAAGGCATTGCTACGAGTGATTTGGGCGGGCTCCACGAACAGTGCGGGAGTCGCCCTGCATTGTAAGCCGCTCGATTCCGGCGGGTAGTTTTGCAAAAGCGACTTCCATGAAAATCCGGCATTGAAGTCCGTATTTCATGGAGATCGCCGTTTCCTCACGGCGAAGCGGGGGAATATAAAGCGCGATTCAAAACCCGCCTAGCCGGCATGATCGCTGCCGCGGGGCACCAACGTCTGATTTGAGCCGGCGGATAACCGACCGGATATGGGCGATCTTTCAAGCTCCGCAGCGACGAGCAGCGGGATCGTCAGGAAAACGTCGGCGCTTTCGCGGCCGAATAGGTATCATCGTCTGTAAACTTCTAGGTCATAATCCGTTAATATAGCTCGATGGCGAAAACCAAGGCGCGGGAATTGGAGCGTTTCGGTTCCAATGTACGGAAACTCCGCGAGGCGAAAGAATGGACGCAGGAGGAATTGGCTGAGAAAGCCGGTCTCGACCAGACCTACATCAGCGGGATCGAGCGCGGTGAGCGCAATCTGACGATTCTCAGTATAGCCAAGCTAGCACGAGCACTGGCCGTGGCCGCGTCAGAACTATGCAAAGGGATCGACCGATGAGCCGCGCTTCGCTCACGTTCATTGACCTGTTCAGCGGCTGCGGCGGCTTTACGCTGGGGATGTTGCGTGCCGGTTTCGATTGCCTCGCGGCTATCGATTTCAACGAACAGGCGATCGCCACGCTGCGGACAAATTTGCAGGCTAAGTCTCCGACCAGCTTGCCTCCGGTGGCGTTCGCGTTGCATGCCGATCTCACTCAGCTCCGACCCGACACGTTAGCAGCCATGATCGGCTCCAAGGAAGTCGATGTGATCGTCGGCGGTCCACCCTGCCAAGGCTTCAGCACCGCGCGACAGCGTGACGGCTCCAATCACGGCGACAAGCGTCTCAAGGACGACCCCCGCCGCCATCTTTTCCGCAACTTTCTCGACCACGTAGAGCACTTCCAGCCGAAGGTATTCGTAATCGAAAACGTCCTCGGTCTTCGCTCCGCCGCCGGCGGCCGCTACTTCACCGCCGTCCAATACGAGGCCCGCAGCCTCGGAAAAACTTCCGGCCGGCCCGGTTACCGTGTCCATCCGCAGATCGAGCGCGGCACCGCGCTCGGCGTGCCGCAGAAACGCCGCCGGCAGCTCATCGTCGGCGTCCGCGCCGATCTCCCCGGTTATTTTCCCGCCGAGCTCGCGCCCGCGCCGCGCGCGCTGCTGGCGACGATGCTGGGCGACGCGATCCTCGACCTGCCGGTGCTCGCCGCCGGCGCCGGCGAACACGAAACGCCCTACGATCTGAAGCGTCGTCAGGTTCACTTTCTCGGCGGCACCCGCGACCGCTGGCGGAAACGCTACCTCTCGCACGTCGCCGAAGTCGGTGCCTCCCCGGCGATCTACAACCACGTCGCCCGCCCGCACAGCGCCCGCGATCTCGGCGACTTTCTGAAACTCGCCGAGGGCGAAAGCTCCGCCGCCGCCATGCGACGCGGCGTCGAGTTCGATTTTCCCTACGACAAGACGACTTTCAAAGACCGCTACACCCGCCAGCACCGAAACAAGCCGTGTTCCACGATCGTGGCGCACCTGAGCAAGGACGGCCTGATGTTCATCCATCCGGTGCAGAACCGCTCGCTCACCCCGCGCGAGGCCGCCCGCGTGCAGAGTTTCCCCGACTGGTTCGTCTTTCCCGAGGCTCGCACGCACGCCTTCCGCGTCATCGGCAACGCCGTTCCGCCACTCATCGCCGAAGGCGTCGGCCGGGCGATCCGCTCGTTCCTCTCGCCAGAGATCGCCGCGCCCACCGCAAGACCCACCCGTGGGCACCATTCCTTAGCCGTCGCACCTGCCTTTGCTCTGCCGAGCAACCGGACCGAAGCGATCACTTGGCTCGACCCGTTGACGCGGGCCGACCGCAAGGCGCTGCGGGCGATGACCGCTGCGGAGTTTTTGCGCGGCTGGCATGCGCTGCTCTGGCTTTTTCCCGAGTTGCACCCGGAAAACGCACTCGAACACGGCGACGAGGAGCACGACGCACCGCTCTCCGGTGAAGCCATCGACCGCCTCGGCCGGCGCTACACGCGCAGCGGCTGGCCCGTGATGCTCGAAGGTTTCGGCACTGAGGCGTGGCGGCGTTATCTGGGCGAGGAGTTTTCCGACGAAGCCTTCTACTGCATCGAGGCGCAGCGCGCGGGGCTCGACGCCCGACGATGCACCGCTGCCCGGGCGCCGGCGACCGCTCCCATGCCCACTCCAGTCCCACCGGGACGGTAACTCTGTTTCCCTGCCGATGCCCGAGGACGCCTTCGACCGCACCCCGCCGCACGCGTCGGCCATCGTCGAAAGTCTCCGCGCCTTCGGCTACGACCTACCGACCGCGCTGGCTGATTTGGTGGACAACAGTATCGCGGCCCATGCACGCCACGTCTGGTTGCACTTCGAGTGGGCGGGCGATGCTTCTACGGTTAGCGTGACTGACGATGGCGACGGTATGTCCGCCGCCGAGTTGGTGGAGGCGATGCGACTCGGCACCCGCGGTCCGCTCGCCGCACGTGCGCCGCATGACCTCGGCCGCTTCGGCCTCGGCCTCAAGACCGCCTCGCTCTCCCAATGCCGCCGCCTAACCGTGCGCAGCCGACGTGCCTCCAGCCCGGTAGAGACGCGCTGCTGGGATCTTGGCGTCATCGCCGCCACGGACGACTGGCGCCTCCTTCGCGCGGCCGATGTCGCCGCGGAGCCGCGCTTTACCCGACTCGCCGATCAACCGAACGGCACGACGGTGCTCTGGCAGCAGCTTGACCGCCTGACCCGCGGCCAAGACCCGCAGAGCGACCGCCACCAACAGCGCTTCCTCGAGCGCATCGACGGCGTGCGAAGCCACCTCGGTCTCGTGTTCCACCGACTTATGACGGGGTCCTCCGCCGTGCGGCTCTTCGTCAACGACCGCGCGGTCGAACCATGGGACCCGTTTCTCGAAAATCACCCCGCCACCCACCGCCTGCCGGTCGACCCGCTGCGGCTGGGCGGCGAGCGCGTGCCGGTGCGCGCCTACGTGCTGCCGCACATCTCGAAACTTTCCAAGATCGAGCACGAAGCGGGAGCCGGCCCGCGTGGCTGGCTCGCCCACCAAGGATTCTACGTTTATCGCCGCGACCGGCTCCTTGTGGCCGGCGACTGGCTCGGCTTTGGCTGGACGAAGGACGAGCATCTCAAGCTCGCGCGCATCGCGATCGACCTACCCAACACGCTCGACCACGAGTGGCAGATCAATGTAACCAAGTCTCGCGCCACGCCGCCCGCCGCGCTGCGCGACGATTTGAAACGCATCGCCGAGCGCACGCGTGCCGAGGCGAAAAACGTTTATACCCATCGCGGCGCCCGGTTGACCGCACCGGCTGACTCCAGTCCGACCAACCGTCTATGGCTTCACCTCGCGAAGCACGACCGTTTATTTTACCGGATCAATGACGAGCATCCGCTGGTGCGCCGGGTGCTGGAGAGCACATCCGACAAGCCTGCCATGCGCGCGTTGATCGCCTTGGTTCAAGAGTCGATCCCGCTCCAGCATATTGGCATCACGGCCGCAGAAGAGCCCGGCTCACAACCTGAGCCGTTCGAGGGAACGCCAGCGGCCCAAGTGAAAGAAGTGCTCGATGAACTTTATCGGACGTTTCGCTCGATCGGCTGCGGTCACGACGAAGCGATTCAACGCCTTTCAAGTCATCCACCCTTCGACCAGTTCCCGGAGCTGCTCGCGACAATAACTCCGGAGCACCCCGATGCCTGACGCTGCGCAAAACCACACTAACGCCCGCAATCTCGCCGCCGATATCCTCGGCAAAGAGTCCGACAGGACTTTGGAGAAGATTCGGGAAACCGCTCAGAAGGCTATACAGGCAGCCACTCTCTTTGGTGGTCCGGCACCGGACTTGGAGACACTCACGGCAGAACTCGCCCATATGTTCGCAGTCAGAGCCGGAACGGTGGGGGTGCTGGATGACGACGATCCCGACGCACACAAAGTGTGGCTCCCGGATAGGCGTGCCCAGATCGACTGGCGTTTCTGGTCGCGTTACGAACGCTATCTCGCGCGCGAAGTCGGCCTTCCTCCCGCGGTGGTGAACAGTCTCCACAGCCTCACCGACAAGGTTCTAGAACGCCTGGAAGACCCCGCGCGGCCTGATCAGTGGGACCGTCGGGGAATGGTTGTCGGAAGCGTGCAGTCAGGGAAAACGGCCAATTATACGGGGCTCATATGCAAAGCAATCGACGCAGGCTATAAGCTAATCGTCATTCTCGCTGGCATTCATAGCAATTTGCGCAGCCAGACCCAGTTGCGAATCGACGAGGGTGTCACCGGTTTCGATACGCGCAACAGTCGAAAACTGAGTGCCAACAGTCTTTGGATCGGAGTCGGAAAAAACGCTGGTGAGCGCTATCCTATTCACTCACTCACCAGCAGTGCGGAAGACGGCGATTTCAGCAAGAAAGTCGCCTCTCAGCAAAACGTGATGCTTGGAAGCGACCCCGTCGTGCTCGTCGTCAAAAAGAACGGCCATGTTCTCAAGAATCTGCACGAATGGGTGACCGCCGTCGCTGGAACTCAACCCTCCGAGAACGAGAAACCGGTCATCCACAATGTGCCGTTGCTGCTGATCGACGACGAAGCAGACAACGCATCCATCAACACCAAGAGCAAAGACGGCGCAGACCCGGAGCTGGATGTGTCCGTTATTAACGGGCGAATTCGCGCGCTACTCGATGCCTTCGAGAAGTCGGCCTACGTAGGCTACACAGCTACGCCGTTCGCGAACATATTCATCAATCCTGACGCTGAGTCTCCTAAGCATGGCGCCGATCTGTTTCCGCGCAGCTTCATCATCAACGTTGAAGCGCCTTCGAACTACGTGGGACCGACCCGGGTATTCGGCTTGGCGGGCGATCCCGACCGAGAGATTCCCGCCCAGCCGAGTCTCAATATTGTCAGGAGCTTGACGGACTACGCGGCGGCCTTCCCGCCGAAACACAAGATCGACCACGTCCCGAAAGATCCGCCCAAGTCGCTCACGCGAGCGATCCGTTGTTTCATCCTGATTTGCGCCGCGCGCCGCGTGCGCAATCAATCGAGCAAGCACAATTCGATGCTGGTTCACGTCACACGTTTCCAGCCAGTGCAGAATCACACGGCCCGTTTGGTGAGGGATGAATTGATTGGCTTGCAGCGAAGGCTTCGTGACGGAGACGGAGCACGGCAGCCAACTCTTCGTGATGAACTGAAGCAGCTATGGGCGGAAGAGTTTGTTCCGGTCTCGGAGGAGTTTGGGTCCGAAGCTCAACCGACTGTGACATGGGAAGCGTTGGATGTAGAGCTACACGCGGCTGCGGCCAAGATCGACGTAGCGGTCATCAATTCGTCCTCTCAGACGCCTCTCGACTACAAGGCGCACGAGGCGCAAGGCCGCAGTGTGATCGCGATCGGCGGCGACAAGTTATCGCGGGGCCTGACCTTGGAGGGTCTCTCGGTGAGTTACTTCCTGCGCGCCTCGAAAATGTATGACACTCTACTCCAAATGGGGCGGTGGTTCGGATACCGGCCCGGATATGTCGATCTCTGCCGGCTATTCACCACCTCGGAGTTAATGCGCTGGTATCGCCACATCGCCCTCGCCGAAGCCGAACTGCGCCGAGAGTTCGACCACATGGTAGCGACCGGTCAGACGCCCAAGACATATGGCCTGCGCGTCCGCACCCATCCGGCGGGAATGATCGTCACGGCACTGAACAAGATGTCCCACAGCAGAGTCCAGGAACTCTCGTGGGCCGGTGTGCTCGTGCAGACTACGCAGTTCTTCAAGGATGGCACGGTCACCGCGTCCAATCTCGGCGCCGTCGAGCAATTTCTCACGGGGTTGGGCGCTCCTGCGACGCAACAGGGGTCCAGCTCTCGCATCTGGAAAGACGTGCCAGTCGCCGAGGTCGCTGCGTTTCTTTCCAAGCTGCGCTTCCCGCCCGAAGCGGCCCGCGCCGGGGGCGCCGAACTGGTTCAGTTCATCCGGAAGCAAGCCGACAAGCCCGACAAAGAACTCACCCTCTGGACGGTCGTCGTGGTGAGCTCGGGCAGCGCCGAGGCCAGAGATCGCCGGACCATCGCCGGGCAGGAAACCGGGCTTGTTTCCCGCTCGGCCGAAGACCAGACCGAGACCACTTGGCTCGCCCGCAAAGCAAACATCCAAAACCCTGCCGATGAGGCTCTCGATTTTCGGGGCGTGCTGTTCGACGCTGCGTGGCTCGCTGAGATTTCGGGCAAACCCGACCTTGCCGACGACATCGATTGGCTCGCCGGTTGCATCGGCCGGGATGCGTGGGATGTTGCGCTGGCGCTCACGTTGCGGTGGCAGGCAACCAACCCGCCGAAGTTGCGATCGCCCGATAAGGGACAGACGACCCGGCCCTATGGCCGCGTGCTCCGCGTGTTGCGACCGCGGAGCCGCGGGCTGCTTTTGATCTATCCGCTGGTGCCACCTATGGAGGTTAGCGAAGGCGAGGGAAGACCCGCGCGCACGACGGGATTGAATCGCGATGGTGATCCCGTCAGTGGCGTTGTTCTCAGTTTTCCGGCGAGCGAAACCGTGCTCGGCGTTGAGTATCGGGTGAACCGCGTCTGGGACGCCATGATCAGGGACGATGATACCTACGATGAGTGAGCCTCTGACCATCGGATTCTCCGCTCTTTGGAAGGAATTGGAGGCAAGCGCTGGAGCGGACGCTTCGCGCTGGTGGCTGATTCGCTGCCGCCCGACGCCGGGCCGGAGTCTGTTTGCCGCCCGTGAAGCCGGCACGGGACGGCGCGCTGTCCTGTTGCCTCTTGATGGTGCACAGCAACCGGCACGCCGCCAATGGCCGGAGTTCTCCGCACTCGCACCCGCCTGTGTCGTGATAGACGGGGTTCCTCATATCGGCGCGACCCTGACTGAGCCGCGGTTCGCGGATGTCTTCGACGCTCTGGCCGTCGACCTTGCTTGGCGGGTTGAAGAGGCGCCAACCGCCAGCGCCGCGGTCATCGTTTTGCTCGGTCAGCTCCGGCGCTGGCAGCGCTTCCTGGCCAGCGCGCGCGATGGACTCGACCCCGCCGCGCAGCGCGGGCTGTGGGGAGAGCTGCATTTTCTCCACACCCGGCTGCTCCCGCTTGTCGGCGGCGCCGCGGTGACGGGCTGGAAAGGCCCGGAAGGCGCGCACCAGGATTTTCAGTTTCCCAGCGCTTGGATCGAGGTGAAGACCACGCTGGCCAAGCAGCCGCAGAGCGTGCGCATCGCGAGCGAGCGCCAGCTCGACGACACGCTGGCGCCCGCGCTTTTCCTGCATGTGCTGGCCCTGGAGGCGCACGAAGGCGGAGCCGCTACCCTACCCGCCGAAGTGGCGGCAGTGAGGGCGTCGCTGTCGGCCTGGCCGGAGGCACGGGAAAATTTTGAGGATGCGCTGCTCGCCGCCGGCTACCTCGATCAACACTCCCCCCGTTACGGCTCCGTCGGCTACGCCGTGCGGCAGACGCAGGACTACCGGGTGGCACCGGGATTTCCACGGATAGTAGAGACGGGCCTCCCGAACGGCGTCGGCGAGGTTGGCTATGCGCTGAGTCTCGCCGCGTGCACCGACTTCGCCATTCCACCCGACGCACTCGCGGCGGCCTTGGTCCACCCCGCCTGATTTCGGGGCCTTTTTCACCTTGCCATGACCGAATCCCTCTCCCGCCTCGAATTGTTTGCCGCCGACCTCAAGGAAGAGGTGCGCATCAAGTGTCAGCCCGAGACCGGGACGCCGCCGCTGCAGGCGGAAGCGTTCACCTCGGTCGCGCTCGAGCACCTGATCGAGCACAACGAGGCGAGCGACGGCACGCTCTGCGCTTGGGAGGACCAGGCCCGCGGTCGCACGCCGGCGGCCAAGCTCAGCGCATGGAGCCTGTCGGGCGACGGCGCGACGCTCGACCTTTTCGTCACGCTCTACCTCAACGAGGATGCGCCGACACTGGTTACCCGCGCCGACACCGAGCAACAGTTCAAGCTCCTGCGCGGCTTTCTCCGCCGGGCGTTGGATGGCTGGCACACAAAGCTGGAGCCGTCGTTTCCGGTGTTCGAAGCGGCGCGCCAGATTTACGAAGCCCGCGAGGCACTGACGACGGCGCGGCTTTTCCTCCTCACCGACGGCGTCGTGAAATCGGTCGAGATCGAACAGGAGCAGATCGAGGGCTTGGAACTCCGCTACGTGATGTGGGACCTCGACAAACTCAGCCGGCTGCAAGTGGGAGAGCGTGAGGTCATCGAGCTGGATTTCGTGAACGCCTACGGCGGTCCGGTGCCGGCGCTGGAGACCGCCGATGCGACTGGAGAATACCGGACCTTTCTCGCGTTTCTGCCGGCCCCGGTGCTCGCCCGCATCTACGGCGAGCACGGCCAGCGCCTGCTTGAGCGCAACGTGCGGGCCTTTCTCCAAGCGAAGGGGAAGATCAACAAGGGCCTCCAAAAAACGCTGCAAGACGAGCCTCACCGATTCCTCGCCTACAACAACGGCCTGTGCTGCACCGCCGCGTCGGTCGAGGTGGACGCCAAGAGCGACGGCCACGTGCGGTTGCGGGCCGTGCGGGATTTCCAGATCGTCAACGGCGGGCAGACGACCGCCAGCATCTTCCACGCGCTGAAACGCGAGAAGACGGACGTCGGTCACGTGGTCGTGCAGGTGAAGCTCACCGTGCTCACCAATCCGGAGCGCGTCGCCGACATCGTCCCGCTGATCTCGAAATACGCCAACAGCCAGAACAAGGTGAACGCGGCGGATTTCTCGGCCAACGGGCGCTTCCATCTCGAGTTGGAGAAACTGTCGCGCACCGTCTGGGCGCCCGCGGTCAGCGGGTTGGATCGAGGCACGCACTGGTATTACGAGCGGGCGCGCGGTTCCTATCTCGACGACAAGATGCGCCAAGGGACGCCGGCGCGGATTCGCGATTGGGAGAAGCAGAATCCCTCCATCCAGAAGTTCACAAAGACCGATCTGGCCAAATATGAGCAACTCTGGGCCGGATTGCCGCATCTCGTGTGCCGTGGTGCCGAGAAGAATTTCATCCAGCTGGCGCAGCGCCACGAAGACGAGGGCGAGCCGGTCGTCGACGTGAACTACTTCAAGCAGGTTGTGGCCAAGATGATTCTATTCAAAGCGGCGTTGCGCCTGGCGCCGAAGGACTCAGGCAGTCTGCGGGCGCAGGCCGTGGCCTACACCGTGGCGTGGTTGGTCGAAAAATCCGGGCGGCGCATTGACCTGAATCAGCTCTGGGAAAGGCAGAGCGTGCCGGAGACGCTGGCCGCGGCGCTGACGAGTGTCGGGGCGAAGGCACTCGCTTACATTAAGGCGCTGCCGGGCAATCCGACCGAGGCGGCGAAAAAGGAGGAGACGTGGCAGAAGTTCCATAGCACACCCATCGCCCTCGATGCGCCTTGGGAAAGAGCGCTGGGCGCGCACGCGTTTGTGGCGCCGCGTTCCGATCTAGAGGCAGTCGAACGCGAGTGGGACCGGGCGCGGCAGAGCCTCCTCAGCGACCAACGCACCATTATGGGCCTGGCGGTGCGGATGGGCCGCGACTATCCGCCGAATTCGGGCGGGTGGATCGTCGGGCAGGTCGCTGCCCTGACGTGGAAGCAACTTCAGATGAAGCCCGGCTTCGGGCCGAAGAAGGTGCGGCAGATCGTGACGTTGTTCAGTGCTGCGACAGAGCGCTAAGGGTCCATCCTTACTCCGGCATCAAGACCGGGTGCTTCTTTTTAAGCCATGCGAGCACCCCCGCGCGTAGTTCGTGGCCGAAGGCGATCAGCTCCTCGGCGTCCTGCTTGGTTGCTCCGCCGGCGTAGTCATATTCGACGGTGTTGCGCTTCTGCCGACACCCTTCGAGATAGTCGGCATCACCTTGGCGAGTGGCGCCGAGGATGTGCGGCAGCGCACCTAGCGTGCGCGAGTGGGCGAGCGCGCCTTTCGCCGGTTTCCAACCTTCGGCGTAGAGCAGGATGGTGCAGAGCTTCAGCGCGGCGTTGTAAGCGATGCCGTATTGCCAATCGGCCGAGATGCCACCCGACGCGGCGTCGGCCAGATCGCGATCGACGATCTGCCACAGGTCGCGGACTTCGGCGGGACTGGTCTTATGCGGTTGCAGCCACCCGGCCGCGGACCAGTGCGCCAAGCTCATTTTCTCCTCCGATAATGAAGAGTTTGGATTTCGCCATCACGTCGCCGAGAAAGTGATCCTTCGCGGCCAGACGGCGACGGAATTCCGCCGGAGTGAAGAAGTGGGGGTTGATTTCCCGGCCGATGCGCCCGGCCGCCGCCCGCATCGCGGAGGCGAGGGTCCGATGGGTGATCTCGCCGATGATCATCAAATCAACATCGCTGTCGGCCCGCTCGCTCTTGGCGGCGATCGAGCCGAAGACGAAGGCAGCGGTGATCTTTTTTGGCGGCAAAACCTCGGCGAGAAGGTCAACGAGCCCGGAGGTTTTCAGAACAATGCTCCGCAGCTCAGGATAGAGGGGGTGCGCCTGGTTGGCGATGTAGTAGCGGCGGTTGCCATCCTTCGTGGTGATGAGCAGCTCGAGGCGGACGAGTTTTTCGAGTTCCTCTTCCACGGAACGCTGGGCGAACCGCGTGTGACCAATGAGCTCGGCCCGATACATTTCCCGCTGGCGCGCGCCAAACAGGAGGCGGAGCATTTCCGCCCGAATTTCAGAATGAAAGAGAAGAGCAAGTTTGTTCATCGCAACAGAGGAGAGACGTCTTCGCCGGGACAACCTGGTAATACAAGGCAACACCCTGGTAATACCAGGCGACCAGGCAAGCCCGAAAACGCGCTTTGCCACCGGGGACGATGCAGGTCCACCGGCACGGACGTGTTTTCCGTCGCCCAGCGATCGGCGGTCATGGCGGCGATTCGCGGCCGCGGCAACCGGGGTACGGAGTTGCGGCTCATCGCAATCTTCCGGGCGCACCAAGTGACGGGTTGGCGTCGGCATCGTCCGATCATCGGCAAGCCCGATTTCGTCTTTCCGGCGCAGCGCGTGGCGGTCTTTGTTGACGGCTGTTTCTGGCATGGGTGTCCGAAACATGCGACTTGGCCGAAGCAGAACGCGGAGTTCTGGCGGGCGAAGATTCTGCATAACCGGGCGCGGGACCGGGAGGTGAACCGGCTCCTAAAGCAGACCGGCTGGCGTGTCGTGCGGATTTGGGAGCATGCGTTGACCAAGAAGCACGCGGCGCGAACGGTGGCGCGGTTGCAGCGCGTGCTGGCGGAAAGGGAGCCCGGTCGAAAACGGGAAACCTGAATCGGCAAAAGCGACCCTCAAACTGGACGCGGGCGCTCGTGGTTGGTGTCGCGGTGGTTCTTGGCGATGGGAAGAGTCAGGCGTCCGTGGCGGCCGCGCAGTGGGGCGTGCACGCTTCGACTCATTCCAGGGCTTACGATGTTACAGCGACGCAGAGATGACTCCAGGTCGTCCGGACGCACGTAATAGAAGGTGACGCACCGCGGGTGAGGCAGCATTCTCTTCGCCACGCCCGGCCGGTGCGTTTCAACCACGCTTCGTATGTCCCGCCACTTCTCCTGCCTCGCGCCGCTCGTCGCCGCTCTCGTTTCACGATGGATTCAATTGGCCCAGCAGCGGCAGTCGCTTGCGGGCACGAGGCAGGCGAGCGCACACGTGTCGCGCTTCGGTTTGGGCGGCCTCGTGCGACTGATTCGAACCGTTCTCGGCGAGGCGCGGAGAGCAGCACGCGGGATGCGTGCGCTCCCCGGACCACAGGCGGCGATCGCGGCGCGATTTGGAGGGCGTGAGCCGCTGGCCGTTATGCGTGTCGACGCGGCACGAAGGATGAATGCGCGATGGTTGCTGGGCGGGTGTTTACTTTTCGCGGTCGCGCCGGTGTTCGCGCAGCGCGTGGAACTCGACGCGACGTTCGCGCCGCGGATCGAGAGTGAAGCGCAGACGTTGGAAGGCACGGCCTTCGTTGGCACGCCGGCGGGGCAGCTTTTCGCGGTGGGCCATTTTAACTACGTCAATGGCACGGCGATCGGCGGATCCGGCGTGGTGCGGCTGCTCGCGGACGGCTCGCGCGATCCTTCGTTCGCGGCTGACATCGGCAGCGGGCGGGCGGTGTTTTCGGTTGTGCCACTCCCGGACGGCAAGGTGGCGGCGGTCACCGGGCCGGCGTATGGCGTGTCGTATCCGAACGACGGCACGGGCGAACCGATTCGCGTCGTGCGCCTGCTGGCCGATGGGCGCATCGATCCGGCGTTTGCCGCAGTCACGTTCGATCGCACGTTGGTCAAGCTGGCGCGGCAACCCGATGGCGCGCTGATCGCGTGGGGCGAGTTCACGACGGTCAACGGCCAGCCGCGCAACAGCCTCGCGCGCATCCTCACCGACGGCACGGTGGATCCTGCGTTTGCAACGTCGTGGGCCAATCCGGCCTTGAGCGTGGAATCGCTCGTGGTCGATTCGGACGGTCGCACCGTGTTGAGCGGGGTCAGCTATGGGTCCGATGGCCCGGCGACTTACTACTTCGTGCGCCTCACGTCGACGGGTGCGCTCGATGCGGCCTTCGCGCCGGCCGAGGGTCGCACTTTCCGGCTGCTTGCGGCGACGCCCGACGGCGAAGTGCTCGCGGGGAATGGCGACCTGACGAAATTCAAGGCGGACGGGACGAGGGATCCGGCGTTCACTCCGGCGATTTCGAATTTGGACAACATCTCCCGCGTCATCGTGCTCGAGGATGGGCGGATCGCGATCGAGCTCGGGGCGCGGCCGACGACGGATGCGCTGGCGGTCAACGTCGTGTATCTTCTGCGCAGTGACGGGAGCCTGGAACGGGATTTTCGCGATCTGCCCGGCGCCGAACGCACGCAGCACCTCGCCGCCGCGCTGTCCGATGGTTGCGTGGCGATCGTGCAGGGGGCGCTCACGATGGTGCCGGGAGTCTTCATGGAATGGAGCTACTGGGAAGTGCCCGGCATGGCCGACCCGAAACTGTGCGTTGTCGATCTGGCGGCGGGTTCGCTCACTACGCTGCCGACCACCCTCGCGCTGCGGTCACAGGGCAACGTGTCGCGTCTCGCGCTCGATGCCGGCGGCGGCGTGCGCGCGGAGGGATACTTCACGCACATCGACGATCAGCCGCGGGCGGGCAGCGCGCGTTTTTTCGCCGACGGCACTTTGGATCCTGCGTTCACGCCGGAGGCGGTCGTCCCCGTTTTCCACCTGCCCGACGGGCGTCTCATCGGGCGCCAGACGACGCTGGGCGCGGCCGATGCCCACGGGGTGCATCACCGCGAAACGCAGCTCGTGCGCCTGCTCGCCGATGGCACGCTCGACCCGACCTTCAACCCGCCGGCCGATCTGGATTTGTTGTCGGCCAACTGGCTCGCGGCGACGGCGGATGGTCGCGTGCTTGTCGCGGTGTTCACGCCGGATAGCACGCGCGAGGAAAATCTGAAACTCGTGTGGCTGGCCGACGATGGGCACGTCGATGCGACCCTGCCCACGGTGTTTGGGGAGTTCACCCTGGGGTATGTCGTCGCCGTTGATCTCGCCCAGGTCATTCTTCCCGGAGCCGGCGTGGGCAACGCGGTGCAGTCCGCCGTGGTGCTGCCCGATGGCCGGCTGCTGGTGGCCAGCGCCGCGCGCAAGGTCAATGGCGGCGAGCATCCGTTTCTCGTGCGGCTCAACGCGGACGGTTCTGTCGACGAAACTTACCAGCCTGATTTCGCGGCGCTGCCGACGAACGTGAGCAGCGCGCAACCGCTTTCGGACGGGCGCGCGCTGGTCTTTGGTTACAACGTCGGCCCCTATGTTTCCACGGTGTTCCGTCTCAACCCGGATGGCTCGCGCGACGTGAGCTTTGACCCGCAATCGCCGGTCGGCCGCGGGCAGTTGCTGGCCGACGGTTCCTGGTTCTACAACGGGCGGCGTTATCTCGCGGATGGCACGCTCGATCTTAATTTCCATCCCACGTTTGACCAAGCGCCGAGTGGCGCGGTGTTGGATGGCGCCGGCCATCTTTGGGTCGGCGGCGATTTCACGAGCGTGAACGGTCAGCCGCATGCCGGACTCGTGCGCTTCAACCTCATCGAAACGCCGGGCTTCACGGTGATGCCGGAGAGCCGCACGATCGTGGCGGGTCGCAGCGTGACGTTGCAGGCGGCGCTCGGCACGTCGACGCCGGCGACGTATCAGTGGACGCTCAACGGCGCCGACCTCGCCGGTGCCACGGCGGCGACCCTCACGTTGACATCACTCACGGCTGCGCAAGCCGGCGACTACCGGCTCGTGGCCACGACGGGGGGCGTCACTTACACGAGCGAGGCGGCGACGCTCACGGTCGCGCCGAATACCACGCGCATCGTCAACTTTTCCGCGCGCAGTTGGGTGAGCCCGGGCGGGGCGCCGCAGATCGGCGGCTTCGTGTTGCGGGATGCGGCGGCGCATCCGGTTTTGTTGCGCGCGATCGGTTCGGGGCTGGCCTACTATGGCGTGCCGTATTCGTCGACGTTGCGGGATCCGGTCCTGCGTCTCCATGACGGCATGACGCAGATTGGCGAGAATGCCGACGGTGCGCTCGCGACGCGCATCACGGATTTGGCGGCGCGCCTGGGGGCGTTTCCGGAGCCGGAAACGATCATGCCGGTATTTCGCAACACGCACGACGCGGCGTTGGCGCCGCTGCTTTCCGCCGGGACTTACTCGGCGCAGACCTTCGCCAGTGCCGGCGGCCTTGATGCGGGCGCCGGGATCAGTCTGTTTGAATTTTACGATGCGGCGGACCCGGCGAACTCGGCGCCGGTGGCCAACGTTTCGCTCCGCGGTTTTGCGGGAGCAGAAGATAAGGTGCTAGTGGCGGGCTTTGTCGTCGCGGGCAATGGGCCGGTGACGTTGCTCATCCGCGGCGCGGGGCCGGCGCTGGCGTCGTTCGGTGTGGCCGGGGCGTTGGGCGATCCGCAAGTCACGCTTTATCGCGGCTCCACCGTGCTGGCGCAAAACGACCACTGGTCCGCGAGTGCGGATGCGTCGGCCATCGCGACGGCGGCGCAGACCGTGGGTGCGTTTTCATTTCCGGATGGCAGTGACGATGCCGCTCTGCTCGTGACGTTGGAGCCGGGCGTCTACACGGTGCAAGGCAGCGGCGTAGCGGGCGCGACGGGGGAGATGATGGTGGAGCTCTACGTGGTGCCCTGACGTGGCGGCGGCGAGGTCGTTCATCCGTGGGAGCGCCCGGCGCGGGCGATCCGAGCCACTCTCGGCGAGACACCGAGCGTCAGCCGCGAGACGCGTGCGTTCCCCGAACCGCAGCGATCGAGGCGAAGCGAGCGTTGGTGCAGCCGCCAGCCGACAAGCATCGAACGCGTAGTGCTTGAAAAATCCGGCGGAAGTCAGCGGCGGCGCGGGTGCGGCTTGCATGAGCGGCGGGAACTGTTGCGTTGTCACGCGATGCCATCGAAGCCGATTCCCGGTTCCACGGGGGAAGTTCTCACTTGTCTGCCGTCGCCTTATATCGCGCACGCGGCGACGGGGCTGCTGTATCTGCCGCGGTTTCTGGCGAAGTGCCGTTATGTGAAAGCACACGGGGCGTTGCCGAAGAGTTATGCGAAGAACTACAAGCGCGGGATCGATCGCTTTTTGTGCCTGCACCTCGGCATCGATCCGGCGGAGGTGGAAAAGATTGTCTTCGCGGCGGCGGACGACGCGGAGGTGGAGCAGCGGTTGCGCGCCTTGCTGCCGGCCGATGTGCGGGCGGCGAAATGGAATCGCGAGCTGGCGCAAAAAGGGCTGACGCCGGCGGGCCAGGAGTTTCTCCGCGAAGCGCTCACGGCGATGGGCTGCGTGGATCGCGTGGGTGAAATCAAGACCGTGCCCGACTTGATCGATTTCGACGAGGGACGGATCGAATAGCGCGTGAGACGGCCGAGGGGGACGCCCGACGAGCCGACGATGGCCGGCACGGGCTTGACTTGTGCGCGGAGTGACGCCCCCTTGCCGGGTACTATTTCAGCCATGACGCATCAAGAGACATTTTCCCGCCCGTTCCGGGCTCACCGGAAACTCTTCGTCGCACCGGTGATCCCCGGTGTCGGAAGCTGACGATTCGCCGCGCCGCTCAGGCGCCACCCGGAAATCGCCTGCTTCGCGAACACCGGGTTTAATCGAACCTGTTACGCGTGCACGTCGGCCTGATCGCCGGCGTGTTTTTACGCTCAGGATCCTCACGACCCGCGGACCCCGAATGATTTCGGAACGCGGGTTTCCACCCGTCCCCGAAAGGTCACTCATGAATTTCTCCACTGTAACATTATTCCATTCCGCGCGGATTGCCTTCGTCGCCAACGCACTTTCGCGCCTTCATGGAGCGCGCGGCGGGGAGAGACTGTCGTTATGAAGCGGCGTGTTTTAGGGCGCTCGGGCGTCACGGTGTCGGAGCTCTGCCTCGGCACCCTCAACTTTGGGTGGAACGTCGGCATGGAGCAGGCGTTCGAGGTGCTGGACACGTTTCGCGCGGCCGGCGGAAATTTTGTGCAAACCTCCTCCGTGCGCTTCGGCGACGGCGCTGGACTCGCCTCGGCGCATGCGAGCGAGGACTACGTGGGCCGTTGGCGGCGCGCCCGCGGCATCGCGCGGCCGGAGTTGTTTCTGGCGACGCGCGTGATGTTTGAAGGCGCGCCGACGTTGGCGGGCGCGACGCTGGAGCAGACGGTGCGGGCGGCGTGCGAGGCGTCGTTGCGTCGGCTGCAAACGGACCATCTCGATTTGTTTTTGCTGGAGTGGGGCGGAGCGAACGTGGCGATCGACGATTTGCTCGTCAGCCTCGCCCGGCTGCGCCGCGCCGGTTTGATCCGTTATTTCGGTGCCGGCGGTTTGCCGGCGTGGCGCGTGATGGAAGCGATCCACCGGGCCGTGCAGCGCGACACGGACCGCTTCGAGGTCGTCCAAGCCGATTTCTCGCTGCTTGCGCAAGAGCGTCCGGAACGCGACCTGCTCGACCTGTGTCAGGCGTATCGTCTGGGCTTTCTCGCGCGCTCCCCGCTCGGCGGCGGTTTGCTGGCGGAGGTGGATCGCGATGAGGCTTTCTCGGGCTGGCGCGGGCGGAGGGCCCCGCTCGAAGACGGCGCGACAGCGCTCACCTCGGTGCGCGCGGCCTTGGCGGAAGTGGCGGCGCGGCACGACGTGAGTCTGCCGCGCGTGGCGCTCGCCTGGGTGCTCGCGCAACGCGCCGTCACGGCGCCGGTCGTAGGCGTGGCGAGCGCGCCGCAACTCCGCGAGTTGCTGGCCGCGACGGATTTCACGCTCTCGACCGAAGACCTCGATTTTCTCACCCGGGTCGCCGTCCGACCGGCGGCGGCTCGTTTACCCCAACCCTCAACCCTGGTTTCTCTATGAACGAACCCATTATCTACATCTCGGCCAACGACTGCGAAAACCTCCGGCTGCGCCTTTCCGGCGTGACGGCCTCCGACGCACGCACGGCGAAGACCCTCGCCCGCCTGCGGTCTGAACTGGATCGCGCCACCATCGTGCCGACTCTGCCGCCCAACGTGGTCGGCCTGGAGTCGAGCGTGGCGGTGCTCGATCTCGATACCAACGAAGTTGACCACTACACGTTGACGCTGCCCGAACGCGCCGATCCGACCCGCGGCCGCCTCTCGGTGCTCGCACCGCTGGGCACCGCGCTGCTCGGTTACGCCGAGGGCGCGGAAATCGCCTGGGAAATGCCCGGCGGCACGCGGCGCCTGCGCCTGACGCGGGTGGCGCCGGCGAAGCAGGAAGCGGTGTCGGCGGCTTAAAAAAGTGCCACCGGTGCACGCGCATGGCGCTTGCACCGGTGGCGCGTTTCGCGTGCGGTGGCGCGCGTTTTCCCACCCATGAGCTCTCCGAGCGTCTCCGCCCCTGCGTCTCTCCACCGTGCAGTCCAACCGTTGACGTGTTACGATCTGCGTTGCGATGGCGAAGCGTCGCCGTTGGGCGTGGATGCGGCGCCGCCGCGCTTGAGTTGGAAGCTGCGCGGCGAAGGTCGCGGGCGGCGCCAGACGGCGTATCAGGTGCAGGCGGCGACGGCGCGGGCCGCGCTGGCCGACGGCAACGTCGACGCTTGGGACAGCGGACGCGTGGCGTCGGACCAGCAGACGTTCCTGCGGTATGGCGGCCGGCCGCTGCGTTCCAGTGAGGAGATTTTCTGGCGCGTGCGCGTGTGGGACGAGACGGGCGGCGAATCGGCGTGGAGCGAGATTGCGACGTGGACGATGGGCGTGCTGACGCCGGCGGACTGGCAGGCGAAATGGATCACGGACGCCGAGCTGCTGAAGTGGGTGCGGCCGCAATGGGGCTATCGTTCCGAACCGGCGGCGACCGCGGAGACGACGAAATGGATCACGCTCGACCTGGGCGCCGAGCGGACGATCGACGAAGTGCATCTCTATGGTGTGCGTTACGGCGACGTGGAGTGGTTGGGATTTCCGCAGCGCTTCAAAATCGAAGGAGCGACGCAGGCGGATTTCCGCGAAGTGGTGACGCTGGTGGACCAAACGGCCGAGGACTTTCCGTGGAACTATCACGTGTGCGCGGTACGTCCCGTGCCGTCGACCACGGTGCGTTACGTGCGGCTCACGGTGACGAAACTGCATGGCGACGGGCACGGGTTCTATCTGCGGCTGAGCCAGATCGCGGTGCTCGCGGGCGGCGTCAATATCGCGGCGGGCGCAACGGTGACGGCGAGCGACAGCGAGGAGAGCGAGCGGTGGTCGGTCGCGGCGCTCGTCGATGGCAAAGTGATGCGCGGCGCGAACCCGCGCGACAACGCGACGCTGCTCGCGCGGCGGACGTTCACGGTGCGGCGCGGGTTGAAGCGGGCGTTGCTGCATGTGTGCGGACTCGGGCACCACGAGCTCTCGATCAATGGCGCGCGCGTGGGGCTCGATTTGCTGGCGCCGGGCTGGACGACCTACACCAAAACGTGCCTTTACGATACGCACGACATCACGCCACTCGTGCGCGAAGGCGCCAATGGCGCGGGCGTGTTTCTGGGCAGCGGCTTTTACAATGTGCGGCCCGGGCGTTACCTGAAACTGGAGAACGCGTTTCGGCCGCTCACGGTCATCGCGCAACTGCGGTTCGAATACGCGGACGGCACGGTGGAGATCGTCGGCACGGACGAGCGTTGGCAGGTGCGGGAGGGGCCGACGACCTTTGCGAGTGTTTACGGCGGCGAAGATCACGATGCGCGGTTGGAGCAAGCGGGCTGGGATACGGCGGCGGCGGATGTGGCGGGCTGGACGAGTGCGGTGACGCACGCGGGGCCGGGGGGTGAACTGCGGGGATTTTCGCATGCGGCGCCGCCGATGCGCGCGTTTGAAACGCTGCGTCCGGTGGGCGTGCGCACGCTGCGGCCCGGCGTGCAGGTGTTCGATTTCGGCCAGAACGCGTCGATCATGCCGCGCCTGACGGTGCGCGGTTCGCGGGGCGCGACGGTGACTTTGATTCCGGCGGAGCTGGCGCATCCGGATGGCTCGATCGACCGCGCATCGATCAATGGTGTCGGCTCGGGCGGCACGGGATTGTCGGATTCGTGGTGGCGCTACACGCTGGCGGGGCGCGGTGACGAAGAGACGTGGTTTCCGCGATTTTTCTATCACGGCGGACGTTATCTCGAAGCGCGGTTGACGCCGGGCGAGGACGGCGTGCTGCCGCACATTGTGGCGCTCGAAAGCGTGGTGGTGCATTCGGCATCGCCGGCGACGGGCGACTTCGCGTGTGCGAGCGATTTATTCAACCGCATCCGGCCGCTGATTCGTTGGGCGCAACGCAGCAATCTCGCGCACGTGATCACGGATTGCCCGCATCGCGAGAAGCTCGGCTGGCTCGAACAATATCATCTCAACGGCCCGTCGTTGCGCTACGAGTTCGACCTCACGCGGATGTTTCTGAAGACGTTCGATGACATGGCCGACGCGCAACTCGCGAACGGCCTCGTGCCCGACATCGCGCCGGAATACATCCAGTTTTCGGAAGGGTTTCGCGATTCGCCGGAGTGGGGCAGCGCGCTGATCCTGGCGGCGTGGCAGCACTTCGAGTGGACGGGCGACGACACGCCGTTGCGCCGGCACTATGGCGCGATGAAACGCTACCTCGCGCATCTGGCGAGCCAGGCGGAAGGGCACATTCTTTCGCATGGCCTCGGGGATTGGTGCGATCTCGGGCCAGGGCGACCGGCGTTTGCGCAGCTCACGCCGGTGGCGCTGACGGCGACGGCGTTTTATTTTCTCGATACGCGGGTCATGGCGAAGATCGCCGGGCATCTCGGCGAGACGGCGGATGCGGCGACGCTGGCGCAGCAGGCGGACGTGATTCGCGAGGCGTTTAACGCGAAATTTTTCGATGCGGCGAGCGGGAGCTACGCGACGGGTTCGCAGTGCGCGAATGCGTTGCCGCTGGCGAGCGGACTCGTCGCACCGGAGAACCGGGCGGCCGTGCTCGATGCGATCGTGCGCGATGTGCGCGGGCGGGGCGATGCGCTGACGGCGGGCGATGTCGGTTTCCGTTACCTGTTGCAGGCGTTGGCGGAAAACGGGCGCTCCGATGTGGTGCAGGCGATGAATGCGCAGAGCGAAAAACCGGGCTACGGTTATCAGCTCAAGCTGGGTTGCACGAGCCTGGCGGAGTCGTGGCACGCGGCGCGCGACCTCTCGCATAATCACTTCATGCTGGGGCACATCATGGAGTGGTTTTACCGCGATCTCGCGGGGCTCGCGCCGGATGTGAGTGGGCCGGGCTTCGCGCGCGTGCAGATTCGTCCGCAGCCGGTGGCAGGAATTTCCTGGGCGCGGGCGGAGCAGAAATCGGCGCGCGGGCGCGTGGCGGTGGCGTGGCGCATCGCGGCGGGGCAACTGCTCGTCGAAGTCGAGTTGCCGCCGAACACCACGGGAATCGTGACGCTGCCGGGCGGGGCGGAGCAGGCGACGGAAGGCGGACGCGCGTTGGGTGGGCGCGACGATGTGCGCGCAGTGACGGCGACCGACGGCGCGGTGAGCTGCGAGGTCGGCTCCGGGAGCTATCGATTCGCGGTGCCGCGCCGGAGCGGCGGTTAGGTTGAGCAGATTCATCCGCCCATCGAGTAAGACGTCGGCCGCGGAACAGCGCACAGAGTTCCGGCCCAAGGGAAGCAGGAGTTCGCGAGGCGTTGGGCATCGGAAGATCCTGCATTTGGCGCGAAAAGTATGCGTTCGCACGTGACGCGCGGCGGGACCCGGTTATCGTGGCGGCATGGTCAAAGGCCAAAGAGTTGCCTGCATTAACGACACCTTCCCGGCATTCGTGAAGGCGATCTACAAGCAGTTGCCCGTGAAGGGGAACGTTTACACGATTCGCGAAGTTTTTCTCGGTCGGGAGAAAATCGTGAACGGAGGCGACTCCGCGACGGTGGGGCTCTTGTTGCAGGAGCTGACGAACCCGGCCGATCCCTTCATGGCGAACAAGCAGGAACTCGGCTTTTCGTCGGAGCGCTTTGCGCCGCTCGAGGAATTGCCGGCGGAAGAGGAGCACGCGGAAGAGGAGCTGGCGGTCGGCGGTGCGGTGCCGGCGTTTGGCTATTCGCCGGGCAACAACTGACGGGCGGCCGACGCGGAGCCGTGGCCGCCGCGCAGCGCCCAGACTCACGAAAGCGGATACTTTCCGCGACGTTGAGAAACTCTCCGCTGCGGCCCACGATGCGGAAAACAATGGCGTTGCGTCGGGCGGGAAATAACGTGCGTTGCCATCGCCATGGTTTCCTCGCCTGACGTTGCCCCGGATCGTGTGTCGTGGACGCGCGACCTCATGCTGCTCGCATTGCTGTTTGCCGCGCTGTTCGGCTTTCGGCTCGGCAGTTATCCGTTGGGGAACCCGGACGAGGGACGTTACGCGGAGATTCCGCGGGAGATGCTGGCGACCGGCGACTGGGTGACGCCGCGGCTCGACGGCGTGAACTATTTCGAAAAGCCGCCGCTGGTGTATTGGGTGACGGCGGCGAGCGAGCGAGTTTTCGGGTTGAACGAGTGGGCGGTGCGCGCGGTGCCGGCGCTATTTGCGCTCGCGGGCGTGTTGCTCACCTACGCGGCGGGGCGCGCGTTGTATGGCCGCGCGGCGGGTGTGGCGGCGGGCGTGGCGCTGGGGACTTCGCTGCTCTTCTTCGCGCTCGGGCGGATCATCCTGCTCGATATGGCGGTGTCGGTGCTCATGAGCGCGGCGCTGTTTTGCTTCGTGCTGGCGATGCGGGCGCCGCCGGGCGGGCGGCGGCGTTGGCTGATGTATGGCGTGTATGCGAGCATGGCCTTGGCGACGCTGACGAAGGGCTTGATGGGCTTCCTCGTCACGGGCGCGGTGATGTTTTTGTGGCTGCTGGTGTTCAACCAATGGAAGCGGCTGCGTCCGCTGCACCTGCCGACGGGCGCCCTGGTGTTTCTCGCGATCGCCGTGCCGTGGCACGTGCTGGCACATCTGCACAACCCGACGTGGGCGCAGCGGTATTTCGTTTATGAACACTGGGAGCGGTTCATGTCGCCCGTCGCGAGCCGGCCGGGGCCGGTGTGGTATTTCGTGCCGATCATTTTCTTCGGCCTGTTTCCATGGACGGGCTTTGTGTGGAGCGGGGCGCGGGAGGCGTTGCGCGGCGGTTGGGCGGCCCGCAAGGCCAACGTCGACGCGTGGTTTCTTGTGACGTGGGCGGCGTTTATCTTTCTGTTTTTCACGAAATCACATTCGAAGCTTGTGCCGTACATCCTGCCGATTTTTCCGGCGTTGGCGGTGTTGGCCGGCGTAGGCGTGACGGCGGCCTGGCGGGCGGGTGCGGGGCGGTTGAGCGCCGGTGTGCGGACGTTTTCGTTTGTGGCGGGGCTGCTGGCGGTGGCGTTGGTGGTCGTGGTGCTCAAGCCGGGAATCATCCGCGATCCGGCGCAGGCGCAGGTGCTGCGGCCGTTCGCGATCACGATGGCGGCGGTGCTGATGTTGGGGGGCGTGCTCGCGCCGTGGCGGGCGAAAACGCGGGGCGGCCGTTCGGCGGTGGCCACGATCGCGGTGACGATGGTGTTTTTCCTCGGTGTGCTGACTTATGCGGCGCCGCACATTCAGCGACCGGGCACGAAGGAACTGGCGTTGCAGGTGCGGGCGGAGGCGAAACCGGGGGATCGCGTGCTGCATTACCACGAATTTTTTCACGACTTCACGTTCTACGCGCGGCAGACCGTGGGTCTCGTGGCGTTCAAGGGAGAGTTGGAACTGGAAGAAGACCCAGCAGCGCGAGACAGCGGGCGCTTCATCGACGACGCGGAGTTTCACCGCGCGTGGGCCGGACCGGCGCGGCTGTGGGTGGTGGCGCGCAAGAAGGATCTCGGCCCGCTCTTGGCGGAGCCGGCGTTTCGTTATCATTTGCTCGGCGAAACGCGGGACCATTATCTGTTCAGCAACCAGCCCTGACATGTCCACCACCGCTCAGCCGTTTCTCCCGCTTACGCGTCCGACCATCGACGAGGAAACCATCAACGGCGTGGCCGACGTGCTGCGCTCAGGGTGGCTGACGACCGGTCCCAAGGCGAAGGAGTTGGAGGCGCAGTTGTCGGCGTATTGCGGCGGTCGTCCGGTGCGGGTGTTCAACTCGGGCACATGCACGATGGAGATCGCGTTGCGCATTGCGGGCATCGGCGAGGGCGACGAAGTGATTACGACGCCGCTTTCGTGGGTGGCGACGAGCAACGTTGTGCTCGAGGTCGGCGCGCGGCCGGTGTTCGTGGACATCGATCCGGTGACGCGCAACATCGACCTGGAGCGCATCGAGGCCGCGATCACGCCGCGCACGCGCGCCATCATTCCGGTGGATCTGGCGGGGCTGCCGGTGGATCGCGACCGACTTTACGCGATCGCGCAAAAGCATGGGTTGCGCGTGGTGGAGGATGCGGCGCAATCGCTGGGGAGTAACTGGGCAGGGCGGAAGATTGGCGCGGCGGGGGATTTTGTTTCGATCAGTTTCCACCCCAACAAAAACGTCACGACGATCGAGGGCGGTTGTCTCGTGATGAACGACGAGCGCGAGGCGAAATTGGCGGAGCAGTATCGGTTGCAGGGCGTGGTGCGCACGGGGTTTGACGGCATGGAGGTCGAGGTGGTCGGCGGAAAGTTCAACCTGACGGACGTCGCCGCGCGCGTGGGGCTTGGGCAACTGCCGCATTTGGAGACGTTCAACACGAAGCGGCGCGAACTCGCGCGGGCGTATTTCGAGGCGTTTGATGCGCCGGCGTTTCGCGGGCTCGGCGTGGAATTGCCGCCGCGGGATTTCGCGCAGTCGAACTGGCACATGTTTCAAATCGTGCTGCCGGAGCAGCGCCTCAACGCGAAGCGGGCCGAAGTGATGGCGCAATTGCACGCGGCGGGCATCGGCACGGGCGTGCATTATCCGGCGATTCATTTGTTCAAGGTTTACCGTGCGCTCGGGTGGAAGGACGGCGACTTCCCGATCGCGGAGCGCATCGGTCGCAACATTCTTTCGTTGCCGCTGTTTCCCGCGATGACGCGGGAAGACGTGGCGCGCGTGGCGTCGGCGTTGACGACGATTCTGACGGTTCACTCCAAAGCATGAGCGCGACGCCTCAACTCTCGGTCGTCATTCCCGTTTATAACGAGGAGCTCAACCTGCCGACGCTCTTCGCGCGGCTCTATCCGGTGCTCGACGCGCTCGGGCGGAGTTACGAAATCATCTTCACCAACGATGGCAGCGCGGACCGCTCCTTTATGTTGTTGCAAGCGCAGCACGCGGCACGGCCGGACGTGACGCGGGTGATCGATTTCAACGCGAATTACGGCCAGCATATGGCGATCATGGCGGCGTTCGAGCGTGTGCGCGGTTCGATCATCCTCACGCTGGATGCCGATCTGCAGAACCCGCCGGAGGAAATTCCGAAACTCCTGGCGAAAATGGATGCGGGGCACGACTACGTGGGTGGTTACCGGCTGGAGCGGCACGATTCGTCGTTTCGCAAATACGCTTCGCGCCTGGTCAATCTCGTGCGCAAGCAGACGACGAACATCGAAATGACGGATCAGGGCTGCATGTTGCGGGCGTATTCGCGGCCGATCATCGATGCGATCGTGCGCAGCGGTGCGATCAACACGTTCATTCCGGCGCTCGCCTATAGTTTTTCGGGCAATCCGACCGAAGTCGGCGTGCGCCACGAGGAGCGGCACGCGGGCGTGTCGAATTACTCGTTGTATAAATTGATCCGGTTGAACTTCGATTTGATCACCGGCTTCTCGCTCGCGCCCTTGCAGTATTTCACGATGTTCGCGATGGCGTGTTCGGCGGGCAGTCTGCTGCTGGTGCTGATTCTGGCCTACCGCCGGCTCTTTCTCGGCGCGGAGGCGGAAGGGATTTTCACGTTGTTTGGCGTGGTGTTTTTCCTGCTGAGCGTGTCGATGGTCGGCATCGGACTCATCGGCGAATACGTCGGGCGCACCTATCAGGTCGTGCGGGCGCGGCAGCGGTATTTTGTGAAAGAGATTCTGGAAGTGCGCGAAGGGTGAACGTGGATTGCGCAGCGGATGAGCGCACGGTCGGCGGACGCTCGTTCGCGCTCGCCACACGAGGTCGGCGTTGTCCTCGTTAAGCCGCGCATGACGAAGCCACGCATTCTCTTTTTTGGTTACAGCGAGGTCGGCTACGAGTGTCTGTCGCTGCTCCTTGAGCGCGGCGACAACGTCGTGGCGTTGATCACGCACGAGGATAATCCGCACGAAAAAATCTGGTTCAAGACGCCGGCCGTCGCGGCGCGGGAGAAGGGTGTGCCGGTGTTCACGCCGGAAAGCGTCAACACGCCCGAGTGGCGCGAGAAGATCGCGGCGCTGGCGCCGGATTTGATTTTGTCGGTGTATTACCGGCACATGATCGGGACGAAGATCTTGGGGCTGCCGGGCCTCGGGGCGTGGAACATGCATGGTTCGCTCCTGCCGAAATACCGCGGGCGCGCACCGATCAACTGGGCGGTGCTGCATGGCGAGCCGCGCATTGGCATGACGCTTCATCGGATGGTGAAAAGTGCGGATGCGGGCGCGGTGGTGGATCAAGAAGGTGTGGCAATCGGGCCGCGGGAGACGGCGGAGGAAGCGTTTCGCAAGGTGCTGCCGTGCGCGCGCCGCGTGCTGGCGCGGCAGATCGACGCGCTGCTCGGCGGGACCGTGCGGGAAACGCCGCAGGATGAAACGCAGGCGACGTATTTTGGCGGCCGCAAGCCGGAGGACGGGCGCATCGACTGGACGAAAACCTCGCGGGAGATTTTCAATCTGATCCGCGCGGTCACCGATCCGTATCCCGGTGCGTTCACCGAAGTGGACGGCGCACGGCTGATGGTGTGGTGGGCGGAGCCGGATGCGCTGGCGGCACGCGGCCGCAACGGTGCGCCGGGCGAGGTGCTGTCGGTCGCACCGCTCGTGGTGGCGACGAGCGAGGGAGCATTGGAGTTGACGCGCGTGGAATGGCGGGACGGCGAGAAGCGGGAGTTGCGCATCGGGCAGGTGCTCTGAGTTTTCGTTTCCCAAAGCGGCGGTTTCCCGCTTGGGTTCCGCCATGCCTCTTCGCGTTCTCATTCTCGGCGCCAACGGTTTCATCGGCAGCTCGCTCACGCGGGCGATTCTCTCGCAAAAGAACTGGGAGGTTTACGGCATGGACGTGGGCTCCCACAAACTGGAGGACAGCCTCGGCCATGAGCGTTTCAAGTTTGTCGAGGGCGACATCACGATCAACCGCGAGTGGATCGAATATCACGTGAAGAAATGCGATGCGGTGCTGCCGCTCGTCGCCATCGCGAACCCCGCGCAATACGTGAAGGATCCGCTGCGGGTCTTCGAATTGGATTTCGAGGCGAACCTCGAAATCGTCCGCAAGTGCGCGAAATACAAGAAGCGCATTATTTTCCCGTCGACCTCCGAGGTTTACGGAATGTGCCAGGACCCGGAGCTCAATGAAGAGACGAGCTCGATGGTGTATGGGCCGATCGAGAAGCAGCGCTGGATTTACGCGTGTTCGAAGCAATTGCTCGATCGCGTGATTTACGCTTACGGCGTGCGCGACAACGTCGATTACACGCTGTTTCGGCCGTTCAACTGGATCGGGCCGAAGCTCGACGATGTGCTCGAACCGAAGGAGGGCAGTTCGCGGTTGTTCACGCAGTTCATCTCGAACGTGATTTTCAAGAAGCCGATCCAGCTCGTCGACGGCGGCAAGCAGAGCCGGTCGTTCACGTTCATCGACGATGGCGTGGACGCGCTGCTGCGCATCATCGAGAACAAGGACGGGAAGGCATCGCGGCAGATCTTCAACCTCGGCAATCCGAACAACGACGTGAGCGTGGCGGAGCTGGCGAAGCTGATCATCGGCGCGTTCAAAGAGTTTCCTGAATATGCGGAGCACGTGAAGGCGGCGAAGACAGTGAAGGTGCCGTCGGGGCAGTATTTCGGGAAATATTACCAGGACATCCAGAAGCGCGTGCCGTCGATCGCGAACGCGAAGAAGCAACTCGGCTGGAAGCCGAAGGTGGATTTGAAAACGGCGATCAAGCGCACGCTCGACTACCATCTCGCGCACAAGGATTACCGGCTGGAGTGACGCGTTTGCGGAGGGCTTGCCTGCCGACCGCGAAGACGCACGCTGCGGGCGTGAAACCGGTGGTCCTGACAGGTTATTTCGACGGATGGGAGACCAGGCTCGACGAAGCGTTTGAAGCACCGATGAATGCGTAATTTTGCGTGCGCCTGAGCCGACATCACACCCCTTAGTCATGGCTCTTCGACTCGCCCTCAAAGTTGATGTCGACACGGATCGCGGCACGCGGGAAGGCGTGCCGAACCTGTTGGCGGATCTCGCGGACGTGAACGCGCCGGCGTGTTTTCTCTTTTCGCTCGGGCCGGACCAGACCGGGCGCGCCATCACCCGTGTCTTCCGGCCGGGGTTTTTCAAGAAGGTCAGTCGCACCAGCGTCGTGCAGATGTATGGCGTGCGGACGTTGCTCAACGGCACGCTGCTGCCGGCGCCGCACATAGGCCGGCGCAATGCGGCGGTGATGCGCGCGGTTCGCGATGCGGGCCACGAGGTCGGCATCCATTGCTACAACCACTACCGCTGGCAGGACTACGTGCAAAAGATGACGCTCGCGGAGGTGCGCGAGGAGTTCCTGGCCGCCCGCGCGGAGTTTTTGCGGATCTTCGGCCACGAGGCGCGCACGGCGGGCGCGGCGGGCTGGCAGAGCAACGAGCGGAGCCGCGAGGTTTACGATGAGGCGGGTCTGCTCTACGCGAGCGATGCGCGTGGCGCGTATCCGTTTTTCCCGCGCGTGAACGGGCGGGTGTTCAAGACACTGGAGATTCCGAGCACCCTGCCGACGTTCGACGAACTGATCGGACGGGCGGAGTTTCCCGACGAGCGCATTGTGCCCCACTATCTCTCGCTGCTGCGCGACGACCGGCCAAACGTTTTCACGCTCCACGCGGAGATCGAAGGAATGGGCAAACGCGGACTGTTTCAGGCGCTGCTCACGGCATGCCGCAACGCCGGCGTGGAATTCATCCGGCTCGACGAACTCGCGCAGCGTTTGCTGGAAGAGCGCGGCAAACTCGCGGTGTGCGACCAAATGCAGGCGGAGATCGATGGCCGCAGCGGACAGCTCGCGGTGCAGGCGGTTTGAGGGGCGCGGTCCAGGAACACCCCGGGTGGTCGAACTTTCAACGCCGTCGCGCGTCTGTGTCGGCATGGCTAAACGGAAGAAATCGAAAGGTTTTTTTCATCAGCATTCTCTGAGCCTTGTCACGCTGGCGATACTCGCGCTCTGGATTCTCCTCTACACCCGGTCCAATCCCGACACGCATTGGGGCGCCTTCTTCGGCAATGCGGTCGCTGACTGGAGCGGCTCCGTCGTCATCATCCTCGGGACAAAATATTTGTTGGAAGCCCACTCGGCGGACAGCCGACCGGTGCGAGGTCGCCGTAGAAATCCACTGCGTGATTTCGTGTGGCGCCACTCGCTGTTGCTGACCATCGCCGCGACCGGTGTGGGCTGGCTCGTGCTCTTTATGAAAATGCAGCCGGGCGGCAAATGGGGCCAAGTGGTTGGCAACCTCCTTTCCGAGTGGACGCAAATGGGCGGCCTGGTGTTTCTGACCAAGGGCCTGCTCGAAAAGGGTTCGGAAGAAAGCCGCTAGGCAGGCGCCGCCCGGGTTGAGCGGATCCCTGGAAAGCCGCCTGGCGCGCTTCAGTGGCGGCAACGCCGGTGGCGGGTGCGGCCCGGCTCAGTTTCGATCGATGCGGCGGAAAAGCCAGAGGGCGAGCCCGAGGAAGAGAACGTTGGGCAGCCACTGCAGCAGGTCGGGCCGATATTCGGGATGCCGGTCGAGCCAGCCGATCATGACGGTCAGAAAATAGTAGCCGCCGGCCAGCAGCACGGCGAGGCCGAGGTTGGCGGAGGTTTCGCGCCGCGAGATGCGGATGCCGAGTGGGATGGCGAGCGCCGCGAACGAAAACACCGCCACGGCTTGCGTGATTTTTTCCTGGATCGTGATCTGCACTTTCATCCGGTCGCGCGCCTGTTCCTTGCGGTCCGCCGGCGGCACCGGCTGGCTGAATTTGGCGAGCTGCGCCTGCAATTCAGGATACGTCATCCATTGCAGTTTTTGCCGGAAACCGCCGCGGCGGCTGAGCAGGCGGTCGAGGGAAAGACGTTCGCTTGTTTGCTCGAAATTGAAGGTGAGCGGCGCATTGCCGAACTCCTCCGGATTCTTGCTGTCGCGACGTTCCGCCGTCGCATGCGTAAGGGTCAGGAGCAAGGTATCCGTTGCCTCATCATAGTCGAACTTGCCCGCTTCGGCGCGCACGAGGGAGACGACGCGCTGCTGGCTATCGAGCTGCCAGAGCCAGAAATCGCGCATCTCCGAACCGTGTTTATCGCCGACGTAAAGGACGTAGCCGGGGAAATCGCTGATGAACGTGCGCGGCACGAGGAAACTGAGCGGGTTCGAGCGGAGCGCCTCGGCGTATTCGCGATGATATTGAACGCGGGCGTGGGGCATCGCGACGAAGTTGACGAAAAGCGTGAACACGGCGCCCAGCGCGCCGAAGAGCAGGATGGGCCGCGAAATCTGCCCGACGCTGCGGCCGACGGCACGCATGGCGGTGATTTCGTTGTCGGCGGACAAGCGCCCCAGCACCAGCAGCACGCCGCACAACGTGCCGAGCGGCAGCGCGTAGGTAATCACATACGGCACCAGGAGGCCGACGAGCCGGAGGACTGTGCCGAGCGGAAACTGTCCCGCGAGCACGTGGTCGAGCAGGTCCTGAATGGCGTTGCCCGCAATGAGGATGAATTCGAACAGCCCGACGGCGAGGCCGCAGGTCAGGAGCACGCTGGCGAGGAGATGACGGGACAACAGATTCACGCGGACAGAAGAGCGGCGAAGATGACGCAGGAGCGACGGGAACAGACAAGGGCGATCAGTGGCGGTGGCGAGCGGCTTTTCGGTGGAGGCGGCGGGAGCCGGCGGGAAACAAATCAACTTTCAGCGTGCGCCGTCGCAGTGCGCTCATAGCTTGAACCCTCACCATGTCGCTGCCGTCTTCCAGCCTTGCTGCCAGTTCGCTCTCGAACTGGGCGGTTGTCGGCCGGTTGTTCCGGCTGACGTGGAGCTATCGGCGGGGCTGCCTCAAGGTGCTGGCCACGCAGGTGGTGCTGCTCACGATGGGGCTCAGCGGGTTGAGCCTGACGGGCCTCGGCATCGACTACATCCGCAACACCATGGCGGCGGGCGCGGGCGAAGTGGTGCCGGCGCCGAAAATTTTTGGCCTGGCACTGCCGGCGGGCTGGGCGCCGATGCAGGTGATTTTGGGCATCGCGGGCGTGATCCTGCTGCTCGCGGCGGGACGCGCATTTCTGAATTACGCGTATTTCGTGAGCGTCAACCGCCTGTTGCAACAGGAGCTCGTGGTTGACCTGCGGGGGGCGGTTTACGACCGGCTGCAGCGGCTGAGCTTCCGGTTTTTTGACGCGAACTCCACCGGCTCGATCATCACGCGGGTGACCGGCGACGTGCAGTCGTTGCGGATGTTTTTGGATCAGGTGCTGTTTCAAAGCGTGATCATGGCGGTGTCGTTGACCGTCTACATCATCTACATGGCGAGCCTGAGTCCGCGCTTGATGCTGGCGTGCCTGGCGACGACGCCGCTGCTCGCGCTGCTCTCGATGTGGTTTTCGCGGGCGACGCAACCAGCCTACGCGCACAACCGCACGCTCGTGGAGCGCATGGTGCAACTGCTGGCGGAAAGCATCCAGGGCATCGCGGTCACCAAGGCCTTTGGGCGGGAGGCGGAGAACCGCGCGCGCTTCGAGGCGGCGAATCAAGCCTGCTACGACCAGCAATTGGGAATCTTCTGGCGCATCAGTTTGTTTTCGCCGGCGGTGGGTTTTCTCACCCGGGTCAACATGGTCGTGCTGCTGACCTACGGCGGCTGGCTGGTCGCGCAGGGGCAGTTGCCGCTGGGCACCGGCCTCGTGGTTTTCGCGGGCTTGCTGGAACAGTTTTCGGGGCAGATCAACAACGTGGCGACGGTGGTGAACAGCGTGCAGCAGTCGTTGATCGGCTCGCGGCGGGTGTTTGAAATCATCGACGCCAACATTGAGGTGCAGAGCGCGCCGCAGGCGGAACGGTTTCAGCGGCTGCGCGGCGACGTGCGGTTCGAAAACGTGGGCTTCGCCTACTCCGGCGTCGATCCGGTGCTGCGCGACATCAACCTGGAGCTGCGCGCCGGCCAGATGGTAGCGATCCTCGGGGCGACGGGCGCGGGCAAAAGTGTTTTGATGAGCTTGATCCCGCGATTTTACGACGTGACGAGCGGGCGGCTGCTGATCGATGGGCGGGACATCCGCGAGCTGCACCTCGACGATTTGCGGCGCAACATCGGCCTCGTGTTTCAGGAGAGTTTTCTGTTCTCGAACACGATCGCGGCCAACATCGCGTTCGGGCATCCGACGGCCACGCGGGAACAAGTGGAAAAAGCGGCGCGAATCGCGGCGGCGCATGAGTTCATCACCGCGTTGCCGGAAGGTTACGATACGGTGCTGGGCGAGAGCGGGAACACGTTGTCCGGCGGACAAAGGCAGCGCATCGCGATCGCGCGGGCCGTGTTGCTGGAGCCGGCGATCCTGCTGTTGGACGATCCCACGGCGGCGATCGACAGCGAGACGGAGCATGAAATCTTCGAAGCGTTGGAGCGCGCGATCGCGGGCCGCACGACGTTTATCGTGGCGCACCGGCTGAGCACGCTGCGCCGGGCGGACTTTATTATCGTGATGGAAAACGGCCGCATCGTGGAGCGCGGCACGCACGAAGAGTTGATGGCCGCTCGCGGGGCTTACCGGCGGGTCGCCAATCTGCAACTGGTGGACGCACGTGAACTCACCGCCGGCGGCGAGGAGGGCGCGGAACCATGAAGCCGCGCGAAAAGGATCCGGGCTTGAAGCCGGTGGAAATCGGGCTGGTCGTGCGGGCGGAGCGCAACGAGGAGGAAGAGGCGCAATTCCGGCCGCTCGAGTGGGGGCTTATCCGCCGCCTTTTCGCCTACACCAAGACGCAGTCGCGCAAGCGCAATGCGCTCATCGTCATCACGCTGGTGCGCTCGATCCAGCTGCCGGCGCTGACGTGGGCGATGAGCGTGATCATCGCCGGCCCGATCGCGCATCATCACCTGGGGATGCTGCCGTGGGCGGTGGCGGGTTACGGGGTGCTCGGACTGCTGACGGACGGGCTCTTTCACTTTCGGCAGCGCTACGCGCTCGAACTCGGCGAGTCGGTGGTGAAGACGTTGCGCGCCGACATTTTTCGCTGCGTGCAACGGATGCCGATGAGCTTTTTCAACCGCGTGAAACTCGGCCGCATCATCAGCCGTGTGACGTCGGATGTGGAGTCGTTGCGCGTCGGCATTCAGGACGTGTTTTTCGTCTCCATCGTGCAGTTCGGCAACATGCTCTTCGCCGCGGTGGTGATGGCGTGGCGCGACTGGGTTTTATTTCTCGTGGTCGTGGCGATGGCACCCTTGCTCTGGGTGGTAAACCGGAAATTTCGCACGCGCCTGAGCCTGCTCACGCGGGCGACGACGGAGAGCTTCAGCCGGGTGACGGCGACGCTCGCGGAGTCGGTCAACGGCATGCGAGTGACGCAGGGCTTCGTGCGGCAGCAGACCAATGCGGGATTGTTTCGCAACCTGCTCGCCGACCATGCGCGCTATAACATCGCGCTGGCGCGCACCTCGGCGATTCTCGTGCCGCTGCTGGAACTCAACAGCCAGTTCTTCATCGCCGTGATGTTGCTGCTGGGCGGTTGGCGGACGTTTCACGGACAGATGGAGATCGGCGACCTGATCCAGTTTTTCTTCATGGCGAATTTCTTTTTCGCCCCGATCGCGACGATCGGAAATCAATATAATCAGGCGTTGATCGCGATGGCGGGGGCGGAGCGGGTGTTCCGCTTGATCGATGCGAAGCCGGACTGGGAAGACGATCCGGCGGCGACGCCGTTGCCGGCGCCGGCGGGCACGGGCATGCGCGTGGAGTTCAGGGGCGTGGGGTTTGGCTACGATCCCACCAAGCCGGTGCTGCATGAGGTGAGTTTCACGGCGGAGCCGGGGCAGACGATCGCCTTGGTCGGCCACACGGGCAGCGGCAAGAGCTCGATCATCAACTTGGCGGCAAAGTTTTATCTGCCGACCAGCGGGCAGTTGCTGTTGGACGGGCGCGACGTGCACTCAATCACCAGCCATTCGTTGCACCGCCAGTTGGGGATGGTGCAGCAGCAGAACTTTCTGTTCACGGGCACGCTGCTTGAAAACATTCGCGTGGCGAAGCCGGATGCGACCGAGGAGGAAGTACGTGATGCCGCCCGCCAGCTCGACTGCCTGGACATTCTCGAGGCGTTGCCGAAAGGGTTGCACACGGAAATCGGGGAGCGCGGCGCGGGTCTTTCCGTCGGGCAACGGCAGCTGGCCTGCTTCACGCGGGCGCTGCTCGTGGATCCGCGGCTCGTCATTCTCGACGAGGCGACGAGTTCGATCGATGCGTTGACGGAAGCGCGATTGCAGAAGGCGCTGCAGGCGCTCTTGCGCGGCCGCACGAGCTTTGTGGTGGCGCACCGGTTGAGCACGATCCGCCACGCCGACCAAGTGCTGGTGCTGGACCAAGGCCGGCTGATCGAGCGGGGCACGCATGCGGAATTGGTGGCATTGCGCGGACACTATGCGGCGCTTTACGAGCAATTCGTGCAGATGGACGACCGGCGGGGTGGGAGCACGGTCGCTTGAATCCGCGCTTTTCTCCTAGGCAAAGAGGCCGTTTTCCCTCTAGAAGTGCCTTGCTCTCAAAGTAGAGCACCCACAATCCTCCACACTATGGCTAAAAAAGCACCCGCCCGTAAACCTAACGCTGCGTTCATGAAACCGGTCACGCCCGATGCCGCTCTCGCGGCCGTCGTGGGCGCGAGCCCCCTCCCCCGCACGGAGCTGACGAAGAAGCTCTGGGCTTATATCAAGAAGAACGGTCTGCAGGACAAGAAGGTGAAGACCCAGATCAACGCCGACGACAAGTTGAAGCCGATCTTCAACAACAAGAAGTCGGTTTCGATGTTCGAGATGACCAAGTTGGTCTCCGGCCACGTTACGAAGTAAGACGCAGTTCAACGCATTTATCCAAGCCGCCGACTTTGCTCGGCGGCTTTTTTGTGCCGGCGTTCCGGCGGGCGCCGCCAATTCGCTTGGCGCGCCCCGGGTGGCCGACCTACGCTGGCGGGCTTTCATGACGGCCACCGCCTCCCTGCATCGTTCCCGGGCGCTGCTCATGCTCCTTTGCGCCAATTTTTTCTGGGGGCTGAGTTTTCCCGTCATCAAAGGCGTCGTGCTGGTGCAGGAGCGACTCGTGCCGCTGGCGGGCTCCTGGTTTTATACGGTGAATGTGGTGGCGCCGCGTTTTCTATTGGGCGTCATTTTGATATTACTATTCCGGCCGCGGACGTTTTTCCACTCCACCCGCGCGGAGTGGACGCAGGGCGTGGTGATCGGGCTGTTTTCCGCCGCGGGCATGCTGTTTCAAAACGACGGGCTCCAATTCACCGCCGCATCGACCTCCGCGTTTTTAACGCAACTCTACGCGATCCTCATTCCGATTTATGTGGCGTTGCGGTCGCGGCGCGCGCCCGGTCCGGTGGTGTGGCTGAGTTGCGGGCTCGTGCTGGCGGGTGTGGCGATTCTTGGGCGGTTCGACTGGCGGGCGGCGCACCTCGGGCGTGGCGAGTGGGAGACGTTGCTGGCGTCGGTCTTTTTCATGGGCCAGATTCTGTGGCTGGAGAAGCCGGCGTTTGCCGCCAACCGGGCACTGAATCTCACCTTGATCATGTTCGCGACCCAGGCGGTGGTGTTCGGCGGACTCACGTTGCTGACCATGCCGGACTGGGCGGCGCTGGGCACCATGTGGACGTCGCCGGCGTGGGTGGCGCTCATCCTGATCCTCACGGTGTTTTGCACCGTGGTGGCGTATTGGTTGATGAATGCGTGGCAGCCGAAAATCAGTGCGACCGAGGCCGGCTTGATCTACTGCGTGGAACCGATTTTCGGGTCCGCAATGGCGTTATTCGTGCCGGGATTGATTTCGGCGGCGGCGGCGATCGCTTACGCGAATGAATCGCTCACGATGAACCTTCTGGTGGGCGGCGGATTGATTACGGCGGCGAATGTGCTGATCCAGTTGCGGCCGCCATTGCGGCACGCTTGACGGTGCGGCGACGGCGAGAGCTCAGGCGGTGGTGCGCGCGAGGGAAGGGGCGGGCGTTGGTCGTAAGGACCACCAGGAGCGCGCCGTGACGGCGAGGAGGACGAGTGCGCCGCCGGCGAGAGCGAAGTGGCCGGGACGTTCGCCGAGCACGAGAAAAACCCACAGCGGATTGAGGATGGGTTCGATCACGGGAACGAGCACCGCTTCGAGCGCGGTGAGGTGGCGGATGGCGCGGGCGTAAAAGTGATAGGAAACGCCGAGTTGCACGATGCCGAGCAACACCAAGGCGCCGGCGCCGGTCGCGGAAGGCAGGGGCGCGCCGAGCATCGCGGGCACGCCGAGCGCGCAGGCGAGCAGATTGCCGAGGATGATGGACTCGAGGGGCGAGCCATCCTTTTGCTTGCGCAGGAGAACGGCCATGACGGCGAAGCAGATGCCGCTGAAGATACCGACGGCGTTGCCCAGCAGGTTGGTGAGATCGAGCCGGTCGGCGAAAAACAAACCCATGCCACCGAGGGCGGCGAGGATGGCGAAGAAATCGGCGCGCGTGGGCCGTTCGTGCAACAACCACGCGCCCAGCAGCGCGACCCACACCGGCGCGGTGTATTGCAGCAGCACGGCGTTGGCGGCCGTGGTGAGTTTGGTGGCGAGGACGAACGTGGCGGTGCAGCCCGCGTAGGCAACGGCGGCGCCGAGCTGCACGGGCGACCAGGTGAACCGGAGCCGCCCGCGTGTCGTGACGATGAGAAACACCGCCGCGATGAAGCCGCGGCCGCCGGCGACGGCGAGAGGCGGCCAGTCGACGGCTTTGATCAGCAGACCGCCGAGGCTCCAGCAGAGCGCGGCGAAGAGCAACTGGCCGAGGGCGGTGCGGTGTTCGCGAGCGTGCACGCGTTGCGCATGCCGCGCGGGCGGGCGCGTTGCACGCGAAAAATGCGGTCGGGTTTAGTGGGCGGTGGACCAGCGCTCGACGACGTTTGGCACGGGGGGGACCGTGCGCAGGTAGTCGTAAATGGCACCGAGGTCGGCGTCGGTCATCCCGGCAAACATGCTCCACGGCATGACGGTTTGAAAGCCGCCCTTCGCCATGTCCACGGGGCCCAGGTTGGTTGGATCGCGATAGTGTTGGAAACGCGCGATGAATTCGCCGCGCGTCATGGCTTTGATGCCGGTGTCATCGGGCGTGAGGTTGGCGGAGCGGACGATGTGGCCTTGGCCGACATCGAAGGCAAAACCGCCGGCGAGCCGCGCGCCCACGGGCTTGCCGTGTTCTTCGCGCGTGTGGCACATCGCGCAGCCGGCGACGGTGACGAGGTAGCGGCCTTGCGCGACGGTGTCGGCCGGATCGGGCAACGGCTGCGGCGCAGCGGGCGCGGGCATCGTGTTAACCAAAAAATTAACCGGAAAGTCGGCGCGCGACGGCGGCACCGCGTGATTGATGGGGGCGAGGGTGCGGATGTAGGCGATGATGGCCCGGACGTCCTCGTCGGCCATGTGACCGTAATTCAGATAAGGCATGATCGGGAACAGCGCATGGCCATCACGGCTGACGCCCGTGGTGATGGCGCGGTAGAGTTCGCCATCGGTCCACGCGCCGACGCTGGCGGGCGTGATGTTTTTGGCGGTGAACGCGCCCGGAAAACCGAACCGGTGATCGAACGACTCGCCGCCGCGGCCTTCGGTGCCGGGCACCAGCGGGGCGGAGAAGCGCGACCAGTCGCGCTCCGAGTGGCAATCGATGCAGACGGCGACGTGATTCGCCAAGTAGCGACCGCGCGCGATCAATTCGGGCGTGGCGTGAATGACGAGGGCGGGTGCCGGCGCAGCCTTCGGCAGCGCGAACTTGAGGTAACAGAGGACGCCGGCGACCACGAGGACGGCCAAGCCGAGAAGCGCAGCGAGGATTTTGAGCAACTTGGAGAACATACGTGCAGGGGTGAAGCTGAGGAGGAAGAGCGGGTTGTCGCTCTCCGGCAACGCTGCAAATTGTCCCCGCTGGGCGCGGACGTGGATGCAGGCGAAGGTGCGTGCGACCGGGTCGCGGGCCGCGACCCGGTATGACGGTCTTGCCGCCGCCTGCCGCGGGGCACAAAAAAAGCGTGCCGGTTGAGGCACGCTTGGTGGGAAGGACAGGCGAGGCGGTTACTCCGCGTGGCGGGAAACTTCGGCGCGCAGACCGGCTTTGATGCGGCCGTCGGCGTTGGGCAGAATCACTTTCACGCGCATGAGGCCGCTGGCGGCATCGACGCGCGGGTCGATGAAATCCACTTTGCCGACGAACGTGCCGGTGGGATCGACGACGGGGCAGCGGACGTCCATTTCATCGCCGACTTTGAGGGCGGCGAGATCTTCGGCGCGCACGTAGAATTGCACGTAGACGCGGCTGATGTCGACGAGGCGGAACATCGGTTGCGAGGCCTGCACGGCCTCACCGACTTCGCGGAGTTTCTCGACGACGATGCCGGCGATCGGGGCGACGATTTCGCGCTGATGGTGCACTTCGGACGCCATGTCGAATTGCAGTTTGGCGAGCTCGAGTTCGATGCGGTTTTTCAGCGCCTCGTCTTCGCTGATGATCTTATCGGCGTAGAGATTTTTGGAGCCTTTGAAGTCGAATTCCTTCTTTTCGAGCGCCGCTTTGGTGCGGTTCATATCGAGCTCCTCCATCTTGTTGTAGAGTTGGGCGAGCGGCTGGCCGAGCGTGACGACATCGCCTTCCTTCACGAAGATGGCGGTGATGGAGCTTTGGACCGGGGAACTGACGACCACCTCCTTGTAGGGAAGGATGACGGCATCAAATGCCTTGGGCGCGGCGGAAACGATCGCGGCGCCGGCGGCGAACAAGAGGGTGAGGCAGAGGCTTTTCATGGGGAGGGAGCGCGTTATTCCGACTTCACGTCCACTTTCAACTGCTGGGGCAGCGTGCCGACGAGGGCGTAGAGCTGGGCGTAGGCTTTGTTGAGATCGACGAGCGTGGCGAGTTCGCGGGAATGCGCCTGGCTCATATCGCGCTGGGCGGTGGCGACGTTGTAACTGGTGGTGACGCCGGATGCCAGGCGCTTCTCTTCGGCGGTGAGCGCGGAGTCGGCCAGAGTGACGGAGTCGCGCACGAGTTTCATGCGTTCACGGGCGGAGGCGAGGTCGCGCATCGCCGAATCGAAGGCGCTGAGGAGCTGGACTTCCGTGCGCTTGACGGTGATGAGGGCCTGCATCTTGCGGGTCTTCGCCTCGGAGTAGCGGGCGCGGCCGACGCGGTTGGTGAGCGGGATGTTGACGACGAAACCGACGTTCCAATCCGGGCCGGTGCGTTGATCGAAGTCGGTGTAGGCGGGGCTCCAGTCGCCGGCGAGGCCGTTGTAGCTGAGGGAGGCCTTGAGGTCGACGCGGGGCCAGCGCTGATTTTTCGCGTAGGTGAGGCGGATGTCGCTGGCGCGCGCCGCTTCGACGTTGGCGAGGTAAACGGGGTTGTTTTCGAACATCGCCGGGAGAAGGCGATTGCGGTCGAGTTCGGGCAGATCGCGACGGAGGAAGGTGTTGTCGACGGTCCAGTCACCGTCTTCGGAATCGAAATTTTCGCGGGTGAGTTCGCGCAAGGTATTGCGGCGTTGGGCGAGGAAATTTTGGGCGAGGAGAAGTTCTTCGCGGGCTTCGGCGAGGCGGCCTTGGGCCTGCGTGACGTCGAGGGGCGACATTTTGCCCTCGTCGAGGCGGCGCTTGTTGTCGCGCACGAGGTTTTGCGCGAGTTCGACGGCCTGTTCCTTCACGCGGATGTTTTCCTGGCCGAAGACCATTTCGTAGTAGGCGCCGACGACGTTGGCCATGATGCGCAGGAGGGTGCCGCGCGTTTCCTGCTCGGAGGTGGCGAGGGCGCTTTTATTGAGGCGCACTTCGGCGAGGTTGGCGTTGAGACCGAAGTCGCGGAGCAAGGGCTGCGTGAGGGAGAACACCGCGGTGGCGGCGTATTCCGGATGAAAGCCGGGGCCGCTGACGCTGGGGTTGGTGAGGTTGCCGTTGAAGACGGGGGCCTTGCGATTGATGCTGTTGTCGTTGCGTTCGACGAACGTGTTCAACGAGTAGTTGGCGCCGGTGGGCAGTTTGCCGGTGAAGCCCGCTTCATAGTGGATGATCTCTTCCTGGTAGATCGTGATGGAGCTGCCGGTCGCAAGAAAATCGCGGTAGTTTTGCGGGTGCTCGGAGGAGAGCACGTAGCTGCCGGCGACGAAGGCGGGGTCGAAATCGCCCCATGCGGCGGCGAGGCGGTAACGCTGGGCTTCGGGGTCGAGGCGCTTGGCGCGCAATTCCAAATTGTTGTTGATCGCAGAAACGAGCAGGTCCTGCAGGGTCAACGGCGCGGTTTGCGCGAGGGCGGGAAGGGTGACCGCGCCGGCCACTAGGGCGAGTCCGGCGCGTTTGATGGATACGAGCAGCTTGGTCATGAACGAGAATTTAAGGGAGGACTTGCCCGACGGGCCGGCGCAGTGCCCGACCCAGGGGAAAAATACTGGCGAGAACACCGGTATTTACACCGATGGCAAGCCAGAGCCATTGGGCCGGAGCTAACGGCATGACGTCTGGGCTGATAACATTCACGCCCGCCAGCAGCCGGGCGGCGAGCGTGCCGCTCAACCAGATGCCGCAGAGCAGCGCTGTGTTGGCGAGGAGGAGGTTTTCGACCCACGCGCTGGCCCACAGCAAACCGCGGCCAACGCCCAGACTGCGCAGCAACGCCTGGGCGTAGCGCGTCTGCCGCTCCTCCAGCAATCCGATACACCCAAACATCGCGGCGATACAGCCGGCGAGCGCGACGAGCATGCCGCGGCGCCACTGCACCTGTCGGGCGACGAGCTCGTCGAGCGCCCGGCGGTAGGGAGAGGGATCCTGGACGGCGGGCGGAGGTTCGTTTTCTGCGGTGAAAAATCCAGCCACGAGTGCGGCGGTGTCGGCGAGCGAATGGCCGGCGTCGGGCGTGAAGAGCATGACGTCCAACCGGCCCGTGACATCGCCCGCGGGGGGCGGCAGGAGGACGAATTCATCGAGGCCCAAGGCCTGCCAGCGCGCGGCGGGCTGGACGGTGCGCGCGACGAGCGGGACGTTATGGAACGTGAGCCGCACGTCGCGCCCCGCGGGCAGGCTGCGCGTGAACCAGACGGCGCGGCCGGCGGGTGCTTCCGCCGGGAGGAGGGCGGCGAGTGTCGGCAACGCGGCGGCGAAGGCCGGCAGCGGCCGGTCCCAAGGGTTGAACGCAGGCTGTGGCAGTTGCTGGAGCCACGTGAGTTCGCCTTCGTGGCTCAGGGGCGCGGCCCAACTGTCGGCCGGCCACGGCGCCGCTTCGCCCAGCGCGGAGCGGGCGGGGACGCGCACGACAAGCGTGTCGAGGCCGAGGTGTTGCAACTGCGCGCGGCGGGCCATTTCCGCCGCCGCGAAACCGGCGAGGAAAACTCCGGCGGCTGCGGTGAGCACGAGGGTCAGCAGCCAGCGGGCGAAGGGCGAGATGGGTTGCGCCCGCCAGCGCGTGGTCAATTCGTGCGCGAGGTAACGCAGGACAGCCGGGGTGGCGTTCATGCGGCGGGGAGTTCGAGGGTCAACGCCGTCGCATCGCCGAGCGTCGCCGGGAGGCGGGGATCGTGAGTGGAGACGATGACAGAATTTCCGGCGGCCAGCCAGTCGCGCGCGAGCGCCGCGATGAGCGCCGTATTGGTATCGTCGAGACCGGACGTGGGTTCATCGAGGAGGAGGACGGCGGGCGCTTTGACAAGCGCGCGGGCGAGGGCGGCGCGCTGGATCTGCCCGCCGGACAGCTGTTCGACGCGAGTGGCGGACCACGGCTGCAAGCCCATCCGGTCGAGCCAGTGTTGCACGCGGGCGGCGAGGACGGCGGGCGGCACGCCGCCGATCAAGCCGGCGAGTTCGAGATTCCGTTGCAGCGAGACGCCGGGCAGCAGGTTGAACTGTTGAAAAACGAAGCCGACGTCGTGGCGCTGGAAAGCGGCGTCGGGGGCGCGGCCGTGACGGGTGGTCACAGTGCCGGCAGCGGGCGCGAGGTAACCGGCGAGCAATTTCAGCAGGGTGCTTTTACCGCCGCCGGAAGGGCCGCGCAGGATCGTGAGGCCGGCGGGGAAGTCTTGGGAAAAGTCGTGAAGCACGGGCGCGGCCCCGCGCCGGTAGGCAAACGTAACGTGGCGCAGCGCGAATAACATCGGGCGCGGACTTCAGGGCGCGGGTTGCAACGCGAGCGCCTGGCGGCCTTCGGCGAGCAGTTCCGTGCCGGGCAGCAAGCGCGGCAGGCCGGCGCGCCAGCCATCGCGCAGGACGCCGTGCGCATCGAAGCGCACGAGGGCAAGTTTCGGGACGATGCGGGCGGCGTGCGGCAAGCGGGCAAACACGAGCACAGGCAACTCCACGCCGGCGGTCGGAACCGCGGTGGCCTGCGCCGGGGTGGCGGCTAGTTGAAAGCGAAAGATGGTGACGAGGACGGGCCCCTGCAGTTCGACCGTGCTACCGGCAAATTCCGCCGGCGCGGTGATGCCGCCGGGGAGGGTGACGACGGCCTGAAGTGTTTCCGGCGGCACGCTGTGGAGGAGCGGCAGCGTCGCGCGGACGCGCACTTCGAGGGCGGAAGAATCGGAAAGCGTGGCGATGATTTCGCCGGGTTCGACGTGGCGCGAGGCGCCGGGTTGCGCGAGGCGGAGGCGCGCGGCGAACGGCGCGGTGAGCGTCAATTGTTCATCGCGGAGGCGGAGCGCGCGGTCGCGTTGGTCGAGCTGGGCTTGGAGCGCGAGCAGGTCGGCGGGTTCGGCAGCACGATCGCCGGCGGCGAGTTGGGCGCGCTGCTCGCGGAGGCGTTGGAGCTGAGCCTCAGCTTGGGCGGGTGAGAGCGAAGGCTGCAGTTGCGGATCGAGCGGCGCGTCTTCGCCGCGGAAGAGGTCGGGCGATTTCTGGGCGAAGCGGGCGACCGAAAGGGTTTCCTGGGCGTCGGCAATTTCGCGGTCGAGGCGGGCGAGGGCGGCGGGCACCTCGAAGCGGGCATAGTGATCGCGCCGCTCGGTGAGGCGCTGGCGCATGTCCGCGAGATCGCGCGCTTCGTCGGCGGCGCCGGGGATCGTGATGCGCGCCCACGCGGCGTTGGCCGGGAGGGTGGCGTCGTTGGCGGCAGGAGGCAGGAGCATGAGTTCACCGGCCACCGGCGCGTGAACGACGTCGAGGCGGACGGGTTGCACGCCGGCGGGTAATTCGGCGAGGAGCAGCTCTTGGGCGGAGGGGAAGTCCTGCCATTGCCAGGCGGCGGGGGTGGGTGGGCGGGTCGACGCGGGTGGGCGAGTGCAACCGGCGCCGGTGAGGAGCAGGGCGATGGCTGCGGCGCGGAAGAGGGGCGGAGTCATCGGGAGGAGGCGGCGAGCGCGACGGTGGTCGGGGGAGCGGGGGTGGTCCAGCGGGTGTCGTCGAAAAACCACAACACCACTTCCCATTCGCGGCGTTCGGCGGCGAGCGCATCACGGCGCGCGAGGAGGTCGGGTCGAAGGCGCTCCGGGGCGTCGGGCAGGGCGGCGTTGAGCGCGGCGAACTCGCGATCGGTCACCTGGAGCTGGTCCAGCGCGGTGTGGAGTTGCGCGGCGACGCGGTGAGCTTCCTGCTCCAGGATGGTGCGGCGCAGGGCGAGTTCGGCGGTGAGGATGCGGCCCTCGCTGGCCTGCCGGCCCCGGGTATCGAGCGTCCAAAAGGCGTTGGCCCCGGCGAGGGTGTCGTGGGAAGACCAGTAGTCGCTCTGGCCATTGGTGCGGCGATAGAGCGTGGGGGTGCTGACCGAAAAATTTACTTCGGGCCAGGCCTGCAGGCGCACGCCGAGCTGGCGCGCGCGCAAGGCCACGAGTTCGATGGCGGCAAGGCGGAGGGGCAGGCCGGCGAGTTGGGCGGGAGCGGGGCGTTGGGCCACGCGATCGTAGCCGGGGTCGGGGAGCGGCCCGGAAAAGACGATGGGAGTGCCAGGCAGGCCGAGAAGATCGGCGACTTTTTCACGGGCGTCGGCGAGTTGGGCGTCGAGGCGGGTTTGGGCCGGGAGGAGGCGGCGCTGGGCGGCGGTGGCGGCGCGGGGTGCGCCGGGGGCGAGAGCGCGGGCGCGGGCTTGCTGGCGTTGCAGGCGGGCGAGTTGGGCGGCGAGATCTTCCTGGGCGGCGGCGGCGCGGTAGAGGGAGGTGACCTGTTCGCGCCAGACGGCTTCGCGGCCGAGTTCGGCGCGGGTGAGCGTGAGTTCGGCGGCTTCCGCGCGCGTGCGGTAGTTCATGAAGCCGGGCACGTCGAAGAAGACGGTGGCGGCAAAGTAGAACGGATCGAAGGTGTTGAGGGAGCTGCCGCCGAAGCTGCGGTTGTATCCGCTTTGCAAGCTCACGAGGGGAATCAGCGAGCGGCGAACTTGCTCGCGCGCTTCCCGGGCGCGGATCAGATCGAGCTCGGCGGAGCGAATCTTGGGGTTGGCGGCGCGGAGTTGCGCGAGTGCCCCGGCCCAGGAAAACGTGCGGGTTTCACGGCGGGGCGGAGTGGCGAGGGCGGCCCACGCCACGTGCTGGCGGGTTTGTTCGAGCGCGAGTTCGCGCCGGACGGAGAGGCAGCCGGAGACGGGAAGGGCCAGCAGCAGGGCGAGCGCGAGGCGCGCGCGTTTACTGATACTGGAACGTGCCGTGCTTGCCAACTTGGTCAACGTAGGTGCCGCCGGCGGAGGACGTGAACGTGAGCGTGTAAGTGCGCACGGGGTTGAACGTCGAAGCGATTTGCAGCTGAGCCTGCGTCGTCGTGCCGGCAACCTTGCCGTAGCTGTAGGTGCCGCTATCGCCGCCGGGGGAAGTGTAAGTGGACGCGCTGAAAGCGTAGGTGCTCGTGACCGTGGGTTGGTCGGGATCGGCAATCACGATCGTGTGATTGGCGATCGAGGCGGGAGCGAGATCAGGAACGGGAGGAGGCGGAGTGGGCGGTGTGCCGCCGCCGCCGCCACCGCCACCACAGGCGGCGACAAACATTGTGAGCACGAAAGCGAGGGGAAGGAGGGCGCAGCGCACGGGCAATTTAAGAAGCGGGAAGCTCATGAACGTGCAGTGAGGCATGAGCGCGCCCCGGGCTCGTGGCAACGGCATTCCAGTCGCAGCGCGAAATTATCCGAGGGGCGGAGATTTGGAAAATTTATCGTTCGGCAAGTCGGTCATGGAGTGGCGTCTGGCCGTTCCGCCATCGGGGAATCGCGCATTTTTGCTTGGAAAACGGCGAAACGGCGCGATGACATTTACCCTTCACACGCCGGGTAGCCCGCTGGAGCCCGCGTCGTGATGCCCTGGACGCATGAACAACACTTCCCCGTTTGCGACCCCTGCCGAAGCCGTGGCCCGGCTCGAAGCGTGCCGCCTGTTTGAAGGGTCCCCCAAGGAATTCTGGCCTCGTTTTGCGCAGACTTGTGCGGAACTGGTGCAGGCGCCCGCGGCGGCTGTCGTGGTGCGCGTGGGCGAGGGGTGGCGACTGGCCGCGGGCTGGCCGACGGCGCGGGAGTTTCCGCTGCCTTTGGCGGGTCCGGTGTTTGGACCGCTGGCGGAACGCGCGCTCGCCGAGGGGCTGGCGGCGGCGGCGACGAATGCGACCGGCGGGTTGGGATTGCTGTTGGTGACGCTGTCCACGGGCGACGGCGGTGAAACGTGTTTACTGGCGGTGGCGCTGGCGCGGACGTCGCGCGACGAGATCGTCGCGGCGGGTTCGCTGCTGCGGCTCGCGTCGGATACGCCGTTGCTTTATCAGCGGCAGCGGTTGCTGGAGAAGACGAAGCGCGAGGTGGAGCACTTTGCGCAGGCGCTGGAAATTTTGGCGGCGACAAATGCGCATACGCGTTTCCTCGCGGTGGCGATGTCGCTGGTGAACGAACTGGCGGCGCGTTTCCACTCGACGCGGGTGGCGTTGGGCTGGACGGACGGCGCCTACGTGCGGGTGCAGGCGATCAGCGGCACGGACCGTTTCGAGAAGCGCATGACGATCGTGCAGCGATTGGAGGCGGCCATGGAGGAAGCGCGCGATCAGGATGAGGAGATCGTCTGGCCGGCGCTGAGCGAGAGCACGGCGATCACCCGCGATCATGCCGCTTACGCGGAGGCGGAGCGCGTGCCGTTTTTGTTGTCGGTGCCGGTGCGCGTGGAAGGCGAGGCGCGGGGTGTGTTGACGCTCGAGCGCAGCGAGACGGCTTTTGGCGAATATGATGCGCTGGCGTTGCGGGTGATCGCGGACCAAGTGTCGCGGCGTCTCGATGAATTGCGGAAGCAGGACCGGTGGTTTGGGGCGCGCTGGGCGGTGGCCTTTCGCACGTGGTGCGCAGGCTTTCTCGGGCCGAAACAGACGTGGATCAAAGTGGGCGCGATCGCCGGGGCGGTGTTGCTCGCGATCGCGGTGTTCGTGCCGTTCCCGTATCGCGTCGACGGTACGTTCATCGTGCGGGCTGACGCGCTGCTGCATCTGCCGGCGCCCTTCGAAGGTTATCTCGCGGAAGTCGATGTGCGGCCGGGTGATCTGGTGAAGCAGGGCGATGTGCTGGTGAAACTGGATACGAGCGACCTCCTGGTGCAGCTCGCGGCGGCGCAGGCGGAGTTGCAGAGGCACGCGAGCGAAGCCGACAAGGCGGAGGCGGACCGGCAGCTTTCGGAGTTGCGCGTGGCGCGGGCGCAGCAGGCGGAATCGCAGGCGCGGGTTGACCTGGTGCGTTACCGGCTTTCGCGGGCGGAAATGCGGGCGCCGTTTGACGGCGTGGTCGTCGAAGGCGATTTGCGCGAAAAAATCGGCGCGCCGGTGAAGACCGGCGACATCCTGCTGAAGGTTTCCCAACTGAAGGGGCTCTACGTCGAGATGCGGGTGGTGGAAAAAGACATCGACCAGATCCAGAACAGCCACACGGCGGACATCGCGTTTGCGAGCCGGCCTGAGGACACGTTCAAGGTGACGATCGATCGCATCGAGCCGTCGGCGATGCCGGACCGGGATGGAAATTTCTTTCTCGTGCATGGGCTGCTGGACCATCGGGCGGACTGGTTCCGGCCGGGGATGAGCGGCGTGGCCAAGATCGAGGCCGGCCACCGCAGTCTGCTGTGGATGGCGACGCACCGGTTGGTCGATTTCCTGCGGCTCAAGCTGTGGTGGTGAGCGCACGACCATGAGCGAGCAGCGGGCGTTATTCAGCGAGTCGTGGCATCGGGTGGCCGGGCAGCGGCTGCGGCTGCGGCCGTCGGTGACGATTCGGAAACAGGTGTTTCGCGGCGAGACGTGGCACATCGCACAGGATGGTTTCACGAATCAGTTTTTTCGTTTCCGGCCGGAGGCCTACCAGTTTGTGGCGCGCCTCGACGGCACGCGCACGATCGAGGAAATCTGGGTCGGCTGTCTCGAGCGGGATGGCGACCGCGCGCCGGGCCAGGGCGAGATCGTCTCGATGCTGGCGCAGTTGTATCAATCCAACCTGATCGCGTCGGATGTGCCGGCGGACACGGCGCAATTGTTTCAACGGCACCAGAAGCGGGTGCAGCAGGAGATCAAGTCACAGATTTTCGGCATCTTCTTTTTGCGTATCCGCCTGCTCGATCCGGAGCCGATTCTGCGGCGCTTGTGGCCGGTGGTGAAATGGCTTTGCACGCCGGGCGCGGGGTTGCTGTGGATCGTGATGGTGGGGCTGGGGCTGTCGGCGGTCATCAACCACTGGGATCAGGCGCAGGACCAGACGCAGAGCATTCTCGAACCGGGCAACCTCCTCCTGTTGTATCTCGGCTTCGCGATGGCGAAGCTGGTGCACGAATTCGGTCACGCGTTTGCGGTGAAAAAATTCGGGGGCGAGGTGCACGCGATGGGTGTGACCCTGCTGGTGTTCACGCCGATTCCGTATGTGGACGCGACGGCCGCCTGGGCCTTTCGCGAGCGGTGGAAACGCGTGATGGTGGGCTGCGCGGGCATGATCCCGGAGTTGTTTTTCGCGAGCATCGCGGCGCTCGTCTGGGCCAACACCGGCGCCGGGCTGCTCAACAGTCTCGCGTATAACGTCATGATCGTGGCGTCGGTCTCCACGGTGATTTTCAATATCAATCCGCTGCTGCGCTTTGACGGCTATTATATTCTCGCGGATCTGACCGACTCGCCGAATTTGCAGCCGCGGGCGGCGCGCCAGTGGCTGCACATGATCGAGAAATATGCGTTTGGCGGCAAATTCACCGAGAGCCCGGCGCGCAGCCGGAAGGAAGCGGTGTGGCTGTCGATTTACGGCGTGGCGAGCTGGGTTTATCGCATTCTCATCACGGTCTCGATCATCCTGCTCGTGGCGGATCGCTACTTCGGCATCGGGCTGCTCGCGGGTGTGGTGACGTTCATCGGTGCGTTTGTGATGCCGGTCGTCGGCGGGCTGCGTTACCTGACGCGGGAGCCGCGCATCCAGCGGGTGCGCAAACGGGCGTGGGGTGTGACGTTCGGCGCCCTCGCGGTCATTGTGATTTTGTTGGGGGTGGTGCCGTTTCCGCGGCATTTTCGTGCAGCGGGGGTGGTGCGGGCCGCGGGCTCGATGACAGTGCTCACGCCGGTCGACGGCTGGGCGGAATCCTTTGCGGTGCCCAGCGGAACCAGCGTACAGCAAGGCGCGCCGTTGGTCACGTTGCAGAACCCTGAACTGGCGCTGTCGATCGCGTCGGCGCGCGCAAATCTGGAACAAGCGGCCGCGCGGGAGCGGCAGATGCTGACGGAATTGGCTGCGGGGATTGCACCGATGAAGAAGCGGCGCGAATCGGTGGAGATGTTGCTGGCGCAGCTCGAGCACGATCAGGAGCAACTGGATTTTCGCGCGCCGGTGACGGGCGAATGGGTTTCCGCCCACAGCGATGACATGCTGGGCACGTGGATGGCGCGCGGGACGATGGTGGGCGAGCTCGTCGGCGACGGGCCGTTGTGGGATTTTTACGCGGTCGTGCCGCAGGACTTCGCGGGCGATTTGTTCGGCGGACACCTGCATGGCGCGGAGGTGCGTTTCCAAGGCTCTTCCGGGCGGGATTTGCGCGTGACCGACTGGCGCGTGGTGCCGGGCCGGCAGGACGTGCTGCCTTCGCCGGCGTTGGGCTGGGCGACGGGTGGCGCGGTGCGCGTGCGCATGGACGATCCGCGCGGCCTGCGGTCGGCCGAACCTTTCTTTCTCGTCGTGGCGCGCGTGCCGGCGCCGACCGGGGCGGCGGCGAAAGAGGGCCACGTGGTGTGGCACGGGCGAACGGGCGTGATCCGCTTCGATCTGCCGTGGTCGCCGCTGCTCGTGCAATGGGGCCGGGACTTCCGGCAGTTGTTGCAATCTCACTACCAGCTTTAGCCGATGCCGCTGCCGATGGAAGAAGTGCGGCGCACGGAAACGCGCCGCCTGGAAAAACTGCCGGAGGGGCTCGACTCGCTCGTGCATCGCGCGCATGGCGCGTGGAAAAGCCGGCGCCGCTTTCAACGCGAGCTGTGGGAGTCGGCCGGCCGCATCGAGACGGCCGCGGAGGCATTGCGGACGCTGCACGAACTGGAGTTGCGGGATTTGCTGCGAGCATGCCGGGCGAAAGTGCGGCGGCGCGGCCGCGACTGGATCTCGATCTTCGAGGAGGTGCTGCCCGCGGTCGTGGAGACGGCGCACCGCGAAATCGGTTTGCGGCCTTATCGGGTGCAAATCATGGGCGCGCTCGGCATTGCGCATGGGCGGCTGGTGGAGATGGCGACGGGCGAGGGCAAAACGCTGACGATTTCCCTCGCGGCGGTGCCGCTCGGCTGGCTCGGGCTGCCGTGCCACGTGATCACCGCCAACGACTACCTGGCGGAGCGCGACGCGAATGAACTGGCGCCGCTTTACCGCGCCTGCGGTTTGCGCGCCGGGCACATCTCGGCGCCGATGTCGCAGGAGGATCGACGGTCGAACTATCTCGCCGGCGTCGTCTATACGACGAGCAAGGAACTGGTGGCGGATTTTCTGCGCGACCGGCTGGCGCTCGGGCCGTTGACCGATCCGGGACGGCGCACGGTGGCGCGTTTTCTGAAACTGCCGCAGGGCACGCAGCCGCTGGTGCAGCGTGGGTTGTATTCGGCGATCGTCGACGAAGCGGACAACCAGATGATCGACGAAGCGGTGACGCCGTTGATCATCAGCCGGGAGCAGGAGAACGCGGATTTGCTGCACGCGTCGCGGCTGGCGGATCGGCTGGCGGCGAGCCTGCTCGTCGGGGAGGACTACGAGCTCAACGTGCAGTTCAAGGAAGTGAAGCTGCTCGAACTCGCGCACGGCAAGGTGGCGGCGTGGTGCCGCGAGCACGGGGAGGGCGTTTTTTCCCATCCGGCGTGGATGGAGACGCTCGTCACGCAGGCGCTGCATGCGCGGCACTTTTTTCTGCGCGACAAGCAATACGTCGTGGTCGACGGGCAGGTGATCATCGTCGATGAATTCACCGGTCGTTTGATGCCGGGTCGCACGTGGCGGCTGGGTCTGCACCAGGCCGTGCAGGCGAAGGAAGGTGTGTCGGTCACGAATCCCGCGGAGTCGCTCGCACGGCTGAGTTTCCAGCGGTTTTTCCGGTTGTTCCGGCTGCTCTCGGGCATCACCGGCACGGGGGCGGAAGCGAGCAACGAATTCTGGCGCATGTATGAACTGCCGCTCGTGGTCATCCCGCCGCATCGGCCGTGCGTGCGCGCCGAATGGCGCGAAGAGTTTTTTGTGACGGCGGCGGAAAAATGGAAGGCGATCGTCGCCGAAATCGAGCGATTGCACGCGCAGGGGCAGCCGATTCTCGTCGGCACGCGGAGCGTTGCGGCAAGCGAGCATCTGGGCCATTTGCTCACGGCGCGCGGCTTCACGTTCTCGATTCTCAATGCGGTGCGGCACAAGGAGGAGGCCGCGATCGTGAGTCTCGCGGGCGAGCCCAACTCCATCACCATCGCGACCAACATGGCGGGGCGCGGCACCGATATTCGCCTGGGCCACGGAGTCGCCGGTCACGGCGGGTTGCACGTGATCTTAACGGAGCTGCACGAGTCGGGGCGCATCGACCGCCAGTTGCGCGGGCGCGCGGGCCGTCAAGGCGATCCCGGCAGCACGCACACGTTCGCGTCGTTTGAGGACGAGTTGGTGGAGCGCTTTCTGCCGCCGCCGGTGCAGCGGCTGGTGCTCGCCGTGCTGCGGCGACATCCGCCGGGTTCGCGCAAAGTCGCCGCGTGGGCGCTGCATCTGGCGCAAAAGCGCGCGCAGAAGCAGGCGTATGTGCAACGCCGGATGGTGGCCGCGCAGGATCAGCAGCTCGCAGAAAACCTCATCGCCGGCGAAAACGTCGATCAGGTGTAGCGCGCGCTTCGCGCGCACGGCCAGCGGCAGGCGCTTACGGTGCGCGGCGTCGCATGACCACAGCGGCCGCGGTTCGGCGGGCGGGAGATGCCTCTCAGCGCCCGGCGCGTTGGCGCACGGCTTCGAACAGCGTGATAATTGTCGCCATGGCGACGTTGAGCGAATCGGCCTGGCCGGCCATGGGGATACGCACGGTGGCATCGGCTTGTTGCAGCCAGAATTCGCTGAGTCCGTATTGCTCGCTGCCCATGACGATCGCGAGCGGGCCGCGCAGATCGGTGTCAGAGTAAAGTGCGGTGGCGGCAGGCGTGGTGGCGACCGCGCGAATGCCCCGGGCGCGCAGCCACGCGTGCACGGCCTCACTGTCGGCGATGATCACGGGCACGGAAAAAAGCACGCCGGTCGAGGCGCGCACAACGTTGGGGTTGAAAACATCGGTGACTGGATCGCACACGATCACGGCGTCGCACCCGGCGGCGTCGGCGCTGCGCAGAATGGTGCCGAGGTTGCCCGGTTTCTCGATGGCTTCCACGACGAGAAGAAAGGGCGCGGGGCCGGAGGGCACGTCGTTGAGGGTGCGGCGCCATTGCGGAGCGACGGCGAGGAGGCCGTCGGGGCGTTCACGATACGCGACTTTGGCGAACGCGTCCTTGGCGAGCTCGAAGGTTTGGGCGCCGGCAGCTTCGGCTTGCGCGATGAGCGCGAGTTCATTTTCGCCGAGAAACCAATCGGGGGAGAAGTAGAGTTCAGTGAGCGCGATGTTTTTCTCCAGCGCGCGGCGAATCTGCCGATAGCCTTCGACGAGAAACACGCCGGCCTCATCGCGCGGGCGCCGGTCGCGCAGCTTTACGAGCTGTTTCACGCGCGGGTTTTGGAGGCTGGTGATCTTCTCGACGGGCATGCGCTTGGTTTGAACGCGCGGCCGGCGGAGGGCACGGCGAAAAATCCGGCTTCGTTTTGCGGGCGGCGTGTGTTTCCTCAGGGCGTGGGGAAAAAGAAACGGTTCAACGACCAGCCCTTCGCGTATCACGCGGAGATCGAACTGGAGATCACGACGCTGACGAATCTCGGCGCGGGCCTCGGGCGCATGCCGCTGCGCGCGACGGACGGCGCCGCCGAAACCCTGTGGGTGGTGATGGTGCCGTTTACGCTGCCGGGCGAACGCGTGCGCGCGCGGGTGTTTCGCAATCACAAGAATTTCTCGGAGGCGGATCTTGTGACGGTGCTCACACCTTCGCCGCACCGGATCGCGGCGTCGTGTCCGCTGTTCGGGCGCTGCGGCGGGTGCCAATATCAGCATCTCAGCTACGCCGAACAGCTCGCGTGGAAGCGCCGGCAAGTGGAGGAGTTGTTGCAGCACATGGTGGGGGTGACGTTTCCCGTGGCGGCCGTGATCGGCTCGCCGCGCGAGTTTGGTTACCGTTCGAAAATTACGCCGCACTTCGCGGCGCCGCGGGCGGCAATGACGCAGCCTGCGACCACCGCGGCGAAGCAGGAAACGACCGTGCCGGGAGCCGTGCCGGATAGCGGGGCGGCGAACGGAGGGACGGCGACGGCCCCGGCGACGACGAACGCACCGGCGTTGCCAATCGGTTTTTTGCGACAAGGAACGCGGTTCGAGATCGTGGACGTGCCGCAATGCCCGATTGCCACGCCCGCGATCAACGCGCGCCTGACGGAGGTGCGCGCGGAGGTGCGCGCGCGGGCGACGGAGGGCGCCTTCACGCGCGGGGCGACGCTGCTCTTGCGCGAAGCGAGCGGCGCGGTGACGACGAATTACGAAGCGGTGATCACGGAGACGATCGAACTTCCGGTCGGACCGGGCCGCGAGGGCGAAGACAAGCGCGGGGGAACGCGCACGCTGCGGCTGCAGTTTCTCGCGCGCGATTTCTTTCAGAACAACCCGTTTATTCTGCCGGCCTTCGCGGCGTATGTGAGTGCGCAGGCCGCAGCAACCGGCGCGCGGTTTCTGGTGGATGCGTATTGCGGGAGCGGGCTGTTCGCGCTGGCGGCGGCGCCGGCCTTCGAGCGCGTGGCCGGCGTGGAATTGAGCGCGACGAGTATCGATTTTGCGCGCAAGAACGCGGCGGCGAACCATATCACCAACGCCAATTTTCTGGCGGCGGACGCAGCGGCGATTTTTGCGGGTTTGGATTTCCCGGCGACGGAGACCGCGGTGATCATCGACCCGCCGCGGAAGGGCTGCGACGAAGCGTTTCTGCAGCAGCTTTTCGCCTTTGGGCCGCGCGCGGTGGTTTACGTTTCGTGCGATCCGGCGACGCAGATGCGGGATCTGAAACAATTTCTCGCGGCTGGCTACATGCTCACGGCCGTGCAGCCATTCGATCTCTTCCCGCAGACGCGGCATCTGGAGTGCGTGATTACGCTGCGGAACATCGCTGGATGAGAAAGATAAGGCGACCCCGCTGACGTGATCATGAGCAATCGCCACCCGAAAATCCGCCTGCGAGAAAGGACACACGGAGGCACGATGAAAGGAGTCTGGCTTTGTAGTATATGCATCACCTCGCAAACCGCCCTCGCCATCAGTCAGACGCTCTCCGCGCTCCTGGAAAACGATATTACGACCGTGATAGGTGACCGTTAGTCCGGAGTTGTTGGGTTACTCTGCGGCACCATGTTTCTCGCGCGTGACTCTGCGTCTATAGACGTCAAGTGGCGCTTGCGCTGCGCGTTGGCGGACTCAAGCGGTTCGCTGCATCAAAACGGCGGATCTTCATCAAGATCCATGCTGCCGGCTCCCGGCTCGGGTTCACTCAATGGCGGACCGTCGTCTGTTGACGCCGGGCCCCGGCCGCCCGTGTCCAGCGACTCGATCTTCCACGCGTTCAAGTTGACGTAATAGTTTTCCTTCCACTCGCGACCGCGGATGTCGAAGGAGACTTTCACTTTTTCGCCGACCTTGAGCGCGCCCACGAGGGCGACTTTGTCCTTCACGGTTTCGAATTTGAGGTCCTGCGGAAAGCGTCCGTCGGGAACAGTCACCACGAACTCGCGCTTGTTGAAGCCGCTGCCGAAGGTCTGCTCGTCGAAGATTTTTTTGATGGTGCCCGAGATTTCAAACATGGGACGAAACGGTAAGCGTGGCGCGTGAGGTGGCCAGACGGCTTTTAAGAAAAAACCGTTGGAAAGATCGGTCGCACCGGACCTGCGTTTACGAGGACGAATGGGCGCTCGCCGGAGTTGTCGCGACGCGGCCGAAGACGAAATCCGCGCCATACGCGCCGTAGAGTCCGCCATTCTGCCAAGTCTGCCCGCGGTCATCGCTGTAGAACGAGCCTTCCTCAAACGTCGAGGCCCACAAACGGGCGGGATGCTGCGGATCGAACGCGAGGACGAACACATTCAGGTTAGGCAGACCTGCGCTGCGGTCCACCCAGGTTTGGCCCGCGTCGCCGGAGACTCGCACACCGGCTCCCCAGCCGCCGATCGCCATCAAGGCGGGATCGTGCGAATCCAGTGCGGCGGCGTAGAGTTGCGCGGTCGCCGTGGCGGGGTCCGTGGGTTTCCACGTCTCCCCTGCATCAGTGGAAAGCCAGGCGCCCTGGACGAGCGTGGCGGCGAGCAACCGTTGCGGTTGCACAGGACTTTGCCGCAGACGCGTAATCGTGACGGTGGGAAAGTTGAGCCGCTGCCACGTCAGCGCGGCGTCGACCGAGGCGTAGAGCCCTTCCTCCATACCCATTAACACGCGTCCTGGTTGTTGTCGGTCCGCGATCAACGTCTGGCCATAGAGTCGGTCCAACCCGCGTTGCGTGCACGTCCAAGTCTGTCCGGCATCCACCGAGCGCAAGGGGCTCCACATGGTGGCAGCGTAGACGAGATCGGGATTGCCCGCGTCGAATTCGATGGCCCTCACGTCGGCGACCTCCCAACCGGTGGTCTTGCGCCAAGTCCGGCCGTGATCGACCGTGCGGACCACGCCGTCGGCTGAGGCGATCAACTGAATGGCTGGGTTCGTGGGATGGAGCGCCAGCGTCGCCACGCCGAGAATGCGCGGTCCGGTGAGCACCCATTCGCCCGAGGGCAACCGCTCATACAAGCCCGAGTCGGACGGCGTCGCGGTGTTCTGCTGCGCCTTCGTCATGGTCAACGCCGCGTAGAACGCCGGCCGGGTGGACGCAGCGGAGTCGGCGGGGACCGGTGGCAAAGCCGGGACGACAGACTCACGGGGACGATTTTGAAAATCGAGCAACTGGGTCTCACCGCCGTGCTGGAGAGAGAGCTGTCGACTGCCGACCGCGGCGTGGCCGAAGGGGCTGTCGAAGAGCGGCCAGTTGGCGTAGTCCACTGGCGCGCCGTTCACGTGCGGCGTGTCGCCATAGCGGACCTGGAGCTTCGTGCCGTCCAAAGCGGTGAACGTGGCCGCCGGCGTCGGCGACAGCGAAAAGGTCAGCGCCAGCCCGCGCACGGCGTCTTGAAACGCCGCGAACGACGAGAAGTCGCGTGTGGCGGCGACTTGCACGATGTAGCCGTTTTGATGCGCCTCGCTGACGTAGCAGCGGTGCCCTACGCCCCACTCCTCGAAATCGCCGCTGACGAGAATACCGCCAGCGCCTCCGCTGAGAAAACCGGTCCAGTCGTTCGGACGCCATTGGCCTTGAACGAAGGGTCGGCAGGCAAGGTAGACGGGGCCGCCTTGCGTGAAGATCCAACCGGACGAATCCTCGACGGTGTGCTCCAAATCACGGGAGAAAAAAAGCGTGATGTGGTGAAAGAGTGCCGAGGCGGGAATGTCCTGCAGCGCGATGAGCGCCCGGCCGCTTTGCACGACCTGCTCATACGGTGAACCGCTGGCGAGTTTGTCTGGTGAGTCGTAGTCCGCCTTCGAGCGCGTGATCAAATCGGTGACCACGGCGGGATCGACGGGGAAATACATGCTGCCCTCAACCGACGAAGCATACGGCTGCACGCCGAAAAACGAAGGACACCGCATCACGGCGTTTTCCGTGCGCCAGATCAGTCCCCACGTTTGCTGCTGGATCGGTTGCAGCAGGCCGCCTTGGGACGAACCCAGGATGAAGTCAGGGTCAACGTAGCTGTATTTATACACCGGCACGGTGCGCTTGTCGCCGATCACGAAGGAATCCGGCCCCGCATGCCGCATCCGCCAGCGGGTGCGCTTGCGCTCCCGTTCGACATAAGGCTGCGCGCGCTCGCGGGCGATGCGTTCCAAGATCGGCGGCGGCTCGTAGCCGCTGAGGGCGATCAATTTGGCGCCGCGCTCCGGCAGTTCGTCGCGCAGTTGATGGCGCGTCACCTGTCGCTCGCTGGGCTCATACTCGCCCAGGCCAAACAACAACCAGCCGAGGGCGGCCGCCGCGGTGCGGCCCGGAGCCATGATATGGCGCGGATACACGCGACTGTGCGCCCCGCCATAAAGCCCGTCCAGCGTCTCCGCCGCATAATCATAGAAAATATAGTCGAGCATCTGCTTCGCACGGTCGCGGAACGCCTTATCCTGCGCCCAGCCCGCAAGCAGCGCGAGCCCGACGGCGTATTCCTCGATGTAGTTGGGAGAATCGTATTCTCCCTGCCCGTAGCTGGTCGTGACGCCGATCCAGTGTTCTATATAGTTTTTGGCTTCGGCCAGATTCTCGGCGGAAGACCGGCCGTTGAACCAACACTCCGGTCCCGCGTCGGGGTGGGTTTGCGCCACGAGATAATAACTCGCATAGCTGAGCAGCCAGTGGTTCTCGGTGTCGCCCCGGCTCGGCCAATACGTGCGCCACAATTCGGTCATGCGGTCGCGACTCTTCGCATCGAGCGCCTGCTGGCCGGCCAGCATTACGGTCACCGTGGGATACGCCCAAAACATGTTCGCGGAGGGCGTCGCACGGTCGAGAACTTCGAGCCGGGCCAGGGCGGCCTCGCGCTTTTCGCCCCGGTGGAAACACGCGGCGATATCGAATTTGCTCCCCCGCGTGGGATCGCCCGGCACCACGGCGGCGACGGCTTCGCTCAGGATGAACTCGCGGCGGGCCCGATAGCGCTGCGCGATCGCGGCGGCCGAGAGATCGAGCGCCGGAAGCGCGCCGCTCGAGGGCGTCTGCGAGGCAGGATGAGGAGCTTTGGCGTCGTCGGAAGAGACCATCGCGCGAAGCTGGTCGGGCGCTTTTCGCTCTTCAATTCCAATGATTCCGCTCGCCAGCCAGGCATCGACGGGCTGCGACGTTGGGCGAAAACAACCCGCCGCGGCGGGTTCGGACGCGGGTGATTTTGCCGGTCCACGGCGCGAACGACGCAGACCAGGTCGAAGGTCAGCGGATGACGACCGCCAGCCTGTGCGCTTCGCTTCCCGGCGTCGCCGCGCGCCGGAAAATCTTGAGCGCGCCACTCACCGCCCGCAGTGGCGTCCCCGCGGGATACAAGACGGGCGGCGCCGGAGACGGGGGCGACGGGCGGTTTTAGGGCCCGTATTCGACCATGCGGCCGTCGGGGAGGCGGATGCGGAGAGGCAGGCCGGCTTCGAGGCGGATTTCGCGATAATTTTCGCCCATCACCGGAATGATCTTTTTGATATAACGCTTTTCGCCGACGATTTCGTCATACGTGGTCGTGGAGACCCCGTTTTCCAAATAATATTGGTCAGCGGCCGCGGAGAGCTGGCGAAGGTTGTTGAGCACCGCCTTTTGTTGCGAAGACGTGCGGACTTTCTGAAATGCAGGAATGGCCATCGCGCTCATCAGGCCGATCGTGACGGGGTTATAGACAGAAACCATGGCGAGATCCTGTTTGAACGAGCGGTTCATATAGGAACGCACGAGGATGCCGTCGGGCAGGTTCGTGCGAATGCCGACCAGAGGTTGGTCAGGCGTCGGCAGCCGGGAGATGATCATCGTGATCAGTTGCTTGAGCGGCGGCGGCAGCGTCGGGTTGAGTTTTTCGATGCGCTTCAGGTGGTCAAAGAATTGCGGCGTGACGTAGGACAGCCCGTTGCCCTCGTGACCGACGTGGTCGAGGGCCTGTTGAAATTCCGGTTGTTGCGCCAGCCCGGTTTTTTGGGCGCGGCACTCGTCGTAAAACGCGCGGGAGGTGGCGAAGTACAGATCGCGGCCATCGACGACAAAGACGGGTGTCCAGCCGAAACCGGCAACCGGCTTGGCGCTGGTATAAACATGAAACGCGCCTTCGTCGGTCCGTTGGAAACCGGCTTCCTGCGCAAGCGCGCTTTCAACGACCGGCCCCACGCCGTCGACGCAGACGAGCAGGGAGAACGCCGGCAGGGTGATGCTCGCTGGCGGAGGCATCTGCATGGTCTTCACCGAATCGATGCAGAGAACCATGGCACTGTGGCCCTTCAGGCCGTAGATGAGGTCGAGCAGCGAGAGTTTGGCGGAGTCACTGGCGTGCTTGATGGCCGCTTCCATTTTGTTGCTGGCGGGCTCGCCGGCGACTTCGGCGACAACGTCTTTCACGGTCTGGTAAACAGCCGCGATATCGAGATCCGCTTCAGAATAGACGGCGGTATTCGCCGGCGCGAGGTTCAGGTGGGTGAAGGGCGCGGGCTTGCCGCCCAGTCCGGCGAGCAACCCGTGACGGCCTTCGGGCGTATAGAGAAACAGGCGGTTGCGGAAGAAGCCGGTGCCGTCGGGCACCGAACTGAGACCCATGGCTTTGACGTCGGCCAGGCCGAGCTTCGTCGCGATCGCGGCGTAGTCGTGTTGCGCGAAGGAACGCAGGTTCGGCTGGGCGGCGGCCACCTCCGTCATGATGTCCTTGAAGCTGCGGGCGACTTTTAGCGCGTCGCCGTCGACGTCCACGTAGCCATAGAGCGTGCCGCCGAGCTCAAGCTGTTTTTGAACCGCAAGGAAGCTCGGGCTGCGCTCCTTTGGCGGCACAATTTCGACGGTGGCGGGTTGAGGCGTTGCCACGCGAGCGGCGGCCGCGGCATCCGGCGTGTTGCCGGAAGAGGACTCCTTTTTTTGACACGAGGTCAGCGCGAGGCCAAGCGACAGAGCAACGACTAAGGCTGGAAGGTGGAGGGGGCGGGGCATGGCGCGACGCTGGCATTTTACACGGCTGTGAACAGCGAAAATCGTAGCGACGCGTCGGCCTAAAGCCGTCATCTCGCAGGTTGCGCTGGGCGACTTCGCCCGACACAAAGCGGGGATGATCAAATTCGGATTTGGCGCGCAGCAACACGTCTGGAAATTTTTCCGCATCGGCGGATTTGATCAGGTGCGGATCTCCACGGCGGAGGATCTGAAGGCGCTCGGGCAGCTCGATCAAAAGTTGTGGGCGGCGTTAAGCTGTCCGGTACGCGGGTTGGAGTTCGACGAGCGCACGCTCGCCATGATCGACCTCGATGGTGACGGGCGCATCCGGGTGCCGGAGCTGCTGGCGGCGGTGCATTGGTGCGACCAGCACTTGAAGGATATCGGCGTGATCATCGATCCCGCGCCGTTGATGCCGCTCGCGGCGATCAACGACCAGACACCCGAAGGTGCGTTGCTCCTCGCGGCGGCGCGTGAGGTGCTCGTGAGCGTGGGGCGACCGGGTGCCACGGAGATTTCGGCGAAGGACACCGTTGATCAGGATCTCATTTTCAAGACGACGCGGTTGAACGGCGATGGCGTGATCACGGCGGCGACAGCGGGCGACGCGGCGGTGGCGCAAGCGATCAACGACATCATCGCGACGGTGGGCGGCCTGCCTGATCGCAGCGGAGAGGTCGGCATCAACGCGGACAAGGTGGAGGCGTTTTTTGCCGCGGCGCGCGACTACGTGGCGTGGCAGGCGGCGGGCGTGGCGGAGGCGGTGCGGACGATCGGCGCGCAGACGGACGCGGCGTTCGAGGCTTATGCGGCGGTGGCGGCGAAGGTGGACGATTATTTTGTGCGGGCGAATCTGGCGGCGTTCGATCCTCGCGCCGCGGGCGCGTTGAACGGTGCGGTGGAAGACTTTGCCGCGATGGCGGCGAAGAATCTCGCCACGGAGACCTCCGCCGTGGAGCAGCTGCCGATCGCGCCGGTCGCGGCGGACAGCGCGTTGCCGCTGGCGGGCAAAGTGAATCCGGCGTGGACGGCGCGCCTGGCCGCGCTGGCGACGCAGGCGGTGGCGCCGCTGCTGGGGCCGCGCACGGAGCTCACGCGGGCGGAATGGCAGACGATCAAAGACCGGCTGGCGCCCTACGCGGCGTGGCGCGCGAAGATACTGGGAGCGGTCGTGGAATCGCTGGGGCTGCCGCGGCTGCGGGAGCTCGTGACGGGGCCGCTGCAAGCGACGTTGACCGAGCTCTCGCACAAGGATGCGGCGCTGGCCTCCGAGATGGCGGCGGTGAGCGATCTGGACCGGTTGCTGCGCTACTATCGCGACCTTTATCGGCTGCTGAACAATTTTGTTTCGTTCTTCGATTTCTATGAGCCGGACCGCTGGGCAATTTTTCAGGCGGGCACGCTGTATCTGGATGGGCGGAGTTTCCAGTTGTGCGTGCGCGTCGGCGACATGGACCGGCACGCGAAATTCGCGGATTTGAGCCAGACGTATCTCGCGTATTGCGAGTGCGCCCGGAAAGGCCTGGAGAAATTCACGCTCGCGGCCGCGATCACCGGCGGCGATGCGGACAATCTCATGCCGGGGCGCAATGGCGTGTTCTACGACCGCGAAGGGCGCGACTGGGACGCGCGCATCGTGAAGATCGTCGAACACCCGATCAGCATTCGGCAGGCGATGTGGACGCCCTATAAACGCATCGGCAAGATGATCGGCGACCAGGTGGCGAAATTTGCGTCGGATTGGGACAAGGAGGCGACAGCGCGCGCGAGCGCGGGAGTCGGGGCGGCGTCAGCACCGCTGGCGGGTGCGCCCGCGAAGCAGAACACGCCCTTCGATATCGCCAAGTTCGCCGGCATTTTCGCAGCGATCGGTCTGGCGTTGGGCGCGATCGGCAGCGCGCTGGCGGCGGTGATGTCGGGCTTTCTCAAGCTCGAACCGTGGCAGATGCCGTTGGTGATTTTGGGGATCTTCGTGCTGATCTCCGGGCCGTCGATGCTGATGGCCGCGCTCAAGCTGCGGCATCGCAATCTCGGGCCGATTCTCGATGCCAACGGCTGGGCGGTGAATGGTCGGGTGAAGATCAATATTCCCTTCGGTGGCCAGCTCACGCAGGTGGCGACGCTGCCGGGTAACGCCCATCGCACGCTGGACGATCCTTACGTGAACAAGGCGGCGGCGCGGAAGCGGAAATTTTTCTACGTGCTCGTCGTGCTGTTGCTCGCAGGTCTGTTCACGGCGAAGACGTTGCGCACGTGGCCGTTTCGGCCGCGCGTCGCGGCACCGGCTCCGGCGGCGGCGGCGCCGGCACCAGGCCCTGCGAATAGCCCGGCGGCGGCGACTCCGCCGGCGCCCGCTCCGGCGACTCTGTGATGCGAAGCCGCCGCGGCGGTGGAGCGCGCTCGCGTTGACGTTAACGCGCGACGTTCACCGCGCTTCGATCCACTCGGGTGACGAATAGGCGTCGGTCAGGCCGCTGAGTTCGTCGTCCGCGAAGTCCGGCCACGGGGTCGGCGCGGCCTGGACCGCCAGGGACTCCGCGAGAGCGGCGACGAAGTCGTCGTGCAACTGATCCCAGTCGAGCGGCGCGCCGACGGCGGGGCGCCAGAGCGAGCCTTGGAAGAGGAGGCCGTGCTTGTTGCGCTTCTGCGCAGCGCCGGCGATTTTTTCGCCGGACTCACGGTGGACGACATCGTAAAGTTCGGCGCGTTGGAAACACACGCCGGCCGCGCCGCATGCGTTGCCCTCGGCGGCGGGTTCGCAGGTGGTTTTGATCAGGGCAGGCACGCCTTGGCGGACGAGGGCGGCGGCGAGACATTCGTGCGTGGCGCGGTAGCTCGCGCTGGCGCGCAACTCCTCGAGCGGATGACCGCGGGGGACGACGAGGGTGTAGGTCCAGTCGTCGCGATGATCGACGAGGCCGCCGCCGGTCGGACGGCGGCAGAGATCGAAGGTCTCGTCGGGCGGCAGCGTGGCGCGGATGAACGCGATTTTCTGGCTGAAGCCAAAGGTGAACGCGGGCGCGCGCCATTCATAATGACGAAAGCGCACGGCAGGCGCGCCGGGGTAGCGTTGCAGCAGGAGGAAATCGGCCGCCATGTTTTCGGCGGCACCGGCGGTGCGGATCGGCAGCACGTGCAGATTCATCGCGACGCGGGCGAATCAGGCGTCGAGCACGCGACGCGTGGCTTTGAGCAGTTCGTTCAAGGCAAAGGGTTTCGTGAGCGAGGTCTGGTGCTGTTCCGGCCACCAGCGCAACGCTGGCACGGTGTCCGACTCGGTCATGCGGAGCACACGCAGGTCGGGGAGTTGGGCGAGCAACTGGCGCGCGAACGTCTCGGCTTCGCCGGAGACGCGGGCGATGAGGAGTTTGAAGGGCGGAGCGGAGCGCGCGGGATGCGCGAGGGCGGTTTTGAGGCTCGCCGCCGCGGTCACGCGATAGCCGTCCGCGGTCAGGATGCCGGCGAACATTTTGCGCACCACCTCGTCGTGCTCGATCAGGAGAATGGCTTCGTTGCCCCGCGTGACCACGGGCGGGGAGATCAACGCGGGCGGAGGCGTTATCGCCGGTGCCGTCGTGGCCGGGAGGAGGATTTCAAACGTGGCGCCGGTGAGCGGGGCGCTGCGCACGGTGATGAAGCCGTTGCTCTGTTGCACGATGCCATAGACGATCGGCAGGCCGAGGCCCGTGCCCTTGCCCTCGGGCTTGGTGGTGAAAAACGGTTCGAACAAATGCTCCTGCGTGTGGGCATCCATGCCGGTGCCGTTGTCGGCGACGGTGAGGACGACGTAGTGCCCGGGCGGAGTATCGGTGGAGCGGCGATGGTGAGCGGTCACGATCTCGCGGGGGGCGGTGCTGATGGTGACGCGGCCGTTGTCGCGCAAGGCATCGCGCGCGTTGATGGTGAGGTTGAGCAGCACCTGTTGCAGGTGCACCGGATCGGCCTGCACGTAGAGCGGGGCCGGGGCGAGGCGCAACTCCAGCTGGCCGGTCTCGCCGAGGAGGCGTTCCAGCAGGCTGGCATTTTCGCGCACGATGTCGTTGAGGCTGAGCGTCTGCGGGTGCATCGGCTGGCGGCGGCCGAAGGCGAGAAGCTGACGGGTAAGGGCGGCGGCTTTCTCGCCGGCTTTGTGAACCTCTTCGATGTCGTGCAACGCTTGGGGAAACGCGCCAAGGCGGGGCTTGAGGATTTCGCAGTAGCCGTTGATGACCGACATCAGGTTGTTGAAGTCGTGGGCGACGCCGCCCGCGAGCCGGCCGACGGCGTCGAGGCGCTGGGCGCGTGCGAGGGCTTCCTGCAATTTTCGTTTTTCGCTGATGTCGCGGTAAATCGCCACGATGTGCTGCGCGCGGCCGGCGTCGTCGAAGACGGGGCTGAACGTCCACGCGGCGTAGAAGGACGTGCCGCCGCGGCGCACGAGGTAACCTTCGCCGTTGAGCGAGGCACCGGGCGCGAGAGTGGCCAGCCACGTGCGCAAGCGTTCGCGTTCGGCGGCATCGGCGTGGAGCACGCCGTGGGGCTGGCCGGTGAGTTCGCCGGGGGCGAGGCCGGCCATCGCCGCGAGGCTGTCGTTGGCGTAGAGGATCGTGAAACCGCGCGGGCCGAGGCGGCGGCGGGCAATGAAAACGCCTTCGGCCTGGCCGCGCACGGCGGCGGCGAGCAATTCCGCATCGACGGCCGGGCGCACCGGGCGGCGCTTCACGGGGAGAGGCGCTCGATCGTCCAGTCGCCGTTGGCTTCGCGGCGATAGCGGAGGCGGTCGTGGAGGCGGCTGCGGCGGCCCTGCCAGAATTCCACGGTCTCGGGGTTTACACGGTAGCCGCCCCATTGTGGCGGCATGGGGATTTCGCTGCCGGCGTATTTTTTCTCGGCGGCTTTGAAGGCTTGTTCGAGCAGCGCGCGGCTGCCGATCACGGCGCTTTGTTGCGAGGCCCAGGCGCCAATCTGGCTGGCTTGCGGGCGGGAGTGAAAATAGGCGGCGCTTTCCTCGCGCGAAACCTTGGTCACCGTGCCCTCCACGATGATCTGGCGCTCGATCGCGATCCATGGGAAGAGGAGCGACACGCGGGCGTTGGCTTCGATTTCGCGGCCTTTGCGGCTTTCGTAATTGGTGTAGAAAACGAAGCCGCGACCATCGATCCCTTTGAGGAGAACGGTGCGCGTGGAAGGCCGGCCCTCGCGCGTCGCGGTGGCCACGACCATCGCGTTGGGCTCGGGGATCTTGGCGCCTTGCGCCTCCTGAAACCATTTGTCGAACTGGCGGAAGGGATCGCGCGCCAAATCCTTTTCCACGAGGCCGGCGAGCGAGTAATCCTTGCGCAAATCAGCGAGAGACATCGCGCCGGAGCATGCCGCCGCGCGTGGCCCTGTCAAACGAAGCGAAGCTCGAAACGAGCCGCCGCGCAGGGTGGCCGGCGAGACGCGCGCCGGAGGGTGCCAAGCGCACGCGGTAGAAAGGACGGCGGGGCGCACTCTGCGCTTCCGTTTCGGCGCGTTTCGGGAATTCTACGGGCATGCAACTGGCGCAGGGCAGCTTACGGTCAAACGGTCGGCTCGCGCGGCAGCGCGCGGCGCAGGTCAGCGGACGGCGGGCGGGAGGGTCGGCGGCATGACCCCGGCGGACTATCTCGACGCGCACACCGACGACCTGACGGCGTTGCTCGCACAGTTGGTGCGGACGAGCACGGTGAATCCGCCGGGCGAAAATTACGGGGCGATCACGGAATTTCTCACGCGTGAACTGACGGCGTGCGGGCTCGCGGCGAAGCGTCACCGCGTGCCGGACGCGTTTCTGCGGCTGCACCTGCCGCCGGAGCAGTTCGGTTATCCGCGTTACAATGTCGTGGGAAAACGGGCGGTGCCGGGAGCGACCAAGACGGTGCATTTCAACGCTCATTACGACGTCGTGCCGGTGTCGGGCGAATGGCGGCACGGTGGGGCGTTCAGCGGCGCGGTGGACGATGGTTGGATTTACGGGCGCGGCACCGCGGATATGAAGGGCTCGATTGCGAGCCTCGTGCTGGCGTTGCGCGCGCTCAAGGCCACCGGTGTGAAGCCGAAGATGAATATCGAAGTCTCGTTTACGGCGGACGAGGAAACGGATTCGCTGCTGGGCACGGGCTGGGTGGTGCAGAACGCGGCGATCTCGCCGGATTACGCGCTCGTGATGGAGGGCGGGGAAGGGCGCGCGGTGTGTTGCGGGCACAATGGCGTGCTCTGGTTCAACGTGATCGTGCACGGGCGCGCGGCGCATGGATCGCAACCGGAGGACGGGGTGAACGCGTTGGAGAAAATGTCGGCGCTGGTGCTCGCGTTGGAGGAGTATAAGCGCGAGTTGGCGCGGCGGACGTTTCGCACGCCGGAGGGCAAGTCGATGCGGCCGACGATCAATGTCGGGGGCGTGTTCGAGGCGGGCCCGGGCGGCAAGATCAACACGGTGCCGGCGCGGGCGAGTTTCACGATCGACCGGCGCGTGCTGGCGGTCGAGGACCATGTCGCGGCGGAGAAGGAGTTGCGGGCGTTTCTCGCGGCGGCGGCGCGCCGTATCCCGCAGTGCAAGATCACCGTCGAGAAGGTCTCGGAAAATTATTCGTGCTACTCGGCGCCGGAGCATCCGTTCTTCGCGGCGATGGCGGGCTGTGTGCGCCGCGTGCGCGGGGGGAAGACGGTGTTCAACGTGTCGACGGGGTTCAACGACATGCACTTTTTCTCGCACTACCTGAAAATTCCCACGCTCGGCTACGGGCCGGGAGGCGATGACTACCACGCGGTGGATGAACGCGCGGACGTGCGCGAGTTGGTGCGCAGCGCGAAGATTTACGCGGAGCTGCTGACGACGTTCAGCGGCTGACGAAAAGCGGCAAGGCGCGCTCTGGCTGGCCCACCGGAGGGCCAGCGCAGGGGCGCGCAGGATCGGGCGTCAGTTAGACGACGCCGAGCGCCACCATGGCGTGAGCCACCTTGATGAAACTGGCGATGTTGGCGCCTTTGACGTAGTTGCCTGGCGCACCGTATTCCTCAGCCGTTTCGTAGCAGCGCTGGTGAATGCCTTTGATGATCACGGCGAGGCGTTTCTCGGTGAACGCGAAGTCCCACACGTCGCGACTCGCGTTTTGCTGCATCTCGAGCGCCGAGGTGGCCACGCCGCCGGCGTTGGCGGCTTTGCCGGGACCGAAGGCGACGCCCGCCTCCGCGAAAACGCGCACGCCTTCGGGGGTGGTGGGCATGTTGGCGCCTTCGGCGATGGCGATGCAGCCGTTCTTGACGAGCTGGACGGCGTCCTTGCCGTTGAGTTCGTTCTGCGTGGCGCACGGCAGGGCGAGCTGACACGGCACGTCCCAGAGGTTGCCGTTGGGGACGTAGCGCGCACGTGGACGCGCGGTGATGTAATCCGCGATGCGACGACGCTCCACTTCCTTGAGCTGCTTGATCAAAGCGAGGTCGAGACCTTTGGGATCGTGGATGAAGCCCGCGGAGTCGGAGCACGCCACCACTTTGCCGCCGAGCTGCTGCAGCTTCTCGATGGCGTAGATCGCAACATTGCCGGAGCCGGACACGACGCACGTCTTGCCGTCCACGGAGTCGTCGCGCACGCCGAGCATTTCATTGAGGAAAAACACCGCGCCGTAGCCGGTGGCCTCCTTGCGGGCCTGGGCGCCGCCCCAGTCGAGGCCTTTGCCCGTCAGCACGCCGGATTCGTAGCGGTTGGTGATGCGTTTGTATTGCCCGAAGAGGTAGCCGATCTCCCGCGTGCCCACGCCGATATCGCCCGCCGGCACGTCGGTGTATTCGCCCAGATGCCGGTAAAGCTCCGTCATGAAGCTTTGGCAGAAACGCATGATCTCGCTGGTCGATTTTCCCTTGGGATCGAAATCCGAGCCGCCTTTGCCGCCGCCGATCGGCATGCCCGTCAACGCGTTTTTAAAGAGCTGTTCGAAGCCCAGAAACTTGACGATGCCGAGGTAAACCGACGGATGAAAACGCAGGCCGCCCTTGTAAGGTCCGAGGGCGCTGTTGACCTCGACCCGGAAACCGCGGTTGACCTGCACCTGGCCCTGGTCGTCCTGCCACGGCACGCGAAAAATGATCTGCCGCTCCGGCTCGCAAATGCGTTCGATGATTTTTTGCGTCCCAAATTCCGGGTGCTTGACGAGGACAGGCCCGAGGGATTCGAGCACTTCGCGGACCGCTTGGTGGAATTCCACCTCGCCCGGATTGCGCTTCACGACGTCTTCAAACAAGCCCGCCAGCTTTTCGTCGATGTGTGTCGTCCTGGTGGTGCGGGCGGGGGACGGCAACGGGACATGGCGCCGCGCAGCCTGAGTTCTCTTCTTTGGCATAAAGTCAGCCCTTACCCAACCGGAACAGAAAGCAGCGGCGCAAGGTTCAATCTCAGTGATTTTACGTCAGAGATGCATCCGCCCAGCGCACGGGCGTTGCGTTCGGTGGAGGAAAAGAAGGCCGCGAGCGCCGCCGCCGGCACGCGGGGCGCGCGTATTCGTCATCCGGAGGCCCAGCCGCGGCGGATCATGCTGATCGCGATCGCGGCGAGGAGCATGGAAATGATTTTCGAAATCGCGCGCAGGCCGGTGGTGCCGACCTTGCGACCGAGCCAGGCGCTGCCGAGCAAGGCGACGGCGACAAGCACGAGGTTGACGGCGAGCGCGGCGAGGGTGACCCACACGCCTTGCGTCTGCGAGAGGGCGAGCAGGGTTGTGATCGACGCCGGCCCGGCGATGAGCGGCATCCCGAGCGGGACGACGCCAAAATCATCGCCGAATTTCGGCGGCTCCTCCGCGGCGGAGTGAATGAGGTCGCGCGTGGCGAGGATGAAGAGAATGAGACCACCCGCGATCTGGAAGTCGCTGACGGTGATGCCGACCGCCGCAAAAATCGTCGTGCCGAGAAAAAGAAACGCGAGGGCGACGATGCCGCCGGTCCAGGTGGCTTGTCGCGCGATGCGGTGGCGCGTCGCCAGCGGCACGCCCTGCCCCATGAAGAGAAAAATCGCGGCGAGGCCGATGGGGTCGATGGCCACGAACAGCGGGATGAAGCACTGGAGGAACTCCTTGGCGAATGGAGGCACGCGCGGAGATTGACAGGCAACGCCGGGGAAAGGCAATCGCGCCCGCGCGGGTCGCTTTCGCCCTTGTTTCACCGCGCCGAAGCCGGCAAGGTGCGGCGTTTATTTTATGAAGATCAACGCCCGCTTGAGCGCCCAGCAGCTCCAACCCAAAGTCGCCCGCGTGTTTGAGCTCGCCGGGCAGAAGATCCGCGCGATCGATGCGGCGTGGGATCCCGCGAACGGCACGCCGGTGTTTACCGTGAAGGGTAAATACACCTCGCGCGGGTGGACCGAGTGGACGCAGGGATTTCAATTTGGCATGGCGTTGCTGCAATTCGACGCCACGGGCGACGAGGCGATGTTGAAACTTGGACGCGAGAAGACGGTGAAATTGATGGCCTCGCACGTGTCGCACACCGGCGTGCATGACCATGGGTTCAACAACGTGTCCACCTACGGCAACCTGCGGCGGCTGATGCTGGAGGGGAAAATCCCGCACAATCAGGATGAGCTGAATTTTACGGAGCTGGCGCTCAAAGTGTCGGGCGCGGTGCAAGCGGCGCGGCATGCGACGACCGGTTACCGCGAGCCGTGGTCGCCGGTGAAGGGTTCCGCGGGCGTGGTGCCGAGCGGCTACGTTTATTCGTTCAACGGCCCGCAGTCGCTTTTCGCGGACACGATCCGCTCGATGCGCTCGCTCGTGGTGGCGCACCAGCTCGGCCACGCGCTGATGGGCGAGGGCGACAAGCCGACGAATCTGCTGCATCGCGCGATCGAGCACGCGGCGACGACGGCGCGGTTCAACGTGTTCTTCGGGCAGGGGCGCGACACTTACGACGTGCGCGGGCGCGTGGCGCATGAGTCGATCTTCAACCGCAACGACGGCCAGTTCCGCTGCCCGAGTTCGCAGCAGGGTTATTCGCCGTTCACGACGTGGACGCGCGGCGCGGCGTGGATCATCTGCGGTTTCGCGGAGCAGTTGGAGTTTCTCGAGGCGGCGCAGGGCGTGGATCTTGACGCCGTCGGCGGCCGGCGCGCGGTGACGGATTTGTTTTTGGAGACGGCGCGCGCGGCGAGCGATTATTACATCGACGGTTACTCGGCGCTGGACGGCGTGCCGTATTGGGACAGCAACGCGCTCAACACCTGGCAACTTGGCGACTACGCGAAGAAGCCGGCGGATCCGTTCAACGCCTTCGAGCCGGTGGACAGTTCGGCGGCAGCGATCGCGGCGCAGGGCCTGATTCGCCTCGGCAATTACCTCGTGGCGAAAGGCCAGAAGGCGGCGGGCAACAAGTATCTGCAGGCGGGCCTCACGATTGCGGATACGCTCTTTGCCGAGCCTTATCTGTCGACCGACAAAAAGCATCAGGGCTTGCTGCTGCACAGCGTTTATCACCGGCCGAACGGCTGGGATCATATTCCGAAAGGGCGCAAGGTGCCCTGCGGCGAATCGTCGATGTGGGGCGACTATCACGGGATGGAGCTCGCGCTGCTCATCTCGCGGATGGCGGCGGGCAAATACTATACGTTCTTCTAAGTCGTGTCCGTCCGGGTCGCCGTTCATTCGGCCAGACCGGGGGCGACGGCCCGGACGGAATTTTAATTTTCAGATCACTTCGTGCCCGAACCGCTTCTCTACGAATCCCATTGCCATACGGTGTTGTGCAAACACGCCGTGGGCACGCCGGAGGAATATGCGGCGGCCGCGCAGGCGCGCGGATTGAGAGGGATCATCTTCACGTGCCATTGTCCGCTGCCGGGGCTGCCGCCGAATCGGATCCGCATGGATCCGGAGCAATACGAAGATTACGTGAGACTCATTGCGGGCGCGCGGGCAGCATTCGCCGGCAAGGTGGATGTGCGGCTGGGTTTGGAGAGCGATTATTTTCCGGGCGTCGAAGGATGGTTGGAGGAACTCCATGCGCGGCATCCGTTGAACCACGTGCTGGGTTCGGTGCACATGCAGGTGACGGAGTATCGGGATCGCTTTTTCCGCGGCGACTGGTTCGCGTATCAACAGCTCTATTTCCAACATCTCGCGGAAGCAGCGGAGACAGGACTCTACGACACGCTCGCGCATCCAGACTTGGTGAAAAACGAATCGCCGTGCGATTGGGATTTCGCGCGCATCCAGCCGGATATTGAACGCGCGCTCGATCGCATTGCCAGGACCGGCGTGGCGATGGAGTTGAACACCAGCGGCCTGCACAAGGCCATTCCCGAGATCAATCCGAGCGCGGCGATGCTGGCGTTGATGCACGCGCGCGGCATCCCCGTGGTGTTGGGTGCGGATGCGCATGTGCCGGAGCGCGTCGGCGCGGATTATGGCCGCGCGCTGCGGACGTTGCAGGGCGTGGGCTACACCGAGGTAAACTTTTTTCTCGAACGGAAACGGCAGACCGTGCCGATCGCGGCGGCGCTGGCGTCGTTGCGGTGAACGCGCAACGCGTGTCCGGAGCGCGCGAAGACGGCGCGGAAAAATCTGTCATTTCGCTCCGCAATGCCTATGTCGGCGGAGTGTCCGCCGCGCCGCTGAATCTCTACGACCTTACCCGGGAGGAGTTGCGGGCGCGGTTCGCCGGCTGGGATTTTTCGCCGGTGCATGCGGCGCGCCTGTGGAGCTATCTCTATGTCACGCTGGCGGATTCGTTCGCGGCGATGCCGGAGCTGCCGGCGAAAGTGCAGGTGCGGCTGGCGGCGGAGACGCGCATCGGCCGGCTCGCGACGGCGCTCGCGACGGATTCGAGCGACGGGTTTACGCGAAAATACCTGCTGGCGCTCGACGATGGGGAGCGCATTGAGACGGTGCGGATGCAGTTCGATGGACGCGTGACGGCGTGCGTAAGTTCGCAGGTCGGCTGCGCGATGGGCTGCGTGTTTTGCGCCACGGGGCAGATGGGGTACACGCGTCATCTCACGGCAGGCGAAATTGTGGGGCAGGCCGTGCATGTGGCGCGCGCGCTTCGCGAAAACTCACCGCCGGCGACCTCGCCCGTCGCCGGACCGCGGCTGCGCAATCTCGTCCTCATGGGGATGGGCGAACCATTGCACAACTACGAGGCGGTGATGCAGGCGCTGGCGATTTTGCGCGACCCGGCGGGTCTCGCGTTGGGCGGGGAACGGATCACGTTGAGCACGGTGGGCGTAGTGCCCGGCATCCTGCGGCTCGCGCGCGAGAAGCCGCCGTTGCACTTGGCGGTGTCGTTGCATGCGGCGACCCAAGCCGAGCGCGCGGCGCTCGTTCCGGTGGCGAAGAAGTGGCCGCTGGATGTGTTGATGGAGGCGTGCCGCACCTACAGCGCGGAGACGGGCCGCCGGATTTTTTACGAGTGGACGCTGATCGAGGGGCAGAATGATTCTGCGGAGCACGCGCGCGCGGTCGGCCGGCTGCTGCACGGGATGCCGGCGCAGGTGAACTTGATCCCGCTCAACCCAACGGCGGGTTACGCGGGCACGCCGGGCCGCACGGAGGCGGCGCGGCGGTTTCAGAAAATTCTGGCGGAGGAGTTCGCGCTACCGAGCACGGTAAGACAACGCCGCGGCATCGACATCGCCGCCGGTTGCGGGCAACTCGCGGTCGCTGAAGCGGGGTGAGGGGACGCATCACCGGCCCTGACGCACGATTAGCATGAGCACGATTCTGAGAAGGGCGACAGCATCGTTCCCAGCTATCAACCAGCTCCAGACTTTGCCGCCGGCGCGAACTCGAAGGCGAGATTCGGCAATGGTCTGACCAGCCCGGTGGAAATCGACTGGGGAGGGCGCGGGGAAGCGGGACGAGTGGCCTGAACGCGGCGGCAGTGACGGTGCCCAATGCCGCCGGGAGGGGCACCCGGCTTACAATTCTTCTGGCGGGCGAACTTACGCGGGCGTCTTTTTCCGGGCTAACTTTCCCAGCGGCCGTAGATGCCGCAGGGGAGCGTCTTGCCGTCGCGCTGGATTGGCAGGCCGACTTCGCCGGCGGTGATCTGGCCGCCGCGGTCGTGGAGGAGTTCGGCGAGGAGGTTTGCCACGACGGTCGGCGAGAGGCGCGCGGTGTAGGCGTTGATCAGGAAAAACAGCGGTTGTTCGCTCAGCAGGGCGCGGCACTCGGTGAGCAATTCCCAAAGGTGGTCCTCGAGTTTCCACATTTCGCCTGTCGCACCGCGGCCGTAGGTCGGCGGGTCCATGATGATGGCGTCGTAGCGACGGCCGCGGCGTTGCTCGCGACGGACGAACTTGAGGCAGTCGTCGACGATGTAGCGGATGGGCGCCTCGGCGAGACCACTGAGCGCGGCGTTTTCGCGCGCCCACTTGACCATGCCTTCGGCGGCGTCGACATGGCAGACGCTGGCGCCGGCTTTCGCGGCGGCGACGCTCGCGGCACCGGTGTAGCCGAAGAGGTTGAGGACGTTGACGGAGCGCGGGCCGGCGGCCTCGCAAGAGTCGGTGGCGGCGGTGGTCGCTGGCGCGACGGCGTGGCGGATTTTGGCGCTGAACCAATCCCAGTTGGCCGCCTGTTCGGGGAAGAGGCCGGTGTGCTTGAAGCTGGTGGGGTGAATCTTGAACGTGAGTTGCAGCGGCTCGTAGTGGACGGTCCAGTGGTCGGGCAACGGGCGGCGATATTCCCAGCGGCCACCGCCGGTTTCGGCGCGGTGATAAAAGCCGTCCCACTTGGTCCAGGGCGCGCCGGGCTTTTCGCCGTGGCGGGGCCAGATGATCTGCGGATCGGGCCGCACGAGTGTGATGTCGCCCCAGCGTTCCTGCTTCAGGCCGTCGCCACAGTCGAGCAGTTGGTAGTCGCGCCAGCGATCGGCGACAATGAGGGCGGGGCGGTGGGCGAACTGTTGCATCGGAAACGGGTCTGCGGGAACCAATGCCGCACGCGCAGGGCTGTCGAGCCACCAATCGGCCGCCGGGCAATGCAAGGGTGTGGCGTTGACAATCCGTGCCTACCTCCTGTCAAATATTCGGTTCTATGAATCTAAGTCGTTCATTTCCCATAGCCTGCGCTCTCCTTTTAGCGCTGGTCGCCAGTAATTTTGCGCGCGCAGACGTCGTGGAAACGCGTTCGGGCGCCCGTCTGATCGGCACGATTACGAAAATCGATGCCGGCGTCATCACGCTCAAAACCGATTACGCGGGCGATCTCAGCGTGAAGCAGAGCGAAGTCGTGGGGATCACGACGAACGCTCCGTTGGTGGTGCGGCTCGCGAGCGGCACGACGCTCGAGGGACGTGTGACGAGCGAAGGCGGCGCGATGAAGATCGCGGGCCCGGACGGTGAGTTGACGACCAAGGTGGACAAGGTCGCCGCGACGTGGTCGCCGGGCGGCACGGATCCGCAAGTCGCCGCGTTGCAGCGGCACTGGACCTACGAAGCGGCGGTCGATATGACCGGCAAGACGGGCAACACCGAGCAACTCGGCACGCAAGTCAGCGGCCGCGCGGTGCTCAAGACGCCGCAGGACACGTTGCAATTCTACACGGCCTACAATCGCCAGGTCAGCGAAGGCGTGAAGTCCGCCGACCAGTTCAAGGCGGGCGTGGATTACGCGAATAATTTCTCCGGCAAACGCTCGTGGTATATGCGCGACGAGGGCGGCTTCGATCGCGTGAAGGACGTCGAGCTGTATAACGTGGCCGCAGCCGGCATCGGCTACGACTTCGTGAAACAGCCGAAGCATATCTTCACGGGCCGCATCGGTTTGTCGTATCGGTATGAAGGTTATAGCAACCCGCTGACCGCAAATGTGAGCAGCGCCGGTTTGGATCTCGGGATTTACCACGAGTATCAGTTCGCGAACTCGAAGCTGGTGAACCGCCTGGCGTTTGTGCCGAGCTTCAATGATTTCAGCAATTTCCGCCTCACGCACGAATCCTACTACGAGCTGCCGATCCTGGCGCCCGCTGGCTCGCATGCGTGGGCGCTGCGGCTTGGCGTGAGCAACGATTACAACAGCAAGCCGGGCGTTGACGTCGAAAAGTTGGACACGATGTATTTCACGCGCCTCGTGCTGAGCTGGCAGTAACGCTTGCCTCGCGAGCGCGTCGACGACGGCGCCCAGCACCCTTCGAAGCAAAGGCGGCCCACGAGGCCGCCTTTTTCGTGTTCGCAACGGCGGCCGATGCCCGAAGCGCGCTACGCGTTCGGGGCGGCACGGGGCGGTGCGGGCGGGGGCGCGGCGGGCGCGGGACCTTCGCCGGGGAGGTCGCTGGCGGGCGGTGTGGGTGGCGTCAGCGGCGCGCTCGGCGGCGCCGCGACGTCCGTTGTCGGGTCTGGCGCGCGGTGCAGAAACGCGTGGAGTTCCGCCGCCATGCGTCCGCCAAATCCGGGCACCTCGGCGATTTCGTAGGCCCGGGCGGCGCGCAGGCGTTCGATGCTGCCGAAGTGATCCATCAATGCCGCACGGCGCGCGGGGCCGATGCCGGCGAAGTCGTCGAGGACGCTCTCGCGAATTTTTTTCGAACGCAGATCCGAGTTGTAGGTGTTGGCGAAGCGGTGGGCTTCGTCGCGCAGGCGTTGCAGCAATTGCAGGCCGGGGTGCGAGAGCGGCAGGTTGAGGGGCGCGCGTTCGTCGGGGAAAATGATCGTCTCGTGTTTCTTCGCGAGGCCGATGAGGGCGGGCGGGGTGAGGCCGATCGCCACAAACGCTTTCAACGCGGCGCCGATCTGACCGCGGCCGCCGTCGATCACGACGAGATCGGGCAGCGCGCGTTGCTCCTCGGCGAGGCGGCGGTAGCGACGGCCGACGACTTCCTCCATGGCGCGAAAATCGTCGTTGCCGATGAAGCTTTTGATTTGGAAACGCCGGTAATGGTCTTTGTCCGGGCGGCCGTGCGCGAAGTGCACCATGGACGCGACGACGAACGTGCCGGAGATGTGCGAGATGTCGAAGCACTCCATCGTGCGCGGCGGCGCGGGGAGGGCGAGGGCTTCGCCGAGCGCCTGCATGGCGGCTTCGTCGGCGGACGGGCGCGTGGGGTCGCTGCGTTCGAAGCGGCGGGTTTTCGCGAGTGTGCGTTCGAGGGCGAAGACGACGTCGCGGAGCTCGGCGGCCTTTTCGAATTCGTGTTTCTCGGCGGCGGACGCCATCTCGGCGCGAAGCGTTTCGAGCCACTCGCGGGATTTGCCTTCGAGGAAGCCGCACGCGTCGTTCACGCGATGGCGGTATTGCTCGCTGGTGACGGTGTTGGGGAAGCCGTAGAGCTCCTGGCGCACGTCGTCGTAGAGTTGCCAAGAGCCGTCGGGCAGGCGGTGCGGCGTGCCGTCGCCGAGCAGGATGCCGAATTGGCGGCGCATCTGCGCGAGGGTTTTGCGCAGGAGGCCGCTGTGCGCGAAGGGCCCGAAGTAGCGGGAGCGATCCTCCTTTTTCAGCCGCGTGAGGCGGAAGCGCGGCAGCTCTTCACCCAAATCCACGCGCACGAGAAGGAAGCGTTTATCGTCGGTGAAGTCGGTGTTGTAGCGCGGCCGCCACTGCTTGATGAGTTTGCCTTCGAGCAGCAGCGCTTCGGGCTCCGACTTCACTTCGATGGTTTCGAAATCGGTGATGAGGTCGATGAGCGCGCGGATTTTCGGTTGCTGCAGCGTGAAGGCGCGCGACGGCTGAAAATAAGACGAGACGCGTTTCTTGAGGCTCTTCGCTTTGCCGACGTAGATGATGCGGCCGAGGCGGTCCTTCATCAGGTAAACGCCGGGCCGGTCGGGCAGTTGCCGGACCTTCTCCTTGAGGTTGATGGCTTCGCTCATGCGGACACCACCACGCGGGCACCGGCATCGCGCGGCGGGGAAACGTGCGCCGCGCGCGGTCTCCAGCCACGGCGTGCGACGAGATCAGACCGTAGGTCGGAACCGGACGCAGGGAAAAGGCGGAGAAATAAGTCGGCAAACATCGGCGGATCGGTCACGCCAGTTCTAGCACCGCAACTGGCATTTTTCCAGATTCCGCCTAATCTCCCGCCTCGCAAGTATGGTTTCCTCCAGTTCGGCCAATCACCCGCTCAAGCCGGTTTCACAGCTCCATTATGAGCTGCTGACGCTGGGCGACGAGCTGTTGCTCGGGCTCACGCCGAACAGCCACCTGACCTACATCGGCGCGCAGCTCGGCCGGCGCGGCGTGTTGCTGCGGCGCAGCGTGACGATCACGGATGAGGCGGACGCCATCGCGCGGCAGTTTCGCGAAAGTTGGGCGCAAGCGGACGTGATCATCACCACCGGCGGTCTCGGCCCGACGTGCGACGATCGCACCCGCGAGGTGCTCGCGGAGGTGTTGGGGCAGGCGCTGGTTTACGATGCGGCCATCGAGCAGGCGATCATCGAGCGGTTTGCGCGCCTGGGTAAGAAAATGACGGCGAACAATCTGAAGCAGGCGTTTCGTTTCGAGCGCGGCGAAGTGCTGGCTAACCCGAACGGCACGGCGCCGGGCCTGTGGGTGGAACAGGATGGCAAGGTGTTATGCATGCTGCCGGGGCCGCCGAACGAATTGCAGCCGATGCTCACCGAGCAGGTCATTCCGCGGCTGGCGGAGCGCGGGTTGCTGGCGTCGCGCGAGGCTTATCTGCAGTTGCGCACGGCGGGGATCGGCGAATCGATGCTCGAGATACGGTTGGAGCCGATTCTGCAGCGGCATCAGGAGGCGTTGAGCGTGGCGTTTTGTGCGCACCACGGCCACGTGGACTGCCGGCTGAGTTCGCCCACTGGCGCGCTCAGCGAAGCGCAGCTTCTCGCGCTCGGTCGCGAATGCGAACAACTCCTCGGCGAAGATTTCGTCACCTTTGGCCAGGATTCGATTGCGAAGGTGTGCGGCGAAGCGTTGCGGGCGCAGGAGAAAACCCTCGCTGTCGCGGAGACTTCGACCAGCGGATTACTTGCGCAGGCCTTCGGAGACTTGTGTGGCGCGGGAAAGTTTTTTGCGGGCGGCGTGATCTGCTGTTCCAACGATTCGAAGATGCAGCTGCTCGATGTGCCCGAGTGCCTCATGATGCAGCACGGCGCGGTGAGTGCGGAATGCGCGGTCGCGTTGGCGACGGGCGCGGCGGAGAAACTGGGTGCCGACTACGCGCTCGCGATCACGGGCTTCGGCGGGAAATGTGGCGGGCCGAAGGAAAATCCGGCGGGGATGATTTTCGTGGCGCTCTATTCGCCACACGGCGTGTGGTCGAAGAGCCTGAATTTTCCCGGCCCGCGTGCAGTCGTGAATGTGCGGGCGGTGAACACTGCGCTCGATTGGTTGCGCCGTGAGCTGATGCGGGCCGCGCGGGAGCAATCCTCGCCGCAACGTCGCTCAGGCGTGATGCAGTAAATGGCCGGCGGCGCGGAGCTGCGTGCCGCCCGCGAGCGAAAACGTTGTCTGCTTCGGCGAGCGCGGATGCGCGCCGGTCGGCTCAACGCCCGATGAGGTTGCGGAGCGCGGCGAGATATTTCTCCTGGGTGCGGGCGATCACGTCGGCAGGCAGGCGCGGCGCCGGCGGCTTTTGATCCCACTTCAACGCGAGCAGATGGTCGCGCACGAATTGTTTGTCGTAGCTCGGCGGCGATTGATCCGGCGCGTAGTGATCGGCGGGCCAGTAGCGCGAGGAGTCAGGTGTCAGCACTTCGTCGATCAGGAACAGGCGGCCCGCGGCGTCGGTGCCGAATTCGAATTTCGTGTCGGCGAGAATCATGCCGGCGGCGTGCGCGCGTTCGTGACCGAGGCGGTAGAGGGCGAGGCTGGTGGCCTTCACCTTTTCGTAGAGCGCGGCGCCGACGATGGCGGTGCCTTGGGCGTCGTTGATGGGTTCGTCGTGCTGGCCTTTGGGCGCTTTGGTGGTGGGGGTGAAAATCGGTTCCGGGAGGCGGTCGGCCTGGCGAAGGCCGGGCGGAAGCGGAATGCCGCAGACTTGGCCGGTTTTTTGATACGAACTCCAGCCGCTGCCGATGAGGTAGCCGCGGGCCACGCATTCGATCGCGAGCGGCTTGAGTTTGCGCACGATCATGCTGCGCAACTGGAGATCGCGATCGTGGATCCCGCGGCGGGAAAACTCGCCGGGCTGATCGGGCAGCAAGTGGTTTTGAATCACGCCGGCCGTTTGCGCGAACCACCACAGGCTCATCTGCGTGAGAATGGCGCCCTTGCCGGGAATACCGTCCGGCAGGATGACATCGAACGCGGAGAGCCGGTCGGTGGCGACGAGGAGCAACGCATCGCCGAGATCGAAGATTTCCCGCACCTTGCCGGAGGCGAGATGGGGAAACGCGAGCCCGTCGATCGAGGTGCGGGCGGTGGTGGGCAGGGCGGCGGCGATCTCGGCGTAAGTCATTGCTCTCAGTTGCAACGAAAGCGGGCGCGGCGCGAAGACAATTTTCGTCGGAGACCGATCCCGCGCCGTGCGCTGGCGGCAGGCGCCGGCGCAGAGCCGCCAAGTTTCACGCGCGCAGCGCCGTGATGCGTTCGAGCACTGCGGTCGGCAGCAGCCATTTCAACGCGAGAAAAACGCGGGCGTGAAACGGGCCGTTGTAGCGGGCGCGCGGCCAGCGCGCGGTGAGGGCCTTTTCGACGAGCCGCGCAATATCGTCCGGCTGGCCGGCGATGCGCCGCAGGCGTTGGACTCCGGCGCGCACGCCGCGAAAATACGGCGCGTAAGGGCCGGCATGCGACGTGACCGCGTCGGACGCCGCATCGGCCGCGGCGATGAATTCTGTGGCAATGAAGCCCGGGCGGATGAGCGTCGCGCGGACGCCAAAGGGGCGGAGTTCACCACGCAATCCGTCGGTCAACGCTTCCAAGGCGTGCTTCGTGGCATCGTAAACGCTGGAGAGCGGGCGGGCGATGCGACCGGCGACGGAGCCGATGTTGACGATGCAGCCATCGCCGCGCTCGCGCATGGCGGGCAGGACGAGTTGCGTGAGCGCCACGAGCGAGAAGACGTTGGTCTCGAAATTGCGGCGCAGGAGTTCGAGGGGCACGAGTTCCACCGGACCGCGCGTGCCGTAGCCGGCGTTGTTTACGAGGGCGTCGATGCGACCGAATTTGGCGCAGGCCGATTCGACGATGCGCGCGCGGTCGGCCGAGAGCGTGATGTCGCCGGCCACGGCGAGCACGCGTTCGCCGGAAGGATCGAGTTCGCGCGCGAGAACTTCGAGGCGGTCGCGACGTCGCGCGGTGAGCACGAGGCAGGCGCCCGCGCGGGCGAGCCGCCGCGCCGTGGCTTCGCCGATACCGGACGAAGCGCCCGTGATGATGACAACCTGTTGGGCAAGCGAGCGCATGAGACGACGAGCGTTGAAGCCATGGATGAATCTCCGGCGCAAGCCCCGCCGGCGGCGCGCACCGAGGGCGGCGTCGAACCGCGGGGAATTGTCGTTGTCCGCACTGAGGCCCATCGTTTCCCGCCTGCGGCCGGTCACGCCATGAACGAACATCGAGACGAATCCTCCCGCCCTCCCCGCCGGGACGCGGAGCGTGAGGAAGCGAACTCGGAGAAACGTGGAACAGCGGATCAGGGCGGAGCCGACGCGCCTCGCGACCAACCGGGGAAACGCCCGCCACCTGACCGCCGCGCGGACGCCAGGCACGAGAGCCGAGGCGCGTCCGACGAACCTTCGCCACACGACGAGAAACCAAAGCCCTCGTGGGCCAAACGGCCGCTCGTCGCCGGAGCGGTGTTTCTGCTGGTTGTTGTGCTCGTGGTCGGCGGAGCGCTGTGGTGGTTGCACTCGCGCCATTACGAGTCGACCGACGACGCCGCGCTCGATGCCACGCCGCAACGCGTCAGCGCGCAGGTGGCGGGCCGCGTCACGCGGGTGCTGGTGGCGGACAACCAAACGGTGGCGGTCGGGGCCGTGCTCGTGGAGTTGGACTCCGCGGATGCGCAGACCTCGCAACAGCAGGCGACGGCCGCGCGCGCGCAAGCGGCCGCGCAACTCGCCGAGGCGGACGCGCGCAAGGCGTCGATCGTGGCGCAAGCGGCGCAGGCGCGGGCGAATCTCGGCGTGGCGGAGACGAAAGCGGATAACGCGGCGAACGATCTGCAACGTCTCGTGGGGCTGCGGCGCGAGGAGGCGGGATCCGTTTCCGGCGAACAATGGGACCGCGCCGTCGCCGCCGAAAAAACCGCCGCGGCGCAAGTGGAAGCGGCGGCGAAAGGTCTGACCGCCGCCCAGTCGCAGGTGCAGTTCGCCGATAGTCAGATCGCCGCGGCGCGGGCGGGGCAGGCGAGTGCGGAGGCGCAAGTGCGGCACGCGGACCTTTTATATTCCTACGGGCAAATCAAGGCGCAGATCGCCGGTCGCGTGGTCAACAAAAGCGTGGCGCCGGGGAATTTCGTGACGCCCGGCACGGCGTTGATGGCGATCGTGCCGCGCGGCGTTTTTGTGACGGCGAATTTCAAGGAAACGCAGCTCACGTTGATGCGTCCCGGACAAGCCGTGGAAATCACGATCGATGCGTATCCCGATCTCAAACTCACCGGCCGGGTCGATAGCGTGCAGGCCGGCACGGGCCAGGCGTTCAGCGCCCTCCCAGCCGAAAACGCGTCCGGGAATTGGGTGAAGGTCGTGCAGCGCGTGCCGGTGAAAATCACCATCGACCATCTGCCCGACGATGACCGTTACACCTTCGGTCCGGGGATGTCGGTCTCCGTCAAGGTGACGGTTCGCTAAGCGTGGGAAAGCCGAGCCATGCCGTCCGCCGCGTCAGGTCATCCGCTCGAGCGATCCGCGGCGGGCCACCGCAATCCGTGGCTGGTGGCGGTGGTCGTATCGATGGCGACGTTCATGGAGGTCCTCGACACGAGCGTGGCCAACGTCTCGCTGCCGCACATCGCGGGGAATCTCGCGGCGACGCAGGACGAAAGCACGTGGGTGTTGACGAGTTATCTCGTGAGCAACGCGATCGTGCTGCCGATCAGCGGGTGGCTGGCGACCGTGATCGGGCGGAAGCGGTTCTATCTGTCGTGTGTGGCGTTGTTTGGCGTGAGTTCCTTTCTGTGCGGCCTTGCGCCTTCCCTCGGAATGCTGGTGTTTTTCCGCGTGTTGCAGGGGATCGGCGGCGGTGGTCTGGCGCCGACGGAACAGTCGATCCTCGCGGACATGTTTCCGCCGGAGAAACGGGGCCAGGCTTTCGCGTTGTATGGCATCGCGGTCGTGGTCGCGCCGACGCTGGGGCCGACGCTTGGCGGCTGGATCACCGACAACTTCACGTGGCGGTGGATCTTTTTGATTAACGTGCCGGTGTGCCTCGCATCGCTGTTTCTTGCGGGGCGGATGCTCGTCGATCCGCCGGCGGTGCAACGCGATCGCGAGCGGGCGCTGCACGGCGGTTTGAAGATCGACTATCTGGGCTTCGCGCTGGTCGCGCTCGGACTCGGTTGTCTCCAAGTCGTGCTGGACAAGGGCCAGGAGGACGACTGGTTCGCGTCGCCGTTCATCCTCGTCTTCGCGATCGTGGCGGGCCTGTCGCTGCTGTTTCTCGTGGTGTGGGAACTGGCGCAGGAACACCCGATCATCGACCTGTCGCTGATGAAGAACCGCAATTTCGCGGCGTCGATGGTGGTGATGTTTGTGACGGGTTTCATTCTCATCGGCACCACGCAGGTCATCCCGCGTTTTTTGCAGACGATTCTCGGCTACTCGGCGATGCAGGCCGGGCTCGCACTGACGGCCGGTGGCTGCGCGACGCTGCTGGTGATGCCGCTCGTCGGCAGCCTGACCAGCAAAGTCCCCGCGAAATATCTCATCGTCATCGGACTGGTGATCGAGTGCTTCGCGTGTTTCCACCTGAGCGGGATCAACACCGAAATCAACTTCGGCCACATGGCGATGGCGCGCGTGTTTCAGGCGGTGGGCCTGCCGTTTCTCTTCGTCCCGATTTCGGCCATCGCTTACGCGGGCATCCCGGCCGGGAAAAACGACGACGCGTCGGCGCTGATCAACACCATGCGCAATCTCGGTGGCAGCTTCGGGATTTCGTTCGCGACGACGTTGCTGGCGCAGCGCGGACAGTTCCATCACAGCCGTCTCGCCGAGAGCGTGAGCGGATACGCCCCGGCGTGGCAGCATCAGCCGATGGACGCGTGGGGCGAAATCGCGCAACGCGTGACGCGGCAGGCGACGATGCTGAGTTACATCGACATCTTCTGGCTGCTCGGATGGATGGCGGCGCTGGCGATTCCGATCACGTTCATCCTGCGGCGTCCGCCACCGCACGGCGCGCCGGCGGCGCACTAAACGAGAGCCATGCATCTTTCGCACAAATTCAGTCTCACCGTCGCGGCCTTGCTTTTCGCCGCGGGCTGCACTGTCGGTCCGAACTACCACGCGCCCCAAACGAAGATGGCCGACGCGTTCACGCCGACGAAAATTGTCGGCGTGGCGGATGCAGCGGGGACGGTGGTGCCGGGCGAGGATGCCGTGCAGCGTTGGTGGCTCACGTTTCACGATCCCGAGCTCACGGGCCTGATTGAGCGCGCGGTGGCCGGCAACCGCAACTTGCGACTCGCAGCGTCGCGGGTGCGCGTGGCGCGACTGCAACGTGCGACCATTTACGCCGGCGCGTTGCCGGGCGTTGATGTGAGTGGAGGGATCAACCGCGGCCACGGCAGCAAGAATGTCACGCTGCCATTCGGTGGCGGGAGTGGTGGCGGTGGCGGCGGTTCGGCCGCACCGGCGGCGGAAACGCGCAGCGTGCGCGCCGAGCGCGACGCCCCGATGGCGTCTGCCGGACCGGGCGGCGGAGGTGCGGCCGGCGCGGCTGGCGGCGCAGCGGCGAGCGGTGGCGGACAACCGGCGGGGCCGCAAAGTCCGTTGGGCGAAGGCGGCCTGCCGGGCACGACGACGACGCTTTACCAGGCGGGATTCGACGCCACGTGGGAGATCGATTTCTTTGGCGGCACGCGGCGCGCCCTCGAAGCGGGGGATGCATTGGTCGCGGCGGCGGAGGAGCAGCGCCGCGCCGTGCAAGTGTCGCTTCTCGCGGAAGTCGCGGAAACCTATCTGCAACTGCGCGCGACGCAGCAGCGTTTGCAACTCGCCCGCGCCGGCCTCGCCGCGGCGCAAGGCACGCTGCGAATCGTGGAGGCGAAAAAGAAGCATGGCCTCGCGACTGATCTGGACGTGGCCCAGCACACCGCGGAAGTCGCCACGACGGCGGCGGCGTTGCCGCCGTTGGAAGCCGCGGCGCAGGTGGCGACGCATGCGTTGGCAACGCTGATGGGCGAGCCGCCGTCGGCCTTGGATGACGAACTGGCCGACGTGACGCCGGGGCCGGCGATCCCGGCGGAGGTGCCGGTCGGCGTGCCATCGGACTTGTTGCGGCGCCGGCCGGATATTCGAGCCGCCGAGCGCCAAGTGGCGGCGGCGACGGCGGAAGTGGGGGTGGCGCAAGCAGACCTTTTCCCGCACTTCAGCCTCACGGGGGCGTTTGGTTTCGACAGCAGTCAGCCGCGCGATTTGTCGAAGTGGTCGAGCCACTACTATTCGATCATCCCGGGCGTGCGCTGGCCGATTCTCGATTGGGGCCGCGCGCGCGGGGCGGTGAAAGTGCAGGACGAACAACAGCGCCAGGCGTTGACGCAATATGAGCTGGCTGTGCAGCAGGCGTTGCAGGACGTGGCGGATGCGCTGGTGCGCTATGACGCGGCGCGCGGGCAACGCGTCGCGCTGGCGGAGGCGGACGCCGCCGCGCAACGAACGTTCGCGCTGGCGCAGCATCGTTTCGCGCACGGGCTCGTCGATTCGCTGGTCGTGCTCGAGGCGCAACGTTCGCGGCTGCGGGCGCAGGATGCGCTGGCGCAAGGCGACGCCGCGGTGCGCACGCAATTGGTCGCGCTCTACAAGGCGCTCGGCGGCGGATGGGAACCGGCGCCCACCGCGCGCGAGTGACCAGCGGGCGGCGGATGATCCGCCGCCCGCGAAAACGTTCAGGGAGGAAACGGCCGTCCCGTGCCGCGCACGTGCGCGAGATAAAGCCCGATCTCGCGCGTGCCTTCGATGAACGACCGGCCGTGCGCGGAATGGATGATGAGTCCGGAGGGGAGATTCGCGGGCGCCGCCGCGAGCACGAGCACCGGGCAGCTTTGGTTTTCGGCCCCGAGGAGTTCGACGAGTTCCGGGCGCGGACGCGCAAAGTCCACCCAGTGGATTTCGACGTGCTCCTTGAGCTCCGGGTAGAATTCTAAAAGCCCGACCATCTCGGCGCAGCCCGGGCAATAATACGGGCCGTGGCCTTCGTGCTGAAATCCGGATTTGATGATATACAGGTGATCGCGGTTCATAAAATTGAGGGAGCCAAGGCTTGGTCCGCAGCGCGACGCTATTGTTTCACGAGTGCCTGCTCGAGGTCGGCGATGAGATCAGCGGCCTCTTCGAGGCCGACGGAAAGCCGCAGCAGGCCTTCGCTGATGCCGGCTTCGCGACGCTCGACGATCGAGAGAGTGCGATGGGACGTGCGGCTCGGCACACAGATCAAACTTTCGACACCTCCGAGACTGAGCGCGGGGAAAATAATCCGCAGCCGGCTGAGCAAATTGTCCACCTGGCCGGGGTCCCGGAGCTCGAAGGAGAGCATACCGCCGAAGCCGCGCATCTGGCGGGCGGCAATGGCGTGGGTGGGGTGATCGACGAGGCCGGGATAGTTGACGCGCTCGACGGCGGGATGGCCCTGCAGGAACCGCGCAATTTCCGCGGCGTTTTCGTTATGCTGGCGGACGCGCAGGGAAAGCGTTTTCAGTCCGCGTTCGAGCTGGCCACAGGCGTGTGCATCGAGCATGCCGCCGTGATTCACGGCGCTCGCGGTCACGCGTTGGATCACGGCGGACGTGGAGATGACGGCGCCGGCGTTGAGATCGCTGTGGCCGTTGAGATATTTCGTGGCGCTGTGCAGCACGACGTCGAGGCCGAGCGTAAGCGGGTTTTGATTGATCGGCGTGGCGAAGGTGTTGTCCACCGCGGTGAGAATTCCTTTCGCGCGGCCGATTGTGGCGATGGCGGCGAGATCGATGCAGCGCAGGAGCGGATTCGAGGGCGATTCGACGTAGATCAGTCGCGTGTCGGGCCGCACGGCGGCGGCGAGTTCAGCCGCATCGCGACCGAAGGAAATGCGCACGCCGAAACGGGTGAGCTCCTTCGTGACGAAGTGATGCGTGCCGCCGTAGAGGTCGGCTTGAAACACCGCGTGATCGCCGGGGTTCAACACCGCGAACAGCAGCGTGGAGATGGCGGCCATGCCGGAGCCGAACACCAGGGCGGCCTCGCCTTGTTCGAGCGCGGCGAGTTTGCGGGCGATCACGCGCTGGTTGGGCGCGTTGAAGTAGCGCGGGTAGATGTTTTCGTTGGTCGCGTTGGGATACGCGTAGGCCGTCGAGGGAAAGATCGGGCTGCACGCGCCGCGGGTCGCGGGGTCGATGTGCGTGCCGGCATGAATGCAAAGAGTGGCCGGCTGGAGAGGCCGGGCGGCGGAGGAAGAAGACGGGTTGTTCACAAGAAGTTGGAGGGTCGCGCACGCTTAACGGCGGTCAGCATCGTCGTCAAAATCGTTGAAGTCCGCCAGGTAGCAGGTGGGGCTGGCGAACTCCGGCGGATGCGGCGCGGATTTCTTTTGGGCTGCTGGGGCGGCGGCGCGACGGGGCTTCGCGGAGACGGGCGCGGCGGTGCGGCGGAGGCGGGGGGCCAGGAACGCGCGCAACGCGACGACGTTGTTGTGCTCGGCATCATGCGAGCTGAAGAGGAGGGTCACTTGGCCTTTGCGGGCGGCGGTCAGGATCGGCTGCCAGGCTTCCGGGTGCGCCGTGAGTTCCGCGCGGTAACGGCGCTGAAATTCCGGCCACTTCCGGGGATCGTGCGCGAACCATTTTCGCAAGGCCGTGCTGGGGGCGACGTCTTTCAGCCACGCATCCATTTTCAGCGCTTCCTTCTTCACGCCGCGTGGCCAGAGCCGCTCGACGAGGAGGCGGGTGCCGTCGGTCTTGGCGGGCGGATCGTAAGCGCGTTTGAGTTGGAGCATGCGGCGAACGTTTGACGCGCGTTGACTCAGTAACCGCCGAAATCTTCGGCGCGGATGTCGTCGTCGTCCACTCCGGTTTGATTGAGCATGGCGCGGGTGCCGTGCACCATGCCGGGAGGGCCGATTACATAGTAAACAGGCGACGGCACTCCGCTCAGGTGCTTGTTCAACAGGGCGGGGCCGATGCGTTCGGCTTCTCCGTGCCAGGGCCGGGTCGACTTCGCCAAGCCGGTCATCGTGGCGATAACGGCGAGCTGCGGATGGGTCTGCGAGAGCGCGGTCAATTCATCGAGAAACGCCGCGTCTTCCGGACGGCGATTCGAGTAGAAGAGAAAGAGCCGGTGCGCGAGCCGGTCATGCGCCGCGCGCAGAAGGATGCTGCGAATCGCGGTGATGCCGATCCCGCCCACGAGGAACACGGCGGCGCGCTGCGGATTGTTATGCAAACGCAAGCTGCCGCCGGGCGCGCCGAGTTTGACTGTGGTGCCCAAGGCCAAGCCGGGCAACTGGCGCTTGAACGCCGTGTCGCGCAGACGCGTTGCCACCATCAGGAAGTCCTCGTGCGGCGCGCTCGCGATGGAGAAGTAGCGGGTGTCGCCTTCGGCATCGGTTTCCGTGGGCTGCAGGAGGGTGACGTCCATTGCCTGCCCCGCGACGAAGTCGAAGCCGGCGGGTTTTTCGAATTGCAACGCCAACGTTCGCTCGGCGACGAGAAACCGATTCTTGAGTGGGACCAAGTAGTCCGAGGGCGGCGTTGCTGTGCTCATAAAGGGGCGGGTGAAGAAGCGCGGGCCGGCGGTTGGTAGCCGCCGGCCTCCTTGCGGAACGCAATCGAGAGGCGGTTCCAACCGTTGATCGCGACGATCGCGAGGGTGAGATCGACGAGTTGCTGTTCGTCGAAGTGCGCGCGGGCTTCCTGGTAAACGGCATCGGGCACCGGGTCATCGCCGCACAAGCGCGTGACCGCCTCGGTCCAGGCGAGCGCGGCGCGTTCCGCTGGCGTATAATACGGCGCCTCGCGCCAGGCGGACAAACCATAGAGGCGCTGCTCCGTCTCGCCGGCGGCACGCGCATCCTTGGTGTGCATATCGAGGCAGAAGGCGCAGCCGTTGATCTGCGACGCGCGCGTTTTGACGAGTTCGAGCAGGCGGTGATCGAGGCCGGCCTGGCGCACGTGAGCTTCCAGCGTGCGCATCGCGGCAAAGGCTTTCGGCGACGCGGTAAAATAATTCAGTCGTTCTTTCACAGCAGAAATAAGAATCGCGGTGCGTTGTCCGTCAATCGATCCGACCAAGCTGGCGGTTGGCGGCTTCGCTTAACATCGCGGGCGACCACGGCGGATCGAAGACCATGGCAACGTCCACCTTCGTCGCGCCGGGGAGATTGGCGACCGCTTGCTTGGCGCCCTCGTAGATCCAGCCGCCGGAGGGACAGCTCGGCGTGGTCAGCGTCATCGTTACGGCGACGGCGCCGTCGTGGCACTCGACGCTGTAGATCAAACCCAAGTCGACAATGTTGATGCCGAATTCCGGATCGGGAATGCCGCGCAGGGCATCCCAGACGGCGGTTGAATCAAGAGGCGCGTTCATGGAAGTGAAACGGATTTCCGTGCGGGCGCGGACACGCTCACGCCGCCCGGGCGCAGGTGCCGCAACACACCGATCATATCGGCGGTGAAAAGCGCCACACCCGCCGCGAGCATCCAGACGCCGATCACCAGCCACGCCTCGCTCAACCGCCACGTGCCGATGAGCAACGGAGCGACGGCGGCGAATTGCAGGCCGAGTCCCCATTGCTCGAGCCGGGCGTGCGTCAAGGCGCCGGCCGCGGGCGTGGGACTGCGGCCGACGCGAGGTCCGTAAGCGCGCATCCACGTGAGAAAGGGCACGATCTTGCACATCATTCCGGCGATGCACGGCAGCAAGCCGCCGGCGAGTGCAAGGAGGGCGTAAGGCATCGCGCCGAAACCGCCCGCCGCGGATCCCCCCGGCGCGCCGGGAATCAGCAACGCCACGCCGACCACAGCGGCGAAACAAAGCCCCACGCCGCCTCGCAAGAACGCCTGCGTGCCCGGATCGAGCGCACGTTTTTTGCGCGTGGCGAGGGCGCGACTCAGGCCGACGGCGGAGCACGTCAGCCCGGCGGTGATGATCGCGGCACCGCCGACCGCGAACCAGCCGCATTGCCACGTCAACGCCGGCGCAAGGACCACGAGGCCGATTTGCGAAAGGGCCAGGCCGAGACCGGCGAGCCGCCAGTTGCGCACTTCGCCCAGCGTGAACATGGGCACGAGTTGAAAGCCGACGCCTTGCAGCAGCGTGACAAAGAATCCCACCAATCCCAGATGCGCGTGCGCCCGCAGGAGCACGATCGGATCGAGCGGGATAAAGAGCCAGTAGCGGTTGGCCGCCAGCAGCAGTCCCACCAACACGGTGGTGAGGAGCCACGCAGCGGCCAGGACCAGCGACCACGCCACGACGCCGCCGCGGCCCGACTGACGCACGGTGCGCCACGTGTTGACGGAAAACAGCAAGACGCCCAACGCGACGAAGAAGGCGAAGTGGCCGAGCGCCTTTAGATCCCACACCCAAAACGAATAGACCATTCCGGGCACGCCGACGGCATGCAGGCCGAAGTGCCACCACCCGTAACGTTCGCTGACGAGCGTCGTGCCCAGTGCCACCGGGGCGAGTTGGTAAATGGCCCCGCAGGCGACCGTCACGAAAAACCCCAGCACCCACGCATGCGTCAACGCGACGACGTGCGGGTGCGCGTGCGGCCGGGCGAGTGCCGACGGATGCGTGATGAGCAGCGCCGTTGCGACGACGAGCCACGCCAGCGCCAGCATCATGAACGCCAGAGGCAATCGCCCTTGCGCGGCGAGCCAGCCGCCCGGCTTCACCGTGCGTGGGGTGGTCGTGGATGGCGTTGATATTGCCTCAGGCACGGCTGAGCAGCGTCACCCAGCTGCCGTCGGGTTGCGCGGAGCATTCGTGACGGAAACCGCGTTGCTCGGCTTCGCCGAAAAGATGGCAAGGTTCCCGATCGGTGCACGCGCGCAACGTGGCGCCGGGCGGCAGCACCTCCAAGGCGTCGAGGATGCGAATCAACGGCTCCGGCGGTTCCAGACCGCGCACGTCGATTTCGTGCGCGCCTCGCTTGAGGGCGGGTGTCGAGGCTGGCGTCAGGCTGGCTGGAGCAGGCGGCTGCGGCGCCGCGCCGCTGACGGCCTTGGTCTTGGTGATCTTCACGCGAAATTCCTCAGGGCCGCGCTCCAGATAGTTCCACGTAAATGCCTCGGGAAATTCCGCGGCAAATTGATAATATAGCGGGATCGGATCGTGGTCGTTCAGCAGGATGAACGATTGACCGACCGCCAGATCGAACCAGCGCTGAAAGATTTGCGCGTGTTTGGTGCGGCCGGGGAGCGGTCTCACGTCGAACACGTTGTCGTCGGCGCGCGGGGAATCGGAGGACGAGGGCGAGAAGGGAGGAATCATAGTGGAGGCAAAGAGCTGGGCGTGGCCGCCTGCGCGCACGCAGCGGAGGGCGGCGGCGAGGGACGACTCATGGGCGCCAGTCTCGCGCCAGATCGCCCGGCGCGCCTTGATCCAAATCAACGCGGAGAGGGATTCGTGGTGCGGACGGCTTTCCCCTGCCGCCCGCACGATTCAAAACAACACGTTGTCGATGAACTGCAGGATGTGGGGCGGCAGTTTGCGGTGGCGACGCACGAGCACGACGAGTTCGCGTTCAAAACGTTCGGGCCAGGGCAGGCGGCGCAATGATCGCTTGCGACCGTAGAGCGCCAGCGCGCGCACCGGCACGAAACTCACGCCCATGCCCAATGCCGCGAGGTTGATGATGAGATCGAAGTTATCGAGCTGCATGCCCGGCGGCACGCGGCAGCCCTGCCGGGTCATCCACGCGTGCAGGCGGCGCCCGGTGTTCGAGCGCTCGTCGAGCACCAGCCAGTTCTGGCGATTCAACCACGCCAGGCGCCGGGCGCGGGTCGCAGCGTGCGCCTCGAAATCCGCGGCCGCGGCGGGCGAGCCGACGAGAGCGAACGTGTCGGTGAAGCGGTGGGTGATCCGCACGGTTTGGGGCAGGCGGTGCGGCGGGCTGAGCACGCCGACATCGAGCTCATTGGCCTCCAAACCGGCGTGGATCTCCGCGCTCGATTGGGCCGCCACGCGGTAGCCCACGTGCGGCAGCCGCCGCAGGTTGGCGTGGAAAAATCCCGGCAGATACGCGAGCCCCACGGAGCGCGAAACGCCGACGCGGATTTCTTTTTTCGCGTCTGTGAATTCCTCACGCAGCGACTTCAATGTCTGGGCGACATCGCCCACCAGTCGTGCGGATTCGCGCCACAACGCCTCCCCGGCGGGCGTGAGCGTCACGGTGCGGGTCGTCCGCTCGAAGAGTGTGAGCCCGAGGCTGGCCTCGATGCCTTGGACTTGGCGCGTCACGGCGCTTTGCGTGAGGCCGGCCACCTCCGCCGCGCGCGTGAAACTGCGATGCTGGGCAACGAGGTGGAAGAGATGCAGCTCGTAAATGTCGAACGGCGCCGTCGTGAGAAATTCATTCATCGCGTGCATGAAAGGATACGACTAATGAATTTTACGCGCAAGCCGGCAGCCATTACTTTGGACCTGTTCCCAACCGCCCATGGCTATTCCTGCTGATCGTCTCCCGCAAAATGTCCCCGGCCGCTTCTATGTCGACGCCCAGTGCATCGATTGCGACCTCTGCCGCGAAACCGCGCCGTCGATTTTCGCCCGCCACGATGAGAGCGGTTATTCGTTCGTGCATCGTCAGCCGGTGACACCGGAAGAAATCGCGCTGGCCCAAGAGGCGATTGAAGGCTGCCCCGTCGAGGCCATCGGCAACGATGGCGAAGCAGCAGCGCCTTGAGGGTCGCATCCCGCGTCGGCAACACTTGACCTTGATCAAGGGTTGGCGCGTTTCAGCCGTCCCGCCGCTTGCCGACGATGGGGAGGTGGGGGTTTAATTCCTTCGTGCGCCGATCGATGAAAGTCTCCTCCGGCTGTTTGCGTGGCCATCGAGGCGCAGACGACCACGCGCGGTCGCTGCGAACGTGCGGGCGCGTGTGCGCGCTGACCGATCCGCAAAGCACCGCGTTCGCTCGCCGGAGCCGTTGTAGTGAAGCCCGGTTGAAACCAATTCTATGAACGCACGCTCCTCTCCTCGTCGGTGGCCCTTCGTCGCCGTTTTCGCCCTCCTCATCCTGCTCGTGGAAAGCGGCTACTTTTTCTGGTCCCGCCGGCAGCATCCGCTCGAGCGTGTTGCTGGGCACAGCGGCCATGGCGCCGTCGGCCTCACTCTCCAGCACGGCGAGCGCTGGGAGACGGATGCGCCTCTGCGCTCGGGCATGCAACGGATCCGCGACGCCGTCGCTCTTTCGTTGGACGAGGCACACGCAACGACCACGGCGCCTGCTGCCGCCAAGACACTCGACGCCACCGTGCAGGAAAACGTGGCCTACTTGATTCAAAACTGCCGGCTCCCCCCGGCCGCCGATGCGGACCTGCATGTGATCCTGAGCGAACTGCTGGCCGGTGCCGATCTCCTCGCGGCCGACGCACGGTCTGTGGAAGGCAAGGCGAGACTGACACACGCATTGCAGGCCTACGCCACTCACTTCGACCATCCCAACTGGCGCTCCCTGCCCGAGGCGCATTGATAAAGTCGACGGCGCTTGGCGGAGGTTCTTCATTCAACCAACTCACATCATTCCACGGCCGTCATGAAATCGCTTCTTAAAAAACTCCTCGTCGTCCTTTTCGCCGCTGTCGTGGTGATTCAGTTCTTTCCTCCGAGGCGAAATGTCTCGGCCACCGTTCCCGGCCCTCAAGATATCACGGCGCTGCATCCGACGACGCCGGTCGTTAAAGCGATCCTCGCCGAGAGTTGTTACGACTGTCATTCGGACAACACGCGTTATCCGTGGTATACGCGAATTCAGCCGGTCGGCTGGTGGATGCAACATCACGTCAACGAGGGCCGCAAGGAGCTCAATTTCTCCCAGTTCGGCACTTACACGCCCAAACGCGCGCGCAAGAAAATGGACGAGACGATCAAGGAAATTAAGGGCGGCGATATGCCGCTTTCGTCCTATGTGATCGTGCACCGCGCCGCGAAACTGGACCCTGTTCAGATCCAGCAAGTCGTGGACTGGGCGAACGGCGTCAAGGCGAGCATCCCGGCGCCTGCCGTGCCTTGAACGCAGTCTCAACGTCGCCCCAGTGGTCGGGCCCGCGTCGGTCTCCGCAGCCGGCCGTTTGATCGGCTCCTTGACTTGATCCAAATCAAAGCGGCGGACGGCTGGGGCTGTTAAAGTCGGCGCCTGTGCTTGGGCGCGCCACGATCGCGGCCGGTGACGAATGGTCGCTGGTGGCGGTGGCACCCATGCGCTCGTTCACGATGATAACCGTCGATCTCGATCTCGTTCGCAAATACGACATCTCCGCACCGCGCTACACCTCTTACCCGAGCGCGACGGAGTTTCGGGATTACAGCGATCCGCAGCCACTCTTGGAGCATGTTGAGCGCTCGAACCGCGACGCCTCGCTGCCGCTCTCGCTTTATTATCATCTGCCGTTTTGCGAAACGCTCTGCTGGTTCTGCGGCTGCACCACCGTCATCACGCTCAACCACAAAAGCTCCGATGCGTATCTCGACTATTTGGAAAAGGAAGTCGGCCTCCTCGCGCCCCGCGTTCACCCCGATCGCCTCGTCACGCAACTTCACTATGGCGGCGGCACACCCACGTTCTTTCAACCCCATGAACTCAAACGCCTCGATGCGCTGACGCGCCGGCATTTCAAGTTCGCGCCGCAGGCCGAACTCAGCGTGGAGGTGGATCCGCGCCGCCTTTCGCACGCTCAAGTCGTCGCGTTGCGAGCGAGCGGCTTCACGCGCGCCTCGCTCGGCGTGCAGGACTTCAATCCGAAGGTGCAGGAGGCGGTTCACCGCATCCAGCCGCGCGCGTTGACGGAGCAAACCATCGCGTGGCTGCGCACCGAGGGCTTCACCTCTCTCAATCTCGATCTCATCTACGGCCTGCCTTACCAGACGGTGGACACGTTTCGCGATACCCTCGAACAAGTGCTCGAACTCGAGCCCGACCGCCTCGCTGTTTTCAGTTACGCCCACGTGCCGTGGATGAAGCCCGCGCAAAAAATTCTGGAACGCGAATCCGCGCTCCCGACGCCCGAGACCAAGCTCGCGATGCTCAAGCTCATCACCGAAACGCTGACCAGCCGCGGTTACGACTACATCGGGATGGATCACTTCGCGAAGCACACCGATGAACTCGCCGTCGCCCAACGGGCTCGCACGCTGCAGCGCAATTTCCAAGGCTACAGCACCCGCGCCGGCGCCGAGATTCTCGCGTTTGGCATGTCCGCCATTTCGCAGACGCCTTACAGCTACCGGCAAAATCACAAGACGCTCACCGGCTATTACGCCGCCCTCGATCGCGGCGCGCTTCCGATCGCGCGAGGGCGTGAGTTGACTGAAGACGACCGGCGGCGGCGCGAGATTATCATGCGCCTCATGTGCCATCTGGCGCTCGATTATGGCGCGCTCGCGCGGGAGTTTGGAGACGACTTTGTGACGCAGTATGCCGCGGAAATCGCCCGCCTGCGTCCGCTCGTTGACGACGGCATGGTGGTCACATCGGCCGAGGGTTTGGTCGTGACGGAGCGCGGGCGCCTGTTTTTACGCAACATCGCGACTTGCTTCGACGCTTACCGGACGGAGGGGACCGGCCGGCATTCCCGGACAATTTGATTGCGCGATCTGAGTGCGAGAGCCGAGCAAGGCAAACGCGCGGGGTCAGCGGCGCCGCCGTCCCGGAACGCAATGAATCTCACGCAAGCGACAATCGTCGCGCGGCGGAGTGAAGTGCGGGCGCGAAAAGCCCATGGCGTGTGGTAGCAAAACAGCTGCGGGGTCGCCTTGCGCCGCGCCAAATTTGCGCCGCGCACGAACAGGCTCGGCCGGCCGGCGCCGCGACGGCGTCACCCGCGCAGGGTCGAACCGGACCACTCGAGAAGCGGATCTTCCGTCTGGCGCATCCACGCCTCGAGACGGTCCTTGAATGGGGTGAGCGTCGCGCGGTCCACGCGTCCGATCAGATTGACGGTTTCATCCGGATCGTCGGCGAGATTGTAGAACTCGTCGATCGAGGTGGGGTTGTAGATGTATTTGGCCGTATCCGTGCGGACCATCCGTTGCCAGAAGGTCTGCTGGTGCCCGAAGCTTTCGCAAATGATGTGGTCGCGCTCGCGTGGCGCGGCGGGATTGCGCACCAGCGGCAGGAGGGATTTCCCCACCATGGTCGAGGGCACGGTGCCGCCGGCGCAGTCGATGAACGTGGGCGCGAGATCGAGCAGGCTCACGAATTCGTCGGACACGAGGCGACGCCCGCGCAGACTGGCATGTGAGAGGATGAAGGGGATGCGCTGCGTGCAGTCGAACATGCCAAAGCCTTTGTCCCACATTCCATAGGAGCCTTCGGTGGAACCGTGATCGGTGGTGTAAACGATCAGCGTCTCGTCGAGCTTTCCGCTTTGTTCGAGGGCGGCGAGGATGCGGCCGACGGCATCGTCGACGGCGGTGATGTAGCCGTAATAGGTCGCGAGCAGTCCGGAGAGTGTCGCCGCGGTAAAATCCTCCGTGCCCCAATACTGGCCGTAACGCCGATACATCTCCGGCTTGTCGTCGAGCGCGCAGCGGAAGTTTTTCCACGGCGGAATCTGCGCCGGATTGTACATGCGGAAATATTTTTCCGTGAGCATGTGCGGCGCGTGCGGCCCCCAGAAGTTGCAACTGATGAAGAACGGCCGGTCCGATTGCGCGTAGGCGCCGATTTTCTCGACAGTCTGCGCGGCGAGGTAGGCGGCTTCGCCGGCCTCGTCCGGTCCGGCCTGGAGGCCCGAGTATTCGAACCGCTTTTGTTTGATCTCGCTGAGCTGGTAACCGTCGACGCCGAGGCGGCGGAGGTACGCGAGGTAATGCGGATGGTGGCTGGGATAGCCGTAGCCGGGGTAGTGGATGCCTTCAAAACCGCAGTCCGCCGGCGTGGTCGTGCTGCCAATGTGCCATTTGCCGATCTGCGCGCGGTGAAAATTTTTCTCGCGCAGGGTGTTGGCGTACATCGGCCAGCGTGCGGGATCGAACGCGGTCTGGCCGCCCGCAAACGGAGCGTAGGCGGTGACGTGCTGCAGCCGGTGTTGGTGCGCCCAGACTCCGGTCAGCAACGACGTGCGCGCGGGTGTGCAGGTGGCCGTGGGCGTGAAGGCTTGGGTGAACCGGATGCCGTCGCGGGCGAGCCGGTCGAGATGCGGCGTTTGCACGATCGGGTTGCCATAGCAGCCGAGGCAGTCCGCGCGGTGCTGGTCGGAGAACAGCACCAGGACGTTCTTGATGCGCGGAGCGTCAGGATGGGGCGCCGCCTCGCGCGCGGTCGCCGACACCGGGCGGGTGAGCAGCGCCGCGGCGGCGCCGGTGCCGAGGTTTTGCAGGAAACGGCGACGGCCCATGGTGGTCGGCATCAGGAAACAGGATTGGCCAACGAACGTCGCTTAAAACTCCACCATCGCGGAGAGTTTGAAGGACCGGGGATCGCCCCAGGAGCCGGAACCGATGGCGGCAGAGCGGTAGTAGTCTTTATCGAAGACGTTGTCGACGTTGAGCGCGAAGACGGTGCGGTGCTCCCAGAGTTTGGTCTGATAGCCGACGAGCAGGCTTACGAGCGTGTAGCTGGGCGACCACAGTGCCTCCGCGATGCCGTCCTGATTGACGTCGGCGTTGCCACGGAACGTCGGTCCCCGCCAGTTGGCGCCGCCGCCGAAATAGAGGCCCTTGAGCGCACCGTCTTTGATATCGTAACGGGTGAAAAGGTTGGCGCGGGTTTTGGTATAGCCAGCGGTCGGCACGCCCTCGGGCATGGTGAGCAGGTAGGCGTCGAGTTGTGGCGTTGGCTGGTTCAGGGCCTTGGCCTGTTGCTGGAAGCTCTTGAGCTGCGGAAGCCGGTCGGCGGTTTTGATTTCGTTGGTGGCGAGATTGAACAGCAGCCGCCAGTTGCGGGTGAGGTTGGCCACCGCTTCCACCTCGACGCCGGAGGTGGTGACTTTTTCGATGTCACCGCCATTCACATCGAAGGTGGTGGGGAAGAGGGCGGTGAGCTCATTCTTCACATTCTGTTGCGCGGAGCCGAGAGCGTTGTTGCGCGCGTTGGGCTGATAGTTGTCGTAGTAGGTGGCGTTCAGCTCGAGTTTGCCGCCGAAGAAGGAGAAGCGAACGCCGATATCCTGGCCTTCGCCGAACGGAATGCCCTGCACGGTGCCGACTTGATAGCCCGTTTTGCCTTCGCCGAGCGAGAGGCGGTAGGAGCGCGCGTAGTTGTAGGTGAAGGCCAGCATGTCGTTGATGCGGAGGACGCCGCCGTAGTTGGTGCCGTCGAATTTGTAATTCACGTACTGCGGGTCGGAAAAACCGCCGGGGATGGTGTCGACGATCCACGTGTTGGCGAGAGGGCGGGGAATGCCGGACGTGGTCTTCATCTTGAACTCGTCGCGCCGGTAACCGATGAGCGTGTGCAGATGGCCGTTGAAATACGTGCCGGCGGCGCCGATGCCGACGGATGGCGTCGTGAAGTGGCGGTCGATGATCGCGCCCGTGGCGCCGACGGAGCCGGACGCGCCGGAGCCGATGTCGGGATAGTAGTCGGAAACGCCGGCGACAGGGTTGATGCTGCCGGTGAGGTTACCGCCATCGCCGTCTTTCAAGTAGTAGCGGCGGATGAATTTGTTGTTGGCGAAAACGGTGCGATTGGCGTTGAACGCCGCCACGGTGGCATCGGAGTTCACCGCGCCGAGAAAATTGGCGGTGCCCGGGGCGACGAACTCGGCCATCTTCGGATATTTCTGGCCGGGGTTGTCCTCGTGCTGCTGGGCATTCACGACGAACTGCTGCTGCATCCAGTTCAACTTGAGATCGTAGACGGCGGAGAGGCGGATGTCGCGGACGACGTTGCCGATCACCTGATGGGTGCGCTGATATTCGGTGTAGAGTTCATTGTAATAGGGATTCGGCGCGCCGCCGGGCAGGGTGGGATTGAGGTCGCGCGTGATGCCGCGGGTGGTGGCGCCCCAGATGCCGCCGCTGGAATGATACGCGTTGGCGGAGAGCTGGAGATGAAGGTTTTCGCCGATGGTCTGCTCCACTTCCACCGTGAGCGATTTCTGGTTGGAGATGTTGGAGGCGCTGGGGCCGTTGAACTGGTATTCGCGCGGCACGATCGTCGGATCCGCGATGGCGACGTTCGGGCCCGAGCTGCGGGAGCGGCCGTTGAGCCGGTAGCTGGCGCCGTTGACGGGCAGGTAGACGACGCCGCTGGCGTTGTTGTATTTGCTCGGGGTGGGCGTGGTGTAGGAAAAATTGTCGGAGAAAAGACCTTGGGAGCGGATCTCGGTGCTCTTGGCGTATTCTCCAATCACGCTGATCGTGGTCTGGCGGAAAGGGCGGTAGGTGACGGCGCCGTACAGACCGCGGAAGTCGCGATGACCGTGATCCCACCACGTGTGGTTGTCAGACTCGACGGCCGCGAAGCGGACGGCGAGCTGGTCGTTGACGCGGCGGTTCAAGTCGAGTTCGGCGCGGCGCAGATCGTAGCTGCCGCCGGTGAGTTTGATCTTGGTGAAATCCTTCGTGAAAAGGCCGCGCTTGGTGATCTGGTTCTGCGCGCCACCCAGATCGGCCTCGCCGTAGAGGAAGGCGTTGGGCCCGCGCAACAATTCCATCCGCTCCGTGCTGTAGGTATCGATCGGAGAATACCAGATCCAGCCGTTGCGCAGCGCGTAGTTGTTCTGGATGCCGCGAAAAATCAGTCGGCTCGAACCGGAGACGACGGTCGGATCGGGGTTGGCTTCACCCGTCACGGCCCACTTGGTCATGTCCTCGATCGTGAGCGCGCCGATGTCCTGGATCATCTCGGGATTGAGGATGGAGATGGAGTTCGCGACGTTCTTGAGCTCCTGCACGGTGCGCAGACCGGAGGTCGTTTGCATCGATTCATAACCGGTATCGTGCTGGCTGGTGACGGTGAAGGCGGAGAGTTGCAGCGGATCCTCCGCCGCGACCGCCGAGGCATCCTTCGGCTGCGCCTGCATCGTCGCGGCGAACGGGAGAGCGAGGGCGGCAAGCGCAGTGACAAAGGGTCGGAGGTGGGCGGTCAGGCGGGCGGGGCGTGTATTCATGGGGTTGGGATTGGCCGCGCGTGAACCTTTCACGCTGAGCTGTGCAGTCGGTTTACCGTCTGGCGGGAGGCCGCCAAGGAGGTCGCCGTTTACGCCGTTAAGTAAGCGTCGCGCCAGCGGGCGCGCGGCGCCGGCGCGGCCCGGGTGTCGTGCGCCCGGCCACCCACGTGCCGGCGACAAGATGGAGGTGCGCTTCGCCGAGCGTGCCGAAACTGTTGGTGTGAAGTTTCGCGAGGGCGTGCTCGCCGGCGACGCGTCCCAGCAACTCGTAATCCTGAAAAATACCACTGGTCGCGCTGTCAGCCCGATCGACGCCGAGGGAGACGAGCCCGACGGTCGTGGGGATTTTTTCCTGCAACTCCGCCTCGGCGTTGCCGAGGATCACCACGTCGGGCCGGTGCGCACGCAGCCAGCCGGGCAACGCCGCGCGCAGTTCGCTCTGGCGCTCGGTCATGAGGGGCGGCAGGCGGGTGCCGGGACCGAATTGCTCCACGGCGAAACGATAGCCACCGAGCCACCGATGATCGAGGCGGCGGGAGCTTTCCTGACTGAGCACAAAGCCGATGCGGCGGTAGCCGAGGGCGACGCAGCGCTCCACGGCCAGCGCCGACGATTGAAAATGATCGTTGGCCACGCACTCGATCTTCGGCGTGTGCACGCTCATGCCGAGTCCGACGACGGCCAGGCCCGAGAAGTCGAGCGCCACATGCGTTTCGCCGTAGGGCAGCGGCGCGACGATCACGCCGTGGATGTTTCGGGTGCGGAGGATTTGCAGCAGGCGGGCCGGCGTCATGCCTTCCCCTTGCAGGCTGAATTCTTCCAGCCGGCAGCCGATCTCCTCCAGCCGCGTCGCTGCGCCGCGAAACATGCTTACGTAATAACTGCGTTGCCGCCAGGGATCGCTGCGCGGATGCGAGGTCAGATAGGCAATCGTCGTCGCGCCGCCCATCGACCGGCGCTGGCGTTGCAAACTCATCAGCGCGGAAACAAGCGGGTTTGCGCGGTAACCCAGCTGCTCCGCAATGGCCGCGATCTTGCGCCGTGTGGATTCCGGAATCGAAGGATGGCCGCGCAGCGCGAGCGAGACGGCGGCGCGCGAGTAACCGGCCGCGCGGGCAATGTCCTCCATGATGGGCCGGCCTGTCATGGCACTCAACGGTGTTAATAGCCGCCCCGTTGTCAGGGCAATTCGGCGCCAGCACGGTGGCCGCATGAGCGCATCGGGCGTTGTCCCTTCTTCCCCCCGGCCCGCCGCGGCGCCGGTCCCGGCTCCCGCGTTGCGGGCGGCCTTTCTTCTGCCGCGCGACATGTATGAGCTGATTTATGGCGAGGAGTGTCGGGCGGCGCTCGCGGACCAATGCGATCTCATCGTGCCCGCGCCAGTTGGTCCGGCGGAGTGCGCCGTGCTGCCGTCGGCGACACTCGCCGCCATCGATGTGGCGTTCACCGGCTGGAGCAGCCCGCAATTCGACGCCGCATTGCTGGCGCGGCTGCCGCGGTTGCGCGCCGTTTTTCACGGCGCCGGTTCGGTGCGGCCTTACGTGTCCGAGGCCTTCTGGCAGCGGGGCATCACTCTGACCAATGCCGCGGCGGCGAACGCGGTGCCCGTGGCCGAATACACCGTGAGCATGGTGGTGCTCGCATTAAAACAGGTCTGGCGGCTCAACCGCGAGACCCGCCAAACCCGGACGTTTCCCCGGGACCTCGGCGGTGTGCGGGGCACGCGCGGTGCGACCGTCGGGCTGATCTCGCTGGGCTTGATCGGCCGCGAGGTGCTGCAGCGACTGCACACGCTCGAAGTCGAGGTGCTCGCCTACGACCCTTACCTGCCGGCCGAAAAGGCGGCCGAACTGGGTGTGAGATTGGTGGCGTTGCCGGACCTGATGGCGCGCAGTGATGTGGTCTCGCTGCACAGTCCGCTGAACGCGGAGACAGCGGGCTTCATCACCGGCGAGTTGCTGGCGCGGCTGAAGCCTGGGGCGACGTTCATCAACACCGCGCGCGGGGGCCTGGTGCGGGAGACGGAGTTGATCGAGTTCCTGCAGCGCCGCAGCGACGTGCAGGCGATTCTCGATGTGACGGTGCCGGAGCCGCCGGAGGCAGCGAGTGCCCTGTATGATTTGCCGAACGTGCTGCTCACGCCGCACCTCGCGGGCTCGGTGGGTGATGAGTGTCGGCGGATGGGCTGGGCGATGGTGGGGGAATTCGGCCGCTTCGTGCGCGGGGAGCCGTTGCACTTTTCCGTCACCCGCGACCAGGCGCTGCGGCAGACCTAAGCCCGGCGCCGGGCGGCGGGCGACTTGGACGCAGTCGCAGCGGCGGACGCGGGTGGGAGGGATTTGCGATATTCCCGCGGGGAAACGCCCATCGCGCGTTTGAAGGCGCGGCTGAAGGCAAAGATCGACGCAAAGCCACACGCTTGCGCGATGCGCTCGATGCTCTCACGGCCGGGCGCGGCGAGGAGCGACGTCCCCAGTGAGAGCCGGGAGTCTCGCATGTAGCCGCCGAGGCTGACGCCAAGTTCCCGCCGGAAAACGGCGCGCAAATGGCTGATCGAGTAGCCCGTGTGTTTCGCCAAATCGGCAATCGTCAGTGGCTCATTGATATGCGCCCGGACGTAGCGGTTGATCGATTGGAGAATCTCTCCCTGCACCTTCGCCTTGGCCGGTTCTCCGCTGCGGGCATCCCTCGCGACCGGCGCGCCGAGGAGCCGTTGAAGGAGCGAGGAGACGCGGATGATGACCTCAAAATCGCGGTTGGCGTCCGTCGCAGCGGCGAGTTGGGCGTCAAGGAGCTCTTCCAGCGCGGCGGCGTCGGCGGCGCCCAATGCGCGCGGGGCGTTGCGGAGCGGCTGCACGAGCGCCGGATTCGTGAGCTCGAACGTGATGAAGAGCCACGTGAGCGCGCCGTCGGCGAGGTCGAGGTAGTGATGAAATTGATGCGGAAAAATCAGGAACGCGTGCCCCGGCGCGAGGGCGTAGTCGGCGCCGTCGACGTGGATGCGCCCTGGCTGCCGCAGCGGGATGACCAGCTCGAAGCGGTGATGATAGTTGTGCGTGACGCCCTGTGGTTTCAGCTCGGCGACTGAGGTGCGTTTGAACAGCACGACGTTCTGCGCGAGCAGGATGTTTTCGAGTTTCGCGCCGGAGAATAGATCCACCGGGTTGGCGAGGCGCCGGACCTTCGCGGCGAGCGCGGGGTGGAATTCCGCGTCGGCACGGGGCGTGGGCGGGGAACGTCGAGCGGGCGAAGGCATACGCAGGAAAATCGGACAGCTTAATCGAATCTCAGGCGAAGCGCGTCACGCGCGCGACCACGTCCTGTTTGAACCGATCGATGAACGCCACGGTGAAGTCGGCGAGCGAGAGCGATGGGTCGTTGACGAGCGGGGTCAGGTCGATCGCCCACGTGATGCCGGCGAATTTGTCGGTCGCGTGCGACGTGTGGTAGGTGGCATGCGCCAGCCGTCGGCCCGCCGTGGCAAGGTCGTAACGCTTGCCTCCGCTGATCTGCGAATCGAAGACGCCGACCACCGAGGCGGCGACGTTCGGATACGCGCCGACATCGAGCACCTGCTTGTCCGCATCGATCATCCAGTCGAGATCGCGCCAGACCTCGCAACCAAGGACGCGCTGCGGCCGCTGGCCCGGCGGCAGCGCGCGCAACGCCTGGAGGCACTGCGCGAGCACCGCGATGTGGGTGTCGTGTTTGTCCGCGGGTTGATGGAGGTAAACCACCTCGGCGTTCGCCGCGGCAAATATCGCCGTGAGATCGGCCTGCACGGCGGCGTTGCCCGGCTGCTTCACGACGGCGCTCGGGTGCGCGAGTTGCAGCTGGATGGAATACTCGCCCACGTAGGCCGCCTTGCGCTGTTCGCGCCGGCGCACGTCCAGCATGTCGGCATCCGTGTAATCGGCATAGAGGCCGGTGCGCGGGCTGCCGGCGCCGTCGGTCACCACGACGCCGGAGAACCACTTGTCGGTGCGCCCGAAACATTCGGCGATGCCGTGGTAGGCCATGATCTCGATGTCGTCCTGGTGAGCGACCACGGCGAGATGCGTGGTGCGGGCGAGCGCCGCCTCGGGCGAGAGGCCGGCTTCGGGGACGAAAATATCGGCTTGGGGATGGGAGAGTTTCATGGAGAGGCGGTTGAACTGGGTTGCGTGATCCGGGGAAGACTCGCGGCGGCGATCGCCTGCCCATGACGTTTGTCCTTTTCGTCGGGCGTGCGCAGCCGAATTTTTTCCGCGAGCGCCGGGAACTCGCCGCGCAACACCGTGGCGGCCCGCTCGAGGATGATTTCGCCGCCCGCGCCGGACGTCACCCGGCCGAGAATGAGCAGGTTTTCAATCGGGTAAAAATCGCCGTAGTGCGCGATCGCGTAGCCGAAGCACACGCCGATCGACTCGAAGATGGCGCGCGCCCGTTCATCGCCTTGCGCGAGCGCGGCCTGCACCGCGACCAGACGCTCGGGCAACGGTCGGTCGGCGGGAAACTCGAAGCCCGCCAGCGCGGCGAGTCGCGCGACGCCCTGTTGCGAAAAATACTGCACGCCGCAGCCGGCATCGCCGGACCATTCGTCGCGCGGCGCGCCGGTGCGGTAATCGATCGGCGCAAACGCGAGCTCGTTGAGCCATGGCGTGATGCTGCCCGCGGGCGTGACGTAGCCGGCCGCCTGGCTCGTGCCGAGCGAAACGCCGAGCACGGCGTTGCCGTTCATCGCCATCGAGCCTGCGAGCGCGGTGACCTCGCCATCGTTCGCCACCTCGAACGGCACGCCGCCCCAGCGCGCTTGCAGCGTGAAAAACATGCGTCGGATGTGCCGCTCGAATTGTGCGTCGGGCACGCCGCGGAAGAGCGAGGCGACGCGGACTTCGTTGTTCACATACACTCCGGCAGCGCTGCCGCCGATCGCATCCACGCGCGGCAGATGCGCCGCGGCGCGCGCAAGGGTGTCCTGCACGCCGGCGAGATGATAGGCGGGATCCTTTTGGAAATACGGATCCCACGGAATTTCCTCGGAGTAAACGACGCGGCCGTCGATCAGCGCGGCGGCCTTGCGGTCACTGCCACCGAGATCGAAACCGATGCGGCAGCCTTCGAGATGCCGGCCGATGGCGAGCGTGCCCGTGTCGTCCGCCGGGAGATCGGTGAACGCGGCGGCGGCGAGGGTGAACGGACGCCCGTAAACTTTGCCACCCATGAACGCGTGGTCGAAGGCGCGTTCTCCGTCCGGGCTGTAAAGGCGGTTCAGGGCCGGCACGAGTTCGTCCGCGCCCGCGAGCAGCACGCGACACCCGCCGCGTTGCCAGAGGAGGAATTTCAGCAGCCGCTCCGCGTAACGCAACGTGAGCGGCGCCGCGGGATGTCCGGCCGACAGGATCCGGGTGTGAAAAACGGACGCACCGCCGGCGGGGCGGATCAACGCGAGCGCGAGCGGACGCGCGGCGCCGTCCGCCCGCACGATCTCAGTGTAAGCGCGGTTCCAGAGGACCGCGGGAAGAAATTCCGGGTCGAGGACCGGGCGAAATTGCGGGGTGACGGTCAGGTTCATAAATCGGGGAAGCGCTCGAAAGCCTCGATGGCCTCGTATTCCGCCAGGCCGAGTTGGTCGTAGCGGACGGCGATGGCGCGGTTGTGCTGCTCGGCCTGCTGCCAGGCCTCGTGCAGGCCCGCGGCGACGACGGGGCTCTGGCTGCGCTGGCTTTTGTGATGGTAGATCGCCTGGATTTTTTGCGTGAGTTCGTGCGGGCTGAACGGGACGGCCATGGCGATTTCCGCCGGCGCCCAATCCCGATCGGGGCCACGGTAGAGCCAGACGCGACAATCGCCGCGCCACGCTTCGCCGTTGGTCCGCGCCAGCGCCTGGCGCAGCACGGCGAAGCTTACCGCCGCCACCGAGCTGGGATCGGCCGAATGCCCGGTCGCGAAAATCTGGTGCGGCTGCACCTCGCGCAACAACGTGGCGACGGTGCCGACATCGCGTTCGCCGGCCCGAAACTGGCGGTAGCGGCCCTGTTCGTAAAACGGCAGGTCGAGAAAGCGCAGGTGAGGCGCGGTGACGCCGCAGGCCTGCAACGAGGCGCGCGCTTCGCCGCGGCGCAGCACGCCTTTCAACCGGCGGATTTCGGGCGTGTCGCCCTCGAACGCTGTCTTGGCTTCGAGCTGGCGGCGCACGGTTTGCGCGAACTTCGTCTCCTCGCCCGCGCCGGCGAGTTCGACCACGAGGTCGGCCGCCATCGCCGCTTCTTCATCGGGCACGCCGAGATTGCCTGACGTGATGTAGGCCACCGTGACTTCGTGGCCTTGGTCCACCAGCCGCCGGAGCGTGCCGCCCATGCCCAGCACGTCGTCCGATGGTTCGGGGCTGACAACGACGACGCGCTTGCGCGCGGGCATCGCGCGCTCCGGCCGGTGCGTGTCATCGGCGTCGGGCTTGCCGCCGGGCCAGCCGGTGATGGTGCGCTGCAGTTCGTTAAAGATGCGGATGTTCAAGCCATACGCCGGCCCTTGTTCCGTGAGCAAATCGGCCATGCCGTGCTCGCTGTAATCTTCTTCGAGCAACTTGAGCACGGGTTTCCGCACCGTTTGGGAAAGCCACACCACGGCTCGGCGCGCGATGCCCGGCGTCCACGCGACGGTGCCGACCAGCCACGGGTGGCACTGGCGGGTGAGGGCGCTCGCCGCGGCGGGATCGACGTGGAACGCCGCGCCGGGATGGCCTTGCAGGAAACTCGCGGGCAGCGCATCCGTCGGCGTCTTTTCCACGGCATCGGCGAGCACGCGGGCTTTGCCCTCGCCCCACGCGAGCAGCAGAATACGCCGCGCCTCGAGGATGGTGCCAACGCCCATGGTGATCGCGTGGCGCGGCACGTTCGTCTCGCCGAGGAAATCGCGGGCGGCGTCGCGCCGGGTGAGCGCGTCGAGCGTCACGAGCCGCGTGCGCGAATCGCGGCCGGAGCCGGGCTCGTTGAAGCCGATGTGGCCGGTGCGCCCGATGCCGAGAATCTGCACGTCGATCCCGCCGGCGGCGCGGAATTTCTCCTCATAGGCGCGGCAGGCGCCAAACACCTCTGCGCGCGGCACTGTGCCGTCGGGCAGATGGATGTTTTCCGGCGGAATATCCAGGTGGTCGAAAAGCTGCTCGTGCATGAACCGCCAGTAACTCTCGGGATGCGTGCGCGGCAGACCGTGGTATTCGTCGAGGTTGAACGTGACGACGTGGCGAAAGCTCAGTTTCTCCTCGCGGTGCAACCGGATGAGCTCGCGGTAAAGCCGCACCGGCGTCGAGCCGGTCGCCAGGCCGAGCACGACCGTGCGTCCGGCGGCCTGCCGCTCGCGGATCAACGCGGCGAGTTCGCCGGCCACGACCGCGCAGGCTGCATCGGCGTCGGCGTGTATCGTGGTGCGAATGCGCTCGCGCTGCTGGGCTTCGGAATCGGGCCGGTTCATCGGATCAGATCGTGGTGGCTGGCGGTTTGCGCACAGCGAGCAGGGTTTCCCCCCCCCCGCCGTGCGTCGCGGACGTTCACGGGTTGGCAACCTCCGGCGCGGCGCGATGGAAAATGCGTTCCGCCAGCGCCTGCATCGCCGGTTCCTGCTGTTCGATGCTGCGGACGAGTGCGAACTGCGTGCGGCAGCGGTCGAGGTTGTGGCCCGCGCGCTTCGTCTTGAAATAAACGTCGCCTTCGAGGAAATCGGTGAGGAACCGCAGCCCGATCTCAAAGGTGATCAGCTTGCCGGAGAAGACGAGGTGGGCACGCTCCGCGGCGTTGAGAAACGCGCCCGCCGAAGCGGCGTAGCCGGTGAGCAGGCCTTCGAAAATATCCATGCGCATCGCCACCTTGGCGACCTCGCGCTCGTCTTCGGCGGCGGCATTGGTCGCCGAGCGCACCATGTCGCCAAAATCATACAGCGCGAGGCCCGGCATGACGGTGTCGAGATCGATCACGCACACGCCGCGGGCGGAGGCATCGTCGAGCATCACGTTGTTGAACTTCGTGTCGTTGTGCGTGATGCGCTCCGGGATTTCGCCGCGGGCCTGCAAGTCGAGCAGAACGTCCGTCAGGCTTTCGCGGGCGAACGCGAAATCGATCTCGGCCGCCACCTCGCGGGCGCGCCCGTGCGCATCGGCCGCGACAGCGCGGCGCAACGCCTCGAAGCGCCGGCGCGTGTGATGAAAATGCGGAATCGTCTCGTGCAATCGTCCACCGGGCAGGTCGACGAGCGCCCGCTGGAATTCGCCAAACGCGCGGGCCGCCTCGCACGCCTGCTGCGGGTTTTCGACGAGATCATAGGTGCGCGCGTTTTCGATGAAGAGGTAGCACCGCCAGCAACCGCCCGCCGCGTCGCGATGCCAGGCGGCGCCGTCGCGCGCGGGCACGAGAGTCAACGCGTGTCGCGAGTCGACCGGGCCGCCGCCGGAGGCGGAGCGCGCGAGGTGGCTGGTGACGCGCGCGATGTTTTCCATCAACGCGGGCACGTTTTGAAAGACGCGCTCGTTGATGCGTTGGAGGATGTAGCGCACCGGCTGGCCCGCTTGGTCCAGCGTGATGACAAAGGTGTCGTTGATGTGGCCGCTGCCATAAGGCGCGCCGGTGACGAACCGGCCCAGGAGGGAAAAGGCGGCGACGACAGCCGGGAGATCAGGCGCGGGGCGGGCAGGGGAGGCACTCATGGGAAAAAGGTTTCAAGCCCACAACGCTGCGGGATAAGCGCCGGTTTCGATCAAGGTTTGGAGTGCCGCCACGACGCGTGGGCGATCCTCCCGGTAAGTCACGCCAAACCAAGCGGCCGCCGTCGGCAGCACCGTGACCACCGCTTCGCCGGTGTCGATTAAACCGGTCACCGCGGACGGCAGATAAAATTCCGATTTCAACTCCCGCCCGTGGGCCGCGAGAAACGCGCTCAATTGCCGCTCCACCGAGGCGAGGACGCCCGGTGTGAAACCCCAGCAATTCATCGAGACGATTTCGTCACCCGTGAAGAGTGGTGTCCCGGCGCCACCGTGGCCCGCTACGTGCGCGCGCTCGATGCCCGTGGCCTCGTTCACCGCCGTGAGGTGATGGTCGGCATCGACCGTGCAAATGCCGCGTGAAACCGCGCCGAACTCCGACAACGTCTTCGCGAGCCTGAAGCCGATCATGCAGCAATGGGCGGGCTGGCCGGCCGGGTTGGTCGCGGCGAGAAACCGGCCCAGTTGGCGGAACGAATCGGCGCCGTAAAAATCATCGGCATTGATCACCGCAAACGGTTCCGTGAGTTCCGCCCGCGCGCACCACACCGCATGGCCGGTCCCCCACGGTTTTTCCCGTTCCGCCGCCACCGCGTGGTCGCCGGGCAGGGCATCGCGCTCTTGAAAAACGTAGCGGACGTCAGCGCGCGCCTCGAACCGCCGGCCCACTTTTTCCCGAAACGCCGACTCGAAATCGCGGCGGATCACGAAAACGAGTTTTCCAAATCCGGCCGCGAGTGCGTCGTAAACCGAATAGTCCAGCACCGCCTCACCGCCCGGCCCGACGGGATCGATCTGCTTCAGTCCGCCGTAGCGACTGCCCATGCCCGCGGCAAGGATCAGCAGGGCGGGCGCAGAGTTCGAGGTTGGGGAATCAGACATGAGCGACGTGTGCCCGCGTAAATCGAATATGTCAAGAAACGACATGTTTTGCCATATTCGATTCAACCGTTCGCTCGCAGTTCGACGCGGGCGCAGGGCCGGTTGATCTTCCTTCGGCACCGTCAAGCGCTCCGCGGTCTGGCCGATACGCCATCCCAGCGGCGGCTACTGAACGGCGTTAGTCGCTTGGTCATTGAGGCGGCGGACGAATGGGAGCCTGTTGCTTTCATGCGACCCCGCCCCGTTTCCACGCATGCCCGCCACGCGGCCCTTGGCGTTCTCCTGCTGCTGACGCCGGCCCTGTTACGTGCCGCGTCCCCCGCCTCCGCTGGCGTGCTTTCCTTCGAAGAATCCGCGCTGCCCGCGGCGGTCGCGGCCGACGCGCACTCGACGGCGGCGCCATCGACGGAGCATGCCAAATATGGCGCGCAAAGCCTGCGCTGGGACTGGCAGCCGGGCGGCGTCCTGACGTTTCATCACCCGATTGCGTTCAAGGCCCTGACGCCCGACGCGACCTCCAACGCGCTGAGCACCTTCGTCGTCTGGATCTACAACCCCGTGCGGCGCCCGGACGGGAAATTGCGGTTCGCCTTCGGTCGCGGCGGCGAGCGCGACTGCTGGTTCGACTTCGGCCTGGACTTCACCGGCTGGCGCACCTGCTGGGTGGCCTACGAGCGCGACATGCAGGGGAAGCCGCGGACGGACATGGATACGTTGCGCATCGTCGCACCGGAAAGCGGTGGAAGCGGCACCGTGTTCATCGACTCCCTCGTGTTTTCCCAGCCGATCGACGCCCGTCATGCCACGCGCGACCGGCAGGTTCCGTTCGTTGGCACCTGCCTGCCGACCGACGCCAACGACCACTGGCTTGGTCTCTGGCGCTTTGATCGCGCGCCGTTGCCCGACGGGGCGGTGACGCCCGCGGCGAGCGCCGCCGTGGCCACTGTCACCCAACGCTACACGGAGCTCCTCGGTGCCGTCCCGCCGACCACCCCGGCCTTGCTGGCGAACCTCCAAAAACGTTTTGCGACGTGGAAAATCCGCCGCACGCCCGCCGGCATCCGCGGGCGGCCCATCGCGTATCCGCACGAGAAAGTCGCCTATCCGGCGGGCTCCGTCGAATTGGCCGAGGCCGGCGCGAAGGACGGGCTGCAAAGCTACGCCACACTGCTTTTCGGCGTGGCACAGGCCAGTCGCGGCACAACGGACGAAACGCAGTCCGCGGAGTTGCGTCGCATGTTTTTCGACCTGACCGATCACCTGCTCGACCAAGGCTGGGCCGACGGCAGCGGCATGGGGACCCTTCATCATCTCGGCTACAGCACCCGCCACTTCTATGCGGCATTTTTCCTGATGCGCGACGCGCTGCGCGACAGCGGACGGCTGGAGGAAGTCCAACGCATGATGGCGTGGTTCAGCGGCGTGGGCAAAGCCTACGTTCCCCTGGACGAGGTCAACGGTATCAGTATCGACACGCTCAACACGACGCTCCTCGGTCAGATCGCCGCGCAACTCCTGATGCCCGACGACACTCGTCGCGTCCGCGCGCTCACCGCCACCTCGCACTGGCTCGGTCGCGCGTTGGAGCCGAGTCAGGGTCTCAACGGCGGCATCAAGGCCGACGGCAGCATCCTCCACCACGGCAACCACTATCCGGCTTATGCGGAAGGCGGGATTCGCGGCGCGACCGAGGCGCTCTGGCTGCTCGCCAACACGCCGCTGCGCGTGCCGGAGGCCGGCCATGCGAGCCTGCGGCGCGCGATGCTCAATCTGCGTTTCCAGTGCAACGTTCTCCAATGGCCGCTCAGTCTCTCCGGGCGCCACCCGAATGCGGAGTTCAGCCTCAGTCCCGAGCCGTATCTTTTTCTCGCCCTCTCGGGCACGCCCGACGGCCGTGCATCACTCGATCGCGAGGTCGCCGAAGTCTGGCGCCGTCTGGCCGACGCCGACGCCAAATCCGCGCACGGCAAACCGAAACTCTCCGCCGCCGTGGCACTCTATCGCCGCGCCGTGCCGAGCGCCGATGCCCCGGAGGACGATTTCACGCCAGCCCTCCGCGCGCCGATCGCGCCCGAGGCGCCGCCCACCGGCAACCTCACGCTGAGCTATGCCACCACGGTCGCCCATCGTCGCGCCAACTGGCTCGTCACCGCCCGCGGCTTCAGTCGCTACCTCTGGGGCTCCGAAGTCTATCCCGGCGCGAACACCTTCGGTCGCTACAACGCCTACGGCCACGTGGAAATCCTCGCCGCCGGCGATCCCATCAACCTCTTCGACAGCGGCTTTGCCGAGGCCGGCTGGGACTGGAATTGCTGGCCGGGCACGACCGCGATTCACCTCCCGATCGACCTGCTCCGCGACCGCGTGAACAACGTCGATATCTACAGCGGTTTCGAGGAGATGCTCATCAGCGACGAGGCGTTTGCCGGCGGCAGCAATCTCGGCGGCCGCAACGGTGTCTTCGCGATGAAGCTGCACGAACACGCCAAATACGACGGCTCGTTCCGCGCGCGCAAATCCGTCTTCTTCTTCGACGATCGCGTGGTGCTGCTCGGCTCCGATATCACCGATGCCGACACCGCGCACGAAACCCGCACGACGTTGTTTCAACAACATGTCCCCTCCGGCGCCGCCGCTCTTTCACCCGACCGCCGCGACCCCGCCGCTGTCTCCGTCGCGGACACGATTGGCAATGTTTACTACGTGTTCCCCGGTTCGACCCTGCGTGTCACCACCGGCCCGCAATCCTCACGCAGCCAAAACGACAAGCGCGACACGACCGGCGACTTCGCCCTCGCGTGGCTTGACCACGGCAGTGCGCCGAAAAGCGCCGGCTACGCCTACGCTATCCTCGTGCAACCCTCCGAGCAACGCCGCTCGGCCTTCACCGCCGCGCTTCGCCAGCCCGACACGGCTCCGTTCACCATTTTGCGCCGCGACCACGATGCGCACATCGTGCGCGACCGCGCGACCGGCATTCTCGCCGCGGCCTGCTTTGAACCGATCAACCACACCGGCCTCCCCATCGCCGCGGTGGATACGCCGGCCATCGTCATGCTGCACATCGATCAAGCGACGGCCACGCTCAGCGTGTGCGACCCCGATCTTCATCTCTACGCCGGCACGGAGGCCGATCAGTATGATGCCGCGGGCCGCCAACGCGAAGTCAGCATTTACTCGCGCAAATGGTTTCGCGCCGCCAGCGCGCCATCCCGTGTGCGCGTGACCGTGGTCGGAGACTATCGACTTGCTCAGCCCGACGCCCGCGTCGCGGTCGTGGCCGTGGAAGCGGGACAAACGACGCTGGAACTCACCTGCCGCGACGGCCAGCCCGTCGAAGTCGCTCTGGCCGTCCAACCCTGAACCCCCGTCATCCCGATGAACCGCCGCCACTTTCTCCAGACCTCCGCTTTCGCCGCCGGCGCGGCCGCCCTCGGTCCGCGTTTGCGTGGCGGGCCCGCGCTCGTTTCCCCTGAAGCACGGCGCGACCGACCCAACGTTTTCTTCATCTTCACCGACCAGCAACAAGCTGATGCGCTCAGTTGCGCGGGCGCCCTCGGGCTGCGCACGCCGGCGATGGACAGCCTCGCGGCGCGCGGCGTGAGATTCGAGCGCGCGTATGCCTTTCAACCGCTTTGTCTGCCGTCGCGCACCTGCCTGATGACCGGCCAGGCGCCACGTCGCTTTGGTATCCGCGTCAACAACCGTGAGCCGCTCCTGCCGGCCGGCACGCCCACCATCGGCCGCCTCGCCGCCTCCGCCGGTTACGACACCGCCTACGTCGGCAAATGGCATGTGCCGATCCAGCCGGACGATGTCGCGTTGCATGGGTTCGCGGACATGCGCGGCATCACCAACGAAGGCCGTGACGATCTGGTGCTGCAGCCGTGCGACGCGATCCTGCGCCAGCGCCGGAAGAATCCGCTCTTTCTCGTCGCCGCGCTCATCAATCCGCATGACGCCTGCGAATACGCCCGCGACCAGCCGCTGCCCAACGGCGATCTGCCGCCCGCGCCGTCCCCCGCGCTCTGTCCGCCGTTGCCACCGAATCACGCGTTGTTGCCCGACGAACCCGCGGCGCTCGCGCGCATCAAGCAACTCACGCCGCGCGTCTATCCCACGGCCGGCTGGGGCGACGACCAATGGCGGCGCTATATCTGGGCCTACCATCGCCTCGTCGAAAAGTCGGACGCGCTCGTCGGCCGCCTGCTCGAGTCACTCGCCGCCGCCGGGCGCGAACGCGATACGGTGGTGATTTTTTCGAGCGATCACGGCGATGGCGGCGCCTCGCATCTTTGGAATCAAAAGAGCGTGCTCTACGAAGAATCGGTCCGCGTGCCCTTGATCATGGCCGGCCCGGGAATCTCCGGTCGCGGCCGGGCGGACAACGAGCACCTCGTCTCGCTGGGCCTGGATTTCCTGCCGACGCTCTGTGACTACACCGGCGCCGCGCAGCCCGAGGTTTGTCCGGGCCGCAGCCTGCGTCCGCTCGTTGAAAGCGCGCGCACGCTCAACACGCCGTGGCGCGATCACCTCATCGCGGAGACGGAATTTCACCTGCAGAAAAACGATGAGTCGTCCGGCATCATGGGCCGCATGGCGCGCACGGACCGTTACAAATACATCGCCTATTCCGAAGGCGCGCATCGCGAGCAGTTCTTTGATCTCGGTCTCGATCCGCGCGAATCGCGCAACCTCGTTCACGAGCCCGCGCTCGCCGGCGAAATCCGCCGCCACCGCGCGCTGTTGGCGGCGTGGGCGCAGCGCACCCACGACGATTTTCCGCTGGTTGCCGGCGCGGCGTGATCCGCGGTCCGCGCCTGACCCGCCATGCTTCCGCTCACCCCGACCGCCCCTCTCGCCGCTCCGGCGGACCGGCCGGTTTACCGTGTGGGCACGCTCACCTACACCAAGCTGGGGCTGGGCATGCTCTTCTTCTGGCTGCTGCTGGGCGACGTCGTGTTCATGCTGATGGATCAACTCGAGCCGCGGATTCTGCCGGTCGTGCTCAAGGGCCACGGCGCTTCGGACAAGGAAATCGCGATCATCGTCGCTTCGATCGCCGCTCTCTTCAACCTGATCATCACCCCGGTCGTCAGTTATCGTTCCGATCGCAAACGGAGCCGCTGGGGCCGGCGGATTCCGTATCTCTTCTGGGCGTCGCCGTTCATTGCTCTGTTCCTCGGCCTCACGCCGTATGCGCCCGAGATCACCGCCTGGCTGCTGCGCTGGCCGGCCGTGCGTTCGCTGTGGGTTTCCCTGCCGCTCACGTCGCCCGTCGTCCTCACCTACGGCGTTCTCGCGGTGCTTTTCCAGGGGTTCCACATGGTCGTGGCGTCGATCTATTTCTATTTGTTTCGCGACGTCGTGCCGGAGCAATTTCTCGGGCGCTTCCTTTCGCTGTTTCGGATCTTCGGTTCGCTGGCGACGTTCGTCCTCAACTACTGGCTGCTCGGCATGGCGAATACGCACACGAAGGAGATTTTCGTCGGCACGGCCATCGCGTCGGGCGTCGGCTTCCTGCTCATGTGCTGCTTCGTGCGCGAGGGCGAGTATCCGCCGGCGGAGACTCCCCGCGAAAAGGCCGCGGGCGGATCAGGCGGCTTCGTGCGCGCCGCGAAAATCTTTGTCACCGAATCCTACAGCGCGCCGGTCTATTGGTGGACGTATCTCGCGCGCATGATGATTTACGCCGCGCTCGTGGTGCAGGCGTTTCTCGTCTTTTTTCCCGAGCAGGAGCTGGCCATGCCGCTCGACCAGGTGGGCAAGCTCAGTTCCTGGGCGTCGTTTGTCTGGATCCCGCTGGCGTTTCCTCTCGGCTGGGCGCTCGATCGATGGGGGCCGCTGCGCACCATGTCGCTCTGCCTCATCGGCTATATCGCCGCGCTCGCGGGTTCGTTCTTTTTCGTCACCGGTCCCACCTCATTTCTGATTTCCACGCTCTGCACGGGTTCGTTTTTTCCGATGTTGATGCTCAGTCAGAGCATGCTCGCGCAACGCATCTTTCATCCGCTGCGCATGGGCCAGCTCAGTTCCGCCAATGCGATGATCCAGTCACTCGTCATCGCCGCTGTCATTGGTCCGGCGACGGGCTGGCTGTTCGACGCCTTGCATGGATTCAGTCATACCTTGCACGTGCCCTGGGTCGGCGCGGTGATTCTCGGACCCTATCGTTTTGTCTTCATCGTGCTGATCGTGCTTTCTTCCCTCTCACTTGTCGGCACCCGCATGGCCAACCGCCATTGGCTCAAATTGGGCGGCCCGGCGCATTACACGCCGCCGCTTTGAAACTCGCAACCGTCGTCCCCTCGATCTCATGAAAACCAGACTCAGCCGCCGCGAATGGCTCGCCGGCACCTCGCTCCTCGCCGCCAGCACACTTCTCCCGCGGGTTCGGTCGGCACCGTCGACCTCCGCCACTCCGGCCGCCTCCACCGCCCGCGCGCCTAACCTCCTTTTCTTCTTCCCCGATCAGATGCGCCGGCAGGCGATGGGGTTCGTCGGCGAAGATCCCGCGCTGACGCCCCACATCGATCGCTTCTCGCGCGAAGGCCTCTATCTGCCGCGCGCCACCTCGACGTTTCCCGTCTGCTCGCCGTGGCGCGGCATGATGATGACCGGCCGGTTTCCATGCGCCACAGGCATCACCAACAACTGCAACTCCACCCGCCCCACCGTCTATCTCCATCGGGACGAAGACTGCGTGACGGATGTGCTGCATCGCGCCGGCTACCACATCGGCTACATCGGCAAATGGCACCTCACGCACCCGCACGCGCCGTATATCCCGCAGGACATCCGCGAGGACGACGTGAAATGGGATGAGTTCACGCCCAAGGCGGATCGTCATCACATCGACTACTGGTATGGCTACAACGCCTACGATGATCACCTTCGCCCGCGTTATTGGGACAACAACGCCCCGCGCGACGGCTATCACTACGTGAACGAATGGTCGCCCGAGCACGAGACCGACCTCGGCATTCGCTATCTCGAAAACGCCGGCGGTGCGATGCGCGATCCCGCCAAGCCCTTCGCCCTTTGGATGTCGCTCAATCCGCCGCATCCTCCCTACGCCAAAGTGCCGGCCCGTCTGCGCGAACGTTACCAAGGCCACTCGTGGCGCGACTTGCTCCAGCGGAAAAACGTGCGCCTCGAAGGCATCGGCGCCAACGCCCGCGACGCCGTGCTCGACTACTTCGCCGCCGTCACCGGCGTAGACGAACAATTCGGCCGCGTGCTCGCCACGCTCGACCGCCTCAATCTCGCCGACGACACCATCGTCGTCTTCACCAGCGACCACGGCGACATGATGGGCAGCCAGGGCTTGATGAGTAAACCCTACCCCTACGAGGAGGCGTTCAGCATTCCGTTGATCATCCGCTGGCCCGGCCGCCTCGCCGCCGGCCGCACCGACGATCTCTTGTTCGGCACGCCCGATCTGATGCCCACGCTCCTCGGGCTGATGGGCCAACGCACACAGATTCCCCGCCAGGTCCAAGGCACGGATTACGCCGATCTGCTGCTCGGCCGCCCCGGCCCGAAGCGGCCGGACTCCGCCTTTTATCTCGATTCGACCGACGGCGGACATCGCGGCGTGCGCACGCATCGGCACACCTATGTCACCGGCCTGGGAGCAAACGGTGAAGCGCGCGTGCGGTTGTTCGACAACGAGAACGACCGTTACCAACTCCACAACCTCGCCGAAAAGGAACCGGCGCTCGCGGCGGAGCTTGATCGCGCGACGCAGGAGTGGTTGCACCGGATCGGCGATCCCTGGCCCGCGAACGCCCGCGCGTGATCCGCGCCACCCGGCGCACGCCGACCACTCACCGGCGTTTCGTCAAAGCGCTGCGCAGCCAGTCGCCGCGGGGCAGGCGCATGATCTCCGCCGGCGCCCGGCCGACGTTGAGCGCCGCCGGGCGGCCACGACGCGCCGCGCGCCTCACGTGAGTTCACAAGCGCCGCCCGCGCACGCGGCGGTTTCCTTGAGCGCGGTTTCGTCGGTGTGCTCGCGCAGCGTCGTATAATCCACCGGCCGATAACTCAACCGGTTCCATTTCAAAATGTCCTCCTCTGTCGCCACCGCTTCGCGCGGCGCCTGGGCGTAGCGTTTGTCGCCGTCTTCGGCGAGAAGCGCCACGCCGGTGAAACTCTCGCGGTGCTCCCAGATGAAGTCCGCCACGTCTTCCCACTCATCCGGCTTCACGGTGCAGGTGTTGGAAACGTTGTGATGCAGACCGGGCGAACGCGTGACCGGGGCGCCGCCGGCGCGCACCCAGTGGCGTTGCACGAGCTCCACGAACCGCAGGAAACCGACCGCGTCGACCTCCTCGCGCAGGATCGCGTGCTCGGGCGCTTCGACCGCGAACGTCAGCACGTCATCCGTGTCGGGCCGGTAGACCGACCGCTCGGTGAGATGGGGGTTGGCGGCCTTGAAGTGCCGGAAGATCGAGTCGTGGCGATTGGCCTGCACGCGGCGGAAATAGTGCCGCGCATGGTGCGGATGGATGCCCGACGCAGCGCCCAGCAGGAGCGACGCAGTGCCTTCGGGTTTCACGCAGGTCACCCGCGCCGCAGGTTTGATTCCGAGCGTGGCGGCGACGGCGGCATTAGCCGCGCGGCAGAGCGATGCGCCGCGCTCCAACACCGCCGGATCAAACAGGATTTCGGGATTATCCATGAACCCGCAGATCGACACGCCGAGGAGCGCGTCGTGTTCGTTGAGCCAGCGCGTGACCGGCCCGAGGTAGGGCATGTCGGTGTAAGCCGCCTGCAGCGTGCCGATCACGGCGGCGTGAATGCACGCGACATAAAAGTCATCCGCCGACCGCAGCGCCGCGCCGTTGATCGTGCTGAGATTGCACATCTGCCAGCCGCTGAGCCGCACCGAACCGTCCACCGGCCCCGTGTAGCCGAGCCGGCGCATATCCGCGGCGTCCGTCTCGCCGAGTGGTCCTTCGATCACCGGGTGCAGACCGATTTCGCAGCACGGGTTGCAGCCGTGATCGGGATGGTCGGAGAAATAGAAGCCCGGCTCGCCGAATTCCTTTTGCGCGTTGAACAACCGGCGAAACTGCGTCGCGTCCTCGCTCTTGCGCGGCACCACCGCGGAGTTGTTCGAGGCCGACCGCTGCGGATTGTGTTCGAACCAGTTTCCCGTCTTCGCCGTCATCATTTCCTCATCGTCGGGCGAGAAGAGGCAGATTGTCGCCGAACGCCGGATGCCGCCGCTGAGCACCGCTCGCGCGACAAACATGCAGATGTCGTAAACCTCGATCGGGCGCAGCTTGCGCCCCGCGGCGGCCGTCAGGATCGCATCGACGCGGTTGAGGGCGTTCTTCAACGGCAGGTGTCCGGGCGCCTTGCCGCCCGCCGTGACGAGCGGTGCGCCGCGCGGCCGGATTTGCGCGTAGTTGAATTCCGCTTTGTAGCCGTCGAGATGACTGCGGAAGAGCTCGTGCAACGCGTCGGCCCAGCCCTCGATGGTGTCGCCCACGTCGTGGTGCCGGACGGTGAGCTCCATTTCTTCGCCGCGCACCGGCAGGGCGGGCAGCAGATCCACGTGATGGCGCTGCACCGAAAAGCCGCAGCCCGTGCCGGCGAGCAGCAAAAAGAAATACTCGCGGAAAAACTCCACGCGATCCACCAGGCTGAACGAGCAGTTGAACAGCCGCGCGTGGTTATCGAGCACCGCGGCGCCGCCGAATTGCAGCGAGCGCATGGACGGCAGCACGCGCTTTTCCGCCACGGCCGCAAACGCGTGGCCGATGGCCGCGCCCAGCGAACCGTTGGTCAGCCATTCGGCGAGCCGGGCCGCGTCTTCGGCGGGCAGATTTTCCATTCGTGCGATGACGGGTTCGTCGATGCGGCCGGCGAAAAAATTCCGGTGCATCTCCGCCACGCGCGCGACGGCCTCGGGAAAAATCTCTCGCCGGCCGAGGTCGGGCCGATAGCGCGCGTATTTGGCCATCGCGATATAGTCGCTCAGGCCGTTTTCGCCGTGCGCCTTGAGCCGGTGCTGACGCTGGCGTTCGCGGTAAACGATGTAGCTGCGCGCGACCTCCCATTCGCCTTCCGCGGCGATGGCCTTCTCCACCAGATCCTGGATTTGCTCGATGCTCGGCCGGCGGCCGGCGCGATAAAACAGCTCGGCCATGTGTTCGACGCGGCCGGCGATCGTGTGCGCCCGGCCAAACGTCGCCACATCCAGACCGTAGCGCGCGCCGACTTCGTCGCGATGAGGATTGGTCGCGCCACCGTGGGCCACGTCGTAAAACGCCAGCGCAATCGCCCGCGCGACCTTGCCCGTATCCCACGCCACCGTGGAGCCATCGCGTTTGGCCACCAGATGCGCCGAGGGGACGTTGAGCGTGTTAAAGATGCGATTGGATGAACGTGGAAATGCGGTGGCCGTGGTCATGGTTGCGGGGCGAGGTTCGCCTCGAAGGCTACTCCCGGACGGCCTGCGCAAACCATGACTTGCATCAAGGTCCGAAAAATCCCGCCGACAAATTAGCGCGCGTCCGCCGACGCCGCTGCCGTGCGAGCAAACGCCGTCCGCCGCGTCCAGCGCGCGTCAACCCATGCGCCGCACGCGCAGCTGAAGCGGGGCGGGAGCGCGTGCTCACCGCCGGCCGGCGTGCTTACCGCGAATGCCGCGAAAACGAGAGGCCGCGTTCACGGCGCTGCTCTTCTTCGTGCTGGCGCATGCGCGAGGCGAGAATTTCGGCGCGCCCGAGATAGCCGACGATTTTGCCGGGATTATCTCGGTCCACGACCGGCAGGCGGCCCACGCCGCGCTGCAGCATCTTTTCCATGGCGTCGTCGAGCGTTTGATCGGCGAAAACGGTCACCGGATCCGACGTGCCGGCGCGCAACACCGTCATCGCGCCCGACTTGTCGGCCTGTTGCGCGCGCAGCAAATCGCCGCGCGTCACGATGCCCGCCAGCGCGCCATCGTGTTCGATCAGCGTCGCCTGCCGGTGGCCGATGGGAGAGCTTGGTTGGGCGATCAGTTGGGAGAGTTGCGCGACGGTCGTGTCGGCGTTCACCACCGGCGGTTTCCGATCCATCACTTCGCCGACCCGCATGAGCGTGAAAACATCCACCGTGTATTCGCGCGTGATGTGCTGACCGCGGCGCGCGAGTTTTTCCGTCAGCACCGAGCGACGCAGCAAAAGGACTGTGACGCACAACGACGCCACGGTCGCGACGAGCAAGGCGGGCAGGGTGGTAAGATCGTAAGTCAGTTCCAGGACGAAGATCGTGCCGGTCAAGGGCGCGCCCATCGTGCCGCCCATCATCGCCGCCATGCCGATCATCGCCCACAAGCCGATGTCGCCCGCGCCTACGATGCTGCCCAGGAATGCGCCGATCGCTCCGCCGATCATGAGCAAAGGCGCCAGAATGCCGCCGGACGTGCCCGAGCCCAACGCGATGGCCCACACGATGCCCTTCGCGAGAATGAGCCCCACAAGCGCCGCGCCGATCACCTCGCCCCGCATCAAACTGTGAATGGTGCCGTAGCCCACGCCCAGCACCCGCGAATCAATCAACCCGCCGAGGCCGACGAAAATTCCGCCGATGGCCGGCCACCACATCCAGTGGATCGAGAGTTTCGCGAAACCGTCTTCGCACGCATACACGAGCATCGTCAGCAGACCCGAGGCAAAGCCGATGCAAACGCCGATCAGCACCGCGATCGCCAGCATCTTGGGATCGAGGAGCGCATGCGGCGTCACGGCGAAGATCGGCGGGTCGCCGAGGAGCGGCACGCGCATCGCGGAGGCCACGATGGCGGCGACGGTCACCGGAATGAAGCTGCGTGGTTTCCACTCAAACAACAGGAGCTCGACCGCCAGCAACACGGCCGCGATCGGCGTGGCAAAAATCGCCGCCATGCCGGCCGCGGCGCCCGCGACGAGCAGGGTTTTGCGTTCCGCGGAGGTCAGGTGAAAAAGTTGCGCGAAGAGCGAGCCGAACGCGCCGCCCGTGACAATGATCGGGCCCTCCGCGCCAAACGGTCCGCCGGTGCCGATGCAGATGGCCGACGAGATCGGTTTCAGCACCGCGACCTTCGGATTCATCAAGCTGCGCCCCAGCAGAATCGCTTCCAACGCCTCGGGGATGCCGTGCCCGCGGATCTTGTCGGTGCCGTAGCGCGCGATCAGACCGACGATGAGTCCGCCGATAACCGGGACTACCACGCCCCACCAGCCGAAGTGGTGGCCCGCCAGCGTGCTCGTCGCAGTGGAGAATTTCAGGAAAAACGCGGCGTTCGTGATCACCGCGATCAACCAAATCAGCGCTTTCGCGACGAGCGCGGCGATGCAGCCGATCGGCACCGCGAGGGCGCTCAATAACAACACGCGTCGGTCGGTGGTGAAGTCCGAGAGGAGGCCGCGGCTGACGTGGCCGGAGGAGTGGATGGGTGCGGTCGCGGAGGCAGGCTGATCCATAAAATAGAGGTTTCAAGATTGCATCGTAGTGCGATACAATGCAATTCTAATCCTTGCCGTGTCGTCGCTCCGCCTCACCAAGACCCACTACGAATCGCTGGCCGCGATTCGTCACACGTTGCGACAGTTCATGAACTTCAGCCGCGATGCCGCGCGCAAAGCCGGGCTCACCGCGCAGCAGCATCAAGCGTTGCTGGCGATCAAGGGCGTGCCGGGTCGCGACTTCGCTTCCATTGCGGAACTGGCGGAGCGTCTGCAGCTTCGGCATCACAGCGCTGTGGGGCTGGTCGACCGGCTGGTGCGACGGCGCCTTTTGCGGCGCGAACCCTCCTCGCATGACCGGCGCCAAGTGGAACTGCATCTTACCCGTGAAGGCGAGAAGGTCATTGAACGCTTGTCCGCCATCCATCTCGCCGAGTTGCGGCAGTTTGGGCCCACCTTGCACGAATTGCTCCGCTCCATTCACGACGTGCAGGCGCAGGTGGAAAACTGAGCAGCCCCGCGCCGCCTTTTTTTATGTCCAAGATCTATAACAATATCACCGAAACGATCGGCAACACTCCGCTCGTGCGCCTCAATCGCACGGCCGCCGCCCATGGCGCCAAAGCCGAGATCCTGTTAAAGCTCGAGTTCTTCAATCCGCTTTCGAGCGTCAAAGATCGCATCGGCGTCGCCATGATCGAGGAGGCTTTGAGCAGCGGAAAAATCAACGCGGACACCGTGCTCATCGAGCCGACCAGCGGCAACACCGGCATCGCTCTCGCCTTCGTGGCGGCGGCGAAAGGGCTGAAACTCATCCTGACAATGCCGGAGTCGATGTCGGTCGAGCGCCGCAAAATGCTCAAGGTTCTCGGCGCACGACTCGTGCTCACGGAAGCGGCCAAAGGCATCAAGGGCTCGATGGCCAAGGCCGAGGAACTCGCGGCGAAAATTCCCAACAGCGTCATCCTTCAACAATTCGCCAATCCTGCGAATCCCGCGATTCACCGCAAAACCACGGCGGAGGAAATCTGGCGCGATACCGACGGGAAGGTGGATTTTGTGGTCTCCGGCATCGGCACGGGCGGCACGATCACCGGCGTGGGCGAAGTGTTAAAGGCGCGGAAACCGGCCGTGCGCATCGTGGCGGTCGAGCCTGATACCTCCGCGGTGTTGTCGGGCGGCCAGCCCGGGCCGCACAAATTGCAGGGCCTCGGCGCGGGCTTCGTGCCGCAGGTCTTAAACACGAAGATTTACGACGAGGTCATCCGGGTGAACGACAAGGATTCCGGACCGGTGAGCAAGCAGGTCAACCAGCTCGACGGCATCCCGATCGGCATCTCCGCCGGCGCCGCCGTCTGGGCCGCGCTCCAACTCGCGCGCCGTCCCGAGAACGAAGGCAAACAGATCGTGGTCATCATCCCGTCCAGCAGCGAACGGTATTTGTCGTCCTGGTTGTTTGCCGACGTCGTCGCCGAGAGTGATTCCGTCGACGATCTGATAAAGGCGGCCAACTAACGCGGCGGCCCGCGCGGCGGTTCGTCGCGCGTTTATCCATCAGACCGGCGGCGTGCGCCGAGCCAAGCGCACGCGCCGGCGCCCGCGATCCACGCGGTGAGAATCGTCACGAGCCACGCCAGCGCGTGCGTGACCCACCAAGCGGTGAGCTGGCCGGCATCGATGCCGCTGAACGCCGCGCGCTCGACGGTGAACAGCACGGTGACGCGAAAGGCATCGAGCGGATTCATCATCAACACGCCGACCCAGACGTCGGGATGTGCCTGGGTCAGTTCTCCGCCCGCCACGGCGAGGAGTAAAAAATCGGCGCCAAACAGGAGCACGAACCACACGGCGACGGCGGCGATCAGCCCCGGCACGTGATCGCGAATCCAGCAGCCTACAACCAGGCCGGCCATCGCGCACACCGCGCTCACGCCTGCGGCGCCCGCCGTCACGAGAAACAATTCCCGCGAGCCGCCGCCCGCGCACCAGGTCGGCACACCCAGCAACGCCGTGGAGCCGGCGACGAGCACGATGAGCGCCGCCGCTTTGCCCGCGAGCCATGGCCCGATGCCGGCGGGTTGCCCCAGCAACCACGTGAACTCATCGGTCTCGGCGTGCGCCGAGCTGAGCCCAAGCAGCAGCGCGGAAAGTGAAATCGCGTAGAGCACCGCATGCAGCAGCCACCACGCGGCTCCGCGCGCGAGAGCGTCTCCCGGCGTGAGCAACGGCAGCAAACCTGCAGTCAACACGAGCAGCACGTGCGCATAAAGAAACCGGTTGAGGCGATGGCTCAAAAATTCGCGACCGGCGGCGGCTCGCGCCACCGTGACAAAAGAAGGGATGACGGGGGATTTCATCGCACTGCAGCCTCCGCGTTGGCCCATTGGCTGGCTGGCGCGTCCTTGCGCCGGAACACGTCGCGCAACTGGTCGGGCGGCACGGTTGCCGCGTAGCGTCCTTCGGCGAGGAGCAGGCAGCGATCGGCGCGGCCTTCCCACTCGCCGAGCAGATGAGTGGCGACCAGAATCGTGCGCCCGGCTTGGGCCTGCGCCGCGAGAAATTCCTGCAGTTGATCGCGCCACGCGGGGTCGAGACTCAGCCCGGGCTCATCGAGCAGCAGCACCGGCGCGTCCGCGAGTGCGAACACCGCGAGGGCGAGGCGTTGACGCAATCCGCCGGAGAGTTTTCCCGTGGGCACGCGGGCGAATTCGCTGAGTCCCCAGGCACTCAACTCGCGCTCGGCGGCGACTGCTTCGCGTCCGCGCAACTGCGCATAAAAGTGCGCGACCTGCCGCGTGGTGAGCCGCGGATGAAAGCGCGGCGCCTGCGGAAGAAACGACAACCCGGCGAGCGCGCGGCGGCGGTCGGTGGCGAGATCGTGGCCATCGATGTTGATCGTGCCGCTTTCGGGATTCGCCAGGCCGGCGAGCAGGCGCAGCGCGGTGGTCTTGCCCGCGCCATTACAGCCGATCAGCAGCGTGATTACCCCGGCTTCGGCGCGAAACGTGAGCCCATCGAGCACGCGGCGCGCGCCAAACGACTTCTTTAGCTCTTGGACGGAAATCATGGAGTGATCGGAGCCGCAACCAGCGGATGAGGGTCCGTCGCGCCCGGGAGGCCGGGCAGCGCCAGACGGCTGTGGATGAATCGCAGGAGGCGTTCTCCCGGACTGGCGGAAAGCAAACCGATGGCCGGCAGCGTGCGCCGCCATGGCCCGAACAGGTCGGCTTCGTGATGCGGAAGATCGGCGACGCCATCGCGATTCAGATCGAGCGACTCGGCGTTATCCCAGTGATTCCCGCGCCCGGCGACCGCCCAGAGGTTCGCGCCATTGTTGCCGCTCGTCTCCAGTGGATGAATGTTGCCCGAGAAATTGTTTTCAAAAAACCGGCTGCCGGCGGTGCTGTCGTCCACGCGCAGGCCGACATAATTTCCCACGATGCGGTTCGCGCGGATCGTGTCGCCGTTCCCGTTCTCCAGAAAGAGCCCGACGGTATTGCCCTCGATCGTGTTGTTCTCGATTCGCGTGTCGTCGATGGATTGGAGCAGCAAACCGTAGGCGCGATGGCTGCGGTTGGCGACGAAACGGTTCGCGCGCAGCACGAGCCGCTTCGAATACATCAGCGCGGCGCCGGCGGCATTGTCGGAGAAGACATTGCGCTCAAACACATTTCCGTCCGAATACATATAATGCAGCCCGTAGCGCACGTGGGCGATGTCGTTGTCGCGGGTGAGCGTGTCGTTCGTGAAGGAGAAATAGATGCCATCGCGCGTGCCGCGGATACGGTTGCCGCTGATGCGATGTCCCGAGGAGTTCCACAGATGAATTCCGTTCCCGCGCCGGTCGAGTGGATCAGGCACGCTGCACAAATCACCGGCGGCGGCATCGGCGGCTCTGAGCCCCGCCGTCACCGGGTCGGCGATGACTTCATCGCGCGCGCCGTCGCCGAGAATCACATTGTGCTGGATGCGGCAATCGTGCGCCTTGCGCACATAAATCCCATGCAGCATGTCGGAAATCCGGTTGTCGTGGATGAACGCGCGGTCCGCCGTGATGTAAACCGCGGCGGTATCGTTGAAGAGATTCCGGCCCGAGCGCCGAATCGAAAATCCGCCGATTTCCACGTCGCGCGCCTGCACGGCGATGACATGGACCACGCCGTCGCCCCGCAGCACGGCGCCGTTTTCGCCCAGCAAATGCAGGGATTTTTCGATGACGAACGGCCCGTCGTAAATCCCTGCCTTCACCCGCACGGTCGCGCCGGGCGCCGCGGCCGCGATTTCGGCCCGCAACGCATCGCCAGACGTCGCCGCGCGCGCGGGCGCAACGGCTCCGATGCTCAGCAACGCGCACAGGAGTGCGGGCCGGAAGATCGAAACGGCGCGCGCGCGGCTCATGGCTCCTCGTGACGGGAAAACCAAATCGCGCCCGCGATCAGGATGGGAAAAAGGGTGAACAGCACGCCGCCGGTTTGCGGCAGGCTGGTCTGGACAAAGTTGGCGATTTGCTGGCTGCCCAGCAGGATCGGCGTGAACGGCTTGATTGTCATCGGCGCGTGCGGGTTGAGCTCGTGGCCGTAAGTATAAAGCCGATAGTAAAAGCTCCCGAGGGAGAAAAACGTAAAATAGGTGAACAGTGCTCCGAGGTCGATCAGGCTCAGCATCCGGCCCACGACCGCCGCGCGGAGCGCGAGCAGCGCGAAGATGCCGAAGGCAAAGGGCATCCACCGCATCTCGATGAAATCCTCCTCCACGAGCGGCTTCATCCCAATATAGTGATTCAGCATGTTGATCTCGTGCAGATCCTGCCCGTGGTTACCGCCGACGAGTTTGTGGGTATAAATATGCAGCGACAGGCCTTCTTCGTATTGCGGCGCCACGAGCCTGATCTGCCAGAGCGGCAGAAAGGCGGCCGCCACAACCGTCACCGCGGCGAGCAGCAGCAACAAGCGCGAGCGCAGGCTGAGTGAGCGGCGCAGAAACAGGGACTCGCGGAGGAAGAAGGTTTTCATGGCGGAAAGAGGGTGTGCGGCGAAGGCGGTCCTTCGCCGCACACGGGAGCGGAAGCGCGCAGTTTATTGCGTCGCGACGGCCACGGCGGGTTTCACCGCCAGATAGCCCTGCATCTCCTGGTGGAGCGCGGAGCAGAAGTTGGTGCAATAGAAAGGAAACACGCCCGTCTTCGTCATCTTGATCCGGACGGTCTTCGTCTCACCGGGATCGATCACGAGGTTGACGTTCTGTTCGACGATGCCGAGGCCGTGGATCATGTCCGGCGTCTGTTCAACGTTGGTGACATGGAGCACAAGTTCGTCGCCTTCATTCACGTCGATGCGGTCGGGCGTGAAATGACTGCGGATCGCGATCATTTTCACTTCGACCACATTCCCGCGGCGGGTGGCACCGGTGTCTTTCGCATCCCAGACGGCGTTGGGATCGTCGTTTTCCGCCTTCGGATAAACTTCGATCGGGCTGATCGCATCGGCCTTCAGGATCTGCGCGAAATGCGGCTCCGGCTCGGTGAAGGCTTCATAGATCAACTCCATTTTCTTGCCGGTGATGTCGATGAGTTCGCTGTCTTCGGGCTGCGATGGTCCCACCGAAAGATGGCGGCCCTTCGAGAGCTTGTTCATCGCCACGAGATACTTGCCGTAGGGCTTCTTGGTGTCGCTGCCGCCGACAACGAGATGCCCGATGTTGTAATGCACCGCGATCTTATCGAGCACGACCTTGTTGAGATCGGCGCGCTCGTCCGCGGACCAGGGCGGCATCTTCCATTTGGCGACGGCAGATTCGATGAAGAGCGACGTGTAGGCGTTGCCCGCGCCGTCATATTGCGTGTGCAGCGGGCCGAGGCCGACCGGCACTTCGCCTTCGAGTGCGGCATCGTAGCGAATCACCGGCACGCCGCGAAACTCGGATTCGAAATCCTTTTTCGCGATCGCGGCCTGGAGCTTTTCGAAGTCGAAGACCGAGGCGACGGGCTGCAGTTTGCCCGCGGCTACGACCCAGCGGCCGGTCGGGTCGACATCGATACCGTGGGGCGACTTCGGCACCGGCAGATAATACAGCACGCCGGGGGTTTTCGCCGGATCGATCACGGCCACGCCATCGAGCATGGTGGTCTGGCCGGCGTTCACCGCGGCCTCGGCGGCTTTCCAGTTCACGATCGCGGCGTAGTCGCGGTCCTTCTGCGAGGCGTTGGCCTCGAGATTGTCGTGCGCCATCTCGGTGTTATAGGACGTCCAGAAAGCCCAGCCTTCGCTCGGGCCCTTGCCCGTGGAGCCGAGATCCCAATCGAAGGGCGGCGTGATGATCTGCCAGCCTACTTTCATCGTGCCCGAGGTGGGATCGACTTTGATGCCGCTCACCATGCCGTTAAATTCCTTTTCGTAGTTGGCCGGATCCGCATAGCGGCCCTTCGGCAGCGGCACGGAGAAGCGCGTCGCTACCAAAACGTATTCGGTATTGTCGGTCACGAATGACGAACCGTGGTTGCCCATCGAGTTCGGGATCGGGCCGAGAATCTGTTTCGTCTTGAAGTCGCGGAGATCGATGCGGGCGATGCGGTTGTTCGCATTATCATTCACGAAGAGCCAGCGGCCGTCGTAGAGTCCGTCCTTCTTCGAGAGGCCCGGATGGTGCACGTCGCCCCACGTGTAGTCGCCGAGCATCGCCTTCGACGCTTCGTCGTAACCGTAGCCGGTGCCCGGGTAGCGGCCGAAGACGGGAATCGTCGCCAGATGGCGCATGGACGGGAGTCCGGCCACATAGACCTGGCCGGAATGCCCGCCGGAATAGAAGAGATAAAACTCATCCTTCTGGCCGGGGGCGACCCACGTGCGGGCCGCGGCCGAGTTGGCCGCAACGGATTTCCCGGCATCGCCGGCGCCGGACTTGCCCGGCGGATTACAGCCGGGGAGGGCCACGAGAGCGGCCGCGGCAACCGCGGGCGCGAGTAAGGAGCTGATTAGTTTCATGGGTTGGCGGGGTTCGGAAACGTTACTCAACGATCAATTCACCCTTCATCCCGACCTGCATGTGGCCGGGAAAGGCGCAGATATACGGATACCGGCCCGGCGTCTTCGGCGCGTAGAACCGCACGGTGTCGGACTCTTTCGGCCCGAGCAGCTTCGTCGCGGCCAGCACCTTGTCTTTGAACGACGCCGGAATGTAGTCGGTCCCCGCGGCGGTCGCCGCCTCGGAGGCAAACGCGTTGAGGTCCGTGTCGGCCGCTAGGAGCACCCAGTCGTGCCCCATCGAAAACTTCGGCACGGTGCCCTCGTTGATCAACGTCACCGCGAGCGCCTCGCCGGGCTTGGCGTGGATTTCGATCATGTTGAACTTCATCGTATCGTTCGCGGTGATCGCGATCGCGCGACCTGCCGAGGGCCGGGCGGCATCGGAAGTGGACGTCGCCGCAGCTGCCGTTTCAGCGGGGTCGGCGGCGCGTTCGGACGGGCCGCAGCCGGTCAGTCCGAGCGCGAGCAGGAGGGCGCCGCTGAGAAAAAGGGAGGAGTGGTTTTTCATAGAAGAGCCCCACCGTATCGGATCTCGTGGCCGCAGGCCTTGATTTGTATCAAGAGCTCCAAGCTTTTATCATCCCGCCGCCTTGCGGGCTTTGCTTGATGTCCATCAAGGCCAGGCTGCACCCACACGGATATATTTCCGCTCATGACAACGCGCATGCTTATATCAATGCTCCTCGCGCTCGCCGGATTACTCGTGGTGCGCGCCCCCGCTGCTGACGGCGTTCACCCCGTGACTGGTGTGGTGCGCCAGGCGATCGACGCGGACGGCTACATTCGCATCGCCCACGACAATATCCCCGGCGTGATGCCGGCGATGACGATGGCGTTTCGCGTCGCCCGGCCCGCGGAAGCCGCCCGTTTGGTCGCGGACGACCGCGTCCGCTTCGAGCTGCATACGGCGGGCGACGATTGGTTCGCGACCGCTTTTGTCGTGATCGGATCGAGTGCGCCCGCTCCTGCTGCGACCGAAGCGGCGCCCCGCCGTCGCGTTCGCGAGGGCGACGCCATGCCGGAATTTTCTCTTCTCAACCAAGATGGCGCGCCCCTTTCCCTCGCCGCGCTCCGCGGGCACGCGACAATTGTAACGTTTATCTTCACCCGTTGCCCGGTGCCGGAATACTGCCCCGCGCTCGCGTTTCGTTTTGCCGAATTGCAGAAAGCGATCCTGACTGACGACCGGCTGCACGCGCAGGCCCGGCTGCTCAGCATCACCCTCGACCCTACGTTTGACCGGCCCGCGGTGTTGAAGTCTTACGGGGAGGCCGTCGGCGCGGATCTCGCGGTCTGGCAGTTTGCGACCGGCACACCAGCGGAGATCGCGGCGCTGACGAAGGCGTTTGCCGTTTTCACCGAGCGGAACGGCCTCACGCTCGATCACACCTTGTGCACGGTCTTGATCGGTCCCGACGGAACTGTGCGCCAGATCTGGCGCGGCAACGGCTGGAAGACGCCGGAGGTGATCGCCGCGGTGAAAGCGGTCGTCGGCTCCTGAGCAGACGCACGAACCATTCAGCGTGATCCTCACTCGCTTGTTTATGAACCACTCCTGCGCCGCTAATTTCGCGCTCCGGCGCCTGGCCGAACCGTCCCCTGCGCTTGCTAACAGCGGCGCGGCCGGTTGATTCGCCCGATGCGTCGGCACCTCCAAGTCTATGGCTGTCTGGCCGCGTGGCTGTTCGCCACGGGCTGCCAGTGGGACTTGATGCAGGTCATTGCATGGGGGCGCATGTTTACGGGCTATGCCCAGACCATGTCGCTGACCGCAGCCACGCAGGAAACATTTTCCGGCGAGATGTGCAGCCTCTGCAAGGTCGTGCAAAAAGGTAAGGAGCAGCAGGAAAAAAACACGCCGCCCACGACCGAACTCGGCAAGGCGAAGCTGCTCGATACGCTACTGCCGTCGGCGACCGTCATGCCCATGGCGCCGACGCGGCGGCCTCTCGGCGTCGTTCTTGCGCCGCCGGGCTTGGTGGGCCGCGGACGCATGCCGCCACCCCTGCCACCGCCGCGAGCGGTGGCGTGAGTCTCGTGTCCTCCTGTTAAGCCCGCCGGCAGCGTCCTGACGCGCCTGATCCGGTCCCGGCTCGTCCTGAATTCGCGCGCGGTCGCGGACTGGACGCTTCTCTCACGCGTGTTCGCGCGTGACCCCTCGCCGCGCTATGAAAACCTTTATTATTCTCCCGCTTGCCCTCTTCAACGCAGTCTCCGCTTTCGCACAGACCACTGCTCCCGCCAATACGCCGCCTGCCGGCGATGTTACCACGCTCGATCCGATCACGGTCACGGGCACCCGCGAACGGGCTCTGCTTTCGGAAACGCCAGCGTCCATCGGCACCGTGTCGGCCGATAGCGTGCGCGAGACCGCCCCGCTGCACCCGGGCCAGATTCTCGGCCAGATTCCCGGCGTGGCCATCGCCGTGACGAACGGCGAAGGCCACACGACCGCCATTCGTCAGCCGTTCACCACGAGTCCGGTTTACCTCTTTCTCGAAGACGGCATTCCGATTCGCGCGACGGGTTTCTTTAACCACAACGCGCTCTACGAGGTGAACCTGCCGATGGCCGGCGGCATCGAGGTCGTGCGCGGCCCGGGCACCGCCCTTTACGGTTCCGACGCGATTGGCGGTATCATCAACGTCCTGTCGCGCGCGCCCGTGTCTTACGCACACGGCGATCTCAGTGGTGAATACGGCTCGTTCGGGAGCTGGCGCGGCCTGGCGAGCGGCGGCAGCGCGCTCGGCGAACGCGGCGCCTTCCAGGCTGACCTCAACGCCACGCACACCGATGGCTGGCGCGACCGCACAGCCTACGACCGTCGGAGCGCGAATCTGCGTTTCGACCAAACCGTGGGGCGCGATGATACGCTCAAGACCTTGGTCGCCGTGTCCCACATTGCGCAACAGACCGGCGCGAATTCCCCGCTCCCGCTGGCCGACTATTTGCACAACCCCACGCTCAACCGACTGCCCATCGCGTATCGCAACGTGAGCGCGGTGCGGATTTCCACGGAATACGAGCATCACGCCGGCGACAATCTCCTCTCGTTCATTCCCTATTTCCGCGACGACGCGATGGAGTTGAACGGCAGCTACAACCTCAGCTTCGACCCCCGAATCGAGCGCACGCACAACGTCTCCTACGGCCTCATGGCGAAGTGGCGGCGAAAATTCATTCCCGGGCGCACGCGATTGATCGCCGGCATCGATTTTGACTATAGTCCGGGCTCGCGGCAGGAGGACAACCTCCTCGTCACGCGAACCGGCAGCGGTGCGACCGCAATTTACAGCGACTATCGTTTCGGCACGCGGATTTATGACTACCGGGTGACGTTCCAGAGTTTGTCGCCTTATGTGCATACGGAGTTTTCGCCGACGGCCCGCCTTCGCCTCACCGCCGGCTTGCGTTACGACCTGCTCGATTTCGCAATGAGCAACCACCTGCCGTCCGGAACGGTGGCGGCAAACGTCCTCGGCGCGACCAAGTATTACGGTCAGATCGCCGCGGACGATCGGAGTTTCTCACGGGCGAGCCCGAAGTTGGGCGCTACTTATACGCTCACGCCGCATCTCCATCTTTATACGTCGTATAATTTCGGTTTTCGCGTCCCCTCCGAGAGTCAGCTCTATCGCGCCGGCAACGACAGCAGCGCCGCCAACGCGCAGGAGAAAGCCCGGCTCGGGCTCGCGCTCCAACCGATCAAGGCGCGACAATTCGAGCTCGGCGTGCGTGGCGAAGTGGGCGCGTGGTCCTACAACCTGGTCGGCTACGATCTCGTGAAGCGCGACGATCTCGTCAGCCAGCGCGATCTCGCCACCAACGTCACGGTCAACGTCAACGCCGGCCGCACCGATCACCGCGGCGTCGAGGCGGGGCTCGGTGGGCCGCTGATGCCGGGACTAAGGATCGACACGGCGCTGTCGTATTCCAATCAGCGCTATATTAACTGGGCGACGAGTGCGGCGAATTACAGCGGCCACGACATCGAAGCCGCCCCGCACGTGCTCGCCAACACCCGCCTCACCTGGCGGCCGGCGGGCGGAGCGATGGTGCAGCTCGAGTGGGTGCGTGTCGGGGCGTATTGGCTGGAGGCGAGCAATTCGCCCGCCTATGGCAAATATCCCGGCCACGACTTGCTCAACCTCCGCGCCACGTATGCGTTCAACCGGCGCGTCACGCTGTTTGGTCGTCTCATGAACGCCACAAACAAGCGTTTCGCCGACAGCGCTTCGGTTTCCTCCAGCACACCTGTTTTCAGCCCGGGACTGCCACGCGCGGCCTATGGCGGGGTCGAAGTGAAATGGTAAGGACAAGTCGCAACTCACAAATGTCCAAAGAACCGCTCATTCACGCGACGACGCGCTCACCAATGAACGATAACAATCATTGGTCTTTCACCGGCCCCCACCTCTCACCGGGCGAAAACGTCTTCGGGTTCGGAATCGGTGCGCACGAGCGGAAATCAGCGGTTACTATAAGAAAATAATACTATGCGAACTCTACTTGTCTCATTGCTCGCCTGCGGGCTCGTGGCCGTCAGTCGCGGGGCCGAAGCGCCGATGCATCATCACGGTGCGATGAATCCGGCGCAGACCGAGCTGGGCGCCGACGCCGCGTTTGATGCGCACGGCGCGCTCTGGGTGGTCGCGAAGATTAGCGGGCACATCGCCGTGCGGCAATCCGCTGACTTCGGCCGCTCGTGGTCAAATCCCGTGCTGGTCACACCGCTGCCCGAAACGACCGACGCTGGCGGGGATGCGCGACCGAAAATCGCGCTCGGGCCCAAGAGCGAGATTTACGTGACGTGGACGAAGCCGCTCGCGAAGCCTTACACGGGCGAGGTGAAATTCTCCCGTTCGCTGGATGGCGGCCGGACGTTCACGCCGCCCGTCATCGTGCATCACGACCGTCAGGAAATCACCCATCGCTTCGATGCGTTGACGGTCAACGCCCGAGGCCAGGTGTTCGTGGCGTGGATCGACAAGCGCGACGGCGTGCGCGCGGCCGCGGAAGGGAAGTCCTATCGCGGCGCCGCGATCTACTTCGCCGTTTCCGACGATCAAGGCGCCACGTTTCGCGGAGACTTCAAAGTTGCGGACCACAGTTGCGAATGCTGCCGGATCGCGCTCGTCGCCGAGCCCGATGGCAATGTGCGCGCGATGTGGCGGCACGTGTTTGCGCCCGATATTCGCGATCACGCGGTCGCCACGCTGCACGCGGATGGCACCGTCTCGGAGATGGCGCGGGCGACCTTCGACAACTGGCATATCGATGCCTGCCCGCACCATGGCCCGGGACTCGCGGAAGACGGGGCCGGTGATTGGCACGCGGTCTGGTTTAGCGGCGCGCCGCAGAGCCTGGGCGTCTTCTATGGCCGGCTGCGAGCGGGTGCGGTTGAAGGCCAGCAGCGGGTGGGCGGAGAAACCGCTGAGCATGCCGCCGTGGCCGCGAGCGGGAAACGCGTTGCGGTGGCGTGGAAGGCGTTCGACGGCCAACACACGCGCCTTCGGAGTATGAGTTCCAACGACGGCGGTCGCACGTGGACCGAGTCCGAACTTGGCTCGACATCCGGCGCATCGGGTCATCCCGCCGTGCTGACCTTCGCCGGCCACTTCTATGTGCTGTGGAACACGCAAAACGAATCACTGACGTTGGTCGCCCTCCCATGAATGCCGCTCTGCGAAAGGTTTGCCGTTGGGCCACGCTGGTTTTGACCAGCGCGCTCTTTTCTCTCGGTGCGGCTGCCGCTCCCGAATTGCGGATTTTTAATTCTCACAGCTTCACGGAAATCCGCGAAGCGGCGAAAGGCCGGCCGGTGGTCGTCGCGTTTTGGTCCACGACTTGTGCGCCCTGCGCGCACGAGCTCGGCCTACTCGCTCGCCTGCAACAGGAGTTTCCGCGCGTGAAAGTGGTGCTCATCGCCGCTGACCCGCCGGAATTGAAACCAAAGGTGGCGCAGTTGCTCCGTCACGCCGCGACGGGCGCGGCCGAACTCTGGCAATTTAACGAAGAGTCCGAGGACCGGTTGCGCTACTCGGTGGACCACGCGTGGCGCGGCGAGTTGCCGCGGGCGTATTTCATCGGCACCGACGGGACAATGATCACGCGCAGTGGCGTGCCCGATGAAGCGTGGTCCGCGGATTGGTTTCGGCGCGAAGCTGCGGCGCCCGCCGCTTCGGTAACGGCGCCCGCTGCCGCACCGGCGCCGGCACCCACTCCGGCGTCGTAGCGTGGCCGACGGTCCCTCGCCCGTGGTCGGTCGAAGCGGCGGCGTCGGCCGGGCGCGCGCGTGGAGCGGGAAAGTCCGGGCGTGTTGATTTGGGTCAAGGCATGGAGCGGCACGATGCGCGATGATGGCCGGGCCGCCCGCGCTCCGTGGTTTCTTGCTCCGGAGCGCGACGGTTCCGCCCTTCACCATGGCCTCCTACTACGGCATCATCCTTACTGTTCATTTGCTGTGCGCGATCACGTTCATCGGGGCGGTGTTCTTCGAAGTGTTGGTCATCGAGCCGTTGGAGAAACGGCTCCCGCGGGAATTGTCGCAGCTGCTGGCCACAGAAATTCCGCGGCGTGTTCGTGGCTTCATGCCGGTGATCGTCGGCCTCTTGTTTCTGACGGGCGGGGCGATGTTTTGGGTGCGGTTCGCGAATCAGCCGGACTTTTTCCACACGCGTTTCGGGATTTTGCTGACGACCAAAGTCGTGCTGGCGTTCGGGGTGCTGGGAATCTTCGTTGCCGCGATCCGCGCTTCATTCAAAGGCACGATGGATTTGTGCCGCTTCCGCTATACGCACCGCATCGTCGCCGTCCTCATGCTCGCGATCGTGATTCTGGCCAAAGCAATGTTTTATCTGTGAAAGCAGGGCAAAGCGTTCGCCTGCGCAGGAGTCACCGACTCGGCACCGATTCCGACGGCGGTCGATCATCGCGTTGCCGCGCCAATTCGGAGCAGACGCATTGCGGGGCAGACCGGTGAGTTCGAAGACATGACAAGGACGTCTGCGAGAGGGGGACTGGCCGTCTTTTGTTGGTTGTTCGGTTGGCAGCATTCCACCTCGCTCAAAGGGAGCCACGGGTGACACTCAGCAGGCTCGCAGGCATTTCAGAAGCACGTGAATTGGTGGGGCGCGAATTTTTGACAGCAGCGCGGACAATGGCTCACGCGATCGGTTCGGAATTGCTCACGATGGAAATCCCGCGGCGGCTGTGAGGCTCACTGGTGATTGTCAGCCGCCTCCTTTGACGCGCGGCGCGATGCTTTATCTCTGAGACGCGGGAGATTGGGTTCGCTTTGGCGGGGCGGCTCGCGGCAGTTTTGCGGCGGACGCTCCTAGCCCGCCTTCGTTGATCGATGTCACGCGATCGCCCGACGGCTCGGCCTTCGGACAGCCTCCTCCTCTTTCATGAAACTCCGCTTTTTCGAAGACAAAGCCACGATGGGCGTCGCCGCTGCCAGTGAGGCGGCCACGCTCATTCGCAACGCGATCGCTGCGCGCGGCCACGCCCGCATCCTCGCCGCCACGGGCGAATCGCAACTCGCATTCGTCAATGCGCTGCTGCGCGAGACCGGCATCGCCTGGGACAAGGTGGAGATGTTTCACCTCGATGAATACGTGGGCCTCAGCCTCGATCATCCGGCGAGTTTCCGGCGCTATCTCCTCGAGCGGATCATTCGGAAAACGGGCATCCAGCATTATCACCTGCTCGACGGGGAAACGGACCCGGAGAAGATTTGCCGAGAAGTCGGGGCGTTGCTCGCGGCCGCGCCGATCGACGTGGCGTTTGCCGGCATCGGCGAAAACGGTCACCTCGCCTTCAACGACCCGCCGGCCGACTTTGTGACGGAGCAACCGTATCACGTGGTGAAACTGGATGAAGCATGCCGGCGGCAGCAGGTGGGTGAGGGCTGGTTCAAAACGCTCGCCGACGTGCCCGAACGCGCGATCTCGATCTCCGTGCGGCAATTGCTCAAGGCGAACGCCATCGTCGTTTTCGTGCCCGATGCGCGCAAAGCCCCCGCGGTGCAGCGTTGCCTCGAGGGTCCGGTGAGCCCGCTCGCGCCGGCTTCCATCTTGCGCACGCATCCGGCGGCGACGCTCTACCTCGAACCCGCGTCGGCCTCGCTGCTGCAACGCCGACCCGTCACCGGAGACGAATTTCCGCCGTGAGAATTTCGTTTCCCGGTCTGGTCGATCTGCAGGTCAACGGCTTCGCTGGAATCGATTTCAACACGCCGGGCCGCCCTCCCGAGCAGCTCGCGACCGCCTTCGCAGCGATGCGCACGCGCGGGGTCACGCGTTGCCTGCCCACGTTGATCACGTCGTCGTTCGAGCGCTTCGCGGCGTGTGCTCGCGCCCTCGCCGCGTGCAACGATCCAGCGATCGCTGGTCTGCACATGGAGGGTCCTTACCTCTCGCCGATCGACGGCGCCCGCGGCGCCCATCCGCTCGCCCATGTGATTCCGCCCTCGCTCGATGATTTTCTCCGCCGGCAGGATGCGGCGGGCGGGCGCATCGTCCTGGTCACGCTCGCGCCGGAAGTGCCGGGCGCGCTCGCGTTGATCGAAGCGCTGGCGGCGCGCGGAATTCGCGTCGCCGTCGGCCACACGCTCGCCGGGCGGGAGCAGATTCGCGACGCGGTGAGCGCGGGCGCGACGTTGTCCACGCATCTGGGCAACGGTTGCCCGGCCCAGCTTCCGCGTCATCCCAACGTGATTTGGGAGCAGCTCGCGGAGGACGGTTTGAGCGCCAGCCTCATCGTCGACGGACATCACCTCCCGCCCTCGGTCGTCAAATCGATGATCCGCGCGAAGGGTCTCGCGCGCTCGATTTTGGTGACGGATGCCGTCGCCGCCGCGTGCGCACCGCCGGGGCGGTATCAGCTCAGCGACATGGAGGTTGTCCTCGACGTCACCGGCCGCGTCTCTGCCGCCCACGCCAATCATCTCGCGGGCTCCTCGCTCGCGTTGGATACCGCCGTCGCCAACACGGCGCGCTTCTGCGGCCTCGCGCTCGAGGAAGTGCTGCCGTTGGCGACCACGAATCCCGCGCGATTGATCGGCATCGCTCCGGCCGGACAGGTCACGGCGGAATGGAATCCTGAGAGCTGTCACTTGACTCTCCTCCACGTCACCGGGGACTGAACCCTGCGCTGCTTGCCCCTCCCCATGAAATTCAAACTCCGCGGGCTGCGTTGGCATATTGCAGGCCTGCTTTGCCTCGCCTCCGGGCTCAACTACCTGGACCGGCAAACGCTTTCGGTGCTGGCGCAAACCATCCAGGACGAACTCGGGCTGACCACGATTCAATATTCGCACATCACGTCGGCGTTTCTCGTCAGCTATACAATTATGTATGCCGTGAGCGGGCGGTTGGTCGACTTCCTCGGCACGCGACGCTCGTTTCTGATCTTCGTCTCTGGTTGGTCGGTGGCGAACATGCTGCATTTCTTCGCGCGCACCGCGACGCAGTTTTCGGTTTTCCGCTTCCTGCTCGGGGCCACCGAGTCGGGTAACTTTCCCGCGGGCGTCAAGGCGGTGACGGAATGGTTCCCGTTGCGGGAACGCGCGCTCGCGATCGGTATTTTCAACTCGGGCACAGCGGTGGGCGCCGCGCTCGCCGCGCCGATGGTTGCGCTCGTGGCGCTGCACTGGGGCTGGCGGTCGGCGTTCATCGCCGGCGGCGTGCTCGGGCTGGTCTGGCTGGTGTTGTGGACGGTCCTCTACCGCCAGCCGCGCGATCACCCGTTGCTCAGTGCCGAGGAGCTGGCACTGATCGAGGAAGGCACGCCGCCGCCCGCCGTGCGACCGCGCGTGTCGATCAGGAGACTGCTGGCGACGCGTCAGGCGTGGGGCTGCATTCTGGCCCGCGTGCTGACGGATCCGATTTCATATTTCTTCATTTTCTGGACGCCGAAATTCCTCCAACAGGAACGCGGCTTCAATCTGGCGGAACTCGGTTTATATAGCTGGATCCCTTTCGTCGCCGCCGCGGTGGGCAACCTCGCCGGCGGTGCCGTGCCCGCGGCTCTGATCCGGCACGGCTGGACGCTCAACCGCGCCCGTAAAGGCGTCATGCTGATCGCTTCCTGCCTGATGCCGGTCTGTTGCCTGTTGATAACGCAGGTCGCCAGCCCGGCGCTCGCGGTGGCGCTGATCAGCATCGCGATGTTCAGTCACGGCGCGTGGGCCAACATGACGTTGCCCGCGGAAGTTTTGCCCAATCACGTCATCGGTTCGGTGTCGGGTTTCGCGGGGGCGCTCGGTGGCGTCGCGGGCATCGGCACGCAACTCGCGATCGGCTGGACGGTGCAGAACGTGTCGTTCACGCCCGTCTTCGCCGTGTGCGCGTTCGTGCATCTGGTGGCGTTTGTCGTGGTCTGCGCCCTGATCGGCCGGCTGGGTGTGATTCGAACGATCGAGCCCATCGCGGTGCGCGCGGCGAGCTGACGAGCGAAACCACGTTGTATCATTTTAACTGAACCGTTTCCCGCATGAACAAACCGCGCATCGTCGTCATCGGCAGTTCCAACACCGACATGATCGTCCGGCTCGACCGCTTGCCGCGGCCGGGCGAGACACTCCTCGGCGGCAAGTTTTTTACGGCCGCAGGCGGCAAGGGCGCCAACCAAGCGGTGGCCGCGGCGCGGGCGGGCGGCGCCGTGACGTTGGTCGCCAAGGTGGGGCGCGATCTCTTCGGCGATCAAGCCGTCCGCGGTTTCGAGGCCGACGGGATCGACGTGAGTCTCGTGAGCCGCGACGCGCGCGAGCCGTCGGGTGTGGCGCTCATCTCCGTCGCCGCCGGCGGAGAGAACAGCATCGCCGTCGCGAGCGGGGCCAACGCGCGTCTTTCGCCCGCCGATATCCGACGCGCACGGCCGATGATCGCCGGCGCCGACGTGCTGCTCGCCCAATTGGAAACGCCGCTTGCCGGTGTGAATGCGGCCATTCAGTGGGCGGCGGCGCACGGCGTGCGCGCGATCCTGAATCCCGCGCCCGCTCAACCGCTGCCCGATGCGCTCTTGCACCGGGTTTCCATTCTCACGCCGAATGAAACCGAGGCGGAGCTGCTGACCGGCGTGTCCATCACCGACGATGCGAGTGCGGCTCGGGCGGCGGACCGTCTGCGGGCGCGCGGCGTCGGGACTGTGATCATCACGCTGGGCGCCCGCGGCGCCTGGGTCGCGAATGCCGCCGGCCAGCAGCGGATCGCGGGCTTCAAGGTGAAGCCGGTCGACACCACCGGGGCGGGCGATGTTTTCAACGGAAGCCTCGCGGTGGCGCTGGGTGAAGGGCAGCCACTCCTCGACGCCGTGCGCTGGGCCGGGGCCGCCGCGGCGGTTTCCGTCACCAAGCAAGGCGCCCAGCCCTCCGCGCCGTCGCGGCGCGCGATCGAGGCGTTGCTACGCCGGGGCAGCCCGTAAAGTCAGGCGAACCGTCCGAGAACGCTGCTGGTCGCCAGGATGGGCGGACGGCGCAGCGAACGGATCACGGTGCGAGGTGTCGCCGTGCTCACTTCTCCATGGCCGCGCTGTAGTCGCCGCGGCGCGCCGCGCGGTTGCAACGGGCGCGATGCACGAGGGCCTTTTGCGCGGCGGCGACGTTGGCGGCATCGCCGTGCCACAAGTCCAACGCAGGTTGTTGGATCGCCCGGGCGAACGAAAACGCCACGGCCCAAGGCGCGCGCGATTGGAAACGCACGTTCATCTCGTTCAACCGTGCGGACGCGAGTTCCGCGGATTGGCCGCCGGACAAAAACGCGATCGCCGGCACCGCCGCGGGCACGGCGCGCAGAAAGCACGTCAGCGTCGCATCCGCCACTTCATCCGCCGAGGGTTGGCACGGGCAGGCAAGACCGGGCAGCACCATGTTGGGTTTCAGGATCATTTCTTCGAGTCGCACGCGTTGGCCGTGCAGTTGGTCGAACACCACATGGAGCGCTTCCGCGGTCACGGCGGCGCAGCGTTCGAGGGTGTGCTCGCCGTCCATCAAGACCTCTGGCTCGACGATCGGGACGAGGCCCGCTTCCTGACACAGCGCGGCGTAACGAGCGAGCGCGTGGGCGTTGGCTTCGAGTGCGCTGCGGCTGGGTCGTTGATCATCGATCGCGATCACGGCGCGCCACTTGGCGAACCGCGCGCCCATGCCCGCATAGTCCTTCAAACGGCCGCGCAGGCCGTCGAGACCTTCGGTGATCTTTTCTCCGGGATGGCCGGCGAGGGGCTTCGCGCCGGCATCGACTTTGATGCCGGGAATGATTCCCGCGGCTTCGAGGATTTTGATAAACGGCGTGCCGTCTGCCTTCTTCTGCCGGATGGTCTCATCATAGAGAATAGCGCCGCCGATGCTTTCGTTGAGTCCCGGCGCGGTGACGATCAATTCCCGGTAGGCGCGGCGCATTTCCTCGGTCTGGGCGATGCCCAGCTGGGCGAAGCGTTTGTTGCAGGTCGGCGTGCTCTCGTCCATCGCGAGCAGTCCCTTGCCGTCCGCGAAGAGGGCGCGCGCCGTTTCGTTTAATGATGATTTTTGCATGATATAATTCCTCTCTATAAAACGATGTTGCGCGGGCCGCGCGGAAGCGGGGTTGGGTTAGCGGTGTTTACGAGTCGGCTCACGGTCGTCGTCGACGCGCAGACCCAGCGCCGCGAGTTGCACCCGCGTGCTCGCATAGTCGGCGTGCACGATGCCGCGCATGCCCAGGCCCGCGGCGACGTCGACGAAGAGGGCGGTGTTCTCGAGATAGATCGTTTCGCTCGCGGGCGTTTGGGCGAGGTCGAGCGCGAGGCGAAAGATGGCGGGATCGGGCTTCCGGAGCTGCACGAAGCAGGAGGAGACAAACACGTCCACGAAGTCCGTGAGCTTAAAGGTGCGGATCCGGTGCGCATTGAGCTCGCGGGCTTCGTTGCTCACGACAACCACCTTGAGCCCGTGGCGGACTTTCAGCGCGCGAACCAAAGCGAGCATGTCGGACAGCGGTTGCGATTGGGCGAAAAGAAAATGCCGGAATTGCGCGCGGGTGAATTGGCGCGGTTGGTGAAAGACCACGCGATTCAAGTAGGCGTCCAGCGTCAGCCGGCCGATCTCGAAGGTCTCGAAACTCAAGTGATGCCGCGCCTCCATTTCCGCCGCGTCGAGCTGGAAGTGCCGGGCGGCGCGCCGGCGCGCGGGATGATCCCAGCCGTTGGTGAGCAGCACGCCGCCGATGTCGACGAACAATGTTTTGATCCGGCGCGGCGTTCTCATCGGCGCACCTTCCTGGAGCGTGCGGGCGGCGTCTTGACCTCGACGGCTCGCAAATCGATTGGCACCGGCCAGTGGTGCCCGGGCTCGAGCAGGTCTTGCGCGGCTTCCGGACCCCACGTGCCGGCGGCATAGTTGGGGAAATCGCTCGGCGGCGTGGCCGACCACATGTCGAGCACCGGTTTCAGCAAGCGCCACGCCGCTTCGATCTGGTCGGCGCGCATGAAGAGCGTGGCGTCGTTCTTCATCACGTCCCACAGCAACGTTTCATAGGCGTCGGGCGAGGGGGCGGAGAAGCTGTCGCGGTAGTTGAATCGCATGTCCACCGGCCGCAGCTGCATTTTCGCGCCGGGATATTTCGCCTGAAATCCCAGCACGATTCCTTCATCGGGTTGGATGACCATCGTCAGCCGCGAGGGTTGCCAGCGCAGCGACGTATCGGAGGGAAACGCCTGATGCGGCACCGCGCGGAATTGGATCACGACTTCGGAGGCCTGGCGCGGCAGTCGTTTCCCCGTGCGCAGATAGAATGGCACGCCTTGCCAGCGCCAGTTGTCGATCTGCAGCTTCAGGGCGGCGAAGGTCTCCGTCGGCGAATCCGCCGCCACGCCATCCTCCTGCCGGTAGCCGACCACTTTTTTCCCCGCGCTGCGCCCCGCGCCATATTGTCCGCGCACGGTCTGGTGCCGCACTTGGTCGTGGTGGAGCGGCCGGATCGCGTGCAGCACGTCCACCTTCTTGTTGCGGATCTCGTCCGCCTTGAACGACACCATGGGCTCCATCGCGACGAGGCAGAGCAACTGCATGAGATGGTTTTGCACCATGTCGCGCAGCGCGCCGGCGTGATCGTAATAACCGCCGCGATGCTCAACGCCCACCGCTTCCGCCACGGTGATCGTCACATGCTCCACATAGCGGCGATTCCACAGCGGTTCGAACAGCGGATTCGCGAAACGAAACGCCAGGATGTTCTGCACCGTTTCCTTCCCGAGGTAGTGATCGATGCGAAAAATCTGGGACTCCGCGAAGCTGGCGCCCAACACCGTGTTGAGCGCGCGCGCCGACTCGAGGTCGTAGCCGATGGGTTTTTCCACGACGATGCGGGACCACTCCCGATCCTGCGCGAGGCCGGCTTGTCCGAGATATTTGGGGATCTCGCCAAACATCGAAGGCGGCGTCGCCATATAGAAAATGCGATGCGCACGGGTGCCCCAGGACTTCTCCAGCGCGAGACAACGCTTGCCGAGCGCGGTGTAGGTGCCCGCATCCTTGAAGTCGCCCTGTTGATAAAAGACATGCGCGGCGAACGCGTCCCACGCGGCGGCGGGCGGTTTGCCGAAACGCGAGAAACGTCCGACGCCGTCGCGCAGGCGGGACCGCAGCGCGCGATCGCCGAGCTTCATGCGATCGATGACGATGATCGAAAATTTCCCGGGCAGGCTGCGATCCTGCGAGAGGTCGAACAGCGCCGGGATCAGTTTCCGCCACGTCAGATCGCCGCCGCCGCCGAAGATGGCGAACACGGTTGGGTCGAGTTGTCCGGATGCGTGGTCGGGTGTCCTGGACGGTGCGGCGGGAGATTTTAATTTCATCGGTTGGGGCGTTCTCAGTGAATGGGCTCCTCGGCGTGACCGCCGAATTGGAAGCGGAGGGCCGAAAGGATTTTGTCCTGATAGTCCGCTTGCCCGCGCGAGCTGAACCGCGCGTAAAGTGCCGCGCTGAGCACGGGCACCGGCACCCCTTCGTCGATGGCGGCCTTCACCGTCCAGCGACCTTCGCCGGAATCGGACACCCGCCCTTCGAACTGCGTAAGATGTGTGTCGGCCGCCAGCGCGTTGGCCGTCAGATCGAGCAGCCACGATGCGATTACGCTGCCGCGCCGCCACACTTCGGCGATGTCATCCAGCGGCAGGTCAAACTGGTAGTTTGCCGGGTGGCGCAATGGAGTCGTCTCGGCGCTCACCTTCATCGTTTGATGACCGACGTTCGCCGCGCGCAACACCGCGAGGCCCTCGGCGTAGGCGGCCATCATGCCGTATTCGATGCCGTTGTGGACCATCTTCACGAAGTGGCCCGCGCCGTTCGGGCCGCAGTGCAGGTAGCCCTGCTCGGCGGTGTTGCCCGGTTTCTTCCGGCCTGCCGTGCGCGGAATATCGCCGCGGCCCGGCGCGAGGGAGGCGAAGATCGGATCGAGATGCTTCACGATCGCGGCCTCGCCGCCGATCATCTGGCAATAGCCGCGGTCGCCGCCCCACACTCCGCCGCTGGTGCCGACATCGACGTAATGCAGCCCCTGCTGCGCGAGCTCCTTGGCGCGACGGAGATCGTCAACGTAGTAGGAATTGCCGCCGTCGAGGAGGATGTCGCCGGGATCGAGCAACGGCGTCAGATCGGCGATGGTGGCATCGACGACTGCCGCCGGGACCATCAGCCAGATCGCGCGCGGTCGCTGAAGTTTGTTCACGAGATCGGCGAGGGAGGACGCGCCGGTGGCCTTGAATTTCGTCAACGCTTGGACGGCCTTGGGCGAGCGGTCGAAGACGACGCACCGGTGGCCGTCCTTGAGGAGGCGCCGGACCATCGCGCCGCCCATCCGCCCCAATCCGATCATGCCGAGCTGCCGCGTGTTTTTCTTTTTCATAGGTAAAGGGAGGGGTCGTTTTTCGCCGGTGCCGCCGGGTTTCGCCGGCCGGATGAGGGACGGGAAAGGGTCCGGAGCAGGGGCGGGAAGCGGCTGACTCACTCTGTTGCCGAGAGTTGTGAGAACGTATCCCCCGTTGAAGGTTCACGCAAATGAACGGCCGACGTTCCGCCGCGGGGAGGAGAAAACCGTTTCGCTCATCGCGACCGCCAGGCGGCGGGTCATGGTAGTGGGCGTCCGGCACGCGTCGCGCATGAACGCTTTCGTCGGCGGTCCGTCCGCGCTGCCTTTGAAGTCGCCGCGACGAATCGCCGACTTGCCGCACGCACGAAGAGGGCGCCAAGACGTTCCCGCACGCGTTGGCACAGACGCTTTCGGGCGGAGCCCTTATTCCGGCGTTTTGTGCCAATCTGACCCTTGTGGCGACCAACACTAACCTCGGGACGACCAACACTAACCCTCCGTCGCCCAAAACTAACCCTCCGACGACCAACACTAACCTTCCGGCGACAAACACTAACCCCGTGGCGACCAATACAAACCTCGTGGCGACAAACCTTAACCCTCTGACGACAAACCTAAACCTTCCGACGACCAACACTAACCCTCTGACGACAAACGCCAACCTCACGGCGACCACCATGAACCCCGGGAGCACCAACACCATGACCGCAGGGCAGTGAAGTAACGCGCGGCAAGCCTCACCGCGCCGGCCTCATAAGGCACGCGGCCTTTCTATTCGAAAGGCTCGTTGCGGCACCAAAAGATTCGGCCCTTGTAGAGCACAAAATGGCTCCGGCAGCCGACGGTTCTCCAAACCGAGGGCAAGAGACTGACCGTGCCGTTGCGGTGACGCCGCACGCGCCAAGTGGGCCGACTATCGGGAGCCAAGCTTAGGTGAATGGTCGATCCACAGCCGCAAGGACAGGCCATCGCAGCCGCCCATTCACATTCGTCGTCTCCCAGCACGTAAATTTTTTTCTCCGCCAACGGCGTCGGCAAATGTTCAACCTTGGCCCATTGGAACGCCTCGGCGCTATCCTTGGTCGTGCGAAAGAGGCGTTCGATCCAGCGCAGGAATTTCTTGGTCATGACAGTTCCGAGTTATCGAGCATCGGCTCACAATCTCCACGACCGGTCCGCTTGCTAAGAAACGGGCATACCGGACCGTCTTCGATCCTCAACCACGCACCGTCAGACAACGAAAAAGTCTGCGCACGAAATTCGCCGTTGGCATCGCGTCGGAACGGATGAATCCGGGCCAGCATCTCGTTCACCGCATGACTCGCCGCAAACCCGTTGATGCTGATCACGGCCGGGCTATCGACATTTACGCCCTGAATGTAGCCTTCCTTCCGCAAGGCCGCATATTGATCGGGAGAGCGCCGGCGTAGCGATTCAGCGCGCACCTGCTCAGCAGTGATGACGCGGCGGCTGAGGAGGCTTGAGCCGTCGGGAATCAAATAGTGAACCGCGGCGCAGACCTGTTGCACGCTGCCTTTCCCATCCGCTTGCAGGAGCACACCCACATCAACGTAGGGGATGATGTAAAAGGCAGCGACCCGATTCAGCGCGTCCCGGCCATCGGCAGAATCGACGCAACCGAACAGAAAATCACAGCCCGCCAAGGAGTGGACAACTTTGCGCTGGAGAATGTCTGTCTGATAACTCGTCACCTTCGTGCCAAGACCCAGGCGTCGGATGGCACGGGCGAACACCTTCACTTTGGGGCGCGCCGCCGCGGCGTCGCTCGCCACGCTGTTGAGGATACGGTTGAGGTTCTTCCGCTCGATCACATCGGGATCAACGAGCACGAGTTCACCAACACCGAGTCGAGACAGCATTTCGACGACCCAGCTCCCCGTGCCAGAACAACCCACGACGCCAACGCGCATTTTCGAGAGCATCGAAGCCGTTCTGGCACCGAATGCCTGCTGCGTCCGCAGGAAGGCTTCATCAAACAGCGCTCCCTTGATCGAACGGCTGTCCTCAAAGCTGACGATTTCATCGCCCACGACCACCACGCGAGCGATTTTCGAAAATCGCCCCTCACCCCCGAGGAGACGCGCGAAGATTTTCCCCTCGGGCAGCATCACGGCACTCGCATGGCCGATTTCGTTCGGCGCGAGCTTGAGCAAGCTCCCGAGCAAGGCACGGTCGGCTTTGTCATCCAGGCCAGAAAACCGGGGAAATCCCGACGGATGACTGTGAATTTTCAGCACCACCATCTTTTTTCTCGCGCCCTCTGAGAAGAGCGGCACCTGTGGTTCGGTCGGCCAAACGACGGAAACCGCACTCCGCTCGGTGCAACTTTCGTCCGGCACGGCGTTGATCCGATGCACGCTGAGCACGGTGCGTTGGGCGCTACGATGCGTGCCGCAGAGCGCCACCGCGACCGATTCTTTGCCGTCACCGGGAAAGAGGGTTCGCTTGAGTTGGTCGTGCTGGGTCGCCGTAAGGCGGAGAATGATCTCGGGTTGACGAAGCATTAGTTTGTGGCGGCTTCCAGCCACCGATGGATGAGGACCACATGAGTTGAGACGCTGTGCACGCCCGGCACCCAGGAGTAGTGCCGGGACCACCGCTGCCATTGCTTACCGTCAATCGGCTGCTTGCACTGAGTTTGCCCGATAGTCTTCCCGTCGAGCCTTGCTAGATGGGGAAAGAAATAGGCCATATCGAGGCCAGCGGTCGGATAACTGGGCGGAATCTGCACGGCAACGGACCCCGTGCGATGGTTGAAGCCCTCACGAAACGGCATCTCGTGAAGGAGCAACCATTGGTTGCCCCCGTCACGGATCGTTTCCCATGGGATGCCCAAGGCATTGAGGCTTTCCTCGTCCTCCTCGGGCAAAGAAAAATCATGCCTCATGGGCTTCAACCCTCCTGCACCTGCCGCGGCAGGGTGTTGAAACGCTCGATGCCGGGCGTGGTGAAATCCACGACATCCGACAGGCCGATAGTCTTGATCACGCCCCCCCGGAGCTTTTGGGTCAGAATGTAATTTTCCGGGGGCGTTTTACTGGCGAGTTTCAGCAACTCGGCGCCAGTCATGGAGCCTTGGCTCACGACGTAGTATTGATCGTCGATGCGGATGCGGTAACGCTTGGCCTTCGGCGGCTTTCCGCCCGCTTTAGCGACCTGCTCCAGATCGACCTCGTCGACGAGACCGGCATCGGGGCCGGCGTTGGGTTGATTCTTGTCTGACATAGTGTTGCCTCGGTTAATGGTTTGAAAGAGAGGACTGATTGTCCTTCACCCCTACAACGGGACCCCGTTACACGCCGCCTTTCGCCGGTCCCCTGTAACGCCTTCTCGTTAGAGTAGTGATGAACGGTTTATCCCTCCCAAAACTTCAGCGAGAGCCTCCCGAACGTGCGGCAAACAAAGTAGTCATGGAAAACGAGACGGATGAATCCCTGGTGACCTACATGGGATTCGATGACGACGAGCCCATCATGGCCGAAGACGCCGCGGCCGAGTTGTATCGGCGCCACTCCAAAAAGATGACCGGCTGGTGCGCTAAAAGCTTTCTTCTCTACCGCCAGAATCATGAGGATTTGGTTAAGAAAACCTTCCAGAAAGCTCTCCGCGCGGCGAAGACGTTCGGACCGTTAAAAAAGGAACTCTCCGACGCGGAGAAAACCAAGCACGTCAAGTTCTGGCTCTATTGTATTCTGAAGAACGTCTGCATCGACGCCTATCGCAGCGAATACGCCGAGCGCGAAGAGCGTTGTGAATTCGATGTCGAGACCGTGGGCGCCATCGTGGCGCTCGACCCGGTGGACACCGAAGCGGCCGAGCCCCCGACCCACCGCCGGATCGCACTCATTCGTGCGTTCGTTTCCGGCCTGGCACCCCACGACCAAGCGATTCTCTACAACACCATGCAGTATTACGACCGCCGCACCGGGCAAACCGTCATGCCGAAGGCTGTCTTGGAAGCACTCTGCGCCGAGCTGGGTATGACCAAGATTTCACTTCGAACTCAACGCTCCCGCCTCTTGGAGCGCATGAAGCAACACGTGCTCGATAACGAGTAATCCCCCTCGTCCGCCAATGCCCCGTCAGCACCCGAAAGACATGAACAAGCCCATTCCAACGAACAAAGCCACCCTCGCCGCTACGAAGCGTGCCCTGCGCGACATGATGAAGCAGGACGGCCTCGCCTTTCCCGAAACGCCGGAAGACATCGATCGCATTGAAGCCGCCGTCGACGATTCCCGACTGCCCACGCCCGACGTGAATAGCTTTCGACAGTTTTTGCGGGGCAAAAAGAGCGACCAGCCAGTCGAAGCTTCTAAAATCCTTCCGTTTGAAAGCGCGGCGCTCGCGAAAGATCTCGCCTTGGCCGCCCGTAACGGCGGCGAGATCGATGCCGAGGTCCGCCAGCGGATGGACGAGCACCGCGCCGCCGCCGAAGCGAAGGCCAAGAAAAAACGCTAATGGCCTACACGGAGTTGAGCGTTACTCGGCGGCGCTGGATCGCCGACCTCGCTGAAACCGCTTTTGCGGATGTCGGGAGCGTCATTCCAGTGCAACCAACACCGCTCATCGAGGATCAGGGCATCACCTTTTCGACCGGCGACTATGGGAACGCTTTTGACGGCGTGCTCGAACACCGGAGGGGGCAGTTTCACATTTACTGCAACGTGCGGGAAACGGATTACCCAGGTTCAACCCGAGCACGCTTCACCGTCGGCCACGAACTTGGTCACTACTTCATCGACGAGCACCGGAACGCACTCGCATCCGGCCGGGTGCCCGCGCACCGGTCGTTCATCGACAAGGCGGGCAACTCCGTGATCGAAACGGAAGCCAACACATTTTCTTCCCACCTGTTGATGCCGCAGCACGATTTCAGAAAAGCGGCGACGAAAGAGAAGCCCGGCCTACAAGGGCTCCTCAATCTAAGCAGCACCTTCAACGTCTCCGCACAAGCGACAGCCATCCGTTACGTCGAAGAGTGCCCGGTGCCGTGTGCGGCGATGATGTTCCGACCCGGCAAGCGACCGTGGCCCGCGATTTCTCCGATGTTGCGAAAACTTGGCTATGATTACGGCAATGCACCCGAAGTCACCGCGCTGCCGGAGGGCTTCGCATCCAGAACCGCGCACGAGGCGGTTTCGGGTGGCGGCCTGAGCCCCGTTTTCGAAGCGCCATCAACCGCAAGCTTCTGGTTCGCGCATGTCACGGCCTCATCGCCGCGAAACTGTGTGATCGTTGAGCAGGCGGTGCGACTCGGCCCTTTCGGAGTTCTGACATTGCTGCTGTTTCCCCGACTCTGATGACGCCGCCGATCCGGACGATTTGACCAAGCAATCGATTCTTATGCCCTACGAAGTCACCCTGCTCCGCACCATCTACGAACGCACCGACGGGTATTGCCATATCTGCCACTGCAAATTGTCGTTCAAAAACTACGCGTCTCTCGGGAATCGCGGATCATGGGAAGTGGAACATTCGCGTCCCCGCGCATGTGGCGGCACCGACCATCGCAACAACTTGTTTCCAGCATGTATTCGCTGCAATCGGGACAAGAGCGATTTCACCACCCGAACCGCGCGAAAATGGAATGGCACAAGTCGCGCCCCCTACTCGAAAGCCGTGAAGGGCAAAATGCGTGACGACAACGCCGCGGCGGGCGGGATACTCGGCGGATTGTTTGGATTGGCTGGCGGTCCTGTCGGCGTTGCCTTCGGGGCGGCCGTCGGTGCGGCAATTGGGCGAAGCATCAAACCGCCAAAAGTGTAGCGGCTTGATCCTGCGTTAGGTTGTTGGTGCGAGCGATTTCAGCCGTCCTTGCCGTGGCGCAAGTCTCCGTCCCGATCAGCTTCGAAGGGGCGCAACGTAAGATGGGCTGGGCTTGGAGGGTGTCGCCGGAGCTTCGCGCGCCGTTCCCTGCGACGCTTTGCCACGGCGCGCGCGGCCCCGAACGCCGCCAGCGCCTAACTGGGGTCGAGTCCGGCCCCTGGCCCCTGGTTAGCCGGCAGCTCGCGCGCTCGCGTGATCCCGAGGACGGCCGGCGCGTTCGTCGTGCCGGATGCCGTGGCGTTTGCAGAAGCGCCGGAAGTCTAGCGAACTAATCCGAAGACCGAATCTGACGAAATGCGCCCTCACTTCGCGGCTGCGGTAGGCTTCGCGGGGATGCCGGAGCATGTAGACCAAGGCGTGCAGCTTCACCAATCGGCGTAACCGAAGCACCGCGCAACCGGCGCGGATCGAGTCCCGCGAGCAATTCGACAGCGTGGCCGAGTTCGGTGAGATGGTGGGTTTCGCCCGAGCGGATCGCCGTATCCGACAAATCGGCGCCAGCTTGGAGAAGCTTGGGTGATACCTTGGCCGCCTCGCCGCGGGCCTGTATCGGTTGGTGTGCCGCAACGGTCTGACCGTCGCGGATGCCGACTTTGCCCATGTCTCGATCCGGCACGTGGACATTTCCGCCGACGCTTTCGCCAAGGCAGCACAGTCCGTCGCCGAGAACACGCCGCGCATGCTGGAGGCCGTCGCCAAGTGGCAGGCGGTTCAGCTCCCGCAGGCCGCCCGCGTCGAGTTCGCCCGGCGCGCGGCGGGCCTTCGTTGGGATGCCGATCAGCCCGTCATGAAGCTCCTTAGCCCTGAGAAGTTGCTGGCGCCGGTGCGATACGGCGATGCCGCCACGGACCTCTGGACTACCTTCAATGTGGTTCAGGAACACCTGATCCGAGGCGGTGACCGCTACATGGGCTACACTGCCGGCATGGGCATCCGCCGCAACCGGACGCGCGCGGTGGGCGGCTTGAGCGAGGGCCAGAAGCTCAACAAGGCGCTCTGGAGTCTCGCGAGCGAGTTCGCGAACAACTGAGTCACACACGGGGAGCGGCCTGCGGGCCGCTCCCTTTCTTTCGGGAGGCGTGATCCCCCGTTTCCGGTAGGCGCGCTCGCGTGCCAGGCGCACGCGAGCCGCTTCAATCAGCGGCGCCGGTCAGCACTCCGCTGACCGGCGCATTCATAATCCAAAGAAATTCACCATGAACAACGGCACCTCCGAATCACCCGCTACCGCACGCAACCCACGCACCACGACCGACGAACTCGACACGCTCAAACGCGAGCTGATGAAAGCCGAGGTGCGCCTCGCCAAAGCCCGCGCCACCGTCGTCAGCGCCGAGATCGACATCAAAGTGATCAGCGCCCACCTCAAGTCGTTGGCGAGGTAGCGGTCAGGCTCGGCTCGGAGTCCATCGGTCCGTTGACGGGAGCGGCACAAGTCCCCGTTAGAGCCGCATGCGCCGCAGCCGCAGGGCATTGGTGATCACCGACACCGATGACAGGGACATCGCCGCACCCGCGAGGATCGGGCTCAGGAGCCAACCGAAGACAGGATAGAGGGCCCCGGCGGCGATCGGCACGCCCAGCGCGTTGTAAACGAACGCAAAGAAGAGATTCTGCCGGATGTTTCCCATGGTGGCGCGAGACAGGTGCACCGCCTTCGCAATCCCCCGGAGGTCGCCTTTCACGAGCGTCACTCCCGCGCTTTCCATCGCGACGTCCGTGCCGGTGCCCATGGCCAGGCCCACATCGGCAGCCGCAAGCGCCGGGGCATCGTTGATCCCGTCACCCGCCATGGCAACGCGGTCTCCGGTCCGCTTCAGCTCCTCCACGAGGGCGATCTTGCGGGCGGGCTCGACCTCAGCCTCGAAGCGGTCGATCCCCAGTTGCCGTGCGACGGATGCTGCCGTGTGACGATTGTCGCCCGTTGCCATCACCACCTTAATGCCGAGCGCGTGGAGATTCGCCATGGCTTCGCGGGTCGTCGCCTTGATCGGATCAGCCACGGCGAGCGCCCCTGCGGACCGTCCGTCAATCGCAACAAATAGGGCGGTCTTACCCTCCAACTGCAGTTGGGTAGCTCGTTCGTTCAGGGTGGAATCGGACGGGACGCCTTGGTCCGCCAAAAACTTGGCTTTCCCCACGAGGACCAACCGCCCCTCCACTTTGCCCATCACACCCCCGGCCGTGATCGAACGAAAGTCCGCCGCCTCCGGCACCGAAATCCCGCGGTGTTCAGCACCGCGAACGATGGCCGCAGCTAGCGGGTGCTCCGACGCTCGCTCGACCGCGGCGGCCAACCGCACGAGATCCGTCTCAGCCGTGCCATCGGCCACCACCACATCCACCAGCTGGGGCCGCCCCTCCGTCAAGGTGCCCGTCTTGTCCACGACCAGCCACTTCACCTTGCCAAGGAGTTCGAGCGCCTCCGCATGCTTGACGAGGACTCCGGCCTGCGCCCCCCGGCCCACTCCCACCATGATGGACATGGGGGTCGCGAGCCCCAGCGCACAGGGGCAAGCGATAATCAGGACGGCGACGGCGTTCACGATGGCATGGGCTAGGCGCGGTTCGGGGCCGATGAAAAACCACGCAACGAAGGTCACCGCCGCAATAATCACCACGGCCGGCACGAAAATCCCCGCCACCTTATCCGCCAGGCCCTGAATCGGCGCCCGGCTGCGTTGCGCCTCCGCAACCATGTTCACGATGCGCGCGAGCATCGTGTCGGTGCCGACCTTCTCGGCCCGAAACACGAAGCTCCCAGTCGCGTTCACGGTGCCGCCCGTGACGTGGTCGCCGACTTTCTTTTCGACCGGCAGCGATTCCCCCGTGATCATGGATTCGTCGACAGCAGACGCACCTTCCTCGACCACGCCGTCCACCGGCACCTTGGCGCCGGGACGCACGCGCAGCCGGTCCCCGGCCTGCACAGCGTCGAGCGGGACTTCGCGATCCCCTTCGGCGGTCAGACGCAGTGCTACCGGGGGAGCCAGATTGAGCAGGGCCTTGATGGCCGTCGACGTGCGCGCCCGGGCCCGCAGTTCGAGCACCTGGCCGAGCAGCACGAAAACGACGATCACGGCAGCGGCTTCGAAATAAACGTCGACCACACCATGCGTCCGCATCGAGGGCGGGAAAAAGCCCGGCGCAAAGAAGGCGACAACGCTGTAGAGCCAGGCCGCGCCTACGCCAATGGCGATCAGTGTGAACATGTTCCAATGGCCAGACCGCAGCGATTTCGCGCCGCGCACGAAGAAGGGCCAGCCTGCCCACAGGACCACTGGAGTCGAAAGGAGAAACTGCGCCCAGCGGCTCGCCGGCGAATTCACGACGTGCAGCAGCGCAGGCACGACATGCAGCATTCCCAGCACGAGAACCGGCAGCGCCAGCAGTCCGCCCACCCAGAAGCGCCGCGTCATGTCGCGCAGTTCATGGCTGTCCTCGACCGTCGTGGACGTTACGGCTTTCGGCTCGAGGGCCATGCCGCAAATGGGACAGTCGCCGGGCTGATCCTGTTCGATCTGCGGATGCATCGGGCAGGTCCAAATGGACCTGGCGGGCTCGCGATAGGCTGGATTTCGCTCCAACGCCATGCCGCATTTGGGACAATCCCCGGGTCGATCCGATTCGACGCCCTCGCACATGGGACAGTAGTAGGCCGCCGCGGCCTTCGGCTGGTGTTCGCGGTGGTCGCCGGAACCGTGATGGCGGCACCCGGCGTGGCCATTCCCGCCGTCCCGGGCCGTTTGGCCTGCGCCCTCCGCCCCGTGAGAGTGGCCGTGATCCGAGTGGGAATGCTTGGGAGAATGATGCTTCATACCTGGCTGACGGTCGCTGGACCGATTCCTTACACTTTTTCTGTCCGGCGGTGTTCGCGGACCTCACAGGCACAGTTGAGACAGCCCTCCCGGCTGCAAGCGCCGCAAAAAACCTCCAGCCGTTCACGCAACTGGGCCCGGGCCCGGTGCAGCACGACATCCAAGGTCGCGACCGTGAGATTCAACTCACGGGCGACGCTAGCTTTGCGTCCCGAGCGCAGATCCATCCGTCGCAATACGTCGGCGTAGCGCGGATTCAGCGTCGGAAGCAACCCGACGAAGCACGCACAGACGACCGCCTCCCAATCCGGGGGCGGCGACGTCCGGTCGCTCTCGGTCGCTTGAAGTTCTTTGCCGAGGCGATCCAGCCGGAGCCGGTCTCGGGCCTGGCGGCGGTAGTGATCGACGATCGCCCGTCGCAGAATCCGGTAAAACCAAGCGACCACCCGCTCACCCCGACGCAGGGTCCCGCCTTTGCGCAGTGCGACGAGGAGGCTGTCCTGTAGCAAATCGTCCGCCACAGTCGCATCGCCCAGCCGCGCCGCCAGGAACCGGTGAAAGCGTTCCCGTTCCACCACCAAGACCCGCACACTATTCGCCTCCAGCGTTATGGAAAGTTTTCGCCCCTTCGGACCAGAGGCTTTTCCTGACTTTGGTCTCTGCGGGAGCGTCTGCACGTTTCTTTAACGAAGGCATTCTCGTAAATCCCTCAACCGAAATGGGATTTCACGCCAAACCCGAAAGCTCGGTCGGCCCGCACTTACAAGAACCCTACCAACGCTCGATCACAATGCCTGGCGGGTTTGTCTCGGCCGCCTGCTCATAAGCAACCAGAAGCCCGCCTCCGGGGAGCGCCAAGGCTGTTGCAAATTTCGCATTGGACGCGTGCTTCGCAGCAGCGCCTTGGCCAAGTTGGGCCGTGACCAAGTTCGGGCCATCCTGCCAGCAGGCGAAGACCTTCCCGTCGCATACAACCGCGACAGGCTGTTTGCCGCGGCCAAGCAGGACTTCTGAGCCGCTGTCCGCCGTGAAATAGATTTCCCCGGCTCGCTGCCACACGCTGCCGAACCGGCCGTGGCCATAAGCGACGATCCGTCCGCCGTCCATCGGGCAACCGGCAATCTTCCAAGTCCCTTGGCCGAGTTTGCGGGCAACCGAGAATTCCCGAGCCCCGGCAGCTCGTGTCGCCATCCATAGGTCACGCGAACCCGCGATGGAGTTGCGCCACATCACCGCCAGGTTTCCCTGCGCGTCGAATGTCGCGCTCGGATGGCAGCACTCGCAGACGGACTTGTCCGGAGAGCGGTAAATAGGTTCGTTCTTACTCCAAGTCCGGCCGTGATCGACCGACTCCGCCCCGCAGACCATCATCGCGCCTTCTCGCAGGTCGAGCCAGGTGACAAACAACCGCCCGTCGGGCGCCGTGGCGAGGTCGTGCAAGCCTTCCCGGGCGCTCGTGGCCACATCGTTGATGGTGACGGCGGCTGACCAGGTCCGACCGCCGTCGCCCGAATGGAACGATACCAACTCGTCGCCGATGGCGGTGATCGTGACGTGATCGCCATGCACCGCGATCCGCGGTCCGCGGCGCATGCCGAGCGCCAGCGACGGCAAGGTGGCCACCTTGATCGGCTCCCCAAAGGTTTCGCCGCCGTCACCCGAGCGGCGCACGAGGATCGCCTCGGCGTGACCGTAGGTCAGCCAGACCTCGCCATTCAGGTCAGCCGCCAGCTGGGGCTGTGTCGCCGGCTGGACTTCCGTCCGACTCACGGTTTTTTCGCCAGCCAACGCGTTCGAGCTGAACGCCACGCCAGCCAGCAACAAAAGGGATGCGAGTTTCTTCATAGACGGAAAATCACTGTATCGCCACCTTGACCCGGGCCGTCGCCTGACGAGGCCCGTCGTTCTTGACCAGGGCCGCCGGGTCGCAGATCTCCACGCGCTGCCCCCGGGCTTCGAGCTTGGCGGTGGCCGCCACCAGCGCGATGCCATCGCGCCGCAAGTCTTCCTCCGGGGCGGGCAGCGCCAGCGTGCCGGCTGGCGACTGATACCAACCCGGTTCCGACCCGTCGGCCGGCAATTCGTCGCGGACCTTCAGAATCGTGAACATGCCGCCCATCGTGATGTAGTCATACTGGCCGGGTCCTCCCACCATCGGCAGGCTGTTCGGCGGCACGGTCATCCCCATGTCGCCCATGTCCCCCATGCCGGTTTCGCCCATGGTCATGTATCCGGGCACCAACGGTCTGATCTTCTTGTTCAGGCCCTCGGTGTTGATGCCGATCAGGTTTCCGAACTGATGCCCCATCTGAGTCATGACGTGGTGGAGCATATGGCAGTGCATGACCCAGTCGCCTGGCTCGTCAGCCACGAACTCGATGGTCCGGGTGCTCCCGGTGGGCATATGGACCGTCGTCTCAGGCCATTGGCCGCTCTCGGGAATCTCGCCGCCATCCGTCGCGACCACCTTGAAATAGTAGCCATGCAGGTGGATCGCGTGATGACTCATCGTGCTCAGGTTGCCGATGCGAATGCGGACCCGCTCGCCCTTTCTCGCCACGAGCGCCTGTGTGCCGGGAAAGCTGCGGCCGTTCATGGTGAAGACATTGAAATCCGTCATCTCGTTCGGATCGGGTCGCTTGGCTCCGACTTCAATCTTCCATTCCGAGAGCATGATCGCGTAGTCGCGATCCGGCGGCGGCGCTTTCGGATTTTTCGGGTGGATGATAAGCAGCCCCATCATGCCGAGCTGCATCTGGGTCATCTCATCATGATGGGAGTGATACATCAGCGTGCCGTGCTGGCGGAGCGTGAACTCGTATTTGTAGGTCTCACCGGGCTGAATTGCCTTTTGGCTGACGCCGCCAACGCCATCCATACCGCTCGGGAGCAATACCCCGTGCCAGTGGACCGTGGTCGGCGCCTCGAGTCGGTTCGTGACGTAGATGCGCACCCGGTCACCCTCGACCGCCTCGATCGTCGGGCCGTGCACACGTCCGTTGTAGCCCCAGCAATTGGCCACCAGGCCGGGAGCGAACTCATGAAGCACCGGTTCGGCCACGAGGTGAAAGACCTTCACACCGTCGACCATCTTCCACGGCAAGGTAAGGCCGTTGGGGGTGATGACCGGCCGGTAACCCGGCGATCCGGGCGGCTGAAAGGGACGGGTGGTGCCGTCACTCGTGGGCTTGGGTGCCGTTTCGCTGCCGCTGGCGAGCAAGGTCGCCGTGGGCAGCGCGAGAGCGGCGCCGCCCGCCATCGCGAGGAAGTCACGTCGGGAAAGTTCGGGTTTCATGGAAGCGTGGGCAGTTTAGTTCTTGCCGTGTTGATGTTGATGTTCGGGCACCGCTTCTTCCTTGGCTGCCGCGGACTCGGCCGCCGGGACATATCGCAATCGACCGCCTAACGACATTTCGAGGGCGGTGCGGGCCGTCCAATACTCCCGCAACGCTTCGACACTCTCTCGCTCGGTGTTGAGCAGACGTTCCTTGGCCGCCAGTAACTCGTAACTACTCTTCTGCATGGCGTTGTAGTGCAGGAGGGTTTCCCGCAGCAGCGTGCGCCGCTGCGGCACAAGACTCTTTTGATAATACTCCGCCGCCTCGCGCGCCGCTAGCAGCGCGTCGCGACCCGCCCGGACTTGCGAGCGAACGTCGTTCGCCAATCCCTCGTAGCGAGCACTCGCGCGCCTCAGTTCGGCCGCCAGTCGTGCCAGCTCCGCTTGCCCCTGATCAAAAATCGGCAGGGCGAACTCCAGACGGGGGCCGGTCACCCGGCCGCCGTCCGAATCGCGCTCAGTATCGAGACCGAGATCGATCGAAGCTGGAAGCAGCCGCGTCTTCTGCTTCAAGCGCAGCGCCTTCTCGGCCAGGGCCACGTCCGTCTTCATCGCCGCCACGTCGAGCCGCTGTGTCACCGCAAGGTCTTCGATATTGTCTGGCAAGCCGTCCGCTTCGGGCAGCGGAGGCAGTTCCGCGGGCAGCGTCCAGCCGGTCTGCCTCCCCGACAAACCCAGCAACCGATTGAGTTGCTCGCGGTCGGCTCGCAATTGCGCCTCCGCCTGCATCAACCCCAGGCGCGCCTCCTGTTCCGCCATCTGCTGGTTCGCGAGTTCGAGCTGATTGATGTTTCCGGCTTGGAACTGGCGCTGCGCAAGATCGGTCGCCGCCGCGTTTACGTCCACGACCGAAGCCAACCGCACCCGCAGCTGCTGCCGGGCTTCCACGGCATAGACCGCCGTCTTGACCTCCGCGGCGAGACTGAGCACCGCGTGGGCTACCCGTTGCTCAGCTTGGCTGAGCTGCTCGCGGGCGACACTCCTGCGCACGGGTAAGAGCACACTGTCGAGCAGGTCGGCTGCGATTGAAAACTCCACGTTGGGGCCGCGCGGACGATCCTTGGGCCAGCGCACGCCGACGCCGAAACTCGGATTCCTCAACCGGGACGCTGCAATCAGCTCGGACTGCGACACTCCCAAGTCCTCAAAGGTCGCGCGCAGCTCGCGATTGTTGATCACGGCGATTTCCACCGCCCGCTCCGGAGACAATTCCTCAGCCAGCAACGTCGTGATCGCCCGCTCAGCCTCGTCGCGCTCGGCCTCAGTTTGCCGCCACGTCACCTGGAGTCCACTCCGGCTGGCCACTGCCTCCTGCACCGCAGGCAAGCTGGCCTTGGGGTTGGTCGCACACCCGGCCAGGAAGATTATGCCGGCCATGCCGAGGAGGCCGGCGCGCCACACTCCGGGAGAATACAAGGTCGATCGATTCATCATGACGTAAAGGTAAACCAGTCTTTGCCCCAAACGAGGACTGCCCCGGCGTGCGCGGATGCGGTGATCAATCCGCAAGTAAGCGCCGCCACCGCCCGCCGGGTCCAGATCCTGCCGGGCGTGGTCGCTTCGCGCCAAGCGCGGGCGCAGGCCCATGCTCCGATCGCCCAGACGGCCGTGCCCACAGCCAGCCAGCGGTGCAGTTCCAGCACCGCCTTTTGATCCGAACGGATATGCTCATGGGCGGCGAGCAGCCAGCCGCTGCCCACCGCCAGGAGCGCGGCCAGTGCACCCAGGCCAAAAAGGCTTGCGACGGCGCGCCCGAGAAAGTCCGAGTCTCGAAAGCCGCGCAGGCCCTCCAGTGCGGAGGCCAACACCAGCAATGCCACTGGGAAATGAAGCAGCGCCGGATGGAGCCGGCCAAGAAGCTCGGGGATTTGCACCGTGGAAAAGGGGACGCCTCGCGGCCGACAGATCGGCGTCACGAGGCGTCCCGCAGGAAGAGAATTACTTCTTGTGCTGATGCTCGGCGTGCGCGCTGCCATCCTTCTTGGCCGCGGCGCCATCAAGCACCTTCAGATACTTCTCGGGATCCTTGTTAAAATCCTTCACGCAGTCCTTGCAGCAAAAGCTGATAAGGCGATCAGGCTGGCCCTCGACGCGGTAGATGAAGTCCACGGGCTTGCCCATGTCGCCACCGAGCTTGTCCTCGGAGACGATGCAAGCGGTGGTCGGATACTCGGCTTTGGCTTTCGCGACCCACGCGGCATCTTTTTCGGTCACGGGGACCAACTGTCCCTTGTCCTTGTTGTGACCGTCGTGGGCGAAAGCGGTGTTGCTGAAGGCAGCGACGCTGAGGAGCGCCACTGCGAGAGAGAGAGAGCGGAAGAATTGCATAGGATTTATTTTGAGCGTTCGGGACCTTAAACGCCGCAGATCGCCCCAATCCCTCAACTTTTCGCGCCCCCAAACCTCAAAACGTATAGCTGGTGCTGAAGCCAAACCAGGCCCTTCGGCCCGGACCAGCCAAACGGGGCGACCAGTAGCGATCCGCATCCGCTGCCTCAGCGTAGTGTGCACTCAAGGCCAAAGTGGTGTGCCACGAGATACGATACGGTAGCCTCAAGTCGGCTCCCCAATACTCGTAATCGTCGGAACCGCCGACCACCGTCGCATCCGGCAGGACATCGGCGGCTCCCAGATGCAACGTAGGTGCGGTAGCTGACCTGGCTGGCCGCGGTCATTTCATTTGCCATGGCCCGGCGCTTGCCGGGCGTCATGAAGTCGAACATCAGCCCAGGCATGAAGGTCATCAGCGTGTCCGCCACGTCAGCCTCGAACGTCAGCTGTGGATCTGGCAGCGCCCGGGTGGGTGCGCCAACACGGTCGCCTGCCAATCGCTGTAGGCGGCGCGCACTTGCGGATGCCTTAGCACCGCAAACCTGAGGTAGTCGGCGAGCGGAGCCTGTGGCGCTGGAACGGCTTGATCAGCCGCGTGCAGCACCTGTCCGAGGCGGGTTGACTCGTTGCGCGCTTGCTTCTCTGCCCCCGAGGGGGGGACGGTGCAGCCTGATACGAGCAAGAGCAATCCGGACAGGAGCAGTGCGACGGAGGATGGTTTCATTTAGAGGGCGAGACGGGGGCCGCCCGCTACGGTCGGCAACGGGCGGCGGGATGGGTGACTAGGAGGACCACTGGAGCACGCTCTGAAAGATCCAGATCAGGCCTTGACCGGCGTGCCGGTGCATTTGGCGCAGTTGTGCTCGGCGCCAACCTTGGTCACTTCAGTGGTGACAGGCGTCCCCTTGCCGTTGGGCAGGGAGTTCCTGGTAACGACCGTGGTGACCGGGCACATGTGGCAGACGGTCTTAGTGCCAATCTTGGTGGCGACCAGAGGGCCTTTGCCGTTGGCCATTGCAGGCTTCATGATTGTGTCGGTGACGACCTCGGCACCGGCACACAGTGTGACCGGGGCGACGTCGGCCTTGGCGACCGGGTCGGCCTTCGGCTTGCCTTGCGCCGCCCAATACTGGGGGCCGGGGCCGGCGATGGCATTACTGGCGAAGAGGGTGGCGAAAAGCAGGCCAACGCTGAGACTGGCCGGCTTGAGGAATGATTTGGTATTCATGGCGGGGATTGGGTTGAGTTCGTCTTGTTGACATGAGGTTATACTCCCCAACCAAGCGCCGCCCCTCGGGCAGTTCTTGCCGAGAACTGCGCATATTTTGTCCGCGCCGTTTTCCCAACCGCGCCCCCCCCCGCGTCCGAAGACGATAGAATCTTGAGGGAAAACCCCTTCTTCCTACGTTAAACCAACCATGAGCAACGATCTCGACTCCATGCTGGCGGACTACGCCAAAAACCCCCTTCCGACTTTCAAGGGTCCGTCCCGCGCTGATGTTTGGGGCGAGATCGAGCAGCGCCGGAAGCAGTCAAGCTGGAGTCGCGTTCTCTCGATGTTGGACGTGCGCGACCTGTTCGGTGAACCGCGAATGGCCTTGGCGGCGCTCGCGGTGGCCGCCTTGGTAGGCGTGGTGCCGGCAGCGATGGTCGGGCGCACCCAGAACGAACGCCGCCTCGCCCGACAGTCCATCCACTTCGAAGTCTTTGCGCTCAGTCAAAACCCTCTCGGTTCGGTTTTCACTGAGCCGGGCGTGTCTCCTCGGGAGGCTAGCCGATGAAGAAGATGGCGCTGTTTCTCGCGGCCATTGCTGCCGTCGCAGCGATTGCATGTTATCTCACGCTTCGTGTGGCACAGCCCCGGGCAACGGCGGATGACATCGCTTCCCACGAGTGGCTTCACCGTGAATTGAAGCTCACCGACGCTCAGCACCAAGCGCTGGCGCCGATTGAGCAGAGCTTCGGCGAAAAACAGCGCCGGCTGGCCGACGCTTTGCGCGATGCCAACAGGCAGCTCGCCCGGGCGATGGCGGAGGACAAGGCCTACACACCGCGAGTGACCGCCGCCGTCGAGCACGTGCATCATTGCATGGGCGATCTACAGAAAGTTTCCATTGAGCACGTTTTCGCCATGCGAGCCGTGCTAACCCCGGAGCAGGGTGACAAACTGCTGAACCTTGCCCAACAAGCGCTGGAGCATTCGCCCTGATCGCCGTGGACCCCGACCTGCCGCTAATCGAGGCACTCCAGGCGGGCAATGAACCGGCGCTGAATGAGCTGATCGATCGCCACCGGGAACCGCTGTTCTATTTCGTCTTTCGCTACCTCCGGGACGAAGCTGCCGCACGCGATGTGGTGCAGGAGACTTTTGTGCGGGTCTTTTTCAAGGCCAAGACCTTTGCGCCGCGCGCCTCGGTCAAAACCTGGATCTATGCGATCGCTCTAAATCTCGCACGGGACGAAGGGCGCAAGCTGTCCAAGCGGCAACGGTTGGTCTCGCTTGACGCGCCGGGCCCTGCCGACCAGCCCCCGTTGGAAGTGGAAGACGCGGGGCCGACTCCCGATCAACAAACAGGGCAGAGGGATCGCTTTTCACGCTTGCAAGCCGCCATTGAGAAACTGCCCCACAACCTCAGGGCTGCCTTGGTCTTGTTCTGCCTCGAAGGTAAATCCCAGCACGAGGCCGCTCAGATTCTCGGCACCACGCCAAAGACGGTCGAGATGCGCGTGGCGCATGCGCGCCAGCGGCTCCGGCAATTGCTCGGGGCTGTTTGAACAGCTCGTCGGAGCCTGCCTGAAAAGCATCTGGCCCAACCGAGCGGATGCTCGCTGCGCTCGAATTCTTCCAGCACTGCCCCGTCCGGTAGCGCCCCATTTTATGGGCGGTCAAGGTAGTCCGCTGCGCGGCTCCACCCCGCGCAAACGTTCCGCTTCCCCCTCGATTGGTCCCGCTGCGCGGGACACGGCCTCGGCGCTTCACCCAACGCTTTGACTTTCGCCCATCCCGAGCGGGCGCTCAACCGGGCAGCACCCGCGATCACTCGACACTATGTCGAGAAAGGGAAACGCGGCTCGCGCGAGCGCTCACCATGCGCGTTTACGAAGCCAAGATCGTTTATTCCCTCATTTCCCTCGGCGAAGATATCCGTCTCGACCGACCGGAGAAAGTTGCCGACTACCTCCGTTCTGCTTTCGAGGAGAACCCGATGCAGGAGGCGTTCTACTGCGTCTATCTCGACCGCAAGAATCACCCCTTCGGCCGGCATCTCGTCACCTTGGGCACGGCAACATCCACACTGGTCGCACCCCGCGAGGTATTCCGCGGTGCCATCCTCGCCAGCGCCACGGCCCTCGTGGTCGCCCACAACCATCCCTCAGGCGACCCGGCACCCAGCGCGGCCGACGTCCAAATGACCCGAGTCCTCCGTGAAGCCGCCAAGGTGATCGATATCGAACTCATGGACCACGTCATCGTCGGCGACGCGAAGGCCGATCCGCACGGTATCGGTCACTATTCCTTCCGTGCGGCAGGCATCTTGTGATGCCCTTTTGCCGCGACATCCACGATACCGCGCGGGCGGATCGTGCGTTGACTCCGACTCATTTCGGCCAACGGTTTTGCCACACGGGCCAGCCGCCCCGGGGGCAACCTCGGGGCGGTAATTTTTCGCCCGACTAACGGGTTAACGGGGATTCTCCAGCGATGAAAGCGGTATGTATCTCCGCGGTCAGAGCACCGTAGTTTGGTCCGAGTGAGATGACGCCCGCTTGTGGGCCGGAATACAGCCATCCCAGACACCTCATTACTTCCGCAGGCTGGCCTTCAAAATTCGGCCGAGGGCCGGCCGCCTGACGATGCGCTTCTTGCAGCGCTCGTATGAGCGCCAGGAGGTGGCGATTGAGCGCAACGGCCCGGTCAGGCCCGAGAGTGTTAACTATGTGTCGCCAGATGCGCGTCATACCTGCGCCAAGATGGAAGATGGTTCGAAAATGTCGGCGGTCACCCTCGAAGCGGTTAGCCCATTCTTCGATCCTGGCCGCGCTTGGGATCACGTCTCCGTCACGCCATCGTTCAATTTCTTTACATGCGCTATCTGAGTCCGCCTTCGGACACAAAAATGCCTGCAATGAATCCTGTCGTCCGCCTAACCGCCAGCGCAGCCAAGTCAGAGCATTGGAGAGAGGCGTGATGCCACTCCCGTCACCACTCTCCACGGAAGGCAAAAACCAGTAACCGTTTGTCGGGGACACCTCCGCTAACATGAGCAGTTTTCCGCGCTCCGAGTATTTGACCAGATTGTTGGCCAGAACAGGGACAGCGAAAAGGTAGAGGTAAATCTCCAGTTCGAGGGACGGTCCCGTGAATCGTCCTTTTTCGATTTCTTGGGTCCGTGCGGACAACTCGGCGTGGTGCGCGAAAAACTTGGCCGCATCCCGCACTAGGAATTCAAGGGGCGCTCCATCGGACGCATCATTGCCAAACAGCCGGTATGGCAGGCTAGAAAGCTTTCGCTCGACCTCGTTACCCGGCGACGACTCGTCATCGGGCAGAATCAGCCGGTTGATTCGTTTAACAAGGAGCTTGGCCAGATCGTTCGCCGTATCCGATTTCGCCGCGCCTTCCTTGAGCCGGCCAATCTGCCGTTGCTCGGCCCCGAACGGGACATCGAACTGCTTAGCGACGTAGGCGGCGATTTCGCCTCGACGGGGGATGTGCATGGGGAGAGTGGCGTTGGCCCGGCCGTTGCGACCAACGCCGAGGATTAGACTAGCGACTCGATGGCGTCGCGCCACCAGTTCCCCGTGCCGGAGCGGCCTTGGCCGCCGCCGACTGCGCACGTGCGGCAAAACTTCCGCTAGAGACCGTGCCCTGATTCACTCGGGCAGTAGCCGATTGGATGCGGGCAGCGTCGCTCTGGTTCATCGGGGTTGAACGGACTGATTGGGATGCTGAGTTTTTCATGGTGCTTTCGATTGGGTGGATTGTGTCGATGCACATCCACAATATCAGGCCCGTAGTCGACCGCCTAGGACACCAACCAGACATCGCTTCCATGGGTGCTCGCCACCGACCGGGAGGGCATTGCCAAACCCAAGTTCCCGAGTGTTCAGAAGCCTCGGCGTCATCCCCAAACGTCGCCGCGCCTTGACGTATCTATTCTTACTGGCATTCTTACTTCACGGTCGCCGAAAATTCAAAAGCCCGTAACTCGCGAGAGCTACGGGCTTTTGAAGATTGGCGTCCCCACGGGGATTCGAACCCCGGTTCTCACCGTGAAAGGGTGGTGTCCTAACCGGGCTAGACGATGGGGACTAACCGCGGAACGGCGAACGCTACGGTCGCTCTCTCTCCGCGCAAGCCGATTTTTCCCGCACCCTCCTCGTCACTACGTTTTCTGCACCGCGTTCCTTCGTTCGTCGGACGCGTAGCCTTCCGCATGCGGGTGGCTGCGCTGTCTCTCCTTTCAATTTCATCTTTGGCGCAGCTTTACCATCACGAGCGGAACCGTTGTTGCGGCAGGCGCTTAGCCGCCGTGCGCAAAGCCGGGGTAATCCGTCATGCCGCCATCAATGAAAAGGGTGCGGCCCGTGATGTAGGACGCGACGTCCGACACGAGCACCACGACCATACGCGCGACCTCTTCGGGTTCGCCGACGCGGCGAAGCGGGATCTTGTCGAGCAGATCCTTGAAGCCTTCCGGGTCGTTCCACACGGCTTGATTGATGGGGGTCTTGATGGCCCCCGGTCCGACGGCGAGCACGCGCACGCCGTGTGGCGCGGCTTCCTGAGCGAGCGTTTTCGTGAGCATGGACAACCCGGCTTTGCTCGCGGCGTAGGCGCTGTAGCCGGACCACGCGATTTCCTCGTGCACGGACGAGGTGCTCAAGATGACGCCGCGTTTCTGCGGGACCATGCGCTGCAACGCCTCGCGTGCGCAGTAAAATGCGCCGAAGAGATTCACTTCGAGCACGGCGCGCCACGCCTCGAGGTCCGCCTCCCAGCTCATCATGCGGTGGCCATCGATGCCCGAGTTGTTGATGAGGATGTCGAGGCCGCCCCAGGTGGCGTCGACTTTTTGAAACATCGCCGCGACGTCGGCGGGGTTGGCGACATTGGCTTGGACGGCAAAGGCTTCGCTGCCGGCGGACTGGATGGTTTGGACCACGGTGTCGGCCTGTTCGGGATGACTGTGGTAATTAACGGCCACTTTGGCGCCGGCGGCACCGAGCGCGGCGGCGATGGCGGCGCCGATGCCGGAGCTGCCGCCGGTCACGAGCGCGCGCCTCCCACTGAGAGAAATGGACGTCTTGAGGTCGCGGTCGGACTCGGACTTCGCCGCGGCGGGGAGGGACGTTGATGAGCGGGCCGGGGTGGGATGCGTATCCGTGACGCGCGGGTCTTGAGCCTTCATCCCGCACGCGACCGCGAGAAGAGGAGGTTCGTTCCGCGGTCGAGGCCTTTGCCGCCGCGCCGCGGCCGGTTGTTTACGATGGCGGGACGGAGGGGCGAGGCGCGGCGGGCAGGTGCGCGGCCGCGCGAAGGAGGGCCTCCTTGCTCAGGTGCAGAGTGTGCGCGGCGGCGTTGAGGCGGGCGGCGTCGGCGGGCGAGAGCGTGGTGACGCGTTCGCTGCCATCGCGGTCCTGCCAGCGAACGTGATGCGGGCGTTGACGGGAGGTTTTGACGAGCGCGCGGAGGAAATCCTGTTCGCCGACGGGAAGATTCATCGGGGCAGTGCAACGCGGAGCGGCGCGCGACGCCAGCGCGGAACGTGTTGCGCGCGGGCGAAAGCGAGATCCGGAGCGGCGCGGGGCACTGCCCGCTCGTGCAGCGGAACGGAAGCGCGCGGTCGCGACTAGGCGGCGGGCCAGAGGTGTTCCGCGCGGGCGGCGATGATGGCGCGGAGGTCGTCGACGAGCGGCGTGGTCGGCGGGCGCCAGAGCGCGGCGATTTCGACGGGCGCGAATCCGGGCAGCGGCAGCACGCGGACTTGCGGGTGTTGCACGAGGCCGGGGAGATTCACCGTCACGCCGAGACCGTAACCGTTGGCGACGTATTGCGGAATGAGGGGCGAGGGCGCTTCGAGCGACGTGGGCCACGCGACTTTCATTTCCTTCAACCCTTTTTGAAAGGCGCGCGTGATGCTTTCGGCGGCGGGCAGACTGATGAGCGGATCGGCGATGCGCTCCTGCGCCCACAGTTGCGCGGCGGATTTGAGCGGCGAGCTCCGCGGCACGATGAGGACGAGCGGGAGTTGCACGATCGGCAGGCATTTGAGGCCGGGCTGGGGGCGCGTATCGAGCGGCGTGATCGCGAGGTCGATTTCGCCGTCGTGCAGCCATGCTTCCATCTCGGCTTGGAAACCGGTGCGCAACGCGAAGCGGAGTGCGGGATGCTTTTCCTTCAGCGCGGCAATGACGGGCGGCAAATGATCGCGCAGCACGAGCTCGGCGGCGGCGATGCGCAGGCGAGGAGCTTGCTGACTGCGCAAACGGGCGCTGATTTCGTCGGCCTTGGAAAAGAAGGGTTCGGCGAATTGATACAACTCCTGGCCGGCGGCGGTGAGGCGAAACGGCTGGCGGTCGAAGAGCTTCGTGCCGAGGTCCTGTTCGAGCGCGAGGATCTGCGTGCTTACGGCAGGTTGCTGGATGCCGTAGGGGATATGGCGCACGGCGCGGCTGATGCCACCGTGCCGCGCGACATAATAGAACAATTCCAAGTGATGGAGGTTCATCCGCGTTCATGAAGGTGAGCCGTGCCCCGGCTGACAACGGTCTTCGCGCCTGCGCGGAGCGAGCGCGCGGACGGGCCCTCGCGTCCGCGGGTTGAGCTGGCGCGTGCGGGTCCCCGAGCGCCAACGGGCGGTATCAATTTTTCGAGAGACGCAGCATTGAGTTTATCAATTAACGGGCGCGCGCGCGGTTCGGTTACGCTGGGGGCGTTATGAAAAACAACCTCAAATTGATTCCTGTCTTCGCGATGGCGGCCCTCTTCGGCACCGTCGCTTTATCCGCCCAGTCGTGCGCTGCGGTGAACCATGTATCCAACGCCGCGGTGGCTTCCGGCACGGCTTCGAAAGAGCTGGTCGGGGCGACGGCCGAGTCGGCCAAGGGCGCGGTGAAACTCGCTTCGGGCGTGGCGGCGGTGCCCGTGTGGATGAGCGGGGCGGTCGTGCAGAGCGGGGGCAAAGTGCTCGCGGCGGTGGGCGACGCGAGTGCCCAGGGCGGCGAGGCGGCGGCGGAGGGCGCGGCGAAAATGTGGGACTTCGCCACGAGCGACGACACCGCGCGGCCGCCACTCGATCGCGAAGCGGCGGTGCCGCCGGTGAAGGCAACGGAATCGGCGTCCGTGACACCCGCGAAAACGACGCTGCCCGCGGACCCGTCGCCGGCGGAGGCGTTGAAGGCCACGCGCTAAGTTGCAGCTCGAATGCTCCCGACCATGAAATCCTTCCTTACCTCCCTGCGGTGGCCGGCGCTTCTGCTGGCGGGCCTGGCGTTGTGGCACAACCCGGTCGTGGCCGGGGGCAGCGCCGCCAGCAAATTCGGCGTCGAGAAATTTGGCGACGAGGCGATTCGAAACTTCGCGTTGAAGGTCAACGACGAGCTCGATGCGCGCAAAGTCAGCGTGGCGATCATCGCCCGCGCCGGACGGCCGCGCGCGGAAATGCCGAAGGGCATCAACTACACGCATGTGGCGTTCATCGTCTTCGAGCCCGTGCGGCGTCCGGATGGCAGCGTGTTCAACACCTACACGGTCTATAATCTCTACCAAGGCGCGGACGGGCGCGATGATCGCAGTTACTTGAAGCAGGACTATACGTATGACTTCGTGGCGGGCATGATGGAGCCGGATGTGGCGATCTGCGTGCCGACGCCGGCGTTGCAGCGGCGGATTCTCGCGGTGATTCGTTCGCCGGCGTATGCAGCGCTCCACACGCCGAAATATAATCTGCTGACGAATCCGTGGGTGGACAAGTTCGACAACTGCGTGACGCATTCGCTGAAGATCTGCGTGGCGGCAATTTATCAAACGGATGACCGGGCGCGGATATATCAGGATATCCGCACTTACTTCCGGCCGACGCCGGTGCGGCTCGGACCACTGCAATCCTTCGGCAGCACGTTCATGAGCGCGATCAGCCGCGAGGACATGGATCCGGCGGGATTCCAAACGGCGACGTATGATTCGCTAGAGGCGTTTCTCGCGGAAAACGGACTCGTGCAGGAAGCGTTTACGGTGGCGCTGAACTGAACGGGCGCGCGAGGGGAAAGAGAGGACGGGCGTCACCGGCGAGGTGGCGCCCGTTTTGCGTTGGGGAGAGCGCGGACGAAGTGCGCGTGAATGCACGCGGCGGTTGCGGACGCAAGGTGGCGGTTAAGCCGCGCGGCGGAGCGGTGAGGGTTTCTCCCACGGGCAGGCTTCGGGTTGTGCCGATGGTGATTTCGGACGCGCGCCATGCGGCGGCCGGTTGTGTCCGCACGCCGGGCTTTTACGCTGAAGAGGACGGGACGCGTCGTGCCCCGTTCTGTTCTCAAAAACTTTAGCCTCGAACCGAGTCTCCCTATGTCCTCACCCACCGCCGCTGATGTTCTCGTGCAAAATCTCCAAAACTGGGGAGTCGAAGTTATCTTCGGAATCCCGGGCGATGGAATCAACGGCATCATGGAGGCGCTCCGGAAGGTTGAGGATTCGCTGCGTTTCGTGCAGGTGCGGCATGAGGAAGCGGCGGCGTTCATGGCGTGTGCGTATGCGAAATACACCGGGCGCCTCGGCGTGTGCCTCGGCACGTCGGGGCCGGGCGGCATCCACTTACTCAACGGGCTCTACGACGCGAAGCTCGATGGTCAGCCGGTGCTCGCGATCACGGGACATCACTTTCATGATCTGATCGACACGCATGCGCAGCAGGACGTTGACCTCGACAAGCTGTATATGGACGTAGCGGTTTACAACGTGCGGGTCATGGGCCCGGCGCACGTGGCAGGAGTGACGAATCTCGCGTGTCGCACGGCGCTGGCCCGGCGGGGTGTGGCGCACATTAATTTCCCCGTGGATACGCAATCGATGCCCGTGAGCAGCGGCACGCGGTCGGAGCGCAACTTGAAGGGGCACGCGACGACGGAAGTGTTTGCGCGGCGCGCGGCGTTGCCGGCGGAGAGCGATGTGCAACACGCCGCGGACGTGTTGAACCGCGGGAAGAAGGTCGCGATTCTCGTAGGGCAGGGAGCTTTGCGAGCGGAGAAGGAAGTCGTCGCGGCCGCGGAAGCGCTGGGGGCGCCGATCATCAAGGCGTTACTCGGCAAGGCCTGTGTGCCGGACGACTCGCCTTATACGACCGGCGGCATCGGCCTGCTGGGCACGCGGCCGTCGCAGGAAGCGATGGAGGAGTGCGACACGCTGCTGATGATCGGCACCTCGTTTCCCTACATGGAGTTTTTGCCGAAGCCGGGCCAGGCGCGGGTGGTGCAGATCGATCTCGATCCGGCGCGCATCGGACTGCGTTGTCCGGTGGAGGTCGGCCTGGCGGGTGATTCCGGCGCGTGTTTGCGCGTACTTCTCCCGCTCGTGCAGCGGAAGGAAGACCGGTCGTTTTTGGAGCAGGCGCAGAAGGGCATGGCGGAGTGGTGGAAGCTCATGGAGGAGCGCGGCACGCGTCGCGACACGCCGATGAAACCGCAGGTCGTCGCGTGGGAGTTGGGAAAACGCCTAGATGAAAACGCGATCGTGAGTTGCGACAGCGGCACGGTGGCGACGTGGTTTGCGCGGCAGATTCCGGTGCGTCGCGGCCAGATGTTTTCCTTGTCGGGCACGCTCGCGACGATGGCCAACGGGATGCCTTACGCGAATGCGGCGCAGATCGCGTATCCGGACCGGCAGTGCGTCGCGTTTGTCGGCGATGGCGCGTTTACCATGCTGATGGGTGAGTTTGCCACGGCGGTGAAACACAAGCTGCCGATCAAAGTGGTCATCATCAAAAACAACGCACTCGGGCAGATCAAATGGGAGCAGATGGTGATGCTCGGGAATCCGGAGTTCGGGTGCGAACTGCAGCCGATCGACTTCGTGGCGTTTGCGCGGGCCTGCGGCGGGAATGGTTTCAAGATCGAGGATCCCGAGCAATGCGGCGACATCATCGCGCAGGCGCTCGCGACACCGGGGCCGGTGGTGATCGAGGCGGTGGTCGATCCGCATGAGCCGCCGATGCCGCCGAAAATCAAGGCGAAGCAGGCGCTGCATTTCGCGGAGTCGCTCGCGAAGGGCACACCCGAGCGAATGAAGATTGCGACGACCATTGCCGAAGATCGCGTGCGTGAACTCGTGTGAGGATGCGTCATGGCCAGGACGAGAGTGCAGCGGAAGGGTGGACGCCGCGAAGCGCCGGCGGCGCCGGCGGCTGATGCGGATCCGCCGCGGGAGCGCGCGGGCGGCGGCGGGCCGCGCGTGGAGAGTGTGCGCACAGCGGCGTTTCGCATTCCGACAGATGCGCCGGAGTCCGACGGCACGCTGGAATGGCAGGCGACGACACTCGTCGTGGTGGAGGTGACGGCGGGCGGAGAGACAGGGTTTGGTTACACTTACGCAGACGCCGGCGTGGCGCGGATGATTCGCGATTCGCTCGCGGCGGTGGTGACAGGCGAAGACGCGCTGGCGGTGGAGGCGCATTGGCACGCGATGATCGCGCGTTTGCGCAACATGGGCCGGCAAGGGGCGTCGGCGATGGCGGTGTCGGCAGTGGACGGAGCGTTGTGGGATTTGAAGGCGAAACTGCTCGGGTTGCCTCTCGTGCAGTTGCTCGGCCAGGTGCGGGCGGCGCTGCCGGTGTATGGCAGCGGCGGCTTCACGTCGTATTCGGACGCGCAATTAAAAAAGCAATTCCAAGGTTGGGCGGCGCGGGGCGTCACGCGGTTCAAAATGAAAGTGGGCCGGGATCCGGCGCGGGACTTGCACCGCGTGCAGGCGGCGCGGCGGGCGATCGGCGGGGAGGCGGAGTTGTTCGTCGATGCGAACAGCGCCTATACGCGCAACCAGGCGCTTGAGTGGGCGAACACTTTTGCGAACCAGGCGGATGTGCGATGGCTGGAGGAACCGTTGCCGCCGGACGATCTTGCGGGCCTGCGTTTTCTGCGAGAGCGGGTGCCGCCGGAGATCGAACTTGCCGAGGGGGAATATGGCTACGATCTCCACTACTTTCGGCGCTTGCTGGACGCGGAGGCGGCGGACGTGGTGCAGGCGGACGCGACGCGTTGCGCGGGCATCACGGGCTTCATGAAAGTCGCGACGTTGTGCGAGACATGGGGCCGGCCGTTGTCGGCGCATTGCGCGCCTGCGCTGCATTTGCATCCGGGATGCGCGGCGGCGCCGATGCGGCACACGGAATATTTTCATGATCACGCCCGGATCGAACAGCGCTTGTTCGATGGCGCGGTGCCGGTGGAACGGGGGATGTTGACGCCCGATCTTACGCGGCCGGGCCTCGGCGTGGAATTCAAATGGGCGGATGCGGAGCGCTTCGCCGTCTGACACAACTTATGGCAACGATCGCAGACCAAAAAACGCCTCCGAAAACCAGTGTGCGTCAGGATGACGAACGCTTTGGTCCCGTGCGCGCCGCGCACCATGCGCCGGGAACACCGACGCTCGGCGAGGCGTTGCGAGAGGCCATCAAGGGAGAGGTGCGTTTCGACGACGGCAGCCGCGCGCTCTACGCAACGGATGCGTCGAACTACCGGATGCCGCCGATCGGTGTGGTGATTCCGCACGACCGCGACGACATCATCGCCACGGTGCGCATTTGCCGTGACTACGGTGCGCCCGTGCTCTCGCGCGGCGGTGGGACGAGCCTCGCCGGGCAATGTTGCAACACAGCGGTGCTGATGGATCTGTCGAAATATTATAACCGGATTCTCGCGCTCGATCCCGAGAAGGCGACGGTGACGGTGGAAACGGGGATCGTGCTCGATGAAGTGCAGAAGGCGGCGGAGCCGCACGGATTGATTTTCGGGCCGAATCCGGCGACGCACAATCACTGCACGCTGGGCGGAATGATCGGCAACAATTCCTGCGGCATCAATTCGCTGCTGGCGGTGAACAATGGCCTGGGGATGCGCACCTCGGACAACTTGCTGGAGTTGGAAGTGTTGACCTACGACGGGGAAATCCTGCGCGTGGGTGCGACGAGCGAGGAGGAGTGGGCGGCGATCATCGCGGAAGGCGGGCGGCGCGGGGAAATCTACGCGGGGTTGAAGACCTTGCGCGACGAGTATGCCGAGCTGATCCGGAAACGTTTTCCGAAAATCCCGCGGCGCGTGTCGGGTTACAATCTCGACGACCTGCTGCCGGAGAAAGGCGTGAACGTGGCGCGCGCGCTCGGCGGCTCGGAAGGAACGTGCGTCGTGATTCTCTCGGCGACGTTGCAACTGGTGCCGCGGCCGAAGGCGAGGGCGTTGCTGGTGCTCGGTTACGAAGACGCGGTGGCGGCGGGCGCGCACGTGATGGAGATTCTGCCGTTCAAGCCGATCGGGCTCGAAGGCATCGACGAGGCGCTGGTCGATATGATGAAGGATCACCACATGGATGGTGACGCGTTAAAAATGCTGCCGAAGGGCGGAGGCTGGCTGCTGGTGGAATTTGGCGCGGAGACGCAGAAGGAAGCGGACGCGCAGGCGAAGCGGGTGATGGCGGCGTTGAAGAAAAAGAAGGATCCGCCGTCGATGAAGTTTTACGACGATCCGGAAGAGACGAAGAAAGTGTGGAAGGCGCGGGAGGCGGGGCTCGGCGCGACGGCGTTTGTGCCGGGCAAGAAGGATACGTGGCCGGGTTGGGAGGATTCGGCGGTGGCGCCGGAAAAGGTGGGCGACTACCTGCGGGATTTACGCGACGAGTTCGCGAAGTTCGGGCACAAGCCGGCGCTCTACGGGCACTACGGCCAAGGCTGCATCCATTGCCGGATCGACTTCGATTTGGTGACGGAGGCGGGGTTGGAGAACTATCACGCTACGGTGGAGGCCTGCGCCGATCTGGTGTTGCGCTACGGCGGTTCACTCTCGGGCGAGCACGGCGATGGGCAGGCGCGCGGGCCGATGTTGGAGAAGATGTATGGCCCGGAATTGATGGAAGCGTTTCGGCGCTTCAAGCGGCTGTGGGATCCGGAGTGGAAGATGAACCCGGGGAAAGTCATCGACGCGAACCCCATGACGGCGGATCTGCGACTGGGCACGGATTACAATCCGTGGCGGCCGAAAACCTGGTTCAGTTACCCGGCGGATGATGGCGACTTCAGCCGCGCGGTATTGCGCTGCGTGGGTGTGGGTGAGTGCCGCAAACATGAAGGCGGGACGATGTGCCCGAGCTACATGGTCACGCGCGAGGAGAAGGATTCGACGCGCGGGCGGGCGCATCTGCTGTTCGAGATGCTGCAGGGCGATGTGATCCAGGACGGGTTTCGCAGCGAGGCGGTGAGAGACGCGCTGGATCTGTGTCTCTCGTGCAAAGGCTGCAAGGGCGACTGTCCGGTGCATGTCGACATGGCGACCTACAAGGCGGAATACCTGGCGCATCACTACGCGGGCCGGCTGCGTCCGTTGCACATGTATGCGTTCGGGCTGATCGGGCGGTGGGCGCGGTTGGGCGGTTTGTTTCCGCGCGTGTCGAATTTCTTTCAGCGGGCGCCGATCTTCGCGGATGTCATGAAGGCGGTCATCTCGGTGGCGCCGGAGAGGAAAGTGCCGCGGTTTGCGAACCAGTCGTTCAAGGCGTGGTTCTTCGCGCGGGCTCCGCGCAACCCGGAAGGGCCGCCGGTGATCTTGTGGCCGGATACGTTTAACAACTACTACCATCCGGATGTGGCGCAGGCGGCGACGCGTTTCCTGGAACGTGCGGGCTGGCGGGTGATCGTGCCGCGCGCGGCGTTGTGCTGCGGGCGTCCGCTCTACGACTACGGCATGCTGGCGACGGCGAAGCAGTGGCTGGAGCGGGTGTTGCTGGAGCTGCGCGACGAAATCCGCGCCGGGGTGCCGATGGTGGGCTTGGAGCCGAGTTGCACCACGACGTTTCGCGACGAGTTGTGCAGCATCATTCCGCACAACGAAGACGCGCAGCGGCTCTCGAAGCAGACCCTGTTGTTGAGCGAATTCATCGATCAGAAGATGCCGGATTATCCGCTGCCGAAGCTCGCCCGGCGGGCGCTGGTGCACGGGCATTGTCATCACAAGGCGATCATGAAACTGACCGCGGAAGAGCGCGTGTTGAAGCGGATGGGGGTGGATTACGAAGTGCTGGATTCCGGCTGCTGCGGCATGGCGGGGGCGTTCGGGTTCGAGAAAGAGCATTACGAATTATCGATCGCCGCGGGCGAGCGGGTCCTCCTGCCGAAGGTGCGCGCGGCGGACACCGACACGCTCGTGGTGGCGAACGGTTTCAGTTGCCGCGAGCAGATCAAGCAGACGACCGAGCGGCAGGCGTTGCATCTGGCGCATGTGCTGGAGATGGCGGAGCGGGAAAGCGTGCAACCGGAACCGCGCGGGCCGGGACGTTGTCCCGAGCTCTCATGTCTGCCCACCGAGCCGCGCGATCCGACAAAGGGCGAGGCGCTGGTGGTGATCGGCGCCGGCGTCGCGCTGGCGGGTCTCGCGGCGTGGTGGCTCTGGCGCCGGCGACGGTAGCCGGGGGCGGCGGTGGCGTGAGCTGCGGCGGCGCGGCCGCTGACGGAGGCGTGGGCAGCGGGCGAATCATTTTATGAAAGCGAGAACACTCACACACGGCGGGACGAAGCAACGCGCGCTCATCTTTGAAACCGGTGATCGCGTGATGGCGGAGTTGAAGGCGTTTGCGAAAAAGGAAAACATCCGGGCGGCGCGATTCACGGCGATCGGGGCGTTCCAGTCGGCGAAGCTCGCGTATTTCGACTGGGAGACGAAGCGCTACCAAGAGATTCCGGTGCAGGAGCAAGTGGAGGTGCTCGTGTTGACGGGCGACTTCGCGTGGAAGGGCGACGAGCCGGTGGTGCACATGCACGCCGTGCTGGGGCGGCGCGATGGCTCGACGATCGGTGGACACTTGCAGGAAGCGCACGTGCGCCCCACGCTGGAAGTCATGCTGACAGAAGGTGGCGCGTTGGAGCGGCGGTTGGATCCGGAATCGGGACTGGCGTTGATCGCGCCCGAGGTGGGCGCATGAGCGCGGAGAATCCCCCGGGCCAGCCGGGCCTGCCGCCGCGGTGGACCTCGAGCGCGAAGTCGGGCGTGGGCACGGCGATGAGCGGCGAGAGCCCGGTGTGGTTCACGCTCGCGCATGGTGTGCTCAACGAGATCTATTTTCCGCGTCTCGACTGCGCGAACACGCGCGACGTGGAATTTCTCGTGGCGGCGGAGGGTGGGTTTTTCTCGGAGGAGAAACGCCACACGACGCACCTGATCGAGCCGCTGGCGCAAGGCGTGCCGGCGTATCGGCAGACGAACACGTGCGAACACGGCCGCTACCGGATGACGAAGACGATTTTCACTGATCCGCGCCGGCCGGTGTTGTTGATGCGCGTGAAATTCGAGGCGCGGCAAGGAACGTTGCAGGATTACCGGCTGTATCTGCTCGCGGCGCCGCACATCGCGAATCAGGGCGGGGGCAACGACGGTTGGGCGGACGCGTTTCGCGGGACGGAGCTGTTGTTCGCGCAGCGGGAGCATGTGACGATGGCGATCGGGTGTTCGGCCGGGTGGCGCGCGCGGAGTTGCGGCTACGTTGGCACGAGCGACGGCTGGCAGCAGGTGCACGCGAACGGGCGGCTGCAGGAGCTTTACCCGGCGGCGCACGACGGGAATATCGCGCTCACGGGCGAGATCGATCTCGCGGCGTGCGGCGGGGAATTCGTCATCGCGATCGGATTTGGCGATCAACACTGGGCGGCGGGGCATGTCACCCGCGCGGCCCTGTTGTCGGACTTCGACGACACGCAGGCGGAATACCTCGCGGGCTGGCAGGCGTTTCAGAAAACGTGTCTGCCGCTGGTGGGTCCGGCGCGCGAGGCGTTTGACGTTTATCGCGTGAGCACGGCGGTGCTGCGCACGCACGAGAGCAAATTATTTCACGGCGGGATCATCGCGAGCCTGTCGATCCCGTGGGGTGGGGCGCACGGTGACCAGGACATCGGCGGCTATCACCTGGTGTGGCCGCGCGATCAGGTGCACGCGGCGATCGCATTGCTCGCGGCGGGACGCGCGATGGATGCGCGGCAGACGATGTTCTACCTCATGTGCACACAGAATCCGGAGGGGAACTGGACGCAGAACATGTGGGTGGACGGCGAGGCGCATTGGACGGTGAACCAGAGCGACCAGACGGCGAGTTTCGTGCTGCTCGTGGCGGCGATCCGGCGGTATTCGGATCTCGGGGTCGTGGATCCGTGGGACGCGGTGCGGCGGGCCGCGGAATTTCTGGCGCGGCGCGGACCGGTGACAGAGCAGGATCGCTGGGAAGAGAACCGCGGCTACACGCCCTACACCCTGGCGACGGCGATCGCGGCGCTTCTGTCAGCGGCGGAGATGGCGGATGAGCGCAATGCGGGCGAGCTGGCGGCGCGCTGGCGCGCGGCGGCGGACGAGTGGAACGCGTCGATCGAGCGCTGGCTCTACGTCACGGATACGCCGCTCGCGCGGCAGGTCGGCGTGGAGGGCTACTACGTGCGGTTGTCGCTACCGGAGGAGGAGCGCACGGGGGCGTTGCGCGATTCGACGGTGGAATTGAAAAACCAGGCGCCGGGCGCGAACGCGACGTTTCCGGTGTGGCAGATCGTAAGTCCGGATGCGCTGGCGCTGGTGCGTTACGGGCTGCGGCGCGCAGACGATCCGCGCATCGTGAACACCGTGCGGGTGATCGACGCGACGTTGAAGCACGAGACGAAGTCGGGCGCGGTGTGGCGGCGCTATACGCACGATGGTTATGGCGAGGACGTGCAAGGCGCGCCGTTCACCGGCTCCGGCATCGGGCGTGGCTGGCCCGTGCTGACGGGCGAGCGCGCGCATTACGAACTTGCGCGCGGCGACCGCGCGGCGGCGAAGGCGCTCATGCAGACGATGGTGCGGCAGAGCCAGTCGGGCGCGGGTTTGTTTCCGGAGCAAATCTGGGATGCGGACGACATTCCGGAGCGAGAACTATACAATGGCGGCGCGACCGGTTCGGCGATGCCACTCGTATGGGCGCACGCGGAATTCGTCACGCTGCTGCGCTCGTTGCGCGACAAGGAAGTGTTTGGTCTGCCGTCGGCGTGCGCGACGCGTTACTTGTCGCAGTAAAACGCGCGTGAGCGTTTGGCCGCGGCGCGCGGGTGGAATGGCGTTGGCGTTATTGCGGAACGGCCGCGGGGCGACCGAGTTGGCGCGGCATGGTGGAGGCGCGGTGGTGGCGGCGCCAGAGGAGGGCGGCGACCGCGCCGGCGGCCCCGAGTGCGCAGAGCGTGGCGGCCGTGCGGTGGCGCGAGAGACGGATCTGCCATGAATGGTCCTGGGCATCGGCATCGAACGGCCCGTGCGCGGCCCACTCGCCGGGCGCAGAGGAGAAGAGGTTGTCGGGCTGATTGGGATCGCGCGGTTCGTGCGTATCGCTGAACGAGCGGCCGACGAGATAGTGGTCAAGCAAGCCGGGCCAGACCTTGTTGGCCTTGATGCCGGCGGCGGTCATGAAACCGAGATACACCTCGCGCCGGTCGTGGTGCGCGGCCCAATAGATGGTGCGGGCGGCGACTTCGGGCTGGTAGATGGGCGCGGGTGGTTTGGCTTTTTGCGGGAGGCGACTTTTCACCCAGACGAACTGCGGGGTGTTCATCGAGGGGAGCTGCACCATGGTCACGCGAACGCGGCTGTGGTCGGCGATGAGTTCGGAGCGAAGGGAATCGGTGAAGCCATGGATGGCGTGCTTGGCGGCGCAATACGCGGATTGTTGCGGGATGCTGCGGTAGGCGAGGGCGGAGCCGACTTGCACGATCATCCCGCGATCGCGCTTGAGCATGCGGCGGAGCGCGGCCTGCGTGCCATAGACGTAGCCGAGATAGGTGACCTCGGTGACGCGCTTCATTTCCTCCGGCGGCGTGTGCACGATCTTCGAATAGACGGAGGCCATGGCGTTGTTCACCCAGATGTCGATGGGGCCAAACGCGTCCTCGGTCATTTGCGCGAGGGTTTCGGTGGTCTGGGGATCGGCGACATCGGCGGCGAGGATAACGGCGCGCCCGCCGAGATCCTCGACCTCGCGTTGGGTGGCTTCGAGGCGTTCGCGGCCACGGGCGAGGAGGCCGAGGCGGGCGCCGCGCCGGGCGAACTCGCGGGCGGTGGCGCGGCCGACGCCGGCGGAGGCGCCGGTGATCACGACAGTTTCGGCGCGGGGAAAATCAGAACGCGTTTCCATGCTGCAATGTCGGCCCGGCGGCGCCGCGGGCAAATCGCGCGGTGTCGGCGAATTGCCGTTTCTGGCATGGTGAAAGCGCCCCTTAGTGCGGCGGGCGCAGGTGGCGGACAGGACGGCACTACATCTTTTCCTTTATACCGGTTTTCAACAGCCAGCGGTTGACCGGATAACTGGTGACGAAGCCGCAGAGCATTGCGATCTGCATCTCGAACCAGAAGACCGGGCCGGTCTTATCCAGCTCGTGACCGAAGAGGAGAAACACGACGACGGCCATCCAGCCATACATGCCGATCTGCCAAGCGGTGAGCGAGAGGACGTCGGCTTTGAGCGCGCTCTTGAGGGCGGCGCCGGCGGAGAGGCCGCGCATCGGCTTGATCGTAAAATATTGAAACGCCACGCCGAACAGCAGGGCGAGGACGTAGTCGAGCGCCCACGCGGCGAAGAGCGGTTTCCCGAACAGCGAGAGCGGGACGATGAGGAGAAATGTTTCCGCCACGACATCGCCCAGCGTGCAGCCGCTGCCGCAGTGGAGCGTGCCGACAGCGGCCATTTGCCAGAAGGGCTTGCGGTGGCCGGGGGGCATCTCGCCGCGGTGCTTCGCCTGCATGACCACGCGCTGGGTGGAGAGGACGCCCCAGCGAAAATAAGCCCAGAGGGCGAAAGGGCCTGCGTAGAGGGCGGTGACGACCCAGACGATGTTCATGATCCACATGTGCTGTCGGTGGCCGCGCAGCAGGTGGACGAGGATGATCAAGGAGCAGACGGCGGATAGGCTCAACGAGATGACAGCGAGAGTGGGGAGCGAACCGTGCATCACCCGGCAACGTCGCGCTGAACCCGCGCGGGGCAAGGCCGCCGACATCAGGCAATGGCGGATCGTGGGTTGGGGCCGCGGCAGTCGCATGCAGCGTCGGAGCGCTCCCCGGCGATGGCCAAGAACGCGGATGCGAAACGCGGGTCCAATGGCCGACGCCCGTCTGCGGGTGCACCTCCATGCCGCGACGCCCTTCGATGACCAAAACGCAAACGGCCACGCGTTTCATATTAATCGGGCTGGCGCTGGTGGCGCTGGGATTACTGCTGTGGAAAACGAGCGAAGTTGCGATCGTAGCGTTCGGCGGCGTGGTGGGCGCGGCGGCTTGGCGCGGGATCGCGGTGCCGGTGGCGCGGTGGACCAAACTTTCGGAGAAGAAGAGCGTGGTGCTGGTGGTGGTGGTGTTTCTCGTGGTCTTCATCGGCGCGGCGTGGGCGTTTGGCGCGCAGGCGTCGGAACAGTTTGCGCAGTTGCAGCAGACGATTCCCCGCTCGATTCAGGAGATCAAAACGCACCTGCAGGCGTCGGATACCGGACGTTCGGTCGTGCGATCGGTGCACCAGGCGATGAACAGCGGCGACGCGGTGTCGCGCGTGGGACTCGCGGCAGGGGCGCTGCTCGCGGGCGCGGCGGATATGCTGTTGATGCTGTTCGTGAGCATCTATCTCGCGATCGATCCGGGAGAATATCTCCGGGGCTTTCTGCGGCTGCTGCCACCGGGTCGGCGGCCGCAGGTGAAGTCGGCGCTGGAGGAAGCTGGCGCGGATCTGCAGAAGTGGCTGCTCGCGCAACTGGTCGCCATGGCGGTCGTGGGCGTGGCGGTGGGCACGGGGCTGGCGATCTTGGGCGTGCCCCTGGCGTTGTTGCTCGGCCTCATCGCGGCCGTGTTGGAGTTCGTGCCGGTGGTGGGACCGATCCTCTTCGCGATTCCCGGGGTGCTCGTGGCGTTTACGCAGAGCCCGAAGATGGTGTTGTCGGTGGTGATCCTCTACGTCGTGGTGCAGACGCTGGAGAGCAACGTCTTGATTCCGCTGCTGCAACGGTGGGCGGTGCGGCTCCCGCCGGTGATCTCGTTGGTGGCGACATTGGCGGCCGCGATTCTCTTTGGCCCGATCGGGATGATTTTTGCGTCGCCGCTGGCGGTCGTGGTGCTGGCGCTCGTTAAAAACCTTTACGTGGAGGATACGCTGGAGAGTCCCGGCGTGGCGGCGTGAGACGAGTGGGCTCACATTGAACGAGCGCCCCGGGCGCACACGAGTGCCGCAGCGCGGGGGCGATTACGCGGACGAAACCAAAGCGGTGGCGCCCGGGGCGTTGAGCGCGATGACGAGCGCTTGGGCGCGCGTCCGCAGCACCGTAGAGCGCGGAAGGGGCAGATGCGCGATGATGCTGGCGCGAACCTCGGAGGCTTCTTGAGCGAGGACTGCGCGGCGCGCCGGATCCACGGCGGCTTCAGCGAGCAGGGAGAGCCCGCGCAACAACGCTTCGTAAACGAGCAGTTCGGAGCCTGCGTGCACGCGGATTTCGCCGAACGTGTGGTCGAGCAGCGCGGCGAAGTCGGGCCGGCGCACGTGCACGCGGGGGCGTTTTTCGACGCAATGCACGGCATCGCCCAGTGGACGCGAAACGAGCGGCTGCAGGATCGTGGTGAGGTATTCGATGCAGAGTGCGCCGGTCGTGGGATCGTTGAGCGAGGGCGACAACGCGCGCAGGGCGACGTCGACGATCTGGCGCATGCCGAACAGGACGTCCTGCTCAACGGTTTGGGCGCGGCTGAGCGTGATCGCGGATTTAAGGTCACGCAGCGCCTCGGGATCGGCGGCGTTGGTTCCGGCGACGACGAGCAAGGGTGCGCTGGCGACGACAAATTCGCCGATGGGCAGCTCGGAGCGAATGACGAGATCGTGTTTCACGGCGGCGCGGAGCAAGGCGCGCTCATCGATCAATTGAATGTAGCCCGAGGCCGGCGCCAGCACGGGGTGCCAGTCGGAATCAGGCAACGGCGACCGGGTCGGATTGCTGGAGGCCGGCTCGGCGGGAAAGACGTGGTCGGCGGCGCGGCGTGTTTCTGCGGCGATGTCGGCGACGATGCAGGACACCTGGATGGAGGTGGCCACATGGTGGATGAAAAAGATGAGGCAGCCGACGCCGACGAGTGCGTAAACCACGCCGCACGCGACGGCGAGCGCCGGGACGAAAGCGTGGGCGTCCCCGCCGCGAATGCGCGGGAGCAGGGTGAGGCAAAAGGCGAATACGCCGACGAAAATGCCGAGCACGCCTTGGTTCGCGCGATCGCGCATGAACTGGCGCAGCACGCGCGGAGAATACTGGCTCGAGGCGAGGGAGAGCGCGACGATCGTGATCGAAAACGCGACGCCGGCGATGGTGATCATCGACGTGGCGATGGCCGAGAGCATGGCGCGAGAGCCTTCGGCGCCGAACCCGAAGATCCGCGGGAGTTGCGCTTGCGAGAGTGCGGGAATGCGCGCGCCGGCCTCGACCAGACCGTCGGCCGCCAGCATCGAGCCGACGACGATGATGGACGGGATGAACCAAAGGCTGGACCGGAGCGAAATCCAGAGAGCAGAGAGCCGGAGCATAAAAGAACAGTCAGGCTGGGGGCGGTGGAGTTCGGTGCGCCGCGGAACGAAGGGCGGGGCGGCGGCGGTCCCAGTCTATTGCGCGACCCAGCCGCGCGTGAGGTAGTCGCCGAAGGTGAGCGTCAGCAGAATCGCCAACCAGAAGAAGCCCGCCGCGGCGGCGATGCGCACCATGCCGCGTTGATAACGCAGGTGCATGAAGAAGAGGAAAATCAGCGCCATCTTCGCGACCGCGATCGTGAGAGAAATGGGCAGCGCCCAGCGGCTCGGCGGCAGGTAGTCCGCGAGCGCGGTCAACGCGAGCAGCACCATGAGGGCGATGAAAACGCCGAAGATCGCACGGACAGAAAGTTGCGGTTCGGTCTTCATGATCAGCGGTGCGCGACCAGGTAGAGGAGGGGATAGAGAAACACCCACACGCAGTCCACGAAGTGCCAGTAAAGGCCGACGATTTCGACGGGCGCGGTGTGGACGGCGGAAAGGCGCGCGCGGTGATTCAGCCAGAGCAGCCAGGAAATCAGTCCGAGGCCGATGAGCATGTGCACGGCGTGGAGCGCGGTGAGGGCGAAATAGAAGAACGTGAAAAGCTGCACTTGCGGCGCCCATGCGGAATCGAGGTGGAAGTTGATCCCCGGCACGAGATGCTCGCGATACATCCCCCAATACTCGTAACCCTTGAGGCAGATGAACGCGGCGCCGAGGAGGGCGGTGGCGAGGAGGCACCACCGGAGCGCACGGCGGTCGCCGAGTTTGATGGCGCGGTCGCCCAGCGCCATGAAGAGACTGCTGGTGAGCAGGACGGCGGTGTTGGTCGTGCCGATCCAATATTCAAGGTGACTGCTGCCGATGCGAAACGCCTCGGGATACGCGTGCCGATAGATGGCGTAGGCGGCGAGGAGCCCGCCGAAGAACAGGATCTCGGTCGCGAGAAACGTCCACATGCCGAGATGATTCGCGGCGGAGCGTTGCTCGGCCGCGGCGATCGCGGCGGCGGCGCGGGATTGTTCGGCGGTCGAGCTCATGACGCGGCGGGATCGACGGGATAGTTATAGGGCTCCGTCGTCACGATCGGGGTTTCGACGAAGTTGTGCTGCGGCGCGGGCGATGCCACTTTCCATTCGAGGCCGGTGGCGCCCCACGGATTGGGGCCGGCCTTTGGGCCGAAGAAAAACGACCAGGTGAGATAAAACAACGGTAGCACGTAGCCGAGGCCCAGGATGGTGGCGCCCGCGGTGGAGAGGACGTTGAGCGCCTGAAATTCGGGCGGATAGATGTGGTAACGGCGCGGCATGCCCATGTAACCGAGCACGAATTGCGGGAAGAACGTGAGGTTGAAGCCGGCGAAGATGATCAGCGCGGTGATGCGCGCGGTCCACTCGTGGTAAAGGCGGCCGGAGATTTTGGGCCACCAGTAGTGCAGCGCGCCCATGTAGGCCATGACCATGCCGCCGACCATGATGTAGTGAAAATGCGCGATGACGAAATACGTGTCGTGCACGTGCACGTCGATCGGCAGCGTGGCGAGGAAGAGGCCGGTGAGGCCGCCGATCGTGAAGAGGCCGATGAAGCCGAGGGCGTAGAGGAGCGGCGTTTCAAAGCTGATCGAGCCGCGATGCAGCGTGGCGGTCCAGTTGAAGACCTTGATGGCGGACGGCACCGACACGAGGAAGCTCAGCAGCGAGAACACGAGGCCGGCGTAAACCGACTGGCTGCTCACAAACATGTGATGGCCCCATACGAGGAAGCCGAGAATGGCGATGGCGAGGCTCGACATCGCCACGATGTGATAACCGAAGACGCGTTTGCGGGCGAAGGCGGCGATGGTTTCGCTGACGACACCCATGCCCGGGAGAATCATGATGTAGACGGCGGGATGGGAGTAGAACCAGAACAGGTGTTGAAACAGGAGCGGGTCGCCGCCGAGTTTCGGATCGAAAATACCGACGCCGAATCCGCGTTCGAGCACGACGAGCAGCAGCGTGATGGCGAGGACGGGGGTCGCGAGCACGAGGATCAGACTCGTGGCGTAGAGCGACCACACAAAGAGCGGCAGGCGAAACCACGTGAGGCCGGGCGCGCGGTGCTTGTGGATCGTGACGATGAAGTTGAGGCCGGTGGCGATGGAGGAAAATCCCGCGACGAAAATGCCCGCGGCCATGAGCATCACTTTGCCGTTGGAGTAAGTGCTGCTGTAGGGCGTGTAGAACGTCCAGCCGGTGTCGACGCCGCCCGCGACGATGGCGTAAAGCGCGAGCAGGCCGCCGGCGACGAAGACATACCAACTCGCGAGATTGAGCCGGGGAAACGCCACGTCGCGCGAGCCGATCATCAGCGGCAGAATGAAGTTTCCGATCACCGCCGGGATCGAAGGGATGAGGAAGAACCACACCATCAGCACGCCGTGGACGGTGAAGAGGCGGTTGTAGATGTCGGACGTGACGAGATCGGCCTGCGGCGTGAGCAACTCCCAACGCATCAGCGCGGCGGCGGCGGCGGCGATGGCGAAGAAGAACGTGATCGTAAACATATACAGCACGCCGATGCGTTTGTGATCGAGCGTGCAGAGCCACGAGCGCACGGTGTGGCCGGCGGCGAGGTAGTCGGGCATCGGCGCGACGTCGGGCGGAGGAAGCGGAGAAGTGCTCATGGCCGGGCAGGCGCCGGGACGGGCGCGGGGGTTTGGTCGCCGAGGGATTTCAAGTAGGCGATGAGCTCGATGAGATCGCCCTCCGGAATCACGCCTTTGAACGACGGCATGATGGGCGTGTAACCGGCGGCGACTTGTTTACCGGGCTCGAGAATGGAGTCGCGGAGATAGGCCTCGTCGGCGCGCACGAACTGGCCGCCATCGAGCGGCACGCGGTGGTTGTAGAGACCGGCGAGGGAGGGTGCGTGGACATTGGATTCGGACGAGTGGCAGCCGCTGCAGCCGTAGTGGACGAACAACTGCCGGCCGCGATCGCCGAGGGAGCCGTCGTGGTTGCCCGCTTCGAGCCACGTGGCGTAGTCCTCGGGGGTTTGCGCGATGACCTCGGCGATCATGGCGGCGTGTTGCGTGCCGCAGTATTGCGAACAGAAGAGATGAAAGTGTCCGGTCTGCGTGGCTTGAAACCACGTGCTGATCGTGCGGCCGGGGACGATGTCCTGCTTCACGCGAAACGCGGGAATGAAGAGGCTGTGGATCACGTCTTCCGACGTCATGCGCAGCCGGATGGGCCGGCCGATGGGCACGTGCAACGTATCGAACTCGCGCCGGCCGTTGGGATGGCGGATGTCCCACATCCATTGGCGCGCGACGACGTCGATCGTGTAGGCGTCGGGCGGCGGGCGTTCCATATCGAGATAGATCCGCGCGCCCCAGACGAAGATGCCGAGGAAGACCACGGTGGTGGCGGTGATCCAGCCGGCTTCGAGTTTCCACGTGGCGAACGTCAGCGGCGGACGCGGGGCGGGGGACCCGCGGCGGTAGCGGATGAGAAACACGAGATTCAGGCCGAGGAGCAACGCGATCAACAGGCCGCTCAGGATGAGCAAACCGATGAACGCGGTATCGACGCGCGGCGCGATCGTGCTGCCCTGCGGCAGCCGCTCCATCATGCCGCCAAACGCGAAGAACGCGTTCATGGTCGACCCTCCTGCAGACGTCGCGCGCGGAATTCGGCGCGCAGCATCCACGCGATGCCGCCGAAGAGCGTCACGACCGTGAGCACCACCGCGACCGTCAACGCGCGCCAGATCAGCTGGCCATAGGCGCCGGTGATGCCGCCGCCGTGAAAGCACAGCAGGAGCAAATCGTAAACGGGCAGGCCGGTCTTGCCGGCGGCGGCGCGATTGATGGCGCGCACGACATCGGGCGCGGGAAAATCCAGGCCGAGAAAATAACGCGACACGACGCCGCTGGATGTGAGCACGACGAAACCGCTGGGGTGCGCGTATTGTTTGGAGCGCGGATCGTAGGTGTAGTGAAAGCCGACGGCATCGGCGGCGGCGCGAATCGCGGCGTGGTCGCCGGTGAGAAAAACCCAGCCGGTCGGCGCGCCGGTGTGGCCGTAGCGTCGCACGGCGTTGGTCTGGCGCTCGCGGGATTCATCGAGCGTTTCCGTCGGATCGAGACTGATGGAGATGACGGTGAGATCGCGGCCCACCGCGGGGCGGATCTGGCGGAGCGCGGAGACGGTGCCATCGGCGACGAGCGAGCAGAGTTGCGGGCATTTGGCGTAGCCGAAGTAGAGCACAACCGGCTCCGTGCCGAAGTAATCGCGCAACGCGTGGCGCTCGCCCTGCGTGTCGGTGAACTCCAAGGCGAGCGGAAGTTGTTCGCCGATGCGTTGCTCGAAGTTCACGCCGGGCGCGACGGCCGACACGGTCGCGCGGGCGGGCAGCGCGAGCACGGCGGCGAGGGCGGGAAAGAGAAGGAGGGCGCGGGCGTTCATCGGTGGTCTTTCGGCGGAGACGCGGGGGCGTCGGTCGCGAGCACGTCGATCGCGCGGTTGATGGGAATGCGGACGATCCCGGCGGCGCGGTCGACCCAGCCATAGGTGTCGAGATGCGCGCGCACGGCGGCATCTTGCGCCTGCCAGTCGTGCTCGATGCTGGTGCGCGCGTGCGGGGCGTGTTGAAAGGAGGACTCCGGCCCGGCGGCGCGGGCGGAGGGGAGGTTGTAACGCGCCACGTAGATCCAGGAGGCGGCGAGCAGACAGAGCGCAAGGCCGACCGCGAGGCCGATGCCGGTGATGACCACGACGTGCGGGAGACCGTCGGTGGGTTCGGCGCGTTCGGGCGGAAGTTCGGCGGCGGAGCTCATGGCGACGTTTCCAAATGCGATTGCACGAGGGCGAGGTAGCGGTGCGCGAAGCACGTGGCGCCGCAGAGCAGCAGCGCGGCGGCGAGGCCGAAGCCGGCCCAGCCATGCACCGGCAGAACGGGCAGGAAAATCCACGCGGTGTAGAGAAGTTGCGCGCCGATGAGCAGGCAGGCGGCGAGGGCGAGGCCGCCGACGGTGCGTTTCCACGGCCGCGAAAGCAGAATCGCGAACGGCAGCACGAAGTGAAAGACGGCGAGCGTGAGCGGGACAAACCGCCACGGACCGTGGAGGCGGCGGAGAAACCACGACGTCTCCTCCGGCATGTTGCCGGCCCAGATGATGAGAAACTGCGCGAACGCGACGTAGCACCAGAAGAGGAGCGTCGCCATCATGAGGTCGCCGAGATCGAGGCCGATCGCGCGCGTGCCGCCATAGGGCGCGTGAGGCGGGACGCCAAATGCGAGGGCGGCGAGGATGGCGGCGGCGAGGCCGGACAACGCAATCCCGGTCATCCACACGAGGGCGAAGGCGGTGGAGTGCCAGTTCGCGTCGAGCGAGCCCAACCAGTCTTCCGCGAGGATGTGCAGCATGAAGACGAGGACGATCATGCCGGCGGGGCCGACCCAGCGCGGCGCGAGACCGTGCCGTCCGAGTTTCGCGGTGATGAAGAACAGGACGATGGCGTAGATCCCGGCGCGAATCGCCATCATGCCGCGACTGTCGTAAAGCGGCCAGGTTTGCGGCGTGTGCGGCACGAAGGCGAGCAGCGGCAGCACGAGCAACCACAACCACGGCGCGAGGCGATAGCCTGCGGCAAGAAAGGGCGACAACGCTCCGGCCCACTGTCCGCCGGTGAGTTGATGGATCAACGCAAACAGGAGCGATCCCAGCGCCGGCGCAAGACAGGCGAAGATGGCGAATCGATACGCCGGCGCCACGGCCGCCGGCGTCGCCCAGCCGCACGCGAGGGCGACGAGCACGCCGAGCACGGCGCCGCCGACGAGCAGGCGGCGCACGCGGGTGAGGCGTTGGTGGATGACGGCGTTCATGGCTTGAGGGCGGCGCGGGCCGTCGCCGGCACGTCGGCGAGCGTGGCGTGCTGGCTGAGCTGGAGCGCGCGGATGTAGCCGACGATGGCCCAGCGATCCTGCGGCGAGAGACGGTCGGAGTAGGGCAGCATTGCACCATAGCCGCGCGTCATGACGTCGAACAAATGCCCGTCGGGCGCGGCGCGCAGGCGGTTTTCGTGATACGAAGGCGGCGGCGGAAAGCCGCGGCGCACAACGATGCCGCGGCCGTAGCCGTCCTCGCCGTGGCACACGATGCAGTAAATGTTGAAGCGGTCGCGTCCCCGCAGCAGCAGGTCGCGCGTGAACGGCACCGGGCTGTGTGCAAGCGGCTGGCCGTCGTGAAAACCGGTGGTGACCGGATCGCCCGGCGGCGGCGAGCCGCGCGCGACGGTGTGCGCCGGCGGGCGGACGATGGCGGTGCCGTTGGCGAAGTGCGGCGCGGGGTCGAGCGGGCGATAGTTCGCCTGGTCCTTCATGTTGTCGCAGCCGGCGAGGGCGAGCAGGAGCGCGGGTGCGAGGAGGAGCCCGGCGGACAGCGAGCGAAGCGGCGGGCGCGGCGCGGTGGAGCGTGAGGCGGTGGAGATCATGCGGGCACCTCCGCGACGAGTTCGGCTTTGAACGTGTGGAAGAGCGCGGCGAGATCAGCGGCGTTGAACTGCGGATCGTCGGCGCGCACGCACAGAAAATAGCGGTCCTGCGATGCGCGCTCGAAGCCGGGCGCGGCGAACATCGGGTGATCGAGGCGCGGCAGACCGGCGAGCCAGAGAAGGCCGAGCACGCCGATGATGGTGGCGGTGAGGATCGTGAGCTCAAACGTCACCGGCACAAACGCGGGCCAGCTGTGCAGCGGGCGGCTGCCGACATCGTAGGCGTAATCGCGCGCGGCAAACCATTGCATGAAATACGCGCCGCCGCCGCCGATGAGGCCGGCGATGAGCACGATGCGCGCCATCGGCGTGCGGGGGCCGGGGAGGAGTTCATCCATGCCTTCGACGGCGAAAGGCACGTTGGCCTCCACGCGATCGTAGCCGGCGGTGCGCACGCCTTCGAGCGCGGCGAGAAATTCGTCGGGCGTTGTGAAGCAGGCCGCCACGCCATGGAGAGCCGCGCTCATCCCTTGCCCTCCTTGCCGGTGACGAGGCCGCGCATCTCCGCCATCGAGATCGCGGGCAGATAACGGATGAAGAGAAACAGCAGCGCCACGAAGAGGCCGAAGGTGCCGAGCAGCGTGGACCAGTCCCAGAACGTCGGCCGATACATGCCCCACGACGACGGCAGAAAATCGCGGTGGAGGCTCGTAACGACGATGATGAAACGTTCGAGCCACATGCCGACGTTCACGATCAGCGAAATGATGAAGAGCACGATGACGTTGCGGCGCAGGGTCGGGATCCAAAGGATTTGGACGGCGCCGAGATTGCAGATGAGCAGCAGCCAGAACCACGGCGCGTAGGGGCCCGCGAGGCGGTTCACCATCATGTAGCGTTCGAACAAATCGTGGGTGCGCCACGCGGCGAAAAATTCGCTGAAGTAGCCGTAGACGACCATCCAGCCGGTCGCCATCAGCACCTTGGCCATGAGATCGAGATGACGGGCGGTGATGTAGCTCTTGAGCCCGTAAACGGCGCGCAACGGGATGACGAGCGTGAGCACCATCGCGAAGCCGGAGTAGATGGCGCCGGCGACGAAATACGGCGGAAAGATCGTCGAGTGCCAGCCGGGGAGAATCGCGATGGCGAAATCGAGGCCGACGATGCTGTGCACGGAAACGACCAGCGGCGTCGCGAGGCCGGCGAGCAGCACGTAGAGTTTTTGGTAGTGCCGCCAGTGGCGGGCGTCGCCGCGCCAGCCGAGCGAGAGAAGGCCGTAGAGGCGTTGCTTGGCGCGGGACAACGCGCGGTCGCGCAAGGTGGCGAGGTCGGGCAGCAGGCCGACATACCAGAACAGGAGCGAGACGATGCCGTAGGTGCTGACGGCGAAGACATCCCAGATCAGCGGACTGCGCCACTGCGGCCAGAGGCCCATCGTGTCGGGATACGGCAGCAACCAGTAGAAGTATTGCGGGCGGCCGAGATGCAGCAGCGGGAAGAGCGCGGCGCAGGCCACGGCGAAGAGCGTCATCGCCTCCGTGAACCGGTTGATGGACGTGCGCCAGTGTTGATGGAGCACGAGGAGGATGGCGGAGATGAGCGTGCCCGCGTGGCCGATACCGATCCACCAGACGAAGTTGACGATGGCGAAACCCCACGCGACGGGGATGTCGACGCCCCAGACGCCGATGCCGCGGATGAAGAGCCAACCGATCGAAGCGCAGAGGATCAGCACGCCGACAAACGCGATCGGAAATCCGATCCACCAGAAACGCGGATGCGGGTGAGCGAGCGGCAGGGCGCTGATGCGCGCGGTGACGGTGGTCGGCGTCTCACCGGGGCCGACGAGCGCGGCGTCGGCGGGGTTGGGCTGAGTGGGAGGCGAGGCCATGGCGCAAAAGGATCAGCCCGCCGAGGAAACGCCGGCAGGGGCCGCGGGCGTGGGAGCGTTGATGACGCGCGCGAGGTAAGTGGTGCGCGGCCGGGTGTTGAGTTCGCGGAGCAACGTGTAGTCGATCGGCTCGGCTTTGCGTTGCACGACGCGGCTGGCGGGATCGTGGATGTCGCCGAAGACGATCGCATCGGCGGGGCAGGCCTGCTGGCAGGCGGTGCGGATTTCACCGTCGCGGATGCGGCGGCTTTCCTTTTCGGCGGTGATGCGCGCGGTGTTGATGCGTTGCACGCAGTAGGTGCATTTCTCCATGACGCCACGTTCGCGGACGGTGACGTTGGGGTTGGCCTGGAGGTAGAGCGTGGAGTCGCGCGGCTGGCGGTAATCGAGGAAGTTGAAGCGGCGGACTTTGTAAGGGCAGTTGTTGGAGCAGTAGCGCGTGCCGACGCAGCGGTTATAGACCATGTCGTTGAGGCCTTCGCTGCTGTGCACAGTGGCGGCGACGGGGCAGACGACTTCGCAGGGGGCGTTTTCGCACTGCATGCACGGCACGGGCTGGTGGAGGATGCGGGGGTTGGCGGCGTCGCCATCGTAGTAGCGATCGATGCGCAGCCAGTGCATCTCGCGGCCGCGGGAAACCTGGTCCTTGCCGACGACGGCGATGTTGTTCTCGGCCTGGCACGCGATGATGCAGGCGTTGCAGCCGAGGCAGGTGCCGAGATCGATCGACATGCCCCACGCGTAGCCGGTGTAGTTCCACGCCGGGAGCATCGTAGGCTGCGGGGCTTTGTCTTCGATGGCGCGCGCCGCCTCGGCCGGGGCGACGACGCGCACGAGGTCGCGGCCCTCCATGGAAAAGTGACCCTGGGTGCAGACGAGCGCGTGCTGCTCGCCGAGCTTGCGAAGCGTGGCGCCGGTGCGTTCCCACGGCGCGCGCGTGGTGCGCAGGCGAAACGCATCGTAACCGTGGCCGGGCGCGGTGGCGCCGCCGCTGGTGCGGCCGTAGCCGAGCGCGAGCGCGATGACGCCATCAGCGTGGCCGGGCGCAATCCACACGGGCGCCGCGACCGAAGCGCCGTCGACTTCGCACAAGATCACATCACCGAAATTGAGTCGGTGCCGACCGGCGAAGGTGGCGCTGACGAGCGCGGCGTTGTCCCAGACGATGTGCGTGAGCGGCTTCGGGAGTTCCTGGAGCCAGGAGCTGTTGGCGTAGCGGCCATCGAGCAGGTTGGGGTCGGGTTGGAGCACGATCGTGATGGTGTCGTGATCGTCGTGCGCCGAGCGGTTGAAGGAGGGAAACGAGGAGGACGCGGCGTCGGCGCTGGCGGCCGCGAGAGCGGGCGACCCGGCGGGATTTCCGCTGGTGTCATCGATGACGCCGCGCTCCAGCCAGTGCGCCCAACGCAGTTCGAACGCGTGGTCGTCGGACGGCGCCTCGGGGGCGTGTCGCCAGGTTGCGCGCACGAGATCGTAGGCGTTGCGCGTGGTCGCGCTGGCAATGAAGTGCACGAGTTCGGGGGACGAGCGCGAAGGGTAGAGGGGCTCGAGGAGCGGTTGCTGGAGGCACGGCGTGCCGTCGTAGCCGCGGAGATCGCCCCACGTTTCGAGGAAGTTCGCCGCGGGCAGATGCCATTGCGCGAGCGCGGCGGTTTCGTCGACGTGCTCGCCGAGATGCACCGTAAATTCCACGCGCCGAAACGCGTCGGCAAACGCGAGGTCGGCCGGCGCGGTGTAAACGGGATTCGTTTCGAGGACGAAGAGGCCTTGCACCTCGCCGCGCGTCATCGCGGCAGTGAGGGCGGCGAGATCGCCGGCGGCGCGCGGATCGGCGTCGGAGCGCACGGTGGCGCGGCGGTGAACGGCGGCGGTGCCGGAGCGGGCGTTGAAGGCGGCCGCCCACGTTTGCACGGTCGGTTCGGCTTCCGGGCCTGCGATGCACACGGCGTGGCCGGGATGCGCGCGCACATCCGCAGCGAGCGAGCGCACGAATTCAGTTTCGGCGGCCGTGAGATCGGCGGTCAGGATGGAGGTGCCGCCGAGGGCGGCGGCGAGGGCGGCGAGCACACGGCGTTGGCGCGCGGGTGAGGCGGGGAGGCGCACGTCGGCGAGCGCGCCGGTGACGCTGGGCGTGGGCTCGATGGCGTAGAGGCGCGGCGGATGCACGCGGCCGTTGTTCACGCGGCGGCGGTCGGCCCAGGCGCGGCCGTAACGCACGGCGGCGGGATGATGGTAGAAGCAATCGCTCTGCACGGCGAAGACGACTTCCGCTTGCGCGAAGTCGATGTCGTCCTGCGTGCCGTCGTGATCGTAACGGCCGAGTGGGGCGTGTTGAAACCAGCGGGCCTCGGGCAGGGCGGCGAGCAACTCGTGCAGCGTGCGCAACAGCGTGGGCGAAGTGGTGGGCTCGGTGAGCAGGGCGAGGCCGCGGCCGCGGCTCGACGCGAACGCGCGATGACGGCCGGCCCAGGCATCTTCGAAGGCGTTCCACGTGGCGGCATCGGCGCGGTGAAGGGGAGCGCGCGAACGGTCGGGATCGTAGAGCGAGAGGATGGCGGCCTGCGTGAACACATCGGTGGCGCCGAGGCTTTCGGGGTGGCTGGGGTTGCCCTCGATCTTGGTGGGGCGGCCGGAGTTGGCGCGCACGAGAATCCCGCGACCGTAACCCTCGAGCGGCATCGCGCTGGCATACCATTGAATCTCACCGGGGGTGGCGCCGGCAAATTCCGGCGGCGTGACGGCGGGGACCAGTTCTTTCGGCGCGCGGCGCGCGCAGCCGCTCACGCCGGCGAGAGCGAACGAGGCGCCCATGAGTTGCAGAAAATCGCGGCGGCTGAGCGCATCGGACCACTCGCTGGCGCCGGGCGGAAACTCGTCGGATCGTGCGCTGGGATTCACCGATGACATGTGGAGCAGTTGGTGAGATGTTGCGTGTGGAGCGACGCGAGGATCACGGGCGACGGGGGGAGGCGGGTCGCGGGCGTGACCGGGGAAAAAATCTGCTCGGGGGCGCGCAGGCGCGGCGCGGGGTTGCGGTGGCAGTCGATGCACCAGCGCATGGTGAGCGGTTCGCCTTTCGCGGTGAGCGACATCTTCCCGATCTCGCCGTGGCACGTGGTGCAGCTCACGCCTTTGGCGATGTGGATGCTGTGGTCGAAATAGACAAAGTCGGGCACCGTGGTGACGCGTTGCCAGTGCAACGGTTGGTGGAGGGCGGCGCTGCGGATGACCGGTTGCAGCATCGCGGTGTCGGTGAAGATCTGCGAATGGCAGTTGAGGCAGGTTTGGGTGGTCGGCATGCCGGCGAAGGCCGACGTCTCCACGGTGGCGTGACAAAACCGGCAATCGATGCGCAGCTCGCCCGCGTGATGGCGGTGGCTGAAGAGGACAGGCTGGTCGGGCGCGAGGCCGACGCGGTTCCAGTAAGGCGAATGGTAAACCTGCAGCACCACACCGCCAAAGCTCACGACGGCGAGGACTGCCCCCAGCAAAAGGACGCGGAAAATGGTCGTGCTCCTCGGACGAAAAAGCGGCTGACGGGGAAAGTGCGGGAGCTGAGGCGTCTCGTTGGGCACGATAGGAAAGACGCATCGGCGCGACCGGCCGGAAAAGGTCTGTCGTGACGGCGCGCGAGAAACGAAGTCTAGCGAGGCCGGCGGCGGCTGAATATCGGGGCGCTTCTGAAAGGGCTATGGAGAAACATCCGCAAACGTGCGAAACGCCGGGAAGTTGCGCCTTTGCGTCGGGACGGCACGCACAACCTGGCGGCGGGTGGACACGCGTGGAGGCGGGCAAGGCAGCGGGGCGTTCGCCCGCCGCAGCGAATGGCGAAAGACCGAAACGGGCGGGAGGGAAGAGGGCGGCCGGGCCTCAGCGATTCAGGCCGGTCGGTGGCGGCGGGCGCGGATGAACACCGCGAGTGTGAAAAGGAAGGCGAGCGGACTACCGAAGATAGCGTAGAGCGGCCAGAGGTTGGAATCGCGGCTGAGGGCGTAGAGGCAGAACGCGTAGACTGGCAGCATGAAAGCCAAGGGCAGGGCGGATAGCAGGCGGGTGGGGCCGCGCAGTTTCACGAGTGCGAAGACTTGTATGATCAGGTAGGCGGGCACCGCCAAGAACGCGAGAGGCACGAGCACCGTGGCGCAGGCGCTCCAGAGCGTGGCGAGAAACGAGTGGCGTGCGGCGGGCGGGGGCGGGAGGTGTTTTTGCGCGCTGAGCAGCGCGGCCGCCCACGGCGCCGTCGGGGCGGGCGTGAGGCCGGCATGCCATTCGGCATGCACCGCGACGGGGACGACTGACAGCAGTGTCCAATGGGCATCGAAGACCCGAAGGCGGACTTCATCGACGCGTGCCGCGGCATCGCCGGAGAGCCAGATGAGAGCGTCGTGGGAGCCGGCGGGGTAAGCGGGCGCGGTGTTCATCGCGAGGTGATCGCGCGGATGGGAATCGAGAAAACCGGTGGCCTGGAAACGCAGCGGTTGGGTGGACTGATATGCGACGCGGAAATATAGCGGCTGACCGGCGGCGAGGCGCAGAGCGGGCGCCGGCGTCATCGCCGTGACGTCCACCGTCGGGGCTTGGGCACGGGCGACGCCCAAGAAGAGCAAGGGAAGGCTCAACCCGACGAACGCGCGAAGCATGGAAGGGTTCTTGGCGCGCAGCGCAGGGGTGCAACGGGAAAGCCGTGGATCTCACGCGGTAGAAGCACCGTGTATAGTTAGTAAAGGCGAGGGAAGCGGCCATAGTATCCTCGCGTCCTCTCGCCCTCTTGGTGAACCGTAGCGGTCGCCTTCGGTTTCCATATGCCGAAGACTTTTAGGCGGGCGCCACCACCCGTGTGCCGGCCTCGGAGTTTCCACCGGCAGGGATCGCGCGCGCGTAGATCGAGTGAATGAAAATATCAGCATGCGTTTGCGTGAGTCTCACGGCATCGGAATTTTATTCGCGGCTTTTAGTTCGAGATTACACGAATGAAACGGGCGGGCGGCATTGGAACCGGCGCTCGTAATGTAGATAGTTTGCTACTAAATATATCGACGGTGGCCGATTCGATTGTATAAAAACGCCTGCCCCTGGGTTTTCATGCCGCAAACCCTGTTAACTGCCCGCCCGTTCGTAGCCACGTTCAGCATGACGCCGTCGGAATACAAAGACTTCAAAGCACTGGCCTCGCCCAAGGACAACTTGCGCGACCAGATGACCGACATCGAGTTGATCTTCACCACGCTCGGAGAAGCCTCGACGACGGAGATCGCGCGCAAAAGAGGCGCCCGAGAATTCCTCCGAGAACAAGCAAGCCGCCAAAGCCGGCGGCAGCATCGCCGGCCACGCCCGCCGCGAACCTCGGCACCGGCGGCGACGACGGACGCCTCGAGTTCACCAACAACTTCATGCCGCGCCTCGTCGATTTCGAGCTGCGTGTGCTCGCCGGTGGCGCGCATGCCGAAGGGCTCGCGCCGGTCACGCTGCGGAAAAACGGCGCCACCGCCGCCGCTGAAATGTGCCGGCGTTACCATCCGGAAAGGATATGAATATTTTATTCCCTGGGACAGCATTTGTCCCACCCGGCTCTTTATAGTCGGCGCCGATGCTTCAACCCCGTGACCGCGCCGACGATCACCACCCGCTTATGATTGGATTCAGCATTCATGTTTTCCGCCAATTCTGGCCGTCCGACCGGAGTCGGCCCGCGACGTTTGGGGCGGAGGAAGGTCGGACGCTGGCGTATTGGGTGGTGGGCGGGTTCGGTGGATTGGACTGGGTGCGCGAGCTGGTGCATACCCCGGCGGTTGTCGGCCTCGGCGGCAATGGGTATCCGGTCGAATATACGGCGCAGCTAAAAGTCGTGAGAGACTATCTGCTGGGATCGATTCCTATCGGGCGCGGCGGTCCTGTCGTCATCTCGGATGACGACGGCTCGATCGCCGTCTGGCCTCCGCGTCGCAATGAAGTACATCCGCTCCTGATCGCCGCCTGCCCCGACGACGAGTGGGTGCACATCCGTGCGTTCGACCAGTCGTGAAGAACGGAAATCTCTTTGAAAATGGCCGCCGAAAATTGTGAACCACCTCGGAGGATGCACACGTAGCTCCAATCATGACCTCGTTTGACGATTTCTTCCACACCGCGACCGGCAAGCCCCAGCCCTACGGCTACCAATGCCGTCTCGCCTGCGGCCCTGCGGCCAACGCCGATGATCCGGCGACACTGCAGTCCGGCACCGCCTGCTTATCCCAGCTCATCAGCATCCCCACCGGCCTCGGCAAAACCGCCGCCGTTGTGCTCGCTTGGCTGTGGAACCGTATTCTGCTCAGTGACGAGTCGTGGCCGCGTCGTCTTGTTTACTGTCTGCCGATGCGCACCTTGGTCGAGCAGACTCGCGACGAAGTCATCCGCTGGCTCGATAACGTTTTAAAGGCCGCTGATTCGGGCGGCCTCAACCTTTCTGCCGCAACGATTGAGCAACTTCGCTGGGTTGCGGCTCACTCTCCGGTCATTCTCATGGGCGGCGAGGATAACAGCGCGGGGAAACGCGAATGGGATCTACATCCCGAGCGGCCGGCCATCCTCATCGGCACGCAGGACATGCTGCTTTCCCGGGCACTCAACCGCGGCTATGGCATGGCCCGCGCTCGCTGGCCGATGCATTTCGGCCTGCTCAACAACGACGCCCTCTGGGTCCTCGACGAAACCCAGTTGATGGGTGCGGGGCTTGCCACGTCCGCGCAACTGCAGGCGTTCCGAACCACCGCGAACTACACGCGCACTTGGTGGATGAGCGCCACATTGCAAACGACGTGGCTTGAAACGGCTGACACGCATGAGATCCTCGCCGCGCTTCCCGCGCCCGTCACCACTTTGGCACCCAGCGGCATCGCCAAATCGCTCACGCTCTCGCCCGCTATAGACGAAAAAGGAGCCGCCGCGCTCATCGCCGCCATCCCGCCGTCCGGCCTCACGTTGGTCATCCTCAATACCGTCAAACGTGCCCGCGCGATTTTCGACGTGCTGACGAAAAACAAAACCTTCGCCTCCTCCGCCGATATCCACCTCATCCACTCGCGCTTCCGTCCCGTCGAGCGAGCGACTTGGCGCTCGCAGTTCCTCAGTCGCAACGCCATCGGCGAAAAGCCACGCGTCATCGTCGCCACGCAAGTGGTCGAGGCCGGCGTGGATATCTCCGCCGACACGCTCGTCACCGAACTTGCGCCTTGGACCAGCCTGGTGCAGCGCTTTGGCCGCGCCGCGCGTTACGGCGGCAGCGCCAAAGTTGTGGTTCTGGACATCGCCGACGAGAAAAACGCGGCTCCCTACGATTTCGCCGAACTCGAAGCTGCTCGCGACGAACTCCAGCAGCTCACGGATGTTTCCATCGAGTCGCTCGTAGCCCACGAGGGAACGCTCACGCCGGAGCGCCGAGCCGCGCTGTATCCTTATTCTCCCGACTTCCTGCTCCTACGCCACGAAGTGGACGAACTCTTCGACACCACTCCGGACTTGAGCGGCGCAGACTTGGACATCTCCCGCTACATCCGCTCCGGCTCCGACACCGATTGCCAAATCGCGTGGATCACCGAAAAGCCCTCGCCCGACTACGCGCCGGTGGCGACTGAACTGTGCTCCGCCCCCATCGGCGACGCGAAGAAGTTTGCCGAAACGCGCAGGCACGCTGTCTGGCGTTGGGACTACCTCAATGGCGAATGGCTCCCCGTCGGCAACAAGGACGACATCTATCCCGGAGTCACCCTGGTCGCACTGGCCTCCGCAGGCGGTTATTCCGAAACCACCGGTTTCGATCCAGCCTCGAAAAAACCCGTGCCGGTCGTGCCAAGGCCTCCAGCCTCTCCAGCGGAGATCGCCGACTCCCGGCAAGACTCCGACGCCCAGTCCGTCGCCGCATCATTCCAGACCATCCAAGAACACAGCGATCAAGTCCTCGCCGAGCTTCAGAAAATCGGCCTTGAACTCTCGCCTGTGCTAGAAAACGCCGCCCGCTGGCACGATCTTGGAAAGGCGCATCGCGCGTTCCAATCCAAAATCAAAGACAACCCCGATGAGGACACCGCCAAGGCGCCCAAAGGACATTGGCTCAAAATCGGCAAGTATTCCGATACCGATCCGCGCCCCGGCTTCCGCCACGAACTCGCCTCCGCTCTCGCATTGCTCGCCCGGCGCGATTCGCTTCCTGTGCAATTTTCCGACGAGGATTTCGATTTGCTGCTCTACCTCGTGGCCGCGCATCACGGCAAAGTCCGCGCTCGCCTCGCCGCCGCGCCCGCCGACCAAGATCACCCCGTCGCCAAGGCCGGCGAACGCATGCCCATTCGCGGCGTGATGGACGAGGATCGCGTGCCCGGCGCTCCGCTCGGTCTGCCGGACGCGACTCTCTCCCTCGATCCCGCCAGCCTCGGCTTCTCGCCCAAGACTGGCGCGAGTTGGACCGAGCGCGTGCTCGGCCTTCTCCAAAAGTTCGGGCCCTTCCGCCTCGCCTACCTTGAAACCCTCCTGCGCGCCGCCGACTGCCGCGCTTCCCGCGCCCAATGAGCGCCTTAAACGATATTCACCTGACCGGCTGCTCGCCGACCCCGCTTGCCTCCTACTTGAAGGCGCTCGGCGTTTTCCGACTCGTTTCCGAGCAAGCCGACCCCGCCGCGCGCGGATTCTGGCGCAACGAGGCGTTCGTCCTCTCCACCACGCTCACTCGCGGACAGCTCGCCGACTTTTTCCTCACGCGCTACGCGCCCACTCCGCTGATTGATCCGTGGAACGGAGGCTCGGGATTCCTGAAAAACGACAAGGCCGCCGGCTTTCTCAAACAATTCGAGCAATCGCCCTCACCACGTCTCGTCAGATATCAAGCCGGCGCAAAAGCCGCCCGCGATCTCTGCGACGATCTGAACAAGGCCAAGCAGGCCGAGGTGGTAATCAAAAACGAACCGAAGTCACTGCCCGCCGCGCAGCGCGACGCCTTGCGCAAAGACCCCGGCTACAAAGCTCGCCTCGGCGAGGTTCAACGCAAATTCAAGCGGCTGAAAGAAGCATTTATTCCCGAATGTCGCCTGAAGTGGCGCGGCCCTCATCTCGAATGGCTGGAGGCCGCTGTCATCTTGGACAGCGATTTGTCGCCACGATACCCGTCCCTGCTCGGTTCCGGCGGCAACGACGGCAACCTCGATTTCACCGATAACTTTCGGCAGCGCTTCCTTGACCTGTTCGACATCGCAAAGTCCGACGCATCGCCGCTCGCCAATACCGCCGCCTTGCTTGAACACGCGCTTCATGGCGCAGCTGTCATCGGCACCGACGCTTACAGTATCGGACAATACATGCCCGGAGCCGCTGGCGGAGCCAACAGCTCCAGCGGACTCGCTGGCAGAGCCAACGTTAACCCATGGGACTTCGTTCTCTTCATGGAAGGCGCTGTCTTGTTCTCCGCTGCGGCATCGCGTCGCCTGGGCGCCACCGGAGCATCTTCCGCGTCCGCCCCATTCGCCATTCGCGCCAACGCCATCGGCCACGCTTCCGTTTCGACCAAGGAGAAATCCGCCCGTGGCGAACAATGGCTCCCTCTTTGGGAGCGCCCCGCCTCCTTGCGTGAAATCCGCGCACTGCTCTCGGAAGGCCGCGCGCAACTCGGCCGCAACGCCGCCCGCGAACCGGTGGACATGGCGCGCGCCATCGCCCGGCTCGGCGTCGCCCGCGGCATCAGCGCATTCGAGCGCTACGGCTACATCGAGCGCAACGGCCAATCCACTTTCGCCGTACCCCTCGGACGCTGGAAAGTCTCCGCCCAGCCGCATCAAGACCTGCTTTCCGACATCGACGGTTTTCTCCGCCGCCTCTCCCGCGAAGCCGCCGGCGAGCGCGCTACCGCGTCGCTCGTCCAAATCGCCCGGCGCTTGAACGACGCGGTTCTCGTCGTCGCCGCCGACGGCGCGTCACACGCCCGCTGGCAAAGCGTTCTTGTCGCCCTGGGCGAAGCCGACGCCCTCGCCGCCGCGCTCCCGCCCGCCAAAAACAAATTCGGCATCGTGCCCCGGCTGCGCGCCGGCTGGCTCGCGGCGGCGGACGACGGCACCGCCGAGTTCCGCCTCGCGGCAGCATTCGCCTCGCAGGAGCGCGTCCGCCGACACTTCTTGCCTCTGAATAAATACGGCAACCAGCTCGACGAAAAAGGCGGCGTCAGCGTGGTCTGCGCCGGACGCGATTTTGTTGCCGACGCCATCGCCCTTCTCGATCGCCGTCTCGTCGAATCGGCAAAAGAGGCCTCGCGGTCCATCGGACAAGACGCCGGTGCCTTTGCGTCGCTCGCCGACGTCGCCGTCTTCCTGCGCGGGGCGCTCGACACCGGGCGCATCCTGTCTTTGGCGCGAGCGCTCATGGCGGTCGACTACAAGGACAAGCCACGCCTGCCCGTTCCGCCCGCGAACGAAATGCCCGACGATACCTTCGCTCTTTTTCGTTTCTGTCTCGCGCCCCGCCATTGGCGAACGGAGCTCCCTGCGCGAGCGGATGTTTTCCGCCGGTTGGCCTCCGACGATCTCGCCGAGGCCTCGCGGCATGCCGTCCGGCATCTTCGCGCCCACGGCCACATCCCGCCTCTCTCGCTCGCCGCAGGCAACGCTCGGCTGCTCGCCGCCGCCCTCGCCTTTCCCCTTTCCCGCGCATCCCGCGACGCCCTGTCGCGCTCGTTCATTTCCACCGCCAACAGCCAATAACCCAAAAAGAAAGCCAGCCCATGAGCATCCCATTCGACGCCCTCACGAACGCCCACCGCGTCCTCTTCAACATCCCGCTCCGTCCCGTTCAGGGCGAGCGCTTCCAGCCCACCGGCTTCCCTTCACTCGGTGCCGCCACCTACCAGACGCGAAACGGTCGCTCGTTGCTCGTCGAGTCCGCGCAGTCGATGGCCAACCGTCTGGAGACCGTGATCTGGGATGCCGCCACGCAGGCTCCGGTCGCCGCTGCCGCCGGGCTCTCCTACATCCGCGTCGAGCGCAAAGGCGGATTCCTCACCTCATCCATCCTCGAATCCCACCGCATCAACTCGCCCTACCTGCTCGAAAGCAAAAAAGACAAAGCGTTCTTTAACGAACTTAAAGCTGCGCTCGGCGGTTTGGAGGAAGGTCCCATCAACCGCCGCCTCCTCGCACAAACCCTGTTTAAGTATGACGCCTCCGCCCTCATCCACGGAGTGTTTCTCGCGAAAAAGGAGCTCGCCGGTGGACGCCTCCGCATCGCCCGCGCGCTCTCCGCCTTCATCGAAGCCGACGGCATCGAAGTCGCTGCATCCGGCGGCGTGAAGAACGACCACGTCAACCCGCAGGGCGACACTTCTAAAGGCTTCGGGAATGTGCCTTTTTCCCGCGACGAATACACGGCCCAGAACATCACGCTCTACGTCAACTTGGATCTCGATCAGATACGAGGCTACGGCCTCGACGAAAACGCCACGCGCCTCCTCATCGTCCTCGCGCTTTACAAGGTGCGTGCCCTGCTCTCCGGCGCTCTGCGTCTTCGCACCGCATGCGACCTGGAGGCTAGCATCGAGGAAATCAGCGCCGTGCGCCCCGCCGGCTTTACGCTCCCATCGCTCGACGCTCTTGAGACCGAGTTAAAAGCCGCCATCGCCGCCAGCCAAGCCGCGCTCAAGCAGACCACCGTCGCCTACGAGGACGAGTTGACCAAGGGCAAAGGCGAGGGCGACGACACCGAGCCCCAGGCGGACGATTCCAACGAGTAATAACCGAAGCTACCCCATGCCCACGCTTTCCGTCCGCTTCATCGGCGGGCACTATCACGCGACTCCCTGGAACAAGGCCCAGAACGAAGGCGCGGTCGAATGGCCACCTTCGCCATGGCGGCTCCTGCGCGCGCTCATCGCCACCGGCTACGCCAAACTCCCCGAGTGGCAGGAAGGCGTTCCGCCACCGGTCGCGCGCTCTCTCATCGAGCGGCTCGCCTCGGTGTTGCCCGCCTACAAGTTGCCCCCGGCCACCGGCGCGCACACCCGCCACTACATGCCCACCGACGCGAAGCCGACGCTCGTGCTCGACGCTCGCGCCGTGGTTCATCCCGACCACGCGCCGTTGCTCGTGCATTGGCCGGTCGATCTGCCACCGGACGAACATGCGCTCTTCGCCGCGCTCGCCTTGCGCCTCGGCTATCTTGGCCGGGCCGAATCGTGGACCGAATGCGAATTCGTCACGTCGCCCGCCACCCCGCCTTCCGCCGTCAGCGGCTGGACCGTGCCACACGATGCCGATGAGCCGACCCCGCCCTACTGCGGTCAACTCGCGCTTATCGCACCGGTTTCCACGCCCGCCTACTCCGCGTGGCTGAATACGCTGCCCAAACCGAAAAGCACGAAGGCCAAAAACTCCGCACCCGCGCCGACACTGTTCGACGCGCTCCACGTTGAGACCTCGTGGTTGCAGAAAAACGGTTGGTCTGCCCCGCCAGGCTCGCGCCTCGTCATCTACGACCGCCCCGTCGGCAACGCGATTACCGTCGCGCCGCCGCCCAAGCGCGTCCCCCGGCCACGAGAAACGGTGGCGTTCGCCCTTCTCGCGCTTTCGTCGTCCGCTCGCAGCCGTTCGCCCATGCCGCTGCGCGAACGCACGCTGCCACAGGCGGAACTTCTGCACCGCGCCATCGCCTCCAAAGTCGGCAAAGTCGCGGATTCCCCCGAGGCGGTCGCCGAGCTGATCGGCCTGGATTCCGCGCGTAAACCCATCACCGGCCACCTGCACGCCCACATCCTTCCGCTCACGCTCTTGGCTGCGGACAACCACCTCGACCACATCCTCGTCTGGGCTCCCGGTGGTCTGTCCGGCACCTCGCAGGATGTTCTGCGCTCATTGCGAAAAACTTATATGAAAGGGGGCGTTGGCGAAGTGGAGGTCCGCTTCGCCGGCAGCGGCTCGTTCGACGATTTAAGGAAAATCCCCGCGCTCCGCCACGTCTTGGGTGAAGCGAAAGTTTGGCAATCGCTCACGCCGTTCGTGCCTCCGCGGCATCAAAAGAAAAACGGGCGCAACACCCTCGACGGGCAGATCAGGGCCGAACTTAGCAGCCGCGGGCTCCCCGAGCCGGGTAACATAGAGGTCCTACCGAGCGAAAGTGTCTGCTTTCGTCACTTCGCGCGAATCCGTCGCGACGGCGTGCGCCCTCCGGCGGATCTAAGCTATGGTGTTAGACTCACGTTTCTTAGGCCAATTGCTGGTCCCTTGGCTTTAGGCTACGCCGCCCACTTTGGCCTCGGGCTCTTCTCGCCGGTCGACTGAACCTTGCTTGCTCGAGCCCAATTTCGCTTGCCCAACTTCGAATCCGCCCCCGGGCGCCAGACCGTGCATGCCAGATCCATTCCTCTTCCCCCGTTTTCGCTTTCCACCCTCATTGTCACTCACGTCCCCGGTTGCCTGCCGTCCGCCACCTTGACCGCGCCCGGCCATGTGACACATTGGACACAACCGCTATGAAAACCGTCTCCATCCGCGAACTCCACACCCGCACCGGCCATTACGTGCGCCGCGCCGCGACCGAGCCCATCACGGTGACCGACCGGGGCCAGGCCATCGCCCGCCTCGTTCCCGCCACCGAACCCACGGGCGTCACTTTCGCCCAACGCCGCCTCCGCCCCGGCTTCAAGCGCTTCCTCGCCGCAGGGCCCATCGGCGGCAAGGATAGCACGCAAATCATTTCCGAGGATCGCGACGAGCGATGATCTACTTCGATAGCGCCTTCATCGCGCGGTGTTACCTGCCGGAGCCGGGCCACGCCGAAGTAACGGCGTTCGCCACCCGCAGCCCCCGGATCGCCAGCGCGGAGATCGCACGCATCGAGGTCGCCTCCGTCTTTCACCGCAAATTGCGCGAAGGTGCCATCACCGCGGCGATCCATCGCGAGTTATGCGCGCAGTTCGCCGACGACATCGCCGCCGGCACGTGGAGCTTTCTGCCGATCACCGAAGCGCTGCTGACCCGCGCCCAAACCGCCTACCAAACCCTTCCCGCCACCCTCTTCGTCCGCTCTGCCGACTGCCTCCACCTTTGCGCCGCTGCCGAAGCCGGCTTCAAGGCGATCTACTCCAACGACCGTCACCTGCTCGCGGCCGCGCCCCACTTTAAGCTCAAGGGCATCGATCTCACCGCCGGCAACTGAGCCCCGCCCGCGCCATGCCCGAATTACAGGCCGACCTGCCGCTGAAAACCGCGTTCAGCCGTCTCAGGCGTCGGACCGTTCACCGGCTGTCGCCATGAGCCAGCACTCCGATCCCGCCGCCGATCTGCTGCCGGCGCGCATGCTCAACGAGTTTGTCTACTGTCCGCGATTGTTCTACTACGAGCACGTCGAAGGCGTTTTTCTTCATAGCGCCGATACGCGGCGGGGCGCCGAGGAACACAAACGCGTTGACGCCGGCAAGGGCGGTTTGCCCAAAGCGAAAAAGACGGCCGCGGCGGCAGAGCCCACGAGCATCTCCTCAGCCGCGGACCGTGCCGGCGAAACCGACGCGCCGGGCGCGCCCGACGCCGTCACCAGCGGCAACGCGGAAGGCGCTCCGTCGGAGTCTGCGGCTGCTGATTCTGCCGCCCCAACGCCGCCACTCGACGCGGAGATCATCCACGCGCGCTCGGTGATGCTGGGTTCGGAAAGGTTGGGCGTCGTGGCCAAGCTCGATCTGGTGGAAGTGACGCTCGGCGCAACGGCGACGTGCGCAACTGACGCGAGTGCGCCCAGTGAGGCCGGACCGCGCTCGCCGCGTTCGGCGGCTTCGGTTTGTCCGGTCGAATACAAAGCGGGTGCGCCGCGGGAAGGCGACGATGGGCGCGATTTGTGGGACACCGACCGGATGCAACTCGGGTTGCAAATCCTCCTGCTGCGCGAAAACGGCTACGCCTGCGAGGAGGGCGTGGTGTTCTATCGGCAGACGCGCCAACGCGTGCGTTTCGTGCTCACGTTGGAGGACGAGGCGTGGATCCGGCGCAGCATCGCCGCGGCGCGCGCGTGTGCGACCGGCGCGATTCCGGCGCCGCTCGATCACTCGCCCAAATGCGTGCGCTGCTCATTGGCTCCGGTTTGCCTGCCGGATGAAACGCATTTTCTCCAGCACGCGGACGACGAATTGCCGCCGCCGGAAGCGCAACTCGGTTTGCCCGGCCTGACGCACGATTTGCTTCCGGGCGACGATGCGCAGGCGGCGCTCCTAGCGGATGGATTCGCCACCGACGACCCGGCTTGGCTGGCGTTGCCTGAACCGCGCTTGCCGCGATCCGCAGGCGATGGCGAGGTGCGCCGGCTGATGGCGCCGGATACCGACACGAAGGTGCTCTACGTGAATACGCCCGGTGTGATGATCACGAAGAAAGGCGAGACCGTCGTGGTGAAAGAGAAGGGGGATACGCTGTCGGAAGTGCGGATGAAAGATCTGCATCACCTCGCCATTTTCGGCCCGGCGCAGATTTCGACGGCGCTGATTCAAACGCTCTGTGAGCACGAGGTGCCGGTCTCGTATTTTTCCCTCGGCGGCTGGTTTTACGGGCTGACGCGCGGACATGGGTTGACGAACGTGTTCACGCGCATCCGCCAGTTTGCGCGCGCGGCCGAGCCGGAGCAGGCGCTGCCCCTCGCGCGTTTGTTTGTATATGGGAAAATCCGCAATCAGCGGACGCTCCTCATGCGCAATCACGTCGAAGCGCCGGCGCCGGCATTGCGCGCGTTGAAACATGCGGCCTCGGCGGCGCTGGTTGCGCCCGCGCAAGCCACGCTGCTGGGCATCGAGGGGGCGGCGGCGCTCGTTTATTTTCGCCACTTCAGCGGCATGATTAAAGCCGCGGAGGATCCCGATGAGATTCCCGGGCTGGAAGAGCCGACAGCGATCGCGCCGGCGCAGAAGGAGTTCAACTTCGATTTCAAGACGCGCAACCGGCGTCCGCCGCGCGATCCGGTCAACGCGTTGCTCTCGCTCGCCTACAGTCTGCTGGCGCGCGACTGCACCGTGGCGGCACTGGCCGTCGGGTTCGATCCTTACATCGGCCTCTATCATCAACCGCGGTTTGGGCGCCCGTCGCTGGCGCTCGATGTGATGGAGGAGTTTCGACCGTTGGTGGCGGATTCGGCGGTGCTGACGGCGATCAACAACCGGATGCTCACGCCGGCGGATTTCGTGCAGGCGGGCGAGGCGGTGAATCTCACGATGGCGGGAAGAAAGCGCTTCTTCCTCGCGTATGAAAAACGCATGAGCGACACGATCACGCACCCGCTGTTCGATTACAAAGTGAGTTACCGCCGCGCGATCGAACTGCAATTCCGGTTGCTGGCGCGCACGCTCACAGGAGAGATCGACCGTTACCTGCCGTTTCTCACGCGATGAAAATAGGGAAGACAGGCACCGGAGGCGAAGGGAGCGGGCGGCGGAGGGTGGTGCGCTGGTCGGCGGCGACCCGTCCGGGAACGGATGCTCAAGGCGAGGAACGGGGACGACAGCGATCATCGTTATGAGCCGGACCAACTACATTGTGACATACGATATCTGCGACCCCAAGCGGTTGAGGAAGGTGTTCAAGGCGTGTCGGGATTACGGGTTGCATTTGCAGCTTTCGGTCTTCGAGTGCGATCTCACGGCGGCGGAGAAAATCGATTTTGAGAGCCGGTTGCGCGGCCTCATTAACCGGGAGAAAGATCAGGTGTTGTTCATCGCTTTGGGACCGTCGGAAACACGGGGCGAGCGCGTGATCACGGCACTGGGGCAGAGTTACGTGCGGGTGGACCCGCCGTGTTATGTCGTGTGACGGATGGATTTTGCGGGGCAGCGTTGCCAAGGGGCGTTCTTTGACATCATCCTGCGAGCGGTGGGGCGCTGCGCGAAACGCAGTGACCGCTCGCCCGTTCTTTTGCAGAGAGTTAGCGTGCAACGCACCCCGTCAGCAGAAAAGAGACAGGCGTTTGGGAGAGGCGCTCGCAAAGCGTCAACTCCGTCTCTCGTCAGGAAGAGGTTACGAAAGAGAGGACTCCGCGCTCGCAAGAGCGCGGCCCCGTTGAAGCATATCTATGCCGCATTCGTCGGCCCACGCCTGAAGAAGACTCCGCGCTCGCAAGAGCGCGGCCCCGTTGAAGCTCAGGAATCCCGGCGGAAATTCTCCGTTAGGATTGGACTCCGCGCTCGCAAGAGCGCGGCCCCGTTGAAGCGACTTTCAGCGGAAGTCCTCTCGCCCACGGGGGCAGACTCCGCGCTCGCAAGAGCGCGGCCCCGTTGAAGCGTCTTCCACGGCGTCGAACTCCTCGTTCGTATCCAGACTCCGCGCTCGCAAGAGCGCGGCCCCGTTGAAGCGCGCCCGATCGCGCCACGCAGCTCACCGCCGCGCAGACGACTCCGCGCTCGCAAGAGCGCGGCCCCGTTGAAGCATGTCGATCGGCGCCGTCACCGCCCTCGGCAGCGGGACTCCGCGCTCGCAAGAGCGCGGCCCCGTTGAAGCCGCGCGGCCAGGCTTCGTGACGAACGCCTCCTCGGGGTGACTCCGCGCTCGCAAGAGCGCGGCCCCGTTGAAGCTGGTCGCAGTAGGAGATGATGCCCGGCTCGATGAAGACTCCGCGCTCGCAAGAGCGCGGCCCCGTTGAAGCCGGGGGGGTTAGCCACTCTTCCTTACCGTTGTCGCGGTGACTCCGCGCTCGCAAGAGCGCGGCCCCGTTGAAGCGGCCATGGTGGTGACGAGTTGAGGTTAGTTCTTGCCGGACTCCGCGCTCGCAAGAGCGCGGCCCCGTTGAAGCTCGTTAACTTCACCAAACGACTTCGACCCGGTGACGACTCCGCGCTCGCAAGAGCGCGGCCCCGTTGAAGCATGCTGGGTGAACCGGAGAACGTCGGGGCGTGGCAACGACTCCGCGCTCGCAAGAGCGCGGCCCCGTTGAAGCCAAGCGGGTGATGGTTTGGAAACACTCGCTCACGAAATGACTCCGCGCTCGCAAGAGCGCGGCCCCGTTGAAGCTGGCGGGCGCAGTCTGTCGCCATTCAAGTCGGTATGACTCCGCGCTCGCAAGAGCGCGGCCCCGTTGAAGCTGGGATGCCGCCAACGGCGCCCTCGGCCTCGCCGCCCGACTCCGCGCTCGCAAGAGCGCGGCCCCGTTGAAGCTCCGTCCCGTCACCACCCACCACAGAGGGCGCGCCGACGACTCCGCGCTCGCAAGAGCGCGGCCCCGTTGAAGCGCGCGAACAGTTCGAGCAGAGAGTTGGGGCGTGGTGACTCCGCGCTCGCAAGAGCGCGGCCCCGTTGAAGCTTCTCCCATGCTCGAACAACTGATCAAAGACCTCATGACTCCGCGCTCGCAAGAGCGCGGCCCCGTTGAAGCGATGTGATCAAGGGCGGGCATGGCGCTCACTCCTCCGACTCCGCGCTCGCAAGAGCGCGGCCCCGTTGAAGCCACGCGGCGACCCAGACGAGGCGGTGCCAGTTGGCCTCGACTCCGCGCTCGCAAGAGCGCGGCCCCGTTGAAGCCTCTGTTATGCGGCGATCATCGGCGTGCTGGGAGGACGACTCCGCGCTCGCAAGAGCGCGGCCCCGTTGAAGCATCTCGTGGCACAAACACTGGAAGGGCGTCTATCTAGACTCCGCGCTCGCAAGAGCGCGGCCCCGTTGAAGCTCAGATTCCTCCATCTTGTTTATCTCAACGCCAACGACTCCGCGCTCGCAAGAGCGCGGCCCCGTTGAAGCTGAAGTGTGGCAGTTTGCGTCTTACCTTCATTTCTGACTCCGCGCTCGCAAGAGCGCGGCCCCGTTGAAGCGTGGGAGGGCTTCTCCCGCTCTACTTCACGAATACGACTCCGCGCTCGCAAGAGCGCGGCCCCGTTGAAGCGAGACGGATGCGGTTTTCGCGGCGAGCGGTCTCACGGGACTCCGCGCTCGCAAGAGCGCGGCCCCGTTGAAGCTTGTCTCTGGCTGGCTGCTCGCTGCTGCCCGAGATGGACTCCGCGCTCGCAAGAGCGCGGCCCCGTTGAAGCTTGCTTCTGCCGGGGTGCTGGTGTTCACGGCGTACGCGGACTCCGCGCTCGCAAGAGCGCGGCCCCGTTGAAGCGAGTCGGCGGTCGGCGGTTGGATGGGGATGCGTTCGACTCCGCGCTCGCAAGAGCGCGGCCCCGTTGAAGCAAGCTTGCCATATCGGGGATTTACCGACAAGGGGGTGACTCCGCGCTCGCAAGAGCGCGGCCCCGTTGAAGCAGCCACGTGTTGCGGCTCGCGTGCCAGCGCGCATCCAGGACTCCGCGCTCGCAAGAGCGCGGCCCCGTTGAAGCCGCATGGGGCATAGATGCAAAGGCGAATACTTTTACGACTCCGCGCTCGCAAGAGCGCGGCCCCGTTGAAGCGTGCATCCGATCCACGGATTGAAGGTATGCGTCGTCCGACTCCGCGCTCGCAAGAGCGCGGCCCCGTTGAAGCGATGTAGTCGAGGCGGCAGCAGGCGAGCAGGCCGACCGACTCCGCGCTCGCAAGAGCGCGGCCCCGTTGAAGCACGCCCAGTCGGCGCAGTTCGTCGAGCATCTTGCATTTGACTCCGCGCTCGCAAGAGCGCGGCCCCGTTGAAGCGTCGCGTTGAGGATACTCTGGGTATCAATCTTGATGCTGACTCCGCGCTCGCAAGAGCGCGGCCCCGTTGAAGCAGCACCGCGTGGCTCTTGTCGTTCGGGCTCACCCCGGACTCCGCGCTCGCAAGAGCGCGGCCCCGTTGAAGCTTCACTGCCGGCTCGCCTTCCTCTTCTTCCTTGGGCTGGACTCCGCGCTCGCAAGAGCGCGGCCCCGTTGAAGCATGGCGGCAGTCCTGCTTTCTGGTTGTGGCCGGCAGGGACTCCGCGCTCGCAAGAGCGCGGCCCCGTTGAAGCTCCGTTGAGCGTCGCCACCCAGTGCGGCTCGCCATCGACTCCGCGCTCGCAAGAGCGCGGCCCCGTTGAAGCTTGCCTCATCGCCTCGTCCCCCCCGTGAGCCGATAGGACTCCGCGCTCGCAAGAGCGCGGCCCCGTTGAAGCGTGGCGATGGCAATCGTATTGGCGGCGTCATCCGGATGACTCCGCGCTCGCAAGAGCGCGGCCCCGTTGAAGCTACAGAATTTGGTTCTCGTTATAGAGCGTTTTTTCAGACTCCGCGCTCGCAAGAGCGCGGCCCCGTTGAAGCCCTCCATCGGGAGGCCCGACTGCTGCAGCATCCGCGCGACTCCGCGCTCGCAAGAGCGCGGCCCCGTTGAAGCTATGATGTGGCGGGGGATGTTGTCGGGGCTGGTAGCGACTCCGCGCTCGCAAGAGCGCGGCCCCGTTGAAGCGTTTTTGCCGCACTTGCATCCTTGGCAGACTAGCGGACTCCGCGCTCGCAAGAGCGCGGCCCCGTTGAAGCACGGACTTCCAATTCGGCATGTTCCAGAGCTGGTTCGACTCCGCGCTCGCAAGAGCGCGGCCCCGTTGAAGCAGCGGCGTGGCTCATCGGGAACGTTAGGCAGCGACGACTCCGCGCTCGCAAGAGCGCGGCCCCGTTGAAGCAGGCCTATAGGGCCGCGCAGAAAAAGCCCGAACAACGACTCCGCGCTCGCAAGAGCGCGGCCCCGTTGAAGCGAGGGGCTTGGGCTGCTTCTCCTTCGGGGTGAACTGCCGACTCCGCGCTCGCAAGAGCGCGGCCCCGTTGAAGCACCAATGCCTCGTCATTAGTGCCGTCGAGAATGGCCGACTCCGCGCTCGCAAGAGCGCGGCCCCGTTGAAGCTCGGCGGTGTTTTTCATGGGGAAATTCGGGGCGGCGCTGACTCCGCGCTCGCAAGAGCGCGGCCCCGTTGAAGCGCGCCGCAACTCCGCAAGGCCCGCGAAAAAGCGAGCCGACTCCGCGCTCGCAAGAGCGCGGCCCCGTTGAAGCTGCATCTGGCTCATCCGCGACGTTGGGTGAATCCCGGACTCCGCGCTCGCAAGAGCGCGGCCCCGTTGAAGCGCTGCTTTACGGCTACGTTTTCGGAGAAAAAATTCGCGACTCCGCGCTCGCAAGAGCGCGGCCCCGTTGAAGCTTTTCGGTCTCGGGCGGGATTGCCCTTCGATGTGCAGACTCCGCGCTCGCAAGAGCGCGGCCCCGTTGAAGCCAGCGAGAGCCCGAGGTGTTCGCACACGTCGGTGAGACTCCGCGCTCGCAAGAGCGCGGCCCCGTTGAAGCCAAGGGTCATTGCCGGGCATCCCTGCGGATGTTGATGACTCCGCGCTCGCAAGAGCGCGGCCCCGTTGAAGCCACACGCCGGCGACGCGCACATACAGTTGCGCCGCGACTCCGCGCTCGCAAGAGCGCGGCCCCGTTGAAGCACGGAGCAACACCTGCGGACGGTGGCATCGGATGGGGTGACTCCGCGCTCGCAAGAGCGCGGCCCCGTTGAAGCACCGGCATGCGCATTGGCGACGTCCTCAATTTGCGCGTGACTCCGCGCTCGCAAGAGCGCGGCCCCGTTGAAGCAAATAGAAGCTCGGTGGTGTCCTAATTTGAATAAATTGACTCCGCGCTCGCAAGAGCGCGGCCCCGTTGAAGCGGTTACAGAGACGCCGAACACCTCGGCGCATGTGGCGACTCCGCGCTCGCAAGAGCGCGGCCCCGTTGAAGCGCGAGGCCCGCCGCATCGTCATCGGGCCGAGTTCTCGACTCCGCGCTCGCAAGAGCGCGGCCCCGTTGAAGCTTTATTTTTCCGCCTTCCTGCCATTGGTGCTTCCAGGACTCCGCGCTCGCGAGAGCGCGGCCCCGTTGAAGCTCGATGTGGTGTGTCGGTTAAGAGTTCCAACGCCCCGCGGACTCCGCGCTCGCGAGAGCGCGGCCCCGTTGAAGCGCGAGGTTGCTGACGCTCTGGGCGGTGATGCCGATTGACTCCGCGCTCGCGAGAGCGCGGCCCCGTTGAAGCCGCGGTGCCGAAGAGGCCGTTCAGGAAGGAGCCGAGACTCCGCGCTCGCGAGAGCGCGGCCCCGTTGAAGCGTGACCAAGACGCTCACCGCCAAGACCGCGCAGGATGGACTCCGCGCTCGCGAGAGCGCGGCCCCGTTGAAGCATTCCTGCCAGAATTTTGGAGCGCCGGGCGATTTCCGACTCCGCGCTCGCGAGAGCGCGGCCCCGTTGAAGCGCCGGCACCTCCCCGCGCTACAACGCCTGGAAAGCCTGACTCCGCGCTCGCGAGAGCGCGGCCCCGTTGAAGCCTTGCCCGAAAGCCACAGATCACACCAATTCCACAGGCGACTCCGCGCTCGCGAGAGCGCGGCCCCGTTGAAGCCGCGAGCTGTGGGATGCGGTGGAGCCGATCACCTCGAGCGACTCCGCGCTCGCGAGAGCGCGGCCCCGTTGAAGCGCGCGCGATGAGATGATGATCGACATCGCCGGCTGGCGGACTCCGCGCTCGCGAGAGCGCGGCCCCGTTGAAGCGACGAGTCGCAACAAGCCAATTCCTCCACGCAGGATGACTCCGCGCTCGCGAGAGCGCGGCCCCGTTGAAGCATGGCACGCCCGACCCGGTCTATTCGGTGCGGCTGGACTCCGCGCTCGCGAGAGCGCGGCCCCGTTGAAGCCCGAGCCCGCAGGCCGTCGAGCAGGCGTTCGCGTGGGACTCCGCGCTCGCGAGAGCGCGGCCCCGTTGAAGCGTCGTGACCGAGTGCGGGCGGATTGAAGAACTCGCGACTCCGCGCTCGCGAGAGCGCGGCCCCGTTGAAGCTGCGCGGATCGCTTGCAGCTTGGTTTGCGAGCGCGGGTGACTCCGCGCTCGCGAGAGCGCGGCCCCGTTGAAGCGCGGCCAACGCGAAGTCCCGGGCCTCTCCGGTATCGACTCCGCGCTCGCGAGAGCGCGGCCCCGTTGAAGCGCGCTTGGTCGCCAGGTCGCGCACGCGTTCGATGAAATGACTCCGCGCTCGCGAGAGCGCGGCCCCGTTGAAGCATGAAGTCGGGCACCAACTGATCACGCCACTTGGCGGACTCCGCGCTCGCGAGAGCGCGGCCCCGTTGAAGCCGCGGCGGCACCCGATTAGCTCGGCTCATCCTGCGCGACTCCGCGCTCGCGAGAGCGCGGCCCCGTTGAAGCGCCGCATCATCGCCCGGCGCATGCGCACGGGCGAAGACTCCGCGCTCGCGAGAGCGCGGCCCCGTTGAAGCCAGGCGCGCGGTGGCGGCGGCTTCGGCGGCGCGGGCGACTCCGCGCTCGCGAGAGCGCGGCCCCGTTGAAGCCGCTGACTCGCGATTCCACCGGCGCGGCTCGTTCCAGTGACTCCGCGCTCGCGAGAGCGCGGCCCCGTTGAAGCTTCGATGAGGGCGACGACCGCCTCGTCGTCTTTCCACGACTCCGCGCTCGCGAGAGCGCGGCCCCGTTGAAGCGCGCACGGTGGAGGTCGTGGAGACAAAGACTAGCGGAGGACTCCGCGCTCGCGAGAACGCGGCCCCGTTGAAGCCGGTCTCGGGGGGCAGTTTGCTGCATTTCTGCTGCAGACTCCGCGCTCGCGAGAGCGCGGCCCCGTTGAAGCCGATGGCGTGATTTTTGCCGGCGGCGACGAGATCGCTGACTCCCCGCTGATACGTCCCGAAATGTCGGGTTGGTATTGGGGTAATATTCTCTTCGGCGGCTTGATTGGGATGATCGTCGTGGATCCAATCACGGGTTCGATGTGGAATCTCTCTCCCGATCGGATCGAGCACCCGTTGAGCGCCGAACAGGCTGACATGATTCGCCAGGGCAAGGGCTTCGTCGTCGTGTTGGTGCAAGACCTGTCGGCGCGCGAACGCGCGGAGTTGGTGCGGATCAATTGACGAGCTCCACGCGCAACGCGGACATGTTGCGCACCACGACCGGTCGTGATCTTGGCGATGGGTGAATTCGGGAGTTGCGACGAGGTGCCCGAGAGAGCGCTCGCGGGCGGGTGGCGTTTGGCATGCGCACGGTCGGCGCAATGTTGAAGGCTGCATGTCCGACGAATCCGCCAACGCACCTGAACCGCTGCGCGGCGGCGGGTGGGTGCGGCGGTGGGCGGGGGCTGGCGCCGTCGGCATTCTGCTCGCTCCGCGCGCGAATCCGGACGATGCTGAAAACGAACGAAGGAATCGCCGATGTGATCTGCGGTGGGCAGCGGCGTTTACCGGGCAGCGCCCGACGCCTCCGCGGCGCCAGCGATAAAAACATCCATCTGTTGACCGACGAACGCGGGTGTCTGGTGTGGGTCGAAGCGATAGATTACCTGTAGAACCCGGGTGTCGACCCGCTCGGTGCTGCTGCCCGTGAGGGAATGTTTGGGCAGCACGTAGGGCTCAAGGCGCACAAAGGTGAGCGGAATGGGGTGGTCGGGACGGCCGCGCAGGAAACCGGTCGCGGGAGCGGTGGGTGTGAGGCGACCGGCGTCGAACTCATCGACATCGACGCGCACGTGGAGGGGCGAAACATCGCCGAGCAGGAGCAGGGGTTGTTCGCCGGCCGTAGGCGAGGCGGGCGTGGCGTACTCGCCCGCGTGGATCTTGAGCTGCAAAATCTCCCCGGCGATCGGCGCCCGGACCACGAGTCGGTCAAGCTGGAGCTCCCCCGCCTTCACGTCGGCCTCGGCTTGCGCGAGTTCTGCTTGAGCCTTTTGCAATGCGAAGCGGCGGGTCTCGCGGTCTTCCGTGCTCATGGCCTGCGAGGCGGAAAGGGACGCGGCCAGGTCGAACAAGTACTTCGCTTGCGCGAGCTGCGACTGCGCCACAGGGATGGCGGCACGGCGCGCGAGGAGATCGGCGCGGAGGCCGCGGTCGTCCAACGCGAACAGCGGCATCCCGGCCTCCACCTGATCGCCGAGCGCGACAAATACTTTGGTCACGAGGCCGGGAAGCGGAGTCGCGATGACGATGTTTTCGGTGTTGGCTTCGACGAGCCCAGCGCCGGCCACGGTGACGGCATAGGGCGAGGTGGGGGCAGCGGCGGCCGGCAATGTCGCCACGCTGGTCGGATGGTCGCCACCCGCGACGGTGACGAGCGCGATGCCGAGGCCGGCGGCCGCAAGGACGGGGAGCACGAATTTGGCGAATGCGGGCATCAGAGGGGGCGGGGGGAGTGAGGTGAGGGAAGGTTTTCGACGCGCGTGATGCGACCATCCTCCATGTGCGCGATGCGATCACCGAAATTGAAGATGCGGGGGTCGTGCGTCACAACGAGCAGGGCGCGCCGCCGGGAGAGAACGGAGCGGCGCAGGAGGTCCATGACCGCGTGGCCACTCGCACCATCGAGCGCGCTGGTGGGCTCGTCGCAGACGATCACGCGGGGATCGTGCACCATCGCGCGGGCGAGGGCCACGCGCTGTTGCTGACCGCCGGAGAGCCGGGCCGGGCGAGCCTGCTGCATGCGGCGGTCGAAGCCGAACTCGCCCAGCAAGGCCGCCGCCTGGGCAAGCGCAGTCGATTGGCGCACGCCCGCGATCAGGAGCGGCGCGGCCACGTTTTCGACGGCCGTGAGCGAGGCGAGCAGATGCAGGGATTGGAAGACAAAGCCGAGCGATCGTCCGCGGAGGCGGGTTTTTTCACGCGCGGTCAGTGCATCGAAGTCCAGCCCGTCAATCTGGCAACGGCCGCCGTCGCGCGCGAGCAGGCCGGCGATGATGGACACCAGCGTGGTCTTGCCGCAGCCGCTGGGTCCGGCGAGCAGCATCAGCTCACCGGCGTGCACCTCGAGATCGACTCCGCGCAATGCCGCCACCGCGAGCGCGCCGTCGCCGTAGGTTTTCGTGACGCCGGCGCAAAAAATCACGGGCGGATCGGGCAAGCGAACGGATGCGGGTGCGACCATGGCGAGTTCAGCCGGCGAGGAGTTCGGCGGGCCGCAGGGTGAGCAGGGGACGCAGGCTGAGCGCGGCCGCGGCGCCGCTCACGAAGATGACCGCCACCACACCGGCCACGGGAGCGAACCACAGCATGTGAAAGGGAAAATCCAAGCGCGTGAACACCGCGCCGGCGAGCGTGCAAAGCCCTAATCCGAGGCCCGTGCCGATCGCGCCGCAGATCGCGGCCTGGAGCCAGACGACGCCGAGGAGCGTGCTGACTTGCGCGCCCATCGCCTGGAGCACCGCGTAGGCCCGCAGGTTTTGATGGGTGAACATAAACATCATCACGCCAGTGACGCCCAAACCGACCAGCATCGCGATGGTGAGCATCGTGATCGCGTCACCGACATCTTCGGAATTGGCGAGCATCCAGCGCACGGTGTCGGCTTTGAACTCGGTGGCGGTGCGAGCCCGCAGGCCGGTGCGTGAGGCAATGCGGCGAGCCACCGCGGCCGGCGATGCGCCGGGCGCGACGCGCGCGAGCACAAAGGTGAGGCGTTCCCGCTCAGGCGGCAGGATGCGCCGGGCGGTGGAGAGCGTGGTGAACAGGAGCGGGCGCGGCGGAAACCACGGCCGGCCGTGGCCGCGCCCCACGATTTGCACGCGTTGGTCGTTGACGATCACTTCATCGCCTCGCGCGAGGGGCCGGAGTGGCGCGTTGAGGTGGGGCCGGAAAGGCCAGCGGTCGCGGGGAGAGACCGGCGTCTCCAATTTTCCGCTGGTGCCGCCCGCGTCCGCAATCGCGGCGTTGGGGATGCGGAGTGCGTCGGCGGCTCCGTCTGCGAGCGGAGGCAGCCCGGCCAGAGTGGCATCGTCGACTCCGATCACTTCGACGCTTTGAAACCGGCCGTCGGCGAAACGAAGATCGGCATGAGCCACGCTCAACTGAGACGCTGATCGCACGCCGGTGACGCTCCGGACGCGCAAGAGCGCATGATCGGGCAGATCGATGGTTTGATCGACGGCCGACACCGCCGGGTCCATGACCCACACGTCGGCCGACGGATTGTCGGCGATGAGGGCAAAGCTGCGCGTCATCATGCCGCCAAAATAGGAGGCCGCAAACGTCACGAGGAAGGCGGTGAAGGTGAGGCCGAACAGCAGGCCTGCATATTTGACGCGGTCGCTCAGCAACATCTTTAGCGCGATGGAAATCATGAAGAACCTTCACGCGCACGATAGGTGCGAGCGTGGGATTTGCCAATGGGAAGCTGGGCGCGATGTTGAGGGCTGCATGTCCGACGAATCCGCCAACGCACCTGAACCGCTGCGCGGCGGCGGGTGGGTGCGGCGGTGGCGAGGGCTCGCGCCGACGGCGCGGCGGTTGCTCGCGGCGCGTTTCTGGCGCAGCCTCGCGCAGGGCGCACTGGTGGTGGATCTTGCGTTGTATCTGCACGCGCTCGGTTGGTCCGGGACGGCGATTGGTGGCGTGTTAAGCGGCGCGGGACTGGTCGGTGCGGCGCTGAATGTGATCGTGGGGGTGACGAGCGATCGGCTGCAGCGGAAGCCGTTTCTGCTCGTTTACGAGGCGTTGACGTGCGGGTGCGCACTGGTGGCGATGGCGACGACGCACACGGCGGCGTTGGCGGCGGCGATCGTGCTCGCGGGATTTGGGCGCGGAGCGAATGGCGCGGCGGGGCCGTTTTCGCCGGCCGAGCAGGCGTGGCTGGCGGAGGCGGTGGCGGCGCCGCAACGGGGGATGGTTTACAGCCTGAACACGGCGATCGGTTTTGCCGGCATGGCGCTCGGTGCGCTCGCGGCGACGCTGCCGGCGGTGTGGCGCGGCGCGCTCGGACCGGCGGATAGTTACCGGCCGCTTTTTGCGATCGTGCTGCTCGGCAATGTGGTGAACTTGCTGTTGCTGTGGCGCACGCCGGAGCGGCGGCGCGTGCGCGCGGGGCGGCCGGTGACGGCGGCGGGGCGCGCGGCGGGCGCAGCGGTGCGCGGAAGGGAGAACCGGTTTCTGCGTCAGCTCGCGGGGCTCAATATGCTCAACGGGCTCGCGATCGGACTCACGGGGCCGTTGATCACGTATTGGTTTGGCGTGCGTTTCAATCTGGGGCCGGGCGCGATCGCGCCGGTGATGGCGTTGACGTTTCTCGCGACGGCGGGCGCGGCGTTGCTGGGCGGATCGTTGACGCGCAAAGCGGGGCTGGTGCGCGTGGTGGTGTGGGGGCGCGCGGGTGGCGTGGCGGTGCTGCTCTTGCTGCCATTGATGCCGGTATATGCGCTGGCGGCGGTGCTCTATGGGCTGCGCTCGGCGTTGAACCGCGGGACGATCGGCGCGCGGCAGGCGCTCGTGGTGAGTGCGATCAGCGATGAACGCCGCGGGCTCGCCGTGAGTCTCAACGCGCTGTCGATGCAGATCCCGATGTCGCTGAGTCCGGTGATCGCGGGGAGTCTGATCGGGGCGGGTTGGTTCGTGACGCCGTTCTACGTGGCGGCGGTGTTGCAGGCGGCGTATGTGCTGCTCTACGCGCGGGTGTTTGCTCCGCAGGAGGCGGAGATTTTGCGGACCTCGCGGTGAGGCGGCGCGCCGCCCGGCATGGGTCGCGGAGGGCACGGAGCTCCGGACACAGAGTCGGCAGGAAGTCGGGAGGAGAGGACCGGCGACCCGAGGGCGAAGGTGGCCGATCGGTTATAATTTATTCGGCGCGGCCGATCGTGTGTTCCGGCGGCGGTGCGTCGCGCTTTCGCGCGAAGAGGTTACGGACAGGCGGACGATGGATTACGCTTCGCCGAGGTGGTGGCGGAAGAGGGCGGCGAGGGCGGTGTGATCGCAGATGGTGATCGCTTTCGCGCCGACGGAAATCAGGCCGCCATCGCGGAGGCGGGCGAGGGTGCGCGAGAGGGTTTCGCTGCTGGTGCCAAGCTCGGCCGCGAGAACGCGTTTGGTGCCGCGGAGCGGGACGACGGCGGCGTCGGTGCGGCCGTGGCGGAGGAGCCAGTGAACGAGGCGCGTTTCGACGTCTTTGAGCGTGAGGTCGTCGAGCATGCCGACGAGCACGCGCAGGTGGGCGCTCATGGAGCCGAGCATGCGCAGGGCGAGATCGGGGCGGCGGCCGATGAGCTCGAGCACAGGGGCCTTGGGCAGCAGGAGGACAGTGCTGGTCTCGATGGCGCGCGCGTCGGCGGGGTAGCCGGTGGGTGAAGCGAGGGCGGCTTCGGCGAACGATTCGCCGGGGCGAAAGATGTGGATCACCTGCTCCTTGCCGGCGGCGTTGACGCGGTGGACGTTGATGGCGCCGGATTGCACGACGTAGAAGCCGCGCGAGGGATCGCCTTCGTGAAACAAGTAGGAGCCCTTGGGCACGGCGAGCGTCTGGGCGAAGCCCGCGATCGTCGTGAGGTCATCCGCCGGGACGCCGATGAAGAACTGGCTGCACCGGAGCGTGCTCATGAGGCCGGTGAGCTTGAGGTCGGCGGCGCGAAGGGACTTGGGCATGCGCCCACTCAAAACGCGGATGGGGAACGAGCAAGCTCGCAGCGGCCAGCGCGGCGGCGCGGGCGGTCAGCGGGCGGACGGGGCCGCGGTGGCGGCGGGCGCGGCGGTCTCGGTGGCGGCGGGTTCGGTGATTTGCGTGAGCAACATCGAGAAGGCTTCGGTGGCGAAAACGGAATGCGGGGCACGGGGCGGCATCGCGAGGAGATCGCCGGCGCGCAGTTCGTGCGCGGTGCCGTTGACCGTGAAGCGGCAGCCGCCGGTGAGGATCTGCACGATCGCGCGGGCTTTGCTGGTGTGTTCCGAGAGTTCCTGGCCGACGGCGAAGTGAAAGAGCGTGAGGCGCAAGGCCGGCGTGGTGATGACGGCGCGGCTCACGATGCCGTGCGTGGTGGTGGCAACGGGCGCGAGGAGTGAGAGGTGTCCGGGCTCCGTGGGAGAAAGGAGGGTGTTCATGGAATGAAGGGGCGAGGCAGGGAGCGGGCGTGGGTGAAGCGGAGGCGGAGATTATTTGCGCCAGACCATGACGGCCCAGCCGCCGTCGGAGCGGCGTTCAATCGTCGGCTGAAAGCCTTCGCCTTTGAGCAATTCGATGAGGGGCGCGGGCAGAAAGGGGGCGACCACGGTGAGGCCTTGGCCGACGGCGAGGGCATCGACGCGCGCGCGAATGACCGAGAACGGTTCTTCGCCGCGCGCGAGCAGCGGCCGGACGTCGAGGGTTTTCATGAGGGAGGTGGGCATGGCGGGCGGGAGCGCGGAGAGTGAGTCAGGGAGCGACGGCGAGGGCGCGGGCGGTTTCGGCGAGGCCGCCTTTGAGGCCGGTGCGTTGATGCACGATTTCGCCTTCGGGGTTGAGGACGGTGAGGAGATTGGAATGCGAGAAGGAGCCGTCGCCGTTTTGCTTGAAGTGTTCGCCGATGAGGGCGGCGAGTTCGCGGACGGTGGAGGCATCGCCGCGGAGGAGAACCCAGTTGTCGCCGAGGTGGCGTTCGGCGCGGTAGCGGGCGAGGACGGCGGGGGTGTCGTGTGCGACGTCGAAGGTGACGAGCACAAAGGCAACGTGTTCACGGCGGTCGGCGGGCAAGCCGTTTTGCAGGCCGAGCATGTCGGTGACGGTCAGCGGGCACGCGTAGCCGCAGGAGGCAAAAAACATGTCGAGGACGACGGTGCGGCCGCGCAGGGAGCCGAGGGCAAAGGGGCGGCCGGAGTCATCGGTGAAGTGACCGTCGAGTTGGTAAATGGACTCGTTGGTAAACGCGGCGGGTGGCGCGACGGCGGGTGAAGGAGAGTCGGGCGCGCAGCAGGCGGGCGCGGCGGTGAGAGGTGCGGCGCTGATGACGGTGAGGGAGAGAGCAAGCAGGAGAGGAATTTTTTTCATGGTGGCGGAGAGGCGGCGGGACGGGCGCGAGGAGGGCGTCGGGGGCTGCACGAGGAATCAAGGCGCGGGAGGAGGCGGCGCGTCGTAGGCGCAGCGGAAGCCGAGCGAGGAGGTGGTGTTGTTGGCCTTGAGGGAGGAGCGGAGGGCCTGGCGCATGAAGGCGGCGTAGTCGTTGGTGTCTTTCACATTCACGGCGCCGGCGGCGCAGAAGAGGTCGCGGTCGAGGCCGGAGTCGGCGCGGGAATCGTTGGCGACGAGGGCGGTGTTGAAATCGTCGACCCACTCCCACACGAGGCCGTGCAGGCCGCGCACGCCGTAGAAATTGGCTTTCGCGGTGGCGATGGACGGGAGGACGGCGGGCGACGGGCGCGCAAACCATGCATAGAGATCGCGGTTGAGTTGCGCATCATGTTTGCCGTCGGGGCTGGTGTAGCCGGCGGCGGCGGCGAACTCCCACTCGGCGGTGGAGGGGAGGCGCGCGTGGAGGGCGCGGGCATACGCGCGCGCGGCAAACCAGGAGACTTGGACGACGGGCGAATCGGGCGGCGCAGCCGGGCCGGGTTCGAGGTCGGCGGCCCAGTGGTTGAGATAAGTGGAGTCGGCGAAGAGGCGGCTCACGCGCGAGCGGCGCCACTGGGGATGAGCGCGCACGAAGGCGAGGAACTCGGCATTGGTGACCGGATACTCGTCGAGGCGGAACGCGGCGACGGGTTGGTGCGGGGCATCGCCGGGGGTTTTCGAGAACGGCACGTAGTCGCCCGCAGGAATGAGAATCGTGGCGGTGCGGCTGGCGGGCGGCGCGGAGTGAGCGGGCGCCGGGGTCGGGGCTGCGGCTCCGGGGAGCACCGCGCCCGCGAGCCACACAAGCGCGAGGGCGCTGGAGCGAAAGGCGGGAGCGGTGTTCACGAGGAGACGGAGGACGCGAAGGTGCGGGCGAGGATCAGTGGATCTCGTTGCGGATGGATTTCACGTGATCGGTCGTGATGGCGTCGGCTTTGTTGCCCCAGGAGTTAAGCACGTAGGTGACGACGTCGGCGATTTGGGCGTCGGTGAGGACGGCTTCCTGCGGGGGCATGGAGCTGTTGTAGGTCTTGCCGCTCACGGTGATGGGGCCGCTGAGGCCTTTCAGGACGACGCGGACGGCGCGATCGCGATCGGCGAGGAGGAAGTCGGAGCCGGCGAGGGGCGGGAAGATGCCGGGGAGGCCTTTGCCGTCGGGCTGGTGGCAGGCGAAGCAGAGGCCCATGTAGACCTGTTTGCCCTTTTCGATCTGCACTTCCTTGGTGAGGCCGGCGATCGCGGGATTGGATTTAATTTCGGCAGCGATCTGCTTTTTGAGGTCGGCTTCGCGGCGGGCGGAGGCGGAGCCTTCGGGGGCTTGCGAGCCGAGATAGACGGCGTCGATTTCCTTGCCGGAGTAGATCGCGCGATCTTCCGCGCCGCTGACCTTGAGGAGGCCGAGGGCGCCTTTGTTGAAGGCGCGGGTGACGGCGTGATCGACGAGGACGTAGGTGCCGGGGACGTTGACCTTGAACTCGACCATGGTCGCGCCGCCGGAAGGGACGGTGGTGGTTTGCACGTTTTCGACCGGATTCCCGAGGGCGCCCTCGGGATAAACGCGATCGAAGATTTCGCCGATGACGTGAAACGAGGAGGTGAGATTGGGGCCGCCGTCGCCGAAGAAAATGCGGACGGTTTCGCCGACATTGGCGGTGAGGGCGTGGTCGCCGACGAGCGAGCCGACGGCGCCGTTGAACACCACATACGGGGGGCGTTCGTCGAGGGCTTTGTTCATATCGAAGGATTGCAGGCCTTCGTCGCCGAAGCGGCCGGTGGTGTAGAACTCGCCCTGCATCACATAGTATTCGCGGTCGACGGGCGGGAGGCCGGCCTTGGGCTGGACGAGGATGAGGCCATACATGCCGTTGCCGATGTGCATGGGCACGGGGGCGGTGGCGCAGTGGTAAACGTAGAGGCCGGGGTTGAGGGCCTGAAACGTAAACTGCGAGGTGTGGCCGGGCGCGGTGAACGCGGACGTGGCGCCGCCGCCGGGACCGTTGACGGCGTGAAGATCGATGTTGTGCGGCAGTTTCGAGGACGGGTCGTTGTTGAGGTGAAACTCCACCAAGTCGCCCTCGCGCACGCGGAGGAAATTTCCGGGGACGTCGCCGCCGAAGGTCCAGAAGGTGTAATCCACGCCGTCGGCGAGGTGCTTGATGAGCTCGCGGACTTCAAGGTTGATGACGACGCGGGCCGGATGGTCGCGCGTGATCGGCGGCGGGACGTGGGGCGGGGCGACGAGGACGGCGTGCTCGACGGGGAGCGTTTGCAACTCGGGCGGGAGGGGCGCGGGGCCTTTGGGTTGCTCGATCGTTTCCTGCGCCGAGAGCCACGCCGGGGCGGCGAGCAGAGTCGCGAGCGCGAGGAGCAGAGGAAGGCGGCGGCGATAGAGAGGAGGCATAGGGACGGGACTCAGGGGTTATGTTAAACCACCGCAGCAGCGGCGGCATTGACGAGCGTCAACGAAGCCTCGCGTAAGCGAGGGCGAGAAGACCGAGATACCCGATGCCAATAACAGCTTCCGTCAAGCCCAGTCGTTTCGCGGACCATGTGCGGGCGGCCGGAGTGACGAACCAGAGCGAACGAAAAAAGAGCAGCGCCACGGCGACGGCCGCGAGTGGCGGCACGGCGTGGGTGAGCGCGAGCGGCATGACGGCGATCAGCGCAGCGGCGGCGAGAAAGACGCCGAGGCGCGCGACGAGGGTGTCGTCGTATTTGCGGCGGCGCAGGCAACCGCGGACCAAGACAACCGCGGGCACACTGCGCAGCAGGACCAGGGAACCGAGGGCGAGCGCGGCGGGGGAGGACCAGCCGGCGAGGGTGGCGCACGCGGCGGGGATGGCGGCGTAAGCCGTGGCGCCGGCGATCTCGGCGAACGCCGTGCGGCCGAGGCCTTGCGCGTCAAACAATGCGAACATCCCCGCAAACGGCAGGGCAAACGCGAGCGGCCACAACGCAGTGAATCCCCCCGGCTGCACGGCGAGCACAAAGCCGGCGGTGGCGAGAGCACCGAACAGCGCCACGGTGCCCGCGGCGGGCAATCGGCGGGCGGCAGGCGCATCGAGGTCGAGCGCGAGTTTCACGGGGCGGCGCGCGAGAAACAGAGAGGTCGCTACGAGGGCGAGACCACCGGCGCCGAGCGAGGGAGCCACGAGCAGGCCGAGCGCGACGGGCTCGAGCGTGAGCGACCATGAACCGTGCTCCTTGGGCAGAAAGAGACTGCGGGCGCGCGGTCGGGGAAGCGCGGCGGTCGGCGGACAGGCGGTGGCGGACATGGCCGCAGGTTAGAGCGCGTCCGCGAAAACGCGTTGATTTGAATCAAGCGGTGAAGAAAACGCGCGCTGGCGGCGGGCGCGCGTTGAGCGTCGGCGACGCGCGACTACGTCAGAGGAGGTGGTGGGCGCGGGCCCAGTGTACGAACTCACGTTCGAGGTGATCGAAGGAGTCGATGACGAAGAGCGTTTCCTGAAAATGCCAGATGTCGTAAGGTTGCGCGGCGACTTCTTCGGGGACGAACGGGCGCTGGCGCACGGCGGGCGTAAGACTGTGCTGCGTCTCGCCGAAGCTGGAGATGATACCGTTGCCGTAGATGCGGAGGCCGGCACGGTTTTTGATGAGGCCGAATTCGACGGTGAACCAATAGAGGCGGGTGAGTTGCTCCTCGACGGCGGGATCGCGGCAGTTGAGTGCGGCCTGGCCGATCTTCTGATAAAAATCGGCGAAGCGCGGGTGCATGATCATGGGCGTGTGCCCGAAGATGTCGTGGAAGCAGTCGGGTGCGGGCGTATAGTCGAGCTCGGCGCGTGCGCGAATATAGTCGGTGCAGGGAAAGATGCGGCGGGCGAGGTGCGCGAAGAAATCGGGAGCGGCGAGCAAGCCGGGCGTGCGCGCGAGACGCCACGAGGTGGTGGCTTCGAGGCGGCGGCTGACGTCGGCGAGGGCGGGGATGTGCGTCTGGTCGAGGCCGAGCGCGAGGAGGCCGGAGAGAAACTCATCGGCGGCGCGCCCGGGCAGGAGTTTTTGCTGGCGGGTGCAGAGCTCGCGCCAGACGGCGTGGTCCTCGGCGGTGTAGGCCGGATACGGGCAGTCGTCGGCGATGGGAATCGCCGCGGTGAGCTTGATCGGCACGCAGCGCGGATCGGTGCTGGAGGTGGGAGGCGCCGCGGAGGGAGTGGGACTAAGCATGGGTAAACGGGGTCGGAGGGGAGGACGCGGCGCAGGGAACAACGCGCGCAATGTAGTCCGTCCAGGGTCGGGCGAACATACGCCGAAGAGACTAATCGCCCGCGACGCCGCCGAGTGGAAGGCATCATCCCTGGCCGGGAAAGAGTGGACCGTGGGCGGAAGGAATGTAAGGTCGCGGGATTGGCCGATGCGTTGCGCGACGATACTTCCGCGGGGAGCGAGAGAGGCGGTGCCGGTGGTGGCCGGGCCGGACGGCGCGTGGATCGAGCTGGCCGCGGCGATGGGCCGCGACTGCGGACGGCTGGAGGAGGCGTTGCCTTGGTGGCTGCAGCACGGCGCAGCGCTGGCGAAGCGCACGGCGGAATGGGCGGGGCCGCGTTACCGGGAGAGTGAGTTCGTATTCATGCCGCCGGTGCGTCCGCCGTCGTTCCGGGATTTCTACGCGTTTGAGCAACACGTGAAAACGGCGCGCGCGCGGCGGGGGCTGGCGATGGTGCCCGCGTGGTATGAGATCCCGGTTTTCTATTTTTCGAATCATCACGCGTTGATCGGGCATGAAGCGCCGGTGAGCGCGCCGCGCGGATCGCAGGAACTGGACTACGAACTCGAACTCGGCGTGGTGCTTGGGCGGGGCGGCCGCGACATCGAACCGGAGAATGCGTGGGCGCACGTGGCGGGTTTCACGATCATCAACGACTGGAGTGCGCGGGATTTGCAGCGCGCGGAGATGGCGGTGGGACTGGGCCCGGCGAAGGGCAAGGATTTCGCGACTTCGGTGGGGCCGTGGCTCGTGAGCCGCGACGCGGTGGCGGATCGGATTGAGGGCGAGCGGCTGACGCTCGACATGACCGCGCGGGTGAACGGCCGGACGTTGTCGCGCGGCAATGTGGCGGCGTTGCACCATTCGATTCCGCGGCTGATTGCGCACGCTTCGCGCGACGTGGATCTGTTGCCCGGCGATCTGCTGGGCACGGGCACGGTCGGGACGGGGTGCATTCTCGAGCTGGGCCCGGAGAACACGGGCGGTTGGCTGAAGCCGGGCGACGTGGTGGAGTTGGAGATCGAGCGGATCGGCGTGCTGCGGACACCGGTGGCGGCGCGCGAGTAGGACGACGGACCGGACAGCGCGGGGCGTCAGCGGTTGAGCAAGGCGGCGACGCGGGAGCGGCCGCGGACGTTGAGCTTGGCGAAGATGGCGGCAAGCTGGGTCTTGATCGTGAGCGGACTGCGGGTGAGCTCGTGAGCGATCTCGACGGTGCGAAGGCCCTCACGCACGCGCATCGCAACCTCGCGTTCGCGGGCGGAAAGGCGGGCGAGGAGCGCGACAGCGCCGGGCGAAAGGGGGCGATGGCGGTCGCCGCGCGGGCGGCGATAGTCGAGTTGGACGTGAAAGGCGGGCGGGAGGAGGGGACTCGCGGGCAGCGCGCAGAGAGCGATCTGGGCGTGGAGGCCGAGCGGGTGTTCACTGATGACCACGGGATGATGGCCGGGCTCAACCGGTGCGCCGTTGCGCTGCTCCCACTCGGCCCGCACGGCGGCGCAGGCGTCCGCGAGGGGGCTGGGCACGCGGAAGGAGCGGCGGGGGTTGAGCGCGGCGGCGCGGCGTTCCCCGTGATTCCACACCGAACACGCGTGTGCGGCTTCGCCGTTGAACCACAGAGGGCGCAAATCCCAGTCGAGAAGGAGAAGGCCGACGGGGACGTCTTCGAGCATCGCGGCGAAGTGTCCGGCGAGAAACCCGGTTTGCTCGTGGGCGAGGACGCGGGTGAGGGCGGTTTCGAAGGCGGGCTGGAGGTCGCGGGCGAGGGCGATTTCGCGCGAGGAAAAATCACCGTCCGCGGTGGCGCGGTGGACATTGAACGTGCCGTGGAGCACGCGGCCGCTCCACGCGGCGAGGCCGAGGAGATGGTCCCAGCCCGCGCGGCGCATCACGCGCTCGCGGAACGTGGCGGAAGGGGTGAACTCCGCGTCGAAATCGCTGAGGCGGTAAACGGCGGCGCCGGGGTGGGCCGCGAGCCACGGGTATTGCGGATCGGCTTGGCGCAATTCGCGCGGCGTCGGCGGATGCGCATGGCGGTAGATTTTGCGCGGACGACCGTCGTCGTTGCAGCCCACCGAAAACGTGAGGGCGCGGGCGGGCAGCAGGTCATGACTGAGCGTGCGCAGCGCCAGCCAGAGCTCCGGCAAAGTGAGGGCGGCGTGGACGCGGCGCAGCGGGTCGCCATGACGCGCAGGGCCGGCGGAGGTGGAGGGGGACGCGGAGGGGGAGGTCGCGGGAGCCACGGAGCGAGGGAAACGAAACGGCCGCGGGAGCGCAATCCCAAGGCGGGTGAAAGTTTACGCCGTTCGGCGTATGGCGGCGGCCGGCTCCCGCGCTTATGGTGGCGCTGCTTCCTTTCACCTGGCGCCCTGCGCGCGCTCGCTCCTCCAACCCGCTCCGTGTCATGCCCGCCATTTTTTTCGAATCCGCGCTCGAACGCAAAACCGGTTCAAATCCGCTGGGCCTGAAAGGCATTGATCATATCGAGTTCATCGTCGATGACGCGGACCAGTGGGCGGATTTCTTCGTCAACAAATACGGGATGGCGCGGCGGTTTTATGCGGATGCCGCGAGCGGGGTGGCGGGCCGGCGGGCGCACGTGGTGGGCCAGGGACGCATCAATTTCCTCTTGGCGGAACCGCAGGGCACGGGGCCGGAAGCGGACTTCATGCGCTGGCATCTGGCGGAGCATGGGAACGGCGTGCGCGACGTGGCGTTCCGCGTGAAGGATGCGCGGGCGGCGCTGGCGGAAGCGGCGCGCCGCGGGGCGAAGGTGGTGCGGCCGCTGGACGAACATGACTCGTTCAACGGTGGATCGATCGCGGCCTATGGGGACACGTTGCACACCTTCATCGAGCGCAAGCCGCACACGGACTTCGCGCCCGGCTACCGGCCTGTGCCGGGTGGCTTCGAGGACGGCGATATTCACTTCGCGATGATCGACCACGTGGTCGCCAACGTGGAGCACATGGAGGAGTGGGTGGAGTTTTATGAAAAGATCTTCGGGTTCGATTTGTTCATGCACTTCGACATCAATACCGGGCGCAGCGCGCTGATGTCGAAAGTGGTGAGCTCGACGGACGGGTGGGTGAAATTGCCGATCAACGAACCGTCGTCGCAGAATTCGCAGATCCAGGAGTTTCTGGACAAATACAACGGGCCGGGCGTGCAGCACATCGCGCTGCTGACGCCGAACATCGTGGCGACGGTGGCGGAGATGCGACGGATGGGGCAGGATTTTCTCGACGTGCCGGAGAGCTATTACGACGCGGCGTTTGACGAACGGATCGGGACAATCGAGGAGGACAAGGAGGAGTTGAAGCGGCTGAAGATTCTGGTGGATCGCGACCACGAAGGCTACCTGCTGCAGTTGTTCACGAAGTGCGTCTTCGCGCGGCCGACGTTGTTCTTCGAAGTGATCCAGCGGCGGGGGCGGGCGCTGGGTTTTGGCGAAGGAAATTTCCGCGCGCTGTTCGAGGCGATCGAGCGCGAGCAGGCGAAACGGGGAGCGCTCTGAGGACGCAGGATGCGCACCGCGATCGCTTACCAGACAGAGAACATGGCGCTCCGACCGAGCACGCGCCGAACAACCGGAACCTAGCCAACCGACACCACGCCATGCCGCACTATGTAAAACTGGGAGAGATCCCGCGGAAGCACCACATTCGCTTTCCGCGCGCGGCGGGCGAGAGCTTCAAAGGCGAAGGGCTGCACTACGAGCACATCGTCACGACGGAGGGTTTCGACCGGGCTTACTCGATTCTCTATCACCGCAAACCGCCGACACGGGTGAAGAGCGTGGAGCTGCTGCGCGAGATGGCGCCGCGGGCGGCGGGGCCGGCACCGCTCCGGCACCATCATATAAAGACGGCCGACCTGCCGCGGCGGGGCGATCCTTACACGGGACGCGTGCCGATTTTTTTCAACGCCGACATCACGTGTCATCGTTGCCGGCCGGCGACGGCGATGGCGGAGGGTTACGAGTTCTACCGCAACGGGCAGAGCGACGACATCATCTTCGTGTGGCGCGGCGGCGGATGGTTGGAGAGCAATTTCGGACGTCTGCGCTACCGGCAGGACGATTACATGGTGATTCCGCGCGGTGCGATTTATCGCCTCGTGCCGGATGACGTGACGCATGAGGACTATTTGATTTTGGAGTCGGCGCACCCCGTGCGCATCCCGGCGCGCTATCTGCATCCGGAGGGGCAGATCCGGCTCGGCGCGCCTTACAGCGAAAGGGATTTTCATGGCCCGACGGAGCTCGCGGTGCGCGACGAGGAAGGCGACTTTGCGGTGTTGCTCAAGGATCGGGCGCGGCTCACGCGCGTGGTGCTGGCGAGTCATCCGTTCGACGTGGTCGGGTGGGATGGCGGCGTGTATCCGTTTACGTTTAATGCGAATGATTTTGAGCCCATCACGGGCACCGTGCATCTGCCGCCGCCGATTCATCAGACGTTTGAAATCAAAGGCTATGTGGTCTGCACCTTCGCACCGCGCTGGCTCGATCATCATCCGGAAGCGGTGCGAGTGCCGTGGGCGCACGACAACAGCGAGGCGGACGAAGTCTTGTTCTACGTGCGGGGAAACTTCGGGTCGCGCAAAGGGATCGAGCCGGGGTCATTCACGTTGCACCCCCAAGGCATCCCGCACGGGCCGCATCCGGGAACGACGCTGGCGAGCATGAACGCGCAGCGCACGGAGGAACTGGCGGTGATGTTCGACACGCAATTTCCGCTGCAGCTCACCGAAGAAGCCCTCGGGCAGGACGACGCGGCGTATCCGTTGAGCTGGCTCGGATGAAGACGCCGCGACCGGCCTCGCGCGCACCCGATCGGTCTGTGTTTGCCGCGGTGACTGCGGGGCGTTGACTTATTCTCGTGATCATCGATCTCCCCTCTCTCCCGGCGCGCGAAGCGTATGCATGGATGACCAGCACCATTCTGCCGCGGCCGATCGCGTGGGTGTCGACGGTGGCGCCGGACGGGAGGACGAACCTCGCGCCGTTCAGCTTTTTTCAAGGGGTGACGGCGAATCCGCCGACGTTGATGTTCGTGCCGGTGAACACGCGCCACGGGGTGAAGAAGGACACGTTGCGCAACATCGAGGCGACGCGCGAATTCGTGGTGAACCTCGTGAGTTTTGCGCAAGCGGAGGCGATGAACGCGACGGCGGCGCTGCTGCCCTACGGGGAGAGCGAATTCGGGGCGTTTGGCATCGCATCGTTGCCGGCGCAAAAGGTGCGGCCGCCGCGGGTGGCGGAGGCACCGGTGAGTTTCGAGTGCGAGCTTCATTCGATCGTGCCGATTGGCGAGGGGCCGCTGGCGGCGAACGTGGTGTTCGGCCGCATTCTTCTCGCGCATGTGGCCGATGCGGTGGTCGGGACCGATGGGAAAGCGGACGCCGAAAAACTCGATTTGATCGGGCGGCTGGGTGGTGAGAGTTATACGCGCACCCGGGAGCAATTCGCGCTGAAAAGACCGGATCGGTGAAGGACGCGTGGCGGGCGCGGCGCCGCGGCTTTTCGATAAAGCATTCACGCGTTGGCGCGGGGGCGATTGGCTGTCGGACGGGAGATGGGAGGAGCGCACGAAGCAAAAAGAGAAAGTCAGAGTGGCGGCGATCGGAGCGATCAGCGACGTGGCGGCGGGGTGCGAGGAGGGCAGAGAATTGCGGAGGGAGGCGGTTTCCCGGTTGCGCGCGGGCGCCGGGGCGCTTCGCTCGGGGGCGTGAAATCCATTCGTGGCGTCTGGCTGGGCGCAGGGTTGCTGGCGCTTTCGGCGGGGGCGGCTGACTTTCCGAGGGCGCGGCACTTCACGCCGGAGGCAGTGGAGTTGCGCGTGCGGGGGGCGGATTTTGGCAATGTGTTGCGCGACGCGAAGGTCACGGCGTCGAGTTACGACACGGAGCAGCGGCCGGAGTATGTCGTCGATGGAAAGCACGACGATGCGGTGCTGCATTGGGGCGCGAAGAAACTGCCGGCGTGGGTGGCGTTGGAAATGCCGGAGGCCCGGCGGATCGCGGAGCTGCGTTTGTGGATGCTGGCCGGCGGAGTGCGGCGGCAGACGTTTTTCATCGAAGGTTCGAGCGACGGCGCGACGTGGACGACGCTCGTCGACCGGCGCGAAAATCAGGAACCGGCGACGCCGGCGGGCTTTCGCTTTGTGCTGCCGCAGCCGGTGAAAGTGCGATGGGTGCGATTGACCGTCGTGAGCAACTCGAAGGCGGACGACGGTGCGATGGTGCATGAGATCGCCGCGTATGCGGCACCTGATGATGGGCGTATCGCGGGCGCGGTCGGCGACTTGGGGACGCGTTACGACGGCAACTCCCTGCCGGGGCCGGCGGCGCCGACGGCGTGGCGGGCGACGGGTTGGCGCGGCGAGCGGGTGCACGGACAGTTCGTGGTGTGGAGCTCGCCGGAGCGGCGGGGGTTGCGCGCGGAGGTGTCGGCCTTGCGGACGGCGGGCGGCGCCAAGCTGGACCCGCGGGCGGCGCGGGTGCGCGTCGTGCGGCCGGTGCTGGCGGATGGCGCAGCGGCGGGCGATGTGCTCGATGCGGCGGAGCGGGTGGATTTGCCGGCCGGCACGCTGCGGGCCTGGTGGCTGACGGTGGCGGTGCCACGCGACGCGACGCCGGGCGTTTATCGGGGCGAATTGACGGTGCGGGCGGATGGCGCGGAGCCGCGCGTGTTTCCGCTGGAGCTGGACGTGCTGGTGGCGACGTTGCCGGAGCCGCGCGCATGGGCGTTTCACCTGGACGTGTGGCAACATCCGTGGGCGATCGCGCGCTGGCACGATGTGGCGCCGTGGAGCGAGGCGCACTTCCGGTTGATGCGTCCGTATCTCGTCGAGCTGGCCCAAGCGGGACAAAAGGTGATCACGACGACGATCACGCCGCGGCCGTGGGGGCGGAGGGATTACGATGACTACGGCACGATGGTGCAGCACATCCGGCGAGCGGACGGTTCGTGGCGTTTCGATTACGAGGTGTTTGACCACTATGTGAAATTTGCGATGGCGTGCGGGATCACGCAGCAGATTCACTGTTACTCGCTGCTGACGTGGGGCGGACAATTTGCCTACACGGACGAGGTGACGGGCGACGAGCGGGCGTGGGCGACGGAGCCGGGCGAGGCCGCCTACGCGGACTATTGGGGTCCGTTTCTGGCGGACTTTGAGAAGCATCTCGCCGCGAAAGGTTGGCTGGAACGCACGCGGATCGCGGTCGACGAGGCTCCGGCTCCGATGATGAAAGCGATGATGGACGTGTTGCGCACGCACGCGCCGCGGTTGCGGGTGGCGCTCGCGGGAAACCAGGCGCCTTCGCACTACACGGGCCTCGAGGTGGCGGATTTCAGCATCATCCTCAACCACGTGAACGACGAACTGGTGCGGGACCTGGCGGCGCGCCGCGCGGCGGGGCGGACGACGACGTTTTACATCTGCCTGGATCCGCCGCGGCCGAACACGTTTGTGACGAGTCCGCCGGCGGAAGCGGTGTGGCTGGGTTACTCCGCGGCGGCGAACGGCTTCGATGGGTTGTTGCGCTGGGCGTATACGACGTGGCCGGAGAATCCGTTGCGCGACACGAGTTACTGGGGGCATCCGCACATCCGCTACCTGCCGGCGGGCGATACGTTTTTGATGTATCCGGGGCCGCGCAGCTCGATCCGTTGGGAACTGTTGCGCGACGGCATCGAGGAAGCAGAGAAGCTGCGGTTGCTACGCGCGCGGGGTGGAGGAAAATTGCCGGCGGCGGTCGCGGCGGAGCTGGCGGGTTTTGCGGATCCACAAAAGCTCGGCGATGGCGCGGCGGTGGCGGCGCAAGTGGAAGCGATGCGGGCGGCAGTCAACGCGGCGGCGCGCGCCGGCGGCATCAGGCCCTAAGGGGTCTGCCAGCGAGGGAATAAGGGCGGCCGTTGGTCGGCGGACTTGCAGCGGCCGCGGCGGCCGGCCAAAACGATCAAAGATGCAGCCACTGGCTTCCGAATCCACGCCGCCGCGGCCCGCCGCTCATTGGTTAAAATCCAAGGGTGCGCTGGGCCGGGAGATCGAGGCGCTCGACTGGGCGAAGACGGCGTTTGGGCCGCTGGCGACCTGGCCGGAGGCGTTGCGCTTCGCCGTCAATTTCACGATGGGCGCAGGGGCGGCGACGGCGGTGATCTGGGGGCCGGAATATCGGATGCTCTATAACGATCGTTACCGTGAGATCCTGGGGGCCAAGCATCCGCGCTCGCTGGGCAGCCGGGCGCCGGAAATCTTCCCGGAAGTGTGGGAGGAACTCCGCCCGCTTTTTGAGCAAGCCTACCGCGGCGAGGCGGTGCTCATCGAAGACATGGCGCTGATGCTGGACCGCGGGGGCGTGAGCGCGCCGGCTTATTTCTCGGGCAGCTACAGTCCGATCTACCACGACAACGGCGAGGTGGCGGGTTTCATTGCGACGGTGGTCGAGACAACCAAGCGCATCGCCCTGGAAAAGGCGCGCGCGCAAGAATTCGACACGATTCTTTCGGCCATCGCCGATTTCGCCTACAGTTTTGATCGGGAGGGGCGGTTTGTGTATATGAATAAGGCGTTGCTGGACTTGTGGGGGTTGCCGCGGGAAGAGGCGGTCGGGAAGAATTTCTACGAACTGAAACATCCGGACGAGCTCGCGGCGCGCCTCCATAAGCAGATCGAGACGGTGTTTGTGACGAAGACGCAGGTGCGCGACGAAACGCCGTTTCTGAGTCCCACGGGGGTGGAGGGCTATTACGAATACATCTTCAGCCCGGTATTCGGGGCGGATGGCTCGGTGATGTCGGTCGCGGGATCGACGCGGGAGATCTCCGCGCGCAAGCGAATGGAGCGGGAACTGCAGGACGTGCAAACGCGGATGGAGGCGGCGTTGTCGGCGGGCGCGATCGGCACCTGGTCCTTCGATGTGAAGAAAAACGTGGTGGTGGCGGACCGCATTCTCGCGCGTTTTTTTGGAATTTCGGAGGAAGAGGCGCGGGGTGGCCCGATGGAGCGATACGTGAGCGCCATCCATCCGGAGGACCGCGAGCGGGTGAGCGCGCGAATTGCGCAGGCGCTGGAGGATGGGCAGAACTACGAGGTGGAATACCGCGTGGTAGGGACGGACGGCCGGCTGCGCTGGCTCGTGGCGCGCGGTTCGGTGCAACGCGATGGGAACGGCGAGGCAGTGAGCCTGCCAGGGATGGCGCTGGACGTGACGGAGCGGAAGAAGCTGGAGAACCAAATCCGTGCGACGATCACCGACTTGGAGGCGGCGAAGGCGGAGTTGGAGCGGCAGGCAGCGGCGCTGGAGGAAACCGTGGCGGAGCGGACGGCGCGGTTGCGGGAAACGGTCACCGAGCTGGAGGCGTTTTCCTATTCGATTTCGCACGATTTGCGCGGACCGTTGCGGGTGATGCAGAGCTTCGCGCAGGCGTTGCGGGAAGATTGTGGCGCGGAGCTGAGCGATGTCGGGCAGGACTACATCCGCCGGATCGTAGCGGCGGCGGCGCGGATGGATCGCGTGATTCAGGACGTGCTGGTGTTCAGCCGGATCGCGCGCACGGATCTGGCGTTGGAACCGATCGCGTTGGAGGAGTTTGTGCCGAGTCTGCTGGAGGGTTATCCGGCGTTTCACGAGGCGAAGGCGGACATCGCGATCGAAGGGCATCTGCCGACGGTGATGGCGAACGCCGCGGCACTGACGCAATGCCTGTCGAACTTGATCGGCAACGCGACGAAGTTTGTGGCGCCGGGCGTGCGGCCGCAGGTGGTGATCTCGGGGCGGGTGGAGAACGGTCGGGCGTTTGTGGCGGTGCGGGATAACGGCATCGGAATTCCCGCGAGCGGGCATGAGTCGATCTTCGGCGTGTTTTCGCGTCTGGCTTCCGGTTACGAAGGCACGGGAATCGGGCTGGCGATCGTGCGCAAGGCCGTGGAGCGAATGGGGGGCGCGATCCACGTCGAGTCGGAGGTGGGGCGAGGAAGCACGTTTACTTTCGAACTGGCAGCGGCGACGCCGGCATGAGCAGCGAACCGATTCTCGTGCTGTATGCGGAAGACTCGGGAGATGACGCCTTCCTGATGCAGCGAGCCTTCAACAAGGTGAAGTTTCCCGGGACGCTGAAACTCGTGCCGCACGGGCAGGCAGCGATCGAGTTTCTGCGCGACGCGGCGGGCGAGGGCGGGGGGGAGACCGTCCGGCCAACGCTCGCGTTGCTCGACGTGAAGATGCCGTTGGCCGGCGGGATCGAAACGTTGGAGTGGATTCGCGCCCACGAGCCGTGGAAAACCATGCCGGCGGTGATGCTCACGTCGTCGAGTCAGGAAATCGATGTGGAGATGGCCTATCAGCGAGGAGCGGATTCATATTTGGTGAAGCCGTCCAACTTGGATGATTTTCGCGAGCTCGTCGCGGCACTGGCGAAATTTTGCCTGGAAGGACGGAAAGACGTGTTGCTCAGCCTGCCGGGGGCAATCCCGCCTCCGAAACGAAAGCGTTGATCGCGGGGCGTGCGCGCGGGTGGGATGGCGGCGGCGATTTGCGGGGGATCACACCCGTGGGCGTGCTCGGGCTGCTGCGGTCCCATTTGTCCGGATTCCGTCCGGAACACTAAGCGCACCTCTGCCATTGGTGCCCGGGGCGGGACTCGAACCCGCACGCTCTTACGAGCAGGGGATTTTAAGTCCCCAATGTCTACCATTCCATCACCCGGGCGCAGGCGCGCACTTTCGGGGCAGAGGCGCAGCGCCGTCAATGCCAGCGTCGCGCACGCCGAGCGGGCGCGGTCGCCGTGGTTGCCGCCGAGACGGTCGCGTCCGTGCCTCGAGAAGGTGTTGATCGTGGCCGAAGTTGAGTGGACGGGGGCGATCGTGGCGGGCGGAGGTTCGGAAATCGCACTTGCTGAGGGAAAGAGGGCGGCCCACGGTCCGCGCGAGTGAAAATTGGTTTTCTCGGCGGCAGTTTCGATCCCGTGCATTTCGGGCATTTGTGCGCAGCGCAAGATGCCTACGAGCAATACAAGCTGGATCGGCTGTTTCTCGTGCCGGCAGCGCAGGCGCCCTTGAAGCCGACCGATGTGCAATCGTCGTCGGAGGATCGGCTCGCGATGCTTCGCGCCGCCGTGGAGTGGGACGGGCGTTTCGAGATCCTTGATTACGAGCTGCGCAAGGGCGGCGTGAGTTACACTATCGATTCGGTGCGCCATTTCCGGGAGCAGTTTCCCGACGACGAGCTTTATTGGATCATCGGCGGCGACCAACTGCCGAAAATGCATTTGTGGAAGGATGTGGAGGAGCTGGCGAAGCTGGTGCAATTCATCTTTCTGGAGCGTCCGGGGCATCCGATTCGTGCGCAGCCCGACATTCTCGGCCTGCGGTTGCACCGCTGCGACGGCCATCTCATGTCGATCAGCTCCACCGAGCTGCGTGATCGCGTGAAGCGCGATCTCTCGCTCGATTACTTTGTCCCGCACAAGGTGATTGTCTACATCCGGCAACACGGTCTGTATCGCTGACGCGGAATGAAACCCAAGAAATCCTCCTCTCTCGAACTCGTAACGTTGTGCTGTCGCGCGCTCGACGGGAAAAAAGCGGAGGCGTTGCGTGTGCTCGATGTCAGCGAGCTTTCGACGATCACCGATTATCTCGTGATCGCCACGGGTGGCTCGGAACCGCACTTGCGAGCCTTGCGCGTGGAGCTGGAAAAGGCGGTGGATGCGGCGAAGACCCACATTCTCGGCATGGACACCGCGCAGGAGAGCGGCTGGCTCGTCGTCGATCTCTTCGATGTGATGGTGCACATTTTCCTGCCGGCGCAGCGCGAGCACTACGGGCTTGAGCGGTTGTGGAAGGATGCGGCGGAGTTGCCGGTGGCGAAGTTGCTCGCGCCGCCGAAGCCGGCTGCGAAGCGCCGTGCAGCCACCGCGAAGCCTGCGGCGACCGCGGCCAAGCCGCGTGCGACGGCAGCGAAGCCGCGCGCGAAAAAGCCCAAGAAGTAAGCGCGGCCGTCGAGGCGGCGGGGGAGAGGCGTGCGCGGTGGCTGAAAAACGCGCGGCGCGGATGACCTAAAAAGCGTAGCCGATCGAGCTCGTGATGCGCTGGTCGGCGCGAGCGGTGAGATCGGCGATCGTCGAATCGTATTCGTATTCGTAACGGATGTTGAGCGAGATCCGCTCGTTGAACTTGCCCTGCAACGTGGTGTTGAAGTGCAGTTTATAGCTGCGGGTGTCGGTCTCGGAGATCAATTTGTTGCCGGAATAGGTGGCGATGCCACGCGACTCCGGGGCGTAAAGTGCGCCTGCTTCCTGCAACAGCGTGAAGTGGCCATTGATTTTGTAAGTGTAATCCTGAAACAGCTCGCCGAGGTAGGCGAGGCTCTGTTCGAGATCGGTCGCCGCGCGATATTGCAACGTCACGCCCGCGCCGACGGAGGCCGTGTGGCGGGGACGGCGGAGGAACTTGTAACCGATGCCGGCGTTTTGCTCGAGGTCGTAGTCGATGCCTTTGATGGTGTCGGAGGAGTAGCTGGAGACGGTCTGGCCGAACATCGTTTCGGAGAGTTCGTGCCGCCACCGGAAGCTGGCGTCCTGGCGGTCGGAGGTGACCGTCGTTTCGCTCTTTCCGTAGAGGTAACGTCCGGAGAGGCGAAGATTGTCCGGGCCGTCGGTGTGTTCGGCATCGGCACGCAACGAGATGTTGTTGGCGTTGGCGCGGCCCTGCTGATTGGCGAAGCCGAATTCGATTTTGCCTTTCCATTTCGGAGAGGTCGTCTCCGTGGCCGCGGGCACGGTGTCGGCGGTCGGCGGGGCGGCCTCGGGACTGCTGGCGGAACTCACGGCGGGTTTGGCGGGAATGGGCGGAAGTCCGGCGAGCGCTTCCACCGCTTTGTCGTCGTCGGCCACGACCATCGCTTGTTTTTCGCTGACGACGAGGTCGCCGAGCAAAGGCGAATAGAAGTGGATTTTACCGCGGTCGCGGCTGATCAGCGTGCCGGTGATGCGGTCGCCGTTGGCGAGTTTCAATTCCGCGGCGCGCAGCGGAACAGCGGCGAGCAGCAGAAAGAAAAGCGCGCGCCCGAGGTGGAAAAAGTCGAAAGATTGCTTCATAGGAGACTCGCCGCCGCCGAGCGCGTGCCCGGGCGCAAGCTCCACCCGAATTTCTCCAGATTAAAATGAGCGACGGCGTCCGCGGCGCGTTCTCCGGCCAGCGAAAACTTACAGGGAGAAAGTCACCGGGCGTTGGCAAGACTCGATCGAAAAAAGAGCGGAAAATTTCCCCGCGGGGTGTGGGCAAGCCGCGGGGAAGGCGGGCGGCGCGAGGATTATTAGCAAGGTTTTGACCTTGCCCGGTCGGAACTTATGTCGCTATGTCAGCGCCCACTGCTCGCGTTTGAGCATCGCATATCATAAATAATATCATCCCAGCACTATGAACAAAGGTAATCGGGGCTTCACCCTCGTTGAAATCATGATCGTTGTCGTCATCATCGGCCTCTTGGCCGCCATGGCGATTCCGGCGTTCCAAAAGGTTCGCCAGTCCTCGCAAGACAAAGCCGTCTTGAACAATGCCCGTCAGCTCTCTGGCGCGGCGGACCAATACTTCCTCGAGAACGGTGTCTCGACGGCGGCGTTGAGCGACCTCGTGGGTTCGGACAAATACGTGAAGGCCGTCAACACGGTGGCCAGCGAGTCGTATCCGGCGAACTATACGCAAGGCGTGACCATCACGATCTCGGGTGTGGCCGGCCAGCGCACCGTCACTTACGCCCCGTAAGAAATCGGTCGGTTTGATTTACGAAGCCGTTCGCCGACCGCGAACGGCTTTTTTTTCGACAACGCGTCGCGGTTCGCGTGCGTTCGTCGGGTCATCCAGATGAATTCGCTTCTTCGCCACCGCTCCTTGTGGCTTTTGTCCGGCACGGCTGCGCTCGCGCTGGTGCTGGGTTTTCTGACGTTCACGCCGGATCAGAGTATGCAGCTCGTGATCTACGGCGGCTATTGGGCCTTGTTGCTCATCACGGTGTTGTTTGGGTGGGCGCTGTGGCGGGTGCTGCGCCCTGCAGCGGAGCGCTGGCGGGAGCTGCGCGGGGCGAGAAAGTGGCCGGCGGTCCTGGTGCTCGGGTGCGGTCTCGTGCTGCTCGTGCAAGAGAGCTTTGGCTTCAAGATTCTCATGGACGAGGTGATGTTGCTCGGCACGTCGATGAGCCTGCACTTCGACAAGACGGCGCTCGTCCCCACGCGCGGGCACGACATCCAGGGGGCGTTTCAACTCTTGAGCGGACAACTCGACAAGCGTCCGCTGTTTCATCCGTTTCTGCTGTCGCTGCTGCACGATTTCACGGGTTATCGGCCGGAGAATGCATTTGTGCTCAATGTGCTGCTGACGTTCACGCTGCTTGGGCTCGTGTTTCATGTCGGCCGACGACTCGGGGGGATGGGCGCGGGCGCGGCGGCGGTGTTGTTGCTCACCAGTCTGCCGTTGCTCTCGCAAAACGCCACGGGCGGTGGGTTCGAGATTTTGAACTTGGTGATGATTCTGGTGAATGTGGCGCTGGCGCTGCGCTACGCGGAGCGGCTCGACGATGATTCGTTGAACGCGTTGTGCCTCGCGGCGGTGTTGCTGGCGTTGACGCGTTACGAATCGGTGCTGTTTCTGCTGCCGATCGCCGCGGTGATCGCGTGCGGTTGGTGGCGTCAACGCCGGCTGCAGTTCACGTGGGCGGTGTGGGCGACGCCGCTTCTGCTGCTGCCGGTGGCGTGGCACAACCGCGTGTTTTCGGCGCGCGACTCCGCGTGGGAGCTGGCGGGGCAGCCGGGTGCGGCGAAACCGTTCGCGCTGCGCTACGTGCCGGACAACATCCAGCACGCGCTTAATTTCTTCTTCGATCCGAGCGCCAACCAAGGCAATTCGCTGGTGCTTTCGGTGCTCGGATTTCTGGCGCTGCCTTTCCTGTTGCTCTGGTTGGTGAAAATCCTGCGCCGGCCCGGGGCCAATCCGGCCGTGAGCGTGGCCTTTGCGTGGATGGCGGTGGGCTTTCTGCTCCACGGCGCGCTGATGATGGTCTATTTTTGGGGCAAGTTCGACGATCCGGTGATCCGGCGCCTCAGCCTGCCGGAGAATCTGTTTCTCGCGCTGGCGGTGATTGTCGTGGTGGCGGAACTCGCCCGCCGCGCGGTGGCGTGGAGAGTGCTCATCGGGGTGGTCGTGGCGGGCATGTTTTTCTCCTCGCTGCCCGCCATGGCGCGGCACGCTTATTCGTTGGAATACTACGTGGGCCGCGAGACGGCGTGGCGGCGGGAATTCATCGCGGCGCACCCGGAGCGCGACTATCTCGTGATCGATGCGAACTCGATCATCTGGATCACGCATCTGGTTTCCAGCACGCCCGTGCTGCAGGCGCTGGAGCACAAGGATCTGCTCATCTTCAATTTTCAAAATCGCACCTTTTCCAACATCTATGTTTTCCAGCGCTTCGACGTGGATCCGAAGACGGGGGCACTGACCGTGCAGAAGGATGACGACATCGGGCCGGACTACCATCTGGCCACGGTGCAGGAGCGGCAGTTTTCGCCGATGCGGTTGAGTCGGATCAGCCGAGTCACGGCGATCGACGGCGGCCCGACGACGCCGCCGACTGAAAAGCCGGTGCCGCTCGAAAAACTTTCGCGCGAAGAACGCGAGAAAGTGCGGCAGGCGTATTTCGAGCATTTCATCCAAGAACTGCCGTGACAGAGCCGGCTGCTGCAGTCTCATCGCTTCGGCGCTTGCTTGCGCGAGCGGACGTGCGGCTGGCGTGTTTCGGGCTCGCGGGTGTTGGCGCGGTGTATCTGGGGTTTCTCGGGTTGTCGGTGATGACGGCGGAGGCGGTCGTAAAGCGCGGAGGCTATTACGTGATGTTCGTGACCTTCGTGCTCTGCGGCGCGGTCTTGTGGCGTTGGTGGCGGCGCCGTTCCGCGGTGCGGGAGGGGTTGACGGGGCGGCAACGCTGGCTGGTGGCGGGCACGATCGCGGGGCTCTCGCTGCTCGCGATCAACGCGGAGCCGTATCGCAGCAAAATTCTCAACGACGAGTTCGTGCTGCAATCGACGGCGTTCAACATGCATTTTTTTCGCGAAGTCGCGACGATGGTGCGGGGCTACGAGGTGGAAGGAGTTTTCATCTCGACCAACAACTACCTCGATAAACGGCCATATTTTTACCCGTTCGTCGTGTCGCTGGCGCATGATCTCACGGGCTATCGGCCGCTGAATGCCTATGTCGTCAACTCGCTGCTGCTGCCGCTCGCGCTCCTGCTGGCCTTTGTGGTGGGGCGTCAACTGACGGGTTGGCGCGGCGGATTGCTGGCGGTGCTGTTGCTGGGCGGACTGCCGCTGCTGGGGCAGAACGCGACGGGCTCGGGAATGGAGTTGTTGAATGTGGTGATGATCCTGGCGACGCTCGCGATCGCGGGCGCTTACCTCGCGCGGCCGTCGGAAGAAGCGGTGGCGGCGCTGGCGTTGACGGCGGTGCTGCTGGCGCAGTCGCGCTACGAATCGGCTCTTTATGCCGCGCCGGTGGCGGTCGTGGTGCTGCTCGGTTGGTGGCGGGCGCAGCGGGTGATTCTGCCGTGGGCGGCGATTGTGGCGCCGCTGTTGCTCATTCCGTGCGCGCTGCAAAACAAGGTGCTCTCGAATTCGCCGCTGTTGTGGGAGCTGAAGGAGGAAACCACGACGCGGTTCAGCCTGAGTTATCTGCAGGACAACGCGATCAGTGCGGCAAAGTTTCTCTTTAACACGAGTCCGGAACTCGCGAACTCGCTCCTGCTGTCCGTCCTGGGTGGATTGGGGATGGTCTGGTTGGCATGGCGCGCCTCGCGGCGGCGGCGCGGAGGGCAGCCGTGGAGCGGGGCGCAATGGGCGTTGTTATGCTTTTCCGCGGCGATCGTGGGCAACACGGTGCTGGTCTTTTGCTATTACTGGTCGAGTTTCGCGGACCGGATGGCGTCGCGCTTCAGCCTGCCGCTTAATCTGCTGCTGGCATTTGCCGCGGTGTTGCTGGTGGCGGGAATCGAACGTCGCGGACGGGCGCTGACGTGGTTGTGCGGCGCGGCTGCGTGTTTCGTGCTCGGGGTGACGACGACGCGCTACGCGTTTCACTATTACTCACACTTGGGGATCGATGAGATCGAGTGGGAGCGGCGTCTGGTGCGCAGCCTGCCGGCAGGAGAGCGGTTGATCATCACGAACAAGTCTTCGTTGCCTTGGCTGCTCGAGGAACGTCCGGCGATCATGATCGATCGAGCCAAGTTGGTGGCGGATCGGCTGCATTACCAGTTACAGCGGCCGAGGTTTCACGAAATACTGGTGATTCAGTCACTGCGCCCCGCTTCGGCGAACGGCGATCATCAGTTGGTGCCGGAAGAGCTGCTGCCGGAAAGCTTCAAGCTGCAGTTGCTCGCCGAAAAGCGGTTTGGCACCAAAATCGACCGCGTCAGCCGACTCGTCGCGATTGACCCCGCGCCGAAACCTCCGTCGGCGGTCTCGACCAAGGGGGCGGGGTCGTCTTGAGTCCGCCGCTCGCCATGTCTTCCGTAACAGAAACCGCTTCCCCGGCCACGTCGCCCATGCGCGCGCATTTCGACTGGGTCGCCACCCACGACGCACGGGCGCGGCGGATCCAAGGCGGGTTTCACGCGCAGCTCCGGGCTTTGTTTCGCCATCGTATCCCGGAAGGTGAGCGTGTGCTGGAGTGTGGCTGCGGGGCGGGCGACTTGCTGGCGGCACTGCGCCCGGCGCGGGGCGTGGGCGTCGATTTCAGCGCGGCGATGGTGGCAAAGGCGCGGGCGCGGCACGCGGAGGCACCGGCGCTGACATTTCAGGAGCACGATATCGAGGCCGGTCCGATCGCGGAGACATTCGACCATATCGTGCTCGATTATCTGACCGGTTACGTGGGCGACATCCAGGCGGTGCTGCAACATCTCCAAGCCTCGGCGCACGCCCGCACGCGGCTGCATGTCACTTCGCTGAATACGCTCTGGCGCGGGCCGCTCAGACTCGCGGTGGGGGCGAAGGCGGTGATGCGCCAGCCGCCCAGCAACTGGCTCACGCACTCCGATTTGTTCAACCTGCTCGAACTCGCGGATTGGGAAGTGGTGAGCTTCGAGCGCGTGCAACTGCTGCCGTTTCAAGTCCCGCTGCTCTCGGCGTTTTTCAATCGCTTCCTGGTGCGTCTGCCGCTTGTGCGGCATTTCGGGATCACGCTGATGATCACGGCGCGTCCGCGGCGGGCGCCGGAGTTGCGCGGCGCGGTGTCATGTTCGGTGGTGGTGCCGGCGCGAAACGAATCCGGCAACATTGCAGCGGCGCTGGCGCGGATCCCGGTGCTCGGTCGGGGCACGGAGATTATTTTTGTGGAAGGCAACAGCCGCGACGACACCTGGGCCGCCATTCAGCGGGAGGTCGCTGCGTATCATGGACCGCATCACGTGCGCATGATGCAGCAACCGGGGAGAGGGAAATGGGATGCGGTGCGCACGGGCCTCGCGGTGGCGCAAGGCGATGTGCTGGTGATTCAGGATGCCGACCTCACCGCGCCGCCGGAAGACCTGGCGAAGTTTTATGCGGCGGTGGCGTCGGGTCGGGCAGAGTTCGCGAATGGCAGCCGGCTGGTCTATCCGCGGGAGGAGAAGGCCATGCGTTTCCTGAATCTGTTGGGGAATAAGTTTTTTGCGCTCACGCTGAGTTATGTGCTCGGGCAGCCGGTGAAGGACAGTCTGTGCGGCACCAAGATGATGTTGCGCGCGGATTACGAGAAGCTGTGTCGCCGCATCGCTCCGTTTGGGGACTTCGATCCGTTTGGCGATTTCAACTTCCTCTTCGGCTCGGCCCTGCTGGGTTTGCGCATCCGCGATATTCCGGTGCGTTACCGTGATCGCACCTACGGCGAGACGAACATCTCGCGTTTCCGGCATGGCTGGGTGCTGCTGAAAATGACGTGGTTCGGCCTGCGCAAATTGAAGTGGCATTGAGGAGGCCTTGATTGTTGCGGGAGGGAAACGCTCCGGCGTTGCGTCGTGCAAGCCGGTCGCGCTTGCTTGAGGCATGAAAGGGTGGCTTGGCGACTTGGCGCGCACGGCAGGCGCGCTCTGGTATTGGAACGCGCGCAAGAGCGTGTTCGTGCTGCGCGGCCGGAAGGGGCAATGCCCGTGCCACAACCCGTCGGATTCCGGCCGACCCTTTGAGACGGGCTGCGAAGGCGCGGCATTCTGGAATGACCCGCAACGGTTTCAACGCCGGGTGTGCCCGCTCCTGGCGCGCAATCAGCGCGGGGAGTGGGTGTGCAGCGTCAGCCCGGCCGGCGTGCGACCTTTCTGGGGCCGCGCGGCGGTTTACTACGGCGGGGCGACGCTGGGAGTGGTGCTCGTGATCGGAACGGCCGGCTGGGGTGCCGCGCATGCCGTGGGTTTGCGCGCATCACCGCGGCAGATTCTCTGGCCTCCAGCGTGGCATGAATTACGCCAGGTGCGGGCGGAGTATTTTGTCGAGAAGGCAGAGACACTGCTGGCGCAAGGCCACCCGCAGGAAGCGGCGCTGTCGCTGACGACCGCCTACGAAATGAATCCGGACAGCTACGCGATCGGGATGATCGTGGCTCAGTTCTATTGGACGTGGCGGCCCGATCTCGTTGACGGAGTTTACGCGCATCTGGTGCAAACACATCCGGAGCATCACGACGAGACGACGCAGGTGTGGCTGCGCAGTCTGCTCGCTCGCGGTGACTTGATGGGCGTGGCGAAACTGGCGCGGCAGGAGCTCGCGCGACAAGACGGAGACCCTTCGCCTTGGACGCATGCCTTGATCGTGGCGTCGCGCCTGCTGGAGAAGCCGGAACTGCTCGACGATGTGGCCCGGGACCCGATCCCAGACGCCGTCAAAAGCGTGTTGACGTTGGAGGCGCGCACGCAACGCATGCCGCCCGATGCGGCGCGCGATCTGCTCTTTTTCGGGAGCACGCCGAGTGCTTTCGCCTACGCCAATTTTCACCGGATCGACCGTTTGATTGAGCTTGGTGCGCCAACGGAGGCGCTGACGTTGTTGGAAGAATTGCGGAACACGATGAAGGGACGGGACGTGCTGCGGTTGGTGCTGGCGGCGCACGCGGTAGGGCACAACCGAGCGGCGTTGGAGCGGGAGGCCCAGCAGCTCGTCGCGCCGGAACGCGGCGCTGGAGCGACGGGAGTTACGGTGCTGGCGCTGCATCTCATTGCCTACCCGGACCCGGATCTTTTGACGCTGTGCATCACGGCGTGGCGCCGCTTGCCACGCGCTCCCGCCGAGGGCCGCGATGACGCCACGGAGGCACTGTATTTTGCCGCGATTTTGGCGGGAGCGAAGGAGGATTTGCCGGAATTGAGAGCCGCCTTGGTGGACGCCAAACGGTCAAATCCGATGAGTTTGAACCGGGTGGAGGAATTGCTGCGACAACGGGCGGTCGACTGGCCGGTGCAAGCGATGCTGCCGTTGGTGCAGCCGATGTCGCTGGAACTCAACTACGCGCTGTTGGAAAAATACTACGCGTTGCAGCAGGCGAGCGAGCGCCGGTAAGGCTCGAAAAACAAAGAGGCGAAGAGAGCGGGCGGGCGACTGCGCGATTTGCAGAGGAGGAGCGCAAGGAAGAAGGCCGCGGTCGCAGGCGATTCGCGGACGCAAAAAAGGGCGGCCGGAAAGGCCGCCCTTGGAAGGGATGAGAGAGCTACAGGCTTACGACGAGGGGCCGTTAAGGCAGCCGCGTGATTTATTGTAGGACGAGAACCAATCCCGGCAGTTGGAAACGTAGCTGCTCGAGTAGCTGTTGCAGTTGTTCAAGGTGTCATCGCCCCAGCTGATGAAGCGGGCCGTGAGATCCTTGTCGCCGTTCAAATAGCAGCCGTTGGCGAAGTTGTATTTGGCGGCGAGCAATTCCTGGGAGAGGCCGTCTTTGCACTGCGAGCTGCGCGAGCCCAGGTTGGAGCACGCCGTCTTCATCGAGATGTTGCGGTGCGGGGTGTCGTCGCACGCGATCCACTTCGTGTAGTTGTTCAGCGTCTTGGAAGGAATCTGGCAATTGCGGTCGCGGCCGGAAACGGCGTTGGACACGTTGCATTGCCAGTAATCGCGGGTGTTGCAGTAGGCGTTCATCGTGCGGATACACGAGAAGTTCAGCCCGAGGCCGATGACGGGCGCGCAGACATCCTTGGTCGAAACGGTCACTTTGCGGCTGCCGGAATCGCCGGAGGGCGTCGGCTTCATGCCATTGGTGGGAACGGCCGTGACGGTGTAGGTGCCGGGCGCGACGTTCGCGAACGTGTAGTTGCCGCAGCGGTCCGTCGTGGTCGTCGCGATCACTTGGTTCGAGGCGTTGGTCAGCTTAACGGTGACGTTCGCCTGACCGGACTCGCGACAATCGACTTTGCCGTTGGCGTTGACGTCGTAAAACACGTTGCCGGTGATTTTCTTCGGGCAAACGATGACGACGTTAAAGGTCTGGGTGGCGGTCGCGGTGCCGACCCCATCTTTGGCGGTCACGACGATCGTGTGTGTGCCGGCGGTCTTGACCACCATCGTGGCAGTGCCGTTGGCGACCTTGAGATTCGGGGAGGAGGGACTGACGGTCAGGGCAACGCCGTCGAGCTTCGCGGTGAGCTGGTTGATCAATCCGCCGCTGTAGTTGCTGGTGCCCGTGAAGGTGAGGGGGATGCTCAGGCACTGACCGGAGGTCATCGAGAACGTCGTGTTCGGCGCGGGGCTTGTAATGACGACGGTCGGCGGGGCGACGTAGCGGCTTTGGATGGTGAAGGAAATCGACGCGGTCGCGGATTTGCCGGAGCTCGTGGTCGTGCCCGTGAGGGTGTAGGAACCTGCGGTGAGACCGTACAGGGTGCCGGTGCTCGTGACGGATTGTGCGGTGCCGAGGGCGGGGGAGTTGGTGGAAATCGTGACGGGCGTCGTGCCGTTTAAGAGACCGGTGACGGTGTCGACGGTGAAGCCATTGCTGGTGCCGCTGACGAATTTGAAGGCGACGTTGGTCGAGTTGCAGCCCCAGCCCAAAGTGATGACCGTGCCATTAGTCGGAGCGGTGATCGTAATCGTGGGTTGCGGATCCACGACATTGATGGTGAACGTCGAGGTGGCGCTCGCGTTGCCGTAGTCGTCCATCGTGGTAACGCTCACGGTGTGCTGACCTGCCTCGGTGAACGAGAGATCGATGGCGCCTGTGGCAGTCGGTGTATCGAGACCGGTGACGGTCGCATCGAGCGGGGTGTCGGAGCCATCGAGGAAGGCGAGGACGGCACGAATCGCGCCTCCTTTGGCGACACTGTTGGCGGTGTAGTGCAGCGGCACAATATACGGCGCATCATCGACGTTGAAGGTTTTGACGGTGCCATCGGCCGGGGTGTCGATCACGACGACCGGCGGCGGGGCATCGGTGACGATAACGGTGAAGTCGTTCATGTCCTGGGCGCTATCGACAGAGTTGTTCGCGTGCGCCGTGACCGTGTGGGAACCGACCTTGACGAGCATCGTGCCACCGGACTCCACGGTGGGACTGCGGAGGTTGTCCAGGGTGTTGACGGGCGTGCCGTCGACATCGGCATCGACATGTAGAATCGGATACGTCGGTGAGGCGGTGGCGGTGAACGTCAGCGGGATGCTGGCGCGGCCCTGCGCATCGAGGGACGCGTAAGGTACGGTGAATTGCTGTTCGTCGTAGGGCGAATTGATGACGACCTCCGGAGGCGTGGCCGGGTCCTGACCGGTGGTAACAACCGTGAAGGTGTTGGTGGCGGTGGCGGTGCCGGCGGCGTTGTGGGCGCGCACGGTCACGACATGCTGACCGGGATTCGTGACGAGGATACTGCCGGTGCCCGTAACGCTCAGGGTGTTCAGGGTGGCAAGGGAGTTGATGGTTACCGAGCCGGCATCGCCGTCGACGTCGTAGCTGATGCTATCAACCGGGCTGGGGTTCGGGCCCGGTCCGATGGCGGTGAACGTAAAGGGAACCGCGACCGGCATCTGCGAGATATCGACGCTCACGGTGCTGTTGTTCGCCGGCGTGGCGATCGAAACTTGCGGAGGGGTGAGAGGCTGGGCTGCGGCGGTGACGGTGGCGTTGATGAAGGTCCCGACATTGCTCAAGCCGAGCAAGGGGTCTTCCGGCCAACCCACTGCGACGATCTTGTAGCCATAAGAACCGGCCACGGCGTCAGCCGGCAACTGCATGGTGACGGTGACCGTCAGCGACTGATTCGGAGAAGTGAAAACAAGGGGAGCGGGAGAGACCGTGACGTAAGAAAGAGCTTTGGCATCGGTGACGCCGTTGGGCTTTCCGTTCGGCGTGACGGCGAAGAGAACGGGCGTGGAGACGAGATGATTCCACGGCGAGGTAAGTTGGAACGTATACGACCGCGTGAACGGCAGCATATCTTGAATCTGAACGATCGATGGCGTGTAGCCCACGACTGGCGTAGGATCGGGATCCTGCGCCCGTGCAACAGGCGTTGCTTGTATCCATGCTGCGCATGCGAGGACGCTGAGCAGGGTGAGTCTGAAGGATGAAAACTTGCGCACGCTGGATAGTTTCATGGGTCGAAAAGACGTAGTGACTAGGGTAAGTTGCGTTCCCTGATAGGGTGTTGTCCCCAGAAGTCGACGGTAAAATGCCGCTGAATCGAAAGTTTTTGTCAAAGTTACAACTGAAAGAGTGGGCGCTCGCGGTGCCGTGGACGATGCCGTTTGGGTTATAACGTCTGATGCGAGAAAGCCTGAAAAACGACTTAACCGTCCAAGTCGAATCTGACTGCGGGGAGCCCCGTTGCTTGAGTGACTGTCGTTGTATGCAGCAGAGGTCTCGCGACGTGGGATCGCAGCAGCCACGCCCACGGAAGAGGCGTCCTCTTCGCGCTCGGGCCCAGCCTAAGTCGTGGGCGGAAATCCACTCGCGTCTAGGGTTAAGACCCCAAGAAAGACATTGACGAAGGGGCCATTCAGATCCAGATAACTAGGGGTATCTCCCCGGCCATGGTCCCATTTCGTTTACTCCACGGGTTAACGCTCACGCGGCCGAAGAGTCGCTTTGAGACGATCACCCGTGTCTGTGCGAAGGAGAGAGGGAAAATTCAGAAGGCTCTACTGTCGGTGATGTTATTCGCAGGTTTGGTCGGCCTCACCACGAGCGCGCGCGCGCAACTTTATTTCGACGTGACGAGTGGCAGTGGTCTCGGCACTGCCTCCGGGAGCTATAATTGGGATACTTCGACCTCGTTGTGGAACAATAATTCTTCAGGCGCAGGCACTTGGGGCGCATGGACCAACGGTAGCGCCGCAGTATTCAACGCGGGAAACGGCAGTTATAGCCTCAACACCGTCACAGCCTTAACGGGGGCCAACATAACGGTCAGCCAAGGCGATGTCACCATCTCCGATGGGGCCGGCTCGTATCAGCTGTCCGCCAACTCGACCTATAACATAACTGGCAGCCTGACTTTCAATGAAAGCATCGGTCAGAATGCTTCCGGCCGCACCTTGACCAAATCGGGCAATGGCGCGCTAACGCTCGCGGGCAATAATACGTTTTCGGGCGCGCTGACCTTAAGCGCCGGCACGCTCAACCTGAACAGCGCCACGGCGAATGGCGGGGGTGCGATGGCCATCAATGGAGGCACGCTCGACAATACAAGCGGCGTCGCGGTGACGCTCACCAACAATCCTTCGATCACGCTGGGCGGCACACTCACTTTTGCGGGGACCAATGATCTCAATTTGGGCACGGGTGCCTTCAGTCTTGGAGGGGCTAATCGCACTTTCGCGATTAACGGCAGCTCGCTCACGATTGGCGGCGTCGTCAGCCAATCGAGCGGAAGTCGTAAGCTCACCAAAACTGGCGCCGGCACGCTCGTATTAACCAACGCCGCCAATACTTACACCGGGGCGACCACTATTAACGGCGGGACGCTTTCGGTCAGCAAACTAGCCGCCGGTGGCGCGGCATCGAGCATTGGAAATTCCACCAACGCTGCCGGCAATCTGGTGATAAACGGGGGCACTTTGAAATATACGGGTGGCGGCGATGCGACTAACCGGCGGTTTACATTGGGAGCGAGCGGCGGTGCACTCGATGCTTCCGGCTCCGGCGCCATCACATTTAACAGCACCAATGCCGTCACGTTTGCGGGCACCAATGCGCGCACCTTTACGCTCAGCGGTTCCAATACGGACACCAACACCCTCGCGGCCAGCATCGGCAACAACACGGGCGCGACGTCGTTGACGAAAACCGACGGCGGCACGTGGGCGTTGACGTCCGCCGCCAGCAGCTACACCGGCGTCACGACCGTGGACGGCGGTGTGCTGCAGGTCTCGAAACTCGCGAACGGCGGATCGAATTCCAGCATCGGCGCTTCGTCCAACGCCGCGGGGAATCTCGTGATCGATGGCGGGACGTTGCGCTATGCGGGCACAAGCGATACGACCAACCGGCTTTTCACCGTGGGCGCGGGCGGCGCGACAATCGAAGCCGCGGGGAGCGGCGCGCTGAGTTTTACCAACACCGGCAGCCTGGCGATGAGCGGCAGTGGAGATCGCACGTTGACGCTCGGAGGCGCCAGCACAGCCAATAATACGTTGGCCTCCATCATCGCCAATCCCGGCACCGGCACGACGTCTTTAATCAAAAACGATGCCGGACTGTGGCTGTTAACCGGGACGAATACTTACACGGGACCTACGACCATCAATGGCGGCATTCTTCAGACCACCGGCAGCAACCGCATTGCGGACGCTTCCGACCTGATCATCGGCGCTGGGGGCACGTTCCAGTTTGATTGGGGCGCCAACAGTGAAACCGTCGGGGCGCTTTCCGGCTCAGGCACGCTCTCGATTCGCGGCAGCAACTTCACGACGTCGACCGCCGCCGACACCACGTTTTCGGGCACGATCACCGACAGCTACGGCACCTTTCACAAGGCCGGCACAGGCAACCTCACGCTGACGGGTACCAACACTTTTACCGGTCTCACCTACGTCGATGGCGGCACCCTGACCCTGGGAAACAGCGCGGCGCTCGGCGGCTCAACTTCGGGCAATGTCATTGCCAATGGGGCGACGCTGGCGCTTCAAGGCGGCATCACCGTCAACGAGGGGAGTTTCAGCGTGCAGGGCACCGGCGCCGGTGCAGTGGGAGCCATCTACAATCTTTCCGGCAACAACACCCTCAACGCGACGCTCAACCTGGCTGGGGCCACGACCATCGGCTCCGCGGCCGGCACGCTGACGCTCGGCAATCTTAGTTTGAGCTCAGACCTCACCTTCGAAGGTGCCGGCGATTTTGCCACCAGCGGGTCACTGACCTCGACGGGAAGCCTGATCAAAAACGGCAGCGGCACGCTCACCCTCTCCGGGACCGGCGCCAACTCCTACGGCGCGACAAAACTTAATGACGGCACGATCGTGCTCGCAAAATCCGCGACGCTGAATGCGCTCGGCCAAGGCGCGATCACTATTGGTGACGGCGCGGGAGGTGCAGGTTCGGCCATCATCCGCTTGGCCGCGAATGACCAGATTGCTGATTATGCGCCTTCTATCTCTTTCGATACGGACGGCCGCCTCGATCTCAATGGTTTCAACGAAAGCCTGAATGTCATTTCCGGCACTGCCGGGCAAATCACACTGGGAAGCGGCACTTTGACTCTCGGGGTCAGCTCGGGATCATCCACCTACGGCGGCACTATTGCGGGGAGCGGTTCGTTCATCAAGAGCGGCACGGGCACCGTTACGTTTAATGGCAGTGACGCTAATACCTACAGCGGCACCACGACGGTGAATGGCGGTATCTTGGTGCTCGCTAAATCTGGCGGCGCCACCGCGGTCGGAGGCAATCTCGTGATCGGCGACGGCAGTGATGTGGACACCGTGCGGCTTGATGCCGCCAACCAAATCGCGAGCACCTCGGCCGTCACGTTCACCGCCGGCGGCACGCCCACGCTCAACCTCAACGGCTTCGCCCAAACGCTCGGTTCCATCGCCAGCACTAATTCCAGCGCGGTGATCGCTTTCGGTTCTCCCGGCGGCGCCACCGATTTCACGGTCGGCGACGCCACCAGCACGGCCTACGCGGGCACCTTCTCCAGCGGCAACGCCAACGGCCGCCTCGTGAAGCAGGGAACTGGCACCCTGACGCTGTCAGGCACGAGTTCTGGTTACAGTGGCCCCGTGTTGGTCAATCAAGGCACACTAAAGGTGCAGAGCGCAGGCGCACTGGGCGCAGGCACCGCGGGCACCACCGTCGCTTCCGGCGCCACGCTGCAACTCGACAGCGTGCTGGCTCCGTTCAACGGCACGCTCACGCTCTCCGGCACCGGGGTCAGCGGTGTCGGCGCGCTTTATGGCACCGGCGGTAACAACCGCTGGGAAAGCAACATCACCCTCGCCGGCGACGCCACGATCGGCACCAACGCCACCGGCTACCTCGCCCTCGGCCTGACGACCACGCGCTACAACCGCGCGCTCTCCGACCCCAGCGGCACGCCCACCGACCCGACGACGCTCAGCCTGGGCGCCAACACGCTCACGCTCACCGGCACCACCTCCGCCGCCAACCACATCGCCACCTATATCAACGCGCAAGTCACCGGCACCGGCAACCTCGTCATCGCGATGACCAACGCGACCGACACCGTGCGCATGACCAACAACTACAACCCCACCTTCACCGGCACCACGCAGATCAACAACGGCATCCTCAGCCTCGCCACCCTCTACAACACCTACCCCGCCGACCCCGCGCACCCGAACTTCTTCGCGATCAACGGCCCCGTCGTCATCGGCGACGGCACCGGCGCCGCCAACTCCGCGCAACTCACCATCCAGGCCAACACCTCGATTCTTTACGACGAGATGATGAACTACACCACGCCGATCACGCTCAAAAGCGACGGCCAGTTCAGCCTCCTCGCCGCGCAGACGATCGGCGCCCTCACCTTTAACGGCGGCAATATCGACCTCGGCACCACCGGCAGCCTCTTTCTCAACGACGACGTCACCGTCAACGCCTCCGCCGGCCACACCGCCACCATCACCGGCTCCGGCACCAGCGCCTTGAGCCTCACCATCCACCAAGGCCCCGTCCCGGTCCCCAACGCCACCCGCACCTTCAACCTCGTCGGCGGCGCCGGCAACACCAGCGACCTCACCATCGGCGCCCTCATCTACAACGGCTCCATCGTGAAGACCGGCGCGGGCACGATGACCATCACCTCCGATAATCACGCCGGCTACGAAGGCACCACCACCATCAACAACGGCACCCTCGCCATCACCAACAACAGCGCCCTGGGCCAGTCCGACGGCACCGACACCTCCGCCACCCTCGTCAACGGCAACGGCACCACCAACGGCACCCTGCAGCTCTCCAACAACATCACCGTCACCAACGAAAAACTCACGCTGAACAACACCGGCTACGGCAATAACGGCGCTCTGCGCAACCTCTCCGGCAACAACACCTGGAACGGCGAAGTCGTCGTCAACGACGCCCGCACCCAGTCCGACGCCGGTCTGCTCACCCTCAACAACACCGTCACGATCAACACCGCGTTGGAAGTCACCGGTTCGGGCAACACCACGATCAGCGGCCCCGTCGGCGGCGCCACCGGCACCCTCACCAAGAACGGCACCGGCACCCTCATCGTCTCCGGCACCAACACCTACGGCGGCGCCACCACGATCAACACCGGCGTCCTCAGCCTGCAAAGCAACGCCGGCCTCGGCGCCGCCACCGGCGGCACCACCGTTTCCGGCAGCGGCGGCGCGCTCGAACTCAGCAACGCCGCACACGGCAACCTCACCACCAGCGCCGAACCCCTCGCCTTGAACGGCACCGGCATCAGCGGCAACGGCGCCCTGCGCAATGCCGCCGGCAACAACACCTTTGCCGGCCAAGTCACGCTGCAATCGGCCGCCCTCCTCACCGCCAACACCGGCACCACGCTCACCCTGAGCGGCGGCGTGACCAGCGCCAACCAGGCCGCCACCTTCGGCACCACCGCCAACAACGGCAACATCACGATCACAGGCAATCTCACGAACGGCAGCGGCAGCCTCACGAAGGCGGGCTCGGGCACCCTCGCGATCAACGGCACCGGCACGAACACCGCTGGCGCGACCCATCTGAATGCCGGCAAGATTTCAGTGGCCTCTGGGGCCACGCTGAACACCGGCGCCTTCGATTCTGCCGTCAGCACCACGTTGATCATCGGCAGCGGTGGCACTGTCGTCTCCAATTACGCCAGCGGCAGCACCACGTTCTCCGGCGCGATCGACGGCACCGGCGGTGGTACCTTTCAGAAAGACGGCGCCGGCACGCTCGTCTTTGACCACAGTTTCAACGCAGGCACGGGTTCGACGCTCGTCTTGAACGGCGGCACCCTTTCACTCGCCAGCGCGGCGAACATCACCTTCGGCACGATCCACATTACCGCGGACACCGTCCTCGATTTTAACGGCACCAACGGCACCGTGCTGTCGTCGGCAAATCTGATCATCGACGCCGGGGTCCACATCACGGTCAACAACTGGAAGAGCACCGCCAACCAAGTCACGCAAAGCACTGTTTGGTATGCGACCAGCACCGTGAACAGCGGCACGTTGAGCGGCGCGGATCATCTCGGTAACACCCCTCTTAACCAGATTACGTTCACCAACTACGATGGGATGACGACCACTTGGGTCGCGGGTAATCACAATGGCTGGTTCGATCACGAAATCCGCCCTACGCCTGAACCGGCGACCTATGGTGTCATTTTCCTCGGCGCAGGCCTTGCTTTGGTGACGTGGCGCCGAGTCCGCCAGCGCCGCCGCGCCGCGCGCAGCTCGGCCTCGGTTTAAATCGTGCCACCTTGCGCGGTTGCGCGAGGAGGGCCAATTCGTGAATACGCGTCGCACTGTCCTCTGGCCCACCGCCGGCTTCACCGAGGTTTGATTTTTTCGCCATGGCCAATTCCGAACGCACCAACTCAATCCGGCTGACCTCATGGGGCTGGTGTGGACTGGGCGTTGTGTTGTTGCTCCCCTGGGGCGTCGTCGCTTGGTCACTCCGCTCGGCGCCCCCGACCGAGCCGGTGAAGGCTAGTCAACCCGCTATTGTTCGGTCCGCGGTCATGGAGTCGGGATTCACACGTTTGCCCGACGGACCATGGGGGCACTTGCGATCCTCCCGTATCGAAATCGAACCACCAGAAGATTACATCCCCCTGCCGGAGATTCAGCCGGATCCTCTGCGGTGGACGTTCCCGGGCTATTCTGCCGCGGCCGTGCGCGAGTTATGGCGCAGCGCGAGCCTCACCGCCGCTCAAGAGCAGGCGTTGAGCGCGGCCACGTCTCCGGCTGCGGACGGCAGCGGTTGCGTGGTCATGCCGAATCGGAATGTCGTCGCGGAACTGACCCCCGCCGCGCGCTCGGTCATCTATACGGTCCTGGCCAAGTTTCCGGCAAACGCCACCCAGTTTGCCCCCTTTCGTTTGCGCGCCGACGTTGGAAAAGACTGGTTTCGCGACAGCGGCCTCCCGCCGGACATCATCACGCTCGCGACCAGCATGCTTTATCCGCGCAACGGCAACCTTCTGTTTTCGGACGATGACGTCGTTTTGCCGCGATTGAAGTCCTCGGCGGACCGCATCCGATTCCTAAAAACGCTTTCCCGCAAATCGACGCTGCTCGTTCAGCTGGTGATCGATCCGCAGACCGACGTGAATGCGATCGCGCACTATTGGGGTCAGGGCCGCCGCAGCAAAGACCTGAAGCCGTTGCTCCAATCACTCGTACGTCGGCCGGAAGGCGCCGTGCTGGATATCGTGCACCTCTTGCCGCCGTTGCCGAGAGCGCTGCTTTATTCCTACCCGCAATTGTCGCAGAATCCCCAAGACGAGGCGCACGACTGCCATTGGACGGCGCTCAATTTCTTTAACGAACAGCCTGACGAGCGCTTCACGGATATAGAATATGTGAAGAAGGTGCTCACGGAGTCATATTATCCTGTCGCGAGCGAACCGACATTTGGCGATGTCATTGTCTTCGTGCAACCAGACGGGGTAGCAGTGCATTCGTGCGTCTATCTCGCGGCTGGAATCGTATTTACCAAAAACGGCGCCGCGTTCTCCGTGCCGTGGCTGCTGGGTAATCTGGAGACGGTGGAAGGCTTTTACTCCATCGGGCCGCCCTTGGAGATCCGCTGCTACCGGGCGAAGGATCGCTAAGGCGTTCGGCGCCGGCACTCGTGGCTGGAGCATCGTGGGAGCAAGAAGTTTGCCGCGGTTCTGGTCGGCCGCGGGAGCTGTGTGATGCCCCGGAGATCGCCGGAAGGGTGCAAAGGGAGGCGGTTGCACGCTTGACGCGGTAAATCCCCCGGTCTTCGCTGGCGGAAATCTAGCACCGGGTGCAGTGCCCGGCGCAAGTTTGACTACACCATGCATCAACACTCGCTCCTCAAACGCCTGCTCGGGGGAATGTCCTTCCTCCTTCTTGCTTTGGCCACCGGCCTTTATGGCCAGGGTATTACGACAGCTGGAATCGATGGCTCCGTGACCAATAGCAGCGGAGCGCCGATATCCGGTGCGACCGTCACTATTGTCCACGAACCATCCGGCACGACCGCCACGGCGCTCACGCGCGCGAATGGACAATATAATGCTTCCGGTTTGCGGGTTGGTGGCCCGTATACGATTACCGTCACGGGCACTGACCTCACACCGCAGAAGCGATCGGACGTTTACCTCGGGCTAGGCGAGAGCGCGACGGTTAACTTCTCAATGAATTCCGATGTCGTGCAAATGGAAGCGTTTAGCGTCACCAGTTCCCGTGATGCCACTTTCGATTCCGGCAAAATGGGCTCTGGCACTTCGTATAACGAAGAAGCCGTGCGTAACGTCGCTTCCGTCCGTCGCGATATTCAGGACGTCGCCGCCATGGACTCCCGGCTTTTCCTTGGTTCGCTCGATCAGGGCGGCAATCTGAGCGCGCAAGGCCAGAACTACCGCTTTAACTCGCTGCTCATCGATGGCGTCCGTTCGGACGACCAGTTCGGTCTCAACGGCAACGGCGCGACCTCCCTGCGCAGCCCGATTCCGCTGGAAGCGGTCGAGAATCTGAGTGTCGAACTCCAGCCCTATGACGTCCGCCGCGCCGGTTTCACGGGTGCGCTGATCAATGTCGTCACCAAATCCGGCACGAACGAACTCCACGGCAGTGCGTTTTACGAATATACGAACGAAGACTTCCGGGCGAAAAACCCCGTGACGGGTTTGCGCGATGCCTTCAAGGAAGAGAACTACGGCTTCACGCTCGGTGGCCCCATCATCAAAAACAAGCTCTTCTTCTTCGGTGACTATGACTACTACGAGCGCACCTCCGCCGCGCCGCAGGCCAATTTCAAGCCCAACGCGGCCCAGTTGGCCAGCATCATTGCCCGGGCGCAGGCCCTCGGCTACGATCCCGGCAGCTTGAGCGCGAGTGACAACGTTTCGACGCAGAAGACAGTTATCGGCAAGCTCGATTGGAATATCTCCAGCGACCACCGCGCGAGTTTCACCTACCGCCGCAATTACGGCACGCAGGTGATTTTCCCGAACTACACCAGCAGCACGGCAACCTCCCTCAGCAACTACTGGTACAGTCAGCCGCGCAATACCGATAGCTATATTGGCCAACTTTTCAGCCAGTGGACGCCTGACCTCCGTACCGAGCTCGATGTTTCTTACACGAAGTACGATGGTTCTCCGTCCAACAACGGTGTGCCGTTTCCCCAAGTTCAAGTGGGCGGTCTTTCCGGCACGCGTTACGACACCGGCGCTTCCATCACGAACGGCCAGGTTTACCTCGGCACGGAATCGTCCCGTCAGCTTAATGCGATCAACACCAAGGAAACCCAAGTGCGGTTTTCCGCTGACTATTCGATCGGCAACCACACGGTCACGGCCGGCGTGGAAGATATTTCCACCAAGTATCTGAACGCCTACGTTCAATATACTGACGGTTACTATACCTTCCCCAACCTCGCCGCATGGGTTGCGGGCACGCCAGTGACGGGCTACACCCTGCAAAAGGCCAATCCCGGATTCTCGATCGACGATGCGGTCGCCAACTGGCGCTACGATGCGTACGCGACGTTTGTCCAGGATACCTGGAAACTAAGCCCTCAGCTGACACTTTTGGCCGGCCTGCGCTACGACTATCCTCATGTTCCCGAGGCTCCGCCTGTTGCCGCTGGCTTTGCTACTGCGGGCTTCACGCGCGACAACGGCCAGGCGGTCACGCAAAACAACACGACCAACAACGGCAACGCGACCATCGCGCCGCGCATCGGATTCACCTATGAGTTCAAGACAGAGCGAAAGACTCAACTGCGCGGCGGCATTGGCCTCTTCCAAGGGAAGAACCCGGCCGTGTGGATTTCCAACGCCTATTCCAACGCCGGTGCCACGGGTGCGGTCGGTGCATTTAATACCGGTGGCATTCCCGGTCTGACCTTCAACCCGGATCCTAACAACCAAACGGTCCCGGCGGGCTCGCCTCCGGCGCCGAACATCAACGTCACGGATCCGGGTTTCCGGCAGCCCAGTCTGTGGAAGTCCAACCTCGCGATCGACCACAAGTTGCCCTTCGGGAACATTACGTTCTCTGCAGAAGGATACTACAGCGAGGTGAAGGATGCGCTGAATGTCGAGTTCCTCAACTACAAGATCGCGACTGCGAATAGCACAATGCCCGACGGACGCATTGCCTACGCTGGCACGCCCACGTCCGGCACAAGTGCCAGCTCCAGCGGTCGCCGGCGCAACAGCTCGTTTGCCGACGTCTTCTACATGACCAACACCAACAAGGGCGAGAGCCACGGTGTTACGTTGTCGCTCTATCGGCCGATGAAGAATGACTGGTCCTGGTCCGCTTCGTGGACCCGTGGTCACGCGACGGAGGTGAGTCCGATGACCTCGTCGACCGCGAGCTCGAACTACTCGAATCGCGCGGTGTTCAATCCGAATGAGGATGTGGCCTCCACTTCCAACACGAACATCAAGGACCGCATCGTCATCCAGCTCACGCGCCAGTTCGAACTCATCCGTGACTACAAAACGACCGCGGCGATCGTTTATCAAGGCCGCACGGGCCATCCGTATTCTTGGGTGTTCCGCGGTGACGCCAACGGTGACGGCTACACGTTCAACGATCTACTCTACGTGCCGACGGGTCCCAACGACCCCAAAGTCGCGTGGGCGAGCACGACCGAGCGCGATGCCTTTTTCGCCTACGTCAACTCCACCGACCTGAAGAACTACCTGGGCACCCATCCGTCCCGGAATTCGGAAGTTTCGCCGTGGCAGCAGACGATCGATTTGAAGTTCACGCAGGAAATTCCGATCCACGGTCACCTAAAAGCGGAGCTCTATGCCAGCATCTTGAACTTCTGGAACATCATCGATAACAAGTGGGGCCTGCAATACGAGGTGCCGTTCTCCTATCGTCGTGGCGTCGCCGGTGCGACGTATAATGCCGCCGGCAATGGTGGCGCCGGCGTGTGGAATTACACGTTCAACAGTGGCACGCTCGACGGCGTCCCGACCACGGTGAACGATTCCTCTGTCTCGCGGTGGCAGGCGCAGATCGGCATGCGCATTCGCTTCTGATGATTCCACCGATCATCGGGTGTTAGTTTCACGGGCGGCTGCGATCGCGCAGCCGCCTTTTTTTTGCCGGGCAGTGAAGGCTTCGCGCTACCGCCGCTCGATCGGTTTGAATAACAATTGCGCCCGGTGCGCCTGCGCGGCTGCATAATCCGGCGCGAGCCTAAGAGCGGCGTCTTCTTCGGCAATCGCGGCGGTAATCTTGCCCGTGGCTGCGAGCGCGAGCGCGTAATTGTGATGAACGCTTGCTGAGTCCGGCCGCAACTGAACAGCGGCGGCAAAATGCGCCAGCGCCTCCTGCGCCCGACCGCTGCGTAAGAGCGCCAGTCCGAGATTGTTTTGCGGGCCCGGCTGTGCGGGATCGTGCTTCAGCGCCGCGTTAAAAGTCGCAATCGCTTCGGGCAGCCGGCCCATCTGCATCAGGGCATCGCCGAGATTGTTTTGCGCTGCAGTAAACATCGGCCGTGAGTGCAACGCGGTTCGATACAACTCGATGGCCTCAGTCCCGCGCCCGACGCCCGCCAAGGCGTTGGCGAAATTGTAAGCGATGTCTGGGTCCGTGGGTTTGAGCTGATGCGCCGCTGCATAGTGGACGAGAGCCTGCTGCGGTCGGTTGAGGTGAAGGAGCGCGCTGGCGAGATCGCTGTGTGCGTCTGCGTAGGCGGGTTGCAAATCGAGCGCGGCGCGATAGGCGTCGGCGGCTTCGGTCCAGCGTTGGTGACGCAAGTAATAACCTCCGAGGGTGGCGTGCAGCCGAGCATTGCCGGGCTGGATAGCCAGCGTTTCCGTCCACAAGCGCTCTTCATTTTGAAAGACGGCGTTGCGATGAACGGTGCCGTTCGCCAGCACCACGCCCAATCCTAGGCAAACCGCTCCGGCCACACGGACGGGGAGGGCGCGCAGGCAGAGTACGGCCAGCAGAACGACGGCGGCGAGAGGTAGATACATGCGGTGCTCGGCGATCGTCTGAGTCGTGAGGGGGACGATGCTTGAGCTGGGCGCAAGCAGGAGAAAAAAGCACGCCCCGACAAAACCGATCGCCGGCCGACGCACTAAAGCCCAGAGGGTCACGCCAAGGAGGGCGAGAATCGTCAGTCCCTGCCACCACACCTCATTGAAGTGGTGCGCGACCGGCGCGCCATAGTCCACGACGAGTGGATGCGGCCAAACCGCCAGCTTGAGGTAAATCGTCAGGGCACGGCACTGGGTCAGAAGGTAATCCCAACTGCTGACGCCGAGGCCGAAGCCGACCGTGCCAGCGCGCTGCGCGTTGTTCAACACGAGCCACGCGAGCAAGCCCCACGTCAGCGCCAACCCGGCATATAGCGTTCGCCGCGTCCGCAGCGCGCCCCGAAAATTTCCCGCGAGAAACGTGCGATCATACAGCAACGCCGCTAGTGGCGCCGTCACCATGACTTCCTTGCTCCCCATTCCGAGCGCACACGCCGCCACCGCTGTCACCGTCCACACTGTTCGGGGCCAGCGGTTTGCCGTCGTCGCCGAACGGATGAGACAATACAGCATGAGCAAATAGAAGAGGGCCACGAGCTCTTCGTTGCGTTGCACCACGCACACTACTGATTCGGTGAGCAGCGGATGCACCGCCCAGAGTGCGCTCACCGCGAACGCTACCGTTTCTGCTGAAAGCCCCGCGCCGAGCGACCGTGTTTGCAATGAACGTCGTAGCACGCCCCACAGCGTCAACGTCGTTAGCGCGTGCAGGACCATATTGACGAGATGGTAGCCCTCGACCGCCAGTCCACCCATGTTGTAGTTTAACGCCAACGTTGCGTTGACCACCGGTCGTGCCGTCGCACCCGCAGCCTCCGGCGGTGGCCGCAACATGTCCCACGACAAGCCACCGCGCAGCGACTCATTCCGCACAATTGCCGGAAAATCGTCGAAAATAAACGGCGCGTGGAGGCAGTTAAGGTAGACGAGCGCGACCGCCGCCACGAGCGCTGCCCCCGCAAGCCAGCCCGCCAAACCTCGCCGGGGCACATCCGGTGCGGAGCTGGCGCCAGCGAAACGAGGAGACGGTGCAGATGAAGGCATGAGCGATGGAAGAAGCGAAATTGCGTGGCCGGATTCTTGCCTTTTGCGCCTTCGCTGAGGCGAGCTCTAATCGGACGGCCACACCGTCTGGCTAATCTTGGCTTTGGGCCTACCTGCGTTGAAGGTCCTCTGCCAGACGGCGGGCCTCGCTGAAGCCGGGCTGCAGACGCAACGCAATCGACACTTCTTTCCTGGCCTCGGAAAACTGACTGCATTGGGCGAGGGCGAGTGCACGGTTAAAGCGCAGCGCAGCATCTGCCGGTTGTAACGCAATCGCGTCAGCATAGGCGGCCGCAGCTTCCGCCGCTTGATGCAATGCCATCAACGTGTCGCCGAGATTGCGTTGGGCCTCGGGCTCGGACGGACGCACGTGCGCTGCTGCAGCGTAGTGGGGCAACGCCCTCGCGGGAGCGCCTTGCTGCAGAAAGATATAGCCCAAGTTGCTGTGAGCCGTGGCATCGTCGGCGTCGAGCTGGATGGCCCGCATGTAACAGCGCACGGCGTCGTCGGTTCGGCCGGTGGTGAGATAGGCGAAGCCCAGATTGTCGAGTGCCAGGACAAAGTCGGGCTGCGCGCGCAACACTATTTCATATTGTGCAATGGCTTCTGCGACGGCGCCGCGGCGGAGCAGTTCGTTGGCCAGATTGTTGCGGGCATCGGTATAGCCGGGGCGCAAACGCAAGGCCTCCTGCAATTCAGCGCGGGCCTGGTTGTGTTGGCCGGCCGCGATGAGCTCGATCGCCAGATTATTGTGCGCGCGAGGATTGTCCGGTTGCTTGGTGACGGTATCGGCCCAAAGGCGGAGTCGGGTTTGATAGTCCTCATTGCGCATGAAGGTCATTCCGCCCGCGATGGCCGCGGCGCCAGCGAGCATCCACGCGGCCTTGCGGCCCATTAACCGATGCAAAACAACTGCCACGCCGACGACGACCGCGGCGAGGGGAAGATACATGCGATGCTCGGCCATCGTCTGGGTGGAGATCGGCACGATGCTTGAGCTTGGGGCAAGGATGATGAAAAACGCTGCGCCGAGAAACGCCGGGGTCCACGCCGGCCGCCGCCATAAGATCCAAAAGATGCCAGCGAACAAAGCCGCTGTGGACAGGAATTGCGGCCCGACCTCACTCAAGTGGTGGGCCAACTCATCGCCGTAATCGAATACCAACGGGTGGGGCCAAAGAGTCAGGCGGAGGTAGTGGCAGATGGCGTCTCCTTGCGTGAGAAGATAGTGCCACGGCGATACTTGGGTTGCGAAACCCGCTGAATCGCCCCGACCGCCGGTGCCGAGAACCAAAGCCGCGAGCACCAGCCAAGTGGCGGCGAGCGCGCCGTAGTAACGCGGTCGCCGGCAAACGGCTTGCGTCCAAGAGTGAGAGATAAAGGTGCGATCGTATAGCACTACCAGCAGCGGCGCGGTGACCATGACCTCTTTCGTTGCCATACCTAAAACGCAAGCGGCGACGGAGGTGACCAGCCATCGCGTCGGGTGGCGTGCATTGATCGATGTTATAAAAGCGAATAAAGTTAATAAATAGAAAAACCCCATCAGGGATTCGGCGCGTTGGGCGACGTAAGTCACCGATTCCGTTTGCAGCGGGTGCAGTAGCCACAGTGCGGCTGCAGCGAAGGCCAGCGCGGAGGCCGTTCGGTCGAAATGCGCAGCGAGCGGAGGGCAGCGCAAAGTCTGGCGGGTGATTCCCGCCAGCAGCAAGCCGCTGCCCAAGTGGATCAGGAGATTGAAGGCGTGGTAGCTCCATGGGTTGAGCCCGCTTAAAGCGTAGTTGAGGGCCAGAGTCAGATTCACCACCGGACGGCCACTGACGGTCGTGCCCGTGAGGCCGCCGGGCAGCAGCACGTTACTCAGTGGCCAGAGGTGGCGAATGGAGAGATTGCCGATGATCGCTTCATCATCGTCGTAAACAAACGGTGCAGAAAACGTGCGGTGGTAAGCGAGGAGACAGGCGGTTGTCACTAGCGCAATCGCGAGCCAGGTGGAGCGGCGCGACCAGTCGTCAGCCGGCAAGCAGCGAGGCGGCTTCACGGTCGGCTTGCGCTCTTTTGCAGGTCCGAACGCATCTCGTTCAGATAATGCTCCGCTGCGCCGAAACCGGGGCGCAAGCGCAGCGCCGTCTGGCATTGCTCAATCGCTTCCGCAAGCCGCCCCGACGCGGCGAGGGCCAAAGCCAAGTTCAGGCGAAGTTCCGCGGAGTTAGGCTGCAGCTCCACGGCGGCGGTATAGTGGAGCGCCGCCTCGCGTGACTGGCCGAGGCGCATCAGTGCGTTCGCCAGCGCAATCTGCAAAGCGGGCTTGTTTGGCTCTTCCTGGGCCGCCGCTGCATAGTGCGGGACCGCCTCGGCGAGACGACCGTCAGCACTAAGTAGATTGGCGAGGTTGAATTGAGCCGCCACGAGGCGGGGTTCTTGTTGCACGGCCGCTCGCAATTCCTTGATCGCTTCTTGCGAGGTTCCGTTCGCGGCCCACGCATCGCCGAGACCCAGATGTGCGGCAGCCGAATCGGGATGACGCCGGAGGATTTGTTGATAGTCGGCGATGGCGTCGTTGCCGCGGTGAAGGGCCACCAAGACGCGGGCTCGATTTACTTGCGCGTCCAGAAAATCCGGCCGTTCGCCCAGCGCTTGGTCGAATTGCTCGAGGGCCGCGGCGAATTCACCGGCTTGGGCGAGGCTCGTACCGAGAGCGTTGTGCGCGATGGTGTAGTCGGGGACGATGTCCAGCGCCGCCTTAAACGCGACCGCGGCGTCTGCGAGACGACCTTGCTGTGACAACGCCAGCCCGAGATTGTAATGCGCCTCGGCATAGTCGGGCCGGACACGAAGTGCAGTTTCGAATTGCTGCACAGCGTCGACAGCGTTTCCGCTCGTGAGCAACGCCTGACCGAGGTTCAGATGAGCGCGCGGATTGTCGGGCGCATATTTTACGGTCTCAGTCCACAGGCTCATTTCGGTGCGATAGACGGTGATCCGTCGAATCGTGCCAAAGGCCAGCGCAACGAAGCACGCAAAGCAAAACGTCCCAGTCAAAGCACCTGGCAACCTGCGGAGGGCGAGCACAACCAACAGAACGAGCACTGCGAGGGGCAGGTACATGCGGTGCTCAGCAATCGTTTGGGTGGTAAGCGGCACGAAACTGGAACTCGGAGCCAGCAGGAGGAAAAAACATGCCCCGAGAAACCCCGCCGCGGGCCGCCGCACCAGCGCCCAGATGGTTGCGCCGAGCAGCGCGAGCACGACCGACGCTTGCCACCACACTGCGCTCAAGCGGTGCACCACGGGCGAGCCGTAGTCAACGACCAGCGGGTGCGGCCAGATCGCCAGCTTAAGGTAAAGTACCAGGGCGCGGCATTGCGTGAGAAGATAATCCCAACTGGTGATCCCGAGGCCGAAGCCGACCGTGCCCGCGCGCTGCGCGTTGTTCAGGACGAGCCATGCAAGCAAGACCCACGTGAGGGCGAGCCCGCCATACAGCGTCCGCCGTGCCCGCAGCGCGCCTCGGAAGCTTCCGGCGAGAAAAGTGCGATCATATAGCCACGCCACCAAGGGTGCCGTGACCATTACCTCCTTACTCGCCATCCCCAACGCGCAAGCGCTCACCGCCGTCACCGCCCAGCTCCGACGGGCCAGCGGCGTGCGCGTTGTCGCGGATCGGTTCACTGCATACAGTGTGAGCAGAAAGAACAACGCGACCAGCTCTTCGTTTCTCTGTACAATGCAGACAACTGACTCCGTTAATAATGGATGCACGGCCCACAGTCCCGCTGCGGTCACCGCGACGGCATCAATAGAAACGCCGGGTGCGGGGCTCATCAGGCGCATCGTCCGGCGAATCAGGCTCCACAGCGTCAGGGCCACGAGCACATGGAGCAGCAGGTTGAAGAGATGGTAGCCGCGCACGTTCGCTCCGCCCAAGGCGTAGTTTAAAGCGAGCGTGGCGTTGACCACTGGACGTCCGGTAGCACCCGCTGCATCCGCGGGGGGGTGCAACATCCCCCACGACGGCCAGCCGTCGCGCAGCGTTTGATTGTAGAGGACAGCTGGTTGGTCGTCGAATTGGAAGGGCACATCGATGCAACCGAAATAGCAGGCAGCCGTTGCCAGAAGCAGACCCACCGGCCACCACCATCCCCTGCGGCGCGCCGGCGTGCTTGGCACGCGTCGGCCGGCGGTGCCGCCCGCGGCATCGGGTGGGGGCGAGTCAATCATGGTGGCCAAACAGCGGGGGACTGTCATTTTTTCTTGGACGAAGGCCAGCACGTTTCGCCGCAGTCCCCACTAGCTGCCAGTCGTTGGCTTGTGCGAGTGTCGCCGTCGTATCCGCAGAGTGAAGCCGTCGTTTGGCTCGCAAACTCGTGTTGTCACAAATCGGCACATACTTTCGATTCCGGCGCGGCCGGGGGCGTGCGGCGGAGCAGCTCACGTAGCGGGGAGACGGCAAGGCGACAAGTCGCGCGCAGGCAACCGGAAAACGGCCGAATTTCTAAGGAAAATCGGTTGACGCGGCAAACGCACGAGCTCAATCCGTTGTGGTCTTAGCGGGCCAGGACCACATCCTGTTGTGGTTAACAACCCGTAAATAAGTTTCAGCTCCTCTGCCCGACCCAATTCTTGCCTTCCGCTGACGCGCCGCCCAAAACGCCGCTCGCCCCTGTCGTTTCTCCACCTTTTCTCCCACCTCTCTCCGTTCTTCTCATGCAGAAATCCTTTCAAGTCGGTGCCAAGACGTTCGTCCTCGATCAGGCCAAGGCCGAAGCCGCGTTTGCGGCCAAGCGCGTGATCAACGGGCGCGAATCGATGACCTTCAACTTGCTGCCCTTGAAATATCAGTGGGCCTACGATCTTTACCGCACCATGAAGGCCAACCACTGGGAGCCGGAGGATATTCCCATGGGCAAGGACATTGAGCAGTGGCGCGACGAAAAGGCGCTTTCCGACGTCGAGCGCTGGATTATCCGCATGGGCATTGGCTACTTCTCGGCGGCGGAAGGCATCGTGGGCGATAATATCCAGCACGTGGTGCGCGAGTTGGTCACGGCGCCCGAGCTCAAGCTCGTGCTCGGCCGCCATGCGCACGAAGAGAATATCCACGCCGATTCGCTGCTCTACATGATCGCTTCGCTGGGCATCAACCCGCACGAGTGCGAGGCGATGTTTGAGGACGTGCCGACGATCGTCCGCAAGAACGAGTTCGTGACGCGCGTTTCCCGCGATCTCCGCCGTGAGCTGGATCTCACGCAGGCCGACAACAAGAAGCTGCTGGCGAAAAACATCTTCGTCTTCGGTCAATGCATGGAGGGCACGCAATTTTACGGCCTCTTCGGCATGATTCTTTCGCTTTACCGGCAAAACAAGTTTCCCGGCATCGGCCAGATGTTTCGCTATACGTTGCGCGACGAGTCGAATCACATCGAGGTGTTCCGCAACCTCTTCATGGATCTCGTCGATGAGAATCGCGAAATTTGGACTCCGGAATTCAAGGAAGAGCTACGCGGCTTCATGCGCGAGGCGATCGACTTGGAAAAGGAGTTCATTCGCGATTGTCTGCCGGTGAATTCCATCGGCCTCAGCGCCGAAGACTTCCTGACCTACATCGATTTCATCGCGGACCGCCGCCTGGAGAGCTGCGGCCTCGCGCCGCTCAACGCCGGTGTGAAGAATCCGCTGCCGTGGCTCGCCGAGATGATGGATATCAAGAAGGAGCAGAATTTCTTCGAAGGTCGCGTGACCGAATATCAAAAAGCCTCCTCTCTCACCGTCGCCAGCGACGACGAGCTCTGAGGTGGCCTGCGTTCGTCGCGGTCCTCGTTTCGTTTTTTCCTACCCCGTTCGATTAGTTCCCCGCTGCACCGGCTCGTGGCACCTGCCATTGGCCGTTCCGTCCGTTCGTTCGCCTCCGCCCGTATCACCGTTTCATTCCTTCCATCGCCGTCCCGTCCATGAGCAACCCAACCCTCGCCCACGATCTCGCCCTCAAACGCACCGTTCAGGCCCCCATCGAACAAAAACCCCACTACGCATGGCGCGACGTGATCCCCGCTGGATCGCTTGAGCTCCCTCCCATTATTTTGTTGTGCCCGCATGGCGAAGAGCGATTCGTGTTATCCGAGGTGGCCGATACGCTGGGCAAGGCGTTGACCAACGTTCACCTCGCGAAGGGTGAGACTGATATTTTCAACGACACGAATCGCGCTTGGGTCGCTTCAATCTGCCGCGAGGTCGCCGCGAACCTGATCGCTCTCGGGCGCACGCAATCGCCCGTGCGGCTCACGCTCAATGCGCTCTACGAGTTGATCGAAAAGACGCTCGTGGACAACAATGCCTACTTCGTGGCGAAGAGCCTGCTCTTGAATCGAGCCCGCAAGATCGCCGTCGATCGCGATTCCGCCGCCACGTCTACGCTGCGCGTCATCCGCCGCAACAACCAGGTTGTCCCGTGGAGCGAACAGAAGGTGGAGATAGCCGTCCGCAAAACGTTCCTCTCGCTCCAGCGCGATTCAGCGCCCGCGATCGGGATCACCAAAGCGGTTTCCGAGCGCGTGCATTCCTCGAAGCAATCCTTCGTGCACATCGAGGAAATTCAGGACATGGTGCAGGAAGAACTCATGAAGGCGGGCCACTTCAAAGTCGCCGAAGCCTACATTCTTTTTCGCGCGCAACGCGCCGGCGCGCGCGAAATCGGGCTCGATGCCGCGGGCGGCGATGTTCCCGCCTTGGCCGATACGACGCCGGCTCCCGGCCAGGCCGCCATGATCGTCGTGAAAAAAGCCGACGGCACCAACGTGTTTTGGGACGGAGCGGACTTGCGCAAGCGCATCGAGTTCGCGCGCATCGGCCTCGATCTCTGTCTCTCCAACGACGAGGTCGAACAGGAACTGCGCCGCGCCGTTTACGATCAGATTTCCCAAAAGGATCTCGATGCCACGATCATCCTGAACTCGAAAACGCTGATCGAACGCGACGCGGATTTCGCCAAGTTCGCCGGCCGCATCCAGCTCACGTATATCTACGAAGAAGTGCTCGGCTGGGACATCATGACCGAAGGGATCGGCGCATTGAAGTCGGCCCATCAGCGGGCGTTCAAGAAATACCTGGAGCACGGCGTCGCCATCAAACGCCTCAATCCGCGCCTCCTGGATTACGATCTCACCCGCCTCGGCGCGGCGCTTGATCCGTCATCCGATCTGGAATTCGACTTCCTCGGCATCCAAACTCTCTACGATCGCTATCTCATCATCGATAAAACGCGTTCTCCCGCGCGCCGCATCGAGACGCCCCAGTTCTTCTGGCTACGCGTGGCGATGGGCTTGATGCTCGACGAAAAGGGCGACCGCGAGGCGCGCGTCACCGGTCTCTACGAACTCTACAAGAGCCGCCGCTTCTGCTCGTCGACCCCGACGCTGTTCAACTCCGGCACGCTGCACTCGCAGCTTTCGTCGTGCTATCTTTACTACGTCGACGACACGATTGAGAGCATCATGCTCCGCGGCATCGCGGATAACGCCTTTCTCGCCAAATGGGCGGGCGGTCTCGGCGGTTCGTGGACGGCGGTGCGCGGCACCGGCGCTTACATAGCGGGCACCAACGGCGAGTCGCAGGGCGTCATCCCGTTCCTCAAGCTCCACAACGACCAGCTCGTGGCCGTCAACCAAGGCGGCAAGCGCAAGGGCTCCGGTTGCGCGTATCTGGAGACGTGGCACAACGACATTTTCGAATTCCTCGAGTTGCGCAAAAACACTGGCGACGATCGCCGCCGCACGCACGACATGAACACGGCGAACTGGATTCCCGATCTGTTCATGAAGCGCATGGAAGCGAGACAACACTGGACGCTCTTCCGCTCCAACCAAGTGCCCGATTTGCACGAGCTTTACGGTGCCGCCTTTGAGAAGCGCTATCTCGAATACGAGCAGCTCTCCGAGGAAGGGAAAATCGCCGGGCAGAAAATCGAGGCCCTTGAGCTCTGGAAAAAGATGCTCTCGATGCTCTTCGAGACAGGCCACCCGTGGATCACGTTCAAAGATGCGTGCAACCTCCGCTCGCCGCAGGATCACGTGGGCGTCATCCACTCATCCAATCTCTGCACCGAGATCACGCTGAACACGAGCAACGACGAAACGGCCGTCTGCAATCTCGGCTCCGTCCTCCTCGATTCCCATCTCCTGCCCGATGGCGCGCTCGATCACGCCAAATTGCGCGACACGATCCGCATGGCGGTCCGTGCGCTCGACAACGTCATCGACATCAATTTCTACCCCACGCCGTCGGCCAAGACGTCCAACCTTCGCCATCGGCCGATCGGTCTTGGCGTGATGGGCCTCGCCCACGCGCTCTATCTGCGCGGGCACGCGTTCGCGTCGACTGCAGCCGTGGAGTTCAACGACGAGGCGATGGAAGCGATCGCCTTTTACGCTTACGAAGCGAGCTCCGACCTCGCCGCAGAGCGGGGCACTTATTCGAGTTACAAAGGCTCGAAGTGGGATCGCGGCCTCCTGCCGCAAGACACCCTCGATCTCCTCGAAGCCGAGCGTGGCGTGCCGGTGGACGTGCCGCGCGGTGGAAAGCTGGATTGGGCGCCGCTGCGGGCGAAGATCGCCCGTCAAGGCATGCGCAACTCCAACTGCCTGGCCATTGCTCCGACCGCTACAATCTCGAACATCACTGGCACGTCGCCGTGCATCGAGCCGACCTACAAGAATCTGTTCGTCAAATCGAACCTGTCGGGCGAGTTCATCGTCTTGAATCCATTCCTGGTGAAGGATCTCAAAGCGCGTGAATTGTGGGATCAGGACATGCTGGACAACCTCAAGTATTTCGACGGCGAGTTGAAAGACATCGAACGCATTCCGAACGACCTGAAGGAGAAATATCTCACGGCCTTCGACATCGACGGGAAGTGGATCATCGACGCGGCCGCGCGCCGTCAGAAATGGATCGATCAAGCCCAATCGGTGAATCTGTGGATCAAGACGCCCGACCTGAAGACGCTCAGCCACATGTATCGTCAGGCGTGGCACGCCGGTCTCAAGACGACGTATTATCTCCGCAGCCTCGGCGCTTCCAATATCGAGAAAGCGACCGTTGGCACACGCAAGGAAGTCCGCGGCGTGGCGGGCACGGCCGACGCGGTGGCGACGACCGAAATGCCTGCTTCAGTCGTGAAGAAAACCTACACCGCCGAGCAAAAAATCGCCTGCTCGATCGAAGCGATGCGCAACGGTGAGGCTTGCGAAGCCTGCCAGTGAGTCTGAGTTGACCTGACGCCACGTCGAGCCGCCGCCATGGCGTGGCGGCTCGGCTGTTTCTGGCATCGTCGCCTCTGCCGTGGGTCCAGGTATTGTCGTCCTTTTTTGGTTATTCGTCGCCGGCGTTTTCGCCGTAGGGTGGGCGGTTGCCTTTGGCCTATTTATCTTATCGTGGTGGCGAAATTGGCGGGTTTGGAAATGGATCTCCGGGCTGACTATCGGCGGCCTCACCGCGTTCGCGATGCTGCTGGCGGGATTGTTTGCGTATGGCTATGTGCGCGCGGCAACCCCGCGGTTCGTGTTTGAAGACACGCTCGGCGTCGCTCCCGGTCCGAATGTCTCCAATATCAACAGCAAAGTGTTTTGGTTCGCCGACGAGGGCAGCACCTACCTGCGTTTCGAGGCGGATGCCGCGACCTTTCACGCACTGGTTCCAGCTGGTTTGCCGCATGTTTCGGATCTCGAGTATGCGAACAAGCGCTGGCAGGGAAATGAAGCCGGCCCTGCTTGGTGGACCTACACGTTTCCGCCTGATGCCGAAATCCATCTTCTTACGACCGAAGCTGGCCAAGGAAAGCGCTTCGCCTCCGAAATGACTTTGATGGTGTATGTGCCACGCGAACACCTCGTGTATTACCATTACGAAGGCATTGATTGACGCGCCATGGGCGCGCCCGGCCGGCATTTACGAGAGGTGACCGTCGTAGCGCGTCAGGGCGTCGGTGATTTGAAACCACGGGGCCTTGTCGCCGACAAAGATGTGTGCGGTCGGACGAATGGCGGGCGCATCCGTTAGCGTGCCGAGCGTGACGTGGACGCGGGTGCCGTTGTCGACGACGGAGAACAGCCGCGAGCCGCATATTCCGCAAAACACGTCGTGATTGGCGGCGGCATCTCCGAATATTTTTGCTGTCGCGATCCCTTCCGTGATGCGGAGCTTTTCGCGTGCTATGCCGGCAAAAGGCTTGAACGCCGAACCGGTGGCTCGCCGACAGTCCGAGCAGTGGCAGTTCAGCGCGTAATCGAAGGCATCCGCCACTTCGTAATGAACCGCGCCGCACACGCAGCGGCCTGTGAGTTGTCGTGATCCCGTGTTCGCGCGAGAAGCGTTCATCCGAAGAAAGGAGCCACGCCACCATGCGCCTCGCGGTGGCACGCGCAACGCGATTCACGGCCGTCGAGCTCGACGCAATTCAGCGTGGCGTGAGCGCGGTCTCGCAGTCGTTGATCGGCGGCGAAAGTCGAACCGTTTATGATCGGTCGAGGCGCCGGTTGGGCCGCGATCGCACGTCTTGGTCAGCGCGTCGGTTCACTGGCCGAAGCAAGGCCGAAGTTCGGCTGGGGAAGCGGTTGAAATGTCAGGGCGATCAGAAAGGCGCCGAGTCCGAGCGCGCCGGATCCGAGATACAACCAGCCGTAACTGCCGAAGTGGTCGAAAATCAATCCGCCCACCACGGGTCCGGAGGCCATGCCGAGGCTGCCGGCCATCGCGGTGCCGCCGATCACCGTGCCCATCATGCGCAACGGGAAATTCTCCCGCGCGAGCACTGAGTAGAGCGGCATGACACCCGCATACACGAATCCAAACAGCGTAGCGGCGGAGTAAAACCCGCTGAGTTCCCGCACGAAGAAGTACATCGATGCGCCCATCGCCTGCAGCAGGAGACCCGACACAAGGGTGCGTTTCGCGCCGAACCGATCGCCGAGAAGGCCAAACGCCACCCGGCCGCCCATGCCCGCGAGCCCTTCCACGCTGTAGATCGTGACCGCAGCCGTCAGCGGGATGCCACAAGCCACGGCATAACTCACGGTGTGGAAAATCGGCCCGGAGTGCGTCGCGCAGCAAAAGAAATTCGTCAGGAAAAGAATAACAAAAGGTGGGGACCGGAGCACCTGTGCCACGGACAACGTTGGCGATTGCTCGCCCCATGCCACTGCGGAGGAGTGAGGCGGCGCCGCCGGTGCGCGGCGAATCAAGAAAGTGGCGGGAATCATCACGGTGGCCGCGACGCCCGCCAGAACGAGCAAGACGGTGCGCCAGTCATGATGCGCGACAAGCCACGCCGCGAGCGGCGACATGGTCATTGGCGCCATGCCCATGCCGGCCGAGACGAGCGAGACGGCGAGGCTGCGGTGCGTCTCGAACCAACCGGTCACGCACGCCATCATCGGCGCAAAAATCGCCGCGGTTGCGCCGCCGACTCCTACACCAAAGATGAGTTGAAACTGGAGGAGCGTCGTCGCGCGACTGGCCGCGGCGAGGCTGGCGGCGAGCGCGAGCGAGCCCGCGAGGACGACCGCCCGGGGCCCGAACCGATCTGACAGGGCGCCCCATGCCATGCTGGCGAGCGCCATCGCGAGAAACCCGATCGTCATCGCCATCGATACGCCGGTCACCGACCAAGCCGTGGAGCGCGCGATGGGCAGGAGCAATACGGGCAGGGAGAACATGCAACCGACGGCGACACAACCGATCAGGCCGCCGGCGGCGACAATCACCCAGCGATATCGGGTCGAAGGCCGTGGTGTTTTCATGCGAACAAGCGGGTTCATTTGCATTAAACGAACAGCGCCGGCCGAAAGCGACAGCGGGGTGCAAGCTTTCGGCACCGCCGCAAATCTACGGCAAACGCGTCGGCTTGCGACTGACGTGCCGCGACGCCGCGAAAAAGGCTTTGCCGACGGCTCCGTGGCGCCCAGATTTTTGCCGCCAGCCCCATGACCACTTTTGCCACCTCGCGCGAATTTCCGGCCCCCGTTGAAAACGTTTTCGCTGCATTCAGCGAGCCCGCGCGTCTGGCGCGGTGGTGGGGGCCGGCGGGCTTCACCAACACTTTCAAGATCTGCGAATTCAAACCGGGCGGGCGGTGGTCTTTCGCGATGCATGGGCCAGACGGGCGGAGTTATCCCAACGAATCGGTCTTCGCCGAAATCGCGGCGCCGCACAGGATCGTGGTGCAGCACGTATCGGAGCCACAGTTTCGGCTGACGATCACTCTCGCGCCGACGGCAGTCGGCACGGTCGTGAATTGGTCACAGGAATTTGCGAGTGCCGAGACCGCACGGGCGGTGGAACACATTGTCGTGCCGGCCAACGAACAGAACCTCGATCGATTAATGGCGGAGGTTTTGGCAGCAAGTCCGAGCGCGCGCCGAGCCGACTAGACGAGCGAGGCGCGGCATCGGTCTTCAGCCTCCGCTGGCTGCGGCCGCAGGGAAATGGCGCACGAAATCTTTCATGCCGAATTCCCATTCCGACATGCCATAACGTTTTGCTTCCGCGAGAGCGGCGTCAGCCGTCCAACCGTCGTGGCGGATTCGATAGCACGCGATGATCGTGCCCGTGCGATCTGCTCCATGCTGGCAGTGGATAAACACCGGCCGCCTGCGCTGTCGATCAACGCGAGCACGCGTGCGACGGCCATGGCGTCCGGTGCACTCAGGCCGGGCAACGGGACGTTCTCGTAGTCCATACCGAGGCGACGCGCGGTTGATGCTTCAGCCGGGATAACGTCATCGGGCATCCGCAAGTTGATGATGCGCACGACTCCAAGTTTCGCGAGATTTTCCAAGCCGCGCTCACTCGGCTGCGCTCCCCGCCAGAGGGTTGGCGTGATCCGGCCAAAATTGGCAATGCCTTCGGCGGCCGGCACGCCTCGTGGTGTGCTCGTGCAACCGGCCGCCAGTAGCAAAATGGCGAAAACCCCAGCCACGGCCAAGCGGCATTGAGCGAACATGGAAACGTTTTAGCGCGCAGCGTGTCCGCATGCCACGCCAATTTTCGCCCGCCGGGCAGGAACTGCCGCCGTGCGCCGCGCATCCCGGCGTGGCGTTTACCGGCCGGATGTGTTGGGGTGCATGCGAGTGACACCTTTTACTACAATCCTCACGCACCCGGGCAGCGCGCACAAAGATGAGTTTCTCGCTTGTTGCGTGCTGCTGGCCACCGCACCTGCGCCCATTTTGCGGCGCGAACCGACACCCGGCGATCTGAGCGATCCGGCCGTCGCGGTGGTGGATGTCGGGCATCGACACGAGCCGGCGTTAAACAATTTCGATCATCACCAGCTCCCCGACGATGCGGCGCCGACGTGCGCATTGTCACTGGTGCTGAAAAATCTCGGCCTCTACGACGATGCGAAAGCGTTTTGTGACTGGCTGGAGCCGGCGGAGTGGTTCGATTGCCGCGGGCCCAACGCGACGGCGAAGTGGCTGGGCGTGGAGCGAAACGTCGTCAACCAGCTCAACTCGCCCATTGATGGCACGGTGTTGCGTCGCTTCGCCGCCGCGACCGAGCTCCGGGCGGGCGAGCCGCTGTGGGAGATCATGCGTTGGGTGGGCGACGATTTGCTGACGTATTTGCGCACCTTGCGCGCGCGCCTGAGTTTCATTGGCCAACACGCGGAAGTTTGGACACTCGACGATGTGGCGGACACCCACGGCAACGCTCCGGCGGTGCTTTTCCTGCCGCGCACCGCGCCATTGCCCGAAGAGCCTTCCGCGGGATTGGACCGCTACGTGCAGGAGCAGGGTTTGAACGAACGCGTGGTGGCCATCGTCGCGCCTGACCGTCGCAGCGAGGGTTACGGACTTTCGCGACATCGCGACCATCCGCGACTGGACTTCACGCGGATCGCGCGGGAGCCGGATGTGCACTTTGCGCACGCGCGGGGCTTTGTCGCCAAGACGTCAGCGACCGATCCGCAGCGGTTGCGGGATCTGCTGCGGATGGCGGCGCGGGGTTGACCATGCTTACTTTCCGCGAAGTGCGGGAGAGGCCTTGGACGGAACCGCGTTTTCGACGACGAGCTCGCCTGACATCGTCGGATGAAAGCTGCAGCTGTAAGGAAACGAGCCGGCGCTCGGCAGAGTGAGGGACCATGATTCGCCGGCTTTAATGAGGCCGGAATCGAATTTCCCTTTTTCTCGAGCCGTCGCCGTGTGCGGCACCAAGTCGTGATTTTCGAAGATCACCGTGTCACCCGGCTGAACCCGAAGTATGGCCGGCGAGAACGTCATATTCTCGATCGTCACGATGTGGGTTGCCCGCTCGGACGCGGCGGGTGCGCTGCGAGCCGGAGCGCCAAAAAGCGCCGCCGGCCACGCGACCGCGGCGACCCATGCGATGATGAAACGCAACAACACGCCGTTATTTGAGGGCGGCTTGGAGATGACGAGCATGAGCGAGGTGCTCGACGAATGCGGGGCGGACTTTAATCAGCAGGGCCTTCAATTCGGCGTTTTCGGCGCTGGGGATCAGCACGTCGTCAATCGCGGCAATGACCTGTTCATGGTAGTCTACTTCGTGGTCGACATAAGCTTGATCGAAAGCGTGCCCATTGAGTTTGCGGAGGTCCGTGAGGTTCTTCTCGCCGCCGGCCTTGAGCGCGCGACTGGTCTCATTGTCCTGCGGGGTTACTTTGAGCTTGGTCACGAGAGCCACCGCGCTCTTGTTTACGGCGGTATGGTCGGTGACCATGGTGGAGGCAAATTGCTTTACGGCGGGATCGGTGGCTTTGTCCTGCGCTAGTTGACCTGCGTCGACATCCACCTGATTAGCGGTGACCACGATCGCGGCGATTTGCGCATCGGAGACTTTGGATTCGGCATGAGCAGAGAGCGCGAGCGCCCCGAGGCCCAAGGAGAGGAGAGGAATGAGTTTCATAATAGTAGTGAGACGAGTTGTGTCTCATCCATTCGATGCTCACCGGCGGTGAAAGGTTACAGCCATGGCATGAATGCCAACGCGACCCCGACGCGGCGACAAATGCCCGCCGCAAAGACGCCGTCGTGCGCGCGAATCGAAGTGGTTTGATCGTGTAACCTTTCTTGCCGTCGGACATCCAAGGTTGCGATGAGCCATCTTGCGCAACAAGCACTCCCTCTGCGGCCGATAACCGGCTTGGCGCCCGAAATGAGCGACGCTGCCGCAGTCCGTGGTGTCATTGCGGGGAGTCGCGAAATGTTTGAGGTGATTGTGCGCCGATATAACGCCCAGCTCTACCGCGTCGGAATGGCCTATCTCCGCGATCACGCCGCCGCGGAGGACGCGATGCAGAACGCCTATCTAAAAGCCTTTTTGCACCTGCGGCACTTCAATGCCCAGGCGGCGTTTGGCACTTGGCTCACGCGCATCATGATCAACGAGTGCCTGATGATTTTACGCCGAAAGAAACGTTCTATGATGGAGACAATCGACGACTCTGAGGCGCGGCCTGGCCGGCAGTTACGCGCGATGGTGGCGCCTGATGCGCTCGCCAATCACGAGCTCAAGAGCCTCCTCGAGGACGCGATCAAAACCCTGCCGCGCGTTCATCGCGCGGTATATCTAATGAGGGAGGTGCAAGAGCTCTCCACAAAGGAGACGGCTCAGTGCCTGTCTCTCTCGCCCACGAATGTGAAAGTCATCCTTCATCGCGCGCGAGAAGGTTTGAAATCTCAGCTGATGAAGAGTGCCGCAGGCGTTGAGTTGTTTGACTACACGGCCGTCTATTGCGATCCGATGACGAGTCGCGTGATGAGCGCGATTCGGTCGGTATGAGCGAGACGCAGACCGGTCCTCGAATAACGGGACTGTGCCGGTCGCCGTCGCGGAACCGGTCTGCGGACCGTCCTGCAAGGGCGATGGACGGACGACCGATTGCTCGGTCGAGCGTCTGACGAAAGGTCGCCCAACCGAGGGACGTTCAGCGCATGTGTTCTTCGTAGCTGACGTCGATCTTCGCGAGGAACGCGGTTTTTTTCGCGGTGCCTTGGAACCGGATGCTGTTGGTCAGCTCATCGTAGATCCAACCGTTCTTCGGGTCGGGGGGCACTTCCTTGCCGTCGACGAGCACGCGAATGCTTTTTTGATAAAGCGTGGCGCCGGGGTCGACCGGATCGAGCGCCACGGCCACCGTGTCAGCAATGCGATCGCCGAGGGCCGCGAGGGGTGCGGAGAAGTCGCTCTCGATGTTGAGCACCGTACCGCCCGTCAACTCGGCGGCGCGCCGATGTGAGATGTTGTTGGGCTCCACCACGGCATCGATCTCAAGCTTTCCGCGCTTGTTGCCCTTCGCGATGATGAAGGGGCGCAGGACCCAGTAATTGATGTAACCGTCGAGTGTCTGGCGCTTCTGCGGATTGCGCTCGTTGTATTCTTTCAAGAGGGCGGGGAGTTTGCCGTCTTCGATCCACTCGGCTTTGGGCGGGCCATTCTTCTGGTCTTTCCAGACCGCCATGCGCGTTTCCTCCTCGTCCATGAAGAACACGACGACCGTGGTGGCGTCGGGGCGAAGGAAGGTTTGCTGTTTGTTATAGTAATTGGCGACGAAGTTGTAAACGGCCGTGAACGCGGTGCGGTTGCTGTCGCCGTTGGTGCCGACTTTGACGAGTTCGGCGAACAGGGGGTTCGGCGTCTTCGGGGTGACCCAGGGTTGCGGAAGCGCGGGAAGCGTCACGAGGTTGCCGTTGCTGGCGACCTGCTTGTAGATTTTTTTCGGACGACCGCGCCGATCGACCACCGGTTGACCGGCGGCATCGAGTTCGATCGAGCGGACCTCCTTATAAAGATGCTGGCGCGAGGCCGGCAGATCGGGATCGACGTCGACGAAATCGGTCGTGAGCACGCCGATGCGGTAATCGAGGTCGTGTTTGTCGAAGAGCTGGCGGAAGCGCGCGAGATTGGCGGCGATGCGTTCCTGGTGCGCCGCCATGGACGGCGAGTTGTTGATGACGAAAACCAGATCGACCTCGCGGCTGCGCGAGCGGTCGACGGTCATGTGTTTGAAGTGCCGGATCGGCTCCACGCTGACCGCGATGCCGTTCTCCACGCCGAGCTGTGGATTGTTTTCGTCGACTGTGTAATATTTGAAGTGATCGTCGCCGATGAAGCCGGGATTCGGTGCGTAAGTGAGTTCGCCGGTTGTGGGGTTGAGTTTGGCGGTGCCGTGCTTGGGCTTGGCCTTCTCATCGATCCGATACAACACCTTCGGCGCGGCGAGGCCGGAGCGGTCGGTTTCGGACATGAAGTCCTCGTGGCTCGGAAGTTTCTGCGTGACGGGGGTGTTCGGATGGGTCGTGAGCGAGACGTTCCGGACGTTCATCAGGCGCACGCGGGCGGCGTCGACTTCGAATTTGTCGAGCATCGTGGGCGGAGGTGCGCTGACGCTGATCACGACCTTGTTTTCGTAAACGAGACCGGAGGTTTCGTTGCGCACCGTGTAACCAAAGGAGTCTTCGCCGACGTAAACGCCGTTGGGGCGGTAAGCGAAATAGCCGTAGCGGGAAGTCTTGGTTTGGAAGAAGTCCGCGTCGTCATCGGCGCCGGCCAGGCCGACTTGGCCATGTTTCGGCTGGGTGGTGATCGTGTAGATGAGGTTGTTGCCCGAGTCGGAGCCGACCACCTGCGGATCGACTACGAGTTGTCCGTGCACGCCGGTGCCGTCTTCCGCTTCGACGGTCATCGGGCTGGAGGAAACGATGGCATCGGGGTCGTTCGTCGGGGCGGCCGGGGCGTCGGCCGCGAAGGCGCGCGATACGGTCAATAATAACAGCACGCCGAGAACGCGCGGCCACTCACGGGCAGAGAGTTGAAGGTTCATAGTAGTGAAGGCCATGCGAGGCATACGCCTTTGCGTCACGTGCGCCGCGGCTAGGTTCCGGGGAGGTTCTAGCAGCCGGGCGCGTTGTCAAATGGGTGTGCGGTGCGGGAGTCCTGCCGGCTGAACCGGCTGGCGCGCGCCGAATGCATGCGGACTGGCGGCAGCGCGCGGCGGGACAGCAGGCGCGCAACGCGATCACGCCGCCCTCCGGCGTGGGGAACCGGGGCGGCGGTTGCGCTACTGTTTACGCGCGTGCGTCCTGCGAAAATAATCCGTTTCCCCATCGATGAGTGAAGCCGCGATCTCCCACCGTGGGCCACCCAGCCTTGGGCGTTTCGCCGCGTATGTGGGCGTGACGTGTGCGATTGTCGCGCTCTTCGCGTTGAGCTGGATGCTGCGCGACGTGTGCCTGATTGCGTTTGGCGCGCTCGTTTTTGCCGTGGCCATTCGGGCGCTGGCGAGTCCGCTGCACCGGCGGCTGCACGTGCCGGAAGGTCTCTCCGTCGGGATCGTCGTTGTCTTGCTGGTCGCGCTGGCGTTGGGGTTGAGCTGGCTGTTTGGCCGGCAAATCGCGGCGCAGCTCGAAGGGCTTGGTCAACGTCTGCCGCAGGCCGTCACGGATCTGCGCGCGTGGGTGGCGCAGTTGCCGGGCGGCGAGTTTATTTTGTCGCGCGTGTCGAGTGTCACGGACGGTGGCGAGGGCGGCGGGGGTAATGCGCTGGCGGGCGTGCAGAAGTTTCTCGCGCTCGGCGCCACGACGCTCGGCCACGCGGTGATTATGTTTTTCGGCGGGGTGTTCATGGCCGCGAGTCCGGCCGTCTATCGGGACGGCGCGGTGCGCTTGTTTCCGGTGGGTTACCGCAAGAAACTCCACGGCGCGCTGATGGGCAGCGGAGAGGCGTTGCGCAAATGGCTGGTCGGCCAGCTCGTGTCGATGATCTGTGTCGGCACGTTGACGGGCGTGGGTTTGGCGGTGATCGGTGCGCCGCTGCCGCTCGTGCTGGGCATCATGGCGGGGCTGTTCAACTTCATCCCGATTCTGGGGCCGGTGCTGGCGTTTGGGCCGGGCGTGCTGGTGGCGTTTACGGACAGCCCGCAAACCGCGGTCTACGCGGGGCTCGTCTATTTTCTCGTGCAAGAGCTGGAAGGCCACGCGATCACGCCGCTCGCGCAACGCTGGGCGGTGCGGTTGCCGCCGGCGGTGGGCTTGTTTGCGGTGCTGACCTTCGCGATGTTGTTCGGCTTCTTCGGCGTGCTTTTCGGAATGCCGCTCGCGGTCGTCGTGATGGTGCTCGTGCGCAAACTTTATGTCCGCGACGCCTTGGAGGATGCGCCGCCACCGCCGCGGCGCAACCGGCGGCCGCGAACGTAGCGAGGCGCGCAAGGCGCCGTTGACCGACGCGACGTCACGGGCGGCCGAAGGTGTGAATTGGAGCAAGGTAAGGGACCGTTTTTGTTTTGCCCTGTAAAACGCGGCCGCTACGCCAGCTGCACCCCGCGTTACCCATGACTGCATCAATCGCCTCGGCCGCCCCGTCGGCCACGCAGCGCTTCCATTTCGACACGCAAGGCTACCTCGTCGTGGAAGATTTCCTCGCGCCGGATCATGTGCAGCGGCTGCGGTCGGCGCTGGCCGGCGCGATCGAGCGCCGCCGGCGTGATCTGCCCGCCGGTTGGAAAGCCGTGTGGCCGCCGCGCAACCGGCACGATCTCACGCAGGTGCACGGTGCGAAGAGCACGCGCATCCTCAATATTCTGGAGGATGATCCGCTTTTTCTGGAGCTGCTCACGTGGCCGGCGCTGGTGCCTTTTGTTCACGCGTTCTGCAACCCGCAGCCGCACTACCACGCGTCCGATGCGATTGTGGAGGACGCCGCGGATTTCGCGCACCGCGCCGACGGCTGGCATATCGACGGGAGCGACAACGGTTATCGCAACCTCGGCGGAGCGATTCCGCTGCTGCAACTCAAAGTGGGCTATTATCTCACGGACATGACGGAGCCGTTTCGCGGCAATCTGACGCTCGTGCCCGGAAGTCATCTCTCGCGGGCGGAACTTGGGTTGGAGGACCGGCGGCGGCGCGAGTTTTTTCCGGGCGCGAAACAAATCTGTGCGCCGGCGGGCAGCTTGATTTTATTTCACAACGCGATCTGGCACACCGCGTCGCCTTATGCGGACGGGGCGCCCGGCCGGCAGATGCTCTATTACGCCTACGAGCACCCGTGGATGATGGCGTCGACGGCGCACTGGGGCTATAGCAAGGCGTTCTACAACGACCGGCTCACGCCGGAGCAGCGGGGGTATTTCCACGGCTTCGTTTTCGACCCGCCAGAGCTGCGGTGAACCTGGCGGCGCGGGCAGTCGCCGCGACGTTGATGAGGTGCTGCCGCTGCGTCGCCGCGGGCGAGTGGAAAGAAAGCGTGGGTTCGCGGCCGCCGTTGGCGCGATGGCGGCGGAGCCGGGAGGGAGCGGATGCGGGAAATTTCTCGGGAAAAAAGGGAGTTTGGAGTTGGGCCGCGCTCAACCTCGGGCTTGATTGGGGCATGCGGTGCTTCTTGAGCGTGGGTTTAGGGTTGGTCGCTCTTTGGGCGGGCAGCTCGCTGTTGGCCGCGGGCAAGCACCTGGTGGTCGGCACACACGAAGCGCCGCCGTTTGTGATCAAAGATGCGAAAGACGGCTGGTCGGGCCTGTCGATCGATTTGTGGAAGCAAACCGCGGAGCAGCTCGGGCTCGACTATGAGTTTCGCGAAGTCGCGACGCCTGAGGCGCTCATCGATGGCATCAAAGACGGGACGCTCGACGCGTCGATCGCGGCCATCACCGTCACGGAAGAGCGTGCGAAGAAGGTCGATTTCACGGTGCCGTTTTTCAACTCCGGTCTCGGCATCGTCGTGCCCGCGTCCAGCGGCGGCTTGTGGCAGGTGGTGAAGGCGTTCTTCTCACTCGATTTTTTGAAAGTGGTCGCCGCACTCGGACTTGTGCTGCTGGCCGCAGGCTTCGGCGTCTGGTTTTTCGAGCGGAAGCGCAACGCCGATCAGTTCGGCGGCTCGCCGGCGCGGGGTTTGGCGGCGGCGTTTTGGTGGGCCGGGGTCACGATGACGACCGTCGGCTATGGCGACAAAGCCCCGCAGACGGTGGGTGGTCGGGTGATTGCGATGATTTGGATGTTTACCGGGGTGATCATGATCTCCGGTTTCACGGCGCAGATTGCATCGTCGCTCACCGTCACGCGGCTCAACACCGAGATCAAAGGCCCGGCGGACTTGCCGCGTTTCGCGATCATCACCGTGCGGGATTCGAGCGCCGCGCGCTACCTGCACGCGCGCAACGTCGTGCCGATGACGAGCGACAACGTGGCGGATGCTGTGAGCGCGGTGAGCAGCGGCACGGCGGATGCATGTGTTTACGATTCGGCGATCCTGAAATACGAGTTGCGCCGGCACCACGGGTTGACGCTGCTGCCGGCCACGTTTGACCTGAGTAATTACGCGATCGCGCTGCCGCTCAAAAGTCCGCTGCGCAAGCCGATGAATCTCGCCGTCCTCAACACCGTGCAAGGCGACGTGTGGCCCGTCTTGTTACGGCGCTATCTGGGCAACGACGATTGAACCGACGTCGCGCCGTAAACGGTGCGCCGCCCACGACGCCGCGTTTGGCGGGCGACGGATAAGGGAAGGCGCGGTGCGAGAATGTGCATGACACCGGAGCGGCGAGCGCCCAACGCTTCGCTCCTTCCAACGCGCATGACCTCTACGCCGTCGAAATCCCGGGTGCCGCTTGCGGCGGCGTTGACCGAGACGTTTGGTTTCAGCCCGTTGATCGCCTCGTGCCTGGCGGTGGCCCTGCTCGCGATTCTGGCCAGTGCCGTCGTCTGGCTCGTGCTCTCGGCGCCGCCGCGGCGATTGACGATCACGAGCGGACCGGCGGGCAGTTCGTTTCAACGCTATGCGGAACGTTACAAGGAGCAGCTCGCGAAACACGGTGTGACGTTGGAGATTCGCCCGTCGGGCGGCTCGCTGGACAATCTGCAACGGCTCGCGGCTGCGGACTCGGGCGTTGATATCGGTTTCGTGCAAGGCGGGCTCACCCAAGGCAAGGCACCGGCGGGTTTGCGATCGCTCGGCAGCGTGGCTTATCAACCTTTGTGGGTGTTTTATCGCGGCGAGGCCCGGATCACCCGGCTGTCGGCGCTGGCGGGCAAACGCATCGGGGTCGATGCCAGCGGCAGCGGTACCCATGCGCTGGCGCTCGCCTTGCTCCAAGCGAATGGCATCACGGGCAAGAGCACGGTGCTGGTCGACGAGGCGGCGGAGATGGCGGCAACCGATCTGCTCGCGGGAAAACTTGATGCCGTGTTTCTCATGGGCGATTCCGCGCCCTTGCAGATTCTGCGCACACTCATCCGCGCGCCGGGGGTCCAGTTGTTTAATTTCGTGCAGGCGGATGCGTATACCCGCCGCTACGCCTACCTGAACAAGATCATTCTACCCGAGGGCTCGATCGATCTGGGGACGGACTTGCCGGCGCAAGATGTGGCGCTGGTGGGGCCGACGGTGGAGCTGATTGCCCGCGCAGGACTCAATTCGGCGATTTCGGATCTGCTGCTGGGCACGGCCCAAGAGGTGCACGCCAAGGCCGGGCTGTTGCAGAAGCAGGGCGAGTTTCCCGCGCCGATCGCGCAGGAGTTTCCTCTGAGCGATGATGCGGTGAGATTTTATAAATCGGGCAAGGGTTGGCTTTATCAGACGATCAGTTCGTTCTGGCTGGCCAGTCTGCTGAACCGGCTGCTCGTGGTGATCGTGCCGCTGATTTTGGTGCTGGTGCCGACGTTGCGTTTCCTGCCGGTGGTCTATCGCTGGCGGATTCTTTTGCGCATCTATCGATGCTACCGGCCACTGCTGCGGCTCGAACGCGAATCGCAGGCGGTGCTGACCGACGAACAACGCGGCGCGCTGTTGAACCGGCTCGACGACATCGAACACACCGTGGACGGCCTCAAGGTGCCGGCCTCGTTTGCGAATCAGTTCTACGATTTACACCACCACATCGCGTTCGTGCGGGCGCGGCTGAAGGGCGTGGCGTGGCTGGGCGCCGGACAAACCGGACGGGGCCCGGGGCGCGTTACTTGAGTGTCTCCAGCGTCGGCGGCGTCGGAAACGCCGTCCAGTCCATCCACGCGGACTCCGTGGCGGAGCCGTGGGCTTTGAGCCACGCGGTGACGTCATCCGCTAGCTTGAGGCTGCGGACGTGATGAGAATAAACGAGGACGCAGCCAGTGGCGTCGACGCTTTGATCGATTCGAACAGCACACGATTGTTGTGCGCGGGGTGCCGTCACCCCGCGCGAGGCGCAAACTGCGGGGTGAGGGCACCCCGCCCACAGCGGCGGCACTTCAACCTAAACCAATATGAGCGCGGTATGGCAGGAGCAGACGCGGCGATCAGTTCGCGCCGATGGCTTGGAGGTGGAGGTTGATATTTTCTCCCACGGGACGGGCGTTGTACGTCCAGCCGTCAGCGGTGCTGGAGCCACGGCAGAGAATCGCGCCCTTGGACCAGCCGGGGTTCAACGCACGCACGGTTGGAGGACAGTAGCGAATCGTCAGGCCGCAGCGGCGGCGAGCGGAGTGATTGGGTTCGGAGCCGTGCGCTAGCATGTCGGCGTGAAGCGAAAACTGGCCGGCTTTCAATTCGTCGTAGACAGGCTCGCCGAGCTGGTTCGCGTTTTCGATTTCTTGATTCAGCACCGCTTGATCCTTCGCAACGGAGCGCCACTTCAAATGGCCGCGGCGGTGCGTGTCGGGGAGGAACATCATCGCGGCGTTGTCGCGATCGGCGTCGTCGATCGCCAGCCAGACGGTGACGGTGCGCGCGGGCGTGAAGGGCCAGTAGGAGGCGTCCTGGTGCCACGCGACCTTGCGCGGATCATGCGGCTGTTTGCAGAAGAAGTGCGTGCCCCAGCAAATCACGTCCGGGCCGATCAGGTCCTGCACGTGGTCGAGGATCAGGGGATGCGTCACGATGTCGTAGAGCCCGGCGCAGCAGAGGTGGAAGCCGTTGATGGAATAGGAATCGAGATCGGAGCGAGCGGCCTGCACTTTGCGGAGGAGATCGTCGAAGTAGGCGCGATTCTGGTCGGCTTGCGCGGGCGTGTAAGCGTCGAGCGGTTTGATGTAACCGCGTTCGTTATAGAACGCGATCTGCTCCTGCGTGAGCGCGCGAGGGGAGGCGTTGACCGCCGGTTGAAAACTCAGATCGCGTTCTTCCTCAAAGGCACTTGGGGGCATGCTGGAATGGGTAGGCGCAAGCGAGAGCGGCACCAAGGAAAATAGCGCCCAATTTGGAATTCGGCGTGGGAGTTCGCGAGGCGGAGGCTGCCAGCAGAAGCTGCGGGAGAATGATGGCGGGGTTCACCGGCCGTCAGAACCGAGCGACCGCTTGGCGCGACCGATTGGCGCCCGCATTTCATCCAACGCGACGCCGGTGGACCGGGCGCTCCGCGCGGTTGGTTGTCAAAGGACTCGCGCCAAGGCCGCGTGCGGAGCGCACGGTCTGCCGGCAGCCTGACAAGCGAGACGCGATGAGCTCGTAGCGCTTCGTTTAACGCGAGACGGTGTCGAGCGTGAGCGTGACGCGCCAGGTGCGGGTTTCGCGCGATGCGAGGGTGTGCGTGGCGGGGCCGGGCGTCAGATCGGTGAGGGCGTCGGCGGGAGCGTTGGTCGCTTCGAGCGCGACATGCGTGTGGCCGTGCCAGCCGCCGCGACTCACCCAATAGCCCCACGCGGGCAGTTGCGCGGGATCGACGGCGAGGGTGAGACGCTGGCCGCGCGCGCGGTCGACGAGCGCGATGCGCGGGGCGTGCGCGGTGGCGAGGAAAGCTTTGCATTGCGCGGGAGTGCCTGGAGCGCCGTCCGCGCCAAGGGCGGCGAGGTCGAGGCGCACGCCGGAATGGGGCGTCGGCCAAGGGCCGCGATCGCCGGTTTTAAGCGGACTCCCGAGCGAGCCGGTGACGCGAACGTCGGAGGTGCCGACGAGCTCGATTTCGTCGCGCGCTCCGAGCGTGAAGAGCGGATGAAACGCCCAGAGGTAGGGCACGGCGCGGTCGGCCGTGTTGACGAGGGTGTAGTCGAAATGCACGGACGAACCATCGAGGCTGACGCGGCGCTGAAACGACAGCGGCCAAGATCGCAGCGCGATGCGCGTGGTGATCGCGTCGGTTTCGGCGGAGGGATCGTAATCCCATGCGCGGCTCCACACCTCGCCATGGTCGGCGATGGCCGTGCCGTCCATGGTGCAGAGGGCGACGGTGGGGATGCATTCGTCGAGACCCGCGGCGGGGCCGTTTTCGAAGGCGGTGTCGGGAGCGCAGGCGAAGAGGCCGCGGTGATCGGGGGGAGCCCACATCCATTCGCGGGCGCCGGGAGTCGTGGCGTGGAGCGAGATCATCCGCGCGCCGAGGGCAGGCACGATCGTGGTGGCGATGGATGCGTTGCGCAGCGTGACGGCGGGGAAGCCATCAATCGCGTGATGGGCGAGCGCGGACGAGCGATCGCGGGCGTGGGGGTGTTCGGAAGGCGAAGAAGCGTGGGAGGGATGCATACGCGGGAGTGGCGCGAAACGTGAGCGCTGCGGGCGGGCGTGGCCAATCTTTTGCCGACCCCGCGGCGGGCGATTCGAGGAGGATCCCGCCATGAGCCGGCGGTGCATCGAGGCGACGTCCGAGGAACGTAATCTATCGACGCTCGCAGATTGCATTGCCGCGCCGCTGAGGTGGGTTGGGCTCTCGGCGCGCGGTCGTTTGTGGGGCGACGTCGCGCCCGAGCCCCACGCGGAGCGCGGAGCCCACCTTGTCAGCCTGTGACACGAGCCTCGATCAGGCGCCGCGGAGTTGCGCTGCGCGCTGCGGTGTCCAACGATGCGAACATGGCACATCAAGATTCCGAACAGGCGGTTCACGCGCGGGCCTTTTCCGCACTTCATGTGAAGGGAAATCCCGTCGTGCTCTACAATATCTGGGATGCCGGTTCCGCCAAAGCGGTGCGGGCCGCGGGAGCGAAAGCGATTGCGACGGGGAGCAGGTCAGTGGCCGCCGCGCAAGGGTTTGAGGACGGCGAGAAGGTGCCGTTGGAGTTGGTCGTAACGCTTTTGAAGCGGATCGTGGCGTCGGTGGATGTGCCGGTGACGCTGGACTTTGAAGGCGGCTACGGACGCGCCGCGGAAACGGTGCAGGAGAATGTGGCGCGCGTCGTCGGCGCGGGCGCCGTGGGCATCAATTTTGAAGACCAGATCGTGGGCGGCACGGGGCTGTATTCGATCGAGGAACAGTCGGCGCGGGTGCGCGCGGCGCGGGCCGGGGCGGATGCGGCGGGGGTGCGCGCGTTTCTCAATGCACGGATTGATTTGTTTCTGAAGAATCCGCCGGAGGCGCACAACGACGCGCTGGTGGCAGAAGCGCTGCAGCGGGGCGAAGCGTATGCGGCGGCGGGTGCCGACGGGTTGTTCTATCCGGGGTTGGTCGATCCGCGCTTGATCGGCGTGGTGTGCGCCCGCGCACCGCGGCCGGTGAATATCTTGGCGAAACCGGGAGCGCCGTCGAAGGCGGAGCTGGCGCAGTTGGGCGTCGCGCGCATCAGTCACGGGCCGTTTCCTTACAACGCGATGGCGGCGGCGTTGCAGGAGGCGGCGAAGAAAGTGCTGGCGGAGTAGACCCGCGCGAGGGCTGGAATTGAGCGGTAAGACGGACGCCGGCGAGCGGCGTCCTTACCGCGGGAATTTAACGGCGCGGAGAAATCAGCGGGTCAGAAACGGCAGCGAGATGGCGGTGCGGGGCCAGTAGACCGGTTGCACGAATGCTTCGGCGTAGGCGACGCCGCACTGCAAGCCGCGGAAAGCGGACTGCACTTGCACGTGGTGCGAGAGGTCGGTGTTGAAGATGGCCTTCAGCCAGGCGTTCTGGCTGTGGTGGCACTGCACGGCGCGCTGCTTCAGCTCGAAGTGGGGCGACACGTCGACGAAGAACTGGGGTTCGAACCGGAGGCCGGCAATCGAATCCATGTGGAACAGTTCGGGAGATTTCGCGAGATGCGGATGCGCGGTCGGGATGAGGCGCACGGCGGAAAGGATGCGCGCATCGGAGGCGAGTTTGGAGCACGCGATGTGGTCGGGGTGATAGTCGTTGGGGTTATGCGTGACGATCACGTCGGCCTTTGCCTGGCGCACGGCGTCGACGAATTTCAGGCGGGTGCGTTCGTCGTCGAAGAGAAACTCGTCGTTCTCATTCATCCAGATGAGGCCGGCGGCGCCGAGGGTTTTGGCGGCGGCTTCGGCTTCGGCGTGGCGGGTGGCGGCGATCTCGGCGTTGGTGAGCGTGGGGCTGCCGACATTGCCGTTGGTGGCGACGGCCATCCAAACGGTGTGGCCGCGGGCGACGCAGGCGGCGATGGTGCCGGCGCAAAGGATTTCGAGGTCGTCGGGGTGAGCCCCGAAAAAGATGATGTTCATAGGAAGGAGAGGTTTCGGTTAACCGCTAACGAGCGCTAGGAAGGAACGAAACGGAACGGACGAAGGAGAAAGAAAAAGAAAGGGGAGAACGGTTTTCCCGGAGGAGACTTTGCGGGCTAGAGCGTGAGGGAGAGGCCGCCGTCGGCGATGATCGTCTGGCCGGTGACGTAGGTGTTTTCCTTGCTGGCGAGAAAGAGGACGGGGGCGACCATTTCGTCGGGTTGCGCAGCGCGGCGCAGCGGGATGCGGCCGCTGGCGAGGTAGTTTTGGCGAAACCAATCGGTCTCCAGTTCGTTGATGCCGGTGGCGCGGCTCATGGGCGTATCGACGAAGCCTGGGGCGACGGCGTTGACGAGGATGCCGTGCGGCGCCCACTCGACGGCGAGGCAGCGCGTGAGTTGTTCGAGGGCGGCTTTGCCGACGCCGTAGGCGGTGCTGCCGCGTTCGGCGAGGCGGCTGTGGACGGAGGTGATGTTGACGATGCGGCCACCGCCGGCGGCGCGCATGTGCTGGGCGGCTTCGCGCGAGCCGGTCCAGGCGGCGCCGAAATTCACAGCCATGACTTCAGCAAGGGACGTGTCGGCGGGGTTGGCGAGATCGGTGGGGACGCTGAGCGCGGCGTTGTTGATGAGGAGATCGAGGCGCGGCTGCGCGCGGATGAGTTCGGTCCAACGCGTGGCATCGTGCAGATCGCAGGCGGCGGTGCGGATGAGGTCCGGACGGTGCGACGCGACTTCGGCGAGGTGCGTGGCGTTGCGGGCCACGATGAGGACGGTGGCGCCGCGCGCGGCAAGGGCGAGCGCGAGGGCGCGGCCGATGCCGGTGCCTCCACCGGTGACGATGGCGTGCTGGCCGGCAAAGGACGAGGCGCTCATGGCGAACGGGAGAAAAGCGGGCTCAGGCGCGGGACTCGGAGACGAGGTGGGCGCGGACGAAATCTTCGTTGAGCGTGATGCCGAGGCCGGGGGCGTCGGGCACAGTCATCACGCCATCGACGGCTTGCATGCGTTCGTGGGTGAGTTCGTGGCGGAGAGGCGAATCCTCCACGCAATCCTCGAAGATGAAGGCGCCGGCGCAGGTGCTCAGCCAATGCAGGCAGGCGGCGACGCTGATGGGCGTTTTGTAGCAGTGGTTGCAGAGGCGCGCACCGATTTCCTCGACGCGTTGGCGAATGTAGAGGGAGTCGGTGAAGCCGTTGCGCGCGAGATCGACTTGATAAACGTCGAGCGCGTGGCGGTCGATCCACGGGCGGAAGGCGGCGCGGCCGCATTCGCCCTCGCCGGCGGCGATCGGCACGGGCGAGCGGTCGCGGAGCCAGACGTAGCCGTCGAGGTCGTCCTGCGAAAGCGGCTCCTCGAGCCAGCCGATGTTGAAGGCTTCGAAACGTTGCGCGCGGCTGAGGGCGGTGCGGGCGTCCCACACGCAGCCGGCGTCGATCAGCACGGTGGCATCGTCGCCGGCGCCGGCGCGCGCGCCCGCGACGAGTTCGACATCGAGGGCTTCGCTCTGGCCCATGGGCTCCCAGCCGAACTTGATCGCGCGATAACCGGCGGCGCGCCAGCGCTGGGCGATGTCCTTGGTCTGCTGGCCATCGCGACCGAAGAGGATCGAGGCGTAGGCGGGGATGGTGGCGTGGCGTTTGCCGCCGAGAAGACGGTGGATGGGCTGCTGGAAAAATTTTCCTTTGATGTCCCAGAGCGCCATGTCGACGCCGGCCATCGCAGCGACGCCGACGGCGCGGCGACCGTAATACATCGTGGCGCGGTAAAGCTTTTCGCGGATGAAATCGGTCTCGAGCGGATCGAGGCCGAGGAGGAGGCGGCGCAGGCCGCTCGCGATGTTGTGGCTGAAGGGCGCGTCGATGATGGCCTTGAGGATCTCGGGCGAGGCGTCGGATTCGCCGATGCCTTCGAGGCCGGTGTCGGTGCGCACGCGGATGAGCAGCGTATCCTGGGTGCCGGCGGTTTTCGCTTCGACCGTTGAGATGCGGAGGATCTGGCAGATGACCTCGGTGATTTTCATCGAGTGAGAAAGGAGCGGGTGCGACGCAACAACATGAAGGTCGCTCAGAATCAGCCGCGGCAACGAGGCGTCAAGGCAGCGACAGCAAAACAAGCCCGGCCATGCCGACGGCGACGCCGAGCCAGCGGCGGCGATCGATGGCCTGGCGCAGAATGAGCGCGCCGAGCACGACGCCGAGCGGGATGACGAAGCCGTTGGTGATCGGATAGACGATGACGCCGGGCTCGTGACTGACCTTCGCCACGGTGGCGAGCGCGGCCATCGTCAGCAGCATGCCGGTGCAATGCGACGCGGCGCCGACGAGGCTCCAGCCGAGCATGCCGCGGGAAAGTTTGCTGGACGCCGGCGGCGCGGAGGGCGACGCGGCGGAGGTCGCCGGCGCACGCGTGGCGGTGAACATGAAGGGCGCCGCCATCACGAAGCTCACGGCGTAGAAGTAACCGACGAAGAGAAACGCATCTGCCGGCGGCACCCAGCGGAAGAGTGTGGACAGCACGCCGTTCAGGAGAAACGCGCCGAAGATGAAGGTCTTCCACCGCGAATCGCCGCGGGCGACGCTGCCGAGCGTGGCGTTGCCGCTGACGAGGACGATGGCGACGAGCGTGAGGAGCGCGCCGGCGGCCTTCAGGCCGGTGAACTTGTCGCCAAACCACAAGATGGAGGCGAGCAGCGGCACAAGGACGGAGAGGTTGACGATGGTCCAGTTGGCGGCGATGTCGCGCTCGCGGGAGGCGGTGAGATAACAGGCGCAGGTGAGGACGTAACTGAGGGCGCCGATGGCGGCGAGGCCGAGCACCTGCGGGTGATAAAGCGGCGTGCGCATGATCAGCAGCACGGCGAAAATCAGCACGGTGCCGCAGAGCTGTTTCCAGAAAATGAAAGGCCACGCGGGGTAGTGGCGTTTGCCGGCCGCTTCGAACGCGACGCCGAGAAAACCGTAAACGAGCGACGCAGCCAGGGCGAGGAGGATGCCGGAAAGCATGTGGGAGTGCGGACAGCGTCAGGAGCGCGCGCGGGCGGGCGAGAAAAAAACGCGGCGGACTTCGTTGGCTGGGTTCCCGCGAGCCGAAAGGCTCAGGAGTCGGCAGGATCGACGGCGGGCGATTCGGTCGGTTCGACTCTCTCCAGAACGACCGGCGTGTTTTCGGTCTCCGCCACCTGCTCGAAAAAGCGCCGGACGTGCTCGTATTCCGTGGCGGGGAGCGTGGTCGCCTGCAACTCCAGGCGGCGTGAGAAAATGAACTTACCGTCGGCGATCGCGCCGTGGGAGGTATAGGTGCCGAACGAGGTGCGCAGTTCCAGCGGCGGGGGCATTTCGTCGAGGCGGTAGCCTGCGGGCAGGGCGAGTTCGGTGCGTTCGGTAAACCGAGTGGCAGGGAGCGCGATGGGGCTGAGGCGGGGTTCGGGCTTGAGGATTACCGCGGAACGCCGGGCGACAACCACGGGTTTGAAGATCAGCAGCGTGTTGCGCATCCGCCGGGCGAAGCGGGTGGCGTTGAAATCCACGCCGAGATCGAAGTTGCCTTGCACAAAATCATCCCGGGGCTCGCAGCGCGTGATCTGCGGGCCGTTGAGCGTGGTGGCGAGCCAAGTGGCGAGGCGGGCCTGGAAATCCGTGGCCGATTGCGCACGCCAGCCGGCGCGAACGGCGGACGATTCGGAGCCCGCGAAATGTTCTTCGATCGTGCCGGAGATGGAGCCGTCGGGGGCGATTCGCGCGCGGATCTGGCGGTCGAGATGATGATGGGCGGCATCGAGCGTGGGCAGCGTGATCAAACCGCCTGACTCTCCGGCGAGCAGCAAACCGAAGCCGCCTTGGTCGCCGGTGGGCAGCAATCCGGGGGGCGTGTAGGGATCGGTCGGGTCGAAGAGCATGAGCCGGCCCAAGGTCGGATGGACGAGCAGGGCGGGCGGTTGGGCGTTGTCGCCGATCCGGATGGCGAGAATGCAGTGGTTGAACTGGAGCGGCGAGGGCCAGTCGGGTTTCACGCGGTCGCGGTCGAGGGCGAAAACGGCGACCGGCCAGGATTCCACGCCGTGGGCCGCCAGCAGGGCGCGGAGCAGCGTGGACTTGTCTTTGCAGTCGCCGTAATTGCAGCGGAAAACGGCCGGGGCCGGGCGGGGCCGAAAACCGCCGGCGTGCGCGGCGTCGAGATCGATGGAAATATAGTTGGCCGACTGCGCGAGGCGGCAAAGCGCGGTGACTTGATCCCACGGCGTGGGCGCGACGGCGACGGCCTGCGCGACGCGTTGCGTGATCGCGGGATCCGGGACGGCGGCGGCATCGAAGGCGGGTGTGAAATAAGCGGAGACCGCGCGCCAGTCGGAAAACGTGGCGCGGACCTCCGGCCGGCCTGGCCGCAGCGGAGGTTTGAGGTCGAGGGCGAGTTGGACGGCGCCGGCCGCGAACGAATTTCCGAACGGGACGTTTTCGAAGGCGGGCAGGTGGCGTAATTCCCACACGGCGGTGCCGCCGGCGTTCCGCGGTTCGACGGGAGCATGATTAAAAACACGGGCATCGAGCGTCCAGCCGTCGGGCAGACTCACGGCGAAGACCGAGCGCTCGACGGGCAAGGCGCGTTGGAAACTCCACGTGAGTTGTCCGAGCACCGCGGTCTGCTCGACATCGGCTTCGTAGCCGAAGATGGAGCCGGGGTCGGCGTTTTCGGCGGGCAATCCCAGCCGGGCGCGCCGCTCACTATACAATTCCAAGGCGCTGGCGTAAACGGCGACATCGGCGAAACAGGATTTATCCAGCTTCGTCGTGGCGCCATCGGGGCGGATGAGCCACGCATCGAGGGAGCGGATTTTTTCCGCGCCTTGCTCGTAAGCGAACAAGGCGCGGGCTTGGGTGCGACCGTTGTCGGTCAGGATTTTCGTGACCTTGCGCACGCGAATTCGATACGTGCCGTTCGCCTCCACGGTGAGGCGTTGCTCGTCGAGGAGAATCGTGGCGTCCACCTCCGCGGCAGCGGCGGCCGGGGCGAGGCGCGCGGCTTCGCGCATCCAATCGGGAGCGGTGGTGCGAGCGTGGGCCGCCAGCGCGAGAACGACCGCGAAAAAGGTGAGGAGCAGCCGCACGCTCAGAGGCCCGTGGGCGCGGCGGACGCGGGTTGGGTGGCGGCGTCGGCCGGGGGCGTTTCCGCAGCCGCGGGGGCGGGGCGGCGGAGGGAGAGGGTGTGACCGTCGCGAGTGCGAATCTCGTCGAGCGCCTGTTTCCACGCGGCGTAATTCTCGCGTGGCAGATACATGATGTGCTGAGCGAACTCGCGCTGGTAGATGATCGTGTGGGTCTTCTTCGTGACGCCGAGCGAGACGCGATAGCTGGCGGCCTCGCCGAGATCGAGGTTGGCGGGAGCGTTCCCCGCTTCGAGCGTGTAGCCTTCCGGCGGCTTGATGCTCATCTTATCCGACTCAGTGAAACGATATTTGTAGATAAGATTGGTTTTGCGGTCGGGTTTGACGAAGACCGCCGCAGCTCCCTTTTGGAACACGGCGGGTTGGACGAACAGGCGCGAGCCGGTGCGCTCGGCGTAGTGGGGCACCCGCAGGTGATAGCGGACGGTGAGCCGACCCAAGGGATCGGCGGCGCCCTCGACTGCGATGCTCGTGACTTCCGCGAGCGGTAACACGTCCACGATTTCGTTTTTGATCGTCGTGGCGCGTTCGTCGGGGGTCTGAGCGTCCAGCGTGTTCTTCATCTCGACCTCCCAAAGGCCGGAGTAGTCAACGTGCACATCACCGTCGAGATTGCCCTCGGGATCGAGGTTGAAGGTGCCCGTGCGATGACGGATAGAGTCCTCCGCAGGCACGCCCGGCACGCGCTCAATCTGGCCGTTGTCCGCGTCGGCGATGACGGCCTGGATGTCGGAATTATTCCAATCGAGTTGCCCCGGAGCGAGGTAGCGATTGCCGGGATCGAAGTAGGTCCAATCCGCTCCGACATGGATGGCCACAATCAGCTTCGGCAGTGCAAACGCTTCGGTGAGTGCAGGGGTGGGAAAGATAAAACTGCGGTCCCCCGTCAGCGCCAGCCGCACGTCGAGTCCGGTGGTGCGAGCGAGGGCGGCGAAGAGCAGGTTAATATCCTGCGTGACGCCGTGGCCGAGTTTCAGCGTCTTATCGGGGTCGATATTGGGCGGCAACTTGTCGCGCTGCTTGTCGGTAAATCCGGCGGTGTCGTCGTCGCGATTTACAATCTGAGTGCGGCAATAGTTGTAAAACTTCGTGATCCGGTCCTGGGCGGAATCCTGCGGGGTCGTAAGTTTCTCCGCGACGGCCTTGAGCCGTTTGGTGGGTTTGAGCAACTTATCGACCCAGTATTGGAGAAGCTTGCCGCGTTCGGTCCACGGCAAGGAAGTGGCGCCGAAGAACATGACGTTATCGTAAATGAGTACGGTGGGTTCAATTTCGAGCGCGGGCGGAGCGAAGGGCTCGTTCAAACGCGCGGGCACATTGGTCAGCTCGAGGTGGCGGAAATCGTTTTTGTCGGCCGCGAAATTTTGCTGGGCGCAATTGAAGAACAGGGCTTGGAGGTCGTGATAGTTGTTCGGCCGGATATGGAAGCGAACGCACTGCGTCGGCAGGTCGGCTTGGAGGGAAAACACGCGAGTGCGGGGCAAATAGTCCATTTGCTCACGATAGAAATATTCGACCATGCTGCCGGGCACCAGGCCGGGAGGCGCAAATGATTTCACCTTCACGCGCTCGCTGCCGGTTTTTAGAACCTCGCGATCGAAAATTTCATCCGGCCGCAGCGGTATGATCGTGCCATCCGGAAGAATGGTGCGGGCGGCAATCTCCCGGATGGAACTCGACTTATCATATTGGATTTCGACCTTGGCGAGTTGGGCGAGGCCGCGTTCGGAATAGACTTTGGCGCGCACGTAAACGGTGCGTTGCGGGATCGTGTTGTCCTCGTCGGTTTCCGTGACTTCGCGGAGGAGAATCTCCGCGCCGGCGTCGGGATCGACCCGGGGGACCGAGGCGGCGAGTTCGGCCGGATCGGGTGGCTGCCATTGGTGGGCGGCAGGGAGCCGCGCCGGGCAGAGCGAGACAAGGGCGACGAATAAGACGGCGGCGGCGCGGCCGGATGGGGTGAGGAATTTCAACATTAAGAACAGGCTGGAATTATCGCGAAGCGTGAGAACCCGCCGGAAGTGAATCGAGGCGAAAAATCGGGTGCCTGAGCGGAGACGCAGCAGAATGTGAAGAGGAGGCCGGCCAGCGGCGGAAGCAGCATTTTGCGTCGGCCAGATGAATCTGCGCGGTGTATACAGTTGGCGGAATCGATGATAGTGCTCAGCGATGAGGGATGACGCTTTGGCGATTTTGGTTTTTGCGCGTGGCGGCTGCGACGGCCGGACGGCTGGCGATGTTGATCTTCGCGTGCGGCGGGCTTTGCGCCGTTGCGCCGGCGGGGCCCGCGGCGGCTCCGGTGGCGGTGATCCTCGACACCGACATGTCGGGGGATTGCGACGATGTGGGTGCGCTCGCGGTGTTGCATGCGCTGGCGGATCGCGGCGAGTGCCGGATCCTGGCCGTCGTGACGAATCGCCGGGATTTGACGAACGCTTCGGCGGCGGCGGTTGACGTAATCAATACTTACTACGGGCGCGGGGATATTCCGATCGGCACGGACAAGCAGGCGCCGACAGCGCTGCGGCGGCGGAGCACGTTTACCACGGTGTTGCGCGACGAGTTTCCGCATCACGCGGGGCCGGACGACGCGATGCCGGACGCGTTGAAGGTGTATCGGGAAACGCTGCAGGCGCAGCCGGACGGCAGCGTGACAATTTGCAGCATTGGATCGTTCTCGAATCTCGCGGCGTTGTGGCGGGCGGCGCCGGACCTCGTGCGGCAGAAGGTGCATCGGCTGGTGGTCATGGCGGGCGAATTTCCTGTGTCGTCGAAGCCGGAGACGAACATCGCCACGCATCCCGAGCCGGCGCGCATCGTGGTGGCGGAGTGGCCGGGAGAGATTATCTGGCAGGGCGACGAAGTGGGGCGGGTTCTCATTACGGGAGCCGGACTCAAATCGGTGGCGAAACACAATCCGGTGCGCCGCGCGTTCGAGACGCGTTACCAGTTTTTGAGTCACGGGCCGGCGGCGATCGAAAAGGGCAAGCCGAGCTATGACCAAGCGGCGGCGCTTTATACGGTGCGTGGGTCGGAGAAAGAATTTTGGACGCTCGTGCGCGGTGGGCGTGTGGAATTGGCGGCGGACGGAAATAGTAACTGGGTGGAGACGGACGGGAGCGCGCAGGCGTATGTGAAGATTGCCGGCGATCCGGCGCGCCTCGCGGCGGTGATCGAAGCGTTGATGGTGGCGCCGCCGAAACTCGCGCGCGTGCGCCACGAGGATTGAGGGACGCCTTTTTGGCGCTGGTCCGCCCGGTCCTGTATCGGAACGCGTGAGCATTTCGCGCTATCGGTCTCAGTCCGCGTCAGTCGAGTGCCGGAACGCGTCAGCGTTTCGTTTGATCCCTGCCGTCCGCGCGGCTCGTGTGGCGGAACGCCTCAGCATTTCGTCGATTCCGCACGAACGTGCCCCGCCTAGGACGAAAAAACTTACCCAAGCTGCGCAAGTATTGATACTCCGAGCGTTGTGTGCATGTCTATTCCCATGAGCCCCTTTCGGGTAAGGCAATCGGGTAAGGGTGAATACATTGTTCGCCGAAGAAAACCATGATCGCAGCATTGGCCATAGATTGGACCGCCAGAGCGACCGACCTCGTGATGATTCTCGCGGTGTTTGCAGGGCCTTACCTCGCAGTTCGCGTGACGGAAGGTCTACGCCTGAAGAAAGAAAAGCGTGATCGGCAGATTCATGTGTTCCGCACGCTGATGGCGACTCGCGCTTCATCACTGTCTCCGACGCACGTTGAGGCATTGAATCTGATAGACATCGAGTTCGATCATCGAGGCGCGGAAGAAAAGCGAGTGGTGTCGGCATGGAAGCTGTATCACGCGCATCTCGGCGACCACAGCTACCCACCTGAGTCATGGAATCATCGGCGAGCAGAATTGCTCGTAGATCTTCTTCACGACATGGCGGAATGCTTAGGTTACGAATTTGATAAGGGCCATATAAAGAGTTCATCTTATTATCCAAAGGGTTATGGAGAGATTGAGGAGGATCAGCACCAGATCAGAAAGAAGATTAGGGGGTTGATAGAGGGAAAGTCGGCTATTCATGTTATTTCTCACATGTCGCCTGATCAGTTTGATCGGCTGACATCTTTGCGAAAACCGGCAGAGGGCGAACAAGACGGCACAGACAACGAGGTGGCTGCGCCCCCTCGCGTCTCACCTATAACATCGGCAGAAGAATTATGAAACCCTTAGTCCTCACGTTTCTAGCATGCTGTTCCCTGATTTTAGCCGGTTGCGCCAATCCCGGCGTCGTGCAGATTTCGCCAGACACATACTTTATCTCGCGCACGGACAAGGGCGGCATATTCGGGAACGCCAGCAAGATGAAGGCGGAGGTTATACATGAAGCGAATGAGTTCGCCGCCAAGCAAGGGAAAGTGGCAATCCCACTTTCGACTCAAGAGACGCCGATGGCGATCGGTCAGTTCGCGTCGTTCGATTACCAGTTTCGCGTCGTTGACAAAGATGATCCCGAAGCGAAGCGCACAGCTCTAGTGCCCCGAGCGGACATCGTGGTCGAGAAGACCGAGAAGATCGCCGCGGACGTTAAGACAAAAGAAGAGAAAGCTCCGGATCTCTACACCGAGCTTACCAAGCTCGATGATCTGCGAAAGAAGGGCATCATCACTGATGCGGAGTTTGAGGCTGCGAAGAAGAAACTCCTCGAGAAATGAAGCAGGCCGATCCAGAGCATCACAGCCAACTCCGGGGAACTGACGCTCCCCTCCGTGGCTGACTGCTGACGTTGGCAAAAAATATGCCCGCTGATCTTCGCACACCACACGGGCAAGTGCTGATGTGGGCCTTCAATTTTACGTCGGACACGATTGGGCCACTCGAAGCCCGATTCCCGCAGCTTGGCATTGAGAAGAAAGAGGCGCTGTTCGGCGATATTTACCAGAGTGCAGTGATTGTCGGCACTCTTGCGCGCATAGAGCGCTTTCTCGGAAAGCACGACTATTCGCGACTTCACGCTGGTATCGTGCAGGGCATCGACCTTTCTGTTCGTTCGCGATTCGTCGCAGCTATACAGGGTTTGTGTAGCTTTCTTTTGCAGCTTCCGCACGGAGCGATAGAATCCGACGTTATCCCGTGTTTCGACGCGCTCCACGAGAAGAAAGAAGAAGAGTTGGAAGCGTTGATCGGTCTTTGGATTGCATGGAGCGTAATTGGAAGGAAGCCCAGTCACGACCACGAGCTGCACTTTACATCGGCTGTTGGGAAGCTTGCCTACTCCGATAATGCGAGATTCGTAGCGTCGTTTTTTCTATCTGATAAGAAGCACATCGAGCGCTATGTATAAAGAGCCTAACTCTGAGCGTTCTGCTGCGCCGTAGCGCGCAGCGGGACGCGGGTTGAACAAGCTTGGGACGAAGGCGGCCGCGGCTCCGACCGCCGCTTATGCGTTTTGTAGTGGCCGCCCACCGGTGGCGGACACAGCGCCGGTCGCAGGCACGCGTGCCGGCGGGGTCGGTTTTCGTCCGCCGAGAGGGCGTCCGCCGCGGAAGGGCACGAACCGCCGCGCGGCGGAGCGCATGGCCCACCCGCTCAGCCGGTTGTTGTAGCCGTGGAGCGGGGTCAAGGCACTAGTTGTTAATTTTGCATCGTACAGCCCTGCCTTGCCTACTTGTAGTGCAATGGAACATTAATAAGCACGTCTCAAAGCTGGGATTACCAACTAGCGTCTTGACCCCATCTTAGCCGTCGCGCGTTGTGTGCATGTTTATTCCCATGAATCCCTTTCGGGTAAGGCAATCGGGTAAGGGTGAATAAAAGTGAACGGCAAAAAATGGCCATATTCCCTCAAAAGAAAATCGCAGCGATTCTCGGAGCATCCGTGCTGATTTTGGCGGCGATCGATCAGACCGGCTTAATCAGCTGCTACTCGTCACAATTCGCTTCTACCACGAGCAATCGAGAGGCCGCAAAAGAGCGAAGCGGTGATTTGATTGCGAGGGTCGAAATCGAACGCCCGTTTTGGCGGTGGCTTCCGTTCGTAAAGGTCGGCAACACACTTTATAGACACAGCTATCAGTATCCGATGGACGCAAAGTCGATTCTTCAGCGGGATTCGACCACGCGGACGCACTTGATCGTCATCGGGCTCTGTTCCACTCGAGTCTACGATGCGTTGGCCGACGCTCCGTTCGATAAGGTGCATCGAGAATATTCCAGCAGATGAAAAGCCGAACCAGTAGGAACGAGAAGGCGGGTGTATAATCTCCCGCCGTAAGTAAAGCCATAAAACCGCACGCCTTGACTCTTGACAAGCGAAGCGAATTGCAGGCCCCCGCCCGAGCACGTTGCACACGCCAAGTTTCCAAGCTCGACGAAAGACCTTCGCATTGCTCCCGTTATCCGGATCTTGCGCAACGTCTTCTCCAACACCCGCAGGTCTGAACTCACCTGTCCATACACGCGCAACTCGCCTTCGCGGCTGCCTTCCGCCGTCGCTATCGTGATTGTATCTTTGTGGACATCCAGGCCCACGTATCTTTGCTTGAGCTTCATGTGCTTGCCTCTGGTTTTGGTTGTCTCGGTTACACGCCACACCCCTGCCGATCGGCGCTCTTCGAGCGTAACCCGCGTTCACCAAGGACAAGCACCCTCTTCGCTTTCCGCTCCGTCATCGCAGCTATAATGCCTGGGCTAAACCAAATGCGTTCCATCTTTTTGACCGTCGTCTTGATTGCAGTTACAGGTTTGTCGGCAAAGGAAGTGTCGCTGAGCCTGAAGTCGATTGACTCGACATTGTCGGTGATCGCTCCCCACGCCCAAGACTTCCCGCCGAGTTTTTCTTCGGTGGCGGAACGGAGGCAGATCGAGGCTCAGCTTAGGGAATTGCTTGTGATGCTGGACGCCGCAGTCGCTCAGTATCCCGACAATCCAGAGCTATTGTTTCGTGACGGTTTTGCGAATGCGATGGGGCACAATCTCGATTTCGAGGGTTGTGCGCAGAAGTATTTCAAGGCTTTCGATCGGCTGCTGGAGTTGAAGCCCAACGACAGCCGAGCGAATTTCTATTACGGCGCCTTTCTGTCCGCCACGGCCGCCCGGCAGAAAGATAGCATTGCCTATCTGGAGAAGGCTTTGGCACTTGGCGTCACCGACGCCCACTACACGCTGGCGTTTGTCTACCTCAGCCAAGGAGACAAGGCGAAGGCCTTGTCGCACCTGAGAGAGTATGCGAAACTCCATCCTGACGAGCCGGCCATTGTGCAGAAGATCAGCGAGATTGAGAATGCCAGGATTGAGATTCGGCACGAACCTCCACCGAACTATGACGAGATGTTGAAGAAGAAGGAGCCCAACTCTGAGCGTTCTGCTGCGCCGTAGCGCGCAGCGGGACGCGGGTTGAACAAGCCCGGTTGCGGGTGCAGGCCGTCGCGACGAGCGCGCTTAGTCGCTTTGTTGTGGGCGCGCCGACCCGCGGCGGTCCTACGGGCGGGGGAGAAATGCGGAGCGCCCTTTATACACTGCAACACGCAGGATTGCCGGCTCAAACCTGGACGTCGTTCACGAGAGAGCTCCGCGCCGCGTCACCCACTCGCACGGGCACTCCGCCCGGAGCCTTCAGCGACCGGCCTGACCCGCGGTGGCCGCCCAATCGGCCGGGGCGGTCGGCCGTGCGCCGGTCGCGGTGGACAAGCGGTCCGCCTCCGCCTTGAGCGATTGTTTCGCCGCCGTCAGCTGCTCCACGTAGTTTCGCATGGCCACGGTGAACGACACCGTCGGGGCGGGAGTCGCGGCAAACGGGCGCGCCGTGAGTGGGTTGCCGCGGCTGGACTTCCTGGCGTTTTCGACCATCCGCAGAAACCGGGTGTCCCATTCCTTAGCCGGCATGATCACCGTGTAACTCCGCGCCGGCTCCAGGTCCGTGGCCAATCGCCCGGGATTCGCCGCCCCCGACACGACCTTGAACCCGGACCAGCTCGTCTGATCCTGTCGCTCACCCAACGCCCGCAAATAGGCCTCGATCTCCGCGCCGGTCAGTTCCGTGCGCACCGTGGCGTTGCCGCGATCCCCGCCGGCGAGGAACAGGGCGTTGACGTCGAGCGGTCCCGGGAAGATCGGACTGCGGATGACCCTGCCCGGCATGGCAGAAGCCCACATCGGTTTTTGCCTGGCGCCGCAGCGCCGCCGCTCCCAGCCAGGCCACCTCATTCATGGTCAACATCCCGGAGTCCTTCACCAGCACGTCGCTCGCCTCCGGGCACAATTCACTCTCCCGCTGCCGCACCCAGGCCAGCATCGCGGCGTCGACCGGCGTCCGGTCATGTCTCATGGGGATCGCCTCGCCCGCGGCCTCGATCACCTTCCTGGTTTCCAGGTCCACCGTGAGTTCCAGCCGCCCGACCCACCGGGCATAGTAACCCGCCTGCACGATACGGGCTCCGGTCCCGGGCACGATCGTCGGCGTGGGCAGCAGCTCATGGGTGGGGCCGCTGACAAACACATCGACGAAAACCCCATAAAACCGCACGCCTTGACTCTTGACAAACGAAGCGAATTGCGGGCACCCCCGCCCGAGCACGTTGCGCACGCCACGTTTCCAAGCTCGACGAAAGACGTTCGCATTGATCTCGATATCCGAATCTTGCGCAACGTCTTCTCCAACATCCGCAGGTCTGAACTCACCCGTCCATACACGCGCAACTCGCCTTCGCGGCTGCCTTCCGCCGTCGCTATCGTGATAGTATCTTTGTGGACATCCAGGCCCACGTATCTTTGCTTGAGCTTCATGTGCTTGCCTCTGGTTTTGGTTGTTTCGGTTACACGCCACACCCCTGCGGATCGGCGCTATTCGAGGGTAACCCGCGTTCACCGGGGACAAGCACCCTCTTCGCTTTCCGCTCCTTCATCGCAGCTATAATGCCTGGGCAAAATACCATGACCGAAGAAAACGCATATAATGCCGCTCTCCAAGAGCTTCAGACCCAGCAAGTATCTCAAGGCATTTGGGTTAAGGCCATGGCCTTTTCCGAAGGTGATGAAAAGAAAGCCAAGGCAAATTACTTAAGATTTCGCGCCGAACAGTTACTAAAAGCCGAACGAGGATATGCAACAGCGACTATTGGAGTCGGAATCGCATCGATTCTCTTTTCACCCTACGGAAAAATCCCAAGATCCATATTCACGATCTTACTATTTTGCTGCGCATTTATTTTTATCCTCGGCGGAGTAATTATCAAGTCCCAAGGTCAAGGCTATTACAGCAGCGGTGGCGATTTAGCCATAATTTTATGTCTGCCGTTTTTCATTCTCAGCGGATGGACTTTTATTTGTGCGCACATCAAAAGAGCTAGAGACTTAGGTAATTCGCCTTACATGATTTTTTTCTACGTCATACCTTGGGTCGGCTGGCTGTTTTTATTATTTTTTATTTTTTCGCCATCTGTAAATGCGAACACCCAAAAAACAGAAAAGAAAACCAGAGCCGAACTCTGAGCGTTCTGTTGCGCCGTAGCGCGCAGCGGGACGCGGGTTGAACAAGCCCGTTTCGGAGGCGTCCGCGGTTACGACCGCCACTTATGCGTTTTGTAGTGGCCTCCGACCGCCGATGGGCGGACGCAGCGCCGGACGGCGACCGCTTGCGCCGGTCGCGGGCGCGCGTGCCGGCGGCGTTCGCTTTCGCCCGTCGAGAGGGGGCGTTCGCCGCGGATGGGCGCGAACCGCCGCGCGGCGGTTCACGCGGCACGCCCCGCAAACAGTCGACACCGGTGCAATCGAGCGTCGACTCACTCGCGGTCACGGTGAATCGTGTGCGCGATGGCGAATCCAAATGCTTCTTCCGAACCACGCGAGGTGGCCGTGCGTGAGGTGCCGATCGAGTTGTGCCAGTTCATTAAATTCGGCGGGCTCGCGGAGAGCGGTGGCGCGGCGAAGCAGCTCGTCGCCGAGGGTGGCGTGCTGCTCAACGGCGCGCTCGAAACACGGAAGCGGAAACAACTCGTGGCGGGCGATCGCGTGACGATCGCAGGCCAGACGATCGTGGTGAAAGTCGGATGACAGCGCGCGCGGCCAATCTTCGCAAAAGGCGCGGAGCACGAGGAGAACGGGGGCGGCGGGTCGATCTTGTGCGCGGGAGGGCGGTCGCGTCGGGCGATGCGATGGGCGAAGGAATGCGTGATGCGATGAGCGGCCGGATCGGCGGTGGAAAAGGTGATGGGACGGGTCGGCGAAACGGAGGGGTGTCCGCATGAGCTTCACCGCGCTCAAACTTTCGGTGCCGTTGTTGCGCGCTGTGGCGGAGAAGGGTTACGACGCGCCGACGCCGATCCAAGCGGAGGCGATTCCGGCGGTGTTGCGCGGGGCGGATGTGTGGGCGTCGGCGCAGACGGGTTCGGGCAAGACGGCGGCGTTTGCCCTGCCGATGCTGGAGCGGCTCTCGGCGGGCCGGCGGCCGGGCGGACGCTTCGTGCGGGCGTTGGTGCTGGTGCCGACGCGCGAGCTGGCGGCGCAGGTGGGCGAGGCGTTTCGGCGTTATGGACGGTTTCTGGCGGAGCCGTTGAAGACCCTCGTGGTTTACGGCGGCGTATCGATTAACCCGCAGATGATGGCGCTGGGCGGGGGCGCGGATATTCTCGTGGCGACGCCGGGGCGGCTGCTGGATTTGGTGGAGCACAACGCGGTGTCGCTCGGCGGCGTGGCGACGCTGGTGCTCGACGAGGCGGACCGCCTGCTGGCGCTGGGATTTGCGGGCGAGCTGGCGCGCATCAAGCGCCTGATGCCGGCGCAGCGGCAGACGCTGTTGTTTTCGGCGACGTTTCCGCCGGAGGTGGAGGCGCTCGCGCAGGGCTGGTTGCGCGAACCCGTGCGGGTGGCGGTCGCGACGGAGCCGGAGTCGGCGCCGGACATCGAGCAGCGGGCGATCGAAGTCGATGCCCCGCGGCGCACGCAGTTGTTGCGGCACTTGATCCAGACGGAGGGCTGGACGCGGGTGCTGGTATTCGTTGCGACGAAATACGCGACGGAGCATGTGGCGGAAAAATTGCGGCGGGCTGGTCTGGCGGCGGCGGCGTGGCACGGGGAGTTGAGCCAGGGCGCGCGCACTCTGGCGCTGGCGGATTTCAAGGCGGGAAAATTGCACGTGCTGGTGGCGACCGATCTGGCGGCCCGCGGACTCGATATCGCGCAACTGCCGGTGGTGGTGAACTACGATCTGCCGCGGTCGCCGACGGATTACACGCATCGCATCGGTCGCACGGGTCGGGCGGGCGAGCGCGGGGTGGCGGTGAGCTTCGTGAGCGCGGCGACGTTTCCGCATTTCCGGTTGATCGAGAAACGGCAGCGGCTGGCAATTGCGCGGGAGCAGATCGCGGGGTTTGAGCCGGTGGAGCTGGCCGCGGCGGCGCCGAGCGGGACCGGCGGCGTGAAGGGTCGGCGCAAGAGCAAGAAGGACAAGTTTCGCGAGGCGCTGGCGCGCGGCGAACCGGCGGAGGACAACGCGGCGGCGAGCGATTCGGCGGCAGACGAGCCGGGCGCGTGAGCGGCGGCGGGAGGCGTTTAATTTATGAAGATCAAATCGGCGGAGTTTGAAGTCAGTGCGCCCAACCTGCGGGGTTGTCCGGAATGGGCGTTGCCGGAATTCGCGATGATCGGGCGGTCGAATGTCGGCAAATCATCGCTGATCAATGCGCTGACGGAGCGGCGGGATCTGGCGAAGGTGTCCGATACGCCGGGCAAGACGAAGTTGATCAATTTCTTCGTGATCAATCGCGCGTGGGCGCTGGTCGATCTGCCGGGCTACGGTTACGCGGAAGTCGGCAAGCAGCGGCGGTTGGAGTTCAACGAGGCGGTGGCGGATTTCATCGGGCAGCGGCGGCAGTTGCAGTTGGTGCTGGTGCTCATCGATTCGCGTTTGCCGCCGCAGCGGATCGATCTGGATTTCTTGCGCTGGATCGGCGGCTGCCGGGTCTCGTATGCGCTGGTGTTCACGAAAGCCGACAAGCAGTCGGCGACCAGGACGCAGGAAAACGTGAATGTGTTTCTGCGGGCGGTGGCGGAGTGGCAGGAGGTGCCGCCGGAGTTTGTCGTGAGTTCGGCGAAGTCGGGGACGGGGCGGGCGGCGGTGCTCGCGCTGATCGCGGGCGTGCTGGCGAAAAACAACCGGAGCGGCGCGTAACAGACGGAGCAGGAATGGCGCGGCGAACGCAGTTGCCAAGCCGCCGGTTCGTCCGCAGTTCAGGACGCACTTTCATCTCCTCGCCGGGGTAACGTTTAACTTTATTTATGAGCAATCGGTCAGACTACAAGGGCACGTGGAATGCGTTGTCGAAGACGCGGGCGGACGCCTTGCTTTACGTGGGCGGCAGCACGGACGAGGCGAGCGTCGATGCGACGGCGAAGGACACCATCGCCTATTTGCAGGCGACGACGGGCATCCGGACGACGGACGATTTTCTGGAGATTGGGTGCGGCGTGGGCCGCGTCGGCAAGGCGTTGAGTCCGCTCGTGCGGAGTTGGACGGGGTGCGATTGTGCGGGCGAAATGCTGCGGCACGCGCGGGAGCGGCTGGCGGCGTTGAGCAACGTGAAGCTGGTGGAGGTGTCGGGCCACGGGCTGGAAGGCATCGCGGACGCGAGTCTCGACGTGGTGTATTCGACGGTGGTGTTCATGCATCTCGACGAGTGGGATCGCTATACGTATATCGAAGAGGCGTTCCGCGTGTTGCGGCCGGGCGGGCGGTTTTGGTGCGACAACGTCAACATCCTCACGGCGCCGGGCTGGGAATTTTTCGAGACGCATCGCCGGGCGTTCAAGCCGGGCGAGCGGCCGACGCATATCGCGAAATGCTCCACGCCGCAGGAGCTGGAGACGTATCTGACGCATGCCGGCTTCACGCAGATCCAGACGCGGGCGCGCCATCTGTGGGTGGATGCGTGGGGCGTGAAACCGTGACGAGCGGCGCCACGCAACGCGGGGCTGGGCGGGGCGGGTCGTGAAGGGCACCCACCGTATGACGCGAGTGAGTCGTGGGCGGGCCGTCCTTTTTTGCGTGGCAGCAACGGGCGGTTCTGTTCTGTAACGCAGTAAACCCGCGCCATGCTGCGTCCTCTCAAATCCCTCGCGGCCCGGCTCGACGAAGTTTATCGGGAGGAATCGTATTTCACGCGGTTGAAGGCGCGGTCGCTGGCGGTGGTGTGCGGACTGCTGCTGATCGGGTTGCCGGCGAACTTGGTGAAGTTGCTGTGGGTGCACCCGCCGGGACTCGCGTTGCGGTTGTTTTTCATGGGCTGCTTCTTCATCGGCACGGTGGGAGCGCTGACCTTGTTGTGGAGAGGCAAGCTGCAGCGCGCGGGCGATTGGCTGGCATTGGCGTTTCTGGTGCCGACGCATGCGGCGCTCTTTTTATTTCACGCGCCGTTTGGCCAGCCCGTGAGCGCGGCGATGCAACTCGTGATCTCCGACACGACGTTTTTGCTCTTCACGCTGGTCTTTGCGCGGCGGTCGCTGGCGTTGGTGTTGTTTGCGGCGGGCGCCGTGGGGCTGGGCTGGCTCTACGCGCACGGCCTGGCGGCGGATCCGATCGCCGGATCCCTGCGGTTCGCGGCGGACATGGTGCTGCGCGATGGGTTGGCGGCGCTCGTCGGCATGTTGTGCCTGGGGCTCGCCCTCATGCGCATTGTGGAGGCGGCGCAGGCGCGGAGTGAGCAGGCGCTGCGGGAGACGCGGGCGTTGAACGCGAATCTCGAACGCCTCGTGTCGGCGCGCACGCACGAGCTGGAGGAGGCGACGCGGCGGGCGGAGGAATCGACGCGGGCGAAGAGCGAATTCCTGGCCAACATGAGCCATGAGATTCGCACGCCGCTGAACGGCATCGTGGCGTCGGCGGATTTGCTGCACCAGCGGAAGGATCTCGTCGAAGGAGCGGCGGATCAGGTGAGGATGATCGTGGATTCCAGCGACCATCTCGTGCGATTGATCGGGGATATCCTGGATTTCTCGAAGATCGAGGCGGGCCAGCTGGAGCTGGAGCAGCGGGCGTTTGTGCTCGATACCTTGATCACCGACACCGTGGCGCTCGTGCAGAGCAACGCCGTGAACGGGGGCGTGCAACTGAGCCTGGCGGTGGCGAAAGCGTTGGCGGGACCGGTCGTCGGCGACAGCTACCGCTTGCGGCAGGTGTTGCTCAATTTGTTGTCGAACGCCGTGAAATTCACCCCGCCCGGCGGCGAAGTGCGGATGACGGTGAGCATCGAAGGCGCCGACGAGCCGGGGCAACCGTTGCGAGTGCGCTTCGAAGTGCGCGACACCGGGATCGGCATGGACAAAGGGACGCTCGCGCGACTGTTCGAGCGCTTCATGCAGGCGGATACGTCGACCACGCGGCGCTTCGGCGGCAGCGGTCTGGGGCTCGCGATCAGCGGGCATCTGGTGCGTTTGATGCACGGAGCGCTGGAAGTCGAAAGCACGCCGGGACGCGGCTCGGCGTTTTTCTTCACGCTCACGTTTCCGCGCGCGGCCGAAGCAGAAAAGGAGATCGTCGCGGAAACACCCGGCGGCGATCTCAATCTGGATGTGCTGATCGTGGAGGACAATCTGGTGAATCAACGCATCCTCGCGGCGCAGCTCATGACGCTCGGCTGCCGCTATACACTCGCGCAAAATGGAGAGGAAGCGCTCGCGGCGTTGGTGGGAGGGGCGTTGCCGAATGTGGTGCTGATGGATTGCCACATGCCGAAACTCGACGGTTGGGAAACCACGCGGCGGCTGCGCGCGTGGGCGACGGAGCCCGACGAGCAGCGGCGGCGCGCCTCGGTGTTGCCGGTCGTGGCGTTGACCGCGGCGGCACTCGTGGAGGAGCGCAATCGTTGCGTGGAGGCGGGGATGAACGGCTTCATCGCCAAGCCGGCAAAGCTCGCGGAATTGCGGGCGGCGATCGAGCCGTATGCGCCGCGGAGCGACGACACGCTCGATCGCGCGCATCCGGCCGCCGGCGTGAATTGATCAACCCCGCTGGGGAGCAGCGCGTCGCGCCGGGCTCTTGCGCGGCGTGTCGAGGAGTCAGCGAAATTCCACGCGGGCGACGTGCGCGATGCGGCCGGGGAGATCGGCGGGGGAGCGAACGAGACGGCCGTTTACGGTCACGTCCGCGAAAAGCAGCGCCGCGATAGGATGGTCCGGCGCACCGGCCAGGTCGACCGCGAGGGAGGCTGGCGCGTCGTCGAAAGCGACGCGGCAAAATTCCAGGCGCTCGATCGTCGCGCCTTCGATGCTGAGCAACGTGTGCAGGTGGGCCGCATCGAAGCAGCAGTTTTCAAAGCGGATCGTGCCGTAGCGGGCCGGCGAACCGTCCGGGCGACGTTGCAAGGCGTGAACCAGCACGGAGGTGTGGGCCTGGCCGACGAAGTCGCACTGGTCGAAGACGAAGTCGCCTTGATCGTGCGCGGCGTAAAATCCGAGGCGCACGCCGCTGCCGCGGAGATTCCAGCCGAGGAGGCGGCGGACGACGTGATGGGAGGCAGGGCGGCGATCGTAGGATGAGAAGTAGTGGCCGGAGGCAAACGCGTCGTCGTTGGCGGCGACCAGACAATCCTCGATGAGCACACGCTGGCAGCTTCCGGTGTTGATGCCGTCGGCGTATTCGGGCGTGCAGGCGGGCGGCGTGAGGATTTTGACGTGCCGGATTTGCACGTCGTCGCAGTTGCGGCAATTGAGGTTGAAGTTGCGGCCGTTGCGAAGGGTGACGCCGGTGATTGCGATGTGGCGCGAGCCGGTGATGAAGAGGGGGGATTGCGTGATCCACGGCGCGAGGTCGTTGGCCGTGTAGTAATCGACCAGGCCGTGCTGGTAGTCGTTTCCCGCGACGGCGAAATGTTCGTAGGCTTGGTGATCGATGCAGCCGAGGCCGGTGATGGAAACGCGTTCGCAGTTTTCCAGCCAGAGACCATGGCGGTGCTCGTTGGCGCCGGGCGCGCTGGGGCGGACTTTGATCAGGCATCCGGCGGCGAGATGGAGGCGAAAGTCGCGGGCGCCGCGCAGGTGAAGTTGCGAGATGGTGTAAACGCCCGGCGGCACAACGAGGGTGCGACCCGTGCCGTCGACGGCGGCGAGGGCGCGCTGCAGATCGGCCGTGTGATCAATGGACGACGTGACATGCGCGGACGACTTGGGCGGGACGTCGACGGCAGCGCGCGGGATGCGTGCGCTCTCCGGGCCTTGGGGCAAACGGTCGCTGGTCGCGCACGTTGAGGTGAGGAAGGACGTCGCGTCGACGACCGAGGATGGATCGGCCGGACAGGCGTCGAGAACGGGATCGTCGATCACGATCATGAGCGGCGGCAACGCGTCGACGCGGACGATGAAATAGCGCGGGGCGTCGATGCCGCTTGTGAAAGTGAGGCGGCGTCCCGTGCAGCGACGGGCGCCGCCGCGCCGGTGCGGCAGCACGTTGAACGCGCGAATCTCGTGCTCGGTTTCGACGGTGAGTTCGACGTCGCCCGCCGCGCCTACATGCGCGACGTGGAGGTGCATCCCGGCCTCGTCGTAAATATGGCAATACGACGGCAGCGTGCGGTAGTGCGCGCAGAGTTGCGCGCGTTCGGCGGCGCTCATCGGCGGCGTCTCCGCCACCTTCACCGGCGCGCCGTTGGCGGTGAGGCGAAACGAGCGGCTCGCGACGTCGGAGGCGAAACCGTAGTCGAGGATCATTGAGGAAAGGCTATCGAGGCTGGCGTCACGGATTGACCGGTGGGCTGCGCGGTGCGCGCTGCTCGCGCGGCGCGCGGCTCGGCCAACCACCGCGCGCGGAGCGCAAGGTCCACCTGCGCTGCGTGGCGGCGACAAGGCCGTTCGTCGCCGACGGGCGGTGCGGATCAGGCGTTGGCGTTCGCTTTATCTTGAGCGATGGCGCGGCCGAGGGCGGCGATGTGCGGTTGGAAGGCGGGATCGAGATGGCCGCGGACCGTGAGCGGCGCATCCCACGAAACGACGCCGCCCTTGCTGTTGATGAATTTCGTATAGCCGATCGTGAGTTCGTCGGGGAAGCGCACGGGGCCGGTGCCCCACCATTCGCCCATGATTGTGAGCGCGTGGAGCTGGGCGCCATCGAGGTAGCGTTCGTAATTGCGCAGGCGCGAGTAATCGGGGAGGCAGCCGGGCGCCACGCTGAGGTCGCGTTCGATTTCGCCGGCGGTGTAATCCTCGAACTCGGTGCTCGAATAGATGGGCGTGCGCAGGCCGTTGTTGAAGGTGACGATGGCGTCGGGATTGCCGGCCTTCAGAGCTTCGGCGAAGCTGCGGTAGTTCGGCGCGTCGGGATGTTGGTAAGGGGCCTGATCGTAAGGCCCGTCGATCCACCAGCCACTGAGGCGCGAGCCCCAGCGCAGCGACCACTCGCGAACGACTGCTTCCCAGTTGCGCAACAGCTCCGTGCTGCGGGCATCGGGCGTGCCTTCGAGCTTGGTCTTCGCCAGCTCGTCGGTGCGCGGGGCGGTGCCGGGCAGGTAAGCGAGCAGGCGGATGCCGCGCGGCGCGAGCGCGCGGGAGAGATCGGCGATGAGGTCGCGTTGCGAGCAGCGGCTCGGTTGACGACCGACAATGGCGTCGTAGGTGGCGTTGGGCGAGAGGTAGAAGCCGGAGTTCTGGCCGAGCGTGATAACGAAGTAGGGCACGCGCGCGTCGGAGAGTTGTTGCGCGAGGCCATCGACGTCGAAGGCATCGATGCGGCGGTTCCAGTCGTCGGTGGAGAGCGCGATGGGTTGCAGGTTGCTCGCGGAATCGGCGAGGTAGTGGACGAAGAGGCCCCAGCGGCAGTCGCGAAACCAAGTGGTGTCGGCGCGTTTCCAGGGGGTGGGGGAAGGGGAGGAGGACATGCGGAATTCGTGTTGGCGAACGAGACGACGTGAGGCGATAGGAAAACGTGCGGGCGGTGTCGGATGAACCGGCGGCGGCAATACCGGTCAACGGCGCGCATGAACGAACCACGCTCGAAGCCTAAGGAAACTACTCCCGCGTCGCCCGACGCGCGTCAATCGGGGGACGTTGGTCTGGCGAACGAAGGGCGGCCGGGCGGCGCACCGCACGCGGGCGGAGCCGAGGATGCGGCGGAGCTGGCCGAAATGGTCGATGCCGCCAGCGCCGACCCGAAGGCGTTGCCCAAACCGCCCCTCAATCGCCCGGCGCCGCAAGAACAGCAGGCCGACTCACGGGCGCAGGAAGAGGAACGCGACACGCGGACCTCGGGGCTGGCGGGCAATGGTTGAACGACCGGCGGCTATTGCTCCAGGCGTTGCGCAAGTTTCCAGCCGAGATAAACGCCGAGGATGCTGCCGACCCCGCTCAGCATGAAGGAGCCGAAGAAGCTCATGCCGAGCGCGTCGCCGAGATACCAAGCGGCGTAGCCGACTACGGTTGTGCCGCCGAAAATGCAGAGCTTGGTCACGACCGCGAGTGTGGGAATCGGTGGCGCTGACGCGAGCGGCAAACGCTGGCGAGCAGGCGCGATGTAACGGAGCGTCGAGGCAGTCGGTGGGCGCTGATCGGAGCACCGGTGACGGCGCGTTATGGTCTTTGTTTGTTCTCCGTAAGAGCACAGGCGAAGATCGGCGGGCCTGGCGCCCGCCCGCCGAGTTTTACCGCCCCAGCGCCCGGCGACTGGGCGAGAACGACAAACCTCTGGTCTATCCGGCCCACCAACAAGTCAAAGTCGTCTCCGACTCCGGCCATGTCGCGCACGAAGGTCGCAACTACTACATGGGCGACGCGTTTGCCGGCAAGCGGGTCGGCTTGGAACACAGCGACACGGGCCAGACCGAAGTGTATTTTGCCAACGTACATCTGGGCCATCTCGCCTACGACGCCGAGGGCGGTCGCTTTCACCCCACCGCCTACGTCAAACCGGCGCGGCCCGCGCCTCATCCCCTCCAACCGCCTGCGGCGGCCGTCAGAGCGGGGAGGGAGCAAGCTCCCTCCCCTGCACCCCTCCCTTAATATATCTTCCGCCCAAACCTACAAACCTCTCGCTACAACAACTCATTATCCTCTATCAAAAGTGTCACCCATCACTCCGGACAGTTTGTCACCTATCACCGGATCGAACCGATTCCCTAGGGCCGCTCGAGGGTGCGTTGCCAGGAGAAGGCGACGGTGAAAAGCGCGACGGGCGGCTGCCAGATCAAGGCCTCGTCAAAGGCATCCCAACACGCCACGAGCGCGGGGGCGTGGCTGGCGTCGACAAACTCGCGGGCGGCGTCGAGCAGCACGTCGTCGATGGACTGTCCTCCTCGACCGATACGCCGCCAACAACTCCGCGCGCCGCTCCGCCGGCCCAACGCATCGCGCTGCTCCCCGGTCTCGATCACCGCGGTCTAGGCTGCAGCTCCCGTCGTAGTTATCGCCATTCCGGCAGACTATCACTTCGTATGTCGCGTATCTACGAGGCACCCGAAGCGACGCTTACAACTTTCCCACGGCTGGGAAGACCGGATTTCAATTCCGAGTCAGCGGCGAGCAGCGAGGAAAGCATCCTGATTTTTTATCTCGCTGGAGGAGCGCGGGAAAGCACGGCGCGAGGGGTGTTGGCACGCGCGTTGCAAAGCAGGCCGCACAGTTCGCGATAAATCCGGATGATCCGGAAATCAGGACTGCTCTTCAACCTCATCCATCTCCGCTTTGCGGAAACCTCATTATGAAAAAGTCCTCCCTCCTCTCCGCCGCGCTCGCCGGTGTTTTCGTGTCCGCCTCCGCTTTCGCCAATCCAGCAACGCCGGCGGCCCGTCAGGATGCGCGCGGGCCATTGCATGTCACGCCGGCCAAGGTAGTGCCGCCGACGGGCCTGCCGCTGGCCTGCGCCGACTCCACGGTCAAAGTGGAATTCTCGCTCGATCAGGCGGGTCAGCCGCAGAATATCCGCGTGCAGGCGGTGCATGACCCGATTGTGAAGCGCCAGTTGGTGAGCGCATTTCGCGAGTGGCGTTTCAAGGGCGATGTGCGCAAGGCGCACGATTCTGGCCGGCGCTTTGTGATGCCGCTGAAGCTGCTGGGCGAAGGCTGAGCGGGCTCACGCGCGAGTTTGGATTTCGTCGCTGGCGTTCGTGCAAACGGGCGCCGGCGATTTTTAGTTTGGCGAGCGGACGGAGAGCGCGTGGGCGCCGCGGCCGGACGGCAAAGCTATTTTCATACCGGGCGGAGAAGGCGCGGAGGCGGTGCGATACGGCGCAAAAATAGGCAGTGCGGCGTGAGCTTGAAACGAGCGGCGGCTTGGTGCGTCATCGCGCGGTGCGCTCTTTCATTGCGTCGTGTTTCGCGTCGATGCTCGCCGCCGGCGTGGTGGCCGCACCGAAAACCTGCGAGGTGAACGTCAACGTCTCCGTCACCGAAGCGGGGAGGAAGGTCACGCCGCCGACGAAGGCGAAGCCGGTGTTTTACGTTCCGTTGCTGGCGGGCTGGCGGGAGGAAGGCCCGGTGGAGGCGGGAGAGAAAGCACCGCGACGCGAGGCGCTGGTCAAGCCGCTCGCACGCGCGCTCGCCCGGCAAGGTTATCTTGTCATGGGACCGGGAACGCCCGCGCCCACGTTGCTGCTGGTTTTCCATTGGGGAGCGCTGAACGTGGACGAGGACGAGACGGAGGATGAAGACGGAGAACCGCAGAAGCAGGTACGCAACCAGGCGCAGATGCTGGCGCTGGTGGGCGGAAATACGTTTGGCGCACTGGATCTCAACTTCGAACGCGATGCGGTGATGCAGGCGGCGGAGGAGGACCGCTATTTTGTGCTGGTGTCGGCCTTCGACTATGCGGACGCGGTGAAGAAGAAAAAGACGCTGCTTTGGCGGGCGCGGATCAGCACGCCGTCACGAGGCGTGGTGATGACCGATGTGGTGCAGGCGTTGGTGGACAGCGGGGCGCCGTATTTCGGGCGGGAAACGAAGCGCCCGGTCTGGGCGGAGGCGCCGGTGCGCGAGGGCCGCGTGGAATTTGGCGAGGTAATCGAGGTGCCGGAAAAAGCTCCCCCGTCGACTGCGTTGCCTGCGGCGACCGGCGCGAAGAAGTGACCGCGGCGAGGCACGCGGTGCCGGCGGTGGAGGCGCGGAGCGATGGTTTGCGAAGGGTGGCGAAGTGCGCCGGCGCGTTTGGCTAGAGGGTAATTTTACGGTGCGGCGGGCGCTTGTGTCGGGCGCGCGACCGGTCGTGCTGGAGGCGAGCCATGCGCCGGTCGATTTATTTTTGGTTGAGCGTTTTCACTGCCACGGGCCTGGGCGCGCGCGAGCGGCGATGCGAAATCAACGTCAACGGCTCCGTGACCGAGGCCGGGCGGAGGTTGGCGCGGCCCACGCCGGAGCGGCCGGCGTATTATTTCCCGTTGCTGGCGAACTGGCGGACGGATGATGCGGTGGAGCCCGGGGAGAAGCCGCCCGCGGAGGCGTTGTTGACCCATCCACTCGTGCGGGCGCTCGCGCAGCAGGGTTATCGCGTGGCGACCGCGAAGACGCCGCCGCCGACGTTGCTGCTGGTGTTTTATTGGGGCGCGGTCGCGGCGGACAGCGAGGATATGAGCGATGATCCGGACGCGCCCGATCCGGTGCTGCTCAACGCCCAGGAAATGCTGACGCTGGTGGGCGCGAGCGAGGTGCATAATCTGCAGATGAGCATCGAACGGCAGCGCGTGCTCGATGCGGCGGCGCAGGATCGTTTCTTCGTCATCGTGACGGCTTACGACTATGCGGATGCGCGCAAGAAAACGAAAACGGAGCTCTGGCAGGCGCGCATGAGCACGCCGGCGCAGGGCGTGGAGATCAGCGATGTCGTCCAGGCGCTCGTCGAAAGTGGCGCTCCTCAATTTGGACGGGAGTCATCGCGGCCGGTGTGGGTGAAAGCGCCGGTGCGCACCGGTCACGTGGAGTTGGGCGAAGCGATGGTCGTGCCGGAAACACCGGCCTCGCCGCGGGCGCGCGAAGAGAAGAGCGGCGCGTCCGGCGAACGCCGTGCGGCGGGAGAAAACCATGGGCCGGAAAGCAGCGCGGCATCCGACGGGGCGCGGACGAAGAAGTGAGCGCGCGCGGCCGCGCGCGTTAGCCGGCTCCGCGGCGCTTCAGGCGGCGGGGCCGAATTCGTAGCGGAGCGTCCACTGCCGGGCGGCCCCGGGCGCGAGTTCCGTCGTGATGTAGGGCTCGATCGACCACGTGTTGCTGTTGCCCCAGACGGGGCAGAGGTCGGGCACGAAGTCGGTCGAAAAATCCAGCCACGCGAGGTGGGGGTGCGAGAGGCGCACGTGAAGGGGTTCGGCGCCGATGCGGAGGTATTCGAAATGGCCGTCGTCTTTGTGCAGGAAACGGCGTTTGAACGTGAGGCGGTGTTGCGCATCGAGCGCGTAGCCGATGTTGTCGGCCATGCCCCACGAGGACGGAAGGTCGGCTGTGAGGAGGCGATCGGTCAGCGCGAAAAAGGGGTGCGCAAACCAGTGCAGCGGCATGGGCTGGGTGCCGTGGTTGACCACGCGGGTGAGAGACGTGACGACGCGGCCCGCGAGCGCGATGTGGCGGGTGAGCGAGCAGGCGTGGCGGGCATTTTGCTGGGCGGTGCAAAACTCGATGGCGTGGGGCAGGGGGGTAATCGCCCAGCGTGCGGGTGCGGTGAGGGCGAGGCCGTCGGGACCGGGCGCGACATCGCCGACGCCGATGATGAACCCCCGGCCGTCTTCAAGAAGAAGCGGTCGACCGGTGGCGAGCTCGGCGTGACGGAAGGATTCTGGCAGGCCCTGGCCGTTGAACGCGATGGGATCGGGCAAAGGCCATTCGGGGCCGGCGAGGAGGGGCGCGCCCGCCGCATCGCGAATCTGCCAGATGTAGCCGCCCCAGCAGAAGCGGGGGCCTTGGCGCGCCGTATCGGCCGCGGAGGCGGGGTCGAGCAACTCGACCGTGAGGTCGGAATTGGCGAGGCGTAGCATGCGAGAAAGCCGGGACGGCGGAGCGCCGGGCCGAAGCCGGGGAGTAAAACGGCGCGGGGGCGCGCGGCTTACTTCAACCGGCGGATGCGGATGGTGGTGTTTTTGCCTTCGACGATGAGGGCGTAGGCGCCACCTGGCCGCGGTTGGATCTCGATGTTGCGATTAACGAGTTCGTAAGGAATCGGCTCGGTGCCTTCCCAGACCTGGCCGTTATCGAGTTTGAAGCTGTTGCCGCCGACCCAGCCGGTGCACTTCGCCTTGAGCGAGGGGGCGCCGCGCCAGTCATCGCCGAGGTCGGGCAGTCCGTAGTGGGACTTCTGGTCGAGGCCGATGTTGTCGGCGTTGCGGGGATTGGCCATGGCGCCGACGCTGGTCTGCTCGGTGATGTGGCGCATGATGGCGGCATCGATGAACGAGAGTTGTTCGGGGGTGAGCTGCGCGAGGCCCGAACGCTCGTATTCCTCGGCGGTCATGATCGACTTGAGGCCGGGAAAGAGCGGCGTCTGCGCGGAGACGACGCCGGCGGCCAGGAGGAAGAGGAGGAGATAGCGTTTCATGGACAGGGTGGTTGCGGTAACGAGGAACGCAGGGAGACACGAAGGCAATTTTTTCGTGCCATGGGACTGCCTCAGGTTTCGAGGAATTCCGAGCCGGTGGATTGCGAGGCAATAAGTTCGGCGAACACGCCGCCTTGGGCGACGAGCGACTTGAAATTGCCCTGCTCGATCACTTCGCCGTCCTTGAGGACGATGATGCGGTCGGCGGTTTTGATCGTGCTGAGGCGGTGGGCGATCGTGATCACGGTGCGGCCGGCGGCGAGGCGGTCGAGCGCTTCCTGGATGAGTTTCTCGCTTTGGTAATCGAGTGCGGAGGTCGCCTCGTCGAGGATGAGGACGGGCGGGTTGCGGAGGATGGAGCGGGCGATGGCGATCCGCTGGCGCTGGCCGCCGGAGAGCGAGACGCCGCGTTCGCCGACGGCGGTCTGGAAGCCTTCGGGCATGCGGAGGATGAATTCCTCGGCGTTGGCGAGGCGGGCGGCCTCGCGAATCTCGGCGTCGGTGGCGTCGGTGCGCGCGAAGCGGATGTTATCGGTGATGGAGCCGGAGAGCAGGATGCTGTCCTGCATGACGACGGCCATCTGGCGGCGCATCCAGCGCATGTCCCAATCGGCCTGTGGCACGCCGTCGATGAGGATGCGGCCTTCGGTGGGCGCGTAGAGGCCGAGCAGGAGGTTGGCGAGGGTGCTCTTGCCGGAGCCGGAAGGTCCGACGAAGGCGATGTTTTCGCCGGGCTGGATGGTGAGGTTGAAGTTGCTGATGACGCGCTTTTCGGGGGCGCTCGGATAGGAAAAGGAGACGTTCTCGTAAACGATATCGCCGCGGATGCGTTGCTCGCGCCGCTTGCCGTGCCAGTCTTCGACGTAGCGGGAATCGATGAGCTCCTTGATGCTGAAGTAGCCTTCGGCGGCGGCGAAATAGGGTTCGCTCAAGCCGATGAACATGTGGATCGGGCCGAGGATGTAGCCGAAGCCGGCGATGAACGCGAAGAGCGTGCCGATCGAGAGGTGGCCGTGGATGACGAAGATCGCACCTGCCGCCACGATGATGAGCGAGAGCACCTGCATGCCGACGTAAACGTAGGTGCCGAAGAGGGCGTTGACGTAGGACTGGTCGACGCGGGAGCGGGCGAACGATTCGCTGGAAACATCGAGCACGCGCTCGGCCTGCTGCTCCTCCCCGAAACTGCGCACGAGCCGCAGGGCGGAGATGTATTCGGAGGCGGTGCCGGTGAGCTTTTCCTGAGCGAGCCGGGCCTCGGTGTTGACGCGTTTGATGCGGCTGAAAAAGTAATATTTGGCGACGACGTAGATCGGCAGGGCGAGCAGCAGAATGAGCATCAGTTGCCAGTTCATCCACGCGAGGGTGGCAAAGATGAAGAGGCCCATCAGGAGATTGGGCAGCAGCTGGTTCAGCACGGCGTAGAGCAGCGACTCGACCTTCTGCGTATCGAAGGCGTATTTCGAGAGGAGGCGGCCGGTTTTTTGTCCGTCGAGATAGCTGAAGCTGAGGAATTGGAGGCGGAAGAAAATGCGGCTGCGCATCCCGATCATCAGTTGCGCCATCGTCTTCGCGATCTCGTTGGCGCCCCAGACGGAGAACAGGTAATGGAGCAGCATGCAGGCGATAAAGATCGCGGCGAACCAGAGGATGCCGGGAATGTTTTTATCGTGCAGCGGCTTGTCGACGATCTGCTGAAAAATCAGCGTACACGGCGCGGCGGCGAGACTGCGCAGGAGGGCGATGCCCACGCCCTTCCACAATCGGTGGCGGGTGCTCCACAGGTAGGAGAGCAGCGTGGGCTGCTCCAGGGGTTCGGCGGTAGCAGGTCGCATGGCGGGAACGGGTCTGGCGGGGAGGCTGGAGGGCTCAGCCTTTGGAGCGGGCGGGGGCCATGCCGCCGTGCAAGGCGGTGTAAAAGGGATCGCCGGGGCGGATGGAGCCGCGCGTGACGGGTTGGTTGGTGAACGCGGACTTGTAGATGGCGGTCAGGAATTCGAGCGTGCGGCGGGCTTCGTCGCCGCTGGTCAGCGGGCGGGTGCCGGCATCCATGTGACCGACGATTTCGTTGAGTTGCGCGCCGTGCGTGGAACCGACATCGGGCGTGGGAAACGCATCCCACGCGGCCTGCATGGCGGCGGATTTCTCCGGCGCGGCGGGCGTCATTTTCCAGTTTTCGCGAGTGTAGGCGTAGAGGTGGGTGAGCTCGATGGTGGCATCGACGCAGTCGAGGCGGAGGTAGGTTTCCTGGCGGGGGCAGACGGTGCTGTTGACGATCGCCGCGCGGGCGCCGTTGGCGAATTTCACGTGGGCCATGGAGAGGTCCTCGACCTCGATTTTGTGGTGCAACGTATCGACGACGGCCCGCACTTCCGACCATTCGCCGAAGAGGTGGAGGAGGTGATCCATCGTGTGGATGCCCTGGCTCATCGTGGGGCCACCCAGCTCGGTGGACCATTTGCCGCGCCATGGCACGGCGTAATAGGCGGCGTCGCGAAACCAGACGGTGTTGCACAACGCGAGCAGGGGGCGGCCGAAGACGCCGTCGTTGAGGAGCCGGCGGATGTGTTGGTTCGAGGTGGCGAAGCGCATCTGAAAGACGCACGAGGTGTAGCGTCCGGTGGCGTTCTCCGCGGTCTGGATCTGATCGAGCTCAGCGAGCGAGGCGCAGAGCGGTTTTTCGCAGAGCACCCAGGCGCCGCTTTCCATGGCGGCGATGCTCATGCCGGCGTGCAGGCCGGGCGGGGCGGCGATGAGCACGATGTCGGGCTTGGTCTCCTTGAGCATCGTGGCGTAATCGGTGTGCGCGCCGGGAATCTGGTGCTGGTCGCAAAACGCGCGCGCGCGGCCGGCGTCGATATCGCAGGCGGCGACGAGCTTCACGCGGCCGGCGGTGGCGTTGACGGCGTTCACATGGGCGGCGCCGATGCCGCCAGTGCCGACGAGGACGGCGTGGTAAGTTTTTTTCATACGAAGGTGTTTAAGCATCGCCCGGCACGATGGGCGTCTGGCGCGGCGTGAAGATCGTGAGGCCGAGCAGCGACTGGCTGGGCCGCGGGAAGCAGAAGCTCGCGAGGTAGCCGACGACGATGCAGGTCAGGATGGCGAACGGGAGATAGAAGAAAGGGTGCACGAGGTTGACGGTCCAGGCCGCAAACGTGAGCACGATGCTGGCGCCGACGCCGATGAACGCGCCCTGCCAGTTGGTGCGTTTCGTGAAGAGGCCGAGGGTGTAGCAGCCCGCAAAACCGCCGCCGAGCAGGCCGGCGAGGGTGAACCAGGTGTCGAGCGCCGACTTCATGTTCACGGCCGCGAGGAGGAGGGCGGCGCCGATGCCGATGAGGCCGGCGAGGACAGTGATGATCTCGGCGAGCTTCACGCTTTTGGCCTGCGAAGGCGCTTTGGCGTAGCGCTCGTAAAAATCGACGGAGACGAGGGTGGCCACGCTGTTCATGCAGCTGGAAAGCGTGGACATGGACGCGGCGAAAATGCCGGCGATGATCAAGCCTGTGACGCCCACCGGAAGCTGGCCGGCGATGAACTGGGGAAACACCGAGTCCACGTTGAGCATCGGGTTGAGCGAGGCGGGGTGCTGCTTGTAAAATACGTAGAGAGCGGTGCCGATGCCGTAGAACACGAGGTTGCCGGGCACCACGATGGCGGCGAGAGTCCAGACGGACCAGCCGGCTTCCTTGTCGGACTTGGTGGAGAGGATGCGTTGCATCATCACCTGATCTTGAGGAATCGCCATGATGCCGACGATGGCCATGAACAGGAATCCCCAGACGGTGGCGTGGGTGACGTTAAAGCTCCAATCGAAGGTGCGGAATTTGCTGTCGTCCCAAGCGATGCGGAAGAAATCCGCCGCCCCATGGTCGAGATGGAAGATGACATAACCGATGGCGACGAACGCGCCGCCGAGCATGACGATCACTTGGATGAAATCGGTCCAGATGACGGCCTTCATGCCGCCCAGCACGGTGTAAACAATGGTCACGAGTCCCATCGCCAGAATGCTGTAAGTGACGTTGATGCCGGTGACGGCGGACATCGCCAGAGCGGGCAGGAAAAGGACGACGCTCATGCGGCCGCCGAGCTGCATGAGAATGTTGAGGGCGCTGGCCAACACGCGGATGTTGGGATGGAAACGCATTTCCAGGTAGTGATAGACGGACATCAGGCTGAGCCGGCGCAGCAGCGGCACGATCCAGATGGCCACGACGATCGTGCCGATCATGCCGGTGACATTGGCGGCCAGGTAGAGCCAGTTGGTCGCGAAGGATTTCGCCGGGGTGGCGATGTAGCTGATGGCACTGGTGCCGGTGGCGTAAAGGCTGACGCCAGCGGCCCACCAAGGGATGTTACGCCCGCCGAGGAAGAAGTCGGCGTTGCTCTGTTTTTTCTCCTTTTTGTAGAAATAAAATCCGATGCCCGCGGTGAAGACCAGGTAGACGATGATGATGAGCCAATCGATCCAACTGAGCAGGCGTTTCGTCGCGGCGATGGCGATCAGTTCGTGGTGGATCGCGCCGTCATCCGTGCGGGTGGTGACGACATAACCTTCCGTCGCGGGGCGGACGTCGGTCGGCGTGCCGGCGATGGAGGCGACGCCGACTTGGGCCCAGACGTTGGTGATGACGTTATAAGTGTAGAGGGTGGCGGAGCCGGGGACGGTGGCGATGCCCAGCAAGAAGGCCTGACCGGCGGGAACCAAGGGAGGATGCAGGGGAGCGGGGGGAGGCGTTCGTTTTTCCCAGCCTGTGCCGGGCACATAGCGAAGCCACGACTGCGCGCCGGCGGCATCGTGAGCGAGCAGCCAGGTATCGTCGTGATACTCGCTGGCGGACGGGTTTTCCCGCGTGAGAGAAGCGAGGGGGGTGAGCCCGGCGGCCACGCCGGTGAGGCCGGGCACCTCGGTCTTGGGGGCAGCCTGCACCGCGTGGGCGGCTTCGTCGGCCGAAAGTGACTCTGTGGTGACGGCCAGAAGACCTTCCGCGCGCACATCGCCGGCGGACGCCGTGGTGGGTTCGCTCGCGGGATTCGCAGCATGAACGCTGAAAGAGAGGGCGACAAAGATCGCGAGGAGGCGCAGGGAATTCGAAAGCATGCGGTGTCAGTGAACGAAAGTTGTTCAGAAAACAAAGCCCGTATGGCTATTTCAAGCGGCGAAGCCGTTGAACAATCACATCAGTCGGAGCCACGCGGAGACGCGGGCGCGAAGCATGGGCGGCGTCAAGGCGGCGAAGCCGCGGGACGTGCCGGCGCGAGGGCGAGACGAAAGCCGAGGCTGCGAGTCTTGAGATAGTTGGGCCAGCGCGGACGTTGGGCGACCCAGCACCAGCCGGCGGCGGCGTCGCAGTTGCCTCCGCGCATAATGCGGTGTCCGCCGATGGCCGGCCCGATGGGATCGCGCACCCGGCCGCCCGGGTAGGGGGCATACCAATCCCAGCACCATTCGTAGACGTTGCCGATCACATCGTAGAGGCCCCACGCGTTGGGCTGCTTTTGCGCGACGGGATGCGTCACTCCGCCGCTGTTGCGGTCATACCAGGCGATCGCATCGAGTTCACCGGGATATTTGCCAGTTGTGCCGGCGCGAGCGGCGTATTCCCACTGCGCTTCGGTCGGCAACGTGTAGGTGTAACCTTGCGGCAACCGACCGGCGGCGCGTTCGAGGGCGTTGAGGGTGGCGCAAAATTCCATGGCCATATCCCACGAGACCTGTTCGACGGGCCGCGACGCTCCGCTGAAGTAACTGGGGAGCGAGATGTTTTTGAGCCACGGGTGGTGCAGGATCACGGTCTGCCACTGCGCCTGGGTGACCTCGGTGCGCCCGATCCAGTAACCGCGGGTGAGCGTGACTTGCGTGTCGTCATTGGCGCCGACCGGATCGCTTAACAAAAACGTGCCGGGGGCGATCCACACCATCGGGAGGACGGGGTCCGCGAGGGTAAAATTCTCGCCCAGCGCGGGAGGGCCGCCCCAGGCCGACGGCAGGGCGCAGACGAGTCCAAGAATGAGCAGCGAGCGCCGCATACGCGGGAGGATGACGGCAAGCCCGTGGCGCGCAATGCGCGATCGAGGCACCAACGGCGGGCGCGAGGTCGGGAGAAGGCCAGCGCGATCGCGGGCGGAAATGTTTTGTGGGCGCACGGCACCCCGCGGGCTGCGTGCGAAAATTATTCGCCGGGGAAGGTTTTCCCACTTACGACCTTCCCGCAGCCCTTCCCTTGGTGCGTCCCGCCCGCCTCCTTTCCCGCTTGGTTCTTGTCTGCGGGTTCGCGCTGCCGGTTGGCACGGGTCGGGCGGCGGAAAACGAACTCGGGCACCCGCTGATCCGGGAGTTTTCCCCGGGGCGGGACAAGATCGGCTACACCAACCAGGCCGTGACGCAGGATCGCGACGGATTCATGTATCTCGCGAGCGGTCGTGTGCTGCGTTCTTACGACGGGGCGGAATGGCGACCGATCGTGATGCCGGAGGAATCGGCTGCGCCGCGGCGATTCGCGCGCGCCGCCGACGGCCGGGTGTTTGTCGGTGGCGCGGGCGTGATCGGCTGGTTGCGTGGCACCGGCGCGGGGGCGGAATTTGTTTCGTTGGCTGATCGCCTGCCGGCGACCGAACTTGGCTACGACGAGATTCACGACGTGCTGGCCGTGGGTCGGGCGGTTTATTTCGCGGACGCCGAAAAGATCCTGCGCTGGCAGGATGCGACGTTCACCGTGATCCCGTGCCGCGCGGCTCCGTATGCGCGGACGACGCATTTGCACGGCGTCGCCGGCGTGGCCTACGTCACCTCGCCGGGCCGGCCCTTATGCCGGATCGCGGGCGACCGGCTCGAGTTGGTGGCGGACGATCCAGTGTTGCGCGAAAACGTGATCCTGCTGATGGAAGCCGGGCCGGCGGGATCGCTGCGCTTCCTGACGGAGCACAATGGGTTTTTCGAACTGGTGGACGGTCATATCCGCGTCTGGCCGTTGGAGGCGAATCGGTGGCTGGCCGGGAAGAACATTCTGCGGGCGGCGCGGGCGGAGACCGGCGAGCTGGCGGTGGTTTTTGATTCCGCGAGCGGCTCCGGCGGGATGCGGTTCGATGCGGCCGGCCGGTATGTCGGTCCGATCGACGAGACGCTCGGGCTCTGGCTGAAAACACTGCTCGATGTGTTTTTCGATCGCGAGGGTGGGCTCTGGCTGGGCACGACGGAAGGCGCCTTCCGGCTTGAATGGCCGTCGGCCGTGACGGTGTTCGATGCGGTCAACGGTCTGGCGGCCGGCGCGGTGACGGGGGTGGAGCGGCGCGACGGCGTGCTGTATGTGAGATGCGGCGACGATGGGTTTCGCTTGCGGCCGATGAATTCCCAGGGCGAGGCGGCCCGGTTCGAGGCGGCGGACAACTTGCCGATCGACGATCGTCCAAACGGCGGCGGGGAGCATGGCATCGCGGATCCCGTGGCGTGCGCGGCGCAGGATCCGAGCGTGCGTGGCGCGCGCTGGGTGGCGAGGGAGAGCGGCATAGAGCTGATGGCGCCGGACGGGCGGGCGTTGCACCAGCTGCCGGCTCTCGTCCGGAAAAGTGCCGGCAAGGTGGAATGTCTGCTGGAGGAAGGCGCGCCAGGAAACCGGATTTTGTGGATCGGCGGGGCACAGGGGCTTTTGCGGGTGGAGCTGGCGCGGGCGTTTCCCCCGCCGGTGCCCTTCCGCGTGGTGCTAACGACGGCGGGTGTGCACGCCGGCGACGAGTTGGCACCGACGCATGCGCCGCTGCGGTTCGATTATGTCGCGATGCGATGCCAAATGGCTGACGCGGTCCGGTATCAGAGCCGCTTGGAGGGTTTCGAGCGGAGTTGGTCGGATTGGTCCAGCGAACGCACGCGAAGCTTCACACGGCTGCCGGCGGGCGCGTATCGTTTCGAGGTGCGCGCCCGTGATGGCGATGGTGTGCTGAGCACGCCGGCGGCGATCACGTTTTCCGTGTTGCCGCCGTGGTGGTGGAGCGGGTGGGCGGTCGCGGCCTACGTGATGGCGGCGGTTGGTATGGTGGTGGGCGTGGTGCAGTGGCGCACACGAACGCTGCGTCGACATGCGGCGCGACTCGAAGCGCTCGTGACGGCCCGCACGGCGGAGCTGGGTGAGCGGACGAGGGAGCTGGCGGAAAAGAACCGGGAGCTTACGCGGCTCAACCGGCTCGAATCGGAGGAAAAGATCGCGGCGCGGCTGGCCGAGGAAAAGGCGCGGCTCGAAGTGCTGCGTTACCAGCTCAACCCACATTTTCTGTTCAACACCCTCGCCTCCATCAGCGGCTCGCTTCCCCCGGAAGCGGCGACGGCGCGGGCGATGGTGGAGCAACTGGCGCATTTCTGCCGGTTGACGCTGCAGCGCGACAACGACCAGGAGTGGACGACGCTGGGGGCGGAGATAAAGTTGCTGAGCGCCTACCTCGCGATCGAGCAATCGCGGTGGGGCGATATGCTGGCGGTGGAGATCGTCGGAGTCGAAGCGCTCGCAGAGGCGCGACTGCCACATTTTCTGCTGCTGCCGCTGGTGGAGAACGCGTTGAAATACGGGTGTGCGACGAGCGCGGAGCGGGTCGGGGTGCGCATCGTCGCAGCGCGGGCGGACGATGGCGGATTGCGACTGGAGGTGAGCAACACGGGTGTGTGGGTGGCCCCCGCGGGAGGGCACGCGCGGCCGTCGCTGGGCATCGGCCTGGACAATCTGCGGGAGCGGCTCCGGCGCTATTATCCGCACGCGCACGCGCTGGAGGTGTTGCCGGGCGAGGGTTGGGTCACGGTGAGATTGCACCTTGGGGCGGTGCCGGTCATTTAAATTGGCGATGCCCCGAGCGCTCCTCATCGAAGACGAAGCCGCCGCGCGCGCGGATCTGCGGACGCGGCTGGCGGCCCATCCGGAGGTGGTCGTGGTGGCCGAGGCAGGGACGTTGCGGACCGCAGGGGAATTGCTGGCGCGCCCGGACTACGACCTCGTGTTTCTCGACATCCAATTGGTGGGCGGAAACTCCTTCGCGTTGGTGCCGCTCGTGCGGGCGGGCGCGAGGATTGTATTCACCACCGCCCATGACGCCTATGCGTTGCGTGCGTTTGAGATCAATGCGCTCGACTACCTCTTGAAGCCGATCGCGCCCGCGCGGCTGGCGGAAACATTGCGGCGGCTTGAAGCGCTGACGCCCGCGGCCGACGATGCGGCGACCGAAGAGATGCCCCGCCGTGCGCTCACGATCGACGACACCGTGTATCTGCGGGCGGGCCTGCGCGCGCGCTTTGCGCCGGTGGCGCAGATCAGCCTGATCGGCGCGCGCGCCAATTATTCCGAAGTGCAACTCGTGGATGGGGCGAAAGTCTTTTTGCGGAAGAGCCTGAAGGCGTGGGAGGACATCCTGCCCGGTTCGCATTTCATGCGCGTGCACCGCACCCAGATCGTCAACCTCGCGCAGGTGACGCGTTATGAGCGGGACGGTGACGAGCATACGTTGCTCCATGTCGCCGGGGCGCGGGAGCCGGTTCCGGCCAGCCGCGATCGCTGGAGCGAGTTGCGCGAACGTTTGGGCGCACTGCGGCTGCAGCCCTAGGCTGCCAGTGGCCGAGCCCCGCGATTCGCCACACGGGCACCGCGATTCGTCCCCGCCGGATGGACTCGCCGTTGGTTGGCAATAACACGGACCGCATGACGCGGCGGGTGGGCCAGATCCGGGATTAGCTCGGTCCAGCCCCTCGCGGTCGTTTGGCGACGACAGTGCCTCCAACCCCTACATCATATAACCCCGCCTCATCTCTATGAACACAGTTTCCGTCCGTTCCTGGTTGTTAGCATCCGTCCTGCCGCTATTCGCGCTCCTCCCGGCGGCATTGCGCGCCCAAACGATCTTTGTGGCCGACCCGAATGGCGCGAATGGCGTCAGCAGCTACAATATTGATGGCACACTCATCAACTCATCCCTCGTGAATCTGTCGGGATCCGCGCCCACTTACTTCGAGGGGCTCGCCCTCTCGGGATCGACCCTTTATGTCGCCAAGTCCGGCGCGAGCGAAAAATCGATCGGCGCCTACACACTTGATGGTGCCGGCGGGGTGACCGCCAGCACTACGGCCGTTTTAGGAGGCGGGATGACTGGACTCAACAATCCGTGGGGCGTCGCGGTGACGGCCAGCAATATGTTTATCACGGACTTCAACAGCGGCAATGTTTTCAAATATGACCTGAGCGGGAATCAGCTCGCGAACGTGTCGGCGGGGACGACCAATCCGTATGGTCTGGCCGTGTCGGGCGATACGCTCTTCGTATCGCAGGCGACCACAGGCACCGGTATGAATAAAATTTTAGCCTATAGCATCAGCTCCTTCAGCAACACTCCGACATTGACGATCACCGCGAATTTAAATCTTCCCCATGGCTTGGCCGTGTCGGGGAACACTCTCTACGTGGCGAACGGGGGTGACGGGACGATCTGGACATTCAATGCTACCGATGGAACGGCCGCAGGAAGCCCGTTGGTCTCGGGACTGACTGGACCCCAGGGTATCATGGTATATGGAACTGATTTGTTCGTCTCAGGCAACGATGGCACGGTGAAGGGCTTCGATGCTTTGACCGGCGCTCCACTCGCGGGCTTCACCACCATCACCGGCCTCAGTTCGCCTTATGGCATCGCGGTGGGTCCAATGAGCGCCGTGCCGGAGCCCGCGACCTATGCGGCTGTGGCGGGATTGGCGGCGCTCGGGCTGGCTTGCTGGCGGCGTCGCCGTATGTCCTCCGGTGGTGCGTCGTGAGTCCGGCCGATGTCCGGCTTGCACTATTGCGGCGGACGAAGGGTCAGTGATTTCCGCCGAGTCTTCGACTCAGTCGTAAACGCAACATCTTCAGACGGGCGATTTCCGGTAGCGGAAGCGGGGAATAAAATACCGTGAAATCACCTCCGAGGATTCATTCCTCTGTTATTTGCATTATCAACCACTCGTTAATGGTCCCGGTGAATCGGAGAAAACAGCCAGCACTATGAAAATGATCGCTCTCGTCCCGTGCAGTCGCAAGGCCGCCGCCTCGCTCGTCGCTCTGATCGCGTTCACACTCGCCGCTACAACGCGGGCGCAGGGAGTATATCTGACATTTACGGGCGGCCACGGATCGGAGGTGAAGATTTCCTGGTCTTCGCCTATTGTTTACACGCTCACTGGGAGCACGGGCATCGGCGCCGTAAATCCCACTTTTGTGTTTCAATCGGTCACCACGAGCTCGGCTATTTTCAGCACGCAAGGAGCGGTGGGAGGCGTAGCACCGACCTACACGAGCACGGGGGCCGGAAGCAGCGACGGCACTCAAACGATCAATACTTTTTTCGCGTCGAACTTTAATTTTAACACGGTGCACCCCGACGATGTGGTGTTCTACGCCACCACGGATACGGCTAATACGCTTTTGACCGCGGGCGACGTCTTCACATTGAGCGCGGGATCTCTGCGGTATGATGGGTCGCCGACCACGTCCGCCGGCTATATGGGTGCACTGCCGGCCGATGGTTACTATAACACCTTCATCGCGGACGGTAACAATACCTATTACCAAAACCTCGGCAGCGGCGCCTCGGCGATCCCTGAGCCCTCGACCTATGCGATGATGGCGGGGGCCGCGATACTCGGTTTCGCCGTGTGGCGGCGCCGCGCTCGCGCGTAGCCCGGAGTGCCGGCGGAATCGGCGGTGATGCGGATCATCCCGCGGTGAAGAGTTGGGGCACGCCTTGCGCGCGCCGCGACGGCGCTCACGCGCTGACGCCGGCGAGGCGGAGGATCTTTTCGCCGGTGAGCCGCTTTTCTTTCGGGAGCGAGTGCGGTGTTTTGTTGCCGTGCGCTTTCGTGAGCTCGCGGAATTTCTCCTGCGTGGCTTTGACAAATTCCGCGACGGGACGCGTTTCGCCAAACAGGGCCATCATCTCCGGCAGCCACCGGTGGCCGTAGCGGACGTGGTTCTGTTCGTCGTTGCGATCGAAGGCGAGGAGCGTGTCGGCTTCGAAATCGTTGAGCTCGCGCACGCGGTCCATCACGGCGGCCTTCGTCGGAAAACTGCCGGCTTCGAACTCCATCGTCATCATTGCGTAGCGCTCATGCGGCGGCATGTGGATGAGAATATTATAGAGTTCCAGCGACTGCTCCACGGTCATCAGGTCGACGCCGAGTTTGGGCAGTTGCCGGAAACCGAACTGGCTATGGCGCGATTCATCCCAGAGGTGGCGCGCGAGGTCGTGGTGCAGATCGAAGGGCGCGGATAGCGTTTCGATGAAGACGGTGGCGAGGTAGTCGATGGCATCCATTTCCATCATCAGCCAAACGTAAACCATCAGGCGGATGACGCGGGCATCGGTCTTCGGATCGGTAAGCCAGGGGCGGACGATCGGATCCTCGGTCGGATCAAAGCCGAAGATGCTGGAGCACACGGGATACTTGCCGCGGTTGCAGGTGAGGGGATGCGCGTAGGGCGTCTTCTCCTGCTGCCAGACGAAACCGGCGGGGAGCGGCAGACGCGTTTCCTGGCCCAGCCAACCGCCCAGATCGTCGAGCGCCTGGGTGAGATGGAGGGTCCACGCGCGCGCCTCGATGCCGGTGATAAACGGCGCGATTTCGGCGAGGTGGCGTTCTTCGTCGCCGATGAATTCTTCGACGAGTTTTTTCGAGGGCCAGTCAGCGAGGTGATCGGTGACTTTGAGATAGTGGCGATACGCGGCGAGCAACGCGGGCTTGAGGACGCCATAAAAGCCCGCCGTCAAGACGAGGGCATCCGAGGACGCGGAGCCGACGGCTTCGACGAAGACGCGGCGGATGGAATCGCGCACGTTTTCGGACGTGCCAAAGCCAGTGAGTTCGCGTCCGCGTTCACGGAGGAAGCGGGCATGTCCGGCGCTTTCCCATGCGTGCTGACAAATGAGATATTTCAGCTCCGGCTCGCCGACGCGATAAATGAGCGTGGTGACGGTGCGCAGAAATTCCCGCTCCACCTCGAAGAGCAGCCGCAGAAGCCGCGTCATTTCGTTGACCGCCGCCATGCGGCTGGAGGAGGGCGTCGAGGCCGAGGTGGCGGGCGAGGAAGCGGTGGCAGACATGGGCGGCGAAGAAGGGAGGATTGGCGGCGAGAGCGTGGCGGTGGGCGCGGCGGCGCGATGGCGAGACGGCCAGAGGAGTGCTCTTACGATGATGGGGGGCTAAAAAATGCGGGGTGAGGGCACCCCGCCTGCATGAAGGAGGGAGAAGCGGAGTGAGCGCCATTTCGCCGACGCAACGAGAGAAAAAAGCGCGCGCGGCGCGACGGCGTCAGCAGATCAGACCGCGTTTACCGGATACGCCGTGGGCGGGCGGGTTGGCGCCGACCCAGCGTTCATCGACGGGCTCCGAGGCGCGTTGGAAACGACTGTCGCTCGAGATGCGCAGACGGTTTTCCGTGCGGTTGTCGAGGGAGGCGTGCACGAGGAACATGCCGAAGGTGATGAAGTCGCCGGCCTGATATTCAGTCGAAAGCCAGCGGCCGCCGAACTTGTTGCGCACGGCGGGCGGGTTGTGGGACAGCGTGCCTGTGAACGACCACGCGCCGGTCTTCGCTTTGGCCACTTCCTTGGGCTTGTTTTCGCAGTAGGCGTCGACGTCGCGGTAAACGTAGTTCTCCAACAGGTCCATGCGCTTCTGGGAACCTTCGAGCACCATGAGGCCACCGAGGTCGAACGAGACATCGCCGTAGGGCACCCAGCACGTCATGTGCTTGTGCGTGCCGCGGCCCATGTAAGGGAGATCGCAATGGGGATTGGTCCCCTTGCCGGGCGAGATGGCGCGCAGCCACGTGTAATCGTAGTGGCGGACGTCTTCGCCGTAGAACTGGCGATAAAAATCGAGCAGGCGACCGGAATAGAGGAGGCGTTGCACGGCCTCGTTGCCGTTGGTGATTTCGGGTTTGAAAACGTAACCGGCGTCTTTCTTCGCGACGCCTTCGATGGCGGGATAATTTTCATCGAGGACGCCGGCTTCCGCGAGGCGCGCCGTCAAGCTGGCGCGGGCTTCGAGCACTTCGGCGCGGTCGAGATAGCCCTTCATGTAAAGGTAGCCGTCTTCGGCAAACCGCCGGCGGAGTTCCAAGAAGTCGGTGGCGGCATCGGAGGAGTCGCGCAGGAGGCCGAACTTGTCGTCGCTCATGTCGAGCGCGTGGCCGTAGGAATAGATTTGGGGGAGGGTGGCAGTGCTCATGATTTTGAAGAGGGGAGAACAAGCGGGCGGCCCGACGCGGAACCGTCGCAACCGCCCGCAGAAACAACAAATAACCGGCTCCAACATACAGGCAGAAGGCTGGAGAAAAAATGGTTGAAATGTGATTTGGCATGTAAATTTTGGGCGCGATGCCGGAAACATCTCCCACGCTGGGCCAAGCATGGCTGGAAGCGCCGCTTCGGACGAGCATAGGCGAGCTGCAGTTGGCGGGTGTGGCGCGGGACGCGCGCGGGCTGGATCCCAAGACGATGCGAGTTTTGGGAAGCTACGCGCTCGTTTACCTGCTGGAGGTGGACGGCTACTACCGCGATGCAAACGGTTATGCGTGCGATCTGAGCGGCGGAGATTTGGTGCTGATCATGCCGGAGCTGGCGCACGCTTACGGGCCGAAGGAGGGACAGTCATGGCAGCAAATCTATTTCGTGTTCAACGGGCCGCAGTTCGATTTGTGGCGGGCGCAGGGGTTGCTCGCGGCGGCGCCGCCGGTGTGGCGGTTGGAGCCGGTGGATTACTGGGGGCGGCGAATGGCGGAAATCGTGGCGCCGGAGGAAGGCCATACGCCGGCGGCGGCGTTGCGGGCGGTGGGCCGATTTTCGGCGTTGCTGAGCGATGCGCTGGCGGCGCGGGTCGAGGCGACGGAGGGACCGGCGACCGCAACTTGGCTGGAGGCGAGCCAGCGTTTGCTGGGGAGTCCGGGGGCGCGCCGTTGGGCGACGCCGCAGGAAGTCGCGGCGGCCGTGGGTTTGAGTTACGACAACTTCCGCAAGCAGTTCACCGCGCGCGTGGGACAGTCACCGGGGCAGTTTCAAAAGCGTCGGAAAATCGACCGGGCGGGCGCGGCGATTTACCACGGCAGCCACGGGTTCAAGGCGCTCGCGGAAGAGCTGGAGTTTTGCGATGTGTTTCACTTTTCGAAAGCGTTCAAGCAGGTGATGGGCATGAGTCCGTCGGAGTTTCGCCGCCGGGCGCACGGCGGGTGAACGATGGCATCGATCCGGCCGCGAAGGGCGGCCGGCGGGATCGGCTGAAGGGCGGGCGCGTGTGCTTGAAAAAGCGGCGCGGTATTCGCGCTTCGCGGCTCAATCGAATTTCGGCCACTGCGACCCGGGGAGCGGGCGCCAGAGGATATTCTGGTCGATGCGCGGCGGGTGGTGGCGGTATTTTTTCATGAGCCGGATTTTCTCGCGCAATAAATCGGGCAAGTCTTCGCCGTAACAGAACGTATTGTTGCCGATGGCGGAGAGAATCATGACTTCCGTGCGATTCGCTTCGAGGAGCGCGATGAGGTTCGCGGTGTTGACGAGTTCGTCGTCGATGGCGGTTTGGAGCGCCCGCTCGTGTTTCTTTTTGTCGGTTGCTTTGGTGCTTTCGATATAGCCGTAAACATGGGTGCACCACGCGCACACCATGCGGAGCGAACCGACGAGCGCCCGGTAGGCGCGCGTGCGATCGAGCAGGTCGCTGAACACGGCCTGGACGCTGGGTTCGCCGGCGGTTTGCGCTTCAAGCTGCGCGAGGCGTGCGAGAAGTTTTTCGACGCGGGGAATGACGTTTTGATCGAAGCCGGCGAGCGCTTGTCCACCTTGTTCGCGCGTGACGAGATCGAAGAGCACGTCTTTGCCAATATCGTTCAGGCTCGGGTTGTTATATTGAAAGCAGCCGAAGCGTTCGTAGTAAGCGCGTTCTTGGGCGGGAATCGCCTCGATGTCGGGAACGTAGGGCCGGTCGAAGGTGCGTTGCCACGAGAAGGCGACGGTGAAAAGCGCGACGGGCGGCTGCCAGCTCAACGCCTCGTCAAAGGCATCCCAACACGCCACGAGCGCGGGGGCGTGGTTGGCGCCGACGAACTCGCGGGCGGCGTCGAGCAGCACGTCGTCGATGGACTTGTCCGGCATGAACTGGGCGGCACGGATGACGGCGGGGTTGGGCCAGTAAGGCGTCTGCTGGGGGTTGTTGAGGCCGCCGTAGCCGCTGATGCGCTTGAGGCCGAGCTCGCGCATGGCGGTGAGCTTTTTGTGCAACAAGCGCGGATACGGAATGCCGAGGAGCGGCTCGTAACTGGCCGCGGTGCCGATGGCGTATTGGAGGGTGGGCTCAACGCCTTGCGCCCGGGATTCGGCGAGCACCTTGCGTTCGCTGGCGTCGATTTCCGTCTGCAACGGACTGCCGGCCACGCCGCTCATCGTGGGATATTTCGGATGGGTATAGGGCAGGCTGTAGCCGCGGACCAGCAGGCTGGGCGCTTCCCAAGCGATGTGGTTGCCCATGCCGGCCTTGATATAATCCTGTTCCAGCTTGAAAGGTTCGAGGCGGAGGAAGATGTCGAAGTCGGGATTGAGCTCGGCGGCGGACTGTTGGAGGTTGCGCAAGTAGCGGACGATGCTCTGGCCGGCGGCCTCGGCGATCTTCTCGTGGTTGCGCCATTCGCGGATCATATAAGGACCGCCGTTGCGGCCGACGTAGAGCGAGCCGGTGTGCTCGAAGCCGGCGCCGCTGTCGTTGCTCCACACGCTCAGGTAGCTGAGATCGGGCACGGTCTTGATCAGTGACTGCAAGGCGGCGCGATAATGCTGCTTGGTGACGGGGTGATCCTGGGCCAGGCAGTAGCGCGGCAGGCGGGAGCGGAAGGGATGATCGACGCGGGCGCCGCGGAGGGTCGGGTAACGCTGGAAGAGTCGTTCCGGCATCGAACGCGGCTCGAACATGCACAGGCCGGGCTGGAGGCCGTATTTGCGGCCCAGCGCGGCGAGTTGCTGAAGGTTCTGGAGATTGGCCTCGAGGTATTGGGTGGGCCAGAGTCCGGCGGTCAGCGGCGTGTCGACGAAGTGATTAAAGCCCGCGCAGTAAGTATAGAACTGCGGATAGAATTCTGAAACGACCGTATCCTCGAAAGGCATGTGCGCCTGCAGTCCGTTGACCTCGACGTGTGTGAAGCCGCTTTCGGCGAGCGTTGCTATATATTTTTCGCGGTCGAATTTGCGCACGCTGCGCCAGTATTGCGTGAGGCAACTATCCCAATGCGGCCGATGGTGCGGAAACGTGGCGGGCAAAAAGAGCCCGCGCGCAAGTTTCTCACGGGCATCGTCGCCGAGACCGTGTGCGAGCAGACGCACGGCGGCGTAAAGCAGCGCGCCGGTGTCGGCGATGATTTCGCCCGTGCCATCCTCGGCGAGCTTGAGCCACATCCAACCGGTGGTGTTGGCCTGAGCGGCGGGGAGGGACTTGGCCCACGCGCGGGAGGCGAGGGCGAGATTCACGCCTTGGCCGGGGCGGACGGAGCGGCGCGCGGTGGCGCCGGTCAGGCGGGCGAGTTCCTCGGCGGCGGTTTGTTCGACCGGTTGAAACCGGGTCGGGTAATAAATGGTGCGCATGTCGAGCGCGGCGAGGAGCGAAGATTGGTGGCTCATGGAGAAAGAGACGGGCACCGGCCAATGCGCCTCGGACGCAACATGCAAGGCTGACCGCCGAACAAGATGATTATCTACCACACTTCCCCGTGTGGGACCAACGCTGTGCCGCGTCCACCGCCGATGAGACGATCAGGCGGAACCGGAGATGGTGCGACCGAGGGCGGTGATTTGTGGAAGAAACGCCGGGTCAAGCGTGCCATTGGTTTGCAGCGGCGCATCCCACGTGACGACGCCACCGCGAGCGTTGATGAATTTGGTGTAGCCGATGGTCATTTCGTCGGGGAAACGCACCGGGCCCTGGCCCCACCATTCGCCCATGAGGGTGAGCACGTGGAGACGCGCGCCGTTCAGGAACTCGGGGTAAGCATCGAGGCGCGGCGGGTCCATGCGCATGCCGGGCGCGACGGTCATGTCGCGTTCGATTTCGCCGGGCGTGTAATCCTCGTATTCGGTCATCGAATAGATCGGCGTGCGCAGGCCGTTGTTGAAGGTGACGATGGCGTCGGGATTGCCGGCCTTCAGCGCTGCGGCGTAGCTGCGGTAGTTGGGCGCCTCCGGGTGTTGATAGGCGGGCGCGTCGTAGGGTCCGTCGATCCACCAGCCGCTGATGGCCCGGCCCCAGCGGAGCGACCACTCGCGGCAGATCTCCTCCCAGTGGCGCCGCATGTCGGGGCCGTGTTCGCCGGAGTCGCCCTGCAATTGGGCTTTGGCGAGCTCGTCGTTGCGCGGAGCGGTGGCGGGCAGATAGACGAGAAGGCGGATGCCGTGCGGTTGAAGCGCGGCGGCGAGATCGGCGATCAGATCGCGGCGCGAGAGCCGGCTGGGCGCGCGGCCCACGATGCGGTCATAGGTCGCGTTGGGCGAAAGATAATAGCCGGAGTTCTGGCCGATCGTGAGAATGAAATACGGCACGCGTGCGGTGGCGAGCTGAGCGGCGAGCGCGCCGACATCGAACGCATCGATGCGGCGGTTCCACTCGTCCACGGACAGCTCGATGGGTTGGAGGTTGCTCGCGGTGTCGGCCAGGTAACACGCGAGCAAGCCCCACCGGCATGCTTTGAACCACGCGGTGTCAGCGCGCTGCCGAGGTTGAGGGCCGGGAGCATTCATGGGCTGCGCCTGCGGCCGGCGGGATCACTTCTGAAACGGAAACCCTTCCGGCCAGGGCTGGCCGGTGGGGGCGCGCCAGAGGATGTCTTTGTCGATGCGCGGCTTTTTGTGCCGGTATTTTTCCATCAGGCGGATTTTGGCGCGAAGGTGTTCGCCGAAATTTTTGCCGTAGATGAACGTGTTTTCGCCGGTGGCGGACACGACCATGAACTCGGTGGGCGAATGCTCGAAGTGGTCGAGCAGACCGCGCGCGTTGTCGATTTCGAGATCGATGGCGGCCTGGAGGAATTTCTCGTGCGCTTTCTTTTGCGCGGCGGTTTTGCTTTCGAGGTAGCCGTAGACGCCGGAGCACCACGCGGCGACGCTGCGCAGCGTGACGGCCCAATGCCGGTAGGCGCGAATGCGGTCGCGCAAATCGGCGAAGGCGGCGGTGGCTTGGGCATCGTCACCGCACTTGGCCAGGACACCGGCGATGAATTTTTCCGTCTTGGCGATCCGCGGGAACAGATTCTTGTCGAAGCGCGGCACCATCTTGTCGGCGGATTCGCGGGTGATGAGGTTGAAGAGCACGTCTTTGCCGAGATCGTTCACCCCGGGGTTGTTGTGCTGGAAGCAGCCGTGGCGCTCGTAATAGAAACGATCGGCGGCGGGGATGGCTTCGATGTCGGGCACGAGCGGGCGGTCCCAGGTGCGTTGCCAGCAGAAGCCGAAGCCGCAGAACAGCGGCACGATCGGCTGCCACGTGACGGCTTCTTCGAACAGCGCCCAGGCTTTGGCGAGCGCCGGGCCATGCGTGGTGCCGGCGAAGCGCACGGCTTCGTCGGTAAGGACGTCGTCGATGCTGCGTTCGGGTGTGAATTGCGCGGCGCGAATGGCGGCGGGATTGGGCCAGAACGGAGTGGCGGTGGTGTTGGCGAGGCCGCCCATCGCGCTGACGAGATCGGCGCCGATTTCTTTCAACTGCGAGAGGCGCGCGTGAATCATGCGCGGCCAGGGGATGCCGATGAGCGGTTCCTGATTCCACACCGGGCCGGGGGAATAGGTGAGAATGGGTTCGATGCCCTGCGCGCGTTCTTTCGCGAGCTCGGGTTTTTCGCGCGGATCCATCTGGCAATGGAACATGCCGCCGGCGACGCCCTGTTGGTCGGCGTAGTGCGGATGGCTGTAGGGCAGCGCATAACCGCGCGCGAGCATGGACGGGCCTTCCCAATGGACGCCGCGGCCCAGCTCGGACTTGAGATGGTCGTGCTCCATCTTGAACGGTTCGATGCGAAGACTGAGCTGGAAGTCGGGGTTCACCTCGGCGGCGGCTCCGCGCACGTTGCGAAGGAAGGCGCCGATACTTTTACCGGAAGCTTCCGCAATCTTATCGGCGCTGCGCCATTCGCGAATCATGTAGGGGCCGCCGTTGCGGCCGATGTAGAGCGAGGCGGTGTGTTCGAAGCCGCCGCCGCTGTCGTTGGTCCAGATCGACATGGCGTCGAGATCGGGCACGGCCTTCATCAACGCCTGCGTGGCGAGGCGGAAGTGATGTTTCACCACGGGGTGATCCTGCGCCATCGTGTAACGCGGCAGGCGGGAGCGGAAAGGATGATCGATGCGCGCGCCGCGGAGCGTGGGATAACGTTGAAAGAATCGTTCGGGGAGCGAGCGCGGTTCGTAAAGACAGACGGAGGGCTTGAGGCCGTATTTGCGGGCGAGGGCGGCGAGGTTTTGCAAGCGCTCGAGGTTGGCATCGAGGTATTGCGCGGGCCAGAACCCGCGGGTGAGCGGCGTGTCGATGAAGTGGTTGAACCCGGGGCAGTAGGTGTAGAACTGCGAGTAGTATTCGCCGGGCACGGAATCCTCGTAGGGAAAACTCGCCTGCAGACTGTTGACCTCAAGGTGGGTGAAGCCGGCTTCGGCGAGCGTCGCGGCGTATTGCTCGGGGGAAAACCCGCGGTTGGATTTCCAATACTGCGCGAACGAGCCATCCCAGATCGGGCGGTTCATGGAGAAGCTGCGCGGCAGAAGGAGGCCGGCGGCGAGTTTTTCGCGCGTCGCGCCGGTGAGGCCGTGGGCGAGGAGGCGCGCGGCGGCGAAGAGGCCGGAGCCCTCGGTGGCGATGATTTCGCCGGCGCCGTGATCGTCGACGCGCAGCCAGATCCAGCTCGCGGCATCGCCGGCCGCTTTCGCGGCGGCGGGCGCCCAGGCGCGGTGGGCAAGAGCGACGTTGAACCCCTTGCCGGGGCGATTGGCGGAGGCGACGCGCGCATCCGTGAGGCGCGCAAGTTCGTCGGCGGCGGTTTGCTCGGCGACGTCGCAGCGGGTGGGGAAGGTGATCGCGCGCACGCCAAGCGCGGACAAAGAGGCGGATACGTGGCTCATGGCCCACAGTCGGAATGCGCCGCCGAGGAAAACTCAAGCTCGGGGTGGGGAATGAAGGGCGCGCGATGGCGTGCGCGGCTTCGGGGCGGACGGTTCGCCCCGGTCGCGAGCGAAGGTCGAGGATGCGCGTGACGAAAAACGGGCGAGGCGCGAAATTTCATGAAGGTTGCCCTTGCGTTCAGACGCGGGGCGCGGCACCGAAAACGCCTATCATGCGCACGCTCTTTTATCCGGCGTTCGACCAACTGGAGATCCGCGATGTGGACCTCACGCCACTGCGGCCGGACGAGGTGCGCGTGCAAGTCGCGGCGTGCGGAATCTGCGGGAGCGAACTCGAAACATTCAAGAATCACAGCCCGCGGCGAGCCCCGCCGATTGTGATGGGCCACGAGTTTTGCGGCGTGATTGCCGAGACCGGCGCCGACGTGCGCGGCTGGCGGGAAGGCGCACGCGTCGTGAGCAATTCCCTCGTGCCGTGCGGGCGTTGCGTGCGTTGCGAGCGCGGCGACACGCACCTGTGTGCGCAGCGGCAGATTTTCGGCATGCATCGGCCGGGTGCGTTTGCAGACTACGTCAACGTCCCGGCGCGCTGTCTCATTCCGTGGCCCGACAATGTGCCGGCGGAAGCGGCGGCGCTGGCGGAGCCGATGGCCAACGGCCTGCACGTGGCGAATCTCACGCGCCATCTCGCGGTGTCGACGGCCCTCGTGATTGGCGCAGGGCCGATCGGGTTGTTCTGCCAGCAGGCGTTGCAGGTTGTCCGCGGGGCGCGCGTCTTGGTGGCGGATCTCAGTCCCGAGCGTCTGGCGGTTGCCAGGAAACTCGGCGCGGCGCGCACGATCAATCCGCGCGAGGAAGACATTGTGAAGGTGATGCAGGCCGAGACGGGCGGCGAGGGCGCGGATCTGGCGGTCGATGCGGTGGGCGCGGGCATCACCAAGAAGGCGTCGATCGAAGCGCTGCGGCCGGGCGGCGGCGTGGTCTGGATCGGGCTGCACGAAAACGCGATGACGCTCGATTCCTACGCGATCACGTTGCCCGAGCGGCAGGTGCTCGGCACTTACGCGGCGAAGATCGAGGAGCTGCAGCAAGCGCTCGATCTCATGGCGGCGGGCAAGGTCGACGCGCTGAGCTGGGTGCAACGTTTCCCGCTCGAGGACGGGGTCACGGGATTTCACCGCGCGCTCGCCGCGAAGGGCAACGACATCAAAGTGGTCATCGCGCCCTGACCGGGCGGCCTCTTTTTTGCCACGACCGCGCCACGCTGCACCGGCCGCCATCGAACTCGAATTTCAATCCCTCTTACGGAAGGTGACGAAGAAAGCGAAGGTCCCGGAATGAAGCACTCCTCGTTCCCCTTGGTTGCCTTCTGTGCGACGTTCGCGGCTTTGCAATGCGCGCTATTTTTCGGTGAACTCTCCTGATTGAGTAACTCTATTTCGCTCTATGCTCACGAACCCCACGCGCTCGCCGGTCTCCGGACGTTTCAAAGGTAAAGTCGCGCTCGTCACAGGCGGCACCAACGGCATCGGCCATGCCATCGCGCTGGAGCTGCTGCGCGAGGGCGCGCAGGTGGCGGTGAGTGGTTTGCCGGTGGACGCGGAGGACGGCCGGCGGGCGTTTGCGGCGGCGGGTTTTGAACCGCTCGTCGTTGCGGGCGATATGTCGGACGAGGTGTTCTGCCGCCGGCTCGTGGCGGAAACGGTCGCGAAGTTCGGACGGCTCGACTACCTGGTGAACAACGCGTTTTCGTTCATCGCGAAAGGACTCGAGGCGACGCGCGAGGATTTTCTCCATTCGCTGAAAGTTGGTCCGCTGGGTTTCGCGTTGATGATCCAGCTCACCTCCGTGGAGATGAAGAAAAACGGCGGCGGCGCGGTGGTGAATGTGTCGAGCATCTCGTCGTGGGTCGCGCAGCCCAACCGCTGGACCTACAACATGTCGAAGGGCGCGGTGACGCAGCTCACGCGTTGCGCGGCGCTCGATCTCGCGCCGGACAACATCCGCGTGAACAGCATCAGCCCGGGGTGGATTTGGACGCGCGAGGTGGATAAAGCGGCGGGCGGTGATCGTGCGAAATTCGATCCGATCTGGGGCCAGTATCACATGCTCGGGCGCATGGGGCATCCGGTGGAGATGGCGGGCCCGGCGCTGTTTTTGTTGAGCGACGACGCATCGTTCATCACCGGCACGGACTTGCCCGTGGACGGTGGCTACAACGGAATCGGCCCCGAGGGGCTCGGGCAGACGAGCAAGATCGCGGGCTCGCGATAATTCGCCGCCGCGGCGCCGCTTCACTCCACCACAATCGATCTTTCTATCTTAACCATTCCATGAGCACACTACGCGCCCTCGTCACCGATCACGGTTTTCCCAATCTCAAGCACGAGCAGGCCGCGCTTGACTCGATCGGCGCGGAGCTGGTCGTGGCCCAATGCAAAACGGCGGACGACGTCATCGCAGCCGCCCGCGACGCCGATGCGTTGCTGGTGCAATGGGCGCCGATCAACGCCGCGGTGATTGCCGCGCTGACGCGTTGCAAGGTGATCGTGCGTTACGGCATCGGGGTGGACAACGTCGACCTCGCGGCGGCGAAGGCGCGCGGAATTCCGGTGTGCAACGTGCCGGACTACGGCGTGCATGAAGTGGCGGAACACGCGGTGTCCTTGGCGCTCGCGCTGGCGCGCCAACTGCCGCAGATCGACCGGCGTTTTCGCGCGGGCACGTGGAAAATCACCCCGGACAAGCCGATGCCGTCGCTGCGCACGTCGACGTTTGCGACGGCAGGTTTCGGGCGCATCGCGCGCACGGCGCATGGGATGATGCGGGCGTTCGGCTGCAAGCTGATCGCCTACGATCCGTTCGTGTCGACGGAAGCGATGGCGGCGGAAGGCGTGGAAAAGGTGGAGCTCGATCAGTTGTTTGCGCGCGCCGACATCCTGTCGCTCCACTCGCCGCTGACGCCGGAGACGAAGCATTTGGTGAATGCGCGCACGCTCGCGCAGATGAAGAAAACGGCGATTGTCGTGAACACCGCGCGCGGGCCGTTGGTGGATACGGTGGCGCTGGCGGCGGCGTTGACCGACGGCACGATCGGGGCGGCGGGCCTCGACGTTTTCGAGAAGGAGCCTCTTGAGGCGGACCATCCGTTGCGCAACGCGCCGAATCTCCTGATCACCTCGCACCTCGCGTGGTATAGCGAGAGCAGCATCCCGCGGCTGCAGCAGCTCGCGGGCGAGGAAGTGGTGCGCGGACTCAAGGGCGAACCGTTGAAGAATGTGGTCAACCGATAGTCGCGCGGATCGCGACTAAAGCGCCGAGCGCCAACCGCCAAGCTCCAGAGAGGATCAAACTTCCAACTGCGAATCAGGAGCTTGGAATTTGGAGTATTTTTCCTGTCGTTGCATCAACCCTCCACGCCGCACCCCTCATGCCCAACTTCCCCATCGTCGACACTCATCTGCACATCTGGAATCTGGACCGCTTGCGTTATCCCTGGCTGGCGGGCGTGCCGATGTTGAACCGGAATCATCTCATCGACGAATACCGGCGCGTGTGCGGGCCGGTGCAGGTGGCGAAGATGGTGTTTCTCCAGTGCGAGGCGGACTTCGCGCAGTTTCAGGAGGAGGCGGATTGGGTGACGGAGATGGCGGCGATCGATCCGCGCATCCGCGGCATCGTGCCGTGGGCGCCGCTGGAAAAAGGCGACGCCGCGGAGGCGGATCTCGCGCGGCTCGCGGCGAATCCGTTGATCAAGGGCATCCGGCGCATCATCCAGTTCGAGGCGGATCAGGCGTTTTGTCTGCAGCCGGATTTCGTGCGCGGCGTGCAACTTCTGCCGCGGCACGGATTGTCGTTCGACCTTTGCGTCAACCACCGGCAGCTCGCCAACACGATCAAGCTCGTGCGGCAGTGTCCCAATGTGAGCTTCGTGCTCGATCACATCGGCAAGCCCGACATCAAGGCGGGGCTGCTTGATCCGTGGCGGGCGGAGTTGCGGGAGCTGGCGGCGTTTCCGAATGTGGTCTGCAAGATGTCGGGGCTCGTGACCGAGGCGGATTTCCAGAAATGGACGGCCGCCGATCTGCGGCCTTACATCGACCACGTGATGGATTGTTTCGGGTTCGACCGCGTGATGTTTGGCGGCGACTGGCCGGTGGCGTCGCAGGCGACGGATTATCCGCGCTGGGTGCAGACGCTGGACGATGCGCTCGCGGGCGCGTCGCCGGACGAATGCCACAAGCTCTACGTGCGCAACGCCGAGGCGTTTTACCGAGTGTAAGGCGTCTCTGTCGTCTGCGCGTCTCAAGTTGATTTGAGGCGTGCGACCCGCAGTTGCGGTGAATGCGATGGCCGCGGCGAAACACACCCGTGTGCTGGGGACGTTACGGTTGCTGCCAGTTGAACACGGTCGGAAGAGTCACGCGGTCGCCGAGCGCGACGCCCAGCAGCCAGACATCATCGCCGGGGTTGACGGGAAGATGGGCGGGTCGCGGCGCGGCAAGTTGGAGCACGCCGTCTTGGCAACGGGTGACGGTGCCGAGCGGCTGAAACGCACGGGTGGTCAGCATCGTGCCTGGGTAAACCGCGGCGAGGTAGAGCGGCGTATTGGTGGTGAGCTGATCGGGCGTGGCGGTGGCGACGCGGGCGAGACCGACGCGGAGGTCTTCCTTGATCGCGAGCACCAGCGTGCGGCCGTCGATGCGGGCGGAGGCGATGGTGAACGCATCGGTGTGTTGGGCGTTTTTCACGGCAAAAACACGGCCCGTCAGAGTCGCGAGATCGGGCGGGGCGACGGAGTTGATCCGCACGCCGATGGTGTTGGTGGCGGGGTTGACGCTCACGATTTGGCCTTCGAGCGGCGCGGCGGAGAATTGCAGCGCGCCGAGGCGGAAATAGGTTCCCTGAGCGAAGAAAACGCGAACGGGATGCTGCGCGGCGTCGAGCGTCACGACGGCGACTTCGGCGTCGGTCTCGAGTGGAGGCAGGCCGGCGGAGTCGACGCGGACGGGGCCATGCGCGCTGTGAACGATGAGGTCGCGCACGCCGCCTTGCGCATCGGGCGCGCGGCGGACGATGACCGCGCGGGCCTCGGCGGGACCCGCGACGGGCGCTGGCGTTGCGCTGACGAGGAAGGGTTGATCAGGAAACGGCTCGAGCACGGACACGAACGTGCTCGCAAGCGGCGCGCCCGCCGGGCCAGTGCGACGAGCGATGAGATATTTGAGCAGCGCGGGATGTTTGATGGGGGAAACGTGGGCGTCGGCCAGAATGATGTCCTGGCCGGGCTGCGGCAAAATGCGGATGCGGAGCCGGGCCTGCGGATTCTTTGCATCGATATATTGCGCATAGGTAAAATCCGAGCCGCTCTGGACGTGTTGGACGTTGAAGAGGTGTTGGAAGCCGGAGCCGGCGTAGCGCAGGTAACTGCCCTTGTAATCTTTCGCGCCGAGCACGGGATCGTCGTAAATCTCGCCGAGCGCCACATTTTCGCCGGCGAGCGTGCCGGGCGCGGGCGGAGTGAGATTGGTCTCGGCGGAGACGGAGAACTCACCCGGCGGACCGTGCAGGCTGTAGTCGTGCTGGTGGCCGCCGGCGACGTCGAAGAAATCGACCACGTAGCCGCGGTCGGGGCTGTGGGCGGCGGCGGGCAGATCGACCATCACGAGCGTGCGGCGGTAGGTGGTGGTGGCGGGATAGGTGCCGGGCGCATCGACGGAGAGGGCGCGAGTGTGCGGCCCATCCGCAAAGAAGCGCAAGGTGCCGGCGGGGTTGGCGTTCTGGCGGCGGGCGTCGACGGTGACAGTGTTATGCGAGATGGTGGTCTTGGACCACGTGAAGATGCCGGGGTTGAATTCGTTGGCTGCGTCGGGATAACCGAGATCGGGCGTCAGGGGGCGGCCGTAGGCGAAGAGATCGAAGTGCAGTCGGTCGTAGTGAAAGTGGTTGAGATGTTCGCCGTAGTAGAGGCCGAGCGAGCGGGTGTCGGCGGGATTGTTGAGGAGGGCGTAGCCGTAGCCGGTGAGGACGTGCGAGGGTTGCGGCGGGACGGCCCGGCCGTCGGTGGGGGTCGCCGCGACGGGCAGGGCGGGGGAGAAGAGCGCGTCGTAGCTCGTGAAGCTGTGATCGCCGGTGGCGCCGATGCCGGCGAGAAATGCGGCGTAGCGTGAGTCCCCGTAGAGGCGCCACGCGCGTTGATACACGAGGGCGTCGTCGCCGATCAGCGGAGCGTCGATGGTCTTGCTGTCGCCGAGCGCGGGCGAGTGCGTGCCCGTGGTGATGAAGTCGAGCGGTTCGTCGAACATGCGGTGGAGGCGCGGGAGCACCGACATGTCGTAACCGAGTTTTTTCAACAGCTCGGCGGACGCGGCGAAAATACGGGGCCAGACGAAATTGTAATCGGGCGACTCGTGCGCGGCGCCGTCGCGGAAGACCAGATCGTAGAGGGCGTAATCGAAACCGACGCGCAGGAAGTGGCCGTCGGCGCGATGGAGCACTTCGTCGACGTAGCGGCGGTTGTCGCCATGCTGCCGGACGACGGCGAGGAGGAGGAGGGCGCGTTGGTGCGTGCCGTAGTTGCCGCGGATTTGATCGGCGAAATACGCATCAATGGCGTCCTCAAGATAGTTGGCCTCGATGCTGGCGCGGATCTGCGGGCCCGTGCGGCCGGAGAATTTTTGAAGGGCGGTGTCGCGGTCGATCGTCTCCCAGATGTTGTCGTAGCCTTCGGCGAGTTCGGGGACGACTTGGTAAGCTTCCCAGATGGCGTTGACGATTTTGCCGGTGTAGCGCGTGCCCTGCTCGCCCATGAGCTGGCCCTCGCGCGACTGCTGCTCGTAGTTCATCGCGGGATAAACTTCGGCCACGCGTTGGAGGAGGACGGCGGCGCGATGGGCGTAGGCGCGATCGCCGGTCAAGAGGTAGGCGCGGCTGAGGGTGAGGATGGCGCTGTTGATGGAGCGGCCGTCGAGTTCGAGGCGCTGCCAGAGCATGTGATTGGCATGGGCGACGAACCAGTAGCGTTTGCCGTCGGGGGCGACCCAGCCCCAGCCATCGTCGACGATTTTGCCGGTGAGCGAGGAGCGGTCCTTGAAGCCGCTGTGGTAGTAGGCGCCGTAGTCGTTGTCGGGATAGGTCTCGCCGCCGATTGGGCACTTGACCTTGAAAGGGTGGTGCGGGTCGACGATCCATGGGTAGGACGTGCCGGTGGAGGTTTCGAAAATCTTGCGGCCGTGAACGGGGCAGCCGTCGGGACAGAGGTCGACGGCGCGGGTGACGTCAGCGGTGGTGACGAGATCGCGCAACGCGTCGTCGGTCCACGTCGTCCAGTAGGCGGCGTCGGCGAGGATTTTGTCGGCGATGGCGCGAGCGGAGGGAAACGCCTTCACGTTGGCGCGGGCCTGGGCGATCTCGGCGTCGCTGTGCAGGGTGCGCGCGGTCTTCAAGGGGAATTGCAGGGTGCGCGTGATTGGCGGAAGCGGCACGCCGCGCGGGATCGGCGGCTGGACGGGGCCGTCGGGAAACCACGGATCGCGCACAGCAAAGCCGACGGTGACGACAGCCAAGGCCAGCGCGGCGGCACTCAGACAGCGAAGAGGTGACACGTCGGCGAGCCTGTCGACGGGGCGGGCGTTCGCCAATGTTTTTGGCGCGAACGCGGCGGCGAGAGGGGGCGGTCAGTCGCGGCGCACGAGAGCGGACGGCTCCGCGCGAGCGCAATCAGCGCGTGATGTCGCGGCGGGTAAGGACGCGGAAGCCGCAGGTGTTAAGGCAATGCGCGGCGACATCGATATCCTCGGCGTTGATGACGAGGGCGGCGCGATCAGCGGGGCGTTTGATGAAGCTGTAGATGTAGTGGATGTTGATCTCGGCCTCGAGGAGCGAACTGAGCACGCGTTTCAAATCGCCCTCGTCGTCGATCTCCACGCCGAGCACTTCGCATTCGGTGTAGGCAAAATCGTTGTTGATCATCAGCTCGCGGGCCTGCTCCACGTCGTCGACGATGAAGCGCACGATCGCGCTGTCGGTGGTGTCGAGGACCGTGAGCGCCATGATGTGGACGTTGTGATCGCGCAGCAGGGCGGTAAGGTCGAAGAGCCGGCCGACGCGGTTCGGCGTGAAAACCGAGAACTGCTTGATGGGATCGCTGCTGAGCGTGGTCTTGGATTCCGCCATGGAAGTGCCGCACGGTGGGGAAAGGGACGGAGGCGGTCAACGCCGCCGTCGGTCTTCACCGACGACGCGAATTCCCGGAGTGTCGCGTTGAGCTCGGCGGTGAAGCTCTTCAGGGTGGGGGCGTGACCAACCTCACGCCGGCCCACGCAGCCACGCAGGAACGCGCCCGAGCGAGCGCGCGGCTGGTGCTGCGCGGGATGGGCCTCAATGCGGTGCTCGCGCTGGCGAAATTCGCGGGCGGCATCCTTGGTCACACGTATGCGTTGATCGCGGACGGAGCGGAGTCGTTGCTCGACATCCTGTCCTCGTTGTTGGTGTGGATGGGCTTCAAGGTCGCGGGGCGGCCGCCCGATGCGAACCATCCGTTTGGGCATGGCAAAGCGGAGCCGCTCGCGGCGCTTGCGGTGGCGGGGTTCATCTTTCTGGTGGCGCTGTGGATCGGCTGGCATGCGGTGCACGAGATCGTCACGCCGCACCGGGGGCCGCATTGGGCGACGTTGCCGCTGCTCGCGGGCATCGTGGCCGTGAAGATCTGGTTCTCGCGACGGTTGCACGCTGCGGGCGAAACGGCGGGAAGCACGGCACTCGGCGTCGAGGCGATGCATCATTGGGCGGACGCGGTGACGTCGGGCGCGGCGTTTGTGGGCATCGCGATTGCGGTGATCGGCGGCAAGGGTTTCGAGACGGCGGACGATTGGGCGGCGTTATTTGCCTGCGTGGTGATCGCGTTCAACGGCGTGCTGATGGCCGGGCGGGCGTTGCGTGATGTGATGGATACAGCGGTGCCCGACCAGATCGAGCAGCGGGTGCGCGCGTATGCGCTGGCGGTGCCGGGCGTGCGCGAGCTCGACAAATGCCGTGTGCGGAAAAGCGGACTGAGCCATCTCGTCGACATCCATGTGCGGGTCGATGGAGCGTTGTCCGTGCGGGCGGGCCACGACATCGCGCATGCGGTGAAAGATGCTTTGCTGGCGGCGCCGTTGCATATCACGGACGTGTCGGTGCACGTCGAGCCGGTGTAGCAACAACGCACAGGAGGCGTTTCGGGGGCGCGGATCCGGACGTGATTTCCGGCTCGGTGGAGAGCGACCAGCGACCCACATGCAAATTTTTGGCGCAGGATCTTGTTGATGCTGTGCAGCCTGCCGGGCGAGGGGCGGCGGGGAGGTTGCGACGCGGGAAAAAGGCAGCAGTTTGCCGACCCTCAATGCGCCGACTTTTCACCCTTCTACTTTGTCTCACCGGTTCGCTCGCGACTTACGCGGCGGGTCCCGATGTGCTGGCGACGGCGGTCGACCGCTTCGCGGCGGAATCGAATGAGTGGGCTTACACGCAGAAAACCGTATCGCGCGACAACGACGGGAAACTGCGGCGGGAAGTCGTGATGCGCTACGATCCGTCGCGGCCCGAGGACGAACAATTTACGCCGTTGCTGATCAATGGGCAGGAGCCGACGGAGTCGCAGATCCGCAAATACCGGCGTTCGCAGGAGAAGCACCGGCAGCAGACCGATCCGCAGGCGCTGAGCCAGTTATTGGACGTGGAGGCGGCGCGGCGATTACGCGAGGAAGGCGACGCGGTGTTTTACCAAGTGCCGCTCAAGCGTGCGGAGGGGGAGTCAATTGATCCCGACAAATTTTACGTGGTCGTGCGCGTCAACAAGCAGGAGCCGGCGCTGGAAGAGATGTGGGTGCGGCTACGCGAGCCGGTGCGGACGCGGGCGATCCTGCAGTTGGAAACGGGCGAGGCGAATTTGCATTTCAAGAGCGCGGACGGCGACTCGCCGCCGACGTTGACGGCGTTGCGGGCGACGGGCCGCGGGTCGATCGCGTTCATCAAAGTCGGCGGCAGCTACGAACTTTCCCGCAGCAATTTCGTGCACGTGCGGCACTGAGTCGGGATCCGCGGGAGAGGCGCGCGGCGCCCGAAGCCGCGGCGTGCGTCAGCGGCGCGCCTGCGTCTCGATGAGGCGGAGCAACGCGTGGAGATCGCCGTCGCAGGCGGTGTTCACTTCGTCGGCGCTGAGGCGGTAGACGAAGATCGAGCCGCCGATTTGCGCGAGGGGTGGCTTCACGCGCAAGTAGTGACAGAGCCGCACGAAACGCAGGGCGTCGAACCGGCCCCACGCGGTGTGCCATTGCGACGGAGAAGCGTCGCGATCGAGGGCGGGGCGCGCGGCCGGGTCCTGCGCGTAGCGGGCGAAAGCGGGCGCGAGAGCGCGGAGTTGTTGATACTCGCGTTCGGTATCGGCGGTCCAGTCACCGCGGCCGGGCAGGTAGTCGGCCTGCAGCATCGTGGCGCTGACGCAGTAGAGGCCGGCGCCCGGCTCATACCACACGGAAGGGGTGTGGTAGCCGTTGACGAACGGCAGGCGCGTGGCGGCGATGCGATAGTGGTCAGGCTCGTCGGAGCCGAAGTAGGCGAGGAAGACGCGTTCATCGCCGGCGTGCGCAGCAAGCCATTTTTTCAAGCCGGGCAGGTCCTGGCCCCAGTCGAGGGAGCTGTCGACGAGATGCAGATAGCCGCGCTGCGGGCCGCCGGCGGCGGCGTTGAAAAACGCGAGCTCGTGCGGATGCACGCGGGCCACGCCCACGACGAGGCCGATGAGCAGCGCGCCGATCAGCGCGCCCACGCGCCAAGGTGCAAAACGCCAACGCCAGCCGAGCGCGCCGGTCGCGATGAAGCACACCGGGTAGAGCGGAAGAAGGTGGCGCTGGCCGATGTTGAGATGCGTGCAGAGGGCGGACGCACCGTAAACGAGCAGCAGGGCGAGCAACGGGGCTGCGCGGTCGAGAGCACGGCGCCGGCGAGCGCGCTCAACGCCGAGGCGCGTCAGCACAATGGCGGCGGAGACCGGCAGCGCGAACAGGAGCGCGAGGGGAGATTTGTAGAGAAATGCCAGCGGGAAGAAGCGCACCCAGCCGTGAATGCTGTAATCGCCGTCGAGAAACGCGGCGCGTTGCTGCGAGTAGACGAGCACGTGATTGAACCCGTAGAGAAACGCTTCCGGCAACGCGTGCAGTGTGCGGAGCCACCCGAGGATCAAGCCGGCGCCGCCCGCGTCATGGAGCAGGTCCGGCCACGGAAAAATAAAATGATCGAACGCTAGACCGCCCGGAGCCACGGCCGCCCAACGGAAACCGAAGAACGCCCAGATGACGATCCACGCCGTGACGAGGTGCCCGCCCACACTCAGCGCCAGTCGCGGCCACGGCCATTTGTTCGCAGCGAGAGCAAAGTGCGCCACCGCGATCAAAACGAACATCGGACCGAGGAGGACGGCGGAGAACTTCGCGACGCAGGCGAGGCCAAGCACAAGCGCGCTTACCAGGCCCGAGCGAACATCGAGCCTGCGCAAGTGCCAGTCCCACGCGGTGACGGCGGCGAGGAAGAAAAACGCCATGCACATGTCGGAGGTGGCGAGTGCGCCGTGGGCGAGCATCGTCGGATCGGCGCAGCAGAAGACCAATGCGACGAATCCGCCCAGCAGACCGAAGAACCGTCGCGCCCAGAGAAAGACGAGGAACGCGACGCCGACGCTCCAGACGACGTTCATCGCGCGCGCACTGGAGAGGAGCCACGCGGTGTCGTTATGGAGTTCGAAGAGGTATTTGTGCCCGAGCACCCAGACGTCGGAGGTAGCCCATTCGGGCGTGGACGCGGGCGGCAGACGCGTGTCGGCGAGTGTGGCAGGCAGGGCGGCCCAACGCTGGGGCAGGTTGCCATTTTCCGGCTGCAGCCGGTAATCGTTCCACGCCCAATACGCGCGACCTGCGACGACGTGCGCGATCTCGTCGCCGGTGACGCCCCACTCGCGTTTGCCACTCCATGCGAACCACGCGTGCGCGGCGAGGAGGAGCGCGACGGCGAGCCAGGCCCAGCGGGGCAACGCGGCGTTAGTCGACGTAGGGCTGGAATTGGTCCCAAGGCGCATAAAGGGCAAACGCCACTTCAGCGTCGGTCAGATGAAAAACAAGAATGGATGCACCGATGACGGTGTCGGGATGGCGTGCGTGGAGGAAATGCGAGAGGCGGCCGAACTGGAGGACTTCGTAGTCCATGGCCTCGCGGAGGAGCTTCGCGCGGGCGGCACCGTCGGTGGGCGGGTGTTGCGCGCTGGCGGCGATGTGGCGCATGAGTGCGCGATAGAGTTGTTCGTGGCCGAGCGTCCAACGGCCCCGCACAGGAATGTAGATGCGTTGAAAATACGTGGCGCTGATGGCGAACCAGCCGCCGCGCACTTGCGCCGGAAAAGCGCGGGCGCCGCGGTCGTTGAGTTCGTCGCCGAAACGGATGACGGGCAGGTGGCGCGCGCGCGGCGAGTCGGCGCCGAAATAGGTGAGATAAACGGGCTCGCGGTCGCCACGTTCGCGCAGCGTGGCGAGCCAGTGCGTGAAGTCGGGCAGGCCCTGGCCCCAGTCGAGCGAGCTGTCGACAAAGTAGCGGTAGGCGCGGGATGGGCCGCCCGTGAGCGGTTGAAAATACGCGAGGTAGAACGGCCGCGCGGCGAGCGAGTCGGTGGCGTGGAGAAGAAGCAGCGCCGCGAGCGCGAGGGTAAGCGGCCGCCGGCCGACGCGCGCAATCCACAGCACTGTCGCCGACGCGAAGACGAAGAAGATCGGATACATCGGCAGGATGTGCCGCTGGCCGATGTTGAGGTGCAGGTTGATCGCCATCGTCCAGTAAACCGCGAAGAACAGGACGAGCGGGGCGGCGCGGTAGAGCCACGGGCGGCGCCAGCGGATGCCGGGCGCGACGATGCGCCGCCGCCGCAAAATGATCAGCGCGGCCACGCCGGCTGCGATCAGGAGCAGCGCCGGCAGCGTGGTTTTCATGAGAAATGCCACGGGGAAAAACGCGGGCCAGCCGGTGCGGCCGTATTCGCCGAGAAAAAACGCGGGGCGTTCGCGGGAGAATTTATACGTGTGCGCGAAGCCCCAGAGGTAGGCTTCGGGCAGGACGTGATGGTCGCGCATGACCTCGATCGTGCGCGTCATGAGGGTCGGCCGGGGCGGCATGCCCTCGACGCCGAAGCGGGCGAGTTCGCTGTCGTGGTAGGTCGGCAGCGGATCGTGGTCGAGAATGACGTCCCACGAAAAGTAATACGACACGGCGGCGGAGCGGGCGCGGTTGAAGCCTTCGTAACGAAAGCCGTAGGCGCCCCAGAGCAGCACAAGGCTCGCGGCCCCGGCGGCGGCGGCGAGGCCGAGCGTGGCGGCGATGATGGCACCGCGGCGGCGCAGCCAGCGTTCTTGGCGGCCAAACGCGAGGACGAGCGGCGCAGGTTGCCACCAGCGCAGCACGAGGAGGAGTCCCGCAAGCGGCACGATGAGCACGCCGGACATTTTGGAGAGAAAGACCGCGGCGCAGGCGAGGCTCGTGAGCGCGAGGCGCAACCAAGTCGCGCGGTGCAGCAGGCGCCAGATGATCGAGAGCGCGGCGATCATGGTGGCGGCGAGCGCCATGTCGGACGTGGCGAGTCCGCCGTGGGCGAGGAGCGTCGGCGAAAAAACGGCGAGCGTGAGCGCCACCCAGCCGGCGGCGGGACCGAAGAGACCGCGCGCCCAGCGCCACGTGAGCCAGACGGTGAACACGCCGAAGAGCGCGATCATCGCGCGGGCGCGCCAGAGCATTGCCGCGGTGGGATTACCCTCGTTGAAAAAGAAATCCTCGCCGACGCGGTTCACCTGCGAGTGCAGCCAATTGGGATCGGTGAGCGGCGGAAAACGCAGGTCCATCGCGAGGAGCGGGAGCGCCGCGATGCGCATGGGCAGCGTGCCGTTTTCCGGGTGCAGGCGGTAATCGTTGAACTTCCAATAGCTGTAGCCGCCGGTGAGATGAACGACCTCGTCGGCGGTGACGCCGTTGCGGGAGGAAACGCTGACCGCCATCGTCCAATACGCGACGAGCGCGAGCGCGACCAGAAAAGCGAGCCGGCAGCGCCTCACCGGTCGTCGGCGCGCGGGGAGCCGCGGCGGTTTTTCAGGAAGTAGCGCGGGCGTTGTTTCACCTCGTCGTAAATGCGGCCGAGGTATTCGCCGAGCACGCCGATGCCGATCAATTGCACGCCGCCGAGGAAGAGCACGAGCGTGACAAGTGTGGTGAAACCGGTGCTCGCGGTCTCGATACCGAGCAGGCGTTTCACGATGAAATACAAACCGAGGGCGAAGCCGAGAAAGCTGACGCCGAGGCCGGCGAAGGTGAGCAGGCGAAGCGGCAGGTAGGAAAAGCTCAGCAGCCCGTCGAGAGCGTAGCGCACGAGGCGGAAAAACGTTTGCTGCGGTTCGCCAGCGGCGCGCGCCTGGCGGTCGTAGAGGACGGCCGCGGTGCGGAAGCCGATCCAGGCGCGCAAGCCAGGGAAGAAACGGCGGCGCTCGGGGAGTTGATTAAAGGCGTCCAACGCATCACGCCCGAGGAGCCCAAAGGTGCCGCTGTTGGGCTCGATCGGGTAGTCGGTGAGGCGGCCGTAGAGGCGGTGGAAAACCGCGAAGCCCACACCGCGAAGGCCGCGTTCCGCGCGGGTGCGGCGGACGGCGCGCACGACGTCGGCGCCATCGCGCCACGCCCCCACGAGTTGCGGGATGATTTCCGGCGGATCCTGAAGATCGGCGTCCATGGTGATGGCGGCGTCGACAGCGAGGGTTTGGGCGTGGGCGAGGCCGGCGGAAAGGGCGGCTTGGAAGCCGAAGTTGCGGGAGAGTTCGAGCAGAGCGAAGCGCGGATCGCGCGCGGCCTGGGCACCGATGAGGGCAGTCGAGGTGTCGCGGCTGCCGTCGTCGACGAGCAGGGCCTGCCAGGTGCAGTCAGGCGCGGCGTCGAAAACCGCCGTCAGCCGGGCGAACAGTTCGGGCAGAACGGCCTGTTCGTTAAAAACCGGAATGACGACGGCGAGAAGCGGGGTGGAACCGACGGCGGTCATGATGAAGCGGACACCGGCGAGAAGCGTGGGAACGCGAGGCGCGAGGGCGAGTGCGAAGCGCGCGGCGGGAGTAAAAAGCGTGAGAAATCGCCAGAGCGGGGTGCAACGTGGCGAAGATTGCGGGCGCTGAGCGCTGCGCGGGAGAGACTCAGTCTTCTTCGCCGATCAGCGGCAAGACGAGGGCGAACACGTCCTCCACGACCGCGGCGGAACTTTCCGCGGCAAATTCCGCCTGACGAGCTTTCCAATCCAGGCTTTTGATTTGATCGGCTGGCACGGCACCACCTACGGCCAGGTCGGCGGGTAATGACACCTCGAAGGGGTAGCCCTTGATTTTGGAGGTTACGGGGCACGCCAGGAAGAGGCCGGTTTTGCGATTATTGCTTTCAGGAGAGAGAACGAACACCGGTCTGCGGCCTGCGTGATCATGATCGGCCTGCGGATCGAAACTGAGCCAGACGACGTCGCCGCGGCGAGAAACGTAACTCATCGCCAACGTCCTGTCCGATCGCGCCGCCTGGTCCCACCGCCTCATGCCGATTTTACGGCGTTACCCGCTTCAACAGGTCCGCCAGCGCATAGCGCTTGCGGAGGACTGCGAGGGCCAAACAGGTGTCATCTCGCCGCCTCTGATGCAATGTGGCCCGCAAAGCTGGTGACAAATGCCTTAAGGCTGGTCATGTCACTTACGTCGGAAAACTTCCCCGTTTTGACCGCTGTTTGAGGCGATGCGAGCACCGCAGTTGTGGTGTAGAGCTGTTCTTGAACAAGCTTTTTGCAGAGCACGTTGTAGCGTTCGAGGTAGGACGCGCCTTGAAACTCCGGTCGCACCGGGAAGTGCTCGCTGCGATCCCGGATTGGGCGACGGGAGGCCGGCGCATCTTCCACGAGCATCAACCAACCGACGAAGGGGCGAGCTGCGTCGCCGAAAGAGCCTTCGCGAAATGCCGTCCACAAATCTTGCGCGGTGCCGATCGCTTCTTCGGTGCGGTTGTTGAAGTTCTTTCCAAACGCCCCGACTTGGGACTTCAGTTCGATCGCTGCCACAAGGTGATTTTTCCGCAGCACCAGCATGTCCCACATCTTGGTTGGGCGAAAATAGCCCGGCAACGTGAGCGGAATACGGCCTCCTCGAATCACCGTCGCGTCCTTGAGATCGTTAGCTTCGATCAGGTCAATCATCAGCGCAACGAAGCCGTCCATGTTTCTTCCCCCGGTGACGGCGCCACGATTGCCGGCGTCGGCCTTACCGACCTCGGCCTGCTTTTTACGCGACGCATCACGGTTGCCCCAAAAGGCCTTCACTGATTCAGCCGCCTTCTTTTGGTAGTTCGCCAGATTGAGAGGCATGGGATTAATTGTTTCGGAATTAGCCGGGGAGGGCCGAGATGCCGTAGGCTTTGAACGCGGCGTTCGTGGCAAGGGAGACATCTTGCCGCTCAAAGGCGTCGCGAAGGTCCCGTTTCAGTTCGACACTCAAGTGGTCCGGATTGGGCACCCGAATCCGACGCAGGTATTGGGCCTGGAAGCGCAAAAAACCGCCCCTCATTCGTACGCCGTAACAATGAATAAAAAATTCGCCCACCGCCGACATGAGCAGGCCGCCGAGTACACGCAGATCCCATTTATCCGACGTAATCCAGTAAAGGTTGTGCTGCGGATAAGTCTCCCCTCTGTCGATCGCCGGGAGCAGGCGGTCTTTAATGTCCGCGATATATAGTTTTTCCTGAGTGGCCCTGGCGAGAGTGACCCGATCAATCGTTTTGTGCCACTGCTGCGGACGCTCTTTCGCCGTATGGCGACCACTAAGTAGAGCTTGGTGCGGTTGCAGGTAGGCGGTGAGACGCGGATAGTCGGCGAGGTTTACCAAGCCGTGTTCGTTCCAAGGGTTAACCAAGTAATGGCCGGACCATTTCACACGGCCGTGCTTGAGATCGGCGGCGAGAGCAAGCGGAAGCAAACGGTCCGGCTCAATGTCTGGTTTTCGTTTGGTAATAAACACATCGTCGGCGCCCGTAGCTACGCCAATGCCGATCTTGGTGCCAGTGGTCCTATCTTCGAGAGGGAGACAAGTCGCTTCCAAGTGCTTTAGCATTTGCAGAGCTTCCGGGGAAGAACAGGGCCAGGGTTCGTCCTCGTGAAACCAGTCGGCGAAACGAGCCACGCGGAGCACCGGGGTAGAACGGGTTTTCTCAATTTGATCCAGCAAGTCGGAGCGTGCGGAAATTTCGATACCCGGAAGGGCCCGGGCGACAATGACTGAACGTTGAGGCTCGCGCGCGATCACCGTCACGGCGGGGTACGCCGACACTTCGCTTTCAAACGCCGCAACGTTGTGTGCTTCGATGACAATGCGAACGTTATAGCCCTGCGTGGTAATGAACTCGCGCAGGCCTCTGCCGTAGTCGTTTAACATCCAGCGGTCGGCGCAGATGAACGCGCAGACTCCCCCGGGTTTCAGTTGCTGCAGAGCGGCCTGGTAGAAGGCGATGTAGATATCTGCCCTGCCCCGCATCGCGGTAAATGACCGATAAAAAGCAGCCTTTGCGGGCGGGATTTCCTCAAGGCGGATGTACGGCGGATTGCCCACGACGAAGTCAGCCACCGGGAAACCAAGCGAGGCTTCCAAGAAATCAGATTCCTTGATCCACGAGCGGGCGAGGCTGGATGCCAGAGAATTGGGGACCCTTAACTCGATCAACGTTCGAGTGACCAATGCCACAGCACGATGCACGGCACCGGAGCAGATTTCAAATGCACGAATAGCCTCGCCAGTCTCGGTTAGAGGGATGCCGCGCTGGCGGCATGAGGCAACGAGGCGCCGAACCATCTCTTCAAGAAATGCGCCATCCCCAGCGGAAGGCTCTACGGAAACCATGTGGGCGAGGTCGCGATCAGCGGTGTAGCCGGCCAAGTCCAAAATGAGCGCGACCATCCAAGGCTTGGTGTAAACTACACCGGCGTCGGGGGGTGGCAGGAGATGGATCATGCGAGAATACCGAGGCGACCTAGGCGGAAACCAGATGGTTTCTGCACGAACGTTTTTAGTTTCGGGCGGGCGGCATTTTGCGGGCAAAGGCCATCCAGCGCAACAAGGGTAGCCTGGATCATCTTCACCGGAACAGGTTGTATTTCACGATCGCCCAGAGGGCGCGGAAGCCGTCGCGCCAGCCGATTTTTTTGCCTTCAGCGTAGGTGCGGCCGTAGTAGGAGATGCCGACTTCGTAGATGACGCAGTTCAAGCGCGAGACTTTCGCGGTGATCTCCGGTTCAAAACCGAAGCGGTCCTCCTCGATCGTGATTTTTTGCAGCACCTCGCGGCGGAAGACTTTGTAACAGGTCTCCATGTCGGTGAGGTTGATGTTGGTCATCATATTCGAGACGAGGGTCAGGAATTTGTTGCCCAACATGTGCCAGAAATAGACGACGCGGTGCGCGTCGCCGCCCGCGAAACGCGAGCCGAAGACGACGTCGGCTTTGCCCTCCGCGATCGGCTTGAGGAGCTTCGGATATTCCTGCGGATCGTATTCGAGATCGGCGTCCTGGATGATGACGGCGTCGCCGGTGGCGGCCGCGAAACCGGTGCGGAGCGCGGCGCCTTTGCCTTGGTTGACCTCGTGGTAAATGATGCGGTCGACGAGCGGGGCGATCTGGGTGCGCAGGATGTCGCGCGTGCCGTCGCGTGAGCAATCGTCGACGATGATGATCTCCTTGTGTTCGACGGGGGCGGCGCGCACGCGGTCAACCAAGGCGCGGATGGTGCGCGACTCGTTGTAGCAGGGGATGACGATGGAGAGCTTCATGCGAGGCGCGGGGAACGTAGCGGGGGGCGGGAGCGGGACGGAAGTTTTTTCGCGGCTGGGGGCGGACGTCGGAGGACGGAAAAGGCGGCGGGGGAACGCAGCGCGGGGTGGATCGCGCGGCGCAGTACGCGTGGTTCAGCAGGCGCGCAGGCGGCGCGAGGTGCGCGGCCGGAGACGTGGGCTTCCTTGACGGCGCGGGGGCGCGGAGGGATGCTCGCGGGATGAACTGGCTGTTCTGGGCGTTGCTATCGGCGGTGTTCGCGGGGGCGACGGCGGTGCTGGCGAAAGTGGGCGTGGACGGCGTGAACTCGAATCTGGCGACGGCGGTGCGCACGACGGTGGTGCTGGTGTTTGCGTGGAGCGTGGCGCTGGCGACGGGGCCGGTGAACGCGGTGTGGACGCTGCCCCGCAAGACGTGGGTGTTTCTGGCCTTGTCGGGGATCGCCACCGGGTTGTCGTGGTTGTGCTACTTTCGGGCGTTGCAATTGGGCGAGGCGTCGAAGGTGGCGCCGGTGGACAAGCTGAGTGTGGTGTTTGTGATCGCGTTTGCGGCATTGTTTTTGGGCGAGGCGTTGACGGTGAAAACGGCGGTGGGCGGTGCGCTGATTGTCGCGGGGGCGGTCGTGCTGGCGTGGAATTGAGTTGAACGGAGGCGTCGGATGAAAGCGGTGCGGCTCGCGCCGATGCGAGCGCTCGCCCGCGAGGGCGGCGGCGGCCAGTGCGGAGTTGACGGTCGGCGAGGCAGCTCAACATCGTGGCGCGATGACGTCCGTCCCGCCGGCCAAGAAAAAATCGCTGCTGATCAAGCTGATCGTGGGCGTCGTGGTGCTCGGGGTGGTGGCCGCGTTTTTGTTGCGCGGGGTGGACTTGCAGGACGTGCATCGGGCGAGCGACCGGTTTTTTGGGGCGATTCGCACGGCGGGTCCGGTGGCGTTTTTCGCGGCGATGGCGATTCTGCCGGCGTTTGGGGCGCCGATGATGGCGTTTACGATTCCGGCGGGCGAGGCGTTTGCGGCGCAGTTGACGCTGCCGGGCGTGATCGCGATCGCGATGTTCGCGGCGGCGGTGAACATCGCGTTTGCCTACTGGGTCGCGAAGCGGTTGCTGCGGCCGTGGCTGACGAGCCTCGTGAAAAAATTCGGCTACGAGGTGCCGCAGGTGTCGCGCGAGAATGCGTTGACGATGCTGCTGATCGTGCGGCTGACGCCGGGGCCGCCGTATTTCGTGCAGTGCTGGTTGCTGGCGTTGAGCGGCGTGCCGTTTGGGCTCTATATGATCGTGTCGTGGTTGTGCCTGCTGCCGTGGTTGATCGGCGCGGTGGTTTTGGGGCAGGGGATTTTCACGGGGAATTTCAAGTCGGTGGTGGGCGGCCTGGGGTTGTTGATCGTGGCGGTGGTGGCGGTGCAACTGATCCGGCAGCGGATGAAGCGGAAAAATGCGCCCGCCCACTGAAGACCTCGCCGCGTCCCGGGCGGAGAGCGTGACGGAATTCACGCGCCGGTTGAAGGTGGTGCTGGAAACGGGGATGCGGCCCGGGTGGGTGCGGGGCGAGGTGTCGAATGTGCGCGCGCAGGCGAGCGGCCACGTGTATTTTTCGCTGAAAGATGCGGGGGCGCAGGTTTCCTGCGTGTTGTTTCGCGGCGATGCGCAGCGGCAGGAGGTGACGCCGCGCGATGGGTTGCAGGTGCTGGTGTTTGGCGAGGTGAGCGTTTACGAGGTGCGCGGTCAGTATCAGCTGATCGTGCGCGCAGTGATCGACGATGGCGCGGGGCGGTTGCAGCGGGAGTTTGAGGCGTTGAAGCGCCGACTGGAGGCGGAGGGATTGTTCGCGCGGGAAAAGAAGCGGCGGCTGCCGGCGATGCCGCGGACGATCGGAATCGTGACCTCGCCCACGGGCGCGGCGTTGCAGGATTTTTTGCGGATTCTGACGCGGCGGGGCTGGCGCGGGCGTGTGGTCGTGCTGCCGGCGAAGGTGCAGGGCGCGGGGGCGGCGACGGAGATGGTGGCGATGCTGGAGCAGGCGGGCGCGTGGGGGATTTTCGATCTGCTGGTGATCGGGCGGGGCGGCGGGAGCCTGGAGGATTTGTGGGCGTTCAATGAAGAGCCTTTGGTGCGCGCGGTCGCGGCGAGTGCGGTGCCGATCATCTCGGCGGTGGGGCATGAGATTGATTTTACGTTGTGCGATTTCGCGGCGGATGTGCGGGCGGAAACGCCGAGCGGCGCGGCGGAGTTGATCAGCAGTCACTTTGTCGCGAGTGCGGAGCGCGTCGCGCGGCTGGGCGAGGCGATGGAGGCGCACGTCGAGGATGCGGTCGTGCGCGGGAAGGAGCGCGTGGCGCATGCGGCGAGCCGGTTGCGGTTGCTGGCGCCGGCGGCGCGGGTCGAGCAGGGCTTTCTGCGGCTCGACGATCTCGGCAACCGGCTGGGCGCGGCGTTGCGGGCGACCGTGGAAACGCGGCGCCATGCACTCGTGCATGCGCGCGCGGAGCTGGCGCGGGTGGCGCCCGAGCGGCGGGTGGAGTTTGAATCGCACCGGCTGCTCGCGCTGTGGAAACGGTTGCAGGCGGCGAGTCCGAAATCGGTGTTGAACCGGGGGTTTGTCATTCTGCACGACGAACACGGGGTGCCGGTGACGCGGCGCGCGGCGGTGCGCGCAGGGCAGCGGTTGGGCGCGGAATTCGCAGATGGCACGGCGCGGGTGCGCGTGGAGGAGTGACGATGCGCATCGCGGTGATTTCGGACACGCACGATCTGTTTCCGGCGACGTTGCCGGGGCGGTTGCGCGGCGCGGACGAGATCTGGCATCTCGGCGATGTGTGCGATCCGGCGACGCTGGTGGAGTTCGAGCAACTGCGGGTGCCGCTGCGCGTGGTCGCGGGGAATTGCGATGCGCATCCGTGGCCGCTCGCGCTGACCTTGGAACGCGAAGGGCTGACGTTTTATTTGATTCACATTCCGCCTGTGCGGGCGCGGGTGCCGACGGGCGTGACGACGGTGTTGCACGGTCACACGCACGTGCCGCGGGACGAAATGATCGGGGGCGTGCGGTGGTTGAATCCGGGTTGCATCACGCGGCCGAATCGCGGGGCGCCGGCGAGTTTCGCGTGGCTGACGATCGAAGGCGGGCGGATGGAGTGGCGGCTGGTGCGGTTGGCGGGGTGAGGCGCGGCGTTGCCGCTAAAGCGCCAAGGACCAAGCACCGAGCCCCAAGGACCAAGCGCGAGATAAACATTGCGAGGGCCAAAGGGAGTCGCGGAAAGGAGAGGGAAGCGGGGCGGCGGAGTTGCGGAAAAGGGGTTAACCACGAATTTCACGGATGAACATGGATAAGAACAAAACGGCGCAGGGTGGAACGACGGCGGAGAAATCGGCGTGCGGGCTGCCTTCGCACGTGGTGATCGACATGTCGAAGACGCCGGTGCGGCACAGCGACGAGGAGTGGCGGCAGCGGCTCACGCCGGTGCAGTTTCGCGTGGCGCGTCAGCAGGGGACGGAGCCGCCGTTTCGCAATGAATTCTGGGATCATCACGCCGACGGCGTCTATTTTTCAGTCTGCAGCGACACGCCGTTGTTCGACAGTCGCGACAAGTTCGAGTCGGGCACGGGATGGCCGAGTTTCACGCGGGCGATCGAGCCGCGATTCGTCGCCGAGACGATCGACGAGAGCCATGGGATGCGGCGCGTGGAGGTGCATTGCGCGGTGGATGGCGCGCATCTGGGGCACGTGTTTGAAGACGGGCCGCCGCCGACGGGGCAGCGCTACTGCATGAACTCGGCGTCGTTGCGATTCATGCCGCGCGCGGACTATGAGTCGTGGGTCGCGAAGAACCAGGCGCGGGCGAAGCAGGCGTGAGCGACGGCGAGAGCCGATGTTTTGTCACGGAGGGCACGGAGCTCGGATACAGAGGCCACGGAGTATCAAGCGGAAGGTGGGGCCGCTTTTGAAGATCAACGTGCGTGAGGAACGGATCGCGGCAGAGAGAGCGATTCAGCCGAGAGCGAGGGCGATGACGCCGGCGGCCATGGCGACGGCGGCGACGAGGCGGCGGCGGCTGTCGGACTCCTTGAGCAGGCGCGCGCCCATGAAGGCGCCGATGACGATGCTGATTTCGCGCGCGGGAGCGACGTAGCTCACCGGCGTGAATTTCATGGCGGTGAGAATGAGAATGTAGGCGACGGGCGAGAGAAGGGCGACGCCGAAGGCGTAGCGGCGGTGTGCGCGCCAATGGGTGGCGACCTCCGGCCAGCGGCGGAGCGCGAAGGGCGTGAGCAGGGCGAGTTGAGTGAACGCGGTGCCCGCATCGTAGAGCACGGGGGCGATGGCGAGCGCGGCGACGCCGTGGCGATCCCAGAGCGTGTAGGCGGCGATGAAGACGCCGGACATGAGGCCGTAGTTGACGGCGGAAAAGACGCGGGGGCGGGCGGCGAGGGGGCCGGCGTCGGCGGGTGCGGGGAGGAGGGGCGCGGGTCGGCGGCGGAGGAGGGAGGCGAATTTGCCGAAGCCGCCGGTGAGCCAGAAGATGCTGAGGACGATCACGGCGGCGCCGGCGAGCGCGAGGGCGGAGGGGCGTTCGCCGAGGAAGGCGATGGCGGCGAGCGTGGCGAGGAGCGGGCCGGTGCCGCGCGCGAGCGGATAGATGAGCGAAAAATCGCCGGTGCGGTAGCCGCGTTGCAGGAAAAGCGAGTAGCTGGTTTTGAGCACGCCGCTGCCGAGGATCCAGGCGACGGCGAAGGTGGAGAGAGAGAGCGACCACCACGTGCCGTAAATGAGCAGCACGGGCACGTAACAGGAGCAGATGATCGAGCCGACGAGCCAGACGAAGGGCAGACCGCCGCCGGCGCGTTTCGCGCAGTAGTTCCACGTGGCGTGCAGGCCGGCGGCGGCCAGCACGAGGAGGAGCGCGAAGGGTGTCATCGAAGCGGGCGATAAATTTCGACGGGGCCTGAACAAGCGCCAGAGAAATCCGGAGAGAGGGAAGAGGGACGGTGAGGAAGGGTGCGTTTTCGTCGTGTAGGGCGGCGAAGTTTTTCCCAATGTGCGCGACTCCCGTGCCGCGTTACCTGCAAGAAATCCGTCCCACGCTGGCGCTCGCGCTGCCGATCATCGTCGGGCAGGTGAGCCAGATGCTCATGGGCGTGACGGACAGTTTGATGATCGGGCACGTGGGGACGGCGGAGTTGGCGGCGGCGGCGTTTGGGGGAAACGTGTTCGTGATTTTTTATGTGCTGGGCGTCGGCTTGATGGTGCCGGTGTCGGTGTTTGTGGCGCGGGCGCGGGGAGCGGCGCGGCCGGAGGAAGCGGGCGAATACCTGCGGCACGGGCTGGGGCTGGCGTTGGCCTTTGGGCTGCTGGAGCTGCTGGTGATGCTGGCGGTGAGCACGCAGTTGGCGCGGTTTGGGCAGCCGCCGGAAGTGCTGGCGGTGGTGCGGCCGTATTTCCTGTTGATCGCGGGGTCGATCGTGCCGGTGCTGGTGTATCTGGCGTTGCGCCAGTTTGCGGAGGCGCTGGGGCATCCGTGGCTGCCGATGTGCATCATGTTGGGCGGGGTGGGGCTCAACGCGGTGCTCAACTGGCTGTTGATTTACGGGCATGGCGGGTTGCCGGCGATGGGGCTGACGGGCGCGGGGCTGGCGACGTTGATTTCGCGGGTGCTGAGTGCGGCGGTGATTTTCGAGTGGTTGCGGCGCGAGGCGCGGGTGCGGGCGGCGTGGCCGGTGCGCTGGTGGCGCGGCGTATCGGGCGCGCGGTTGATGGAAATGCTGCACGTGGGGCTGCCGGCGGGCGTGATGTTGTTGTTTGAGGCGACGGCGTTTGCGTTTTCCAGCATCATGATCGGCTGGCTGGGCGCGGTGCCGTTGGCGGCGCATCAGATTGCGATCAGTTGTGCGTCGCTGGCGTTCATGTTTCCGCTGGGGTTGTCGATGGCGGCGGGGATGCGCGTGAGCCAGGCGGTGGGCGCGGGCGAGCGGGAGCGTTTGCGGCCGGTGGCGTTTGGCGCGATGGCGGTCGGGCTGGCGATCATGGCGGGGTTTGCGGGGGCGTTTGGCTTGGGCGGGGGGCGGATCGCGACGTGGTTCGTGCACGACACGGCGGTGATCGCGCTGGCCACCCAGCTGCTCGTGGTGGCGGCGGTTTTTCAACTGGCCGACGGGCTGCAGGTGATCGGCGCGGCGGTGTTGCGGGGGATGACCGACGTGCGGGTGCCGGCCGTGATCACGCTGGTGGCGTATTGGGGCATCGCGCTGCCGGTGGGCTACACGCTGGGGATCCGCGGGCCGTGGGGCGCGGTGGGCGTGTGGATCGGCATCGCGAGCGGCCTCGGCTTTGCGGCGGTGTTTTTGGTGACGCGTTTTACGCGCATGACGCGGAGGTAGGGCGCGCCGCTCGGCGGCAACGTTGAGGGTCAGGCGGGGAAGTGGAGGCGGATGGTGGCGAGCGAGAGGCCGTCGAGCCGCAGGACTTTCTGGCGGGAGGTGTCGCCCCGCACGAGGGTGACCGCGCGGCGAGGAAGGCGGAGTTCGCGCGCGAGAAAGGCGCAGAGTTCGTCGTTGGCGCGACCGGCGACGGGCGGCGCGTGGAGTTTGACTTTCAAGGTATCGCCGAGCCAGCCGACGATTTCGGTGCGGGGGGCGTGGGGGATCGCCTTAACGGTCAGGAGACATGACTCCGGCATGGGGAGCGGAAGCGAGCGGGCGGCCTCGGCGGATGGAGCGCGCGGCGGCGGACGTGGACCGGTGGAGCGGGCTGCCGTGCGGCGCGTTAGTCCAGCGCTTCGGCGAGGGCGGCGATGATGTCTTCGGCGGGCTCGGTGCCGACGGAGAGACGAAGGAGGTCGGGATCGAGGCCGCTGGCGGCAAGGGCGGCGATGCCGGCGGGCGTGGTGACGAGATCGTAGTGCGCCAGATACATGAACGGGCAGATGAGCGTTGTCGCCATGCCGAAGCTCGAGCCTTTCGGGAGGCGGAGGCGGTCGTAGAATTTCTCGAGCGGGCCGCGCAGGGTGAAGGAGAGGACGCCGCCGACGGCGTCGGGAGCCCGGGCGATTTGTTGGTAGGCGCGGCGGCTGGAGAGTTGATGCGTCCAAAAGACGTCGCGCACGCCGGGATGCCGGGAGAGAAACTCGACGACGCGGGGGACGTTGGCGTGGAGGGCGGCGAGCAGGGCGGGCGTGCGCGGGATTTGCGCGGCGAGGCGGGCGAGGTCGCGGGGGTAGGGCGGTTCGAGGAGCGCCGCGATGCGGGTCTGCAGGGTGGCGGCGTCGGGATGTGCGGGGTTGACGACGACGAGGCCGGCGGTGAGATCGCCGTCGGGCGCGGTGTATTTGGTGAGGCTGCTGACGACGAGGGCGGAATGCGGCAGCACCTCGACGTTGAAGACAGACGTGACGGACGGGTCGACGAGGAGGAGGGCGCCGTGGGCGCGGGCGAGTTGCGCGAGAGCGGGCAGATCGGGCGTCTGGATGAGCGGATTGGTGGGGACCTCCGCGATGATGCCAGCGATGCGCGAGCCGAACTTGGTGAAGAGACGCGTGAGGGCGTCGTGATCCGACACGTGGCGGACGTAAACGTAATCGGCGGGCGTGGCGGTGAATTTTTCGAGCAGCGCGATGGTATCGAGATAGAGCCAGCCGAGTTGGATCCAGATGGTGCGCCCGCGGGTGGCCTGCAACTCGGCGGCGGCGCGAAAGGCGGCGTAGATGGCGTTCATGCCGCACGTGGCGAGTTGGAGTTGCGCGGGCTCGATGGCGGGAAACGCGGGTTGGAGGTGGCGGCGGATTTCGGCGGCCGGATCGCCGGAGAACAGCGTTTCCGCGGCGGCGGCGGGCAGGAGGCCGCGGCGGACGAGTTCGTCTTCGGCGGCGCGCGAGGAGAGGAAGCCGCCGACGTTTTGGAGAAAGCCCTTGGCGCGGGTGTTGAGCGCAGGGAGATCGGGGTGCGCAACCGCGGCAAGTTGACCGGCGGCGATGACGCGGGCGCGTTCGCCGAGGTAGGCGGCGAGGCCGCGGGCCATCGCGGGAGACGATGCGAGCCAGAGGGTTTCGCCGGCGAGGTGGAGTTCGGTGGCGAGGTGTTGCGCGAGTTGACGGAGGAACGGATGGACGACGAAACGGGGATAGCCGGACGTGAGGTGTTGCGTGATCGCGGGGTCCTTTTCCTCGTAGCCGCGCACGGCGCGCATGGTGGGCAGGCTGCAGGAGACGGCGTGCGGGCGATCGGGAATGCGCTGGCCGAGTGGGAGCGGCGTAAAGGCGGACATGGGCGAGGAGCGGGCGGCGGAGAATCGAGTGGCGAGGAGCGAGGGCTGAGAGGGGACGTTCGGGGAAGCGAAGGACGCTGGCAACTGGAAGGTTCGTCATGCGGACGGAGGGCGGTGCGGAGCGAGCGAAACGATTTGCGCTCGGGGCGGCGCGTGCGTTGATGCACCGCCATGAAACTCGTCTCCTGGAACGTGAATGGCGTGCGCGCGGTTTTGAAGAAAGGGTTTCTCGATTACATGGCGCAGGTCGATGCGGACGTGATTTGCCTGCAGGAGACCAAGGCGCACCCCGGGGATGTGCAGCACGTGGCGTGGGCGGCGGGTTATACGCCGCACTGGTATTCGGCCGTGAAGAAAGGTTATTCGGGGACGGTGATTTTTACGCGTGTGGCGCCGAAGAAGGTGACGTGCGGGATCGGTCTGGCGGGGCACGATGACGAAGGGCGGGTGATCACGGCGGAGTTTGCCGACTACTTTTTGGTGAACGTTTATCAGCCAAACTCGCAGCGGGGGTTGACGCGGTTGAAGTATCGCACGGAGGAGTGGGATCCGGCGTTTCTGGCGTTTCTGAAGAAGCTGGAAAAGAAGGGGAAGCCGGTGGTGTTTTGCGGCGATTTGAACGTGGCGCACACGGAGATCGATTTGACGAATCCGAAGACGAACCGGCGCAACGCGGGGTTCACGGATGAGGAGCGGGGGAATTTTTCCACGCTGCTCGCGAAGGGATTCGTGGACACGTTTCGCGAGTTCGAAAAAGGGCCGGGCCACTACACGTGGTGGAGCCAGATGATGAACTGCCGGGCGCGCAACATCGGGTGGCGCGTCGATTATTTCGTGGCGAGCGACAAGTTGAAACCGGCGCTCAAGCGCGCGTGGATTTCACCGGAAGTGATGGGCAGCGACCATTGTCCGGTGGGATTGGAACTGGCGTGAGGCGGCGGCGATGAAGCGGGAGTTGAAAGAGTTGATGTTGGAATCGCCGGGCCGGACGCTGGCGGTGGCGGAGAGCCTGACGTGCGGGCAGGTGCAGGCGCGGATTGGCGCGATTGCGGGGGCCTCGCAGTTTTTTCTCGGCGGCGTGACGGCGTATACCTTGGAGCAGAAGGTGAAGCTGCTGGGCGTCGATCGAGCGGCGGCGAAGAGGGTGAATTGCGTATCCGCGGCGGTGGCGGAGCAGATGGCGCGGGGCGCGGGCGAATTGTTTGGGAGCGAGCTGGCGGTGGCGACGACGGGTTACGCGCAGGCCGCGGCGGAATGGGCGGTCGAGGAACCGTTTGCGTGGTGGGCGTTGGCGCACCGGCGGCGGGGCGGAAAGTTCTTCGTGCGCAGCGGGCGCATCGAGTGTCCGGGAGAGAAGCGCACGGATGTGCAGGCGATCGTGGCGGCGGCGGTGCTCGCGGAGCTCGTGAGCTACTTGGGGGAGCTGGCGGCGGCGAGGTAGGTCGGCGCGGCCGAGATGGGGCTTGCGGCGGCCGGCCGGCGGGAGTGAGGTCGCGAGGAAAACCTTCTGCGTATGCTCGACGTCCTCAAATTCATCTTCTCCTCGTTCTGGATCTGGCTCGGCACGGTGATCATGCTCGCGGTGGTCGCGGGGGGCCTCGGCGGGATGGTGCGCGGATCATGTCGGTGCCGCTGGGGCCGAGGGACGGGCGGAGTGGAGCGCGGTGAGGGCGCGGGCAAGTCGTTTCCGTCGCGCCGGGTGAATTGAGCGGGCGCGGTGCGCAAGGCGTTCGTGGCGGGAGGGCGAAGTGCCCAGGCGTTCCGCTGCCACGCGGGCGCGATGCGGATCAGGTGAGCGAGTTCTGCATGAACTCGATGCTTTCGCCGTTGGGGCCTTCGCAAAAGAAGATGCGCACGGGCACCGGGCCGACGCCGTTCACGGTCGCGATCGTGACGTCACGCGGTTCGACGGTGATGCGGGCGCCGGCGGCGCGCACGCGGGCGGCGACTTCGTCGAGGCGTGTGGTGCGAAGCGCAAAGTGATACACGACGCCCTGGGGTGCGGCTTCGTAGGCGTGGTCTTCGAAGACTTCGAGGTAGTTGCCATCGCCCGCGTCGAGCATCACGGCGCGTTGCGGAGCGGTGCGCCACGCGATTTTTTCGGTGAACCCAAGGGTGTCTTGATAGAAACGCAGGGTGGCGTCCCAGTCACGGGTCTTGAGGCACACGTGATGGAAACCGCCGCCGCCGAGGATGGGATTGGCCATGAGAAAAAGGGTGGCGCGGAGGGAGTGTTTCGCCGCGGTGGACGCAGCGGAGAGGCGCGGCGCGCGGGGATGTTGCGCGGAGCCCGCAGGCCGTGGCGATCAGGGCGCGATCTGCTTCACGTAATCCATCAACGGCTGAACTTCGGGGACGGGTTGCACCCAATCGCTGTAGAGAAGTTCGGGCATCGTGTAGGTGGTGTGATAGAGAACGAAATTGGCGGGATCGTCGCGGGTGAGGTAGCCGGCCTTGAGGGTGGCGCCGGCGTAGAGGCCTTTGCTTTTCGTGTAGACGAGCACGGGCGCGGCGACGATGGGGCGGTTATCGTGTTCGGCGGCGGCGACGCGCGGACCGGCGACGGCTTTGGCGTCGACGCCGACGTTGAAGCGTTCCTTGAAGAGGAGGCGGGGCGTGGCGTCGTCGGTGACGATCATCACGCTTTCGACGGATTTGGCGCCGATCTGGAAGCCGAGGCTGGCTTCACCGGCATCGAGGAGCACCGGGAGGCTCCACTGGCCGGAGGGTTTCTTAACGAGGATGACGCCGTAACCGTCCTTCACGCCAATGAAGAAGCCACCCTTGAACTGGTTGACGATGATGATGGCGTGCGCGCTTTGCAGGACGTTGGCCGGAACGGCGTAAGCGGGGTCCGCCATGAACTCGCGCAAGATGGCTTCGCACGATTCGACGCGCGTGACACACTCCGAGCGTGAGATGGCGCGGAGTGCTCCGGTGGCGAAAAGGGCGAGGACGATGATGAGGAGCTTCTTCATGCGAGTGAACGCGGATGGTTGGAGGAAAGACTATGCACGGGCGGCCGCGGTTGGAAAGCGCGGAGTAGGCAGGGTTCCCCCGACCTGCTCCGAGGACAAACGACAGGGCTAGTCGAGGCCGCGCGCGGTGAGTTCGTCCTCATCCCAGCCAAGGAAGTGCCCCAGCTCGTGCAGGTAGGTGAGGCGGACTTCGTCGCGAAAGATCGCGGGGTCGCGTTCCGAAAAATCCCAGAGGTTGTCGAGATAGAGGAGGATTTGCGGCGGCGACGGCGTGTCTTGCTCGAGGGAGCTGCCGTGCGGATCGCCGGTGAAGAGACCCAGGATGTCGGCGGGAAAGCCGTCGGCGACGACGTCGGCGTCGGGCACGCTTTCGTAGTGCACGGGCAGCGGCCTCGCGAGCTCGCGAAGGGCGGCGGGGAGGCGGCGCTGGGTGGCTTCGACGGTGTCGGCGGCGAGGCGGGCGAGTTGGGCGAACGTCATGGCGAACTACGGGCGCAACTCGGCGGAGAGGTCGAAACGTTCGAAGCGCCGGCCGAGACAGTGCAGACCGACGGCGATTTCGAGCAGGAGAATGCCGGCCATGACGACGGTGGCGACGAGGACCGCGCCCACCAGGCCGATCAACCACTGGAGCAGGAAGATCACGAGCGCGCCGACGCCGGCGACCGGGACGATGGCGATAAGGACGGTGATGAGCTGGCCGATGACGAAGATGAGGCGCTGGCCCAGCACCTCGATGCCGCGAGTCGAGGAGAGGCCGCGCGTGGCATGAAACCACGCGGGGAAAAAGACCGTGGCGGCGGTGGGGATGAGAAGCTGCAGGGTGCACAACAGCGGGACGAGCGCAGCGGCAGAGACGGTGGCGGCGAGGTGCACCGGCGCCGTGAGCCAGGCGATGCGCGAGGCGGGCAGACAAAGAGAGACGACGAGCAGCGCGAGCCACACCAGCACGGTGAGAATCGCCGTGGGCGTGAGCACCTGGCCGAGGATGATCTGCCAGCCGTGCAGCGGATAGGTTTTGAAAATATCGCTGTTGCCCAGATCGCTGCGTAAATCCTGGCGGGCGAGCTGCGGTCCGATGAGCCAGGTGTAAGCGGCGAAAATCGCGGCGGCGGTGAGGAGCATCAGTTGCAACGGCGCGTAGTCCGGCCGCTGCCGCAGCCACAGGCAAACGGCGGCGAGGGCAACGCCGGTGGCGAGGGCGACGCGCGGGCGGAAATACGGACGCGTGGAAAGGAGGTTTTTCCAGAGGAACGCGATTTCCGGCCGGCCGGCGGGGGCGAGCGCAAAGGGACCGGAGCGGGAGCGCAGGCGCGCGGGCCGCAGGCGCGACGAGCCTGCGCGCCACGCGGCGACGCGGGCGGCGCGGCGTTGCGCCTGCAAGAGAGAAGCCTCGGCGAAAGGCGCGTCGATGCGCACGACCCATCCGTAATGCGCGAGCAGCACGAGCGCGGCGGGAGCGAGCGCGGCCAAAAACTCCGAGGCGTCGGCGGCGAAAAACGGGTGCAGGACCGCCCGGGCGGGCCAGAGCAGCCACGACAGTGGCGGTGTGGCGAGCACGGCGGAAACGTAACGGGCCAGAGCGGTGAAACCAGTCAGGTCCGTCGCAGGCAGCGGCGGATGATGGAACCAAACGCCGGCGGCCACCGCGGCCAGTGCGAGAAGCGCGAGTCCCCATAAACGCCGCGTCGGATGACGGGCGCCATCGTGCGAGAGGCGCAGCAACGTGAGGGCCGCACCGGTGAAGTGGAGGTTGACCGTCGACAGGACGACCCACCAGCCGAACGCGTGCATCAGAAGGTTGCCGCCGAGAAAACTCCAGCGGCGCGTGAGCAGGGTGAAAAACAGCGACGTGAAAAAGATCGAGAACTGCGAATTGAGCAATTTGTAGTGCACGAGCCGGCGGCGCGTGATCGGGGCGGGAAAGAGGAAGGCGATTTCAGCCTCCGAGAAGGCGAGGCTGCGCGGTGGCCCGGGCGCGATCCAACTGAATGCGAGGATGACGAGGAGCACGACCGCCGCGACTCCGAGCAGGAGAGGAGCGAAATCCGCCGGCAGAGCGATTGGCTCAACGCGCAAATGCCGCCCGTGCGACGGTGCGATCAAGGGGCGGAAAAAGAACCACCAGAAGTAGAGCCCGCCCACAACGAAGGCGGCGAAGTAACGTGGCTGCCGCAGCCGGCGGGCGCGGGTGACGACGAGGTTGCGCAGCGAATGAAGCCGCAGATACAGCAGCGCGCGAAGCATGGCGGTTCAGCGTTCCGAGCCGCCGGTGGCGCGGATGAACACGTCTTCCAAGCTCACGTCCGTCTCGCCGGCGGAGAATTGCGCGACGACGTCGGGCAAGGTGCCGGCGGCGAGTTTGCGTCCGCATTTCAAAATCAGCACGTGCGAGCAAACCTCCTCGAGCAGATGCAGGAGGTGCGAGCTCAGCACAATGGCGGCGCCGTCCCGCGCGCGTTTCAAAATCGAGTCCTTCATCCGGCGGATGCCGAGCGGGTCGAGGCCGGTGAGCGGCTCGTCGAAAAACATCACGCGCGGATGGTGCAGCAGGCCGCAGGCGATCGCGAGTTTCTGGCGCATGCCGCGCGAGAGTTCGCCGGGGAGTTCGTCGGCTTTGTCGGCGATTTCGAGTTCGTCGAGCAGCGGCGCGGCGATCTCTTCGTGCCGGTCCACGCCGTAGATGCGCGCGACGAAGGCGAGATGCTGGCGCACGGTGAGATAGTCGAAGAGCCGCGGTTCGTCGGGGAAAAACGCGAGGGCGCGTTTCGCGGCGACGGGGTCGAGGGCGATGTCGTGCCCGGCGATGCGCACCGTGCCGGCGGTGGCGGGGATGATGCCGGCGAGGCAGCGCAGGGAGGTGGTTTTACCGGCGCCGTTGGGGCCGACCAATCCGAGCACCTCGCCGGGCCGCACGCAGAAGGACAAGTCCTGGACTGCCGTGAAATCGCCGTAACGTTTACCGAGCCCGAGCGCTTCGATCATGGAGCGCGGAGCGTGGGCGCGTGGCAGCGAGGCGGCAAGCTTCACGCGTAACCGTCGGTGGGCGGTGGCGTCACGTTGCCCGATGAAAACATCCCCGAAACTCATGTTGTTAATCGCCGCGCTGGGCCTCGCGCCCATGGCGCCGTTGGTGCAAGCGCAGGACAATCCGGCCCCGGCGCCCGCGGCCGATCAGGACGCACATCCGGCGCGTCATGCGCGGCCGGACCGATTGAAGATGCTGACGGAAAAGCTCGATCTGACCGCCGATCAGCAGGCGAAAGTGAAGGCCGTGCTCGATGACGGTGCGAAGCAGCAGAAGGCATTGCACGCCGACGAAAACACGCCCCGGGCGGAGAAGCGCGACAAGGCGCTGGAGATCATGCTGAACACGAAGAAACAGATCCGCGCGCTGCTCACGCCGGATCAGCAGACGAAGTTCGACGCGTTGCGCGAAGAGCACATGGAAGGCCGCGGACGGCGGATGCATCACGCTAACTGAGCTGGCTGCGCCTCTCCGCCGCGCTTCATCCCGGGCGCGGCTTTTTTCTCGTCGCCCGGCGGGCGCGCGCCACGCTGCGCCGGCATGAGCGACTCGAAACACATCGCGGTGATTGGCGGGGGCGCCGCCGGTTTTTTCGCGGCGATCGTGGCCGCGGAGCGGCTGCACGCGGCGGGCGGCGGCGGGCGGGTGACGATTTACGAGGCGACGGCGCATCCGCTGGCGAAGGTGCGGGTGTCGGGCGGTGGGCGGTGCAACGTCACGCATGCGTGTTTCGAGCCGCGGGAGTTGGTGAAGCGTTATCCGCGCGGCGGGAGGGAATTGCTCGGCGCGTTTCACCGGTTTCAGCCGCGCGACATGGTGGCGTGGCTCGCCGAGCGGGGCGTCGAATTGAAGGCCGAGGGCGACGGCCGGATGTTTCCCGTGACGGATGATTCGGCGACGATTGTGACGTGTTTGCGAGAGGCGGCGGAGCGCGCGGGCGTGACGTTGCACACGTCGCTGGCGTTGCGGCGGGCGGAACGAAAGGAAGGCGGCGGGTTCGCGTTGACGTTGAGCGACGAAACATCGGTGGAGTGCGACCGGCTGTTGATCGCCACGGGGGGCAATCGCGGTTCGGCGGGCCTGACGATCGCGGCGGCGCTGGGGCACGCGATCGAGCCGCCGGTGCCATCGCTGTTCACGTTTCACATCGACGACCGGCGGGTCGAAGGCATCTCCGGCGTGGCGGTGGAAAACGTGGCGGTGCGCGTGGCGGGATCAAAACTGGCGGAGAGCGGGCCGTTGCTCGTGACGCATTGGGGGCTGAGCGGCCCGGCGATTTTGAAATTATCGGCGTGGGGGGCGCGCGAGCTGGCGGAGGCGAATTACGAATTTCAGATCACGGTGAATTTCCTTCCGCCGCACACGGTGGAGAGTTTGCGCGGGGAGTGGGCACGCGTGCGCAGCGAGCATCCGCGAAAACTGGTGGGCGGATGGTGCCCGCTCGGTTTGCCGCAACGGTTGTGGGAGAAACTGGTGACGGCGGCGGGGATACCCGCGACGGTGCAATGGGCGGGTGTGTCGGGTGAGGCGCTGGCGGCGCTGGCGCGGCAATTGACGGAGGCCGCGTTTACGGTGAAAGGGAAGAGTTTGTTCAAGGAGGAGTTTGTCACCTGCGGCGGGGTGCGTTTGCGGGAGGTGGATTTTCGCACGATGGAAAGCCGACTGTGCCCGGGGCTGCATTTCGCGGGCGAAGTGCTCGACATCGATGGGGTGACGGGCGGCTTCAACTTTCAATCGGCCTGGACGACCGGATGGCTGGCGGGGCAGGCGATGAGCGAGTGAACGGCGGACGCGTTTCCGCATCCCTTGACCTGGATCAAGGTTTTCAAAACCGCGCATCTGTAACCTAATCCTTTCATGTCACCCGTCCACGCCGCTCTCCTCGCGCAAGCTGCCGTCGATCGATCCACGATCTGGAGCGCGCCGGGGGTTCTTATCACGCTCGTTCTGATCCTGTTGCCGCTGCTGGTGGCGGGATGGTTGTTCCTGCTGCGCCTCGGCGCGCCGCGCGCGGCGGCGCAGTCCACCGACGAGGCGAACGACAGCCGGGGACCGGAAGGGGTGATCCACCATGTCGACCAGACGGGCGCGATGCGCGTGCTGCCCGCCAAGCGCAAAGCGATGAAGCGGCAGCCGGTGGAGCCGGCGTTTGCGCGGTTGATTCTGTGGTTCATCGGCACCTCGGTCTTCTGGCTGCTGTTTGGCACCACGGTCGGCGAGTATCTCGGCATCAAGTTCGTGTCGCCCGACGTGGATCACGTGAGCTGGCTGAGTTTCGGCCGGCTGCGGCCGGTGCACACCAACGCGGTGTTTTGGGGTTGGTGCTCCCTCGCGATGGTCGGCTTGAGCTACTACGTGGTGGCGCGCGTGAGCAACGTGCGGCTCGCCAGCCTGCGCGCCGGTTGGTGGACGTTGGGTCTCATCAATGCCGCCGTGACGCTGGGCAGCCTCTGCCTGATGGCGGGCATCAACAACGGCGGGGGAGAATATCGCGAATACATCTGGCCGGTGATGGCGCTGTTTGGCGTGGGCATCATCATCACCTTGATCAACTGCTGGGTGACGATTGCGCGCCGCACCACGCAAGAGATTTATATTTCCAACTGGTATATCATAGCGGCGATGATGTTCGTGATCATCATCTCCATTGTCGCCTATCTGCCGTTCTGGCAAAACGGCTTGGGCGAGACGATCACGCAGGGCTACTACATGCACCAAGGTGTCGGCATGTGGTTTATGATGCTGTTGCTGGGCCTGACCTACTACTTCCTGCCGCAGCAGCTCAACACGCCGATCTATTCCTACAGCCTGGGCGTGCTGGCGTTCTGGACGCAGATTTTCTTCTACACGATGATTGGCACGCACCATTTCATCTTCAGCCCGATTCCGTGGTGGCTGCAAACGGTGGCGATCGTCTGCAGCGGTGGCATGATTCTGCCCGTGGCGGCCGGCACCGCGAACTTTCTGCTCACGTTCAAGGGCAGCTTCCGCAAGGTGGCGAGCAGCTACACGCTGCCGTTCTTCCTCGTGGGCGTGGTCTTCTATTTCACGGGATCGATGCAGGGCACGGCGGAGGCGTTTCGTTCCACGAACCTGATCTGGCACTTCACGGACTTCACCGTGGCGCATTCCCACCTCACGATGTATGGCATCATCACGTTTCTGCTGTGGGGCTGCATCTACGCGGTCGTGCCACGATTGACGGGCCGCGAGCCGCCGCAGGCTTCCGTGGGCGCGCACTTCTGGATGGCGCTCGTCGGGCTGCTTTTATATACGGTGCCCTTGATGCTGGGCGGCACCCTGAGGGGGCTGTCCTGGCTGGAAGGCAAGCCGTTCATCGACAGCGTGGTGCTCATGGCGCCTTATTGGCTGTGGCGCGCGATCGGCGGCACTTTGATGTGGGCGTCGCACATTATATTTGCCTTCAACGTGTATAAAATGATTTCGGGCCGGGATAAATCGGGCTCGTTCGCGGAGATGGAAGGAGCGCAGTCATGAAGATTTTCGACAACCATCGCGTCCTCTTCGGCATGGTGGCCGGGATGTTCATTTTGCTCACGCTGCCGGTGGCCATTATTCCGGCGCTGGAGAATCAGAAGAATTTCGCCCCGTTGCCGAACAGCCGCGCGCTGACGGCCGAGGAACAGGCCGGAAAGAATCTCTACATCGCGAATGGCTGCGTGGCGTGCCACACGCAGCAGGTGCGGAACGTCCGCATGGATGAGCCGTGGGGATCGCGTCCGAGCATCGCGGCTGACTACGCGCGCATTCATCGCACGGATCTTTGGCGCAACACCGCGACGCTGATGGGCAGTGAACGCACGGGCCCTGATTTGACCGACATCGGCAACCGGCAACCGAGCGACACGTGGCAGTTGATGCATCTCTACAACCCGCGCTCGGTGGTCGATGCATCGATCATGCCGGCCTATCCGTGGTTGTTCGAAGAGAAGGCCGCCGCCGGACCCGGCGACTTGTCGGTGCCGGTGCCGGATGCTTTCAAACCGCGACCGGGTGTGACCATCGTGGCGCGGCCGGAAGCGCGGCAGTTGGTGGCGTATTTGCTTTCGCTGAAACAGACGCCGTTGCCGACGGGCGAACGTGCGCCGCAATTCCTCTACGCCGCCACGCCGGCCGTGGCCAACGCGGTGGCGGCGGGTCAGGGCGCGGAGGCCGCGGGCCCGGCGAAACTTGATGGCGCGGCGCTTTACGCCAGCAATTGCCAGGCGTGCCACCAACCGAACGGCGAAGGGTTGAAGGGGGCGTTTCCTCCGCTGAAAGGGAGCTCCGTGGTGCTGGATGATAGTCCGGAAAAAATGATCGGCATCATCATGAAAGGTTACACGGCGCGCGAGAGTGAGGGTTATCCGGCGATGCCCGCGATCGGCGTTCTTAACAAGCTCACCGCGCCGCAGATCCAGGCGATCATCAATCATGAACGCACGAGCTGGGGCAATCAGGCGCGCGAAGTTCCGCTGGAGGAAGTCGAGGCCATCCTCAAGAAGCTGACGCCATGAGAACGCGTGGTCTCCTTGCATTAAGCACTTTCTTCGTCAGCTCGCTCGCCTCGCACGCCTGCGAGATGTGCGGAGGCGCGAAACCGAGTCTCTTCACTGAATACACGCACGGAAAATCGCCGGGCGGGGTGTGGGACTATGTAATCGTCGTCACGATCGCCATCGGGACTTTCAGCACGCTGCCCTACGCTCTGCGGTGTCTGTTGCGCCCGGGGGAGCGCGCATCGACGCACATCAAGAATCTAATCATCAGTCAGGAGAATCATGGAGACTAAATGCTCGATCCGCGTGTTGCTCGACGACGAAAGCACTCCCTTGGGGGAGTTTTCGTCGCCCGTCACGTTCGATTTGGACACGCGCAAGCTCAGTGACGGTCCGCATGTGCTCAAGGTGCTCAGCACGGACTCCTCCGGGCAGACCGGTGTGCGGTTGATCCCGTTTACGGTGCGCAACGGCCCCGCGATTGATATCGAAGGCTTGAGTGCCAACGAGACCGTGGACGGCGATGTGCCGCTCATGATCAATGCCTACAGCAAGGGAAACCAGAAAAGTTTTATCATCTACGGGAGCGAAAGCCCCCGGGGAATTCCCGCGTGGATGATCATCCTGATCATCTTTTTCCTCGGTTGGGCGGTGCACTACCTGGTGAGTTATCTCTCGATGCGGACCTGAGGCGCACGGAGGGTGCCGCGCGGAGGCGGAGCGCGGCGCGGGCGCGGCGGATGCCGGACGATCAGTGGGCGCCGTCGAGCTCGCCGGGTTTGAGGAGCGGGGCGAAGAGGGCTTTGTTGGCGCTTTTCATATAGGCCTCCTTGGGCTCGATGGTGCCATCCTTGACGCGGGCCATGAGGCTGTTGTCCATGGTAATCATGCCGTCGTTGCCCGCGCTTTCGATGATGGCTTTGATATTGGCGATCTGGCCGCTGCGGATGGTGTTGGGCAGCGCCTCATGCGTGAGCAAAATCTCGTGGACGGCGCAGCGGCCCGTGGGAATGCGTTTGCAGAGGAGCTGGGCGACCACGCCGGAGAGGCAGCTCGCGAGCATGACGCGCACCTGGTTCTGCTCGTCGCCGGGAAAGGTGTTGATGATGCGGTCGACGGTCTTGGCGGCGTTGTTGGTGTGAAGCGTGCCGAAGACGAGCATGCCCATCGAGGCGCAGCCGAGCGCGAGCTTGATCGTTTCCATTTCGCGCATCTCGCCGAGGAGGAGGATGTCGGGGTCGTGGCGCATCGCGCCTTTGAGGGCGGCGCCGAAGGATTCGGTGTGCTCGCCGACTTCGCGATGGACGATGACGGATTTTTTAACCGGATGCACGAACTCGATCGGATCCTCGATCGTGATGATGTGTTTGCAGAGGTTCGTGTTAATATAGTCGATCATCGCCGCGAGTGTCGTGGATTTGCCGGAGCCGGTGGGCCCGGTGACGACGACGAGGCCCTCGTTGAGGTGGCAGAGTTTTTTCAGCGCGGCGGGCAGCTTGAGTTCGTCGAACGAGAGAATTTTGGCGGGTATCTGGCGAAAAACGGCGGCCTGGCCCCAGTGGTTGTAGAGGAAGTTGGCACGGAAGCGGGCGACGCCGGGGATTTCGTGGGCGAGGTCGAGGTCTTTGCGTTCGAGAAACTCTTCCCAGCGTTTGGCGGGGCAGATTTCCTTGAGGAGGGCCTCCATCGCGGGCGGCTCGAGGATGATGTCGTTGAGCGGCACGAGGGCACCGGAGGCGCGGATTTTGGGCGGCAGGCCGATGGTGAGGTGCAGGTCGGATCCGCCCTGCGCGAGCATGGCGGTGAGGAGATGGTCGAGGGCGGCCATGACGGTCAGAAATTAGCGGGGGAAAGAGGGTCCGGGCGGGACGCGGATGGCGACGGGCGCGGAGCGCGTCGGGGCGAGTTGCCGACGCCCGCGAGGCGAGCTTGGATGAACGAGGGAGGGTGCATCCGCGCGGAGGGGAAAGCGGGCGCGGGAGAGGATTCGAAAATCGGAGGCGTCATCGCTTCAGGTGATTTTATTGCGGAGCACGCGGTTGTTGAGGTTGGCGAGGGCGGTCTCGGCGGAGATCTGGCGGTCGTTATAGAGGCTGAAAACAACATTATCCATCAGGCACATCCCATCCTTCACACCGGTCTCCATCGTATTGCGCAGACCGGTGCTTTTGCCTTCTTTGATGAGGCTTTGAATCGCGACGTTGCTGACGAGGATTTCGCAGGCGAGCACGAGCGCGCCTTCGGGGGTGGGGAGCAGGCGCTGGCAGACGATGCCGCGCAAACTTTCGGCCACGCTGGCGCGAATCTGGGTTTGCTGGGAGGGGGGGAAAACGTCGAGGAGGCGGGTGAGTGTGGTGGCGGCATCGCTCGTGTGCATGGTGGCGATCACGAGATGCCCGGTTTCGGAGGCGGTGATGGCCATCTCGATGGTTTCGAGGTCGCGCAACTCGCCGATCACGATGACGTCGGGATCTTCGCGGAGGGCGCCCTTGAGTGCGGTGAAGAATGATTGGGTGTGCGGGCCGACCTCGCGCTGCGTGACGTTGCAACCTTTGGCGGGTTGCACGACCTCGATGGGATCTTCCACCGTGATGATGTGGTCGGTGCGCGTCTCGTTGAGGTAGGCGACCATTGAGGCGAGGGTCGTCGTCTTGCCGGAGCCGACGGGCCCGGTGATGAGGATGAGGCCGTTGTGGTAGGACAGCAGCTTGTGCAGGGTCGGGAGGTGGGCGGAGAAGCCGAGTTCGGGCAACGTGCGGATTTTTTCCGGCACCATGCGGTAGGCGCCCGCGACGCCGTCCTTATGGAACATGAGGTTGACGCGGTAGCGGTCGGTCGCGGTGATCGCGAGGGCGTAGTCGTAGTCTTGGCGTGCGAGAAAGGTTCTCTTTTGCCCTTCAGACAGGAGGGCGGTGTTGAGCCGCAGGGCATCGTCGGCGGTGAGGGAATAGTCGCCGAGGAAACTGAACCGGCGATTTTTGCGCAGGAACGGCCGCGAGCCCGTGCTGAGGTGCAGATCGCTCGCGCCATACCGCGCGGTGGCCTGCAGGAGACCGCGCAGGCCCGCGGCGAGCGCGGCGGGGTCGAGCGTGGCGAGGGTGGAGAAAGGAAACGACGGATGCGGCGCGGTGGGCGAACTTTTCGCAGGAGGCGGAGTGTCCGCCGGGCGGTGAGCGGCGGAGGCGGAGTCGAGTTCGGCGTCGTCGAAGGGATCGTCGGCGGGCGCGGACTTCTGGCCCTTCATCTGGGCGAGGCCGGCGAGTTTTTCGAGCGTTTCCACGTCGTCGACGATCGCGTCGTCGATGAGTTTTTGGGCGTAGTCCATCAGTTCGCAGCGATCGCCCAACGCGGTGCGCACGGTCTGCGCCTGGCTCCGCGTAAACAGGTTTTGGTCAAGGCCGAGGCGGACGAGCCAGAGAATCTCGTTATTCATAAGCGGGGTCGGGGGCTGCATCTTTTTCACGGGGGCGAGTGACGCGAGCCGCGAAATGGCGGAGCGAGGCGGGCGGCGACTGAGCCAGTGGCGACGGCCCGCGGCGTGGACGGTGCCAACGAGGACGCAAAAAAGCCCGCGGTCCAAGGGAGCCGCGGGCCGGGGAGACGAAGCGAAGCGTGCCTCAGGCTTTCGCGAGCGCTTGTTCGAGGTCGGCCTGGAGGTCGGCGAAATCTTCCGTGCCGAGTGAGAGGCGGACGTAGTCGGGCGACGTGCCCGTGGCGGTTTGCTCTTCGGCGCTGAGCTGGCTGTGGGTGGTGCTCGCGGGGTGAATCGCGAGGGACTTGGAGTCGCCGATGTTGGCCAGATGGGAGAACAGCTTGAGGTCTTCGATGAACTTGCGGCCGCCTTCGTAGCCGCTTTTGAGGCCAAACCCGAGGAGGCCGCCGAAGCCGCCGCTGAGGTATTTCTTCGCGGCGGTGTGGTTGGCGCTGGTTTTGAGGCCGGGGTAATTGACCCAGGCGACTTTGTCGTGGGCGGCGAGCAGCTCGGCGGTTTTGAGCGCGTTTTCGCACGTGCGGGGCATGCGCAGGTGGAGCGTTTCCAAACCTTGGAGGAGGAGGAAGGCGTTGAACGGGGAAACGCAGCCGCCGGTGTCGCGGAGGAGCTGCAAACGCATTTTGAGAATATAGGCGACGTTGGTGCCGCCCGTGGGCGGGAAGGCCTTGAACGCATCCCAGTGGACGAGGCCGTGGTAGCTGTGATCGGGCTCGGTGAAGCCGGGGAACCGGCCGTTGCCCCAGTCGAAATTGCCGCCGTCGACGACGATGCCGCCGATGGAGGTGCCGTGGCCGCCGATGTATTTGGTGGCGGAGTGGATGACGACGTTGGCGCCCCATTCGATGGGCCGGTTGAGCAGCGGGCTCAGGCAGGTGTTGTCGATGATGAGCGGGACGCCGGCTTCTTTCGCAATCTTCGCGACTTCCTCGATGGGGAAAATGTTGAGGGCGGGATTGCCGAGGCCTTCGCCGTAAAACGCCTTGGTGTTGGGCTTGAGCGCGCGGCGGAAGGCGTCCGGATCGAGGGCGTCAACGAAGTCCACTTTGATCCCGAGTTTGGGGAGGGTGTAGTGAAACAGGTTGTAGGTGCCGCCGTAGAGCTGGGCGACGGAGACGATGTGATCGCCGGCACCGGCGAGGTTGAGGATGGCGTTGGTGATGGCGGCCTGACCGGAAGCGTGGGCGAGGGCGCCGGATCCGCCTTCGAGGGCGGCGACGCGTTGCTCCAACACATCGGTCGTCGGATTCATGATCCGGGTGTAGATGTTGCCGAGTTCCTTCAGGGCAAAAAGGTTGGCGGCGTGCTCGGTGTCGCGAAACACGTAGCTCGTGGTCTGGTAGATGGGCACCGCCCGCGAGCCGGTGGTGGGGTCCGGCGACTGGCCGGCGTGAAGGGCTTTGGTTCCGAGTCCTTGAAGTTTCATCACGTGTGACCGTGGCGGAACGGGTCGTGGGGTCACGCCCGAAGCGCGCAAAATCACGGGCATGACACACTGGCGGGCGGGGGCTACGTCGCGGCGGGCAGAAAGAAAAAGAGCAGGCCGAAGATGGCGTAGAGGGCGAGGAGTTGCACGCCTTCGAGCCAGTTGCTTTCGCCGTCGCCGCTGATCTGGGTGGCGGCAAACGCGGCGATGACCACGGCGGCGATTTCGGGGAGCGTGAATTCCAGATTCAGCGGATGCAGAAAGAAGTAGCTGCAGAAGACGAGCACCGGCGCGACGAAGAGCGCGATTTGCAGGCTGGAGCCGATCGCGATGCCGAGCGCGAGGTCCATTTTGTTTTTCAACGCCATGGTGACGGCGGTGGAGTGTTCGGCGGCGTTGCCGACGAGGGCGACGATGATGATGCCGACAAACGTTTCGGTGACACCGAGGGAGTGGCGCGCGGCTTCGACGGCCCCGACGAGGAATTCCGACACCCAGGCGACGGCGCTGGTGGCGATGATGAGGACGATGACGGAGCGCCGGATGGTCCACGGGGCTTCGCCGTCGGCGGTCGCGTTTTCCGGGGCGGCGCCGGTGTGGCCGGTGTAGAGCTGCCGGTGGGTGCCGAGCGAAAAGATGAGGAGTGCGACGTAGGTCGCGAGGAGCACGCAGGCGATGGCGAGGGAGAGATTTTGCTCCGCGGCGGGCGTCCATCCGCCGGGATGCCGATCGGCGGTGTGGTGGAAAACGGACGGGATGATGAGTGCGCTGGCGGCGAGAATGAGCGCGGTGCAGGAAGCGCGGACCGCGGTTTTGTTGAACTGCTGGCTTTTGTGGCGGAGGCCGCCGGCGAACACGGAGGCGCCGAGCACGAGGAGGAGGTTGCCAATGATGGAGCCGGTGATGGAGGCCTTGACGACGTCGATCAGGCCGGCGTGGAGCGCCATCAAGGCGATGATGAGCTCGGCGGCGTTGCCGAAGGAGGCGTTGAGGAGGCCGCCGATGCCCTGGCCGAGACGATGCGAGAGTTGCTCGGTGGCGGAGCCCATCCACCCGGCGAGCGGGACGATGGCGAGGCCGGACGCGAAGAAGAGGGCGGTCTCGTGGCGCCAGCCGGGAACGTAGCGCAGGGCAAACGCGACGGGGAGGAAGACGAGCAACCAGTTGAGCGACGGACGGAGGAAGCGAGACATGGGGCGCGCGTCGGAGGGCCGCGACGGAGGCGGCAAGGCGAATCAGCCGGCGTCGCTCTCCGCGGCGGAGGTTTTGGGGAGGGGAGCGCCGAGGTCGACATCGTGCGGGTGATTGCGTTTGCCCTTCGAATCGGCGGCGCGTTTGCGGAGCATGCGGTCGAGTTTTTCGACGAGGAGGTCGAGGGACTTGTAGGCATCGTCGCTCTCGGCGCTGGCGAAGATGTCGGGGCCGCTGATTTCCATGGAGCCGCGGGCGATGAAGTGGGTGCCGGCGCTGCGGGTCTTGTCGTGGTCGAGATCGATGCGGATGCGGATGATGCGTTCTTCGTGGCGGAGAAGGCGTTCGGCTTTGCTGAGGGCCGCGTTGTGAAGGGCCTCGGTGAGGTCGAGGTGGAGGCCGCGAACGATGATCTTGGAGGCGAGGGTGGCGGGATCAGCGGAGGGTTTCATTAGGGAACTAGACTCGGCGAAAGCGAAAGCGTTGCGAGGAAAAGTGGGCCGCGGATTTTACGAGAATGGCGGTCGGTTTTGTTCTGGAGAGAGGGAGAACTTCAGCGCCCGGAGTGACACGCGGTCTTCGGCGAATGACGCGAAGACACGCGAAATTTCGGAGGGAGGCGGGGACGGACGCCGCGCGGCGGAGCGCGCGGCCCACCATGGCGGAGGATCAGGGTTTTTTGTTGAGGGCGGCGGAGAACCAGTCGGCGTTGAGCGATTGGGGCGGGCGGGGAGCGGCGGGGGAGGCGGGGCGCGCGGCGGATGGACCACCGCGTGCGGCGCCAGAGGTCGCTCGCGGAGCGGCCGCTCCGCCGACACGAGGCGCACGGGGAGCGAGGTCGACTTTGGAGCGCATCGAGAGCGCGATGCGTTTCCGCGCGAGGTCGATTTCCACGACGGTCACGTTCACGCGCTGGCCGGGTTTCACGATGGTCGCGGGGTCTTTCACGAAGGTGTCGGCGAGCTGGCTGACGTGGACGAGGCCGTCTTGATGCACGCCGATGTCGACGAACGCGCCGAAGTCGGTGACGTTGGTGACGAGGCCGGGAAGACGCTGGCCGGGCGTGAGATCTTCGGGGCGATTGACGCCGGCGGCGAAGGAGAACGTTTCGAAACGCTCGCGGGGATCGCGACCGGGTTTGGCGAGTTCGGCGACGATGTCGGTGAGCGTGGGCAGGCCGACGTCGGCGGTGACGTAGCGCGTGAGGTCGAGTTGCGCGCGGAGTTTGGCGTCGCGCATGAGGTCGGCGACGGTGGCGCCGAGATCGGCGGCCATTTGTTCGACGAGGGCGTAACGTTCGGGGTGAACGGCGCTCGCATCGAGGGGGTGCGCGGCATCGCGGATGCGGAGAAAACCGGCGGCTTGCTCGAAGGCTTTGGGGCCGAGGCGGGGGACGTCGCGCAGTTCGGCGCGGGAGGCGAACGGGCCTTTCTCGTTGCGGCGCGCGACGATCGCGGCGGCGGTGGCGGCGTTGAGGCCGGAGACGTAGCTGAGAAGTTGTTTCGAGGCGGTGTTGAGTTCGACGCCGACGGCGTTGACGGAGCTGACGACGGTGTCGTCGAGCGAGCGCTTGAGGGCGAGTTGGTCGACGTCGTGTTGATACTGGCCGACGCCGATGGATTTGGGGTCGAGTTTCACGAGTTCGGCGAGGGGATCCATGAGGCGGCGGCCGATGGAGACGGCGCCGCGCACGGTGAGGTCGTGGTCGGGAAATTCTTCGCGGGCGACGTCGCTGGCGGAGTAGATGGAGGCGCCGGATTCGTTGACCATCACGATGGGAATCGCGGGTGGGAGGCCGAGGGTGCGGACGAAGGTTTCGGTTTCGCGGCCGGCGGTGCCGTTGCCGATGGCGACGGACTCGACGTGGAAATGTTGGATGAAGCCGAGGAGTTTTTCACGGGCTTCGTCGGGGTGGCGGTCGGGGAAGACGACGTCGTTGTGGAGGAGTTTGCCCTGGCGATCGAGGAGGACGACTTTGCAGCCGGTGCGAAAGCCGGGATCGATGGCGAGGACGGCGCGCTGGCCGAGGGGGGCGGCGAGAAGGAGTTCGCGGACGTTGGCGGTGAAGACGCGGATGGCGGCTTCGTCGGCGCGTTTCTTGGCGTCGAGGCGCATCTCGGTTTCCATCGCGGGAGCGAGGAGGCGTTTGCACGAGTCTTGCACGGCAAGGCGGACGTGATCGGCGCAAGAGTAGGGAGCGGCCGGGGAGGAGCGGGGTGAGGGCACACCGCCGACAGGGGCGGAGGAGGCGTTTTTGAGGAAGAGGGGTTCGAGTTCGGCGAGGGCGAGGGTTTCGTCGGGGAGGGTGACGCGCATCATCAGGAACAGTTCTTTTTCGCCGCGACGAATTGCGAGGACGCGGTGGCTGGGGGCTTTGGCGAGAGGTTCGCGCCACTCGAAGTAGTCTTTGTATTTCGCGGCTTCGGTTTCCTTGCCGGGGAGCACTTTGGAGCTGAGCTCGGCGTCGCGTTGGTAAAGAGCGCGCAGGCGGGCGCGGGCGTCTTTGTCGTCGCTGATGCGCTCGGCGAGGATGTCGCGCGCGCCGGCGAGGGCTTCGTCGGTGGACGCGATCTGGGCGGGTTGGTTTTTGCCGTCGTCGGGCACGTAAGCGCGGCCGGCGTAAGGCTGCGCGGCGGCGAGGGGATCGGTGGCGGGATCTTGCGCGAAGAGCAGGTCGGCGAGCGGCTCGAGGCCTTTTTCTTTGGCGATGGTGGCGCGCGTGCGTTTCTTGGGGCGGAAGGGGAGATAAATATCTTCGAGGGCGGTGAGCGTGTCGGCGGCGGCGAGAGCTTGTTCGAGCGCGGCGGTGAGCAGGTTGCGCTCTTTGAGCGAGGCGAGGATGGTGGCGCGGCGTTCGTCGGTGGCGCGGAGTTGTTCGAGGCGGTCGCGGATCGCGGCGACCTGCACTTCATCGAGTTCGCCGGTGGCTTCCTTGCGGTAGCGCGCGATGAACGGCACGGTGGCGGCGTCGGCGAGGAGCTGGGCGGTCGCGGCGACTTGGTGGACTTGCAGGTGGAGCTCGGCGGCGAGGCGGAGGACGTGGGCGGGATCGGGGGTGGCCATCGGAAAAAAGAGCGCCGAGCACAACGCGCGGAGACGTTCGCGCAATCGCGAAGTGCGCAAATTTCGCGCGTGGGGGGAGGAAACAAAAGCGGCGGCGACGAGGTCGGGAAATTCCTCGCTTCGCGGGCGCGCGGGCTTTTGCTGCTCCGGGCTTGCGCAGTGTTTCTTCCGCTGGCGCGGCCACCCCATGAAGTCCCGATTTGGCCTGATCATTTTCCTCCTGGTTTTTCTCGTTTCCGCGGTGACCGTGGCGCGGCGGGTGTTTGCGCCGACGACGGACAAGCGGACGGTGGTGCGGATCGCGCACTGGCAGTTGGAGGCGGGCGTGCGCGAGGCGATGGCGCAGGTGATCAAGCGTTACGAAGCGATCCACCCGGAGGTGCACGTCATCCAGATGACGATCCCGGACACGATGTATCAGCAATGGCTGCAGTCGCAGCTCGCGGGCGGGACGTGTCCGGAAATCATCGAATACGGTTTCTGGTATGGGCGGGCGGCGGATTTGCAGGCGCGGTATTTCACGCCGCTGGACAGCGTGTTGCGGAAGCCAAATCCCTACAACCAGGGCACGCCGCTCGCGGACGTGGCGTGGCGGGACACGTTTCTGGACGGGTTGGACAACCTGGATTGTTACAACGCGCAGATGAACCAATTTTTCGGCGTGGCGTTGTGCACGGCGTCGATGCGCGTTTTCTACAATCGCGACCTGTTGAAACGGGTGACGGGCAAGGACGAGCCGCCGCAGGATTACCGGGCGTTTCTGCGGTTGTGCGACGAGGTGAAGCGTTACGCGGCGGCGCGCAATCCCAACCTGATTCCGGTGGCCGCGGCGCGGGATTCGGTTTTCCGGCTGGTGGACTACATGTTGTCGGCGGCGACGATGAAATCGGCGTATGCGGCGGATTATCTGCACCGGTTGCGCGTGGATCACGTGGAGCTGGGGCTGGCGTATCTGCGGGGGAAATGGAAATACGAGCAGAAGGATTTCATGGAAGGGCTGGAGATGGGCGCGCAGGTGGCGCACGAACTCGATCCGGGGGCGCTGCAGATGAACCGGGACGGCGCGATGATGAAATTCGCGAGCGGCGACGCGGTGATGTTCGGCTCCGGCAGCTTCGATGCGAGCAGCTTGAAGGTCTTGTGCGATTTCCCGGTGGGCGCGTTTCGGATCCCGGTGCCGGCGCCGGACGATCCGCAGTTCGGCGATTTGATTCCGGGCAAGATGAGCGACGGGCGCGTGACGACGGGTTTTTCGTTTTACCTGCTGCGGGGTTCGCCGCAATCGGCGCAGGCATTGGATTTCCTGCAATACCTGACGAGCGAAAAAGGTGCGCAGTTGTTTGCGGATCAGAGCGGCTGGCTCTCGGGCGTCGTGGGGGTGAAGCCGACGGAGTTTTCGCGGCAGTATTATCCGGAGTTCGACGGATATGGGACGAACGGATCGTTCTCGCTGGCGAGCGGGCCGGACGCTTTTGCGCTCTTCACGAAGAACCTGCATTACCTCGTGGGGCCGGGCGGAACGCCGGCGCGCTTTGCCGCGGCGATGGATGAGCATCTGCGGCGCAACATCATGAACGATGTGCAGCGGACGACGCGGGATTTGATCCGCAACCAGAACCAGCAGGATGTGGCTCTCGCGGCGCGCCGGGAGCTGGAAGTGATCGCGGACGATCACAGCCACGATCTGGCGCTGGAGAATTCGTCAGGGACGCTCGTGGAGGCGAAGACCTATCGTTTCCGACGAACGCAACTCGCCGCGGAGGAGAAACAACCATGAGAACCGCGCGCTACATAATCATCGGGGCGGTGCTGCTCGCGGGCGTGGTCGCGCGCGGTGCGGAGGCAGCGCAGTCAGCGGACGCAGGGGACGTGGCGAAACCGGCGGCGCCGTCGATCGCGATCAAAGCCTGGCGCGACAGTGCGCGTTACTTCGCCAACGAAGCGCATCATGAATTCGAGCGCGTGTTGAAACAGCCGGGCGGCGACACGCGGGAGGTGCGGCTGGGCGCGGCGCTGAGCTTGCTGAGCGTGCAGCCGGTGCTCCCGGATAATCTCGCGCGGGCGCGGGCGACGTTGCACGAGCTGGCGACGGGCGACGACGAGTTTGCGCTGGCGGCGAAATATTTCGAGGCGCGCATGGCGCAGGCGTTTCGCGAGGAGCCGGATTTCGATGCGGCGGCGGCGGGTTATCGCGCGCTCATCCGCGAGCACGGGACAAACTATTGGGGGCAGCTCGCGTTGATGAAGCTCGCGGTGTTGACGCTGTATGTCCTGCCCGCGGACAACGCGGCCGCGCGACTGGCGGCGGTGGAGGCGATGCTGCCGCAGGCGGAACCGGTCAACGCGCGCGACCTGCATCTGATGCTCGCGGATGCGACCCTCTATTATGAACGGCCGGAAACGGACGCGCTGGCGCACCTGGTGGCGGCGGGGAAGCTGAGCGAGCATCTGCCGCTTTCGGAAACGATCCGCGCGGACATGTATGTGCAGATCGGGGATTTGTCGGCGCGACTCGGCCAGTTGGCCCAGGCCAACGCCTACGCCGCGAAGCTGGCGAAGGAGTTTCCGCGGGATTGGCGCAACTGGAGTTTGCGGCAGGTGATCGACGCGGTGGCGGCGGGGAAAAAGCCGGCGGTGCCTTAACGGGAGCGCACGCGGAGATTGCGTTGGCGGGGAGGCGCGGCAACGTCGGCGGGCGTTCGTGCGTTTCCGGTTGCCCCAGCCTGCGTTCATCGTGCTCGCCGCCGCTTATCTGGTGTCGGCCGCGGTGGTATTTCGCCGCACGGCTGCGCCGACGCCGCCCGGGCAGGTGACGATTCGATTTTCGCAGTGGCAGCTGGAAGGGACGGTGCGCGAGGCGCTCGACGCGATCATCAAGCGTTACGAAGAATTGAACCCGCACGTGAAGGTGGAGCGCATCGACGTGCCGGGCAGCGACACGATTTATCTGCCGTGGGTGCAGACGCAGATGGTCGGCGGCACGGGGCCCGACCTCGTGGAGTATGTCTGGGCGTGGCCGAACATCCCGCGGTATTTCCAGCCGATCGATGACGAGGTGGTGAAGCCGAATCCTTACAATCGCGGGACGCCGCTCGAAGGCGTGGCGTGGCGCGACACCAACGTCGATGGCATGACGAATGAGGACAGTTTCGTGAAGGCGTTGAACCACTACTATGCCATCACGGTGACCTCGCACATCCCGCGGCTCGTCTACAACCGGGCGATGTTGAAAACGATCACCGGGGCGGAGACGCCGCCGGCGGATTACCGGGCGTTTCTGGCGTTGTGCGCGACGACGAAACGTTACGCGCAGACGCACGGGCTCACGCTGTCTCCGCTGGCGATGTCGAAGGACAGTTACGCGTTTGTGATGTATGCGATCATGAGCTGCGAGCTGACCGGCCTCGCGGAGCGGCTGGATTTTGATCACCGGTTGCGCATTACGGATCTGGAGGCGGCGGGCGACTATTTGCGCGGCGACTGGAGCTACAACACGCCGGACGTGGTGGCGGCGCTGCATCTGCTGCGCGAGCTGGGCGACGTGAGCACGCCGGGGTTTTTGCAACGCACGCGGGATGCGGCGCTGGCGGATTTCGTGAACGGCCGGGCGTTGATGGCGGTGGTGCCGAGCTGGGATGCGAGCAGCCTGCTGCAGATGTGTCCGTTTGCGATCGGCGCGTTTCGCTACCCGCATCCGCGGGAGGACGACCCGGTTTACGGCCGGTTCACGCGCGGGCCGTTCAGCGAAGGGCCGGTGCTGACGGGCATGGGTTTCTATCTCAACCGCACGACGAAGCATCGCGCGGAGGCGTTGGATTTCCTACGGTTTCTGACGAGCCAGGAAGGCGCCACGCTTTTCACCAACATCAGCAACTGGCAGCCGGCGACGATCGGGGTGCGGCCCTCGAACTTCGCGGCGCAGTTTACCCAGGAGACGGAAGGCATCGGGTGGGGCGCGAGTTTCATGGGGCTGACGGGCACGGACGCCTTGAATTACCTGCGCACGCAAATCAGCAAATTGTGGGGCGAGGGCGGCAGCGTGGAGGCGTATCGCGCGGCGATCAACGCGGGCGTGGAGGGTGTGATTCGCGAGGATTTGCGGCGGCTGGAAAGCGCGGGGCGGCAGAATATGTGCCGGGAAGACGCGGTGGCAGCCGCGAAGGTGGAGCTCGCGCCGCGCGATCATCCAGCGGAGGCGCTGCCGCTGGCGACGGTGATGAACGAAGCAACCTTGTATCAACAACGCGAGTTGCTCGCGCAGCCGAGGCGACAATGAGAATTGCCTTTGGCATGGCGGCGCTGGTGTTGGGCGGAGCGGTGGCGGCGCGCGGCGCGGGCCTGGCCGATGGCTGGCGGGCGATTGCCGGCTATCAACCGGAGGTCGCGCGGAAAATCTTCGCGCAGGTGCAGGCGGCGGGTCAGCCGGCGACCGCGCGCGAGGCGCGCTTGGGCGAGGCGGTGGCGATGCTCGTGACGCAGCCGGTGAGCGATGCGCAGACGGAGGCCGCGCGGGAAAAATTCGCGGCGCTGGCGGACGAGGGGCGCGACGACGTGGCGCTGGCGGCGCGGTTTTATCTGGGGCGAATCGCGCAGCATCATCTCTCGCGGCCGAACCCGGCGGCAGCGGCGCGGGAGTTTCGCGCGTTGATCGAACAGCAACCGGCGTCGCGCTGGGCGCAGGCGGCGATCAGCCGGCTGGCGTTGCTGGAGGTTTACGCGCTGCAGCTCGACGAGCCGCCGGCGGAGCGCATTGCCCGCGCGGAAAAACTATTGGCGTGGGCGCAACAGCCCGCGGCGCGGAGCGAACTGCATCTCGTGGTGGCGGGCGCGATCTTTCACTACCGACTGCCGGCGCAGCAGGCGTTGCCGCATCTGCTGGCGGCGGAGCGCGAGGGGAATTTGGAGCTGATCACGCGGGCGGACACTTACGTGCAGATCGCGGAGCTTTCGCGTGCAGCGGGAAACGTGGCGCAGGCGCGGACGTTTTATGAAAAGTTGCTGCGCGAGTTCCCGCGCGACCAGCGGCATTATTTGGTGCGGCAGCGACTGATGGAGCTGGACGGAAAGCAGCCGGCGGTTGCTTCGCCGGCGCCCACCCCCTAGAGCTGAAAAATGAAAACGCTGCTGCTGATGCTGGGGTCGTTGCTGATGGTGACGGGAGCGCGAAGCGCGCCGGGGCACGCCGGCTGGCTGGATGTGGAGGAGCAAGTGGCGGCGATCGCGGCGGGGCCGCAGGTGACGGTGGTGCACTTCTGGGCGCCGTGGTGTCCCAACAGCCGCGCCGAGCTGGCGAAGGACGGATGGAGCACGTTTGTGGCGTCGAATCTCGACGTGAAATTCGTGTTTGTGACGATGTGGAGCGCGGAGGACGGCAAGAAATTGCTCGCCGATTCGGGGGTGGTGGATCGCGGGAATCTGACGGTGGTGTCGCATCCGCAAGCATCGCGCAAAGCGGGCGAGCGGGCGGAAGTGTTCATGGATCTGCCAGTGACGTGGCTGCCGACGACGTGGGTGATGCGCGACGGGAAGCTGTGCTACGCGTTTAACTACGGCGAAGTGCGCTGGCCGATGTTGCAGCAGGCGGTGCGCGACGCGGCGGAAACGTGGGAGCGGTGAGGCGCGCGCGCCGCGCGCGGACGTTCACGTGCCGTAGAGGCGGTCACCGAAGTCGCCGAGGCCGGGGAGAATGTATTTGCGGGCGTTGAGCTCGCGGTCGAGCGCGGCGACGTAGATTTCGGTGCCGGGATGATGACGCTCGATCTCGGCGACGCCGGTGGGCGAGGCGACGATGCAGACGAGGCGCGGCGCGGTGGCGCCGTTTTCCTTGGCGACCGTCAGCGCCTGTGCCGCGGAGCCGCCGGTGGCGAGCATGGGATCGACGAGGAAGACGGTGTTGCCCGCGAGGGGAGGAAGTTTGCAGTAATAACTGCGGGCGACGGCGGTAGCATGGTCGCGTTCGAGCCCGATGTAGCCGACGCTGACGTCGGGAAAGATGTCGAGGAACGGCTGCACCATGCCGAGGCCGGCGCGGAGGATGGGCACGACGACGAGCGGACTGTGCGCGAGCACGCGACCGTGCATCGGCTCGAGCGGCGTTTCGATGAGTTTGTCTTCGACGGCGAGATTGCGCGTGGCCTCGATCGCGAGCAGGAGGCTGATCTGGTAGGCGAGCGTGCGAAAGGTCGCGGGCTTGGTGGTTTTGTCGCGCAGGTGAGTAATGACGTGCGCGGCTAACGGGTGATCGAGGACGTGCAGCATGGAGTGGGGTAAGCAGGCGTTTTCTAGAGCAGATCGCGTTTCACTTTCTGTTCGAGACAGCGCTCGAATTCTTTGCGGAGGGCTTTCGCCTTGCCGCGGAAGCCGGGCATGAGCGCCAGCCATTGGTAAACCTCTTCGCGGAGATGTTTCGGCATCACGGGTTCGAGCGCGACGAGGCGGTCGAAGGCGCGCACGCAGTGGAGGGCGATGTGGTCGCACACGCGCTGGGCGTCGGCGGAGGCGTGCAAGCCCGCGAGGCGAACGACGTCGTCGGCGGCGCGAGGATGACGTTTCTCGTGCCATCCATGGTAGAGCGGGAGACTGGGCAGCAGAACAGTCGCGGTGCGGGGGAAGAAACTCGTCATCACATTCCAAGGCTGCGGGCGGCGCGCGGTGGTGGAGCGGGCATCGCTGCGGAGGAGGACGGCGGGGATGTCGGCGAATTTCGCGGCCATGAATTCGGCGACGGTGCCGGAATCGAGCTCAAGGCCGTCGTAGTTGAAAAGCGCGAGGTCGGCGGCGAAGAGGGCGCGCAGGGCGTGATCGCGGATGGCTTGGGGCGAGCGGCCGCGCGGCGAAGCATCCTGGGGAAGCACGCTGCGGTAACGGCCGTGGGAGCGTTCGTAAATCGCCTCGGCGAGATAGGCGTTGCCGATGAGATCCTTCGTGGTGAAGAGCGCGCCGGCGAAATAAACGGTGAAGCTGCGTTGCGTCTTGCTCATGCCACGTGCGCGCGAGCAAGGGCTGAATCAAAGCGCGGCTCAATGCGAAAGGCTGGCGGCCGGCGAAAGCGACGAGCGGCGCGACCGCCGTGCGCTCGCCGGCTACGGCGTGAGCGTGAGGGTGTGTTGGGCAGGGCCGGGCAGAAACGGCGTGGGTTTCCCATGCACCCAGGCTTCGTGGCCGGCCCGGTAGAACGGGGAGAGCGGATGGCCGCTTTCGCCGCCGGGCATGTGGAAAATGCCTTCGGCTTCGTGGCCGGGCGAAACGACAAAGCGCTCGCTGGCACCGAAAGAGGGACCTTGCACGCGCGGCATGTTGGTGTCGCCGGGAAGCTGGTCGGCGGGCATATCAAGCCAGCCGGTCAGCCAGCCGGTCAGCCAGCCGGGCAGCACGAGGGAGAGCGGATGGCGGATGCGGGCGGTGTTGAGGGCGCCCCAGGTCGCGTGCGCAGGCGCAACGCCCTGGTCGTCGAGGCGCGCGAGCACTTGATCGGCGGCGGCGGTGAGCAGGTCGTCCCAGCGGTGAAATTTGGGATTCAACAGGTGGACGGGTTGCGCTTCGAGCAGGCGCCAGAGGGCGGGCTCGTAGGGCAGTTCGTGCCAGTCGAAGGCGTCGTAGGAACGCGTGCAGGGGGCGAAGATGGGATCGAGGACGAGCGCGGCGGTGGCGTTGCGAAACGCGCGCACGAGGCGGTAGCTGACGGAGTCGGTGCTGGCGCGGTCATCCCACTTTTCGACGAGGCGGCGCAACTCGGCGCGCGCGGGCTGCGCGGCGGTGGCGTCGGGGGTGAGCACGCGCAGGAGCAAGGCGTGCCAGCGCGCAAGAAACACGGCGCGGTCGTCGAGCTGGATGTTGAGCAGGTCGCGGGGTTGCGCGTGGTCGAGGGCGCGGAGGTCGTCGCGAATCTGCGCGGCGCGGGCGGGGTTGGCGTAGCCGCCGTCGCCGAGGACAGCGAGGCCAGCGCCGCCGACGACGCGGTTGTTGGCGGTCCACAGGCGGCCGTCGGGCGGGTCGAGGAGCGAAGGCGTTTCGGCGGCGGAATAGAATCCGTCCCAGCGACGATCACCGTAAGTCCACGACACATCGTAACGGCCGTCGAAGCCGACGCGTTTTGGGAATTTGCCGGCGACGGTCCAGGCGATGTGGCCCTGGGCATCGGCGAGGAGGACGTTTTCGGGCGGGAGCCCGGCGCGTTGCATGATCGCAACGCCTTCGGCGGCGGTGGTGGCGGTTTCCATTTCCACGAGCGTCAGGTCAACGGCATGCGGCTCGTGGGCGACCCAGCGGAGGGCGAGGGGACGGGTGTTGGCGGCGGTGCCGATGACGGGGCCCCAGACGGTCCATGCGACGTCGAGCGCGACGGGTTTGCCGCCGCGCACGCGGATGACTTCGTGGCGATGTTCGAAGTCGACGCTCTTGTCGCCGACTTTGTAGAGAAAATCGGCGATGCCGTTGGGCTCGACGATGACGACGTCGGTGGTATCGGCATACGAGTGGGTGAAACCCCAGGCGACGTGGCCGTTGCTGCCGGCGACAACGAGGGGGGTGCCGGGAAGCGTGACGCCGGTGACGTGGTGCGCGGGTGCACCGCTGGCGCCGGGCCAGGTGAGGGACGCGCGATACCAGGTGTTGGGCACGCTGAGGCCGAGGTGTGTATCGTTCGCAAGGAGGGCGGCGCCGGTCGTGGTGTGGGCGCCGGAAAGAGCGAAGCTGTTGCTGCCGGGCAAGAGCGGATCCTCGCGCGCGGGAAGTGCGGCGGCGACAGCGCGGCGGCGGAGGTCGATGACGCGGGCGGACGGGATTGGTGCGAGGGGCGCGGTGGTGCCGTCGAGGGCGGCGTCGGTCGGCGTGAGCGTGGGGGCGAAGAAGGAAACGGCTTCGCCGCCGAGTTGATCGCGAAGGGCGGTGAGCGTGCGTTCATAGCGGCCGGTGCCGTGATCGCCTTGCAGGTCGAGCATCATCGCGTAACCGACGAGCAGGGAATCCTCGGGGAGCCAGGGCTGCGGTTGAGCGCGGAACACGAGGTATTCGAACGGGCGGGAGCGAAGGGCGGCGAGGCCGGCGTTGACGCCGGCGGCGTAGGCTTCGAGGAGATCGCGTTGCGCGGGGGCGGAGGCCGCGAACGTCGCGTGCGCGCTGCGGCGGAAGCCATGCACGCGATGCAGCTTGTCGAGTTCGATCGTGGCGGAACCGATCAGTTCGGAGAGTTCGCCCGCGGCACTGCGGCGGAGCAGATCCATTTGGAAAAACCGATCCTGCGCGTGCAGGTAGCCGAGAGCGCGGGCGACGTCGAGGCGCGTGGCGCCCTGAATCGTGGGCACGCCCAATGCGTCGCGCGTGACCGTGACGCGCGCCGACAAACCGGGAAGGGGCGCCGTGCCGTCGAGTTGCGGCAGACTGCGGTGGAGCCGCCAGTAAAACCAACCGCCGGCCACCGCGAGCAAGAGGACGACGACCGCGGCGATGATCGCCGCGAGCCGCAAAAAGCGGAGGAACGCGCGCATCAGAGGACGAAGGCCGTGCGGATTTGGGCGACGAGCTCGGCGGGCGTTTGTGCGACGTTGAGCGTGAGCGCGTGGTCGGGCAGCTCGAGCGTGGCGATTTGCGACTGCAGCATGTCGGCCTTCATGAAGTGGCCGTGGCGTTCGGACATGCGCGCAAGGAGGAGCGCGAAGTCGCCGGTGAGATGAACGAGCTTCACGCGCGCCGGATCGGCGACGATGACGTGGCGGTAGCTGTCCTTCAGCGCGGAGCAGGTGACGATGGTGTTTTCGCCGCGGCTGAGGGCGGCCTCGATGTAGGCGCGGATGGCGGCGAGCCAGGGGGCGCGGTCGTCGTCGTCGAGCGGCGTGCCGGCGCTCATTTTGGCGATGTTGGCGGGCGAGTGAAATTCGTCGGCATCGCGGAAACTCCAGCCGAGGGCGCTGGCGAGTTTGAGGCCGACGGTAGTCTTGCCGCTGCCGGACACGCCCATGAGGACGATGACGATGGACTCGCGGGGCGCCCACGCGCGACGGGCGACGGGATCGCGGCCTTCGTCGAAATCGAGATAGTCAAACATCGTGGCGATGGGCTTGTCCTCGAGGTGGCTTTCGCGAATGCGTTGCGCGAGAATGTCGGCGCCGGCATCGCGCCAGCCGCGCTTCATCAAGAAGCCGTTCCACGTCTCGCATTCGGCATCGGTGCGCGGGCCGCCGTGCTCGTGACACCACGCAAGAAGCGCTTCGTCGGGGAGGTCGCCGGCGAGCGTGCGGTGCACGAGATCGGGGTAGGCGACGCGAAGAAACTCGCAGCAGCGGCCATCGAAGCCGCGGCCGAGGTTGGGCACGTAATCGGCGGGGAGGGCGGCGCGGGCGTGCAGCCGGATTTTATCGAGCATGCGGCCGAAATAAACGAGGCGGCCAACGAGAAGGTAAGGGCTGCGCAGTCCGGGGACGGAGGGCATAAGGCGACGTGGTTGAAGCGCGCGGAAGTGCGCGATGGAGCGACGAGGAAAGCGGGCGCGCGGGCGGTGGCAACGCGCGAAAATGCGCGTCAGTCGCCCAAGTAATACAGACCGGTGCACACGGCGGCGAAGAGCACGGTGGGCGCGACGACCCACCACGCGCTGAACGGCACGCGGTAGTGCGCACAGGCCCAGAAGACGACCACGCACTTCACCGCGATCAGAAGCCAGCAGATGATAAAGAGGCGCTCGACCTTGCGGTTGCGGCGGGGGCGTTCGCGGATGTTGACCTCTTTGACAAACTCGCGGCCATAGTCGGCGGACGGGGACCGGCGCGTGATGAGTTGAAGAAGATTGGCGAACATCGACGGCGGCAACATAGGCGCGGGCGGAAAAAAGCCAAGGGCGCGGCGCGAAACGGCTGGCGGGAGGGGAAGGAAGTGATCGACGGAGTTGAACTGTGTGACGCGGCCAATCAATCTGCGCACATGGCCGAACATCCCGCACCCTTCGCGCAGCCGCCCGCCGAGTCCGAACCGCCGCATCTGGGCGCGGCCAGCAAGGCGGCGGCGGGGTTGAAGGCGGTGGAGAAGACGGCGCGGTTTGCGCTGGCGGGCGTCGGGCCGGTAAAGGGGACGAAGCTGCTTTTGGCGGTGAACCAGAAGGATGGGTTCGACTGCCAGAGTTGCGCGTGGCCGAGCCCGGATGGCGAGCGGCATACCTTTGAGTTTTGCGAAAACGGCGCGAAGGCGGTGGCGGATGAGGCGATGCGGGGGCGCGTGGATCGGGAATTTTTCGCGGCGCACAGCGTGGCGGCGTTGCGGGCGGAATCGGATTACTGGCTCAACCAGCAGGGGCGGCTGGTGGAGCCGATGGTGCTGCGGCCGGGCGCGACGCACTACGCGCCGATCGCGTGGGACGAGGCGTTTGAGCTGATCGCGCGGGAGTTGCGCGCGTTGCCGACGCCGGACGCGGCGACGTTCTACACCTCGGGGCGCACGAGCAACGAGGCGGCGTTTCTGTATCAACTTTTCGTGCGGCAATTCGGCACGAACAATCTGCCGGATTGCTCGAACATGTGCCACGAATCGAGCGGGGCGGCGCTGGGCCAGAGCATCGGCATCGGCAAGGGCACGGTGACGATGGAGGACTTCGAGCGCGCGGACGCGATTTTCATCATCGGCCAGAATCCCGGCACGAATCATCCGCGCATGCTCTCGACGCTCGAGGCGGCGAAGCGCGCGGGGGCGACCATCGTGTCGGTCAATCCGATGCCCGAGATCGGCACGGAGCGGTTCAAGAATCCGCAGGATTTCATGAATCCGCTGAAGGCGTTGCGCACGTTGCTGGGCGACGGCACGCGGCTGAGCGACCTGTGGTTGCAGCCGCGCATCAACGGCGATCTGGCGCTGTTCAAGGGGATCATGAAAGAGATGCTGGCGGCGGAGGACGCGGCGCCGGGCAGCGTGTTTGACCACGCGTTCATTCGGGAGCACACGACGGGTTTTGAGGCGGTCGTGGCGGATTTGCGGGCGACGACGTGGGAGGACGTGGTGACGGCGAGCGGCGTGGCACGGGAGCAGATCCGCGCGGCGGCGGACATCGCGATGCGCTCGCGGGCGACGATTTGCTGCTGGGCGATGGGGTTGACGCAGCAGCCGAACTCGGTGGCGACGATCCAGACGGTGGTGAATTTCCTGTTGTTGCGCGGCGACATGGGCCGGCCGGGCGCGGGAGCGTGTCCGGTGCGCGGACACTCGAATGTGCAGGGCGACCGCACGATGGGCATTTTCGAAAAAATGCCGGATGCGTGGCTGGACCGGCTCGATGCGGAGTTCGCGTTCAAGTCGCCGCGCGTGCACGGATTCGACACCGTGGAGGCGATCAAGGCGATGCACGACGGGCGGGTGAAAGTGTTTTTCGCGATGGGGGGAAATTTCCTGTCGGCGACGCCGGATACGGAATTCACGGGCGAAGGATTGCGGCGCTGCCGGCTGACGGCGCATGTGTCGACGAAGCTCAACCGGGCGCATTTGGTGACGGGCGAGACGGCGTTGATTTTGCCGTGTCTGGGCCGCAGCGAGCGGGACGCGCAGGCGAGCGGCGAGCAGTTTGTGACGGTGGAGGATTCGATGGGCATCGTGAATCCGTCGCGGGGGAAGGCGGAGCCGGCGTCGAATCTGTTGTTGAGCGAGCCGGCGATTGTGGCGCGGCTGGCGCGGGCGGTGCTCGGGGCGCGCTCGACGGTGGCATGGGAGCGGCTGGCGGATAACTACGATTTGATTCGCGACCACATCGCGCGGGTGGTGCCGGGCTGCGAGGATTTCAACGCGAAGATCCGCGAGGGGATTTTCTACCTGCCGAACGCGCCGCGCGACCGGCGCGAGTGGCGCACGGCGACGGGGAAAGCCAACTTTGTGGCGGCGCCGATTCCGCGGCGGCTGGTGGGCGAGGGGGAGTTCGTGATGATGACGATCCGCACGCACGATCAGTTCAACACGACGATCTACGGACTGGATGACCGCTACCGCGGCGTGTTCGGCGGGCGGCGCGTGGTGTTCATGCACGAGGAGGACATCCGGGCGGCGGGATTAATGCAGGGGCAGAGCGTGGATTTGACGAACCGGCACAACGGCGTGGAGCGGGTGGCGCGGGGCTTCATGGTGGCGCCGTATCGGATCCCGCGCGGCTGCGTGGCGACGTATTTTCCGGAGGCGAATGTGCTCGTGCCGATCGACAGCGTGGCGGCGGTGAGCAACACGCCGACGAGCAAGTTTGTGATCGTGACGATCGCGGCGGCGGCGCAGTAGCGAAGCATTTTATCGGTGTTGGGCTTGCCGCGCGTCGGGCGTTTCATTTTCTGGCGCCACCATGGCAATCCAACGGGGCGGTCAATCACGGTGGCGGGGGATGTGGGCGGCGTTGCTGGCGGGCTGCGGGCTCGCGCAGGCCGAGGCGCAGCCGGTGCCGCCGGCGCAGGCGACGGTGGTGAACATCGGCGCTTCGCCGTTGAAGGCGCCCACGACGACGGCGTTCATCGCGGGGCCGACGTTCACGATGGAAACGTGGATTTATCCGACGGCGAACACGCCTTACGCGTGGATCATGGGCAAGGGTCTGCCGAATGCGGGCATCGATCCGTATATCAGCTTCGCGTTGTTCCTGGATGCGAGCGGGACGAAGGCGAGCTTCGCGGCGAGCACGGGCGCGGCGGGAAGTTATCGCGAGATCACGGCGCCGACAGCGCTGCCGTTGCGGGCGTGGACGCATGTGGCCGCGGTGCTGGACGGCGCGACGATGCGCCTCTTGGTGAACGGCGTGGCGGTGGCCACAGGGCCGAGCGCGGGCACACCGGGCGCCGCGACGGCGGTGGCGCTGGGCGTCGGCAGTGCGTTTTTGGCGGATGGCACGATGAATTATCCGCCCTTTCCGGGCTATGCGCGGCAGGCGCGTTTCTGGAACGTGGTGCGGACGCCGGAGCAGATCGCCGCCGACGCGGGCCGGGCGCTGCCGGCGGAGACGACGGGGTTGGTGGCGGCCTGGCCGCTCGATGACGGCGCGGGCGCGGTGGCGCGCGATGTGAGTGGCGCGGACCGGGCGTTGACCGCGCCGGCGGGCGCGCTGGCGACGGTGCGCACCGTCGTGCTGGAGGCGGGGCAATTTTTTACGGTGACGAGCACGGTGCCGGCCGGCGGGGTGCTCGCCGATGTCGACGACGGCATCCTGATCGATTTCGACAGCGACGGGGATCTCGATCTGGTGACGACACATATTCATGTGCCGCCGACCGTGCCGGAAACGCGGGAGCGGCTGCGCGCGTTTCGCAACGATCACGGCGTGTTCACGGATGTGACCGACGCGGTGTTGGGCAACGTGACGATGGTGCATCCGCGGCATCGCATCGCCGCCGACTTCAACGCCGATGGCCGCATGGACTTGCTCATCGGCGGCCACGGCACGGACACGATGCCGTTTCCCGGCGAGCAGATGAAATTGCTCATCCAATCGGCCGACGGAAAACTGGTGGACGAGAGCGCGACGCGGCTGCCGCCGCACAATAGTTTCACGCATAATCTGGCGGTCGCGGACATCGACGGCGATGGCGACCTCGACATCTACGTGGCGAACGTCAACGGCGGCGATAGCGGTCCGCGTTTCTATCTGAACAACGGCGACGGATTTTTCACGGAGGCGACGGATCGTCTGCCGGCGGACATCGCGGCGCGAACGGCGGGGCTGGCCTACACGGCGTCGTTGCTGGTGGATGTGAATGGGGACGGCTTTCCGGATCTGGTGTTAGGCGGAGAGAACACGTCGCCGGTCAACGAGCTGTTGATAAACGATGGCACGGGACATTTCGCCCGCGATGCGCGCTTCACGTTGCCGCCGAAACTTTTCAGCGAAAAGGCGGTGACGGTCGCGATCACGAGCGGGGACTTCAATGCGGATGGCGCGCCGGACCTGGTGCTGTCCACGACCGGTGGGGAGCTGGCGTTGGCGGATGGGCGCACGATCTTCGGCTATGGCGTGCCGGGCGTGCAGTTGTTGTTGAATCGTGGTGACGGGACATTCTACGACGCGACGGCGCGGCTGAATCTGACGTTCGGTCCGAGCGACACGTGGGTGGAGTGGGTCCGGGTGGCGGACATGGACGGCGACGGACGGCCGGATCTGGTGTTGCAGGGCGCGCCGTCGAGCTCGGGACAGGCCTTTTCGCGGACGTTGTTGCTGAACCGAGGCGGGGCGACGTTTGTGGATGCTTCGGACGCGGTGGCGCTGGGCAACGTGACGTTTCTAGCGCCCGCGGATGTGGACGGCGACGGGCTGATGGATCTCGTGGGGGTGGGTAACGCGATCGAAGTGGCGCGCGGGGTGAAGCCGTTGGTGCGCGGGGTGTTCCAGGCGGAGAACGACAATCCGGGGCCATTGACGAATCTATCGGTGCGCACGACGGCGGGGAGCGGCGACCAGATCTTGATTGCGGGGTTCGTCGTGCAAGGGGAAGCGCAATCGATTCTCGTGCGGGCGATCGGTCCGACGTTGGGTTCGTTTGGGGTGCCGGGCGTGCTCGCGGATCCGCGGCTCGAGTTGTATGGCAGCGGCGGATTGCTCATGGAAAACGACAACTGGTCGCAGGGGAACGCCTCGGCCGATTTGTTCGCGCGGCTGGGGGCGTTTTCGCTCGAGGTGACCAGCCAGGATGCGGCGTTGGTGGCGGAGGTGGAAGGGCCGCGCACGGCGCAGGTCTCGGGCGCGGCGGGCGCGACGGGAATCGCGTTGGCGGAAATTTACGACGCGGGCGCCGGCGTCGGGGGTGCTTTGGTAAATGTCTCCGCCCGGGCGCAGGTGGGCACGGGCGCCGACGTGTTGATCGCCGGGTTCGTGGTGAGCGGGAATGTGCCCCGCAAGCTCTTGATCCGCGGGATGGGGCCGTCGTTGACGCCGTTGGGGGTCGCGGGCGCGCTGGCCGATCCGGAACTTGCGGTGCGGGCGGTGAACGGAGCGGACGCGGCGCTGGTGGCGGTCAACGATAACTGGAAGGGCGCCACGGTGGTGCGGAGCGCGGCGCAAGCAACGGGGGCGTTTGGTTTCGCGAGCGATACGAGTGCGGATGCAGCGATCGCGATTGAGCTGCCGCCGGGCGTTTACACGGCGACGGTGAGCGGAAGGCAGCAGACGACGGGCGTGGCGTTGGTGGAAATCTACGCGGTGCCGTAACACGGGCGGGCGCGGCGGCTGAACTGCGCCGGCTGATTCGCGCGGAAACCATTTTGTGATATGTTCGTCTCATTAATATCATGAAAACATTTCGCCTACTTTTCACCGTTCTTCCTCTCCTCACCGCCGGTGCATTGCTGGCGGCGCCGTCCGCCAGCAAAGACAGTTCGCGGGTGAACGTGACGTTTTCCCATCCGGAAAAATTCACCGATGTGAAGGAAGACCAGTTCGGATCCGAGAAAGGCCGCGACGCAATCCTGGAGCAGATCCGCGATTACATCGACCAACGGGCTCCCCGTTACATGAAGAACGGCGAGTCGTTGTCGGTCACGTTTACGGACATTGACTTGGCGGGTGACTTCGAACCGTGGCGCGGGCCGAAGGCGGATGACATCCGGATCATCCGCGCCATCTATCCGCCGCGCATGGATTTATCGTTCAAGGTGACCGATGCCAGCGGCGCGGTGGTGAAGGAGGGCACGCGGGAGTTGCGCAATCTGGACTTCCAATCGGAGTTGAGCGTGAACACCCAGGATTCGTTGCGCTTCGAGAAGAGCCTCCTCGATGACTTCCTGCGGAGCCTGTTTCCGCGCCGGTGAGCGATCGCCAGGATAACTCGGCCGGAGGAGGGTCAGCCGCCCGGGACGACGGTCCCCGCCGGCTGGACCGCTGGCTGTGGGGCGTGCGGATTTTCAAGACGCGGGCGGCCGCTGCGGAGGCGTGCCGGGCGGGGGACGTCGCAATCAACGACGTTGCGGCCAAGCCGGCGCGCGAAGTGCGGATCGACGAAACGATCCGGGTGCGCCAAGGGCTGGTAACGCGCACGTTGGTGGTGCGGGGGGCGCCGCGATCCCGCGTCGGCGCCGCGTTGGTGGCGGGTTACTGCGAGGAAACGACGCCCGCGGAGGAATGGGAAAAGGCGAAAGTGCAGCGCGTGCAGCAGGTCATGGCACGCCCGCCCGGGGCGGGCCGCCCGACGAAGCGGGACCGACGACGACTGGAGGAGCTGTGGGGGGACTGACCCGGGGGAACGCGCCCACGTCCTCGCCGGGCGGTGGCGCGATTTACCTTGCCAAGGCTGGTTGGTCCTGCCTCTGTTCGCGCCCTCGTTAGTGAAAGCGTTAGATGACAGGATCTGGTGAGTCGTTGGCTGAGCAAGTGCTCAAGTGATGATTTCGAAACCCGCAGTGGGAACGGAACTGGCAGCGACGGTTGGATCTACGAAACATCAGAATGAGTAACAAATTGTATGTCGGCAACCTGTCGTTCAAGACGTCGGAAGACGAGCTCCGCTCGGCCTTCGGTCAATATGGCAGCGTGACCGACGTTTACGTCGCCATGGACAAGATGACCGGCCGCCCCCGCGGTTTCGCGTTCGTCACCATGGGCACGCCTGAAGAGGCCAAAGCAGCGAGCGAGAAGATGAACGGCACCGATCTCGGCGGCCGTCAATTGACCGTGAACGAAGCGCGTCCGAAGGAAGATCGCCCGGGTGGCGGCTTCGGCGGCGGCGGCGGTGGCGGCGGTGGTTTCCGCGGCGAACGCCGTGGCGGCTTCGGCGGCGGCGGCGGTGGTGGTGGTTTCCGCGGCGGCGACCGCGGCGGCGATCGTCGCTACTAAGCGCTGTCGGTCTAATTAACCGATTTTCGAGGACGGAGCTCACAAGGCTCCGTCCTTTTTGTTGGTTGGATTTGCCGCCGGCCGGGCGCTGGGGCACTAACAGGTGATGCCTGCAAGTCGTCGCGCCCTTGAGCAACATCTCGCTGCCTTGAGCGGTTGTCGACGTTGTCCGCGCATGCACCCGCCGCCGGTGTTGGGTCGCGCGGTGACGAGCCGCGCCCTGCTGGTGGGGCAGGCGCCCGGCGACAAAGAGCCGGTGGTCGGGCGGCCGTTTGCGTGGACTGCGGGGCGGACCTTGTTCTCGTGGTTTAACGCGGCGCTCGGCTGGACCGAGGACGAGACGCGCGAGCGGATTTATTTTGCGGCGGTCTGCCGCTGTTTCCCGGGGAAGCGACCGGAAGGAGGCGACCGGGTGCCGGCGCCGGAGGAGATTGCGAATTGCGCGTCGTGGCTGGAGGCGGAGTTCGCGCTGTTGCGTCCGCAGTTGGTCATCCCGGTGGGCAAGCTCGCGATCGCGCAGTTTCTGCCTCCGGCACCCTTGGTCGAGGTGATCGGACGCCCGTTTCGCATCCGTTATCATGGCTACGCCTGTGACTGCATTCCGCTGCCGCATCCTTCGGGCGCGTCGCCGTGGCATCGCATCGAGCCCGGCAAAACGCTGCTCGGGCAGGCGCTCGCGCGGATTGCGGCACATCCGGCGACGAAGAAGTTTTGACCGCCGGGCGCCGGAAGACCACGGTGAGCGCGTCTGCCCATGCGCTTTTCCCGAACCTGTTTCGTTGTTTTGATTTCCGCGTTGCTCGGTCTGCCGATGCTGCGCGCGCAACGGGAAAAAATTCCGCCGGATGATTTGGAGATCGTGGAAAAGAACTGGCCGGACGCGAAGAAGACGGTGACGGGGATGCGTTACGAGATCCTCGAGGCGGGGCACGGTGAGAGTCCGAAGCCCGGGGCGATGGTGGCGGTGAACTACGTGGGACGTCTGCTCGACGGAAAGGTCTTCGACGAAGTGTCGGAGACGCAGCCGCCCTTCAAATTCCGTGTGGGGCGCGATCAGGTGATCCTCGGCTGGGACCAGATTTTGCAGTTGATGAAGCCGGGCGAAAAACGGCTGGTGATCATCCCGCCGGAGCTGGGCTACGGCTCGCGGGGCGCCCCGCCGCGCATCCCGCGGAATGCGACACTCGTGTTCATGATTTGGTTGCGCGAGGTCGTGAACGAATGACGCGTTGAAGCGGCGTCAGGCGCGTTGGAGGGGAGCGGCCCCGCCCGAGAACGCCGTGCGGCGTTGGCCCCAGACGTTGTCGACGGTATAGAGAAGCAGCGCGGTCCAGATCAGCACGAATGACCCCGCGCGCTCCCGCGCAAACGGCTCGTGATACACGAGGAGGCCGAGGGAGAATTGCACCGTCGGCGCAATGTATTGGAGCAGGCCGAGCGTGGAGAGCCGGATGCGTTGCGCGCCGTAGGCGAACAACAGCAAAGGGCCGGCGGTCACCACACCGGTGGTGAGCACGAGCAGTTGGGTGGAAAGCGCGAACGGCCCGCCCAAGGCGCCGGTGCCGGTGTGAAACCGCCATGCGAGCAACGCCAGACCAAGCGGAGCGAGGAGCGCGGATTCGACGGCCAGGCCCGTGAGCGGTCCAAGCGGGGATTGTTTACGCAGCAACCCGTAGCCGCCGAACGTTCCGGCGATCGCGAGGGCAATCCACGGCAGCCGGCCCAACAGCACCAGTTGCCAGGCCACGCCGGCGGCAGCGACGCCGATCGCCAGCCATTGAAGGCGCCGTAGACGCTCGTGCAGGACGAGTCGGCCGAGGCCGACGTTGAGCAGCGGCACGAGAAAGTAGCCGAGGCTCGTCTCGATGATGTGTCCGGCGTTGACGCCCCATACGTAAACGAGCCAGTTGGCCGTCAACAGGACGCTGCTCAGCAGTTGCAGTCCGAGGGCGCGGCGCGAGCTCAGCGCTCCGCGCAAGGCGCCCCAGCCCCCGCGCATGAAGCCGAGCACCACGAGGGTGAAAAGCGCGGTCCAGACCAGCCGGTGGGCGATCAATTCAACGGCATCGACAGCGGCGAGTTGACGCCAGTAAACCGGGACGAGCCCCCAGAGAAAGTAGCAAAGCCCCGCCGCCCACGCACCCCGCGCCGCCGCGGGGCCGGCGCGCGTGCTCATTTGAACGCGGCGTTGGTGTAACCGTAACGCACCCGAAATTCATTCAGCGCCTGCTCTCGCGCGAGGTCAGGGCGGACGCCCTTCGACACGAGCTCGGCTCCGCGCTTTTCGATCCAACGCTGCTTGAACTCCTCCTCGACCTGCGTGGCGATGGCGGGATTTTCCTTCGGCTTGCGGTCTTTCTTGCGGAAATGAAAGCAGCCCGCGGAAAACACGGTGGTGACCGCCAGGAGCGGGAGAAGGAATCGTTTCATGGATCGCGAAATAACGTAATGGAGCGTCCGGTGACCGCGAGTGAATCTTTTTGGTTTCATGCGGCCGTGAAAAACTTCATCACTCGGGGATGAGCGACGAGTCGCCCCCCCCGCTGCGCCTGAAGCTCCGCTCGGAGCCTTCAGGGTCGCCGCCGCCTGCGCCTCCCGCCAACCCGCCGCCGCCGCCCGTTTCTTCGCCGGCGCCGGAGTCGACGCCGGCGCCGGAACCGGGGGCCAACGCCGGCCTCATGAAGCTGCGGCTGAAACCAAAACTCACCCCGGCTGAGCCAACGCCGCCGCCGGCCGCTCCAGAAGTTTCTGCTCCCGCGCCCAACGAGGAATCCGCCCCGCACGCGACTGAAGCGGTCGCCCCAAGACCCGCCCCGGTGGCTCCGCCGCCGCCTGCATCGTCATCGGTGCCGTCGGTCCCGGCCCCGCCGCCGCCCGCCGCGGGCCCAGCGCATCCGTTGGTGGCGCTTCCCTCCGTGCCGGCTGAGGCCGACGCGAGCGGAGGCGAAACGTTGCCGGAGAAGGCGGGCGCGCCCGTGCCGCATTTGCGCGCGCCGGAGGGAGTGGACATTCCGGAGCCCGAGGTGCCGATGGCGACCCGGCGCGAGCGTGATCGACTGCGGAGCGTGCGCCGGAAGCTGAACGTGCTTGTCGGTGTGCTGGCGATCGTGGTGATCGCAGGTGGCATCTACTTTGCGGTGCCCTATTTCCAAGAGAGCCCGGTGCTGGTGGAACCGAACGCGGCGCCGAAGGGCGCGAACGCGTTTCACTCGCCGTTGGCACCGAAAGTTGTCGGCCCCGCCCCAAGCGAAAACACAAGGACGAAATCGCCGATGACGGCGCAGGGCCAGGCCGTGGAGCGAGCCCGGCAAACCGCGGACGCGCAGGCTGGGCGGCGACAAGACGTCGGCGCAGCGGGCGCGGACGTGCCGGTGGCGAAGGACCGCACGGCGGAATTTGACGCCGCGTTGCCGACGGGTGGACCGCGGCCGGCCACGCCCGGGCAGACAGAGGCGGTCACGCATTTCCAAGTGGCGCCGGGAGTGACGGCGACGACGTCGTCGCTCGTGGAGACGTCACATGCGAGTCCCGAGTTTAGCTCGTGGGTGGCCAACGCGCAGATTAGCGGCGTGTTTCAAGGCCAGCCCGCGCGGGCTTTGCTCAACGGGCATATGGTGCGCGCCGGCGAGGTCGTGGACCTGCGGCTGGGCATCACTTTTGAATCCGTGGACGCGCGGCAGAAGGTTCTGCTGTTTCGCGACCGTTCGGGCGCGACGGTGCAGCGGAAGTATTGAGCGGCCGGCCGCGGCGCGCTCGCTGGTCGTCGTCGCAGCGCCGCGGCGTCTAGTGGGTGGCGAGGACCTGACGAATCTGGTGCAGAAAAGTGGGATCGGTCGCGATGCCGATGACGCCGTTGACGACGAATTGAATGCCGATGCACAGGAGCAAGAAACCCATGATGCGCGTGAGGGCGTTCATGCCGTTTTGGCCGATCACCTGCACGATGCGGCCCGAGAGCCGCAGTGTGACGTAGGTAAAAACCGCGACGACCAAAATGCCCAGAATGATGGCGGTGTAGTCGAGCCAATCGCTGGCGAGTGAGGTGAAGCCGAGCGTCACCGCGATCGAGCCGGGGCCGCTCAACATCGGCATGGCCAAAGGCGAGAACGACACATCGCGTTTCGCGCGCGCCTCCACGTGATCGGTTTCGTGCTGCACGGGCTGCCGGGGATTTTGCATCAACATGCCCGAACCGATACCGGCGACGAGCAGGCCGCCGGCGATGCGCAGTCCTGGGATCGAGATGCCGAAAAATCCCATGATGAACGTCCCGCCAATCAGAAAACTAACGAGGATGACCACCATGTAGATGCAGGCCATCCGCAGTTGCTGCAGACGCCGCTCCAGGGTGTCGCCCTCGGTGATGGCGAGAAACGTCGGCGCAGCGGCGAGCGGGTTGATCAGCGGCAGCAACGCCACCACGGTGCCGAGAATCAGTTCCCAAAAGTGTCCGGCGCTGGGCATGGGAGGAACCGTGGGCGAGCGCGCGCCGTTACGCAACGTCGGCGGGGAGCGCCCACCTCCGGGAGCCCGTCACGCGGCGGCGCGGCAAACCGGGCAGCGCGATTTCGGCCGTGACCCCGCGGGGCAAACTGAGTCGGACCTCAGTGTGATCGGCATGACGCTGCCAGGACGAAACGATTTCGCCGCGGGGCGTCGGCACGGTGCAGCCGCCGGAGGCGCCGAGGAACACCGGGGCGAAGCGGATGGTTTTCCACGCGACGGACGCCTGGCGAACTCCGCCGATGGTCTGCATGAGATGGAAGAGCGGATGCGCCGACCACGCGTGCGAATGGCTGATGGGGAATTCGGGGTGATCGCGGAACAGTTCGAACGTCGAACCGTGGGCGATCATCGGCGCCCAGCGGGGATGCAGATGGTCGACCACGGCGCGTCCGTGGCCGCGCGCGGCGAGCACGGTGTAAACGTAAGTGATCCAATAGGCGCTCGGCTGCGCGCGGTGCGGCGATTCGTCGGCGAGATAGGCGAGGAGAAATCGTTCCTGTGCCGCGGCGTGGCGCGGGGTGAGGTTGGCCAGCAACGCGAGGGTTTGCGCGTGGGGCGAGGTGCTGGAGAGACGTTTGCGATTGGCATCGAAACCATCGCGCAGGAGGCCGCGCGCATCGACGAGCGTGCGCAACGTTGCACGCAGGCGGCGCGCCCAGCGTTCGTAGCGAACCGCCACGGCCGCTTCGCGCGTGAGCCGGTGCATCGCGGCGAGACGTTCGAGGGCGAGCACGAGCCAGAGGTTGTAGACGGTCGGCGCGCCGTCTTTGGGCAGGTCGGTCCAGTCGAGAAAAAGCCAGTAACGCGGATCGTGCGTGACGAGCCCGTCGGGGCCGGTGTGGGCTTCGAAATAAGCGAGGGCGCGCGCCACGGTGGCTCGTTGGGCGCGAAAGGGTTCCAGGTCGCCGGTCTGCCAGTAGTAGTCCCACTGCGTGAGCATCCAGATGAGCGTGAAGTCGGGCAGCACGCAGTTGTGCGCCATCGTCGGTGCATGGCCGTAGGTCACGCCGTCGGCGGTGGTCTGCGCGCCGATCTGGAAAATTCCGCGCCGAAATAGTCGTGCGTCGCCGCTGAGATGAAAGGTGTTCCACGCCTGCACGCGGGCGTCGCCCCACCACTGGGCCTGCTCGCGCCACGGCGTATCGACGTAGGCATCGAGCATGCAGTTCTGCTGGGAGCGCGCACAGGTTTCCCAGATTTGTTCGAGCCCAGGCTCGGAGCTGTGGAACGCGCCGCGCCGTTCCAGCGGGTAAAGCGTGCTGCGAAACGTGAGGGAGATCTGCAGCGGCGCCGCGGATTCGCGGACGGTGATCGTCGCGAACCGGAACCCGAACGGATGATAGAAAAAGTGAGCGGTGCGTCCGGCGCGGCAGATGAGGCGGGCGCTCAGCGTCACGCGGCTGCCGTCGGGAAAGCGCAAATCAGGCGCGAGGGTCGCCGCGTCGATGATTTCCGTGTAAATGAAATCGATGATCTCGCCGCCGCGCCCTCCGGCGACGACCACGGAGAAGTTGCCCACGACGGGCTGACCGAGGTCGATCAAGACACTGCGAAAACGCCCGGGACCCGTCGCAGGAACGTCAAACTCGGCCGCGTCGCCGGTCGCTGGCGCGTGCCGATGGTCTTCGTTTTGCCGCAGGAGGTAGACGTTGCGTGTCGTAGCCCAATCCATTCCGCAGTCGCCGGCCGCGCGGCCGATGATGCGCCCGGGGCGTTGCGCCACTTCGCGCAACAGTGGAATGCCGCGCGGTTCGAGAGAGGCCCAAGGCAGCACACCGAAGGGCTGCGTGGCGGGCGTCAGCCACGCGTGATCATCGAAGGCCGTCGACGTCCAATCGACCGGGCCGGGGCGCGCATCGAAGTGTTCCTGGGGGAAAAGCTGAATGGCGGTGCGGATCGTATCGCGGCGTGGACCGGGATCGGGGAGGCAGCGCCACGAAGCGTCGCTCGCGAGCGAGAGGCGGCCCCAACGCGCGGCCACGAGCAGCCCGGCGTAGCCTTGGGAAACGTATTGGAAGTTGCTCGCGCCGGGATTGTAGGCGCGGACTGCGATCACGTTGCGGCCCGGCACGAGCCAGCGGGCGAGGTCGACTTCGTCGTAAGGCCAGTGCGCTTGAAAGCCGCGCGCGGGGCCGCGTGCGACGAAAGCACCGTTGACGAAGAGCTGGTAGGATTGGTCGGCGGTGATGAACAGCGGTGCGCGCCGCGGCACGCGGTCGAGTTGAAAACCGCGACGGAAAAGCGCGTAGGCGTTGACGAGATCCCAACGCAGATCGTGGGGCCAGAGCCAGGACGCGCCGCGGAAGATGAGCGTTTCAGGCGACGGGGCGGAGGCGGATCGTTTCATGAGCGGGGCAGGAAAAGGGGAGTAAGACGCGCGGATGCGCACGGGTTACCAGACGTCGACGGGGCCTTTGGGCACGGGGATGCTCTCGCGCTGCAAGACGTCGGGCTCGCCGTCGGGGCGTTCGAACGAGGCGATCATCGGCGCGGGTTCATACTTGGGCAGGAGTTCGCCGTCGGCGCCGCAAAACGGCGCGCGCCACGCGAGATACTCGGCGATCGCGGCGTCGAAATCGGCGCGCGAGGTGATGGTGATGATCCGCCGTTTGAACGGTTTCGCAGGGCCGAAGCGTTTCGCATACCACGGCGCGACCTTGCGAAAGAGCCGCGCACCGTGTTCCTCGCCGTAGAAATCGCAGTAGCGTTCGAAGTGCCGGCGCATCACCCGCAGTCGCTCGGTGAACGTCGGCTCGGGCAACAGCTCGCCGGTGCGCAGCAAGTGCGCGGTGCGGCGGAAAATCCACGGATCGTAAAACGCGCCGCGGCCGATGCTGACGCCCGCGCATTCCGTTTCGGCAAGCATGCGCTGCGCGGCGGAGGGCGTGGTGACGTCGCCGTTGCCGATGACGGGAATCGCCCGCACGGCCTGCACGACGGCGCGGATGCCGGCGAGGTTGACGCCGCCGGAAAATCCCTGCGCGCGGGTGCGGCCGTGCACGAAAATGGCGGCGACGCCGGTGTCTTCGAGGACGCGGGCGAGGTCGGGCGCGGTGAGATTGGCGTCATCCCAGCCGAGGCGCATTTTGGCGGTGATGGGAATCTTGACGGCGTCGATCATGCCGCGCACGAGGCGCGCGGTTTTATCGAGCTCGGTCATCATGGCGGAGCCGCCGCCGATGCTCACGACCTTGCGCACGGGGCAGCCCATGTTGATGTCGATCGACTGCGCGCCCAGTTCTTCGCAGACGATGGCGGCGTCGCGCATTTCCTCGGGCACGCTGCCGAAGAGCTGGATGGCAAACGGCCGGTCTTCGGAGGCGGAGGCGACGAGTTTGAGCGCGGTGCGATTGCGTTCGAGGAGGGAGCGCGCGTTGACGAGATCGGTCGTGGTCCAGGAGAGCCCGCCGAGTTCGCGCAGCGTCACGCGCATCGGCAGATTGGTGTAGCCGGCCAGCGGCGAGAGGAACAAGGGCGAAGGAAGTTCGTAAGGACCAAGACGCATCGAAGCGGAAGAGGTAAAGCGCGGCGGCGTGTCGCCGCAAGGGGAGTTGCGTCGCGCGCCGGTGGGAGCGACAACGGAGCATGCCCGAGCCCTCCACCGCTTCTTCGCCGTCCGTCCCGCAACGGGTGTTGCTGTTCGACGGCGAATGCGGGCTGTGTCAGGGTTTGGTGCGGCTTTTGTTGCGCAGCGATCGGCGGGGGAAGTTGTGGTTCGCGCCGTTGCAGGGTGAAACGGCGCAGGCGTTTCTGCGCGCCCGCGATCTGCCGACGACAGATTTCGACACGGCGGTTTACGTGCCGGATTGGGCGGGGCGGCGGGTCACGATCCTCGTGCGCACCGATGCGGTGCTGGCCGTGCTGGCGGCTTTGGGCGGCGCGTGGCGCGCGGTGGCGTGGTGCCGCGCGATTCCGCGGAGTTGGCGCGACGCCGCGTATCGGCTGGTGGCGCGGGTGCGTTACCGGCTGTTCGGGGCGTATCGGCCGCGGGTGCTGCCGCCGGAGTGGCAGGCGCGGATTCTGCCTTAGCGCGCGGCCGCGGCGGCGCGTTTCATCCGGGCCAGGCCTTCGCTCAGCGTGGCGCGCGGGCAGCCGAAGTTGAGGCGCACATAGTCGCCGCGTCTCGCACCGAAATACGCGCCTTCGCTGAGGCCGACGCCGTGTTCTTCGAAGTGGGCGATGGGATCGGCAAGACCGAGTGCGCTGACGTTAAGCCACGCCAGATAGGTCGCCTCGATCGGCGCCTCGACGCGCACGGCGGGAAGCTCGCGTTGGAGAAACGAGAGGAGGTGATCGCGATTGCCCCGCAGATACGCGAGCAACGCCTGGCGCCAGGGTTCGCTGTCGCGGTAGGCGGCTTCGCACGCGGTGAAGCCGAGGGCGGTGACTTCGGCGACGATGCCGGCGGCGGCGCGAACGAAACGCGCGCGCAACGTGGCGTCGGGGATGATCGCGAGCGAGGTGCCCAGCCCGGGAATGTTGTAGGTCTTGCTCGGCGCCATGAGGGTGATGGTGCGCTGGGCGAGCTCGCTGCTGAGCGACGCGCTGGGGATGTGCGGCAGCGCGGGATCGAGGATCAGGTCGCAGTGAATTTCATCCGAGCAGAGAATGAGATCATGCCGCGCGCAGAATTCGGCGAGTTGCGTGAGTTCGTCGCGCCGCCACACGCGGGCGAGGGGGTTGTGCGGGTTGCACAAAAAGAAGAGCTTCGTGCGCGGCGTGACGGAGCGTTCGAGGGCCACCCAATCGATTTCCCAACGCGCCGCGGTGGTGTGGAGGGCAAACGGCACCGGCACCGACACGCGGCCGCTGTTTTTCGGCGCCGACATGAACGGCGGGTAAACGGGCGTGAGGGTGAGCACTTCGTCACCCGGGGCGGTGAGGGCCTGCGCGGTGAGGTTGAGGCCGCCGACGAGGCCAGGGAGCCAGACGAGCCACGCCGGATCGATCGCCCAACCATAGCGGCGCGCGAAAGCGTCGACGACAGCGTCGATCGTCGAGGCCACCGGGCGAGCGTAGCCGAAGATCCCGTGCGCGACGCGGCGTTGCAGGGCATCGATGATGGCGGGCGACGAGCGAAAATCCATGTCGGCGACCCACATGGGCAGGATGTCGCGGCCGGCGTATTTCTGCCACTTTTGGGAATCGGAGCCGACGCGGTTGAGCGGCGTGTCGAAGTCGAACGTCATGTCCGACGATAGCACGCCGTTTGTCGATGTGGCGCAAGGCGAAGGTCGGGCCGGCACCGGGTTTAGTCCGTCTGGGTGCGCGAACGACTGCCGCCCCGGCGCGCGACGCCCGTCACGCCCGCAGCAAACCGAGCGGGGAGAACAGCACGATGACGGCGACGAGGACGATGAGCACGCTGGCGAGAAAGAGGCGGTAGCGGCGTTGTTCGCGATCGCTCATGGGCACCGCTGCGCGTTGCGCGAAGGCGAGGCGCGCGGCCGGCGAGAATCGACCGCGGCTGGCGGCGAGCATCACCGCGGTGCAAACGAGCGTGATGGTGAAGCCGATGTTGAGCGGGTTGCGCAGGTAAACAGGCAGCTTCGCAACCGCGGCGGGGGAATCGAGCACGAGAAACGCGGCGAGCCCCAAGGTGGAACCGACGATGAGCGTGGCGATGGCGCCGCGATTGTCGGCGCGCCGGGAAAAAATGCCGAAGACAACACAAACAAAAACCGGCGGAGCGAGGAGCGACCAGAGTTTCACGAGATACGCGAATAACCCGGAGTAGCGGGCGATCAGCGGCGCCGCCGCGCTGCAACCCACGAGAATGAGCGCCATCAACGCGCGGCCGAGGCGCACGCGGGCGCGTTCGTCGAGCCGGGGGAATATTTTCAGCGCGAAATCATAGGTGAGCATCGAGGACGACGCGGCCAGCCCGGCCGCCATCGTGCCGAGAATCGCCGCGAGCAGTCCGGCGAGCACCAAGCCGACCAGTCCCGGTGGAACGAAATGCGCCACCATTTCGGCGTAGGCTTGATCCGGATGGGCGAGGCCGGGAATGAGCCGCGCCGCGATGACACCCGGTGCAGCGATGATGAAGAGGGCCAGGATCTTGAGCAACGCGGCGAATACCGCGCCCATTTTCGAATGATAAACACTGCGGGCCGCGAGCGCGCGTTGGACGTAGTCATGATCGGTGCAATGTCCATGCACGCCGAGGATCACGGCGCCGGTCAGCAGCGGCAGCCAGCCGAAGGCATGGTTCCAGGGTTGCACGACCGACCACATGGAGTGGCCCGCGGGATCGTGCATGGGGAGCAGCGCGGCGAGGCCGCCGGCGTGAGCGAGAGCGGCGAAGAGCGTCACGAGCCCGCCGAGGACGAGCACCGAGGCTTGAAACACGTCGATCCACATGACCGAACGCAACCCGCCGAAAATGGCGCAGATCGCCGCGCCGCCCGCGATCGCCACGACCGCGATCAGAAATTGTCCGGGAGCGGTCCAGCCCAGCAACGTGGTCAGCACCGTGGCGCCGGCATAGAGCGCCGCGGTGAGGTTGGCGGCGAGGATCATGACGACGTTGATGCCCGCAACGAAGAGCCGCGTGCCGGAACCGTAGCGGCGCTCGAAGAATTCCGGCGCGGTGGTGAGCTTCAGCCCCAGATAAACGTCCACAAAAAACAGCGCGAGGAGGAGGAAGCAGCCCGCGCCCACCAATTGGAACGCGCCGGCGACGAGTCCGAGGGTGTAGGCGAGGCCGGCCATGCCGACGAATTGCTGACTGGAGATGTTCGCAGAAAAAAGCGACGCGCCGATGACGGGCCAGCGCGCGGAGCGGCCGGCGAGGAAGAAGCCTTCGCCGGTCTCGACCTTGCGACGGGAAAACCAAGCGCCGAGCGCGATGGTAAACACGAAATATCCGAGCACGATCCCCAGATCGAGGGGGCTGACGCGCAGATGGGTCATGCGACGAGATCCGAGTCGACATCACCCGGCAGAAGCGCGGGCGGCAGCCAGCGATCGCCGATGGAGCTCTGCCAGGCGTTCAAGCGGGCGAGCAGGCGATGAATGACGGGTTGGTGCGCGGCCACGGTGGAGAGATCGGTGAGCTCCGCGGGGTCGTTGTCCAAGTCGAAAAGTTGTCGCCGCTCCTGCCCGTGCACGTAGTAGCGGATGAGTTTCCACCGCCCATCGCTGACCATGCGCTGACAATCCTTATAGAGCGCGAAAACGAAGTGCCGGCGGCCGTCAGGCGTTGATGCCGTGAGCGGTAACGGTCGGCTGTCGTGAGCGGGCGCAGCGGGCAGGCCGGCCAGCGCGGGCAGCGTCGAGAAGAGATCGAGGGAATAAACCGGCGCTGTTTCGGTGCGCCCGGCAGTCACGCCGGGGCCCGCCAGCAGCAGCGGCACGCGCACGCTTTCTTCGTAGAGATTCTGTTTGCCGAGCAAACCGTGGCTGCCGAGCGACAACCCGTGATCGGAGACGTAAACGACCAGCGTGTTGGATTCCAAGCCAGCCTCGCGCAGAGCGGTGAAGACGCGGCTGAGTTGAGCGTCGTGATGGCTGATCATGCCATAGTAGGCGGCGAGATGCGCCCGCAGGACATCGGGTTGCAGTGGATGGTCGGCGAGGCGTTCGTCGCGGATCGCAATTTCGCCGTTATCAAAGGGATGGTCAGGCAGAAAATTCGCCGGCAACGGAATGTCGGCCGGCGGATATAACGTGGCGAACTCCGGGGGCGGGGTGCGGGGATCGTGGGGCGACGTGAGTGCGAGATAGAGGAAGAAGGGTCCGCGGGGTTGCTGAATAAACTCCTCCGCAGCGCGGCAAAAGAGTTCGGTGGAGAAGCCTGCTTCGTAGTAAGGCGGTGCCGAGTAGTCGCCGGTCGGCGAATAATCCCGCAGCGGCACGTGATGATGATCGGACATGCCGCCGAAAAAGATGCGGCGTCCGCCGGTGAACGAGCGTTGAAGCGCCGCCGGGTCGTTGTGCCATTTTCCGGTGATGAACGTCTCGTAACCGGCGGCGCGAAATCGCTCGGGGAGCGTCGTGAGATCGGGAGCGAGGGCCACCAGGCGGTCGGGCTGGCTGGAGGGAGAGGGAGCGGCGTCGGCGCGGATGACATTGCAGCCAGTCAAGAGCGCGGCGCGGGCAGGCGAACACACGGCGGCGATGAGCCCGCCCATTTGATACGTGCGCGCGAAATGGGTGCCGCGGCGCGCCAAGGCGTCCAAGTGGGGCGTGCGCACCGCCGGATGCCCGCACACGCCGAGCGCATCGTGCCGGTGATCGTCGGCGATGATGAAGACGACATTCGGCGGCGGCCGACCGGAGGACGGCGCAGGAAAGGGAGAAGGGGCAGCCACGGGAGCAATTACGTTGACGTGGTGAATCCGGTGCGAAAAGTCGCACTCCGCTAAATCAATTAAGTGAGCTGGGAAAAACGCACCACTTTGAAGGATGTTGCCGGGCGGCTGGGCCTGAGCGTGGCGGCGGTGTCGCTGGCGTTGCGCAACCATCCTTCGATTTCGGCGGCGACGACGGCGAAGGTGAAGGCGATGGCGCGGGAGCTGAATTACGCGCCGGATCCGGGGTTGTCGGCGCTGGCCGCGCACCGCAGCCGCCTGCGGGTGCATCGGGATTTTTCGGTGATCGCGCTCGTGACGAACTGGTCGAGTCGGGATGCGTGGACGACGCGGACAAGTGCGAAGCAGGCGATCGAAGGCGTAACGTTGCGCGCGCGGTCGCTCGGGTATTCGCTGCAGGTCTTCTGGGCGCGCGAACAGGGGTGTTCGGCGCGGCGGTTCAGCGCGGTGCTGCGCAACCGCGGCATCCGGGGCGTGATTCTCGCGCCGTTCGAAGATCCGCGCGACCGGCTCGATCTGGAGTGGAAGGACTTCGCGGTCGTCGCGCTGGAGCGGCCAGTGCAATATCCGTTGTTTCATCACATCGTGCCGAACCACTTCGCGGGCATTTTGCTGGCGTGGGAGCAACTGCGCGCGCGCAACTACACGCGGATCGGGATCATCGTGTGGACGGATCTCTCTGATCGCACGCTGCACCAATGGGAGGCGGGTTACGCTTATCTGCAGTCGCGCACGCTGGAGGCGAATCGGGTATCGGCGCTCGTGCTGCAGCCGGAGGATCCGGTGGGACAGATTCGAAGCTGGCTGCGGCGGGAACGCCCGGAGGCGGTCATCAGCCGCTCGGATGGTTTTTTTGAAGCGGTGCGCGCTGAAGGTTTGCGCATCCCGCAGGACATCGGTTACGCGAGTTTGAATGTCGCGGACGACGTGCCGCAGGCGAGCGGGATCCAGCAGCATCGCAGCGAAATGGGGGAATTTGCCGTCGAGATATTGAACAGCTTGCTCCAGAGCAACCAGCGCGGTTTCAACGCCGTGCCGCATGGCACGCACGTGGACGGCACGTGGCAGGAAGGCCGCACGGTGCGGGGTTTGCCGGCCGCGCGAAAGAAAGCGCGCGAGCCGCGGTGACCAGTGGACGATTTGGAAAATCGTTAACTGATTTAGTCGCGCCTTGGTTGCGGCGTCGCTGCACGCAAGGTGCGCTGGTCCCGCCCCGTCCCGCGTTGCGTATCCCCACCTTCCTGCCCCATGATGTTTCGCTCTTCGCTTTTTCGTTGGGTTCATTTGGCGGCGCTCACCGCGCCCGTTTTGTGGGGAGGAGAGCCGGCGACGCTGGTCGCGCGAGAGGACACGCGGATACATGTGTCGCCGCGGGGCGACGACGGGGCGTCGGGAGGAGCCGGGGCACCCGTGGCAACGTTGCCGCGCGCAATGGCGTTGGCGCGGGCGGCGCGGGCCGCCGATGCGGGCGCGCGTATCCACATCCTGCTGGCCGATGGCATCTACCGGCTCGCGGCGCCGTTGGTGCTCGGACGCGAGGATACGCCCGCAACCGGCGGGGTGCTAAGTTTTGAGTCTGCGGGCGGGCGCGCGATTGTGAGCGGGGGCGTGCCGATCCGGAGCTGGACGCGCGTGGCCAGCGGCGAGGAACCCGCAGGCACCGCGGAAGCGGCGCGCGGCAAATTATGGATGGCGAGCGTGCCGGAGGCGTTGCACGGCCGGGCGTTTCGCACGCTTTACGACGAGATGGAGCGTCTCCCGCGGGCGCGTTCGGCGCGCTATCTCGCGCGTGGCAAGCACCGCGGATTGGCGGACCGCCTGCAAAAGCGCGATGTGATCGAGTTTCCCGCGGGGTCGATCAAATCGTGGCCGAATTTGGACGACGTGGAGATTCTCAGCCGTCCCAACCACAACTGGCTGGTGAACTACCTCTCACTGGCATCGGTGGACGAAGCGGCGCTGACGGCGCGCACCACGCTTCCGGCCACGTATACGCCCACGGGTGAATTTTGGGTGGAGAACGTAATCGAGTCGCTGGATACGCCGGGCGAGTGGGTGCTCCGTCGCGCCGAAGGGCGCGTTTATTTTTGGCCGCGCGGTGCGGAGCCCGGACCGAATATCGTGGCTCCCGCCGTCACGACGCTCGTGCGTGTGGCTGGAGAGGAAGGCTGCGGTGGTGCTCCGGACGAGCCGGTGCGCGGGGTCGAGTTTGTCGGTCTGACCTTTGCGCACACCGATCGCGATGCCTGGCGCGGCGACGATGCCGGACTGCAGCACGACTGGGCGATGTGGGACAAGGACGATGCCTGCCTGCGCTTCCGGGTGGCGGAAAATTGTGCGGTGCGCGACTGCATCTTCGAGGCGGCGGGAGGGCAAGGTATCCGGGCCGACCTTTACGCGCGTGCCCTCGAGATACGTGGCAACACGTTTCGCCATTTGGGCGCGGGCGGCGTGTTGCTGTGCGGTTATGGGCCCGGCACGCGAGACGTGAACGGCGGCGATGAGATCGTGGACAACGAATTTCATCACTTGGGTGAGTTGTGGTGGCACGCGCCCGCGGTGTTCCTCTGGCAAAGCGGAGGAAATCTCGTGGCGCATAATTATCTGCATGATCTGCCCTATAACGGGATGGTCCTTGACGGGGTGCGGCCGCGCTATTTCGCCATCGCGACGCCGAAAGTGCCGCGGCCGGAATTTCCCCCGAACCTCCGCGAAAACCTCCGCCTGATGCGCTGGCGCGAAATAGGCAACCCGCGCACGACCGAGGCGATTCTGCCATTTGCGCACACCCGTGACAACGTGGTGCGCGATAACGAGATTCACGATGCGATGCAGGTGTTGCGCGACGGCAATGGGATCTACCTCTCCAGTGCAGGGAAGGGAAACGTCATCCAGCGGAACGTCATTTACAACATGGGCGGGTCCGCCGCGATCCGCACGGATGATGATCAATCCTATTGCACGATCACCGACAATGTGACTTTCGGCGTCGGGATCGTGATCAAGGACTTCAATGCCACTTGGAACAATATCATGGTGAACGGGGGGCTGCGCATTACCTCGGACCGCCCCGACTCTCGGGTCGAAAGGAATGTTTACGTTTCCTACACCGGCCAGAGTCGATTCTACGAAGTTGATACCGTGAACAGCTATTTCGGGAACGCTCCCGGTGATACGATGCTCGGCAATTACAACCCCGACCATAAGCCGATCGTCCCGCCGAAGACCGATCACAATCTGTTCAGCACGTCGGACCGGGTGGGCGCGGAAGCGTTTATCCAGGGCATGCAGCGGGCGTGGGGTAATGATCGCGCGAGTCGCATCGGCGATCCTCAGTTTCGCGACGCCGCGCACGGCGACTTTCGTTTTGGCGAGAATTCACCGGCCGAGGCGCTCGGGATTCACTCCGTGGACACGACCCATGTCGGACTGCTGCGGGAGCCGATGGTGGAGCGACTGAAACGCACGTCGCCGATCGATCTGCAGCAAACCGCCACCAGCAAAGATCGGGGATAACCTATGACTTTATCACCACCTACGAAATTCCTGCGCGCGATTCTCGGGGGCGTGGTGGGCGCCGTGACACTGACCGCTGCGGCCGCGACATTTCATGTCAGTCCCCACGGGGCGGACGATGCGGCGGGCACAGCCAAGATGCCGTGGCGGACGTTGGCCCGCGCCGGGAAAACGCTGGCGCCCGGCGATAAATGTCTCGTGCATGCAGGCACCTATCGGGAAACGCTGCATCTGCAGCGGAGCGGAACTGCGAATGCCTCCATCACCTACGCCGCGGCGGGCGACGGAGACGTGATAATCGACGGGAGCGATCTGCTCAGAGGCGCTTGGCAAGTCTATCGCGAAAGAATCCATGTGATCGAACTCGCCGGTCCTGTGCGGCAGGTTTTTGTGGGCGAAGAGCAGCAGACGTGGGCCCGCTGGCCGAATGCTAATCCGCATAACCGCTGGGACCGCAACACGTGGGCTTCCACTGGGCTCGGCAGCCGTTACGGTTTGGTAATCGACCCCGCGCTGGCCGAGACGCACGTCGATTGGACCGGCGCGACCGCGGTGTTGAATGTCGCGCACCAATTCCTGACGTGGACGCGCCGCGTGCAAGCCTGCGACACGGCGCGCGGGGCGTTCACTTACGCGCGGGATCTCACTCCGATCACGAACTATGCCGACAAGACGACCGAGTGGGAAGACGATCGCTTCTACCTCGTCGGCAAGCTGGAGGCGCTTGATGCGCCCGGTGAATGGTTTTTCGATGCTCCGGCGTCGCGGTTGTATTTCTGGGCGCCCGGAGGCGCTGATCCGAATCGTTTGCCGGTGACGGTCAAGCGCCGCGCCCTTGGGCTGCGCATCGACGGTGCCCATCATATTACTGTGCGCGGCTTTCGTTTTGTCGGGTGCACCGTCCAAGTGCGCGGTGACGACAATGAAATCGCGGACTGCGAGCTGCGTCATCCTGTCTACGCGTTCCACATGTCGGAGCCGGCCGCGGAACAGGCGGACGACCGGACCGCGATCGATGGAGATCGGAATGTGTTGCGGCATTGCACGATCAGCGGAGCGAACACTAGCGGCCTACTGGTGCGGGGATCGCAGAATCTGATCGAGGATTGCGTTATCCATGACGCATGCTGGGACGGATCACTGGCCTACGCGGTCGTTTCGATCGACCATCCAGACGACGACAAAACCCGGGGCAACACGTTACGGCACTGCACGATTTTCGACGGCGGCAACACACTGGTGCGCCATGCCGGGCCGGGCAACGTGATCGAGTATTGCGACATTCATGACGGCGGGCGCGTCGCCAAGGATGTTGCCCTCGTGCAAGGCGGTTCACCGCGCGTGGCTGGCTCGGTCGTCCGCTATAATTGGGTGCATGGCTGTCGACCGTACGTCTTCGCGGGAGGATTGACCGGCGGACTGGGCATTCGCGGCGATGACCAGACGCGCGGGTTGATCGTGCATCACAACGTGGTGTGGGACTGCGATCGTGACGGCATTATCGTAAAGGGCGATTTCAACGAAGTGAGTTACAACACGGTGTTCGGAATCGGCACGGGCCGCTTCGGTGGCAACGGTCTTAGTCTGCACACTGAACCGGAACCGCACAAGCCTTGGGCCCGCAGCACGACGCCGCTCCTCGCGGTGCAGAATCAGCACACGCGCGCGGAAAACAATGCGGTGACCACATTCACGTGCGATCGCGTCGGCACCCCTTTCCCGCTGCAGGACGGCATTGACCATAACTTTGTGTCCGCGGAACTCGCCGCGGGCGCGCAGTCCCAGCTCGCTGATCCGGCCCATTTCGATTTCCGGCCGCGGGCAGGTTCAGCCTTGATCGATGCCGGGACGGTGATTGACGGAATCACCGGCAAGGTCGTGGGACGGGCGCCAGATATTGGCGCCTACGAGCGGGGCGGAAAAAACTGGGAGCCGGGCGCGCGAACCGCATCAGTGACATCACGGGACCACGTGTCGGAGGATGCCGCGGCGAAGGCGCTTACGCAGTGGGACTGAGACTCGGCGATCACCGGTAGGCTCAGCTCAGCGAAAGCCCAGTTTGTGCGCGCGCGGAGCTGCGTTCCTGCGAGACGCGCGCTGCCGGGCGTTAGGGTGTCGATGGAAGGTTCGGAGCGTCGACCGGCAGCCAGCCGAGCGACGTGAGAAACGCGGCGCATTCGTGGAGGGTGAGCTTGTAATACTTGACGGACTTCGAGCGGTTGAAAAATCCGTGAGTCTGGCCGGCGTAGAGATGCAATTCGCAGCGCGCGCCGGCAGCGAGCATCGCGGTGCGAAAACGTTGCAGAGTCGCCACCGGCACGAGAGGGTCCGTAGTCCCCAGAAACAGCACCGTGGGCGGCGCGCCGCGGCGGACGTTGGCGGCGGGCGACAGTTCGGCAACGCGATCCCGCACGCGTTCGGCGCCATATTCTCCCGGGCCGTTGTCGAGCACAGGATTGAAAAGAAGCAGCGCGTCCGGTCGCGGAGAAATCGTCAGATCGTCGGATGGGTCATCGACGCCGGCGACAAGCGCAGTGTGCGCCGCAAGATGGCCACCGGCGGATGCGCCGGCCGCGGCAATGCAGTGCGAATCGACGCCGAGTGCCCCAGCGTGTTGACGAACCCAACGCATCGCCGAGCGGGCGTCTTCAATGCACACGATGGGGGGAGTCGTCGTGTGCGGATGAACCACGCGGTATTGCACTTGGATGCATACCAACCCGCGCGACGCAAAATAGCGGCTTTGGTCGTTGAATTGCGACAGCGGTCCGCCCACCCATCCGCCACCGTGGAAAAACACGATCGCCGGCCGCCGGTCGGTAGGCTTCCAGTCGTCGGGCTCGAGCACATAGAGCTTTTGCGGTCCGTCCTCGGTCTGTTTGTAAACCTGTGCGTCGCCCACGACTTCGCTCGGCCAAGCGGCGGCGCGTAATGTGGCGGGCAGTGCGAGCCAAGCGCAGAGCCCGGATAGCAGTGCGCACGCGAACGAGGTGCGGGATGGGATCAACATGGTCGTGGTAGTGGACGCTCCGGAAGGCGTGGCTGCGTTGATCGTGATGGATGCCGCGTGCAGTCTTTTATGATTAACCGCAATGCCCGCGGTGGACGGCTGCGATAAGTGGGTCGGAAAGATGGCAGGGTCTTCGTGGGTCATGTGTTGCCACAGGAGGATTTCAATTCGCCCGGCCGGGCATGTGGGTATCGAGATAGGGGGAGCGCCGGTGATGGCCGTCGCTCGGAGAAAATCAGAACGGCTGCCGCGCGTTGGGTTTCAACCCATGCGTGACTGTATCAGTTAAATCGGCGAACGGCGCGGACGCGTTGCCGGAGCGCTTAATTGTTAGAGGGACACGGGATTTGCGGCTGAATGGATCGTCGCAAACCTCCCGCGCGGGTCCTCGCTGCGGGGGCCTTGGTCGTGCCAATCCCCATCATGAAAATTGCTCTGTTCATTGCACTGTTGGCGGCATGTTTGCCTGGGGGTGCGCGCGCGGCGGAATCTTCCGCGCACACGAACCGGGCGCCCAATGTCATTATTGTTTTAACCGACGACCAAGGCTACGGAGACGTAGCGTGCCTGGGTAACAGGATGATCCGCACGCCGAACTTGGACCGGCTCCACGCGGAGAGTGTGCGACTGACGAATTTCCATGTTGATCCAACCTGTGCGCCGACCCGCGCGGCCTTGATGACAGGGCGCTATTCCACCCGCACGGGCGTCTGGCACACGATCATGGGGCGGTCGCTGATGTATCGCGACGAGGTGACGATGGCCGACGTGTTCAAGTCGGCGGGCTACCGCACGGCGATGTTCGGCAAATGGCATTTGGGCGACAATTATCCGCTGCGGCCGGAGGATCGCGGTTTTGAGGAAACGGTGACGTTTGGCGGCGGCGGGATTGGTCAGACGCCGGATCACTGGGGCAACGACTACATCGACGACACTTACCGGCACAACGGCCGCTTGGAAAAATGTCACGGTTACTGCACGGACGTATTTTTCTCCCGTGCGCTTCAGTTTATCGAGGCCAACAAGGATCGGCCCTTTTTCGCCTACATCGCCACCAATGTTCCGCATGCTCCCTACATCGTGCCGGAACGCTATACCCAGCCTTACACGGAAAAAGGCGTCCCGCGGCCGATGGACAGTTTCTACGGCATGATCGCGAACATGGATGAAAACCTGGGACGTCTGCGGGCGCGGTTGCAAGAGTTGGGCCTCGCGGAAAACACCATTCTGATCTTTGCCTCGGACAATGGCACTGCGGCGGGCGTAGCCGGGGCCAATCGGTTTGGCGCACCACCGCCGCCGCCGGGAAGCTGGCCGGGCTTCAACGCGGGGATGCGAGGCGTCAAGGGATCTGAATACGACGGCGGCCATCGCACGCCGTGCTTCATCCGCTGGCCGCGCGGCGGAGTAGAAGGCGGGCGCGATGTGAACCAACTGACGGCGCACATCGACCTGCTGCCGACGTTGATCGACCTTTGCCGGTTGCCAAAGCCGTCGCAGGTGCAATTCGACGGGACCAGCCTGGCCGCCCTATTGCGAGACCCGGCGGCGGTGTGGCCGGAGCGAACGTTGTTCGTCCATCGCCAACGCGCAGACATTCCCCCGAAATGGGAGCACAGCGCAGTGATGACGGACCGTTGGCGTTATAACAACGGCCGGGAACTCTATGACATTACGCGCGATCCCGGGCAGGAGAAAAATGTCGCCGCGGACCATCCGGACGTGGTGGCGAAGTTGCGGGCGCGTTACGAGACATGGTGGGCTTCACTTGCTCCGGCGTTGAAACGCTTCGCCTATATTGAAGTCGGGGCGCCCCAAGAGAATCCTACGATGATCGATTGCATGGATTGGCATGCACCCGACCAAAAAGAAGTCCCCTGGAACCAGGAGCAGATCAAGGAAGCGCGTTGGGTGAACGGCTACTGGATGATCGAGGTAGCGAAACCGGGACGGTATGCGTTCACGCTGCGGCAGGAACCCGCGGAGGCGCATTTCCGTCTTCAGGCCAATCGGGCGCGAATCATCGTCGGTGATCAGGAGGCCTCGGTGGTCGTTCCCGCAGGTGCGACCAGCGTGACGCTTTCGCTGAAGCTGCGAGCCGGTCCTGCCAAGATGCAGACGTGGTTGTCGGACGACGCAGCGGGCAAATCGCGCGGAGCGTTTTACGTCGAAGCGCGGCTCTTGGAATAGACGCGCACTAAATTTCCCCGATGAAAACAAACGTCTCCGTTTTTGCCGTCGCTCTGGTGTTGGTCGCCGTTACTGGGTTGCGCGGAGCGCCTTCCGCGCCGGCGCCTCGCCCGAACATTCTTTTCCTACTCGCCGACGATCAAGGGTGGGGGGATGTCGGATTCCACGGGAGCGAAATCCGGACCCCGAACATTGACCGGCTCGCGAAGGAAGGCGCGCGGCTCGAGCAGTTTTACGTGCAGCCGCTCTGCTCGCCGACCCGCGCCGCGCTTCTGACGGGCCGTTATCCGATCCGCTACGGATTGCAGATCGGAGTGGTGCGGCCGTTTGCGCAATACGGATTGCCGCTCGATGAGCGCACGCTGGCGCAGGCGTTGCACGACGTGGGCTATGAAACCGCCATCACCGGTAAGTGGCACTTGGGCCTCGTCAAACCCGCCTACCTCCCGACGCACCGTGGTTTTGAGCATCAATACGGATTGTATAACGGAAACTTCGATTACTTCACCCATCGGCGGGATGGCGGCCTCGACTGGCACCGGGACGATCATGCGCTGCACGAGGAGGGGTATTCGACGACGCTGATCGCGCAGGAAGCCTCCCGCATCATCGCCGCCCACGATCCAGGCCGGCCGCTTTTTCTTTACGTGCCCTTCAATGCGGTGCACGGGCCATGGCAGGTGCCGGAAAGCTATGAAGCGCCCTACCAAACCATGACCGGGCGCCGCCGGATTTACGCGGGCATGGTGGCGGCCATGGACGAGGGCATTGGCCAAATCCTGCGCACCCTGGACGAAAAGGGCCTGCGGGAAAACACGTTGATCGTTTTCTGCTCCGACAATGGCGGGCCGCTGCCCGGAGTCGTGACGAGTAATGGTCCGCTGCGCGGGGGCAAGGGCTCGCTGTATGAAGGCGGCGTGCGGGTGCCGGCCGTTGTGGTGTGGGACGGGAAGATCAAAGCCGGTTCCGTCGTGCCAGCGGTGCTGCACATGGTGGATTGGTTTCCGACGCTGGCGAAACTGGCCGGTGCGCAGTCGCCAAGCACGGATCATCCGCTCGACGGTCGCGATGCGTGGCCGACCATCGCCGCGTGCGCGGCGTCGCCGCACGAGGACATTTTGCTGAACATCACGACAACGGGCGGCGCGGTGCGCATCGGAGATTGGAAGCTGGTTGTCAACGGGCAGGTCAAGGATGGCGAGGAAGGCGGCACAGTGACGGAGGCCAGAAAGGATCTCAAAGCACAGGCCTTGGCGGCCCCGGTCATCGAGTTGTTCGATTTGCGCAGCGATCCGAACGAGACGACGAATCTTGCGGCGAAGAATCCGGAGAAAGTGGCGGAACTGCAGCGGAAGCTTTCGGCTTATGCGAAGGCGGCCGTGCCGTCCAAGCAGGCGCCCATCTCCAGAGATTTTAAGGTGCCGGCGGTCTGGGGTGAACCATGAGGTGAGCGGGCGCGCGTTGGAGAAAGCGCTCAGCTCAGGTGCACGGACTCATTGGAATTGTTTCATCCATGCGAGCTGGGGCCAATCGTCGCCGCCGGTATTCTGTTCGACCGGGCCGGGGGTGGTGCGACCGCGGAGTATTTGCTGTTTCAGCAGTTCGCCGAGACGCCGGACGATCTCAGGATGTTCAGCGTAGAGATTGGTCGTTTCGGCGGAATCTTGGTCGAGGTTGAAGAGCTGAAACGGCGGGGAACCGGGAGGCGCTTTGCCGGGCTTGGGATCGCTCCAGCCGCCCGAATCCGGACAGAGGCAAAGCTTCCACGGGCCCTGCCGCAGCGCGAACGAGCCATTGACAGAGTGATTGACGAGTGTCTCGCGAACTTGCGCCGACTTCCCGGTGAGAATGGGCAGGAGGCTCACGCTGTCTTCGGCGGCATTGGCGGGAAGCGGCGTGTCAAGAAGCTCGGCGCAGGTGGCCATGAAGTCGATCTGGCAGACGAGCGCGTCGTTGTGAGAATTGGCGGCGACGCGGCCGGGCCAGCGGACGATAAACGGGATGCGATGTCCGCCTTCGTAGATATCCGCCTTCGCTCCACGCAGCCCCATTTGCGGATCGTGGTGAAATGTTCGCAACTGCGGCAAGTTCGCGGCTGGGCTGCAGCCGTTGTCGGCGGCGAAGATCACGAGCGTATTTTCCTCGAGATGACGTTCCTTGAGCACGCGCAGCACTTCGCCGACCGCTTGATCCACTTGAACGCAGAAATCGCCGTAGGGCGTGGTGTGGGTCCGGCCCGCAAAGTCCTGGGCGGGTATGATGGGCGTGTGCGGAGCGGTCAGCGCGAAGTAGAGGAAAAAGGGGCGCCGGCCGTCCTGCCGCTGCAGGAAGTCGACGGCCTCCGTGGTGATGCGCGGCAGCACATCAATGTGCGCGAAATCGTCGGCGATCGGGCCGGCGCGCCACATGGCGGGGAGTTTGCTGCCAGCGATTTCATGGGTGGGTGGCGCGACGACGCGATCGTTGCGCAGCCACACGTAGGGAAACATGTCGAGAGACGCGGAGATGCCGAAGAACGAATCGAAACCGTCGTCGACCGGGCCTTGGCGAAACGGTTTGGTATAGTCGACCCAACGGGAGAACGCGGGGTTGTTCTCCGGTGCGCGCTGGGAAGGCTCTTCGTCGGATGCGTCGAGCTGCGCCGGCGCATTGCTCGGGCGGCTGCGCGCCCAGTCGAAGCCGAGATGCCATTTGCCGACCATTGCCGTCGTGTAGCCATGCGTTTTGAGGAGCGACGCCACGGTCAGTCGGCCGGGCTCGATGATCGGGGCGGAATAGCCAAATGCGACACGCTCCTTCAGCCGGCTGCGCCATGCATAGCGCCCGGTGAGGATGCTGTAGCGCGAGGGTGTGCAAACCGCCGAACTGCTGTGCGCATCGGCGAACTGCATGCCCCCACGCGCGAGGCTGTCGATGTGCGGAGTCGGCCACGCGCTGTGTGGGTTATAGGCCGAGATGTCGCCGCGGCCCATGTCATCGGCGAGAATGTAAACGATGTTCGGAGGCGCGACCTTCGCCGCACCCGCCGACGCCGCGGCGAAGGCGGCGAGGCCGAGCGCGCGAAACAGGGGCAGCAGCAGGCGGGGGAGTTTCATCTTCATGGGCAAATCCAATTCAGGGTTTAAGAGACGGAAGTTCGCTCGCGCGCGTGGGAAAATCGAACGGCCCCGGCAGGTGAACGCGAAACGTGCTTGCGCGCGACGCGGGGCAAGTTGGGCCTCGCGGCTCGCGGAAAAACGCACGAGCAGGCGCGCCGGCCAATGCCGGACCCGCGTTCTAACGTTGCACCGCATCGCCCTCGATCTCGACCACGTAGGTATCGGCAATCGAGTCCGCGCCAAACGTGCGCGGATGAAACGCGCGCCGGCCGTCTGGCGCGGTCGTGACTTCGAACTTCTGGTTCGGGTCGCTCAAAAGGTGGATGGCTTTGATGCGGTTCTTAAACGCCGGAAACGCAAAATTGGCGTGACCACTCGCGCGTTCCAGTTCGAAAAGCGTGAAGAACAACTTGCCGGGTCTTGCAGTGCAGCGCCACGCACGCCACGGGAGGAAGACGGGCTGGTTTTCGTAGTTGCGCAGCTTCTGCGCGAGCTCGCCGTATTCTTCACCGAAGGGCGATGGCTGGGTCCCGTAGACAGCGGTCCCGTTGACTTTCAGCCAAGCGCCGACGGCGCGAAGGTTTTCCTGCACGGCGGCCGGAATGACGCCGTGGGCATCGGGACCCACGTTCAGGAGATAGTTGCCGCCCTTCGAAGCGATGTCGACGAGCTTGAAAACCAGATCGCCGGCCGACTTCCAATTGTGATCATCGCGTTTGAAACCCCAACTGCTGTTGGTGGTGGCGGGCACCTCCCACGGTTTGGAGGAACTCGCGTCCGGGATCTGATTGTCGCGGGTGCTGACGTAATCGCCTTCGCCGCCCAGCCGGCCATTGATCAAGCAACCGGGTTGAAGCGTCCGCACGAGATCGATGAAACGTTGCGCGCGATCGCCTTCTTTCATCCGCACAGGCGTGTCGAACCAGATCAAGGCGAGCGGCCCATAACGCGTCAGTAGTTCACGCATCTGTGGTTCGGCCTTCTGTTGCAGATAGCGATCGAACGCCCCGGCCGAATCCTTCTGCGCATCGGGAGGGAAGTCCCATTCGTTGCCCATCCCGCCCGGCTCGTGCCAGTCTTGGGCCTGAGAGTAGTAGACACCGAAGCGGAGACCATGCCTCGCGCACGCCGCGGCGAGTTCTTTGACGATGTCGCGCTTGAACGGCGTCGCATCGACGACGTTATAGGCGGAGACATCGGACTTGAACATCGCAAAGCCATCATGGTGCTTCGCGGTGAGGACGACATACTTCATGCCGGCGTCGACGGCGAGTTGCGCCCAGGCATCGGGGTCGAACGCCTGGGGGTCAAATTGGGCCGCGAGTTTTTGGTAGTCGGCGACCGGGACCGGCGCGCGCTTCATCAGCCACTCGCTCACGCCGTTGACCTTCGCGCCCTTCCAGTAGCCGGCGGGAATCGCGTAGAGCCCCCAGTGGATGAAAAGTCCGAACTTCGCTTCGCGAAACCACGCCACGCGCGCGTCAGTGGCATTGGACGATTCGACGGGCGCGGGAGAGCCGGGCGCAGCGGCGACGGCATTCGCGAGCAAGGCGAGCGCAAGACAGGCGAAGAGCTTGGTTGAGAAGAGCGGGGAGGGGTTCATGGCAGAGGGGAAATTTTGCGAGGGGCACGGGACGAGGGAGTTGCGACGAACCCGTGAACAGAGGGGGGAAGGGCGCGACAACGAAGACATCGCAGATCAGCCGTCACGGGACCAAGAGGAGAACAGCGACGCCACCGCCATCAACACGGGGTCATGTTAAACAGTTAACTGCCCCGCGAGCCTCACACTCCCCGCTGGACCGCGGCGCTGGTGAGCTCGCCGGTGCGCTTCAGACGCGCCCACAAGAAGCCGTAAGTTGCGATCACGGCGAAGCAGGCACCGGGCATCAAAAAGCTCACCGACATGTTATAAATATCGGCGAGATGCCCCATCAACTTGGGCATCACTGCGCCGCCCATGACGGCCATCACGATGAACGCTGAAGCCTTCTTCGCCTGCGTGCCGAGGCCGTGGATCCCCAGCGCAAAGATCGTCGGAAACATAATCGACATGAAGAGAAACGTCAGGAAGACGGCGGCGACAGAAATCCAGCCAGCGCGGGCCACCACCAGTGCGCAGCACACGACATTGCCGACGGCGCAAACACCGAGCACGCGATGCGCCGGCTGCCGACGCAGGACGCCGGCGCCCAGAAAACGGCCGAGCAAAAACAGAACAAAGCCAATGCCGCCCAAGAGCCGGCTCGCGCCTTGTTCGTTGATATAATGCAGACCATCGCGCACCGCCGCTCCGCCGTGAAGAAACCAGCTCCCGACCCACGCTGAAGAAACTGGCGGTGCCTCCTCGACCATATAGTTAATGAAAAAACTGAAGATGCCCGCTTGCGCGGCGACGTAGACAAACTGGGCACCCACGGCTCCGACAAAGTGCGGACGCCGCCAGATTGACAGCCTGTCGGAATCAACGGCCGACGGGTGGTTGTCGGATGTCGCGCTGGCGACGAGATCGGGCAGAGAGGAAAAAGCAAAAATGCCCGCCATGACCAATACGATGCCCGAGACCGCAACGTAGGGAATGTAGAGCCGTCCCTGCGCGACCGCCGCGCCGCCGCTCGAGTAGAAGAACGCACCGCCGACGATCGGTCCGAGGATCCACCCCACCCCGTTGCACGACTGCGCGAGGTTGATGCGGGTGGCGGCGTATTGGTCAGGACCAAGCACCGTCGTATACGGATTCGCGACCGTCTCCAGAATCGTGAGCCCCATGGAAATCAGGCACACGCCGAGCAGAAACGCCCAGAACGCGTTGATATGAGTGGCGGGCACAAACCACATCCCGCCGGTGGCGACGACCAACAGACCCGTGATGATGGCGCGCTTGTAACCAAATTTCCGCGCAAGCAGGCCGGCGGGCAACGCCATGAGGAAATAGCCGAGATAGTGGGAAAACTGCACCCAAGCCGACTGCGCCTTGCTCAGATGAAGCTGGTCCTGGAAATGTTTATCCATGACGTCGATCATCCCGTTGCAAAAGCCCCAGATTAAAAACAACGAACTGACGAGGAGGAAGGGGATGAGGAAGTTGCGACCATCGACCGTGCGAAAGAGCGACGTGGCTCGGGGGGGCGGAGGAGGGAAAGAGGGCATCGCCGCAGCCTCCAAAGGTCGCTCGGGCGCTCAATCACGGGCGAAGTTAAACACTTAAGCGCGGGGCTTTCGCACCATTGCCTTAATTGTTTTAGTAACCAAACCGTTGTCTGTGCGAATCGCCCGGCCAAATGGTCCTCGCCGCATCGTCCGTTCGGTGCGCAACCTCAACACCCCGTGCCCATGTCTTACCCTTTGCCCGGCCCGTCCTCCCGCCTTCTCCGCGCCCGAGGTCCCGTCCTCTCCGCCTTGCTCCTCGCGTCACTTTTGTCGCCAGCTCTCGCGCAGACGCCCAACACATCGGAGCCGGCCGAGCAACTTCCGACGTTCACCGTCGATAGCACGCGCGACGTCGGCTATCAGGCGACAAACACCACCTCGGTGGGCTACATCAATCGCCCGTTGAAGGATCTCCCACAGAGCATCGGCATCCTCAACCAGGAGTTGTTGCGTGATGTGGGCGCCTTGGATTTCGCGCAAGCGGTCCAATATTCGACGAATATCAATTTCCAAATCGCGAACGCCGACACGAATTTCACCATCCGCGGCCTCACGTCGCGTTCCTTCTTTGTCAATTTTCTCACGCGGGTAACGCCCACCGACAGCTACATGACCGAGCGCATTGAGGTGGTGCACGGTCCGGCGAGTGTGATCTACGGCCAGCAGGACGCGGGCGGCGTGGTGAACACCATTACGAAAATCGCTCACCTGAAGCAGAACCGCACCACGGTTGAGTTGACGGGTGGCGATTACGATTTGCGGCGCGGAACTTTCGACACGAATATTGCCCTCGGCGATCACCAAGCCCTGCGGGTGGCCGGTCTTTATCACAGCACCGAAGACGGTCGCGCCTATGCAGGCATCGAGCGCCGCGGGCTGTATGCCGACTACCTCTGGCAGATCAATCCCACGACGTCGATTCGTATCACGGGCGAAAGCGGTTATGATCATCGGACTCCGTTCACGGGCATCATCACCTTGCCGCTCAATAGCAGCGCCCAATCGGCGGCGGCGGCGGTCGGACTCCTTCCGCAGAAATATGCCCAAAGCATCTATGGTCCGGATGCTCAGAGCAACCTGGACTACTTTTTCTATACCGCAGCCTTCACGAAGGCGCTGTTCAACGATCGCTTGAACGTCCAGTTCACCGTCAGCGAGTCGATGCGCAATCGCAACCAACGCTGGGGTCCGGCGATGAAAAGTGCGAGTTACGCGACGGCAGCCGTGGGCCCGAGCTCGATTAACGGATACCAAATCACGCCGGGCTATGCGGCGGGCACGCCGATCTTCACGCAAAACTGGCAGCTTGTGGGTTTGGACGAACGCTTCCGCTTCTATCGGCTGCAAGCGGCGTGGGAGCTGCCGGAGCTGGGCGGCAAGCACATGCTCACCTTCGGCGGAAATTATCAGCCGAACGACTATCCCACCTACAACACGGTCTCTTGGCTCTATCGCAATCCGGACGGTTCCCCCCGCGGCGCGATTTTCGGGACGAGTGCCGCCGACCGAATGCCTTACACGGTCATCATGGATGGCGGCCTGCGTTATCCCCAGCAGCTGATCGGTAACGGCCTGTATGAACGCAAAGCGAGCGGCTTTCAGCTTGGCCAGATCGTGAAGGCAGGGTTTGCCATGCTCGCGTCGGACTGGGGGCATGACGGGCGATTTAAGACGCTGATCGGATTCCGCTACGACGATATGTATAATAGCAACGACACGCTCGGCGCCTCGGGCAATACCGACAACATGATCATCACCACCAGCGCGGCGGATCACGCAAAGGTTTGGTCGAAATCGATCGGCGCCATCTACGCCCTCACTCCGACGTTAAATCTCACCGCGAATTACGGCACGTCGCTCTGGCCGAATGTGAACCGCTTCGATATCAATCTCAACCTGATGCCGCCGACCGAAGGCGAGAGCTACGAGTTTGGGTTGAAGGCGCTCACCCCGGACAACCGGTATTCGGCGTCGTTCACCTACTTCGACCTCACCCAAAAGAACTCGGCGCTCTCGGTCGCCGCGCCGCTGCTCATTGCGCAGTTCGGCTCGTCCACGCCCGCGCGCGCGGTGGCGGGCGCAATGGAATCGAAAGGCTATGAACTTGAGTTCACTGCAAATCCGACCCCGGCGTGGACGCTGCGCGCTGGCGTGGGCTTCGCGGATCCAAAGATCACGACGGATCTGCCGCAGTTCGGCTATCCGGGCGGCAAAACCATGCCGGGCGTCACGAAATATACGGGGACTTTCTTTACCCGCTATAATTTCACGACGGGTCCCGTTCGCGGGTTGTTCGTCGGCGGGGGATTCAACTATCGCTCCGAGAATTACGCCGGCTACGTCGACACCAACAACGACAACATCGCCGAACAGCAGGTGACGTTTCCTGGTTACACCACGTTCGATTTTCTCGCGGGTTACAGCTTCAGGCTCGCCCGGCATTCGCGGCTCACGCTGCGGATCAATCTGCGCAACGCGTTCGATAAATCCTATATCGTCGCCACCGACGTGAACTTCGCCGGCTATGGTGACCGCCGCCAATTGATGTTCTCCACGAGCCTCGAATTCTGATGATGCTCGGTTCCGTGAACACGCGCGGGATAGCGAACCCTCGTCATGAAGGAAGCGCGGTCTTTGAATGACGCGATGACGAACCGTCTTCCTGGCGCGGGGCGCGTGGAAAGGCCGTCGCTCTTTACGAAAGCTCCGGCTGACGGCGAAGTGCGCGTGGTCGCCGCTCCGCCGAGATGTAGGGGTGTCGCTCGGCGCAGCGCATTTTTTCTGGCGCTGCTCTGGGGATGTTTCGGCTGGCACGCGACGGGCGCACAACCGGTCCCCACACAAGGGTTGGATGAACGCACTGCGTGGTTCACGGCGGCGCATTATGGGATGTTCATCCACTGGGGGCTCTTTTCCGTGCCTGCCGGTGTCTACCACGGTAAGCCGTTTGACCGCGGAAGCGCGGGGAACGGCCTGTCCGAGTGGATCATGTTCAATGCCCATATCCCCGTCGCCGAATATGCCGGCTATGCGTCGCAGTTTAACCCGGTGAAGTTCGACGCCGATGCATGGGTGCGGCTCGCGAAGGATGCAGGCATGAAGTATATCGTGATCACGACAAAGCATCACGAAGGCTTTGCGATGTTTCACAGCAAGGTTTCCGGATTCAATATCTACGATGCGACACCGTTTCACCGGGATCCGTTGAAGGAGTTGGCTGCGGCTTGCGCACGTCAGGGAGTGCGGCTCGGACTCTATTATTCGCAGGCGCAGGACTGGCATCATCCCGGCGGAGCGGCGCGCACCGTGGGGCAGCCAATGGCGGGTGGCGATCCGGAGCAGGGCCATTGGGATCCGGCGCAAGATGGCGATTTCGATCAATATCTCGACCAGGTCGCTGCACCGCAAATCCGCGAGTTGCTGACCCGCTATGGAAAGATTTCGACGTTTTGGTGGGACACGCCCGTCGGGATGACCTCTACTCGCGCCGCGCGGCTTGCTCCGCTGCTGCAACTGCAGCCGGGCATCATCAGCAACAACCGTCTGCTGAACCCGCGGGTGCCCAACGCGTTTTCCGGCGATACTGAGACGCCCGAACAATATATACCGGCTACCGGAATGAAGGGCCGGCTGTTCGAAGTGTGCATGACGATGAACGATTCATGGGGCTACAAAGCGAATGATCACAACTGGAAGTCGGCCGAGGATCTGACCCGAAAGTTGATCGATGTAGTCAGCAAGGGCGGGAATCTACTCCTTAATGTAGGCCCCGATGCGGAAGGAGTGATTCCGGCGGCGAGCGTGAAGCGGTTACGAGAATCGGGACGCTGGGTGCACGCGCACGCCGAATCGATCTACGGCACCACCGCGAGCCTGTTCCGGCGGCTATCCTGGGGCCGCAGCACGACCAAGGGAAACGTCCTCTTTCTCCATATATTTCAATGGCCCGTCGACGGTCGCCTCCTCGTGCCGGGCCTCAAGACGCCCATTGCGCGGGCGACGCTCCTCGACCAACCCGACTTCGCCCTCTCGGCACGCGACACGGCTGCGGGCGCTGTTCTTTCCCTTCCGGCTAAAACTCCGAATAAAATCGCCGCAGTGATAAAGCTCGAATTTCACGGCGCGCCGGTGGTTGACCAGCCGTTACCTGCGCCGGACACACACGGCGTTATCCTCCTCCCGGCGTCGCTCGCCGCCGTGGTCAATGCCTACGACGACAATGCCAGTTTGCGCACCGAAGGATCGGACGCGGTCATTGGTGGGTGGTCGAAGGCGGGCACCAGACTCAACTGGGAATTCGCGACATCGCTCGCGGCTACTTTCGTGATCACTGCGGAGGTGGCCACGAAGAACGGCGGCAAGATCGAGGTGAGCGACGGCCATTCAACGTTCACCAGCCAACTTGCGCCCGGAGGTGAGCCGGAGCATTTCACTTGGGTGCGCTTGGGGGAGCTCCACGTCAGTGGCGAGGGTGAGCACTCTATCGAGTTGAAATCGGTGGCGGACGCGTGGAACCCAGTAAAGCTGCGGGCGCTGCGTTTGGAAGAAAAGCGCTGACGCGATGCCGCCCGCACACCGCGCCGCGGCCTGCTCCGCCTCGCGAGGCCAGTCTCGAAACACGCGTTGAGTGTCGTCGCGTCGCGACGAGCGAACCCGTGCGCAAAAAGTTCACGCTTCTGCGACACACGTGCGCACCCGTGACCCAGTTTGCCGGGCGACGAAAGTATTAAGCGGCGTTGAATGAGTGCTTTAAGTCTGCCGCTGGGCAGGCATCGGTCCTGCATATAGGCGGGACACTGCAACCAACCAAATTCATACTATGAGAATCACACAATATGCTTATCCAACCTCTCGTGCTCTTTCGCCGTATGCTTTGCGGAGTCCATGGAGCGGTCTGGAAAACGAGATTGATCGGTTGTTCGACTCGGCGTTGACCACGTTGGGCAATGCTTCGAACTCGAACCGTTTCCCGGTCGATCTTTACGAAGATAAAGACAATACCTATGTCCGCGCCGAGCTGCCCGGTTTCGCTCGCGAAAATATCCACGTGGAGATGGTCGAAGGCTATCTGACCATCAACGCGGAGCGTAAATCGGCCGCGGACGGGAACGATGCGGAGTCCTTCAACGTCACCCGCTCGGTCAACATTCCGGAAGACGTGCACGCGGACAAAGTGAGCGCGACTTACGAGAATGGCATCCTCACGGTGACTTTACCGAAGCGCGAGGAAGCGAAGCCGCGGAAAATCTCCGTCGAAGTCAAATAACGTCGAGTGCTATCCTTAAAACCTATATCAATATGAGTATCTTTAATCTAATCCCAACTTTGAACCGCCCACCGGCCTTGCGCCGCGAAGATGGAGCGGCCCACTCCGTGAAGCCGAATTACCGCGTGCTCGAACAAGGCGATAATTACGAAGTGACCGTTCTTCTTCCTGGCGTGGCGAAAGAGGATCTCGAAATCACCGCGGAAAATGGCGTGGTCACGATCGGTGGCCAACGCAGTTGGAAGCGGCCGGTGGACTGGACGCCGCTCTACCGCGAAACGTCCGACGCCCGCTTCGAGCTCACGCTCACGCATGACAACAGCATCAACGTCGACAACGTGAAAGCGGAGCTGCGCGATGGCGTGCTGCGTCTCACCTTGGCCAAGAGCGAAGCGCTCAAGCCGCGGAAGATCGCCGTTAACTAATCGCGCTTAAGGCAATTGGTCTGTGTCCGAGCGCCGGTTCCTCTGGGAGCCGGCGCTTTTTTTTGCCGCCAGTGGAGTAAGCCCGACCTTAGGGATTTGCCCATTGGCCGTGCGCCCACTTTTGCGTTTACGTGCCGGGGCAGGGGACGCGCTCGTGGACGTTTTGGTCTTTCGCTGCGGCGTCGGCTCGGATGAGCCGGCTTCGGGCGGATAGGTAATCTGCTGGCCGCGCACGCGAGCGAAAGGAGTGAGCCGATGAGGTGCACACCGGGTGCGGCTGCTAATGTCAGCGGTGGAAAGCCCGCGCACCAACAACGCGTCGGCCACCAAGGAGCGATGGCAGCGCCACGGAACCGCCTCCGCGCACATGAGCGCCAGTCGATCGTGTTTCGAGAGTTCAATTAAACGTGAGATGGCTGCGGCGAACTCCGGGGTCTGCATGTAGTCGGCGTAGCCGCGGAACGACGTGTTGCGCCAGCCCTTGTTAACCGAGTCAGCGGACGTGCGTCGGAGTCCGCCGAGCGCGGGGCAGTGCCGATAGCCGATGTGCGCTTCGGTCAGCGAAAGGGGCAGGGTGTCGCGGTTGAACTGGGGGTTGTGCCGCGAGCGCGGCACCGTGCGAATGTCGACGAGGCAAGTGACGCCATGCGCTTGGAGCAGTGAGATGAATTCGTCGATGGCACGGATGGAATGGCCGATCGTGTAGACGTCGGGCCGAACGGTGACGGGGTCCACGGCCGCGATGGACTTCGATTCTCGCGCCCGTGCTTTCGCTTTAGGTTCGCGAGGAGCGGCCATGGGTCGTCTTTCGTTGGGCAGCGAGTTTGCGCAATGCGGCGCCCTTGTGCATCGCGAGGTGATCCGTCTTGTCGCTCGCGATCAAATACTGCGGCTCGTCGGCGGAAGCGCGCACGGTATAACCTTTGAAGGCCATCGGGGCAGTGACCCGTTTTTTGATCACGCCCCGCACCCGACCGGCCTCGGAATTCCACGAGACATGGTCGCCAACTTTGAATGACTTTTTCACGGCTTTGGAAAGGAAGGTGCGCGGTTCGGAAGAACGCCCGAGGCGCGTCAAACACTCTGCGCTCACGTTACGCCTCCCAACCGATTCGGCCAACGCGCCCGTCATTTTACCGCAGGACGAGTGTTCTTACCCAACTCGCCTTTGAGTTTCGGAAGTCAGGTTACTACGGTTTAGCTTTCTCGGCGGCAGCCTTGGCCGCGACGGACGCAAGGCTCGCGACCCCGGCGACGGGCGGCGGACGCCCTCTCGGCGGACGAAAACGGACGCCACCGGCACGCGCGCCCGCGACCGGCGAATGCGGTCGCCGCCCGGCGCTGCGTCCGCCGACAGTTGGCGGCCACTACAAAACGCAAAAGCGGCGGACGACGCTGCCGCTGCCTTCGAAACGGGCTTGTTCAACCCGTATCCTGCTGCGCGCTACGGCGCAGCAGGACGCTCAGAGTTCGGCCTTTTTCTCAAGCGCGCTGCGAATCCAGTTCGGATCTCGCCGACAATCCAGAACACGGAAAACCACAGCCTCGCCGGCAGTCACTCGGTAATAAATCGCAAACGGAAAACGCCTCGCCAGAAGGCGTTGAAAGCCGAAACAAATACGATGGGTTCCGGCGTAGAGCACGAGCGAATCAATCTCCGAAAAGATGCTGTCGAAAAAGTAATCGCCAACACCGAGAGCGCGCGCGTCGTAGAACTGACGGCCGCTCGCAATATCCTCGAGCGCTGGCCGGAGAACTCGAACTCTCATTCGACACGTTTCCGCAGCTCTTTCTTCGCATCTTCCCAATCCAGAATCTCAATCCGACCAGCAGCCAGATCGACCTCCGTCTTCCGCAATTCAGCTTCGTGCCACGCCGGGCTCTGAAACGCTTCGTCATCTGCGGCAACATCGCCCCACAACGCTTCGATGATCCTCAACTTCTCTTCGGCAGGAAGCTTACGTAACTCAACGATGCTCATGGTGACGGAACGATAGGCCAATCGGGCATCGGAGCAAGAGGCTTTGCGGCTAGGCGTTAAAGACGCGCCTTGGCGAGGCGCAGCCCCAACATTGGCTCTGGACACTTGTTGAACCACGGACACCCGCAGGCGGCAGCGGAAACGCTGCGTGCTCGGCGCCGAAGAGTTCCTGCGGCGGTATTTGCAGCACGTGCCGCCGGCCGGCCAGCATCGCGTGCGTTACTTCGGCTGGCTGTACCCGGCGGCGCAGGGCCGCCGGATGATGGTGGAGACGGTGCTGCGAAAGCCGATCGTGCTCGCGGAACCGCCGCCGGAGGCGCCGCGCTGGCACTTGCGCTGCCCGCACTGCGAACGCTTCACGCTCGTGCGCGTGGGCACGCTGCCGCGGCAGGCCCGGGCGCCGCCCCTCTGCACGCGATGAGTATAAGGACCAGGGACCAACTTATTATATTATTGCAACCCGCGCCCCGTGTTGCCGGCGGCAGCCTTGGCCGCCGGGGCAGAAAGACGGCTCCCGGCCCCGGCGACGGGCGGCGGACGCCCTCTCGGCGGACGAAAACGGACGCCACCGGCACGCGCGCCCGCGACCGGCGAAGGATGCCGCCGTCCGGCGCTCCGCCCGTCGGCGGTGAGCGGCCACTACAAAGCGCATAAGCGGCGGTCGGAACCGCGGACGCCTTCGAAACGGGCTTGTTCAACCCGCGTCCCGCTGCGCGCTACGGCGCAGCAGAACGCTCAGAGTTCGGCCTTTTAACTGCGAGTATAGGCGCATGGTAGTCTCGCAACGCGCGGTAAATCGCTTCGAACGCGGATTCGTGACCATAGTGAAGGGAAATCGTGATCTCGGTCGTTTGGTAAGGACCCATCACCTTTCCTTTGGACCAATCCACCGTGAGTCCCTGGCGAATCTTCATGACCTCCGAAGGATCGACAAAATAGTTGCTGATGTGCTGGACCCAAAACTTATCTGATCGCAATAGAGCGCCCCAAATGTAGCCGCCGACCGGATCCGCGATAATTTCGGGGGTTGGATTCTTCCCCGGTGCCCAATCGTCTACGATGAATAGCGATGCTTTGTAGGTCTGAGCACAGCCGGTGAACAACACAGCGACTGCCATGAGGAATGTAACCGCAAACGGCGAGGTCTGTTTCATTTTGCAGAGGCATTATAGCTGCGATGAAGGAGCGGAAAGCGAAGAGGGTGCTTGTCCTTGGTGAACGCGGGTTACGCTCGAAGAGCGCAGATCCGCCGGGGTGTGGCGTGTAACCGAAACAACCAAAACCAAGGACAAGCCCATGAAGCTCAAGCAAAGATATGTGCGCCTGGATGTCCATAAAGATACAATCACAATAGCGACAACCGAAGGCAGCCGCGAAGGCGAGTTGCGCGTGTATAGACAGGTGAGTTCAGACCTGTGGGTCTTGGAGAAGACGCTGCGCAAGATCCGGATAACGCGAGCAATGCGAACGTCTCTCGTCGAGCTTGGGCGTGGGTGCCCGCAATTCGCTTTGTTTGTCAAGAGTCAAGGCGTGCGGTTTTAGGTCTCTGCCATCCCAAAGCTGATCCCTTTGTAGTCCCTGCGCACGGTAAGCAGGTAGCCTGAATTCGTCTGAGCTAGACTATAGCTCGAGATTTCAACGCACGCAGACAGGAAAGCTGCGCTTATTGTAAGTATGATGAGTAGGGTAGCGCGATGCATTGTTTTCCCAAGACCTTATAGCTGCGATGACGGAGCGAACAGCGAAGAGAGTGCTCGTCTCCGGCGATGCAGGTTATGCTCGAAGAGCGCCGATCTCCAAGACATCGCGTGTAGCCGAGGCAATCGGAACTAAGGACAAATGTATTCGCTTCGGTGGTCAAGAGTCAGGACGCGCGGCTTTCCCTTTCTCCGGTCTTAGCGGTTCTCTGCGGTTTAAGCTTTCTCTTATTGGTATACGAAAGTAAAAGTCACCTCCTGCTCTTCTCCCAAGAGCGCTTTCATCGCGTCTGACCATTTCCCGTATGGTGCTGGGTTAATGATCGCTGAAAGACACGCTATCGCCCCTTCCCTGGATGATTCATTCTTCACTTGCTTGATGCGCGTAATTTTTCCTTCTGCGTTCATCACGAAAACAACCACGACCTTTGAGTCCGAAGGAGGATAAATCTTGTTTGTTACCAGAAGACGTTCCCATTCGGACTGTACCTGTTGCGCAATACGGTTTATATACTCGCTGTGCGCTTTCCACTTTGGGTCAAACCCAAGCTCGGGCGACTTCACCGAGAGGGGAGAGCTTAGCGGCGTCGTGCACCCTCCTCCAGCGAGAGCTAACAGCAGAAAAACAACGGAGCATAGGCTTTGCCTAGAACGCTCCGAGTTCGGCCTTTTCATCGCTCGCCGTGTAACTTCACGAAGCCCATGATCATCGCCTTCGAAAGTCGAATGCCATGCTTCTCGGCAGCATCGACAGCCACGAAAGTATCGGAATCCAACACATCAATGAGGCGCGGCCAAAGAGTCCGGCCATCGACTTCTCGAACTTCCGCCGCTGAAACTTGGCGATGAAGATCGACCAAGAGCTCGCGATCCGCACTTGTGAAAACTGGAAGCTCGCGGGCACCATCCGCTGCCGGATAAGTCAAAAACTGCGTCGCGTGAAAGTGGTCGGTGTGCTGTGCCAATACCCAGAAGCGCCCACTGAATAGCGCGCGGTATAGCTCAACGACAACTGTCACGTCGTCAGGAAGCTGCTTCAATAGATCGACAAGGCCACGATTCATATTTTGGCCGAGCGCCATTAGTCGGACACGGAGAGGCGAAGCCCTGGAGTTGTCTGTGCCGACTGGTTGAACCAAGCGGCTGCGCGACGCGGGTGAGCGGGTGTATATAGTGCGGGGGGGGCACGAGCGGAAGGATGGGCGGGAGGGCGGTGGATGGCAAGGCTGCGGGTCTATGCCTAAATCAAAAACGACGGGAAGAGAGTCCACGCATGCGTCCACCCTCCGGGGTGGCGCCAGAAGATCGCCGCGCCCGATCCGGAGTCGGTGCAGCGTTTAGCGGAGACGATGCGGCTGCGTTTGCTGGCGGCCGCGACGCAGGCCGAGTATCTGCGGTTTGTCCGCCAGATGGCGGCGCGCAACGGCGGCGGTCCGGCCGCGCTCGATTGCACCGGCGTCGACGGTTTGCGGGTGGGCCGTGCGCTCCGCCGCGCGGCGGATCGCGGCCCTGACGGCGGTGGGCGCTCTCTCGGCAGGCGAAAACGGACACCGCCGGCACGCGCGCCTGCAACCGGCGAAGGCGGTCGCCGTCCGGCGCTGCGTCCGCCAACGATTGGCGGCCACTACAAAACGCATAAGCGGTGGCCGGAGCTCCTGCTGCCTTCGAAACGGGCTTGTTCAACCCGCGTCCCGCTGCGCGCTACGGCGCAGCAGAACGCTCAGAGTTGAACGCTCAGAGTTGGGCGTCTTCATCGTTCGAATTCGATCTCCCGGTCGTTCGACAATGTGAGCTTGAAGCCGTCCTTTTCGAGAAGGGCACACAACTCTCCGTCCGGAGATGTGCCGATGATCGTAAGGCGAGAATAGGCCGGATGCTGCGAATACTCGCCGTGGTGATCTTCTATCGTATCAATCTTTTGAGCTGCGAGACTTGCGGGCGAGAGCTGTGGGGAGTCCTTAAACCAGCTGAGATCGCCTCGAACCGCCGGCGTAAACTTCTTCTTCACTTCTGAGATGAATGGCTGATTTGCCGGTGAATCGACGATCCAGAGGGCTGCGGACGCGGGCAGATCAACGATCTTGCTGCCATACATCCGGTCGACCACGAGAATGACTTGTTCAGCGCTCATTTCTTTCTGCCGAACGATTCAGCTCAGCCACGCGGGCCGACCGAGGACGGAGTTTCGAATGCGAACGAAACGTCCGAAGACGGACGGCTGCCCGCGTTGCGCTGTGGCGACTGGATCGGCGCTCTTCATCGCTCGCGAAGCAGGTAGGCACCAAACAACGCCGCTCCTCCTATCCCGATCATCCACGGAGCAAAATCTTCCAAGGCACCACTAGCCGCTGCTTCTGCATACATTCCCTTCTGATACTTGGGACCGCCGTCTTCTTTGCTTCGAAATGGGCTGAGCAGGAACAAACCGTAAAGCCCGACGACGACTCCCAAAAGCAGGAGGAAAATCTTGGCGCGTTCCTTCGGGAGCACCATGGGAGAACTTTCTTCAGCCGATCAGTGTTATTCACCCTTACCCGATTGCCTTACCCGAACGGGGTTCATGGGAATAGGCATGCACACAACGCGCGGAGTATCAATACTTGCCCAGCTTGGGTAAGCTCTTTCTGTATGGGCGAGCGGAGCGTTTTCATTCGGGATGGACGAAATGCTGACGCAATTCCGCTACGCGACTGGCGCAGACTGAGGCCAGGCGGCGAGGGTTAGGGACGCGCGGCGACGGGCCGGCGGTCGAAGCCGAAGAGGGGGGCGTCGGGGTCGGGGTCGCCGAGCATCGCGGCGCGGATGATCTCGGCGGCGATCAGGCTGAACGTGATGCCGTTGCCGCCGTAGCCGATCGCGAACCACAGACGGGGGCGGTCGGGATGCCGGCCGATGAGCGGGAGGCCGTGGGGCGTTTCGCCAAAGGTGCCCGCCCACGACGTCGCGACGGTGAGCGGAGGGAGCGCGGGAAATAGTTGCGCGAAGCGTCGGCGCAGCGCGGCCGTCTTGGCGGGCAGGAGGCGGTCGCGCGCAGCGGGATCGCGAAAGGGTTCATCGTAGCCGCCCATGATGACGCGGCCGTCGGGGGCGGTGCGGAGGTAACAATATGGGCGGCGCGTTTCCCAGATGAGGCAGCGGTCGGCGGGCCAGCCGGCGAATTGCGTCAACGGTTCGCTGGCGAGCGCGTAGGTGCTGTGCAACGCGGTCGCGCGCTCGGGAAGCCAGGCGTCGGCGGCATAACCGGTCGCGACGACGACTTCGCGGGCGCGCACGCGGACGCCGGCGGCTGTGCGCAGGTCGGCGCCGCGGCGATGCACGCGGGGGCGTTGCACGGGAGTGCGATCAAAGATGCGCGCGCCGCGTTGTTGCGCGGCTTGGAGGAGGCCGTAGGTGAAACGGTAGGCGTCCATTTGCGCGGCGCGCGCGGAGAGGAGGGCGGCCGGTTGCGGGAGGGTGCTGCGGCGGGCGAGGATGGAGCGCGACCACCACTCGACGTCGAAGCCGGCGGCGTGCCGGGCCTCGAATTCGCGGCGGAGTCGCGGGACGTGCGCAGCGGTGCTGGCGAGGAGGAGGCTGGATTTGCGCTCGAAGTCGCATGAGAGCTTGAGGGTGCGCACGAGGCGCGCGATGCCATCGAGCGCGGCATCGCAGCGGCGGTAACAGCGCGTGGCAAACGGCGCGCCAAACGTGTGCGCGAGGCGGTGCAGCGGTTCGTCGATTTCGTATTGCAGAAGGCTCGTGGTGCCGGCGGTGCTGCCGTGCGCGGCTTCGTGGGCGTCGAGGACGACCACATCGAAGCCGGCGTCGGCGAGGTGCCACGCGACGAGGGCGCCGGTGACGCCGGCGCCGAGCACGGCGACGTCGCAGGTGATGTTGCGCTCGAGGGCGGGGAAGTTCGCCGGCAGGCCGTCCTGCCACGGCCAGAAAGGATGCGGCGAAAGCAGATTCATAGAGGATGCGCCGGTTGATGCGCATCCGGATGCGAGGGCGCAGGAGGGCAGACCGCGGCGGGGTGGCTTCGTTCGCGGGGGCGATGGCGGGGCGACTCCCCACGGAGTTTCAGCAACGGCCCGATGGTAGCGGCGACGCGGGGGAGTATGGTGGACAACCGCCCATCGGCGGACGCGTTTTATGAATACTACACCTTACTGGATCGACACCGCTTCCCTGCCTCGTTTTCCGAAACTCAACATGGATCTCGACGTGGATGCCGTGGTCGTGGGCGGCGGCATCACGGGATTGACGGCGGCGTATCTGCTGAAGCAGGCGGGGAAAACGGTGGTGGTGCTGGAGCGGCGGCGGTGCGCGAGCGTCGATACGGGGCACACGACGGCGCATTTGACGTCGGTCACGGATAAATCGCTGGGGGAGCTGCGGCACCAGTTTGGCTCGGACCACACGCGTGCGGTGTGGGATGCAGGCGCGGCGGCGATCGACCAGATCGTGCGCAACATGCGCGCAGAGGACATCGCGTGCGATTTCCGGTGGGTGACGGGTTACTGGCACGGCTCGCTGGCGGAAGCGGCGGGCGATCCGGAACGATTTGAACGCGAGGCGGAGACCGCGCGGGAACTGGGCATCGCGGCGGAGTTTCGGGCGAGCGTGCCGTTTGTGGCGCGGCCGGGAGTGGCGTTCGCGCATCAGGCGATTTTTCATCCGCGCAAATACCTCGCGGCATTGGCGCGGCGGATCGACGGCGACGGCAGCCGAATTTTCGAAAACACGGCGGTGACGGAGGTGCAGGCGGAGCCGTTGACGGTGAAGGCGGATAAATTTGCGGTGCGGTGCCGCTACGTGGTCCTCGCGACGCATACGCCGTTGATGGGCATCACGGGGTTGACGGATGCGTTGCTCTTTCAAACGAAGCTCGCGCTCTATTCGAGTTATGCACTGGGTGCGAAACTCGCGCCGGGCACGGTGCCGGAGGCGGCGTTTTGGGATACGACCGAGCCGTATTATTATGTGCGCGTGGAACGGAAGCGCGGGCATGACTATGTGATTTTCGGCGGCGAAGATCACAAGACGGGGCAGGGCGACGAAGCGGACGCCTATGCGCGGCTCGAGGCGCGGCTGCGGGAGTTCTTGCCAGATGCGGCGGTGGATCATCGCTGGTCGGGGCAGGTGATCACGACGAACGATGGGCTGCCGTTTATCGGAGAGACGGCGCCGCGGCAATTTGCGGCGACGGGGTTCGCGGGCAACGGCATGACGTTTGGCACGCTCGGCGGAATGATGGCGGCGGATGCGATGCTGGGGCGGAAGAATCCGTGGCAGCAATTATTCTCTCCGGAGCGAAAGCATCTCGTCGGCGGCACGTGGAACTACGTGGCGGAGAACAAGGATTATCCTTTTTATATGCTGCGGGACTGGCTCGCGCGCGGCGACGGGACTTCGTTGCAGGAGCTGGCGCGCGAGGAGGGAAAGATTTTGGAATTGGATGGGCGCAAGGTGGCGGCATATCGCGATGCGGCGGGCGCGGTGACGATGTGCTCGCCGGTGTGCACGCACTTGAAGTGCATCGTGGGCTGGAACGCGGCGGAAAAGACGTGGGATTGCCCGTGCCATGGCTCGCGTTTCACGCCACAGGGCGAAGTGATTTCGGGGCCGGCGGAGGAGCCGTTGGAGAAGATCGAGAATCCGTAGAGGGCGGGGCGCGGAGCCGGGGCGCGGAGCCGGGGCGAGGGAGGCGCGAGGGCGCGGAGAAGCGGAGTCGCGGAGATGCGGGGTGAGGGCACCCCGCCCACATGGAGCACGGAAGGAAAACGCTGCCCGCTACGGGGGCTGAGCGAACGTCAGCGGACGGGTGGAGGCGGGGGCTTTCGATCCGGGAAGGCGGTGCGCATGAGGAGCTCGTAGGCGTCGTTGCGGTGGCGGCTGTCAGGGTAGCCTTGGAGGAAGTCGCGCACGGCTTTATCCAGCGCGGCGGCGTGGGCGCCGTCGTCGAGCGCCTTCACTTTGTCCCAAGCTTCTTCCTCGGCGGCGAGGGCGAGGAGATGGGCGTAGCGGGTGCGGGCGTCGTCGCTGATCGAGGGGCCGCTGAGGCCCGCCGAGGCGAGGACGCGGAGCGCGGCGTAGTTATGCGCCTTGAGAAAAGACTCGCCCACGACCACGTCGCGATTGACGCGTTCGATGGCGGCGCGGTCCCGGGCAATTTCGCGGAGGCGTTCATCGGAGTCGGGACTAGCCGCGAGAAAATCGAGGTCGGCGATGGCGTCGTCGGAGCGGTGCAGGCGCACCGACAACATGGCGCGGTAGTAGCGAACCGGCACGCCGGCGGGTCCGGGCACGAGGCCGACGCTGAGTTCGTCGAGGTCGGCGGGCGTGACCTCTTTCTGCACGTAGAAGGCGCGGCCGAGTTGCGCGTAGGCCGCGGGGTTAAAGGGATCGAGGGCGATGGCTTGCCGGAGCTCCGCGAGGGCGAGGGTGCCTTGCGTTCCGCCCTCACCGGCTTCGTCGAAACCTCGCGAACGATTGTCATCGAGTCGCGCGGCAGCAGAAGTGAGGTAGGCCGTGACGTTTTTGGAGCCGGCGGCGATGGCGGCGCGATAGGCGAGGAGGGCGTCGTTGCGCTGGCCTTCGCGTTGCATGCGCCGCGCCCAGGCCTCCTGCGCCATGGGGAGATCGGGCGCGAGCCCGCGGGCGAGATCGAGCTGCTCGTCGCCGCGGGAGACATCGTCGAGGGCCACGCAAATGTTGGATTTTTGGATGAGCACTTCGGCGGGCGGTGCGGGGACGAGGTGAAAGGAGGCGCGCACGGCGGCATCGTCGAAGGGGATTTTGCGCCGCGCGCCGGAGCGAAGGCTGGCCTGGATCGCGCGATCGAAACGGGCGAGGGGAGTCTGCATGGTCTCCGCGACGGCGTCGGCGGCGGACGAGTGGGCGAGGCGCGCGGCGAGCGCGGTGAAACGTTCGCGGGCCTGCGCGTCGGAAAGCAGGATCCAGTGCATGAGCCCCCACGATTGGGCGAGGAAGTCGGAGAGGTTCCTGGGGTCGTTATACGAGTCGGACAAGGTGCCGACGGCGAAGAACTCCGGCCACGCGAGGTCGGTGCGGGCGTTGCGGCCAGCGGATCCGCCGACAATGCAGACGCCTTTTCCGTAAGTGACTGACGAGAGCACCTCGCCCGCGCCTTGCGACATCCAGATGGGGACAGCGTAGCCGAGCCGTTCCAGCGCCCAGACGGTCTCGAATTCAAATGTCAGTTCCAGGGCGCGGGAGCGGCCGCTCTCGAGGGAAAACGCGCTGACGGGCGAACCATCGACGGTGAAGGAATAGTTGCTGAGGCGGGCATTGGAGCCTCTCTCGGTCCGGTCGGGAACGTAGTCGTGAAACGCGGCGTCGTTGCGAAAAAGCAACAGCACCGAGCGGGGAAGGGTGCGGTCGGGCGAGACGAAGAGGTCGGCAAAAGCGCGGCGGTAGGCGGCGTAATCCAGCGCGCAGCGGAGGATCTGCTTCTCCGAGGCATCGCTATAGATAGTGAAGTCGTCCGCTTCGAGTTTGAGCCAGGGCTTCGGCGCCGCGGTCGCGCCCGGGCGCAGGACGAACACCACGACGAGCGCCAGCAGGAGAAACGCGTGACGGTGAGCGGACGGGGTCGGAGGCATGACGAAGCGAACGACGCGGAGGGCGCGCGCTCAAGCTTTTCGACCGCGCGGACGCTGCGCGTCGAAAGCGCCGGTGTGACGCGGACCGCTGCGAACGCGGAGGGCGCGTCGGCGTGGGTTATTCGATGGGCACGTAGCGCAGGCCCCGATGCGGCGAAGGGTTTCCCGCAGACCGGGGTTGATGGTTTTGATGCCAATGAAATCGGGCTATAAACAGTGACATAAAATCAAAGTCCATCCGCCGGCCAGCGAGGCGCCGGGCGGGCCGAGCGATTAACCTGCCGCGGCCGCCCCGGACGAAGGCTCCGCCGCCGCCCGAGCGGCCGTGCGTCAATCCCGGATACGCGTAAATCACTGCGGGCGGGAGGCGGATTTCGCGGCCAGCGGCGGCCTGAGTCGCGTCGTGGTATGGAGGAAAGGCGTTCAGGGAAAGGGGGACGCCAAAAGCAGGGCGTTGCGCTGTATATACAATTTGAGGAAGCGGCGATAGTGTGGCTATATACAAAACGTAGTTCTGCGCTGAAGTTAGGACGCGGCGGGGTGCTTGGTTGCGAGACCATCTGCCCTGCCGGTGGACGCGCGCACGACCACGAGCCGGGCTCATTCGGAGACCGGCACTACAGGTCAACCAACGAAAGGAATAGTATGAACATATTGTCCGGCCCGGCCCGCTGTTTGCGTCCGGTGCCTTCGCTACCTCCACTCGCCCGCGCGGCCGGTCTTTGCGCGCTGGTGATTTCGCTGGGCGCCGCCGCTCCCTCGCTGCGGGCCGGTCTGGTGGATCAGGGAGTCTCCGACTTCGACACGCTCGTGCGTAACTACAATTTAATCGCCTTCGGCGATGCCGAGTTCACCTCGTATGGCGATACCGAAGGGCCGCTGGCCATCCGCGGCGATCTGACGTTGAACGGCGCAGGCGCGATCGCGACCCAGCCGTCGAAGTATGTGCCCGACACCAATCCGACTTTGTATGTGAGCGGGAATCTGCATCTGAACGCCTACACGGATTTGCAAAGCGGGTATGCGTCGACGCCAAACGCGACCGGCACGTGGGACGCGACGCAGCGGCGGTTGACGACGGGCAGCGGCACGCTGAGCACGGTGAATTCTTCGCACGCGCTGGCGCACGTGGATCCACGCACGAATCCCGCGCCGGCGGCGTGGGATTGGGATACGATGCACACGCAGGCGGTGTCGATTTCGAACACGCTCGCGGCGGCGCCGGCGTTTGGCACGATCGAGATCACCGGGCAGAAACTGCAGTTCGTGACCACGCAAACGTCCGGGGTCGCGGTGTTCAATTTTGATGCGAGCCTGCTTTCGGGTAATACGTATGGGGGGCAGCTCTTTTCGAACGTGCAATTCGATGTGCCGGACGGGGTGACTTACGTGATCAACGTGCGCAATGCCGATGGTCGCACGCTTTTTGGCACCGGCACCGGGGTGAATTTTAACACGGGCTCGGGTTACGAACGGGTGTTGTGGAACGTCGCCGGAGGCACGGCGGACGCGCCGCTCGAGTTGTCGCTGGGCAATGGCGGGCAGTTTTACGGGAGCATCCTGGCGCCGAATGTGAATCTGAGTAACGCGGGAGGCACGGCGTTGAACGGCCAGATTGTGGCGATGAATTATACCCATGCGGATGCGGAACTGCATTTCACGCCGTTCGACTGTCCCTTTACGCCGGTGCCTGAGCCGGCGACGTGGGGGTTGGCCGGGTTGGGGTTATGCGCGTTGGTGGCCGGCCGCGAACGGTTGCGGCGGTCGGGCACCAAGTTGGCGTCGAAGCTACGGTTGCCGGTTTGACGAGGCAAAGCGCATCGCTCGCTCCGACTCAGCGTGGAAGGCGCGTTGAGTCGGGGTCGGGCGACGTGCGGCGGCGGGCGAACGCTGGGATCAGGACGCGGCTTCGCGTTGGCTGATGGCACGGGTGGCGCGGTGCCACGCGGCGAGCACGCAGTCGTCGAAGCCGTCGGACTCGGCGGGGCCGATTTTTCCATGGGCATCCATCCAGGCGACGGTGCGGCGCACGGCGTCGGCGTAGGGCGTGGCGTTGACGAATTCGGGCACGTCGCGGCGAAGGTGCGTGTTGGAATAGACACCGTGATAACGGAAAATTTCGTCGAGAGCGGAGAAGCGGATGGGATCGAGCGCGACGAGCAGGTCGGAGGGGATGTGCACGATTGTCGGCGCGGGGGCGTTGAGCGCGGCGGCGGTGCGGCGGGTGTAGTCGTCCCAGGTCACGACTTCGTCGCCGACGATGTTATAGGTCTGGCCGAAACAAGCGGCGCGTCCGACGGCATGGGCGAAGCCGCGGCCGACGTCGTCAGCGAAGGCGCTTTGCCAGAGGCCGTGGCCGTCGCCGCTGACGATGACCGGCAGGCCGCGGCGGAGACGGTCGACGAAGGTGGCGGAGAAGCCGAGGTTGTTGATGATGCCGCCGCCGGGCCCGAACGTATGCGAGGGGCGAAAGATCGTGACGGCAAACTCGCCGGGGGCGTGGGCGGCGAGGAAGAGTTGCTCGCAGGCAAGTTTGTCGCGGCCGTAGGAGGAATGCGGCGAGGGCGTGGTGGCCTCGGTCGTGGGAATGATCGTCTGGGTGTTGCCGTAAACGCAGACGGTGCTGCAAAAAATAAATTGAGCGCAACGGCCGCGGAAGAGGCGCAGGGCGGCGGCGGCTTGGTCCGGACGGAAGCAAATCATGTCGATGACGGCGTCCCACGGACCGGCGCTGGCGACCGCGCGTTCGAGGGCAGCGGAGTCGTTGCGATCGGCGACGAGGCGGCGGACGTCGGGGCCGAGGCGGTCGTCGGACTGGCCGCGATTGAGAACCGTAACGGCGGCGCCGCGGGCGAGCAGGGCTTTGACGATGCCCGAGGAGATCTGGCCGGTGCCGCCGAGGAGGAGAACGTTCATCGCCGAAAAGAAACGCGGCGGCGAAGGCGTGTCGATACGTGGGTGAGCGACGATGGCCGGCTGATAGGCGCCGGCGCTTGGTTATTACGGCGCCGGGACGAGTTCAAAAATTTCAATGATCCCGAAACGGGCGCGCGGAATCCAGGTGCCGGGGAGCCGGTCGGGGAAAACGGGGGCGTTTTCCGCGCCGAAAAGGACGGCATACACCGGGCGGTGCGTTTGTGCGGCGGCCGCGTAAAGTCGCTGGACGTTGGCAACGTCGACGTAATCGACGCGGACGACCACCGCATCCGTGTAATACCAGAGTGCGCCGCTCACTTGATTGGCAAAGACAATGGCGTCGGGGCCGTGCTGGCGGATCCACGCGGCGGATTGAGGGTAGATGATTTCGCCGCGCTTCATGATCAAAGCGTGGAGCACGCGGCCGGCATGAATCTGCCAGGTGAGCGATAGTGCGAGGGCGATCAAAAGTATGACGTGCCGTCGCCAAGCCGTGGCCACGTGGGCGGTGGCGCAGTGCCCCACCCACAAAGCGACGAGAATGACAGCGGGGAAAACGGGGAGAAAATAGCGCAGGCTCCACTCCAGACTGGAGTAAAAGCACAGGAAGTAGAAGCCGATGAAAGCCGCGAACCAAGAGGCCAGCAGGCCGAAGGGTAACGCGGCGCGGCGTTTAACAAACGGAAACGCGAGGGCGGCCAGCGCCACGCAGGGTCCGAGATGGACGAAAACACCGGTGGCAAAATAGCGGGCGTTCGCCGCGATAAATTGCGGGCCGAAGGCGCTGCTGATGTCGCCGTAACCCGTCGTGAGCGCCCGTCCCCAGAGTTGCAGGTTATACCAGACTTGAAATCCGGCGGCGGGCAGGCCGGCGAGGCCGAGCAGCAGGTAGGCGCGCCAGCGCAGTCCCAGCGTGACGGCGACGGGGAGCACCAGCACAAGATTGGCGGGACGGATCAGCACGGCGATGCCGATGGCAAAGCCGGTGGCGAGCGCCCACCGACAACGGTCACGCGCGCGCAACGCCGACCACAACGCGGCGAGGCACCAGGACATGCTGAGCACGTCGGTCATCGGCTGAGTCGCGATGTAAACAAAGACCGGGCAGGCCCAGAGCAGCACGACGCCGCTGAGCGCCCAGAGCCAGGGCAGACCAAAACGGCGGGCGAGCAGGAGCAGAAAAAGCGCGGCCGCCCCGGAAGCGATGACGTTGACCAGCACGACGCTCCAATCGAGCCCGACGAAGTAGGACGCGAGGAGGAGGTGGAGGGGATAACCGGGCGCGCCGAGCGACGTCATGCGCGCGGGGTCGTGCGTGAGGCGAAAATCGATCGGGAGATAGTAGTAGTCCCGCCACTCCGGCGCGTGCAGGCCGGGCAACGATGGCACGGGCGCGCTGAGGCGACCTTCACGCCAGAATTGCGCAAGGTTGAGGTAGCACGAAGCATCGGCGTTGCTCGCGTAAGGCGAGCAGTGTTTGCGCACGAACCACAGGTAGCCGAGGGCGAGGAGGGCGACGAGGCACCACGCGATCAGGTGGGGCGGGCGAAACCGCGAGCGAGGAAACAGCAGGGAAGTCGGAGGACGCTCGGTGGGCTGCGGCGCGGGGGTCGTCACAGGCGCAGCCTCGCACTCACCCGGAAAGCGACACAATGGAAATTCCGAACTGGGCGCGGCGTTGCGCGTTGCGATGCAGGCGGTTTTCGCGTGCAGAGGCGGCGGGGTTTTCTATGGTGCGACGCCGGGGCGGGCGTTGCGAGCGCGCGACCTGGCCCGCCACTTTATATAATGTCTTCCATTTCTGCCGCCGTGCCGCCTCCGCGCATCGGAGTTGTGATCCCTTGCTACAACGTGGCGCGGCACATTGCGGCGGTGCTGGGGGAGATTGGGCCGGAGTGTGAACGCGTCTACGCGGTGGATGATGGTTCGACCGATGAGACGGTGGCGGAGGTGTTGCGGGTGGCGAACGCGGATGCGCGCATCGTGTTGTTGCGGCGCGAGGCGAACGGCGGCGTGGGCGCGGCGGTCAAGACGGGGTATCGTCAGGCCCTCGCGGACGGCCTGACCGTGGTGGTGAAGCTTGACGGCGACGGACAGATGGCGCCGAGCGATATAGCGAAGATGGTGGCGCCGATCGCGGACGGCCGGGCGGATTACACGAAAGGGAACCGATTTTTCAGCCCCGAACTGTTGAGGGGAATGCCGGCCGTGCGCTTGATCGGCAACGCGCTGCTCTCGTTCATCACGAAGTTATCGAGCGGCTATTGGAATATTTTCGACCCGACGAATGGGTTCACCGCAATCAGCGCGGCGGTGCTGGCACGACTGCCGGAGGAGAAGATCGCCGATCGATTTTTCTTCGAATCGGACATGCTCTTCCGCCTTTACCTGCTTTACGCGCGGGTAGTCGACGTGCCGCTGCCGGCGCGTTACGGGGGCGAGCGGAGCAGTCTGCATGCGGGGCGCGCGATTCCGCGATTTCTCCTCGGCAACGGGAAGAATTTTATGAAGCGAATCGGTTATCACTATTTCATCCGCGATTTTTCGATCGCCTCGGTGGAGATCGTGGCCGGGCTCGTGTTGTTGATGTTTGGCGTGGTGTTCGGGGCGGTGGAGTGGGCGCACGCGGCGCAACGGGGCGTGTTTGCCTCCAGCGGCACGATCATGCTCGCGGCCCTGCCGGTGATCCTGGGAATTCAGTTACTCCTGGCGTTTGTCGCTTACGATATCGCGGCGGTGCCCCAGCAGGCGTTAACGCGCAGCCTTGCACGGTAGGTGCAGCGGAGCGGCAAAGGCGCGGTCGAGAGGGGCCCGATCGGAAACGGGGCGGAAAAGCTATTCGTTGAACTCGTCGAACACGCGCGCAGGCGCGGCGACGCGCAGTGGGGACGGCACGGGAGTGCGCGCGGCATCGATCGGGGCGCGCAAGGCGATGGGGACGGCCGGCGAAGGTGACGCAGATTCGCGGGCGAGGAGACGGCGTTCGCGTTCGGCGAGGTCTTCGGCGCGTTGGTCGAGCTCGATCTCGCGCTCCTGTTGCGCCTGCACTTTGGCGAAGAGGGTGGTTTCGCTTTCGTCGAGAAACGCTTCGCGTTCCTTGATCGTGGCGCGCGCTTCTTCGAGCGACGTTTCCTGGCGGTCGAGGGCGGTTTTGAGGGCGGCCAGCGCGGCGCTTTCGGCGGGAGTGGCGGCGGCGGAGGGGGGCGAGTGGCGGAGCGCGGCGCGTTCGGCGCGCAGGAGTTTCTCGTGGGCGAATTGCAGGGCTTCGCTTTCGGCGAGTTCGCGTTGCTGCTCTTCGAGCCAGACTTGCCAGTCGTGCAGGGCGCGTTCGCGTTCGGCGAGCTGGGTTTCGAGTTGGAGGAGGGAGCGCTCGAGTTCGGCGGCGCGGTCGCGGCGGGCGGAATCGTCGGGAAACGGGGAGCGTGTGGCCGCCATCAAGGCGGTGATTTGGCGGCGGGTGGCGGCGGAAGCGACGGAGGGCTCGAAGGGGTCGCGCGCGCCGGCGGAGGAAAGCCGGCGGCGAGGGAGCGCGAGGGGTTTGGGCGGCCGCGGCGGCGGCGCGTGGCGGGTATCGAAGGGCGGCGCGGTCGGAGACATGGGCGTCAGCGGAAGAAGCGCGAGAACCAGTTGCGTTTCACTGTCGGTGAGCCGTGCGGGCCGGCGGGGAGGTGGGGATCGAGGAGCGCAGCGACGGTCGATTCGAAGCCGGGGGCGTTGAGCACCATGACGAGCCGGCTGAGCGGCACGCCGTGAGCGATCATGGCGGCGAGGTCGGTGCACTCGACGGCGAAGTAAACGGCGAGTTGGCGAACGCGGGCGCGAAGCGAAGGCGAGGCGGCGGCGGGGGAGGCGACGAGGATGGCGCGTTCCGCGGGCGGCAGGGCGCGCACGGCGAGCGCGACGGCTTCGATGAGATGGAGGCCTTTGGCGCCGGGGCGAAACGGCAGGTAGCGCGCGAGGGTGGGTTCGTCGATGTGGGAGAGGGCGTTGAGCAGCGCGCGGAAGTCGCCGGCGAGCGTGATCTTTTGCGAGAAGCGTTGGGCGAGGAGCGCGAACTCGCCGAGGGTGGCGACGTTTTCGCGGCGGCAGAATTCCAGCGTGTCAGGCGTGAGTGCCGCGAGTGCCAGCGGGAACGTCTCCGGAATCTGCAGCTTGGCGAGATTGCGGACGACGGGGTTTTCCTGGGCGGCCGCGGTTTCGCTTTGGGCAACCATTTCGCTGAAGGGTTCGTCGAACGCGAGGGTGTCGCGGAGGATGGCGACGAGTTGATCGAAGCGTTCCGGGGGCTGGCCTTGGCGGGCGAGCGCGGCGATGACCTCGTCGGACGTGAGGTCGAGGTAAGCGGAGGGCGTTTCGGCGGGGTCGTTGATCGGCCAGCCGGGGCCGTCGAGATTGAGGGCCAGGCTGGTGAGCGAGGTGTCGACGAGCAGCGAGGTGGCGAACGCCGCGCGGACGCGGTTCCATTCGGCGGCGGTGGCGTGGGGAGCGAGGGTGGTGGACATAGGGGAGGGGTGGAAGGCAGGGGCGATCAGCGGAGCATGGTTCAAGCGAGGGGGTGATGGAGAAGCTCGGCGGCGACGCGTTGGTAGTCGTTGACGACGTTGTCGGCGGCGGGGTCGGTGTGCTCGGGGGCGAGGAGGACGACGGGCAGGCCGAGGGCGACAGCGCGGCGCACGATCATGGCGTCGCGCACGACGGAGGTGAAGAGGGCGGCGTGGCGGCCGGCGCGTTTGGCGGCGCGAAATTGGTTGAGGCGAAGCTGCATGCGCAGACGAGGCACCTCGATATCGCTGCCGGTTTTGATGGCGTTGAAAATGATGCCTTCGACTTGGGCGGGCGGGCCCATGCGCGCGGTGCGAAAGCCGGCGGAGAGTTGGTGGAAGCGGCCGAGCTTTTCGACGAGGAGGGTAAAGCCGATGAGGCTCAGGGCATCGGGATTGGCGGGGACGTAGATTTCGTTGGCGGCGAAGATGCCGCATTGCGACGCGCGCAGGATGTTGGGCGGGCAGTCGAAGAGGATGAAGTCGTAGTCGGCCTCGAGGGCAGCGAGCTGTTCCTGGAAGATGAGATACGCGGGGCGGTCGGGGGCGCCGGTGTATTCGCTTTCCAGATCGACGAGGTTGAACGTGGTCGGGACAAGGGCGAGGCCGGGCAGGATTTTTTCGCCGGTTTTGTTTTCGACGACGTCAGGGATGACGAGGTCGCGCAGGTGGCAGTGGCCCGGGGAGAAGAGGGAGTAAACGGCGCCGGCGCCGGTGGCGTTGAGGGCGTTCCAACGGTCGAGTTTGAGGAGCCAGATGGAGGCGTTGGACTGCGTGTCGAAGTCGCAGAGGAGCACGCGCCGGCCGAGCTTGGCGAGCGAAGCGGCGACGTTGACGATGAGCGACGTTTTGCCGACGCCGCCCTTGTAGTTAATGAATGCGATCTTGCGGGCCATCTACCGCGGGCGGGAAAACCCGCGCGCCGGTGACTCTAAGAAGCGGCGATGCCGGACGCGCGAGGGCAGAGTGGCGCCCCGCGGCGGATTGACCGGTTTTTCACCGATGCGGGTGGAGGAAACGAGGTTGACCGGAGCGCGCGACGGCGGGAAGTCTGACGGATGAAGTTCTTTCCCTGGTGGGGTGCAGGGCTCCTCTTGTGGACGGCCGTTGTAACGGGAAAGAGTACGATGGCGCAAAGCGCTGGGTGGGGCACGCCGGAGAGGGTGCCCCGCAGATAAATCGCGAGGACCGCTGAAATATCCGGAATACCTGGTGCATCGACAGAACTTGATACGCGATGAAACGCGCTTCGACGTGACTTTGGACGCAAGCGGGCAGGTGACGGCGGCGCGGCTGCTTTCGACGACGCATCCGGCGTTTATTGCGCCTTCGCTCGAGTCGATCGTGGCGAGCAAGTTTCTGCCGGCGCGCAGGGGGCAGACCGCGGAGGAGTGTCACTTTATCATACCGAGCACGTTTGACGTGCAGGACTTTCAAACGACGCATTCGATCGGCGATCTGCCGGCTACTTCGCCGATCAAGCCGAAGGACCTGCCGCCAGAGTATGATTACGACATCCCGCCTGTGTTAGGGTTATTTTTCGAGCCAGCGTTTCCGCGCAGCATCGATCACATATTGCACCGTCGCACGTCAGGCCGGAGTGAAACGCCATGTTTCAATCGCGGCTGCCAACGCCGAGGTGCGGCCTTTAATTCACCAGGCGGTCCAACCGCCGTCGACGACGAGGGTTTGACCGGTGACGTAGGAGGCGGCGTCGGAGATGAGGAAGAGCGCGGGGCCGGCGACTTCGTCGCGGCGGCCGATGCGGCCGAGCGCGGTCTTCGCCTTGAGGTTCTCGATGAATTGCGGCAGTTGCGCCTGGATTTTTGGATTCGGAAAAGGTCCGGGAGCGATGCAGTTGATGCGCACGTTGCGGGGGCCGAAATGCACCGCGAGATAGCGGCACATCTGGATGAGCGCGGCTTTGCTCGCGCCGTAGTCGATGGGGTTGGGCGCCATCGGCGCAAGGTAGATTTTGGGGTCGGGCGACACCAAGCCATACATGCTGGAAAAAAGCACGATGCTGCCGCCACCGTGGGTGGACATCGCGGTCGCGACGGTGCGGCAGAATGCGAAGGCGGGCGTCAGCGAACGCGTGAGGGTGGCGTTCATGTCGTCGCTGGTGATTTCCTCCATGGTTTTGCCCGAGGAGGAGGCGAAGGGCAGATGGATCAGGCCGTGGGGAGCGCCGTGAGCGGCGATGAGGGCGGCAATCCTGGCGGGTTGCGCGGCGAGATCCTCGATGTCGAGTTCGACGGGAATCGTGTGCCGGAGCGATTCGTCCTGCACGAGTTGAGCGGCGCGGCCGGGGAGTTCGATGCAGAGGACTTTCGCCTCGGCGGCATCGAGCGCGCACGTGATGGGGGAGCCCAGATAACCGGCGCCGCCGGTGACCCAGACGACTTTTCCTGCAAGGGATGACATGGTGGAGAGGGAGTGAGTGTCAGGAGGCGAAATCAATGACCTGGGGCGCGCGTTTGCCGCGGTCGAGGGCGTCGAAACGGGCGTTGATTTCCGGCCGGGTAATCGCGCGGCTCACAATGAGTGTGAGTTCAGCCGATCGTTCGCGAGTGGCTTACTTTGCGGTGTAGCCGCCGTCGACGGGGAGATTGGCGCCGGTGATGTAAGTGGAGGCGTCGCTCAGCAGGAAGGTAACGGCGCCGCCGATTTCGCGGGCCTCGGCCATGCGGCCGAGCATGGTCATTTTGGCGTAACGCTCGAGGAAGGAGGCGGCCTGCGGCTTAACGGGATTGTAGATGCCGCCGGGGGAGACAGTGTTGACGCGGACGCCGCTGCGGCCGTAGTGCGCGGCGAGATACCGGGTGAGGTTGTTCATACCGCCCTTGTGGAAAAAGTAGTCCGGCGAGATGTTGGCCGCGGAGCCTTCGTAGAGAAAATAATTGGGGCCGATCACGCCCATTTGGGAGGAGATGTTGACGATGCTGCCGCGGCCTGCGCGGGCGAGCACGTCGCCGCAGGCGCGGACGGCGGCGAAGAATCCGGTGGCGTTGAGGCGCATCGATTCTTCCCAGGCGGCGAGTGGCGCATCCATGCCCGACATGGGGCGGTTGACGGCATTGTAGACAACGCCGTGGAGCTGGCCGTGGTCGCGCGCGATGCGCTCGAGAAGGGCGTGGAGGGAGGCTTCGTCCAGCAGGTCCACGGTTTCGAGGTGGAGGTTGGCGGCGGGTTTGGTTTCAGTGGCGAGGACGCCGGCCTGACGCGAAGCGACGACCAGGGTGGCGCCGGCGGCGGAGAGATCAGCGATCAATGCGCGGCCCAGGAGCCCGGAGCCGCCGAACTGGAGGATGACTTTATCCTGCAGCGAAAACGAACGGAGATCAGGCATAAGGGGAATGGGACCGGGCGATCTTGCCGGGCGGGAGGGCGTCGGCCGCCTGGGTGATGACGTCGAGCCGCTGGCGGACGTAGGAGGCGAGGCCGACGACATCGGCGCCGACGTTGAAAAGCCGATACCCTTCGTCGATCAGGACGTCGAAGGGCGCGATGAGGCCGGCGGTCATGGCGAACTTGCCGTGGGCGCGGGCGGCGGCGGCGACGCGTTTGCGCGCGGCGACGACGGCCGGGGCGTCAAGTTTGCCGGGCTGACCGAGACGGTGGCTGAAATCGCCAGGGCCGAAAAGCAGCGCATCAAAGCCCGGCACGGCCGCGATGGCTTCGGCGTGTTCGAGCGCTTCGGGGGATTCGATCTGGAGCACGACGATGCGCTCGGTGTTGGACTGGTGAAGATAGTCTTCGAGGGGCAGAAGGCAGAACTGGCCATCGATGTTGCCGCCATCGAGCGCGCGTTTGCCGAGGGGATGGAAACGCGTCCACTCGACGATCTGGCGGGCTTCGTCGGCGTTGGCGACGTGCGGCACGATGAGGCCGGTGGCGCCGGCTTCGAGCGGGCGAATGTAGTCGCTGTAACTCCCGCGGCTCACGCGAACGAGCGTATCGATGTCGTGGACGCGCGCGGCGCGAATTTGATTTTCGAGGCCGATCCAGTCGTTGGGGACGTGCTCGTTGCAGAGCCAGACGCCGTCAACGCCGGAGAGGCCGGCGATCTCCGTCACGCGAGGATCCGAGAGGTTGATTTTGAGCGAGGTGGCCAGGGCTCCGGCACGCAGGCGTTGGAGGATACGGCTCGGGCGAGTGGTCATGGGGCAAGTTCGGATTGGATTTCGGCGATGGGCACGTGACGGCCGCCGGCGGTGCTGCTGCGGAGACCGGCGATGAGGACGCTCATGAGTTCGATCGTGTCGGTAAAGGGATACGTTTCCACGCCGGTGCGGGCGTAGGCGATGAAGTTGACCAGCTGCCGCCGGAAACTCGTGTAGGTGTCGGCGAATTGAAAATGAGTCTGCCCGCCGGTGCCGCAAAGATGCAGCGTGCCGAACGTCGCTCCGCCGTCTTTGATGACGGGGAGGGTGACCTCGGCGCCGCTGGCGTGGACGAGGTGAGCGATTTCGGCGGCGGAGCTGGACTCGAGGCGGATGGAGACGAAGCCTGGTCCGAGGATCCGGAAGACGGGTTCCAGAAGGTGGATGCCGTAACGCGCCCACGTTTTGCAGCTCACGGCGGAGATCCAGCGCAGGGCTCCGAGTTCGGCCAGGCGGGATTGCAGGGTGTCGAGTTCCGGCGCGAAGCGTAGGCCGCTCGAAGAGAAGATGCGGGCGCCGGCGCGATGCCAGGCGATGAAGGTGCGCAGATCGGCCACGGTGAGAGCGAGAGGCTTGTCGACGAAGACCGGCAGGCCGGCCTCCACGAACGGGCGGGCGCGCTCGACGTGGTCAAAGCCATCGTCGACGGCGATGAGGGCGGCGTCGACCTGACCGATCACGTCCTCAGGTCGCGCAACGACGTGTGGAATAAAGGTGGCGGCGGCGACGGGCGCGGCCTCGGCGGGGCGATCGGTCCACAGATGAGTGACGCGGGCGCCAGCGATGCCGACCGTGCCGGGCGGCTGAGCGTCGAGGTATCGCGGGATGACGGGATAGGGACAGGCGGACATCCGCGCCGGGTCGTAGCCATTGACGATCGCGGACCAGGACCACGGGTGGCCGTTGCCATCGATCATGCCCAGCATCGCCAGCCGGAGTGGCGACGCGTTGTCAGAGCGCGGCGGGTTCGGCGGAGTCATGGGCAAAGCCGCGCGGGGCGGATGATCGCAGGTGAAAGCAAGCGGGCGACGAACCAGCGGGCCGGCCAAGGGGGAATCGCCAAGCGGAACGGAGCAAAGGGAAAGGGGTGGCCCGCCAAATCATCGGTGATGGGGTGGAATGCGTGTATACACGCGGACAACGGTTGGGAGAAAAATCGCGTGCCGATGGGTGAGGAATCCCAAGACGTTTCCTTTGGAAGCGGAGTTGTGAGCGAGGTTGGCGGGCACGCGGCGGGCGAAACGCATCGGCAAACCTGTCACGGGATCGCGAGCTTCGAAAAGTCGTTCTTCCCGCCAACCTGCAACCGGCGCTTGCGTGTGGGAGGCGGCGGGTCAGCTTGACGGTCGATTTTCAATTATGGATGCAGACGCGGGCGCGGGGGCGCCGGACCTTACTTTTCCGATCGAGTATCAAGCCGGGCGCGACTCCAACCGCGAGTTGAGCGGTCGGGGGGTGTTGCGCATCGAGCGGACGCCGCGGCGCTTCGTCTTCAGGGGACACGTGCGGCGGATGATGTCGCGGGGGCCCGAGATCGAACTGGCGTTTTTGGCGGAGGATGTGCGCAACGTGGCGATCGGCGGGCGGCGGGTGGAGTTCACCAGCACGAAGGCGTCGACTGATGCGAAGCGCGGGCCGTTTGTGTTCTTTTGCGCGAGCGAGGAGGAGGCGATCGCGGCGACGCGGTTTTTTCCGGCGACGCACGACCCGGAGTTTGTCGAGGGGCTGGCGTTTCAAGATCAGGTGGCGCGCCTGGCCGGGCCGCGCGGGACGATGGCGTGGGTGACGAATCTCATCGTGGCGGCGAACTTGATCGTGTTTGTCGCCATGGGGCTGCTCGGCGCGGGGTGGTTTGAGGCCGCGAGCATGAAACCGTATATTTTTTACGGCGCGAACAATGCGGCGGCGACGACGAATGGCGAATGGTGGCGGCTCGTCACGAGCATGTTTCTGCATTTCGGCGTGCTGCACGTGGCGTTCAACATGTGGGCGCTCTATCAAGCGGGGCATCTGGTGGAGCGGCTGCTGGGGCGATCGCTGTATACGCTGGTCTATTTCGGGACGGGCGTGGTGGGCAGTCTCGCGACGATCTGCTGGCACGGCGATACGCTTTGGAGCGCGGGCGCTTCGGGTGCGGTATTCGGCGTGTATGGAGCGCTGCTGGGGTATTTCGTGCGTGAAAAGCACGGGGTGCCACGCAGCGTGTTTCAGCCGATCATGAAGAGCACGTTGATCTTCGCGGCGTTCAATTTGTTTTACGGTGCCGTGAATCCGCACATCGACAACGCGGCGCACATCGGCGGTTTTGCGAGCGGGTTCGTGCTGGGCTGGCTCGTGGCGTTGCCGCTGGATTTGCAGCAGCGGGCGGCGCTCTGGCCGCGGCGATTTCTCGCGGGAGTGGTCGTGCTGGCGATCGCGATCGCGGTGGGCGTGCACTTCGCACCGCGTTACAATTATCTGCCGACGGAGGAATTTGCGTGGGACGAGGCGACGGCGACGGCCGCGGCGAGCGAAAAGGCGATCGATGAGGAGGAGCGGAAGGCGTTTACCGCCTATGAGCAAACGCATGACGCGAAGGCGCTCGCGACGTGGCTGGGGGAGACAGGTCTGCCGTTTTATAAAAATTTTCGCGACCGGCTGGCGGCGTTGCAGCTCACGCCGGGCAAGCTGACGGCGTTGCGGCGGGACTGGATGACGCGGATGCTGGATTTGGAGGTTGAGGCTTACCAGCAGTTGAAGGCCGGACTGACGAACGACGACGTGACGGCGTGGGCGAACTACAAAGCGAAGCAGAGCGAGATCCTCGACGTGCTGCATCATCCGCCGCAAATGCCGAAGGAGAAGGCGCGGTAAGGCGAAGGCGCGCCCGGCGGGAAACGGCTTGCGGCGGGGGATTCGCCACAGCGGAGGCAGTGAGAGGTGTTGTGCCATCTGGGCCGAGGGCGGGGTGGCGCGACGAGCGGTGGTTGACTCGGGAAGGCGGCGGAGGAACGTGGGAACATGCGCTTGGTTTCGTGGGCGGTGTTCTCATTGTTCGTGGCAACGGTCGGATTGCGCGCGGCGACGCCGACGGACTACGCTGCGCAGGTGGCGGCGAAACGGGCGGAGCGCGTGCAGCGGCTCACGCGAGCGGACGGTTGGTTGACGTTAATCGGTCTGCATTTTTTGCCGGCGGGCGAAAGCACGCTGGGGCACGCGGGCGACAACGCCGTGCAACTGGCGGCGGGACCGGCGCACGTGGGCACGGTGACATTGGGGGCGGACGGACGGGTGGCGTTGACGGTGGCGGAGGGCGTCGAGGCGAGCGTGGACGGGAAGCCGGTCCGTGCGGTCGATCTCGGCGATGGCCGCAGCGAGGACAAGCCGGTGATCGCGCACGTGGGCACGGTGAGCTTTTACGTGATCGATCGCGGCGGAAAAAAGGCGTTGCGCGTCAAGGACAGCGCGGCGCCGACGCGCACGCATTTTTTGGGGTTGGACTATTTTCCGCTCGATCCGAGCTGGCGGGTGGAGGCGGACTGGGTGGCGTTTACGCCGGCGAAGGAAGTGACGATTCACAACATGATCGGGCAGGCGGAGGTGTCGCGGGTGCCGGGGAAGGCGGTGTTCACGCGGGAAGGGCACACGTATGAACTGCTGCCGATGCAGGATAATCCGGGGGAGGAGTTGTTTTTCGTAATCGCCGACGCGACGAGCGGCACGGAGACGTATGGGGCGGCGCGGTTTGTCTATGCAGAGGCGCCGCGCGACGGGAAAGTGGTGCTCGACTTCAATCTCGCGGTGAACCCGCCATGCGCGTTTACGGAGTTTGCGACGTGTCCGCTGCCGCCGAAGGGAAACCGGCTGCCGATTGCGGTGCGCGCGGGCGAAAAGAAGTATCGCGGCGCGGAACACTGACAAGTTTTGCCGGGAGGTGGCGGCTCGGGACTTGCGGCGCGTGGGCGTGTCGCCCAACAAGGGCGCCGATGAAACAATTTCCGGAGAACTTCGTGTGGGGAGCCGCGACGGCGGCGTATCAAATCGAAGGCGGCTGGCGCGAAGGCGGGCGCGGGCCGAGCATTTGGGATGCGTTTGCGCACACACCGGGAAAGACGTTTGCGAATCAAAACGCCGATGTGACCTGCGATCATTTCCACCGGATCGACGAGGATGTGGCGTTGATGAAGGCGATGGGGCTGAAAGCGTATCGCTTTTCGTTTTCGTGGAGCCGCCTGCTGCCGCAAGGGCGGGGCGCGGTGAACGAGGCGGGCGTGGCGTTTTACGACCGGTTGATCAATGCGCTGGTGGCGAACGGCATCACGCCGTGGGTGACGTTGTATCATTGGGATTTGCCGCTGGCGTTGCAGATGGAGCTGGATGGGTTGCTGAATCCGGAGATCGCCGAGCACTTTGCGCGCTACGCGGAGCTGTGTTTCGAGCGCTTCGGCGACCGCGTGAAACACTGGATTACGTTTAACGAGGCGTGGTGCAGCGCGGTCTTGGGGCACGGGATCGGGTATTTTGCGCCGGGTCGCACCAGCAAGGCGGAACCGTATATCGTCGCGCATAACCTGCTGCGATCGCACGGGCGCATCGTGGAGGTGTATCGGAGGAAATTTCAGGCGGCGCAAAGGGGCGTCATCGGCATCACGAACAACTGCGACTGGCGCGAGCCGAAGACGGATTCGGCGGCGGACCGCGCGGCGGCGGAGCGGGGCTTGGAGTTTTTCCTGGGCTGGTTTGCCGACCCGATTTACCGGGGCGACTATCCGGATTGCATGCGGGCGGCGGTCGGCGACCGGTTGCCGCGGTTCAGCGAGGAAGATCGCGCGATGCTGAAGGACTCGAGCGACTTTTTCGGGCTCAATTTCTACGGCGGCATGTATGCCTCTGAACCGCCGGCGGATCGCGTGGTGGCGACGACGGTGCCGACTGGCAACGGCGGAATGGCGGAGGATCAGCGCGTGGAGTTGTCGGACGATCCGTCGTGGGAAAAGACCGACATGAATTGGAACGTGGTCCCGCAGTTCTGCCGAAAGATGCTGGGCTGGATCGACCAGCGCTATGGGCATCCGCCGATCTATATCACGGAGAATGGTTGCGCGCTGCCGGGCGAAGACGACGTGCAGGTGGCGGTGAACGACACCAAGCGGAGCGAGTTCATCCGCGTCTACTTGCAGGCGTGCCACGAGGCCATCGCGACCGACAAGGTGGATTTGCGCGGTTATTTCTGCTGGTCGTTGATGGACAATTTCGAGTGGGCGCTCGGCTACAGCAAACGCTTCGGGTTGCATCACGTGGACTTCGCGACGGGCAAGCGCACGCCGAAGAAGTCGGCCGGTTGGTATGCCGAGGTGATGCGCAACAACGCTGTCTGACGCGATGACGAGGCCGCGCAGGGGGATTTGCCTGGGCGCGGCTCCCGCAAGACCGTCATCAGAATGGGCAAGGTCGTTGCCGTGAAGGCGGTAGGGTCCGCCAGAAACCGCGATGAAGGCGCAGGAGCGGGCGATGGTTGCGCGGCGGGCTTGCGCTTGGGGCGGAGGGGCGCACGCTCACGAGACCCCTTTCTTTTCGATTCAACCGCCGTCTGCCGCCGGCGGTCCGGATCATCACCACAAACGCGGCGTTTTTCATTATGAGTTCTTCGATTATTCCCATGATCCCGTGCAACGTGTCCGGTCCGCTGGGTGTTTTACACCTGCCGCGGCTGTGGCTGAAAGTGTCGCTGGAGGCGCGGGGCAAACTCGCGGCGGGTTATCCGGGGATCGGCAAGGGTTTTGACCAGATGGTCATCACCGGTCTGGGGCTGCAGGCCGACGCGGTGCGGAAATTCATCACGGAGAAACATCCGTCTTATCCGGAATTTGAGGCGTGGGTGAAGGCACAGCCGGGCGTGAAGCTCGACCGGGCGTCGGTTTACAAACTCAACCAGGCGATCCTCAACTACCACCACGACGACGAGACGCGCGGGGGGATTTTGAAGGCGGCGGGTTATCCGAGCGATGGGTCGGTCACGGGTTCGGCGGTGGAGCTCAACGCGCTGGACGACTGGACGGCCTTTCACGCGCAAGAGTTGCGCTGAGCGATAGCGCGAACAAGTTTGGACAAGCCCGCTGCGGTTTCGCAGCGGGTTTTTTGTGGAGAACGAAGGCGAGTGAGGTGCGGGGCGGGTGTAGCGCGGGGGCGGGGGCGTGTCGGCTGGTCGGCGCGCGCCAGCACGTTGGTTCGGTGAGACGTGGGGCGGCGGAGGCGCCGGCGCTGGCTGCTGGCCGATGATGAGGCGCCGCGGCACGGGGTTTCGCTTTACTTCGAGGGAGACTGTTCTCTGCTTGCACGTTTCGATGGAACTCGATCTCCCCCGCGAACGCTTTGAGGGCTATATCTTCGATCTCGATGGCACGTTGATCGACACGATGCCGTTGCACTATCTGGCATGGCGCGATGCGTTGCGCGACCACGGCGTGAATCGCGAGCTGGATGAGGAGTTGTTTTATTCGCTGGGCGGGATGCCGGCGCTCCAAGTGGCGGAGGTGTTTCGCGCTCACTACGGCGCGAGCTTCGATCTTCGAGCGGCGAGGGAGGCGAAGGAGACGCGGTTCCAGACGCTACTGCCGCGGGCAGAGCAGATCGATGCAGTGGTGTCGTTTGCGCGGGAGGCCGCGAAATTTGCGCCGGTAAGCGTCGCCTCGGGCGGACCGCGTGACGTGGTGCTGAGGACGTTGAAACATCACGCGCTCGATCAACTGTTCTCGATCGTCGTCACGGCGGACGATGTGACGCACGGGAAGCCGGCTCCGGATTCTTTCCTCCTGGCCGCTGAGCGCATGAGGGTGGCACCGGAGCGTTGTCTGGTGTTTGAGGACGCTGAGCCGGGAATTGCGGCGGCGCGAGCTGCGGGGATGCAGTTCGTGCGCGTGGCGAGTCGGTCGGTGAGTCCGGCACGCGGAACGAAGTAAGGCGGGCGAGGCGCGGCTGGCGACTCCGTCACACGCGATTAATTGCTTGGGCTGGCAGCGCGATGGCGTTGCACTGGTGGGCATGAATTTCGCTGGTCTGGCCAAAAAATCGGTGTTGCAACAGCCGGTCTACGAGCCGGGAAAACCGATCGAGGACGTGGCGCGTGAGCTGGGCCTGGATCCAGCGGAGATCATCAAAGTGGCGTCGAACGAGAATCCGCATGGAGCCTCTCCGAAGGCGCTCATCGCGGCGCGGGCGGCGCTCGATCAGGCTCAACTTTATCCGGATGGCGGGTGTTACCGGCTGCGGCAGGCGTTGGCCAAGCACTGGCAGTTGAAGCCGGATCAATTCGTGTTGGGCAACGGGTCCAACGAAGTGATCGAGCTCTTGGGGCATGTCTTTTTGGAGCCAGGCGACGAAGTGGTGATGGGCGCGCCGGCGTTCGTCGTCTATAAACTCGTGACATTGCTGTTCGGGGCGACGCCGGTGGAAGTGCCCCTCGTGAAATACGGGCATGACTTGGCGGCGATGCGACGAGCGATCACGCCGCGCACGAAGCTGGTCTTCGTCGCCACGCCGAACAATCCGACGGGCGTGACGAACAGCGAGGCGGAGTTGTGCGCATTCGTGCGGGCTCTGCCGGGGCATGTGGTGTGCGTGGTGGACGAGGCTTACGCGGAATTTCTCGCCCAGCCGCCCGATATTCGGCCGTTGATCGCCGAGGGCAGAGCGGTCATCGGGCTGCGGACGTTTTCCAAGATCTACGGCCTCGCCGCGTTGCGAGTGGGCTACGGTTATGGCGATGCGGAGTTGATCGGCCTGCTCGAACGGGTGCGTCAGCCGTTCAACGTTAATGCGATCGCGCAAGCCGCCGCGACGGCTGCGCTGGCGGATGGAGAATTTGCGAAGCGGTGCCGGGAGGCCAACGCCGCAGGGTTGGAGCAATTGTATGCGGGTTGCCGGAGCCGCGCGCTAACCTACGTGCCGAGTGCGGCGAACTTCGTGCTGATTCACGTCGGCGATGGCGCGGCGGTTTTCAACGGCTTGCAGGCGCGCGGCGTGATTGTGCGGCCATTGCGCGGTTACGGCATGCCCGAATGGGTGCGGGTGACTGTCGGCACGGAGAGCCAAAACCGCCGTTTGCTGGAAGCGCTCGACGACGTGCTAGCCGCGCGGAGCCGATGAGCGCGGGGCGGCATCGCGGAGAAGCTCCAAGGTGGCCGTGCGGTCGGCGGAAAACAAAAACGCATCGCTGCTAAGTTTAGTGCGCGCCGCCGCAAGGACGGTGGGGGAAGGTTTCCGCGTTTGCAGGTAGGAGCGAAGATTGGATGGCAGCGCGGCGAGGTTGGTATTTTGCACGTCGAGGTCGATCAAGTGCATGAGTGCGAATTGATTTTGAGGATCGAGGTGCACGGCAGTCTCAAGAGCGGAGCGGGCGTAGTTGGAAGCGCCCTGCTCTTGAAGTCGAACGGCGACGGCGACGACATTGTCGGCGCGAACAGCCGGGTGGCTTAGAAACGCGGTCAGATGGAGTTGGACGCCGCCGGAATCGCCCAAGCCAGCGGCGACGACGGCCTCAAGGCCGAGCAATAGCGCGTCCTGACTTGGAAGCAGGGTGGCCGGCGCGGCCAGTTGCTGCAGTTCGACTTGGGCGGCTTTGAAGTCGTGGATCTTGGTGAGAGCTTCTGCCAGCGCGAAGCGCGCGGGCACAGCGTCGAGACCGAGCGCCGTGCGCCGCTGCACAAGCGCTGCGGCCAACGGCACGTTGCCGTTTTGCGCGGCGAAGCTCGCGAGGCTGGCGGCCCCATCGTTGTCGGCGGCGAATTCGGCCAAGATCGAGGCGGTCTCGGTGTCGACCCGGCGACGTTCTCCAAGTCGCTCACACGCGAGGAGGTAATCCACCCGCGGACGTGCTCGATGCGGTTGAGCGACCTGTTGCTGGATGCTGATGCGTTGAACATCCCCAAATCGGCGCTGCTCAACCAAATAGTTGACCAAAAGATCGTAGGCGTCGGCCGCCGGCGGCGCGTCGGCGAGGAGGCTTTCGAGCTGGGTAATAGCGAGTGCCGGATAACCGCGTTCCCACTCGATCTGCGCCGTCAGCAGTCGGGAAACGGGATCGAGAGGATGCCCGCCGCGTTGCAACCAGTCTTCGGCGGCGTCGAAATGGCCGCGGAAAAAGCAGGCGGTGGCCGCTCCCCGCTGGAGGAGCGTTCTGGTTTCTTCATTGAGGTGAGGATAGTTCGCCAACTCTCGGGCGCAGAATGCCAGCGCCTTGTCGTCTTCCTGACGGAAAAACAGAAACTCAAGCACTTCGCCGACGTAACGCGGGTCGTCGCCCACGTAAGAAGCGCCATCGAGCAAGATAGCCTCGCTGAGATCGAGCCGGCGCCCGATCGCGTAGCCGCGCGCAAGCGTGAGACGTGCCTCCACATCGCGTGGGACGCGGGCCACACCCGCGCGCAAACGCGGCAGCGCATCGCGTACTTTACCTTCCGCGAATAAGCGCAGGCCGTGGCGAATCTCCCACCGTCCGCGTTTTTCGCGATAGGCATCCCATCGAAGCGGAAGAGTGAGGTAGTCCGTCAGCGTCGCGTCTGAAAAGCCGCTGTGAAACCGAACGAAGAGCCAGACGGAAACGGTGAGAATCAAATACCCGGCGATGCCCGCGAGGGCAACGGCGAAGGCCACCCGGCGGGGGCGCCGTGGTTTGCCTGAGGAGAGCAGCAGAAAAACGCCTCGAAAATGCATGCTTTTTAAGCGAGGGAAGGCATGGAAAAAAATCCTTGCCTCAGCAAGGCGATTGCATCTTCCTGACCGGCTAATCAAAGACTTGGGGTGCCGTCTTCACCTACCGGCCCCTCGGGTATTTAAATCTACCAGCACCATCGTAATGAACTCTGCATTAAAGGCTTTATCAGCCATCGCCGTGATCGGTTTCGTCTCGTCTGCATTCGGTGCGGATGGCACAGGGCCGGCCTTTTTCGTGACGGGCACAGCTGACGTGCGAGCGGATGATAACATCTACCTGTCCCACGTGCGCACGGATGATGTGGTTTACGATTTCGTGCCCGGCATTTCGCTGGAGTTCGGCCGGAACGCGAATTTGCAGAACAAACTGCAGGTCGCCGAATCGTTTGCGCGCTATAGCGACAACGACAGCCTCGATACCAATCTTTTCTCCGGCATGTTGTCGGGAAACTACGATGACGCGAAGTTGAAGCTGGATTACGGCACGTCGTATAAGGAATTGAATCAGAATTCGGTGGACATCCGCGGACTGACCCGCCGCGACGTTTTTAACATCCACGGGAACGTCGAAGTATTGGCGACCGCGAAATCGAGTGTGGCCGTCGGCGGCTTGTTTGAGCGCACGGATTATCAAGATGATGGCACGGGCCGGGGTTACTCGGATTCTGACATCACCACGGTGCCATTGAACTACTACCTGAAGATGACGCCCAAACTCGACCTGAGCTTCGGTTACCGCTTTCGGGACACGGAACTTTCTGCCGGCCAGAATTCGCAAGATCACTTTCTCAGTGTGGGTGCCCGCGGCGAATTCACGCCGAAGCTGAGCGGCCGTTTCCAATTGGGATATAACCAACGCTCGCTGTCTGGTGGCAGTGACCGCAATGGGCTCGGTATCGACTCCGACTTTTCCTATGCCGTGACTCCCAAAACGGCGATTCAGCTCGGTATCGACAATGACTTCGGCACCAGCGGGCAGGGTTCGCAGCAAAAGAACTTCACCGTGACGTTGGGTGCAAACACCCAAATCTCGGAAGAGCTCAGCTTCTCTGGTGGCATCAGCCGTCGGGAGATCAAATACGACGCTGGCACCGACACCTATTGGCAGGGGCAGGTCGGCTTCAACTACGCAATCAACGCCTTTGTCAGCATCTCGGGTGGTTACACCTATCGCGACAACTCTTCGGACCGCATTCCTCCGGCCGCGCTGCCGCAGGCCCTTCGCGACCAACTCGATCCGAACTTCACGAATAACGTCTTCACGGTTGCGGCGAACTTCCGCTTCTGAATTGTTGCGAGGCGTTGATTTGCCTTCCATGGAAGAAGACCTCGCGGTCTTCTTCCTTTTTTGTCTCCCATGCGCTTTTATCACCATTTGATTGCATTAGCGGCGTTTTCTGTCGGCTTGCTCAACCTGCGAGCTGCACCTGCATCGGCGCCGGCGACTGCCGCTCCCGCCGCGTCTGAAACGGCGACGTCGGCTGACTATATTGTTCACGCCTCGGATCTGTTGCGCGTCCAGGTTTTCCAAGAGGATGACCTGACTCGTGACGTCCGGGTCTCGCAAGACATGACGATTAGTTTGCCGCTGATCGGCAACGTCAACGTTTTGGGGCGCACGGTGCGCGATATCGAGGAGAACGTACGCCAACTGTATGATCGTGACTATTTGGTGAACCCGCAGATCAACGTCATCGTCTTGGACTACGGTCATCGCACCGTGAATGTGCTCGGCATGGTCAACAGTCCCGGCGCAATCCAATTTCCCCAAGAAAAGGGATTGAATCTTTTGGACGCCATTTCGCTCGCCGGCGGTTTTACCCGGCTGGCGGACCGAAAGCATGTCAAACTGACGCGTGCGCGTCCGGACGGTCGGGTGGAAAACTTCACCATCAACGCGGACGATCTCATTCAAGGGGCGACGAGCGATCAGTGGGTCCTGACCAAAGACGACACTGTGTTTGTTCCTGAACGTATACTTTAATATCTGGCTCCATGGACTCAGCGCCGAAAGACATCAAACAAGACGGTGGTCAACATGGCTACGGATATTCTGTACCCGGTTACGGCTACGGATATGGCAATAATGACGGTGCGACCCATCAGCGCGCCTTTCGCGACTACCTGTTGATTCTGCGCGAGCGCATCTGGTATATCATTGTCGTATTCTTCGTCGTCTTTTCATCGGTCTTGGTTTACACGCTTAATCAAACCAAGATTTACGAGTCAGTCGCGACGATCCAGCTCTTCCGGCGCGACCCGAATATCATGCAGGTGCAGGCGGTGGTGGATAATGATATCCGCAATGCCGAAGATCTGAATACGCAGATGAAGGTGCTGGAAAGCACCGCCATTGCCCAGCGCGTCGCCGAACGGCTGACGGGCGCCGATCTCCGCGATTTTCTTGCCCCGTACGAGAAATCGGCCGGAGGTGAAGTGCTGACGCCGGTCGCCATCCTGCTCGATAACCGGAAAATCATCCCGCAACGCCTGAGCCTGTTCGTGTTCGTGCAATATCGGCATCCCAACCGCCAGATGGCGGCGAAGGTGGCGAATCTCTTCGTAGAAGAATTTATCACTTATAACGCTCGGGTGCGCATTGAGGAATCGATGAAGGCGGTCGAGGACCTCAAGGTCCGGGCAGAGCAGCAACGCAAGAAGGTCGAGGAAATTGCCGGCCGGTTGCAGGCATACCGCGAAAAGCGAAACATGGTTTCGCTGGATCAACGCAAAGACATCGTAACCGAGAAGCTGAAAACGCTGAGCGTTTACCTCACGCAGGCGACCGCACGGACGAAAGACGCGGAGGTGCGTCTCAACCAAGTTAAGCAGCGAATCGCGAACAACGGCGATTTGGTCGATCTGCCGTTTGTCTCGTCCCAGCCATTGATTGCCCAGCTGGTGCAGCGGATTGCGGCCCAAAACATCACCATCGCGGAACTGAGCAACCGCTACCGCGCCAAGCATCCCAAGATGATCGAGGCGCAAAATTCTCTTCGGCAAACGCAGGACGAATTGAAGCGTGCGGTAGCCCAAGTGGCGGCTTCCGTGGAGGCGGAGTATCAATCCGCCGCGCAATCCGAAAAAGAGGCGAGGGCGCAGTTGGCCGCGCAGGAGGCGGAGTCGCTCGAAATCGATCGCTACGCGGTGGAGTATTCCAATTTGGACCGTGAATTGAGCGTCAACGAGCAGATCTTCCAGTCCACGATGGCGCGGATGCGCGAAACGTCGATGAGCAGCACGCTCGAAACGCAGAATGCTCGTCTGGTCGACAAGGCGGGCGTTCCGGATTTGCCGGCGTCACCCAACGTCATTTTGAACCTCGCCTTGGGCGCGGTGGGCGGCGTGGGCCTGGGCCTCACGTTTGCCTTTTTGGTCGCGTTCATCGATGACCGGGTAAAGAGCTCGTTCGATATTGAATCGGTGATCGGCCTCCCGATCGTTGGTATCATTCCCGAATTAAAAAACCTCTCGCCCGTTGAAAAGGCGCAGGTTGCCATCAACCAGGCGGATCGCTCGGTTTCCGAAGCTTTTCTAACGCTTCATTCCAGCCTGCGGCTCAAGGATGAGAGTAAAAATGCGAAGTGTTTCCTCACGACCAGCACGATTCCGGGCGAAGGAAAATCGTTCCTCTCTTCAAATCTCGCTCTCACCTTTGCGGCGCACGGCGAGAAGGTTATCATCATCGACTGCGATTTGCGCAAACCGAACATCCACAAGTCGTTTCAGTTGGAGAACTTGAAGGGCGTCATCGATGTCGTCGCCGGAACCATTTCGCTGGATGAAGGAATCGTTCGCGGGGTGCATCCCAATCTGGACGTACTGCCGGCGGGTGGCCGGGCGAAGAACCCGACGCAAATTCTCAACAGCAAAAACTTCGACGCGATGATCGCCGAGTTGCGCAAACGCTATGATCGGGTGTTTGTCGATACGCCGCCGCTCGCCGCCGTCAGCGATGCTTTGGTGATCCTTCCTTTGGTGGACGGCTCTCTCTTCACAATCTTCTTCAACAAAGTGCGTCGGAAATCGGCCCAGTTTTGCGCGAAGCGGCTCCTGGAAGCCAACGTGCCGTGCTTTGGCGCTGTGCTGAATGGGTTGAACCTGGCGATTTCGGGATACTATTACGCCCAATATTACGACCGGTCTTACAAAGACTATTACGTCGTGATGGCGAAAGAGGAAAACAGCAAATCCTGAAACCCTATCGGGCCGCGGCCCGATGCAATCGGTCGCGGATCGCTGCAGCGAGGTCGCCGGCATCCGGCAGCGGTAGTTCGGCGTGAATCGCACGCCAGCGCCCGGCGTCGACTTCGCGCAGAATGGCAAACAACCGGTGGGCCACTTCCTCCAAGGTCCCCCGCCGGCTGAAACTGCGAATATTAGCGTCGCCCTTTCGGAGGCCCGCCGGCGTGCGCAAAAATATCCATGCTTCGTGAGGCGCGCGTCGGGCAGCCTCGAGAGTGAGGCTGGAATGGAGAGTCAAAGGCGTCCGCGGGCTGTAGTGGCGAAGCATCTGCCCCGGTGAAACTTGAGCTGCGGCCGACGCCGCTGAGGGTTGACCATGTTTCGTCCGCACCGGCCTCTTGAGCACGGCCGAGATCTGCGCGGCGGATATCGCACCCGGTCGAAGCACGCGTGGTTGCCGCGGGTTCCGGAGATCGACGATCGTTGATTCAAGTCCGATGGCCGCGCTGCCGCCATCGAGAATGTATCGGATGTGTTGTCCGAGCCCCTCCTGCACATGGAGGGCCGTCGTCGGGCTGATATAGCCAAAACGATTCGCGCTGGGTGCCGCCAGCGGAACGTCGGCCGCTTTCAGCAAACGCCGAAAGAGCGGATGGGCCGGCATCCGCACGGCGACACTCGGAAGCCCGGCAGTGGCGATGTCAGGCACGGTCGCCCGCTTCGGAAGGATGAGCGTGAGCGGCCCGGGCCAGAACGCGCGCGCCAGTGCTAGAGCAGCGTCGTTCGCCACGGCGACTTCGTGGAGCTCTCCAAGCAGCCGGATGTGGACGATCAACGGGTCGGTGCTGGGGCGTCCCTTGGCCTCGAACACGTTGGCGCAGGCGCGGAAGTCCCAAACGTTGGCCGCCAGTCCATAAACCGTTTCCGTCGGGACAGCCACGAGTTCCCCCGCACGCAGCGCGTTGGCGAGACGGCGAAGGTTTCGTGGGGTCCCCCGATAGATGCGGGCCGTAGTGCGGGATGCCATGGCACAAAAAAGGCCGGAGGCAGGCTCCGGCCTTACGAAGACGTGCTTGCGGCGTATTACAGCGCCAACAGGAGATTGCGCGAATGCTTGATCGTCCGCGTGACGGCGCGCTGATGCTTGGCCGAGAGCCCCGTGTATTTGCGGGGAAGGATCTTGCCGGTATCGGTCACGTAGCGGCTCATCATTTGAGGCGTCGTGAAAGAGATCTCGGCGGGCGTCGGGGTGTGCTGCGATTGGTCGGAAGTGCTCATGCGGAAATGTGGAGGGTTCACGGTGGGATGGCAGGTGACGTTGTCAACCCGAGAAATCGGAACGGGCGTCCGTCAGCGAGGCGCGTGCGTCGGCGAACCCAGTGCGGCAGGGATGCGGCGCTCGGTGCGCCAGCGCATTCCGCGGAGGAATATCCGGTGCCGCGCTGAAAGAACGCTATTTCGCCGATTTCGGCGGGCGGCCGGTTTGCTTTTGGTAGGCGCGGCTAAAGTCGTGGGGATGGCTATAGCCCAGGCGGAAGGCGACTTCCTTGATCGTCGTGCCTTTCTGCGCGAGCATCCGATCGGCCTCGCGACGACGCAGGTCAGCCACCACTTTCATGACAGACGCACCAAGGCGTTCGTCGAACATGCGCTGCACTGTGGCGGATGACACACCAAGATAGTCGGCGAGCCGGGCCAGCGGTTGACGGGTTTCCAAATGCGCGCCGATCCACTCGAGCGCCTGCGCCAGCAATTCGTCGCCAAACGCATTTCTCTTCTCCACGCCTAAGCGCACGAGCTGCGCTTCGATGAGGATTTGCAGGGCGTTGAGAACACGCGCCGTCTGGTCGTCATCTCGGCGTGCTTCGATCCGGCACAGCGCGTGAAGCCGCTGCCATTCGCCGAGTTCGGCCGGGGAAAAGCTGAACTGCAGAGCGGCATTTGCGGGCAATTTTGCCAGCGGCGTCAGCAAGGGCGCCCGCCAGGTACTGACCAATAAGCGGCTGGTCTTCTCGCCTTCGTCCGCCCAACCGAACGCACATTCGGGTCCGAGAATCAGGATAGTCTTTGCGCGGACCGAGTCCCGATGGTTCGCACGCACGAGGGTTGGCGTGCCCGACTCAATGGCCGCATAAACCCATCCCTCGTGCCGCGTCACGGGGATGGGCGAAAGTCCGTATTGGCGTTGTCCCCACGCAAGATACAGCAACGGACCGGGGTGGGCCGCGGGGGCGTGCCAATGCGCCCGGTCGCGTGGCGGGAGGGTTAATTTGCGCTCAAAATCGAGATTCAAGAGACGAAGTGAGCTGAAGCGGTTTGAGACACGGCGAGGTGAGATTGAACAGCGAACGTAGGTGCAGGAGCGGGCGGTCACACGACACTCAAGGGAGGCGTTTCGTTGCCGGAGATTTTGACTTCAAAAGAGACGCGGGGCCGATCAAGCAGATTACGTCAAAGCGAGCAATTCGCTGGGAGAAATGAATTGCTCCCCTCTTTCCAGGCCGGACGTTGCCAGCATGGTTTTTCAAGCACCTCGCCACTGTGAGAGACGGGAGTTTAAATCCGGAGTGGAGGCATGGAATACTTGGTGCAGACGACCGTTGCCCTGTCTGGCCAAACGGAAACGTGTGGACGCGCCGCTCCAATGACGCGCGCCTCTTCCAGCCCGTCTACCAATTGACGTTCGTTCTCCGACCCTGCGCGCCGCATGAAGTCTTCAGAAGTTTCGTGGTCGATCATGCACCCGACCCGGGTGGATCCGGACTATATGTGGACGGTGATTGCTGCCGCTGCGAAGTGCCAGGTTGATAGTTTCGAGATTTGCGGCGACTGCCATTCGTGGACGGGTGGGCTCGAAGGCGCGATCCAGTTCCGCGATTATCCCGCGGCGACTGAGCAATTGGACGTTTCAGGTATTGAAGAAAACATTCGGCGACTGGTGGAAACGGTGCGTTTGGCGCATGAATCGGGACGGCCAGTGTATTATTGGCATCGGGAGGTCATGGTGCCGCGCATCGTGGTGGAGACGGTGCCGGGCCTGCTCGACGAAAACGGCGAGTTTAATCTGCTGGGCAACGCCTACCACGAGCTCATCCGTTCGAAGGTGGCGGAGTTTTTCGACCGTGTGCCCGGCATGGACGGCCTCGTGCTGACGTTGACGGAGTCGAATTACTCGGTGATCCACAATTCCGGCCCCGAGCGCTATCCGCCGGCGCTGGTCATTGAGCGGGTGATCGCGACTTTTGCCGAGGCGCTCGCGCGGCGGGGGAAGCGTTTCATCCTGCGGAGCTTTGGCTCGGTGGCGCAGGATTATGAAGACATCCTCGCCGGCGCGAGGCGCGCGAGCGCGCAGTTCCACTTCGAGGTGGAGACGAAGATCACGCCTTACGACTTCAGTCCCTTCCTGCCATTCAATCCGTTTTTGCGGGCGCAGAAACCGGCGACGCTGTCGGCGGAATACGACAGTATCGGTGAGTTTCTGGGTGCGGGTTTTCTGCCGGCAGCGGACCCGCAGCGCGTGATCGACTCCGTGAATTTCGCGCGCGCGCAGGGCGTCGACCGTCATGCGATTCGCATCGATCGCATCGGTCATCCCGTATTCGCGTCGGCGCAGGCGGTGAACCTGCTGGCGTTTGAGCGGGCGATCCTCGACCCGCACACCACCGCTGAATCGGTGTGGTCGGCGTGGGCGGAGGCGCACTGGCCGGAGTGCGCGGCGGAGATGACGCGGCTCATGCGCCGGGGCATCGAGGCGGTGAAGAAGCTGCATTTCATCGATGGCAACGTGATCTTCCACGCGTTTCCCATTCAGCCGGAATTAAAGTGGGTGAAGGCCTGCGGCATCCTTTCGCTGTTCACGCCGGGGGCCGATCTTTCGTCTCACCAAGGCATGTGGGGCATCCTCGGCGATCGACGCAGCCCGGCGTCGCGCGCGGCCATCCTGCAGGAAAAGGACGAGGCGATCGCGATCGCGGATGAGTGCTGGGGAACGTTGCAAACGCTGCGCCCGCGCTTGAGCGCAGAAGAGTTTCGCGTGGCCGACGAGGCGTGGCGGAACGCGACGGTGGCCGCGCGGTTGATCCGTGCGTGGTGCGCGTGCGTGGCAGCGTATTTCGACGACCTGGCGGCAGGAGAGGCGGATGCTCCGCGACTCGAACGGGCGATCGCCGCGGCGCGGCCGGTCTTCGCGCCGTTTGCCAACGTGATCGTAACGCGTCAACCGACCGGACCGAGCGAACATGAATATGGCGACGGCAACCGGGAGCCGGAGGACGTTGCTTCAGCGTATGCGCGCCCGCTGTGGGCGCACATGAGTTTGCTGCAGGAGGAGTATCGCGCGGAGGCGGCGGAGCGGGCGCGCTGGCGGGCGCGCCCGGGCGTGGTGGACTATATCGTGTGCGGCGGGCTGACCGACGACCATCGCGTCACGCGCTATATGCACGCGAGTCATTCCCATGCGAACGGCCGGCCGAGCCGCGTCGTAGGAAACCGTGTTTTCCCCAACGGCTTCATCACCTGCACGCTGCGCGGGCCGGCGTCGGCGTTGATCCTGCGCATCGAGGGACGGGCCGACAAATCGACCGGCTTCGTGCTTCGTGTGGACGGCAGGCGGATTGAGGCCGTTTACGATGCGGACGGGGCGTTTGAAGTCGCGTTGCCGGCAGCGGCGACGGGCGAACGCGAGATTGCGGTGACGTTGCAAAAAGCGGGCGCCGATTATCCGTGGATTCACGGTGTGGGTTTGATCCGCGCGGATTGAGAACGCTTTTCGCGATGTCGAATCCCATGCCCCGCCGTCAATTCCTCAGTCAGACTGCGGCGAGCGCGGCGGCCTTGCTGGCGAGCCGGGCGCTCGGCGCGCCGGAGGCGGAGCCCGTCACCGCGCGGAGCTATCTCGCGGCGCATCTATATACGCGAGCGGAAGTCGATGACTGGCTGGCCGGGCGGGCGTTCCCATTTGCGAAATATAGCAGCGACTACGGATGGCTGCTCCGCTCGGCAAAGTTTCAGGATGGCATGGATGATTCGATCTGCGTCTACACCTACGGGACATCGGACGAGCGGATCACGATCAATTACCGCGACCGCCCGTGCCGGATCAACACCTACGGCAACAGCTTCACCCAATGTCACCAGGTGAGTGACGGCGAGACGTGGCAGGAGGCGTTGGCGGCGCATCTGCACGAGCCGGTCCGGAATTTCGGCGTCGGCGGCTGGTCAGTTTATCAGGCTTATCTCCGCATGATGCAGGAGGAGAAGCGGCATCCGGCAGATTATATCATTTTCAACATCTACGAGGACGATCACTTCCGCAATTTGGACGCCTGGCGAAATTTAAGGGCAAAGAAACACATACAGTTCATCGAGCCGACCCTGCCGCACGTGCGGGTGAACGCGCGCGACGGGCGATTCGAGGAATGCCCGAATCCGTGCCCGACGCCGGAAAGCGTGTACCATTTGTGTGACCTCGACTGGGTGTGTGCGCACTTTGAAGAGGACTTTGCGCTCCAAATTCTGCTGGCGCACCTGAATGCCAAAATGGAAAATCCGGATCGGCGTTACGCCGGCATTCTCGCTCTGGCGACGACGCACGGCATCGTGACGCGCGAGCAGACCGCCGCAAACCTTTCGGCCACGGCGGACGAATTGCATCGACGCTCCGCCTACTTCGCTTCGGAAAGGATCGTCGAGAAGATTGAAGCCTTTGCGGCGCAGACGGGGAAGCGCGTGCTCTATGTGGTTTCATACTCGCCCAGCTTCATCGCGCGCCATGCGGCGGAAGGCGTGCGGCCGGATCAGTCGTTCATCGATTTCATGCGGGCAAAAAAGCTACCGCTGGTCGATCTGCTCGCCGGGCACGCCGCCGAGCTGGCGCACTACAGCGGCGACATCAAAGACTATTTAAAGCACTATTTCGTCGGTCACTACAACCCGCGTGGAAATTTGTTCACGGCGCTTGCGTTGAAGGATGCGCTCGTCGCCATGTTGGAACCGAAACCGCCCGCCTACCGCGCGGACCCGGACGTCACACGGTGGAAGTGAGCGCCATCGGCCCTGCGTCGCATACCACGGGTTTTATTCGCCAATTCGTCTTATTCGCCAAGCCCTATGAGTCCTCTCGACGTTATTGTCTTCCTCGGCTTTGTCGCTGCGGTTGTTTTCATCGGCCTGTTTATGAGCCGCGACGAAGCCGTCGCGTCGGACAAGGGGGCGAGCGACTATTTCCTCGCGGGGCGTGGACTCACCTGGTGGCTGATCGGTTTTTCGCTGATCGCCGCCAACATCTCGACGGAGCAGTTTGTGGGGATGTCGGGGCAGGCGGCGGACTGGCTGGGGATGGCGATCGCGTCGTATGAGTGGATGGCGGCGGTCACGCTCGTATGTGTGGCGTTTCTCTTTCTGCCGAAATTCCTGCGCTGCGGCATCTACACGGTGCCGGAGTTTCTGGAGTATCGCTTCGGAAGTTTTTCGCGGACGGTGATGGCGGTGGCGACGATGGTGATTCTGGTCGGCGTGCCCACGGCGTCCGTCATCTATTCGGGGGCGAAGGTGATTACCGTGGCGTTTCAAGGGCAGGCTTTGCTGGGCCTGGATCTGGGCAACATGACCGTGGCGTGCTGGATCATCGGCGGCAGTGCGGCGATCTACGTTTTTGTCGGCGGGTTGAAAGCGTGCGCCTGGGCGGATTTGCTGCAGGGCGCGGCGCTGATCGTGGGCGGAGGAATTCTGGCGTGGCTGGCGGTAAAAGCGTTGGGCGCGGCTGATCCGACGCAACTGGCGGCGCATGCGGTGAATCCCGGCGCAACGGCGGACAAGATTGCGGAGACGTCGGGGTTGAGCCGGTTCTGGCTGTTGAACGACGCGCCCGCGGCGGCGGGCGGAAAACTGCACATGGTGCGGCCGTCGACTGATCCCTCGATTCCGTGGACGGCGCTCGTCGTGGGTCTGTGGATTCCCAACTTTTTCTACTGGGGCTTGAATCAGTATATCATGCAAAGGACGCTCGGCGCGAAGTCGCTCGCCGAGGGGCAGAAGGGCATCGTCTTTGCGGCGGGCTTGAAGCTGATCGTGCCGTTCATCGTGGTGATCCCGGGCATCCTGGCGTTCAATCTGTTCAACACCGATCTTCGCGACGAGGCGGCGCGCAAGAACGAGCCGGCGATCGCAGCGATGCGGGCGGACTCGGCTATCGTTTACCCGATGGACGTGCGATTTGCCGCGACGCATGCCGATCTCGCCGCGGAGGTTTACCGCCACAACGCGGCCCTGCTTCACCAGCCAGCGGAAGAGCCGGTGGATGCCGCAGCGCTGCAGGCGGCGAACGACGCGTTGGTGACGGCGGCGAAAGGGAGCGCGCTAGTGGTTGGGACGAGGCTGGTGGCCTATGACTACGACGCGGCGTTTCCGACGTTGCTGCGGCGGTTGCTCGCGCCGGGCACGGGGTTGAAGGGCTTTGTGTTTGCAGCGATTTTCGGTGCGGTGGTGAGTTCGCTGGCCGCAATGCTCAACTCGGCGTCCACGATTTTCGCGATGGATCTCTATCGCAAGGTGCGGAAGGAGGCGCCGGCGCGCGAACTCGTGCGGGTGGGGCGAGGGGGTGTATTGGTTTTCACGATCATCGCGTGCCTCATCGCGCCGGGACTGGGAAATCCCGCGTTCGGGGGCATCTTCACGTTCATCCAGGAATTTCAGGGCTTCATCAGTCCCGGAGTGCTGGCGGTGTTCATCTTCGGCCTGATGGTTGCGCGCACGCCGCGCTTCGCCGGCTGGTTGGGAATTATATTGAATGCTATTCTATACGGAGCGCTGAAAGTGGCGATTCCGGATGTGTCGTTCCTCAACCGCATGGCGATCTGCTTCGGGCTGGTGGTTGCGGTGCTGACGATCGTGACGATGGTCCGTCCGCTGGCGCAGCCGGTGGAACTGCCGACGCAGAACGTGATTGCGGTCGAGAGCTCTGGTCGCGCGAAGGCGTGGGGACTCGTGGTGATCGTCGCAACGGTGGCGCTTTACGCGATGTTCTGGTGAACGACGTTTGCGGGTGAGGTCTGGGTCTGCGCGGGGCGCGAAAGAGGGCAAGGTGGGCCGTGCGCGCCGCGCGCGGCTTGATCGGCTGGAGAGGCGACACAGCCGCGCGGGGGAGCGCGCGGCCCTCCGGCCTGCGCGAATAAAGGGGACTCCTATTTTCTCATGGCTATGCGTAAAAGGCACGTACAGGAACTCGAAGTCTGCATAGGGCCGGCCCTTGTGGCTGTGCCTGGCCTCCGCAGGAGGTGGTTCGGATGACGCACCGACCAGCGACGGCCCTACGGGCGGGAGAGAAAATAGGAGCTCCCTAAAAGTGCCGGGAAATCCACCCGCGCGGACCACTCATGGCTGCGCCTTCGCGCCCAAACGCGCCTTCAGCCAAAACGTCTGTTCCGCCATCTCCGCCGCAGCCACGGGATTTGCACCGCCCCGGCCCAGCTGCCAGGCGACAACCGTTATCTTCACCGGCCAGCGGGTGCGCGGAGGCACCGGCAGGAAAACCAGCTCGTCGCCCACCATCTTGGCCGGACCGCTGCGCACAAAAAACCGCACCTTCAGCCCGGCGTCGGACTCGGCATGCAGTGCGACCCGCGCGACGCCCGCCGTCTGGTCGCCAATCCTGCCAAAGGTGATTTTCTGAGCCCGGCCCGTGAACACCGGAGGCACAAACCGCGCTGGCTGGACCGTTGGCCGGTGCGTGGCATCGCCCGCATGGCGCACTGCGATGAAGTTCGGGATGGCGGGATAGCCGCGGTTCAGTTCGATGCGGTATTTGCCGCCATCGGCGACGAACACGCCGGAAATGCGCTCGATCGTGCGCGGGCCGGTGGCCGCGTGCGTCAGTTTCATGCCCGCCTGCGCAAAGTTTCCCGGCAACTCATCAAGAAACGTCGTTTCGAGGTGGGTGACCGTGACCCCGTCCGTGGCGATTTCGCACGGCACCGGGTCGGCAATGCCCGACTTGGAAAACTCCGCCGGTGTGCCGTCCGCCTTGGCGAAGGCCACGATCTGGTTCTTCCGCTCCCAATGGCCGTCATCCATCAGCGCCACCGCCGCCTCCGCCAGTTCGCGGTCGAAAAACCACGGCGCCGAGCGCTGATCACCCGTCGCCTCCTTCAGCGGCAGAATCCGCAGCGGAGCCGTTGGCAGTGGCGGCCGCATGTCGACCACGAAACCCTCGTCCGGCCGGATCGCGCGAATCGAGCCGTCGGCGTTCAGCCGATAGCGCATCACCTTGTCGATATAGAGCGCGAGAAACTCGAGGTAGCGATCCGTGTAGTCGAAGTGCCCGCCGCCAAACTCCTCGACATATGAAACGGGGCGCCAGCGGGCCTTCAATCCATCGCGAATCCGTTCCAGCGCCGGCAGTGAACGACCCTGCTTGGTCCAGTCAGCCGAGGTCTGCCGCCACTCGGGAAAATGCCCGCCGGAGTAAACGCCCGGCACCGAGCCCACCACCGGCAGCATGATGCCACCTTTGGCCGAGATGATCGCGAGCGTGCGATCAAGCCGCGCCTCGGCGAGCGTGCGCGCAAACGTCGCCGTCGTGGAATGCCCGAAGGTGATCCACGGTGCCGAGCCGATCTCAGAGTAGCCGGAAACCTCCGCTAGCTGGCGCAGCCCGTCCTCAAGCACCTGCACGGCTGCCTTCCGGTCCTTTTCAAAACGGATGTCGATGGCCGGGCAGCACCAAAGGATCGCCAGTCCGTTGCGGGCGCACGCCTCGCGGATCGCCGGATGCTCGGTGAAGGTCTGCTCGCCGACATTCTGCTGCGTGAGAATGAGCCCGCGCACCTTGCCGCAGTCCGGCGGAATCCACAGGTAAGCCGTGACGGGGTGGGCCGGGTGGCCGTCCACACCGCGGTTGCTGAACGTGGCGCTGAACTGAAACTCGCCGTTGCGGCACTCCGCGCTCGGCTCCGCTGCGGTGGTCGGATGGGCGACGGCCAGCGCCGCGCCCAGAACAAAGAGGGGCCATGGCATGTTATTTTTTCTCCCGCTGCCAGGTGTCGGCGAAAAATGCCGCCGGATTGTCGGTGATGATCAGCTCGTGCAGGCCGATTTCTCCGCCGGTCAGCTGCAGCCGCAATTCGTGGTCGCCCGGCGCAAGCTCGCCAAGATCGTGCAGGAAAACCACGCGCACATTCGTGGCGCCCGTGTTCCACTCGTAATCGGTGTTGAGCGGCACATTCGCCGGCTTCATCGCGCCGTCGAGCGTGAGGGCGAAATTCCGCTTTTTCATCACCTCGCGCCCGATGCCCGCCCGTGCCAGCAGCGCGTAGCGTCCGCCACGCGGCAGCACAAATCGCGCCGCCACCGACGCATCGCCGGCGTTGAGGGCGAGATATTTTCCGCCGACCGGCGCCCCGGCATCGCTCAGGCGCCGCTTCCCATCGGCCAGTGTCACCGCGTCCAGATACACTGTGTCTGGCGCTGACGCCGGTCGCAGATCCTCGTGAAAATCCACCGCAGCATACACGGACACCGGCCGCGAGAGGCCTGAGGGCGTGCGCACCAAAAACGCGCCCTTGAAGCGCGGCCGCCCGCGCAGCGCCGCAGGATCAACCGTCACCGTCAGCGTCACCGTTTCACCCGGCGCCACCGTGCCCGTCGCCGGCGAGACGTCGAACCATGTGGCGACGCGATTCTTTCGGATCACAAACGGCACCGCTTCCTTCGCTCCGGCCGGCACGCGCAGCGTGACCTGCATCCGCGCGTTTTTTTCGGGCGCGGAAAAATCGAGCTGGCGCGGCGTGGCCGTGAGCGCGAGCGGGCGAAACGGCACCTCCGTCGCGTCGTCGGCCAACGCGCCGAGGTGGGCGCCCGCCACGGTGAGATTGGCCACGGCCAACGCGCGCTGGCGCGCCGGGCTATCCGCGCCGAGGTGAAAATCACCCTCCTCCGGGGCGACGAAATGCGGATCACCCGCCGCGCCCTGCATCTCCTGCCCGACCTTGAGCAGGCCGTTGAGAAAACTCCGCGACGCCTCCACACTGCCCTCGAGCCAAAACAGGTCGCCGTCAAAATCCTCGCGCCGCGCCCAGTCGCCGGGGAGGCGCGCGGCGTTGCCGACAAAGACATTGTTGCGCATGTAGCCGAGGCGGCCGCTGCCCGTGGGACGGCCATAGCTGCCGTAAGCGCTGCAGTTGAGTCCGTAGAGCGTGTTGTTGACGAAGTGCCGCTTCCCACCCTGCTCCGCCCGGTGGCTGTTTTTGAAAAACATGAGCGCCAGACCCGCCTCATCGCCGGGATTTGCGACGAGGTTGCCGTAAACAAACTGGGGGCCGACGAAACAGGGGCCGGTGCTGATCCCGCAAGTCGTGCCCTCGATCTTATTGCGGTAAAAGCGCACGTTCATCCCACCGCCCTCGAGCTCGATGCCGTCGTCGTTGCCGAAAGCGAGGAAGTTGCCGCTGATGTCGCTGTCGCGAAAAAATCCGCCGTCCGGCGCGGAGTTGCTCGCGGACTCCACCACGTCGTTCCACCGATGCTCGTCGCTGCCGACGAAATCGTTCCATCGTAGCACCGTGCCGCCGCGCGCGAAATTCACGAAGACCGCCGAGGGGCCGGCCGGATGGGAATACATCCACGAGTTCGCCCGGTGCCGCGGATCGTGCACGTAGCAGCGCTCGACGACCGTGCGTGCGCTGCGCGTGATCGTGATGCCGCCGTCCAAGTTGATCAACTCGCCCGCGGCATCGGCATACTTGCCTCGCGCACCCGTGTTCGTGAACTGCTGCACTCCCACCCGACCCCAGCCCGTGACCTCGCAGTTGAGGATTCTCACCGACTCGGAGTTTTCGACGAGAATGCCGTAGCGCGCTCCGCCAACGACCGTGATGTTTTCCAAAATCACATGGCTCGCGCCGGAAAACGTGATCGCCGCGCCCGACAGATCCTTCGCGTCATACGCGCACTCCAGTTTCCAGCCCGCGGGCGCCGTATATTTGATCCAGCCATCCGGCTGGCCCTGATCAGAGATCACCCAGCCCTTCGGCCCTGGCGCGAGCTGGCTGAGATCGATGATGCGCGCGATCGGCGGGTGGCTCGACCACGTGTGAAACCCCTGTGGTCCGATAATCTCCGCGCCACTCGATGAAAGCACTCGCACCTGCCAGTCCGTATCCTCCGTCAGATTAAAAAGACTCCCTTTCCAAATTCCCACGGGCTGATCGCAAACCGGCTCAAAGGCCCGCTGCCACGCCGTGTCGCCCGTGCGGCGAAACTCCACCGCATAGCCGCGCCCCGCCACGTCAGTCGGGCGAAAATAGTAGCTGCAAGCCTCGAAACTCGGCGCGGTTTCAAGTTGCCCAGGCTTAAGCTGAAAGACCGGAATCACCGGCTCCCCCGCGATCGCGAGGCTGACCAAAGCCAGAGCGAGACATCCGACAGACAGAAGTGATTTCATATTATCGATGGCGAGGGGAACAACGCGGCCGGCCTCGATACTCCTTTGGCCACGCTCGAAAAATCAGCCCCACTCCGCGCCATCTCAATCGCCAACGAGCAGCGGATTCACGTCCCTGACGCATTTTGCTGCGCCCTGAGACCAAACTATTGCGGCCATCGATGGATTATCAGCGCTCCGTTGGGCCACACTTTCAGTGCTGAACCGGGTTTTCGCGAGTGAATCAACCCGTGCCACGCATCTATTCCCGCAAGTGGATTCTTCCGCCCACGGACCGCGCGCACCAGCGGGCGCCAGCAGGCCATGTCAACCCACGACGATATCTCGCATGGGGAGAATGCCAGGAGTGGCCTACCCGTTCGGCTACCGCCATCCGCACGACTTCAGCCGCCTCGACCAGAAGCACGTCGGGCGCCCACCACGCGTGCGCGCTTCAGCGCGAGGCTCGATCGGACGGAGAATCAGCCGCGCGCGGAGCTGGGCGTGGGCCGCGCGAGTGGAGGGGCAAAGCTGCCGCGCGGCGGAACGCACGGCCCACCGGGCGGGTGCTCGTCAGTGGCGAGGAGCCGCGATGGCGGTGAGGACGGCGCGGGCGAGAGTGGCGTCATCGGTCGGGTGTGCGGCGTCGTCAAAAACGATCGGCCGGGCGGCGGCGCCCAAGCGGAGGAGCGCGGGCACGTCGCCGTATTTGACGGCACCGGGGACGAACATCGGGTCAACCATGTCGCGCACGTGGGCGAAGCGGAAGCCCTCGAGCGCGAACACGGCACGAGCGATTTGGTCGGGGAGAAGCGCCACGGCGGTGGCGGCGGTCGGACCCGCGCCGGAGGAGCCGACGACGATAAGTTGGGCGGCGGAAAATTTGGGTTCTGCCTTGAGCCAGGCGACGACCGTGGCGACGTCGTGCACCCGCTGGGCGAGCAGAGTGGGATTGTAGCCGAATGTGTAGCAGGCGGCCGACTCCCAGCCGCGGCGCTCGGGATCGCCGTCTGCCGGCGGGAGGAGCGGTTGGTGCGCGGCGCCTTGCAGATAGAGCGTGGGTTGCACGACGACGCTGCCGGCAGCGCGAAGTTGGGCGATCGCGGATGTGGCGCTGGCGGCGTCGGCGGCAGGATTGGTGTCGGTGAGCCAGAGGACGATGGTGCCGTTGGGCGTGGCGTTGGTGGGCGCAAAGATCGCGCACGGGATGGTGGCGCCGGTTTGGGCGGACTTGATTTCGCCACGGGTCTCGCCGGCGGCAACAGGTTGCGGAGACGAGAGGGAGAGGAAACGCGCGTCGGTGGCGTCGGGCGCGGGATTATCGATCATGATTTCCCACGCGCGGCGCACGAGGTCGTCGCGGCCGGCGAGCTGGCGATCGGCGTCTTCGCTCCAGTATTTCAACACGGCTTCCTCGTGCGCGCCGCCGACGTGTTGGCCGGAGGGTTTTGGGTGGTCGGCGTTCCAGACGGTGAGTTCGGCGGGCGAGCTGACGACGAAGTCGCGTTCGAGGACCGGGAGCGAATAGCCGAGGTGGAAATGCTCGCTCATGAATCCATACATCGTGGCGCGGGAAACCTGGTTGTAGTTGTGCGGCCAGTGCGTGTTGAAAGTGGCCGTGAGATTTTCGGGATGGCCGAGCTGCGTCCAGAGGCGCTGCAGATCGGGAAAGCCTTTGGTCGCGAGTTCCTTCGTCCAGTCGTTGGCGGCGGTGAGGCCCATCGGCTTGGGCGCGAAGGCAGCGGCGAGATCGACGTTGCCTTGGTCAAGGCGGAGATAGGCGGCGTTTTCACAGAGGCAGCCGCCCTGCATGGCCGTGCTCACCATGACGGCGGGAAACGCGGTGGCGAGGCGGTCGTCGATGGCGGCGAGCATGAGGGTTTGCGTGCCACCACCGCTCTCGCCGGTGCAGGAGAGGCGGGAGGGATCGACGCCCGGCACGGTGAGGAGGAAGTCGAGCGCGCGAATGCTGTTCCACGTTTGCCAGCCGAAGTTGGATTCGAGACGCAGGTCCGCCATCGGACTGAGCAGGCCGAAGGTGCCGGGTTCGTCGCCGCACAACTCGTCGCGGCGGTGGTCGCGATGCGCGGCGACCTGGAGGCTGTCGGCGTAGCCGAGCATGTCGTAGATGAACACGGCGCAGCCCATGCGCGCGAGTTGCACGCAGCGGGCCTGGAGGAAGGCTCGCGCGCCGCTCTCGAAACGCTCCGCGCCGGTGGCGAGTTGCTCTTTGACGGCGGAGGAATTGGCGCCGAAATCCATGAAGCGGCCGTCGGGCCAATGGCCATGCGGGCTGAGGATGCCGGGCATCGTCGCGCCGGCGGGGAGAGACTTGGGAAGATACAGGTTGCCCGTGACGTAATGGCCGGGAAACGACTCAAAGAAGACGCGATCGATGGTGTAGTCGTCGCGTTCGATGCGGCCATGCACGACGGCGTGGAGGGGCGTTTTGGTAGGGAGCGGGAAAAGCCCCGCGGCGAGGAGCACGCGTTCGCGAATCGCGGCGCGGCGGGCGGACCAAGCGGCGGGTGACGTGGTGTTCTCCGCGTGAAACGGAAAATAGCCGGTGTGGAGATCGACCAAGGGACGCATGGGGGCTGACGTGGGGAGTTGCGCGGACGCGGCGGAAGTGAGCGTCAAGGCGAAGCCGAGGAGGAAGCAGAGGGGAGGAGACGCGGAGAACATAGCGGGGCGAGGTGAACAAAGTTGGCGCGAGGGCCAAAGGCCGTGGCAGGGCGAGCGAGTGGGCAGGTTAGGAGAGGCGCAGGGAGATGCAACGAGGCGTTGGGGCGGCGGTGCTGCGGGGAACTGATTCAGTGGCGGAGGAGGTGTCCTGAAGACTGCGGTCGGATGAAAAACACCGGCGAAAAAAAAAGCCCAAACCAATGAAGGTTTGGGCCGATGAAGCGAAGATGGCGCCGAGTGTCAGCGTTGACGTTGGCGACGGCGATAGGCCGCGCCGGCGAGGACGAAGAGACCGACAACCGCCGCGTAGGTGGAAGGCTCGGGAATCGCGGAGGCGATCGACGAGCCCACGTAGAGTTTGTAGGTTGTGCCCACCGTCCCGAAGTTCGCGCCTTCACTGGCGAAAAGCGAAATGTGGCCGTTCGTTAATGTCTGGCCGTAAAGCCCATTTACTCCGCTTGTGAAAGGGGTGTTTAGCATGTCGACAGTGTAGGAACCGTCGGCTAAAGAGGTGCCATTGATGAAAACCTTGCCGCTTCCAAAGGAAACGTCGGCTTGGAGATTGAGAAAACCGCTAGAAGTGGTGCCGAAATTGATCACCGCGTTCGGGTTAGTCGTGAAGAAATCCGTGTCGTTCGTGAACGAGATCGTGTGCTTGTTGACGACGTTGATCAGCCCACCTGTCCACCCGCTCATGTCGCTTACTGCCCACGTGTCGAAACCATTTTCCATCTGGCCACCTGCCGAGCCACCGCTCATTTCAATGCGCCCGGAACCTGTGATGGGCGCGTCGATTTTCACTAACATGTCCGTGATGCTACTTCCGATTTTGAACTGAGTGTCGCCGTTTAGGGTGAGAGAGCCGTTGATTGTCGTGACACCGTTACTGGCCTGAATGATGCGCAGAGAATTAGCCGCCGAGGCAGCGCCGGCAGTCATCGTGGCGGACAGCGGCGCGGTGGTGAGATTGACGGTGTAGCTGCCACGCGTGTAGGTGGCGGGGCTGAGGCGCGGTCCGGCGAGCACCGAGGCCAGTTCGAAAATGACCGCACCGTGGGTCGTGTTGCTGTTCAGGCTAGAGCCTGCAGCGTAGTCATCAATGACCAGCGACGAGCCGTTAAAAGTAAAGGAGCCTTGGGGATCAACTGTTGTGCCAATGCGGCCGGCGCGCAGCGTCCAGCCGTTGGTGTGATAGACGTTGCCGGGGGTTGTGTTGGCTGCGACGTATGCGGGCGTGCCGCCCAGCGTCCACTTGTTGTTTTGGGAACTATTTAGGTTGTCGCTCGTGCCGGCAGCGCCGTTAGCGTAATAATCGGTTTGAGCGTTGGCTAGCGAAGCGAGGCAGGCGGTTAGTCCGGATAGGAGGGTGAGACGATTGATTTTCATGGGGTAAATGTTGGAGCGCGCAAAATTTTATTGGTAGTGCATGACATGAGAAAGTCGCGGTCTAGCGCGGCCAAGCGTAATGACCACGCATCTTAGAGGACGTGAGCGAAGGTGCTTGGCGGCTCGTCGATGGAGGGCCGACAGTGCCGAGGAGATGAAACCGGGCGCCTTTGGTCGATCGGGCGGTGCCTGCAATTCGGCGAGTTTTCGCGGGCGGAGACGAAATTCGGAGCGAGTCGCACTGTTTCCTGCAATTCCCGTTCGGCCTCGCGTTCGCGGCCGGGTGACTGAAGAAGTGCGAGGGCCAGATTGTAGTGGTCAGGGAGAGAGTCGGGGCGCAATCGCGCGGCGATTTTCTGCTGCTCGATTGCCTCGGTCAGGCCGGCCCCCCACCGCCACTCCATAATTGCGGGGCAGAAGCCGGGAAGGCATGAGCGTTCAGGGGCGGCGGTGCGCATTCAGGCGACCGAGCGCCGCGCGGGTGCGGGTGGAGTCGGGGCGAAGAGCGAGGGCGCGTTCGAGGTGAGTGCGTGCTAGCGTTTCGTGGCCGGGGAGCTCGGCATAGATCAAGCCGAGGTTAAGGAAGGCGCTGAAGTAATCTGGCTTCAGTTCGATCGCGGTGCGGAGGTGAGCGATGGCATCGTCGAGCCGGCCGGGCGTGCGGGCCAGCGCGGTGCCGAGGTTGTGATGCGCCTCAGGGTAGCGGGGGTTTAGCCGCAGCGCCGCTTCATAGCCGGCGATGGCGTCGGTGACGCGGCCCGGTTGGGCGAGCAACAGGTTGGCGCGGTAATAGTGCGCCTCCGCGAGCTCGGGCTGTTGGATGATCGCGAGATCGAATTGGGCGATTGCGGCGAGGGCGGAACCCGGGCGTTGCGCGAGAGCGAGCGCGAGGTTGAACTGCGCTTCGGGGAATTGCGGCTTCAGCGCGACGGCGCGCTCGAGGTGCGCGATGGCTTCGTCGAGACGCCCGGGGACTTTGGCGAGCGCCTCGCCAAGGTTGCTGTGGGCGGAGGCGTAGTTGGGGTCGAGCCGCAGGGCGTGTTCGTAGCAGGCGATGGCTTCGGGGACGCCGGCCGGGCCGGAGAGAACCAAGGCGTTGCCCAGATTGTTGAGGGCTTCGAGGTGGTCGGGTTGCAACTGCAGCGCGCGGCGAAATTCCGCGATCGCTGCAGGCAAGTCCGCAGGCGAGGCGGCCAGCATGTTGCCCAGATTGTTGTGAGCGCGGGCGTTTTCCGGCGCGTGGGCCACGGTGTCGGTCCAGAGGGCGAGTTCGGAGCGGTAAGCAGGGATGCGTTGCGCCGTGAGCACAGTCAGTCCGAGGACGGCGGCGGCTACGGGCGCCCACCAAAACCGAGACAACCGGCGCAGACCGAGAACGAGCAGCACGAGCAGCGGCGCGAGCGGCAGATACATCCGGTGTTCGGCCATCGTTTGGGTGACGATGGGGATGACGCTCGAGCTGGGCGCGAGGGTGGCGAAGAAGACGAAGCCGAGAAAGCCGGCGCGCGGACAGCGCCGCAACGCCCAGATGGCGGCCGCGCCGAGGAGGACCAGCAACGCCGCCTGCGGCCAGACGGCGGTCCAATCGCGAACAATGGGAAGGCCGTAATCCAAGACCAAGGGCGAAGGCCAGACGACGAGCTTGAGATAGATGACGATCGCCGCGCACTGGGTGCACAGGTAATTCCAAGCGGTGACGCCGAGTCCAAATCCGGCGGTGCCGGAACGGCCGTCCTGCTGCAACACCAGGACGGCGAGAAGTCCCCACGTGGCGGCGAGGGCAAGATACAGCCGCCCGCGTTGACGCCACGCGGCGCGGAACGAACCGGCGAGAAACGTGCGATCGTAGAGCAGCGCGGCGAGGGGCGCGGAAACCATGGTTTCTTTGCAGGCCATCCCGGCGAGACACGTGACGATCGCGAGGGTTGACCATCGCGTGCCGCGGGGCGCGAGGGCGGCGCGGGCGACGAATAGCAGCGTTAAAAAATAGCAGAGTGCGGTGAGGATTTCGCTGCGGTTTTGGACGATGAGGACGCTCTCTGATTGCAGCGGATGAACAACCCACAGCAAGGCCGAGGCGGCGGCGGCGAGTGTGACGTCGGCTGGAGGAAGGCCGACTTTCGGCAGCGTGAGTGTGCGCCGCACGAGCGCGAAGAGGGCGAGAGCCGCCAGGATGTGGGCGATGAGGTTGGTGACGCGATAGCCGCGGACATCGAGACCACTCCACGCATAGTTAAGCGCGAGGGAGAGGTTGACGAGCGGCCGTCCGTCAGCGCCCGAGCCGCCGGTGCGCGGAGCGAGGGCGAGTGGTTCGCTTAGTGGCCAGAGCTGCCGAATCGAGCGATTGTCGCGCACGGCCGAGAGATCGTCGAAGACGAAGGGCGCCGCGAAGCTGCCACGATAGGCCACGAGGCCGGCCAACACGATCACCGCGAGGGCGGCGATCAACGGAAGGCGGTGAAGGGTTCGTGCAGGCATGCGGTGCGAAATTGTGCCCGCGTAGTCACTCGCTCCCGGAGAAAGAGCGCGAGAAGCGATTGGGTCGGTTGCACGGCGATGCATTGTGCCGACTTCCATTCCCGCGCCGGTCGGGCGCCGAAATAATCACGGCACCGTGTAGATTTCCACGAGTGCTTCGCCGGTGGCGCCGCCGACACCCGACACTTGCACGGTGTAGCCGTGGCCCGCCTCGAGTGTGACAAGCAGCGCGGCGTCTTTGCTGTCAGCGAGGAAATTGAAGGCGCCGACCGATTGAAAAACGGACGTGAGCGCGGCGGACCAATCGTCGTTGGATGCGACCAACTGACCGTCGAGAAACACGCTGAATTGCGGATTCTCCAGCACGCCAGTGACGCCAAAGGAGCCGAGTGTCGGGCCGACGGCGCGGATCAAGATCCGTTGTGGTCCGCTGCCGCTCAGCACGAAGCCGGCGATGAGGATATCGTTGCCGGTGCCGACATGATAGCGCGCGGAGAGGTTGCTCAACGCGACGCCATTGCTCGAGCCGGCGTCGTAGGCTTCGACCAGCACGGTGCCGTCGCCGGTGCTGCTGGTGTGCGCGGTGTGCGGGCCACTGATCGATTCCATGAGGGCGGCGTCCTTGCTGTCGGGGTCGAAGGGAAAGGCGCCGAGTGAAGCGAAGGTCGGAGCGAGCGACGCCGGCCAATCGTCGTTGGTGACGACGACGGTGTCGCCATCATATAAAACGAGCCGTGGATCCGCGACACCGACGAGGCCGAACGCATTGAGGGCGGGTCCCGCGGCGCGCACGAGGACGGGCTTCGTGCCACCCGAGACCACAAAGCCGGTGATGAGCGTTTGACCGGCGGTCATGCCGCCGCGCACGGAAAGGTTGGAGAGCGCAGGGCCGTAGTTTACCGCCACGAGCGCGGCGGCGCTATACGCGGTGCCGAGCGAATTGGTGATCCGAACAATATAGCTGCCCGCATCGCCCGAGCTCACGGCAGGGATGGCGAAGGTGGCGTCGGTCGCGCCGGGGATCGGCACGCCGTTTTTGAACCATTGGTAGGTGAAGGGCGCGACGCCCTCGGCATGGGCGGTGAGCGTGAGGCTGCCTCCCGGCGGCACGGTCTGCGATTGCGGATCGTCGACGATGAGGGGCGCCGTGGCGACCGTGAGCGTGGCGGCGTCGCTGGTGATGGCAGCGGCGGCGTTCGCCACGCTCACTTGATATTCGCCGGCATCCGCGTTGGTAACACTGGCGAGGAGGAGGGTGGCGTTGGTCGCACCAGCGAGATCGACGCCATCTTTGTGCCATTGATACGCGAAGGGCGCGGTGCCACCGGCGACGACGGTGAACGTCACCGAGTCACCTGCGGTGACGGATTGAGTCGCGGGCTGCGTGACGATCGACAGATCCGTGGAGGCGGTGGCCGCCACGAGGTGAGCGCCGTCGAACGCGCCGAAGATCGCCACCGTTTGCGCGCTGAAGTGCAAGGTGTGGCTGAGGCCGAGCGTGGAGGCGACGGGCGCTGTCCAGGCGGCGTCGCTGTATAAACCTGCTTCGGACCCGTGGGTGATCCAGACGTAGAGGAGCTGGCCGGCGGGGATTGCGACGTTGTCGGCCAGAACAAGTTCGGCGCTCACTTCAGAGGCGCCACCGGCGGAGGCGTAGTAGCCGGTCGACGTGGTGAACCAATGACTGGCCCATTGTGCGCGGTTTTGCGCGGTCGGCACGAACCCATCGTCGAAGGTGCCGAGGGCGACGGTGGCATCGTCCCACGTCGTGCCGCTCCGGCCCTGCACGAGGGTCGCGGTGTCGGAAAGACCGACGGAGGTGGCGAAGGTGGTTAAAACGCTGCCGAACCAAAAGGACGCAACGCGCAGAAATTTGTTCATGAGAGCACGGAGCGCGCGTTACAGAGAGAAAGGCGGCGCGATGCGATAAGTCGCATCGGCGAGAGTGCGGCGCACGATGATGATGCTGTCGGTGCGAAGAAGTGGGAGGTCGGCGAAGTCGGTCGTCTGCCCGAGCCGCCGCCAGCTGCGGCCATCGGCGCGCAAATAATAACGCAGGAAACTGCGGGCGGGGAGATCGAGAATCTCGAGGTTGTCGGCGGCGGCTGCGTCGTTCGCAGCGGTCCAGCGTGCGGACGCGGGTTGGTTGATATCGACGACGGCGGCAACTTGCGCGGGCGTCAGGTCGACCGGAAATCCGGTGGCGAACGCCTGGTAACCCGCGCGCAAGTTCACGCGAAAAACGTTGGTGCGGACGCCGCCCAACTGCACGAGCTGGCGGGGCGCCGATTTGAGGTCGAGCACGAGACTGACATCGGGCGGAAGGACGAGGGTGCGCTGGTCGGCGGGATTGTTGAGCGTGGCCCAGCTCGCACCATCGGCGCGCAGGTAGTAACTCGTGAAACCTTCGGCGCCGTAGAGGCGCACCCCGTCGGCGAGGGCGGGATCATCGGAGCCTGTGAGGGCGGGAGAAAATTGGGCGGCGAGTGTTTCGAGGGTGACGCCGGCGCGCACGGCGGCGCGGGCGCCCACGAGCGCGTGGTCGACCGGCTGCGCGGTGCTGTGCGAGGCGCCGCCGAGGACGAGGACGACGGTGGCGTTAGCGGTTGTGATCGTCGCCGCGGTGTCGACCTCGAAGCGTTCACCGGCGGAGGGGCCGCTGAGGATTTCAACGTAGTAGGCGGCGCCGCTCTGCAACTGCGCGCCGACATTGCCGGCCGCGGCCGCCAAGGTGAGGACGGAGCCAGCGTTGGCGACGACGGGTGCGGCGATGATTTCCTGTGGAATCAGCGGAAGGCTGAGGCCGGAGAGTCCGAGGGGAACGTCATACGACAGGATGCCAACGGGGTCCGAGCCGGCGGCGATCTGGGCGCGGAGGGCGGGAGCGAGCAGGCAGGCGAGAACGCACAAGCCGGTCCGAAAGTTCATGGGGAAAATAAGGCGGAGCGGGCGTCGCGCCTAAAGCGAAGCGGCAATGCGCGGGAGCGCGATTGCCGCTTCGGTCAGGCGAGGGCGAGTGTGGCCGGCGATCAGGGAGTCGCGTCGTAAACTTCGACCAACGCTTCACCGGTGCCGCCGTTCACGCCGGAGACTTGGACGGTGTAGGCGCCAGCATCGAGCAGCACGAGGAGGGCGGCGTCTTTGCTGTTTGCGGTCAGCGGGAAGGCGCCGAGGCGGGAGAACTCCGTCGCGAGCGCGGCGTCCCAGTTGTCGTTGGAGGCGACGATGACGTCGGCCTGATTCACGGTGTGGTGAACCTCGACCTTCGGGTCGACGAGGGTGCCGGGGACACCGAAGTCTGCGAGGGTCGGGCCGATGGCGCGGATCAGCACCCATTGCTGGCCGGTGCCGGCGATGACCAGCCCGGCGATGAGAACGTCGTTGCCCGTGCCGGCGTTGAAGCGGGCGGAGACATTGACGAGTTTCGGGCCGTTGTTGGTGCCGGCGTCGTAGGCCTCGGCGAGGAGGGCGCCGCTGCCGCCGCCCATGGCGTTCGCCGTGTGGGGTCCGGTGATGGTCTGCAACAGTGCAGCGTCTTTGCTGCCATCCGCGAAGGGATACGCACCGAGCTCGGCGATTTTATTTTTCAACGAGAGCGACCAGTCGTCGTTGACGGCTACGCTGGTGGCGGGGTTCGTCGAAGAATCAAACAGCGTAACCGAAGGATTGGGAGCGCCGGTGAGGCCGAAGGTGTTGAGCATCGGGCCGGCGGCGCGCACGAGGATCGGTTTAGAACCGTTGGCCACGACGAAGCCCATGATCAGCGTCTGCGTCGGCGTGGTGGTGACGCGCACGGAGACGTTGGAGAGATAGGTCGAGGAGACGGCGTTGACGACGACTTGGGCGTCCGCGCTCATGGCGGTGCCGACGGAGTTGGTCGCCGTGTAGGTGTAGATGCCGGAGTCAGACGCCTGGGCGTTGGCGATCGTGTAGGTCGCGTCGGTCGCACCCGCGATGATGACGCCATCCTTGGCCCACGTGTAGGTGAACGGTTCCGTGCCATGTGCGACGGCGGTGAGCGTGATCGGGCTGCCCGCGCCGACGGTGAGCGGGGCGGCGGGTTCGACGGTCGGGGCGGCGGGAGTCACGACGAGAGTCGCAGCCGTGCTGGTGGTGGAGCCGCCGGCGTTGGTCGCGATCACGGTGTAGCTGCCGGCGTGCGCGGCTTGGATGTTGGCAATCGTCAACGTGGCGGAGGTGGCTCCGGCCACATCGCTGCCATCTTTCTGCCACTGATAGGTCGGCGCGAACGCGCTGGGGGCGACGGCGGCGGTAAACGTGGCGGTGGTGCCGGCGTTTTGCGTGAGCGAGGCGGGTTGCGCGGTGAATGGCGGCGCCGGCGGCAGGTTGACGGTGACGAGCGCGCCGCTGCTGGTGACGCTGGAAACCGCGTTGGTCGCCACGACCGTGTAGGTGCCACTATCGGTCACTTGGGCGGAGGCGATCGTGAGGGTGGCGGCGGTGGCGCCGGCGATCGCGACGTTGTCTTTCTGCCATTGGAACGTGGGGGCCGGACTGCCGTCGGCCGCGACGGTGAGCGTGACGGTTTCGCCGAGGAGGACGGTCGCACCCTGCGGCTGCGTCGAAATCGTGGGCGCCTGATTCGGCAGGCCGCTGCCGACGTAGATGCGGTAGGTGGTGCCGCTGTAGTTCGGCGTCGTGGTGTTGGTCGGGCCTTCGCTGGCGAGCGGCAGGTCGACATAACCGCCGGAGGTGCCGGCGACGACGTTGGCGACGTAGGCGTTGAGGCTCGCGACGGTGTAGGTGTTGTCGGGAATGACGGTGGTCACGGGCGTGGTCGCGCTGCCGGTGATAATCGAAAGCTTACCGCTGCCGAACGAGACATCTGCCTGGATGTTCAGATAGCCGGAGGAAGGGGAGCTCGTGGAGCCCAAGACAACCGCACCGGCCGGGTTGGTGCGGTAAAGATCGGTCGGGCCGGCGAAGCTGACGGTGTGATGGTGCATCACGGCGAGGCTCGCGCCCGTCCAACCATTCAAGTTGTGAAAAGCCCAGGTGACGAAGCCGTTGGCGGTGCCGGCGCCAGACGAGCCGCCGCTGAGCTCGATGCTGCCGGCGCCGGTGACAGGCGAATTAATATCGAACAAGACGTCGGTCACGCTGCCGGGGATGCTGAAGACGGTCTTGCCATTGAGCACCAAGGTGCCGTCGAGCGTGGCGGAACCGGTGTTGGTGCGAATGTTGCGCGGTTGATCGACGAGAGGGGTGGCGGTGGTGACGATGTTCGCCGTAAAGGCCGCGCGCGTGGTCGACGTGGGCGAGAGGCGCGGGCCGGCGCCGGTGGAGGCGGGCTCGAAATTCAAGGTGCCGCCGCCAGCCGCAGAATTGTCGGTCAACTGCGAAGCGGAGCTGAAAGCGTCAACGACGAGCGTGGCGCCGTTGAAGGTGGAGACGCCCGGAGCGAGGGGCGCCACCGTGGCGGCGTGACCAGCGCGGATCGTGTAGCCGTTGGTGTGGTAGGTGTTGCCGGTGGAAGCAGCGAGGTAGGTGGTGCCGGCATCAAAGGTCCATTGCACGGCGTCCTTGGCGGCATTCCAGTTGTCGCTCGAACCGGTGGCGTTGGCATTGGCGTAAGCCTGCACGCCGGTCGGCAGGGGCGTCACGGTGAGGACGGCCCCCGTGCTGGTGGCGAAGCCGGCGCTATTGGTCGCAACGCAGGTGTAGGTGCCCGCGGAGGCGTCGGAAATGCTGGAGCGCGTGAGAGTCGCGGTGGTCGCGCCGGCGATGGCGGTGCCGTTGAGCTGCCACGTGTAAGTCGGCGCGGGGGTGCCGGTCGCGGTGGCGGTGAACGTGACGGTCGTGCCTGCGTAGCTGGTTTTGCTTTGCGGCTGGGCGGTGAAACTCGGGGCAACCGCGACAGTTTGCACGGTCAGCGTGGCGACATTGCTGGTGACGGTGCCGCCGACATTGGTGACGACGACGGCGTAGTCGCCGGCCTCGGCGGAAGAAACGTTGGTCAGCGAGAGACTGGCGTCGGTTTTACCGGCCAAGGGCGAGCCGTCCTTCTGCCATTGATACGTTGGCGCAGGGGTGCCGGTGGCGACGACGGAGAAGGTGACGGAGCTGCCGGCGAAAACGGCCTTGCTGGCGGGCTGGGTGGAGATGGTCGGTGCAGTCGCGGGGAGAGCCTGGCCGACGTAGAGTTTGTAGGTGGTGCCGGCGGCGTCGTAGCCGGCGCCTTCGCTGGCCCAAGTCTGGGCGGAGTAAGGCGCTCCGCTCGCCGATTGGGCGATCGCGAGGGCATTGAGATCGTAAACCGTATAAATGCCGTCGAGCAGCGTGAACGTCGCGGGATTCTTGGAGGTGCCGGTGGCGATCTTGACCTTGCCGCTGCCGACGGAAACGTTGGCCGAAAGGTTGATAAAGCCTGCGGAGGTGTTGGAGAAATCCAACTGGAGCGTGGGGTTGGTGGTGTAAAAGTCGGTGTTCTGGGTGAAGGCGATGGTGTGCTTGTTGGCCACGGTGATCGCGGTGCCATGCCACTGGGACATGTCGCCAAACGCCCAGGTCACGAATCCGTTGGTGGTGGTGCCACCCGCCGATCCGCCGTTGATCACGATATCGCCGGACCCGGACAGCGCGGCTTCGATGTTGAAGCGCATGTCGCTCACCTTGCTCGGAAGGAAGAAATTCGTCGTGCCATTGAGCGTCAACGTGCCCTTGAGCGTGATCAACCCGGTGCTGCCTTGAAGGGTGCGCACGTCCGCGCCGGTCGTCGGCGCGGTGACGATGTTGGCGGTGTATTCGGCGCGGTAGTAGCTGGAGGGCGTTTGGCGCGGGCCGCTGGCCTGAACATTGTTGGCGGTGTTGCCTTGCTCGAAGATCAGTTTGCCGGCCGTGGCATTGCTGGTCCCGCCCGAGGCGGCGCTGTAGCCGTCGACGATCAGTTGATCGCCGGCAAAGGTGGTGGCGCCCGCGGCGCCCAAATCAGAGGGCACGCCGATCTGGCCGGCTTTCACGTTGTTGCCGTTGGTGTGGTAAACGTTGCCGGCAGTGGGGGCGACGAAGGTCACGCCCGCGTCGCTGGTCCACTTGAGGGACGCGGCGGCATCGTTCCACGTGTCGGTGCCGCTGGTGCCGTTGGCATAGCCATCGCCGGCGTGCACCAGCGAGAGAGGGGTGAGGAGGGCGGCGGCGAAGCCGAGGAGCGCAAGGCGGGTCGATTTCATAAAGCGAAAAACGTGCGAGACGAAGTGGGGGGCAGGGCAGAGCAGGGCGGAGAGTTTCGCCCATAGATTTCGGGGGACTCAGTCGAGGGCGGAACGCGCAGACAACCGAATTGAGCCAGCCTTTTGTGTCATCCGACCGAAAATGCTAGCGGATCATCTGCGCGGAGAATCTCGCCAGTGAGCGAGGTCGCGCGCGGTCGCGGAAGCTCGGCGATCCGCGCGATTTCCCGGTTGTGATTTGCCGGACGATTCGCAATCGGGATCGGGGTCGGTGGTCTTCCATCCCTTCAACCCCTTACGAACGGCGATCTCATGATGACTTTCTCAACGTTTTCCTGCCGGCCGATGAAATCGTGCCGTAAAATCGGTGGAGCCATGACGGTGGCAGTCCTGCTGCTGGTCGTCGCGCTGGCGCCGGGCGCACGGGCGGCGGCGGGAAATTTCGACGTGAAAGACTTCGGCGCGGCGGGCGACGGAAAGACGTTGGACACGGAGGCGGTCAACCAAGCAATCGCGGCGGCGGCGGGGGCGGGCGGCGGCGTGGTGACGTTTCTAGCGGGTGATTATCTCACGTTTTCGATTCGGTTGCGGAGCCACGTCACGCTGTTTTTGGCGCCAGGAGCTACGATCGTCGCGGCGGAACCGCCGGCGAACCTGGAGCAGGGATACGATGCGCCGGAAGCGAATCCCGGCACCGATCAATATCAGGACTTTGGTCATTCGCACTGGCACAACAGTTTGATTTGGGGCGAGGGGCTGGTGGACATTGGCATCGTGGGCCCCGGGCGAATTTATGGGCGTGGGTTGAGTCGTGGGAAAGGCGGGGTGCGGCGCGATTTGCTGCCGGAGGAACGCACGCAGTCGGCGGTGCCGGAACTATCGTTCGCCGCGCTGCCCGCGTTTCAGGCGGCGTTGCACGCGCAGAAGACAGGTCCGTTTGGCTACCCGGGCGACGACCTGCTGCCGCCGGGCGTGGGCAACAAGGCGATCGCGTTGAAGAACTGCCGCAATGTCATCTTCCGCGACTTCACGATCTATCATGGCGGCCACTTTGCGGTGCTGGCCACCGGCGTGGACAACTGGACTTGCGATAATCTCACCATCGATACGAACCGCGATGGCATCGATATCGACTGCTGTCAGGGCGTGCGCGTCTCGAACTGCATCGTCAATTCTCCTTACGACGACGGCATCTGCCTGAAGAGCAGCTATGGTCTGGGGTTTGTGCGGATGACGGAGAATGTCACGATCACGAACTGCCAGGTGAGCGGCTTTGCCGAGGGCACCTTGCTCGATGGCACGCGACGCAAGGCGGATTTCGGTGAACGCGGGCCGACCGGTCGCATCAAGTTTGGCACGGAGTCGAACGGCGGATTTCGCAATATCACGGTGTCGAATTGCACGTTCGACTACAGCCGCGGGCTGGCGCTGGAGGCGGTGGATGGCGCGCAGATGGAAGACATCACGATTACGGGACTGACGATGCGCGACATCACGAACGCGCCGATTTTCATCCGCCTCGGCCGGCGGCAGCGCGGACCGGAGCAACCGGCGATCGGCACGACGCGGCGCATCAAGATCGATACGCTCGTCGCACACGCCGTCGCGGCGGATGGCGGCATCCTCATCGTGGGCACGCCGGGGCATCCCGTGGAAGATGTTTCGTTGAGCAACATCTTGATCGACTACGTCGGCGGCGGCACGGCGGAGCAGGCGCGCGGGCGCGTGCCGGAAGACGAACGGTTTTATTACCCGGAGCCATCCGGCCTCGGTGTGCGCCCGGCGTGGGGGCTTTTTGCGCGGAACGTGAAAAACCTGTCGCTCGATCGGGTGGACCTGCGGCTGGCGCACGCGGATGCGCGGCCCGCAATGGTGTTGGAAAAGGTCGACGGCGCCGTGCTGGATCGCGTCGCGTTTCCCGGCGAAGCGGAAAGAAATCTCGTGCGAAAGGACGTAACGGGTTTGCGGTGGAGCGACGGGCGCGCGGTGGCGAACTGAGCGTGGAGCGGCGCGTCTGGCCCGCGGGCTACGTGGGCGGGATATGCGCGCTCATGCGAGCGCAGGTGTTTCGCGGCGCGGCTGGGAGCGCGCGCTCGCTCAGTTGAGGGCCGCGGACTTCGCCATCTTCGCCATGGCGCGTTCGGCGACCTGCGCGGTGGCGGCTTTGTCTTCGGGCGTCGCGCGTGCGAGGCGTTGGAAGACGGCTTCGCGCGCCGTGGCCTTGAGGCTGCTGAGCGTTTCGTCTCCGGCGGTGGTCGCGAGGAATTTTTCCAACCATTTTTTGCCGTAGTGCGTATGGATGAGTTCGTCAGCCCAATCGAAATCCATATCATGCGAGCTGAGCTGGTCGCCGAGTTCGCTGAAGAGAACGGTGCGTTCCTTTTTCGTGTGGATGAACGTGGCTTCGAAATAGAAAATGATGCCAAGACGCACGATGGGCGCGAGGTCGGCGCCGGCGTCGTAGGAGAAGGAGTCGAGCGGAATCTCAGAGTCGGTGAAGCCCCAGCGCTTGAGCCGCTCGTAGCCCATGCGGCAGTGGCGGATTTCGTCGTAGCACCAGCGGGCGGCGTCCTCGATGAACTCGTGCGGGGCGGTCGGAGCGAAGTCGTAGAGGCACGCGGCGGCCATCTCGGCGGCCCAAACTTCGTTGACGTGATGGATTGCCTGGCGGGCGCGCAAGCGAAGGCCCTCGCCGGCGGGGGCGGGCGTGTGGCGGTCGGGCCAGGCGAAGGCGACGCGATCAAAGCGCGCATCGCGCCCACCGGTGCGCGAGATTTGAAACGGGCGTTCAAGGGCGGCGAGTTGCGGCGCCGCGAACGCTGCGTCTTCCGCGGCGTCTGCCCACAGGGGCGGCGAGAGGGCCTCGGCGAGCGCGGCGCTGACGGCGCGACACCAGGCCGCGGCATCGTCGACGACAGCCGGAGACGCGGCCGCGAGGGCGGCGCCGCTCACTTGTTCGAGCCGGGAGATTTGGTGGTCCAGATCCGTCAGGCCGTGTCGCAACAGGAATTGCGTCGGGCCGTCGTCCAAGTGGTCGGACACGGAGAGGTAGTCCTGATACGCGCGCCGCAGCAACGGCCGCACCGCGCGTCCGAGCGCGAGCACGAAGGCCTCGGCGGAGGGGGCGTTGGCGAGACGTTGGAAAAAACTGAGCACGGCGCCCTCTTCGTCGATCGTCAGCCGGCGTTCAGGGTAGCGAAGTTCGAGGACGCGTTCGCGGAGTGCGCGGGCGAGCAGGGAGTTTTCCCACATCAACTCCGGCAGCAGGAGTTTGGTTTCCCAATGCGTGACGGCGGGCAGCCAGCCGGCTTGCTGGCGGATCAACTCACGTTCGATAAAATAGAAGCGTTTAAGGATCCGTGCGGAGGGAGTCACCATCAGCGTGGGCCGATCGAGTGCGGGAGCCAGGACAGTCGCCATAAACGGACGATGGAGAGCGGGCGGCCCGCGCCAAAACCAAACGCCCAGCATCTTGCCGCGACGGCGTGATTTTGCTGCGCGCTCACACTGGGCTCGGCGTGACGGACGGTGGGCGAGGCGGCTCGCGTGCCGCGGACCAGCATTTTTGTTCAACGGGCACGAAATGCGACCTCATTTGTTTTGCGGGTAACGCGAACCATCCTGCACATGCTGGACCATGTCTTGGTTGGCCCCGCTATCCCCGTCACTTCGTGCTCCCTCGGTCAGTGCGTGTCCGCCGGGTGTGCCATGATCGGGAATGGTTCGATTCCCGCCCGGCCTGCGCCGCCGCAGCCGCCCGTGCAAGTTTAGATCGCCATTCTTGGTTTCCTCCCTTCCTTCGCGCCCCCCCCCTTTCAAAAAATCAGCCATGACTCCATCCCCCGCCGTTTCAGTTTCTCCTGTCCGTTTGTTCCGTTGGCCGACAGGTCGGTTCATCCTCATCCCGGCGCTCCTGGCAATCGCCGCCGTCGCGCAGGGCGCCCCGTCGACCGCGACTCCCCCCAGCGCGGCAGACCTCGCCAAATACGACACCAACAAGAATGGCCGGCTCGACGCGGATGAGTTGGCGGCCAAAAAGGCCGACGATGATCGTGCCGTGCGTCAGGCGGTGCTGACGAACCCGGAAGCGGCCGGGCATGCCACGCGCGAACCGGTGCAGCAGATGGACCCGTTTACGGTGAAGGAGGAGAAGGACGGGTATTATGGCTCCAACGCCATGTCGGGCACGCGCCTCAACAGCAAAGTGGAGGATCTCGCGTCTTCCGTCACCGTGGTGACGCTCGATCAGATGGATGATTTTGCCATGCTGGATATCAACGATATCTTCAGCTACGAGGCGGGCACGGAGGGGTTGAACGAGTATACCGATTTCACGGTCGAGACGAGCGGCAATATCAACGACAACTCCAGCACCTCGCCGGGCTCGGCCAATCGCATCCGCGGCATCGGCAGCGCGAACATCGCGCTCGGCAATTTTGAGACGGCCGGCCGCGTGCCGATCGACAAAGTGGGCATTGAGGGCGTGGAGATCTCCCGCGGGCCCAACTCCAGCATCTTCGGTCTCGGCAGTCCGGCCGGCACGGTGAACGTGGTCGCGGCGACCGGCAACCTGAACAAAGACAAAACAAAAATCGAGTTTCGGGCGGACAGCTTCGGCGGCTACCGTGAGTCGTTCGACACCAACAAAGTCATCCTGAAGAACAAACTGGCGGTGCGGGTGAGCCAGGTGTTCATGCACACGGGCTATCACCTGAAGCCCTCGGGGACGAACACCGAGCGTTACAACTTCATGGTGAAATACCAGCCCTTCAAGGGGACGGTGGTGACCGCGTCCTATTTGGACTATCGCTATTCCGGCATCAGGGCGAACACGCTGACCCCGCGCGATGGCACGCAGGACTGGAAGGCGGCGGGCATGCCGACGTGGGACCCGGTGACCAATACCGCCTACAATGCGGACGGCTCCGTGCGCTATACCAATGCCGCCGGCAAGCTGCCTTCCTATTTCACGACACTGTATCAAAATACCGGCCGCGGAAACTCCCTGCTCTTCCTCGACGGCGGCGGCGTTGACTATTGGACCACGCCGCGGGGGACCGCGACGCCGACGAATGGCAAGCCGATGAGCCCGCTGGGCATTCCGATCCCGCTTGGCCCCTTCGACAACAATCCGGCGACGTGGGATAATAATGCGAAGACGAGTCAGGCGGCTTACAACTATGTGGTGCCCAGCTTTGGCGCGGGCAATGCCGGTCTCATCAAGGGCGCTCCGCCGCTGACTGACTACGACTGGCGCAACGTCAATCTGGCCTCGATCAACAAAGAGTGGAACCGCACCGGCCAGTCTTTGATTCAGCTGACGCAAACGATTCTGGATACGCCGATGAATCTGGTGGCGTTGCAAGCGGGATGGTTTCGCGAGACGTCCAAGCTGACCCAGGACACGCCCTACGGAAAACCCTATGGTTACTATTTGATCGACGTGAATCGCCGGCGGATGGACGGGAGCGAAAATCCGAACCTCGGCCGCCCCTTCATCTCGATTCCGGACGCGAGCCTGCGCGAGACTCCGCTCACCAACAACACCTATCGGGCGCAGCTCGCCTACAAACTCGATCTGCGGCGCGAAAAAGGTTGGTGGCACTGGCTCGGCATGCACCAGCTCTCGGCGTTTCAGGAATACAAGCATTACGAAACACGCCGCTACGTTTACAAACCCGCCATGCTGGACGACCACGTCTGGCTGCCCTACGGCGTCAATCGTGCCACCAGCAGCGGCGTTACCACGAACTACGGATCGGAGCTCTATAACAAAAACTCCCCCGTCGGTTCGCGCAATTACTACATGTATTACGTGGGCGACAATCAGGACTACAATATCGACTACGCGCCCCGGTCGTTTTCGCCCGGCGTTTATGACTTCACCTACGGCGATGCGAAGACGGGGAACTTCTATCACGAGCCGACGCAACTCGGTTTCGCCGGATCGCTCGACGGCACTGGTGGCGCCAACAACGACCTGAAGATTCAGAAGACCTCGGGTGTGGTGCTGCAAAGCCATCTCATCCGCGACAGCATCGTGCCCACGTTCGGCTTCCGGCGGGATAATATTTACGACCGTTCCGGCGTTTTGCCGAAGATGAAGACGGATGGTTTGTCTCATGACTATGCGTGGGACGAACAATGGAATTCCGATTGGGTGACGAACCAAGGTTCGACGACGACCAAGGGCGTGGTGGTGCGGCCGCTCCCGTGGCTGAGCGGCACGAAGGCGGGCGCGTGGCTAAGCTCGTTGACGTGGTTCAACGGCATCAGCTTTTACGGCAACAAATCCGACAGCTTCCTGCCGGACGTGCCGGCGATCGACCTGCACGGCAACCGCGTGCCCAATCCCACCGGCCTCGGCAAAGACTATGGCGTCTGGGTGAATCTCTTCGACTCGAAGTTCAATATCCGCGTGAACAAATACGAGAATCGCACGATCGGAAATCGCCGCGGGACGTCCTCCACGATTGCGAATCGCCTGCTCGCGATCGACATCTACGATGGCACGGCCTCGCGCGCGTTTGCGCTGCAGAACCGGGCAAGCCAATGGATCGTGGCGCAGAATCCGAGCATCACCGTCGACCAGTTGCGCCAGCAGGTCGCCAGTGTGATGCACCTCAGTCCGGACTTTATCGACCAGATGTCCCGGCTGGACGAGGAGGGCCTCAACCTCGCGGAACCCGAGGATACGCTGGCCCGCGGCACGGAGATTGAATTCAATTATAATCCCACGCGTTTCTGGACGATGAAGGGCAATGTGACGCAACAGGAGTCGATTCAGGCCAAAATCGCGTCAGGCCTCCTGAACTATATCAACGAGCGCATGCCTGTCTGGGAGAGCGTCGTCGATCCGGCTCCGCCCGCGACGATCGATAACCCGACCGGCGCGCCGACCAATTGGTATACATATCAATACGACGGCCCGAACGTCGGCTCGGCGAAAATCTATTACGACGGGAAAAACGTCTCCCAGCCGCTGGCGATCGCCATCGCGCAGGAAGGTCTGAGCATGCCGCAAATCCGCCGCTATAGTGCCCGCTTCCTCACCAACTACCGGTTGGAAGGGATCACTGACAATCCGGTGTGGAAAGCCGTCAGCATCGGTGGCGCGGTGCGGTGGCAGGATAAGGGCGCCATCGGTTACTGGGGCATCAAGGATTCCACCGGCGTTTACACCCAATTGGACAAGTCGCGGCCGATCTACGATGAGTCGCATCTCGCGTTTGATCTCACCTTGGGTTACCAGATGAAATTGTTCGCGGGTCGGCGGATCAACGCCCGCTTCCAGCTCAACGTGAAGAACGTGCAGGAAGACGGCCGCTTGCAGCCGCTCGCCGCGTGGCCGGACGGGACGATTTCCGCCTACCGCGTCGTCGACCCGCGCATGTTTCTCCTCACTGCCAGCTTCGACTTGTGACCGGGGATGAAAGGTTCTTTCGAACTCCATCCGCGCCGCGGCTGGGCCTTGGTGCTGGCCGGCGCGCTCTTCGCCGTCCAGATCGCCTGCGGGTCTGAGCGGCCGATTGTCGCGGCGGGTCAGGCGCGCGCGACGGTGGTGGTGCCGGGCGATGCTTCGCCGGTCGTGCGCTATGCCGCCCAAGAGTTGGTGGAGCATATTGCGAAAGCCTCGGGTGTGACGCTGCCGATCATGACCGAAGCCGACGGCCAGCCCGGCGACGGATCCCATTTTTTCCTCGGAGCGACGCGCGCCGCTGAAAACGCGGGGATCGATGCCGCAGCCCTGGCGCCGGAAACATTCGTGCTTCGAACGATCGGTCCCGATGTCTACATCGTAGGAGGCGATCTTCGTCGGGGCGGGCCGGGCACGCGCGCCGGAGAGCATGCGGTGTCCGATGCGCTTTACAATCCGCCGGAAATTCCGCCCGGCGATCCGCTCAATATGAACACGCCCGGAGGGACCATGTTTGGCGTGTATGAATGGCTGGAACGCGAACTCGGCGTGCGTTGGCTGTGGCCGGGAGAGCTCGGCACGTTCGTGCCGGTCCGGCACGAAGTTGTGGCGCACGACTGGGACGAAACTGTCGCCCCGCGCTTTTTTCAGCGCCTCGTGCGTCCGGGCCTGGGATTCACCAGCGACCATCCGGCGCTCGGCTTTACGCCGGCGGCAGCGGAAAAGTATGCGCATGAGCAATCGGTCTTTCTCCGCCGGTGCCGCATGGGGCGCGGGACGGTGATCACTTATCATCACGCGTTCACCGACTGGTGGGAGAAATACGGCGAGGACCATCCCGAATGGTTCCAATTGGTGAATGGAAAGCGCGGGCCGATGAAACCCGGCGGGCGCTTTTCGATGAGCGTGTCGGAGCCGGGGTTGCAGCAGAAAATTGTGGACCTATGGCAGGCGGAGCGCACGAAGCCCACGGGGACGAATCCGCATTATATCAATGCGGTCGAGAACGACATTCTCGGTCTGTGCGAATGCGAAGGGTGCCGGGCGTGGGACGGGCCGGTGCCCGCTGATGCGATGAAATTCTACTCGCCCAAATCGAAGGTGTTTGGGGCGCGTTTCGTTTCCGACCGCTACGCCCATTTCTGGCTGGCGGTGCAGCAGCTCGCGGCGAAGCACGATCCGGATGCGACCGTGGTCGGCTATGTGTATTTCAACTACTTTCAGGCCCCGACTTCGGGAATAAAGTTAAACGATCACATCCTGCTCGGTTACTGTCCCTCTGGCGGGTGGTATCCCCGCAGCCCGGAGGAGCACGCTTGGTTCAAGCGGCAATGGCGCGGTTGGGCGGACACAGGCGCGCGGCTCTTCTCGCGCACGAACTACTTTTTGGACGGCTACTGCATGCCGTTCATCTTCGCCCACCAGTTCGCCGACGACTTCCAGTCGGAGGTGAGAAACGGCATGGTGGCGACAGATTTCGACTCGTTGACAGGCCAGTGGGCGACGCAAGGGCCGGACCTCTACCTCTTGATGCGTCTGCATACGCGGCCGGATGCGGATCCCGACGAACTCTTGAGCGAATATTACGCGGCGTTCGGTCCAGCGGCGACCGAGGTGAAGGCGTATTTCGACTATTGGGAAAATTATACGATGGGGCATCGCGCGCAGATCAACGAGGCGTTCGATAGCCTGCACGCCTCGCGGTGGCGCACTTGGGCGAAAGCGGCGCACGCGGTTTATCCGACGGAGTGCTTTGCCGCGGGCGAAGCGATGCTCGCGAAAGCGGCGGCGGCCTGCGCCGACGACCGCACGGCGGCGGAACGCGTGGCGTTTTTGCAGGCTGGTTTAGTGCACGCGAAGCTCAGTTCGCGGGTGGCCGGCTTGCTGTCGTTGGCCCGGCCGGATGGACCCGCGCCGGAAGGCAAGGAGGCGTTGGCGGAACTGCTGGCATTCCGTCGCGCGCATGAATTCAGCGGCATCGCAAATTTCAACCACGAGGCATGGGTCGAGGACTTGAGCTGGACGCTTGGGACCGAAACGAAACAAGCGCCGGAATTATATCCCTGACCGACGTAATCACGGCCGGCGACGGCCGTCATTGTGCGACCGGGCAACCCCAATACAATATCTGTGAATTCTCTAAATAAACTCCTGTGCTGCTTGCTGGCAGCCATCTCGCTTGGAACCACCGCGCTGCGGGCGAAAAGTGAAGACCCCACGATCAAGATCAACCCGTCGAGCTGCGTCATCGTGGTGCCGGCCAAAAAAACGGCGGTGATCGACTACGCGGTGGAGGAACTGCAGTTCCACTTGAAGTTGATCACGGGTTGCGACGTGCCCGTGGTGAAGCGCCCCCAAGCGGGACAGTTTCCGATCGGCGTGGGGCTCCTCCCGCCCAACGTGAAGACATCGCTCGAGGTCGAGGAAGGGCGCTGGGTCGTCACACCGAAAGGCATTTTCTTGTATGGGCGGGATGCCGTGAACAAGAAGGCCCTTCGCGGCGGCGGCACGGCGCGCGACATCGCCATGGCGAGCAAGACCCAGGCGGGCACGCTGTATGCCGTTTATGAATTTCTGGAGAACGCCCTCGGGGTGCACTGGATCGAACCGGGTCTCGCCGGCATTACCTACACGCCGCAAAAGGTGCTGGTGCTCCCGGTGAGCGAGGGGCAGTGGGTGCCGCAACTGGTGCAACGCCACATGCGCACCGCGTATAAAGAAGACCTCCGCGATCGCGCGTTAAAGGAAGGCGAAGTGCCGAAGGACATGCAGTTTTCCGCGAAGGAATTTGAGGCGCGTCAGTTGGATGAGCGTGTCTGGCAAAAGCGGATGCGCATGGGCAGCAGCCTCGATTTCACCTACGGCCACGCCTTTCGGAAGTGGTGGGCCAAGTATGGCGCGACGCACCCGGAATATTTTGCGCTCGGCAAAAACGGCAAGCGCGGGCCGGCGTCAGAGAAACTGGCCGATCGGGTGAAGATGTGCGTGAGCAATCCGGCGTTGGTCAAACAGGTCGTGAAGGATCATTACGCGGCGGGCGGCGGGCTGGTCATCAATGCCTGCGAAAACGACAGTCGCAATTTCTGCCGTTGTCCGGACTGCCAGGCGCTCGATGTGCTGCTGCCGGGCGAGGAAAATCTCGACGTCGAGGACCGGATGTTGACCGACCGCTACGTGCATTTCACCAACGCGGTGCTCCGCGAAGCCCGCGCGCATTACGATCCTAAGGCCCGCGTGGTGTTCTATGCCTACAGCCGCTACAATCAGCCGCCCCGGCGGGAGCGCCTGGACGATGGCGTGATTACGTTCCTGCTGCCGAATCTGTCCGAAACCCTGCCGGAGATGGAGGCCTACGTCCGCGGGTGGAAGAATGCCAATGCCACGGATGTTTATATGCGGACCAATGCGCTGTGTCAGGACACGGGTCTGCCGCTCGGTTTTGAGCAGCACATGTTTGGCCACTATCAGCTTGTCAACCACTACCTCAACATGAAGGGCACGGATTATGATACGTGCTGGGGCTTCTGGCCGATTTCAGGCATGACCAATTATATCATGGCGCGTGGTTTTTACCGGCCCGAGCGCTCTTTCGCGGATTGGGAAAACGAATATTGCGGGACTTACGGTAACGCTCGCGACGACGTAAAAGCCTACCAGCAATATTGGCAGCAGATCTGGAACGATCGGGTGATGCCCAACCTCGACCGCATCACCGACCTCACGCCGGGCATGAAGCTATTGCGCAACAAAATGGCGAACCTCGCGGGCTTGATGTATCGGGAAGAGGATTTCGACCAGACGGATGCGCTGCTGCAGAAAGCACTCAGCCGGGACCTGACCGCCAGTGAACGCGCGCGGGTGCAGACGCTGGTGCTGGCCAACGAGCACAGCCGGGTCACTTATCGCGCCACGAAGGCGAATGGCGTGGGCTCGACGGCTTCAGCGGAGGAGAAAAAGCAGACGACCCAGGCCTTATATGATTTCCGCCGGCAGCATCGTCTCGATCTCAATATGCACTGGGAACTCCTGTTCTATCTTGAAAACGCGTATGCCGACAACGCCGGGTTTGAGCGCCTGCTCGGCACCGAGCCGGCGCGGATGCGCGCCGAACGGCTGCGCGAGGAAGAGTCCGTGCGCGAGGTGCGCACCGGCAACGAGCAGCCGTTTTGGATCGCGGTGAACCAATCGACAAAATGAAAACGTTCCTCCTCTTCTCCCTCGCGGCCGGGCTGGTGCTGCCTCTGCACGCGGCGACTCAGCAACCGGCCACGGTGCCCGGCGGAAGCGCGATGGCCTTCAGCGGCTTCGGCGCCGATACGCCCGGCGGGCGGGGCGGGCGCGTGATCAAAGTCACGACCCTGGCCCACGAGGGTGACGGATCGTTCAAGGCGGCGCTCGCGGCCGAGGGCCGGCGCATCATCGTGTTTGAAGTCGGTGGCGTGATCGATTGGCAAGGCGACGAGGTCACCTTGGAAAATGGCGATGTCACCATTGCGGGAGAGACGGCGCCGTCACCCGGCATCACGATCGTCCGCGGCAGCCTGACGGTATCGACGCACGACGTGATCGTGCGGCACCTGCACGTGCGGGTGGGCGACGGCGGCGACTTGAAGAAGGCGGGCTGGCAGCCGGACTCGATGACCACGCAGGGGCCGAAGGTGAAGAACGTCCTCTACGATCACTGCTCGTCGTCGTGGTCGATCGACGAAAATCTCTCGGTCTCGGGTCCGCGCGTCAAAAATGGCACGTCGAGTTTCGTGACGATTCGCAACTGCATCATCGCGGAGGCGTTGAATAATTCCACGCACCCGAAGGGACCTCATTCGAAGGGGACGTTGATCCATGACTTCACGCATGACGTGGCGATTGTCGGGAATCTTTACGCGCATGACTACAATCGGAATCCGTATCTAAAGCCCAACACCACGGTGTTCATGGCCAACAACGTGATCTATGATCCGGGCAACGGTGCGATCCACTTCGCCTGGGTGCCCGACGAATATAAAGTGATTTCCGATCCGATGCTCCCGTCGCAAATGACCGCGATCGCCAACCTCTATCGGATGGGTGCGTCGACCCACGCGGGGTTGAAGATGTTTACGTGTTCGAAGGATGCGGTGATGGGCACCGCCAAATTGTATCAGCGCGACAGCCGCGTTTACGGTAAAGATGGCGAACTGCTCTGGGACGGAGCGGTGGCGACCGAACGCAGCCAGATCGTGCCCGAAGTGACCGTGGTCGATCAACCGATGCTTGAACCGAAGGGTTTCACCCCGCTGCCGGTGGCGTTGACAGAGGCGTTCGTGTTGAAGAACGCCGGGGCGCGCCCGAAAGACCGCGATCGCGTCGATCAACGCATCGTCAACGACTACCTCGCGCGCAAGGGGCGGGTGATCGATTCGCAGGATGAGGTCGGCGGTTATCCGGACTACGCGCCTACGCGTCGGAAATTAGTGGTGCCGGAAACTTCGGCCGAAGTGGACGCGTGGCTCGCCGCCTACCGTCAGGAGGTCGAGTATTGAAACGCCTCCGCCCGTGGCATCTCCCTTTTGTGAGTTCGTCGACGGCGTGGCGCGCGATGTTGCCGGCGGTGCTCGCGTTGGCGTTTGCTCTCGTAAAGGCGGCGGCGGCGCCGGAGCTCGTGACGCTGAATTTTGCGGGCGGCACCCGCGTGACTTTCGAGACACCGTCACCGGTGCTCGGAGGCGGCGAAATACTGCCGGACGTAGTTTTTGACGCCCAAGGGCGCGGGGAAGTGGCAGGCCTGCAACTGCAGCGGACCCTTGAGGCTGAACCTGGCGGATACCGGTTGAAAGTTGCGGTCACGAATCGGCGCGCGACCGCGATCGAGTTGGGGCGCGTGACCTTGTTGCGGGCGGTCGGTGCCGACAGTGTGAACGTGGCCGGCACGACCGTGAAGGCGTGGACCGTCTATCGTCTCGCGCGACAGAAGAACGACGTGCCCGGGCCGTTTCGACCGTCGGTGTGGGACGACGCCTCGCGCGATGCCGCCACCGACAGTGCGAAGGCCGTGGTGGGCGGCAAGCCGACTGACGACCCCGTGGAAGCGTCGCCGATGGCGGGGCCGCTCTTTCACTCGGATCCGGCGTTGGTGATCATGCCCGACGGGAAAGCGCAGGCGGATCTCTTCATTGGCTTCGATGGCCAGACGCGGCACCTGAACGACATCGAGCTTGCACTCACTTCGGCGGCCGACGCGTTGGCGCACCTGACCGCAACGGCGGAGTTTGACAATGTGCGCGTGGCGCCGGGCGAGACGCGTGAGACGCATTGGCTGCACCTGCAATCGGGGAAGTCGTGCGCAGAACTGCTGGCCGAGCATGTGGCCCGGATTCGTCAGGCTTATGGCGGTCGCAGCTCGCCACTCCGCAATGTGTTTTGCACATGGTATTTTTACGGTCCGGAAATCGTCGCGGACGATTTGCGAACGGATTTGCGCGCGATGCGGGCGCGCCCGCTTTCGTTCGACACCTTCCTGATCGATTACAACTGGGACGACAACTTCGGTGACTGGAATGCGGATCCGGCGCGGTTTCCGGACGGCATGAAAGCGATGGCGGATGAGATCACGGCCGCGGGGCTCGCGCCGGGGATCTGGACGTGTCCCTTTATCATCGAGTCGAACGCGGAGGTGCTGAAAAAATACCCTGATCTCCCGTTGCTGGATCGCGCGGGTCAGCCGATCGAGTTCAAGACGGACATGGGGCATTGCTACATCCTCGATCCGACGGCGCCTTCGGCGGAGACGTTTTTGACCGAGCTGTGTCACAAACTGACCGGCTGGGGTTATCGCTACCTGAAGTTCGATTTCCTTCGCGCCGTCGTGATCAACGAAAACGCGGTCTTTCATGATCGGTCAAAGAACCGGGCGCAGGCGTATCGCCACGGCCTCGAGGTGCTGCGGAAGGCGGCGGGCGAAAAAACGGTGATTGGCGTCTGGGGCGGACTCTTTGAGGCCAACGCGGGTTTGGTGGACATCAATCGTTCCGGGTCGGACGTGCGCGGGCATTGGGACCCGCGGGCCGGCGACGCTTACGCGACGCGTTATCCCGTGCGCATGCGGCAGACGTTCGCGCGGGCGATTTACGACGAAGCGTTGTGGACGAGCGACCAGGACGCACTGCAACTGCGCCGCCGAACGACGCCGTGGCGAAAGACCAAGCTGCATTTGTCGATGGGCAACTTCACGGACGAAGAAGCATTTTCAACGGTGGTGTATCGTTTCCTCGGCGGCGGGGTGGTGCAGGTCTCGGACAAACTCGATGAGGTGCCGCCGGATCGCTACGCGCTCTACCACGCCGCCCTGCCAACCTACGCGCCGGTGGCGCAACGCTTCTATCCCTGGGCCGAGTATTTGCCGGAATATTTTTCGAGTGCGTTTCAACACGACGGCGTGTTGCCGCCGTGGGTGATGGTTTCGCTGTGCAATTGGAATGGCGCGGGCGAGAAGACTCTGGCGTTCAAAATCGGCGATGTGCCGCATCTGCCGCCGGGCGAGGTGTTCGCGGCGTTCGAATACAAGACGCAGCGGTATCTCGGCACGTTTAGCCGCGAGGACCGCCTCAGCCTCTTGCTGCCGGCGCATGCGGCGCGCGTCGTGCGACTCACGCCGTTGACGGCGGAGGGGCGTTACCTCGTGGGCGGCGATTTGAATTTGTCCTGTGGCATGGAGCTGGCGTCGGCCGATGCGGCCCACGTGCGTTTGCGCGAGGAAGTGAAAGCGCCGACGGCGCATTACACGTTTCTGAACTGGCACCGCGGCCAGGGTGAGATCGAGCGCGTCGAGGCGCAGCCGGCCACGGGCCGTAAATTATGAAGCAACGAATGAAGAAATCCTGGTTCGCGCAGGCGTGGTGGCTCGTCGCCGGCCTGATGAGCGCGGGGCACGTGTGGGCGGGAATCACGCTGACGGAAAGTCCGCACGACTTTCGCTGTGCGAACGGGGAAACCGTGCTCATCATCGAGCGCGAACCATGGCGGCTGCGGATCGCCACCGCGCACGATGAAACACGAGTCGCGGACGCGGACGCGCCGGCGCTGAAGATCGGCGACGCGTGGGTGGCATTGGCCCGTGCCGACAGCGCAAAGGCGGAGTCCGCGGACGTCGTGCGGGTGGCGGCGAGCCTCGCCAACGGGGCGCGCGCGACGGCCGAAGTGCGGCCGTATGGTGCGAACGGGTTTCGCGTGATCGTGCGGGCGGCGGACGGCGGCGTCACGGGCGTGCGCGGGGCGACGATGTTGCACCCGATGGAAGAAATCTACGGCTTCGGGGAGATGTGGAATGGCCACGTCGCGCAGCGCGGCCAGGCGTTTGATTTGTGGGACATCGGCGGCACGCCGGATGAATGCGCGTATATGCCGTATTACGTTTCGACGCGAAACTACGCATTTTTGCTGAACTACGGCGGGCGCGTGCATTTCGACGTGGGGCAACGCCGCGCGGACCAGCTCACCTACGAAGCACCCGCCGGCGAACTCGATCTCACCTTCGTCGCGGGCGATAGCATCGCCACGACCGTGCGGCATTTTCTCACCGAGGCGGGTTTGCCGCAACGGCCGCCGCGCTGGACGTTTCAGCCCTGGTTCTGGTTGATGGCCGATCCCAGCCAGCCGGGCGCGAAGATCGATACGCTCAAGGGAGAACATTTCATTGAGATGGTCGATAAGCTGCACGCGATGGGCCTACCGATCGGCGCGACTTGGTTTGAGCCACCGTGGCAGGATGCGCGGTCGTCGTTTAAACCGAATCCCGCGTTCAGTGCGGATCTGAAAGGATTGATCGCGCAATTGCGGGCCAAGGGCGTCCGTTCGCTGGCGTGGACGGTGCCGTATACGACGGACAAAGCCTCCAATTGGAAAGAGGCGGTGGCCAAGGGCTATCTCGCGCAAAAGCCGGATGGCGACACGAGCGGCGGAGACGTGAAGATCACGGCTTCGGGCGAACTCGAAGGAAAATACTACAACGCGATCGACTTCTTTAATCCCGCGGCGGCGAAATGGTGGGAGGCGCAGATTGATCGCGCTCTCGATCTCGGTCTGGCGGGCTTCAAACTCGATGCCGGCCAGGATTTGCCGGAAGATGCGCGGTTGTTCGGCGGCCGCGAGGGGCGCGACGTCCACAACTCGTATGCGTTGGAATTTAACAAAGTGTTTTTCGAAGCGCTGCAAAAGCGGTTGGGCGACGATTTTTTGATGGTGCCGCGCGCGGCGTGGGTCGGTTCGGGAGCCTACACGAATTTCAAGTGGCCGGGCGACCTCGCGGGGTCGTTCGCGAACAACGGCCTGCCGTCGTCGGTGTATTCGTCGCTCTCGCTGGCGTTCTGCGGCCTGCCGTTTCTTTCGACGGACATCGGCGGATTCGAGAATCAACCCGCGCCGGAGGACGCCTGGCTGCGGTGGGCCCAGTTTGGCGCGATGCTCCCCGGGATGCAGACGTTGCACATGCCGTGGTGGTATTCGGAGGAAGCGCAAACACACTTCCGCTACCTCGCGTGGCTGCACACGGATCTGACCCCGTTGTGGATGAGTCTCGCGCATGAAGCCGCGGCCACGGGGGCGCCGGTGTGCCGGCCGCTCGTGTGGTCGTTTCAGGACGACATGGCCACGTGGCGGGTCGATGACGAGTTTACGGTGGGCACCTCGCTGCTGGTGGCGCCGATGCTCAATATGAATCCGGACCGCAAGGTCTACCTGCCGGCGGGGCGCTGGTTCGATTTTTGGGATGAAAATGAGAGCTACCAAGGCCCGGTGACCATCGACTGGTTCAAGGGCTGGTTTGTGAAGGACAAGTTTCCGTTGTTCGTGCGCGAAGGAGCCATCATTCCGATGGAGATCGCCAACGACGTGACGGGGTTTGGCACGGCCGCCTCAAAGGGCTACGTGACCTTGGCGATCTGGCCGAAGGCGGGCGGGCAGAGCGAATTCGTGTTGCACGACACCGAAGGACCGGTGCGGATCACGACCGATGCCCGGCAGGCGAACGCGTTCGTCGTGGGCTGGGACGCGACGAAGCGCAACCATCTGCTGCGCATCCACGACGCCGATGCGCACCGGCCGGTGAGCGTGACCGCGGATGGAGCGAAATTGGCGGCGTTCGACACGCTGGCTGCGTTTCAGGCCGGCGGCGAAGGTTGGTTCTACGACGCCACGAAACGGAATATCTGGGTGCGGAAGCATAACAGCGGCGCGGCCGGAGCGGTGAGCCTTACGTGGGCGCCGGCAGCGACGACGGAGGACAAACGATGAACATGCGAAATGACGCTTTGCGGACAACACAGCGGCGCGAACGACGTGCGTCGCCGATCGGCGGATGGCTCCGCGCGGCCCTGGCGATCGGGGTGGGTGCGGCGGGCGTGGGCTCGTCGCGCGCGGAATGGGTGGTCGCCGACGAGGGTAAACCCGCGGCAGTGATCGTGACGCCCAATCACCCTTCGGCGGTGGTGCGTTACGCGGCGCAGGAACTCGTCTATCACCTTGAGAAGGCGACGGGCGCGACGCTGCCCGTGATCACGGAGTCAGCCGCGAAAAAGACCACCGGCGGCCGCATTTATCTCGGCGATACTGCGGCGGCGCGCGCGGCGGGGATCAATGTGAAAACGCTGGCGGCCGAAGTGTTCACGCTGCGCACGGCGGACGATGCGCTGATTATTGCGGGCAACGACAGTGCCGGTGATCCGCTCGAGAACAACACGTCGGCGGGCACGTTGTTTGGTGTTTACGAGTGGTTGCAACGCGACGTGGGCGTGCGCTGGCTGTGGCCTGGAGAGCTGGGCACCTTCGTGCCGAAGTCGGACCGGCTGGCGGTGCCGGCGGTCGATGCGACCGTGGCGCCGAGCTTCATCCAACGCCGGGTGCGGCCGGGACTGACCTTCAAGAACGAGCATCCCGCGCTCGGCTTCACGGCGAAGGCGGCAGCGGCGTATGCGAAGGACCAAACCGTTTTCCTCCGCCGCAATCGTTTGGGACAAAGCACGAAGATGACGTATGGGCACGCGTTCACCCAATGGTGGAATAACTACGGCACGGAGCATCCCGACTGGTTTCAACTGGTCGACGGCAAGCGCGGGCCGGAAAAGCCGGGTGCGCGTTTCTCCATGTGCGTCTCGAATCCGGACCTGCAGCAGCAGATCGTGGATCAGTGGGTGGCGCATGGCGGAGCGGATCGCAAGGGGCGGCTGAGCTTCGTCAACGCGGTGGAAAATGACATCCTCGGCCAGTGCGAATGTGACGAGTGTCGGGCGTGGGATGGACCTCAGCCGGCGGACAAGGACAAGTTCTACCTGCCGAATTTCAAGGTGTATGGCGCTCGCTTCGTGTCGGACCGGTATGCGCGATTTGCCCTCGCGGTGCAGCAGCGTGCGGCGAAGCACAACCCCAACGCCGTGGTGATCAGCTATGCGTATTTCAACTATTTCCAGGCGCCGACGTCGGGCGTGAAACTCAACCCGCATATCCTGATCGGACTGTGTCCGTCCGCCGGGTGGTATCCCCGGATGGACGACGAGCACGCTTGGTATAAAGCGCAATGGCAAGGGTGGCACGATACCGGGGCGCGGTTGTTTTTCCGGCCGAATTACTTCCTCGATGGCTACTGCATGCCGTTCATTTTTGCGCATCAGTTCGCCGACGATTTCCAATCCACGGTGCGCAACGGAATCATCGCGACGGACTTTGACGCGTTGACGGGACAGTGGAGCACACAGGGTCCGAACTTGTATCTGCTCATGCGGCTGCACACGGCGCCGACGGCGAATCCGGACGCGTTGCTGGCGGAATACTACTCGGGCTTTGGTCCCGCCGCGGCGGAGGTGAAGGCGTATTTCGACTACTGGGAACGCTACACAATGGACAACCGGCCGTTGATCAACGACGTGTTTGCCGATCGCGTGGCGATTCGTTGGCGCACGTGGGCGAAGGCGGCGCACCGGGTGTTTCCGCCGGACTGTTTTGCGCCGGGCGAGGCGTTGCTGGCCAAAGCGGCCGCCGCGGCGGCGGGCGATGCGGAGGCGCGCGCGCGCGTGACGTTTCTCCAGGACGGACTCGAGCACGCGAAGCTGAGCGCGCGGGCGGCGGCGTTGCTGACGACGGCCGAACCGGCATCGACGCCCGAACGCGGGCAGAAGGCGCTCGAAGCGCTGCTCGCGTTTCGCCGTGCGCACGAGATGGAGTGGATCGGTAACTTCAATCACGACGCCTGGGTGGAAGATCCGAGCTGGAAGCTCTCGCGGGAAACCAAGCAGGAACCGGAGTATTATCCGTGAGCACGGGCGCCAAGAGGGCCGGCTGGTTTTCGCGGACGTCGCGCTGGGCCCTTATGGGGCTCGTGGCGCTGGCGTGGTGCGGGGCGGCCTTTGGGCGGCCGCTGACGGTGGTGAAAGCGGGAGAACCGCCGGCACTCGTGGTGCTCCCGGCGCAACCGAATGAAGTGAGCCGCTACGCCGCCGAGGAGCTGGTGTATCATATCCGGCGCGCGACAGGTGTCACGTTAACCGTGGTCCGCGAAGGCCGGGAAATGCCGGCGGGAGGCGCACGGCTCTACGTGGGCGACACGCAGGCGGCGCGCGGCGCGGGAATTGACGTGCAGCAACTGGCGCGCGAAGCATTTGCCTTCCGCGCAGTGGCCGACGGGTTTGTGATCGCGGGCTCCGACGAAGGCGGCGAGGCGCTCGATGTGAGCGTAGCGGCGGGCACTTTGTTTGGCGTTTACGAGTGGCTGGAGGAGGTCGTGCAGGTGCGCTGGCTCTGGCCGGGCGAACTGGGCACGTTCGTGCCGATTCATGCCACCGTGGTTGCCGATGTGCCCGACGCGATCCGCGCGCCGCACTTCGTGCAACGGCAAGTGCGTGGCGGCCTGACGTTCAAGAGCGAACACCCGACGATGGGCTTTTCGCCCGGCGCGTTGGAAGATTATGCGCACGCGCAGGCCGTGTATCTGCGCCGGCACCGGATGGGGCGCGCGAAGAACCTGACTTATCGGCATGCCTTCACCGATTGGTGGGAGAAATACGGAGCCGAGCACCCGGAGTGGTTTCAGTTGGTGAACGGCAAGCGCGGGCCGACGGCTCCGGGCCGGAGTTACTCCATGTGTGTTTCGAATCCGGAGTTTCAGCACAAGATCGTCGAATTGTGGCGGGAGCGCAGAGCGAAGGATGGCTCCGCCGCGTCGCACTATCTCAACGCCGTCGAGAACGGCATCATGGGCCTGTGCGAGTGCGATAATTGCCGAGCGCTCGACGGACCGCAGCCTGATGACTTTCTCGATTACTACGCCCGCACGTCGAAAATGATGGGTTCGCATTGCGTGACGGATCGCTACGCGAAGTTCTGGCTGGCGGTGCAGGCGGAGGCGCGCAAGACCGACCCGGACGTCACACTCGTCGTCTATAACTACTTCAATTATTATTATTTTCCGTCCGCGGCGATCACGTTGAACGACCATATTCTGGTCGGATCGTATCCGTCGTCCGGCTGGTATCCGCGCTCGCCGGAGGAGAACGAATGGTTTCGCCGTCAATGGCAGGGCTGGGCGCGCACGGGCGCGAAGCTGTTTTCGCGCGGCAACTACTGTCTCGACGGGTATAACATGCCTTACGTGTATGCGCATCAGTTCGCCGACGAATTCAAGTTCCAGGTGAGCACAGGAATGGTCGCGACGGACTACGATGCCCTCACGGGACAGTGGAGCACGCAGGGGCCGAACATCTACTTGCTGATGCGGCTGCAGACCCGACCGGACGAAGATGCGGACCGCCTGCTGGAGGAGTATTACGGGGCGTTTGGCGCGGCGGCGGCGGAGGTGCGGGCTTATTTCAACTATTGGGAAGCGTATGTGGTGACGCAGCGCGAGCACACGAGTGCCGTGTTCGACGACATGAAGGCTTCGCGTTGGCGCTCGTGGGCGAAGGTGGCGCACGAGGTATTTCCCGCGGCCTCCTTCACGCCGGCGGAAAGATTGCTCGCGGCGGCCGCGGCGGCAGTGAAGGACGACGCGGAAGCGGCGCAGCGCGTGGAATTTTTAAGGCTGGGGCTGGTGCAGGCGAAACTTTGCTCACGGGTGGCGGGATTGCTCACGCTCGCGGATCCGCACGCGACGCCGGAACGCGGCGCTGCGGCATTGGCCGAGCTGGCGGCGTTTCGCCACGCGCACGAGCGCGAATGGATCGGCAACTTCAATCACTCCGCGTGGATCGAGGATGCGAGTTGGGTGTGGCCGGCCGCGAAGAGCAACCAATCGAACTGATGACTTTTATGATGAAACACGAAACGAATGACGGAAAAGAAGCGCACGACAGCGTGCCGACCGCGCGCCGGTGGCGAGCAGCGGCGTTAGTGGGAATGGGTCTGGCCGCGGTGTTGCCGGCCGCCTTGTCGGCGGCCGAGGCGCCGCGGGATTTGCGCAGCGAAGCGACGGCGGCGCTCAAGCGCGCGGCGACGTTCTATCGCACGCAAGTCGCCTCGCACGGCGGCTACGCGTATTTCTACACCCCGGACTTGAGCGAGCGCTGGGGTGAAGGCGTGGGCACGCGTGATCAGGTTTGGGTGGAGCCGCCGGGCACTCCGGCGGTCGGGCGCGCCTACTTGGAGGCTTACGCCGCGACGCACGACCCGTTCTATCTGGAGGCGGCGACGGAGACTGGCCAGGCATTGGTCTATGGTCAGTTGAAGTCGGGCGGATGGCGGCAAACGATCGACTTCAACCCGAAGGGCGACCGCAGCGGCGACTATCGGAACGGCCGGGGCCATGGGATGAACTACTCGTCGCTCGACGACGATCAAACGCAGGCCGCGATCCAATTCATGGTGCGGCTGGACCAGGCGCTGGACTTCAAGAACGAGAAGATCCACGAGGTGACCCTGTTCGCGTTGAACAGCCTGTTGCAGGCGCAGTTTCCCAACGGTGGATTTCCGCAAGGTTGGAAGGAGCCGGCGCCGAACAAGCCCATCATCAAGGCGCACTACCCGAAGGAGTGGCCGCGCCTTTGGCCGCACGAGGCGTATCACACCTACTACACGTTGAACGACGGCTTGGTGGGCACGGTCTCGGATGCGCTGCTGCTTGCCTACGAGACCTACCACGACGAGCGCTACAAGCAGGCGCTCGCGCGGTTGGGAGACTTTTTGATTTTGGCGCAAATGCCCGAGCCGCAACCGGCGTGGTGCCAGCAATACAATTTCAACATGGAGCCCACGTGGGCGCGGAAGTTTGAGCCCCCGGCCGTATGCGGCCTGGAGTCGGAAGACGCCGTGAAGACCTTGATGAAGATCTATCGGGTCACCGGGGACCGGAAGTATCTGGCGCCGTTGCCGCGCGCGATTGCCTATCTGCAAACGTGCCTCCTGCCGGACGGCCGCATGCCGCGCTACCGCGAACTCGAGACCAACCGGCCGCTCTACATGAACCGCAAACCGGGCGTGAGCGGCTCGTCGAACGCTCCCGGCTACTACGACCTGACCTACAGCGACAAAGACCTGCCAAAGCACTACGGGTGGAAACAACCGTCGAGCATCAATGAACTCGCAGCGGAGTTTGCGGCCATCGATCAACCGGGCGCCGCCAAAGTGGTCGACGGCCAGACGTTCACGGAAGCGGGCAAACTGATCGCGGTCGCCCGCGTAGCCGGCCAGGAAGCGACGGCGGAGGAGTTGGCGCCGGACGTGCAACGGATCATCGCGGCGCTCGACGACCAGGGGCGCTGGATCACGACGCACGACGGCTCAAAATTGGTGGGCCAGCCGAATTTCAAGAAGGGCTTCCGCTACATTGGCAGCAATGTCTTCAACCATCATGTCGAACAACTCAGCGCGTATATTGCCGCGACCGCAAAATAGACCGGCCGTCGCCCTAGGGTGGCGGGGGGCGGTGCTCGGAGCGGCGCTGCTGGCAGGCTGCGGTGCGGCGGCGGAACCCGCGGCGACGGCCGCGGCGCCCGCTCGCCCGAACATCGTGATGATCGTGGCGGACGATCACGGCACCGATGGGCTGGGATGCTACGGCAATCCGGTGGTGCGCACGCCGAATCTCGACGCACTCGCGGCGGACGGCACGCGCTTCACCGCGGCGTTTTGCACGACGGCCAGTTGCAGTCCGTCGCGCGCGACGATTCTCAGCGGGCTGCAGAGTCACCATAACGGCATGTATGGCTTGCAGCACGACGAGCATCACTTTCAGAGCTTCGACAGTGTCCGCAGTTTGTCGGTGATCCTGGCGGAAGCCGGTTACCGCACGGCGCGCATCGGGAAGTATCACATCGCGCCAGAGAAGGTGTTCGCGTTTCAAACCGTGCTCTCGGAAGGGCACGCGAACGATCCGAAGACGATCGGGCGCAGCCCGGTGGAGATGGCGGAAATGTCGCGCGGCGTGATCGAGGCGAAGGACGACCGGCCGTTCTTTCTCTATTACGCGACCGACGATCCGCATCGCTCGAACGCGTTTCGTCCGGACGGGAAGCCGACTTTCAAGACGTATCCGAATCCCAACAGCTTCGGCAATCGGCCGCAGGGTTATCCGGGCGTGACGCCCGTCGCGTTTCGTCCGGAGGACGTGGTCGTGCCGTCGTATTTGCCCGACAACGAAGCCACGCGCCTTGAACTGGCCCAGTATTACCAGTCGATTGCGCGCCTGGACCAGGGCGTCGGCAAACTGATCGGCGTGCTGAAGGCCGCGGGGAAGTACGAGAACACGTTGATTCTGTACCTTTCGGACAACGGGCCGGCGTTTCCTGGCTCGAAGACGACGCTCTACGAACCCGGGATGCGCCTGCCGTTGCTGGTGCGGGCACCGGGCCGACAACACCCGGGAGCGCTGCAGTCGGCGATGGTCTCGTGGGCGGACCTGACGCCGACGGTGCTGGACGTCGCGGGCGTGGCCTACGACGAGAAGCAGTTCGACGGCCGATCGTTTCGCGCGGGCTTGGATGGTGGCGCATTGGCGGGATGGGACCGGGTCTTTGCTTCGCACACGTTTCATCAAATCACGATGTATTACCCGATGCGCGTCATCCGGACGCCGCGCTACAAATTGATTCACAACCTCGCGCATGAGCTCACGTTTCCGCTCGCGCGGGATCTGGTCGAGTCGTCGACGTGGATCAGCGCGGTGCTGGCGCCGAAACAGGTGCGTGGGCCGGACACGGAGGAGAAAACGCCCACGTGGCTGCCGAGCGCCGAGAGCGAGCGGCGGATGTTTGGCCAACGCACGGTCGCCGCGTTTCTGCATCGGCCCGAATACGAGCTTTACGATCTGGAGCAGGATCCGGACGAGGTGAACAACCTCACCGACGATCCCGGTCACGCGGCCGTGAAGCAGCAGCTCATGGCTGAACTCACGGCCTTTCAGCGGCGGACCAGGGATCCGTGGGAAAATCCGTGATGCGCGCACCGCTGATGAAGGTTCTGTCCGCGCTCGCGCTCCTGGCTATCGTCGGCGCCGCGCGCGGCGGTTCGGGAGAAGCCGCGATGGCTCTTGCGCGGATGGATGACCGCCCGGAGGCAGCACCCGCCGCAGCGGTGACGATCGTCACTGCTGCTGGATGTCCGGAAGCGGTGCGTTACGCAGCGCAGGAGCTCGCCTATCACCTGGAAAAAGCGACCGGCCACCGGCCGCCGGTGGTGGATGAAGCGCAAGCGCGCGGACTCGCCGCGAGGCTGATTTTTCTGGGAGATACGGCGGCGGCGCGAGCGGCGGCGATCGAAGGTCGGAAACTGGCGGTGGAAACTTTCACGGTGCGCAGCACGGCGGCGGGTTTGATCATCGCGGGCCGCGATGCGCCGGGTGATCCGCTCGATTTGAGCACATCGGCCGGCACGCTGTTTGGTGTTTATGAATGGCTGGAGCGCACCCAAGGCGTGCGCTGGCTGTGGCCGGGCGAACTTGGCACGTATGTGCCGCGCGCCGAGCGGATCGAGTTTGGTCGGATGGATGTGACCATGGCGCCGCGATTCTTTCAGCGTCACGTGCGGCCGGGACTCAACTTCGCGAAGGATCTCGACCACCCCGAGCTCGGATTCACGCCGGCGGCGACGCAGGCTTACGCGCAGGAACAGCAGGTTTTTCTCCGCCGGCACCGGCTGGGGCGCAGCTATCGGATCAGTTACGGCCACGATGAGTTCAAGACGTGGTGGCAAAAATACGGCGCCACGCATCCCGAGTGGTTTCAATTGGTGAATGGCAAACGCGGACCGGCGACGCCGGGGGCGCGTTTCTCGATGTGCGTCTCGAACCCCGGTCTGCACCGCGAAATTGTCGCCCAGTGGAAGAAGCGCGGCGGAGCGGCGGCGGGGACCCTGCCGAGCTTCATCAACGCAGTGGACAACGATATTCTCGGCCTGTGCGAATGCGACGCCTGCCGGGCCTGGGACGGGCCGCCGCCGCCGGACAAGGACAAGTATTACCTGCCGAAATTCAAAATGCACGGGGCGCGTTTTGTGACGGACCGCTATGCGCGTTTCGTGCTGGCGGTGCAGCAGCTCGCGGCAAAGGAAAATCCGGACGTCACCGCGATCGGCTATGCGTATTTCAATTATTTCCAGCCGCCGACGTCGGGCGTACAGCTCAATTCGCACATCCTGATCGCTTTCAGTCCGTCGGCGGGGTGGTATCCGCGATTCGACGATGAGCATGCCTGGTATAAGGCGCAATGGGACGGCTGGAGCCGCACGGGCGCGCGGCTGTTTTTCCGCCCCGACTACTTTCTCGACGGCTACGACATGCCCTTCATTTTCGCGCATCAGTTCGCCGATGATTTTCAGCACGCCGTGCGCCATGGTTGCGTTGCCACGGACTTCGATTCGCTCACGGGCCAGTGGGCGGTGCAAGGGCCGACCCTCTACCTGTTGATGCGTCTGCACACGGAGCCGGACGCTCCAGTCGATGAACTGCTCGCAGAATACTACGGCGGCTTTGGTCCGGCGGCCCGGCAGGTGCAGGCGTATTTCGATTACTGGGAGCGTTACACGATGGACAACCGTCCGCTGATCTTCAGCGCGTTTGAAGATCGCGAAGCCATGCGCTGGCGCACGTGGGCGAAAGTGCCGCACCGGATTTTTCCCGACGAGTGCTTCGGTCCGGCGGAGGCGTTGCTGGACGAGGCGGCGCAGGCGGCGCGAGGCGACCGGGAGGCGGTCGCACGCGTGCAGTTCCTGCGCGACGGATTGACGCAGGCGCAGCTCAGCGTGCAGGCGGCGCGGTTGCTGACGCTCTCCGATCCAGAGTCGACGCCGGATCGCGGCCGCGAGGCGGTGGCGGCGTTGATCCGCTTCCGCCGCGCGCATGAACGCGAGTGGATCGGCAATTTCGATCACAGTGCGTGGGTGGAGGACAAGAGCTGGCGGTTCGCGCCCGAAACGACGAAAACGCAGCCCGCGGCGCCGCTGACCGTGACAGATTAAATTCACCCGAGAGGACACGCATGCAGAGCCATCCAACACCGTCACGAGCCATCCGGAACCCGACCTCACCCGTGAGGGGGATGCGTCATTTTTGGCGCATCGCGCTGGCCGCAAGTGCGCTGTGCGCATTGACGGCGAGAACAGCGGCGGAAGGCGAGGCGGACCCAGTCAAGGCACCGACCAGCGAGCCGGCGACAGCGGCGGTGTTCATGGCAGACGGTTTGAAAATTGGCGAAGTGTCCACGGATTCCGCGATCATCTGGACGCGGCTGACGCGCAACGCGGAACGGGTGATGAACGGCGTGGCATTTCGTACGCGTGCCGAGATCGAGAAGGACAACGCGCCTCCGAAAAACGAAACGTATGAAGAGCGGGCGTTGCGGATCAGCGCGCCGATTCCTGAAAACCTGCAACTCGCGGGCCACGCGCTCGCGGAGATGGACGGAGCAGTGCCCGGCGCCGAAGGGGAAGTGCGAATCGTCTATTGGGCGGAGGGCGACAAGGCGGAGACCGCTCTGGCCTGGGCGGCCATCAGTGCCGATCGGGACTTCTCCCACCAATTCGCGCTGCATGGCTTGCGCGCAAACTGCCGGTATCGGTTTCGGGCCGAAGGGCGGGCATCCGCGGCGGGCCCGACCTGCGCGCAGGAAGGCAGTTTTCGCACGGCGCCCGCGAAAGAGGCGGTTGAGCCGGTGACGTTCACCGTGGTGACGGGACAAGATTACGCGCGGCGCGATGATCCACTCAACGGGCACAAGACCTACCGGTTGATGGCGGAGTTGCACCCGAACTTTTTCGTGCACACGGGCGACTGTGAGTATTACGACAAGCCGACGCCGCTGGCGACGACGCCGGCGTTGGCGCGATTCAAGTGGGACCGCATGTATGCGATGCCGTATATCCGCGCGTTTCATCTCCACGTGCCGAGCTACTTCATGAAGGATGACCATGACACGTTGAAGGACGACGCGTGGCCGGGGCAGACCTACGGCGAACTGACGTTTGCGGACGGAGTGAGAATTTTCCGCGAGGAAGTGCCCATGGGCGAAAAGACCTACCGGACCGCCCGGTGGGGCAAGGATCTGCAAGTGTGGATGATGGAGGGCCGGGAGTTTCGGTCGCCGAATACGGCGCCTGATGGTCCGGACAAAACAATTTGGGGGCCGGAACAGAAAGCGTGGTTTTTCCGGACCGTGCAGGAGTCGGATGCCACGTTTCGCATCCTGATTGCGCCGACGCCGGTCGTGGGACCGGACCGCGAAGCGAAGGGCGACAATCACGCCAATGCGGCCTTCGCGCACGAAGGCGCGGAGTTACGGGCGTTTCTCGCCGCGCAGAAGAACATGGTCGTGATCGCGGGGGACCGGCACTGGCAATACGTCTCGGCGGATCCGGCGACTGGGCTGCGCGAGTATTCGACCGGCCCTACGTCGGACGCGCATGCAGGCGGCTACAGCCTCGCGGACCGCACGCCGATGCATCGCTTTTTGCGCATTAAAGGCGGCTTCCTGCACGTCACCATCGAACGCGTGGACGGCCAGCCGCGCGCTGTTTTTCGTCATTACGGAACCGACGGTAAAGTTTACAACGAAGATGTGGTAACCGCCGAAGCGCGTTAATAACCTTCAACCCTTTCCCCATGAAACGTCTGCTCCTCCTTTCCTTTTCTCTCCTTACTCTCCACGCCGGCCGGGCGCAGGAGATCGTCGTGGCGAAGGAAGGTTTCGCGACGAACCCGGTGGTCGCCGTGAAGCAGGATGACACGCCGATTGTCGCAGTGAAAGGCGGCAAGGCGCGGGCGGCGGTCGCGAAGGCGAAGCTCATGACCAGGCCCGCCAGCACGTTTCACGACGCGTTTTTCACGGTGAAGCCCTACAAGATCCAAGCAGCGGCGGAAGAAGGGCAGTTGCTGATCACGGGGACGGTCGTGCCTGACCGGGCGATTCCCCGCAGCTTCGTGGCGGTCGAGGTGAAGGAGACGGATGGGACGACGAAATACGTCCGCGTGGCGGCGTTGCCGGACAACCTCAGTCCGACGAAGCCGGGCGCATTCGCGATTCAGGTGGCGGGAAAGAACGCGAAGAAATCGAAGCTCCGCCCGGACGTGCATTTTTTCGCGGGGGCGTTCGAGGTGATCAATTCGACCATGACACCTGACGCGATCAAGAAGGCCAAGGAAACGCGCGATGCCTTCACGTTGAAGCGCACGCCAGCGCGCGATCTGGTCCCGGTTTACGCGGAAGCGCCCATCTATCCTGCATCGCTGCGCGCTTCGGGCGAGGCCGGCTCCGCCAAAGTGTTGTGCCATGTCGACCGGGAAGGCGTGGTTACGGACGCGAAAGTGCAGGAGGCGAGTGCTCCGGAATTTGGACAGGCGGCCGCGGAGGCGCTCCGGGGCTGGCTGTTTGCTCCGGCGATCAAAGACGGTCAATTCGTCGAACTCGACGTGCTGATCCCGATCGAATTTGCGCCCGTGAAGAAGTGACGGTGACGGCGCCCGCGGCGGGCTAACGCGAAGCGCCGAGGGCGCGCAGCAGGGCGGCGGCCGCGGAGTGGCCGGGTTGCAGCGTGAGGGTCGTTTCCGCCTCCGCCCGCGCGGCTTCGCGGTCGTGGAGTTGCCAGAGCACCGTCGCCAGCGCGTAGTGGTATTCGGCGGACGCGGGCACCAACTCGGTCGCGGTCACGAGCGCCTGCGAGGCCGCGGGCAGGCGGTTCGTCTGCGCGAGGAGCAAGCCGAGGTTATACCAGGCGCGATCGAACTTGGGATCGCGGCGAACGGCTTCACGGAACGACGCCTCCGTCGCGGTCCATTCCGAGGCGGCGGCGTGCGCGAGGCCGGCTTGGAAGGCGAGGGTGGCATCGGCGGGGGCGAGCGCGGCGGCGCGATCGAATTGCGCGGCGGCCGCGGCGTTGTCACCGGCGTCGGCCAGGGCGAGCGCGAGCGTGCGGCGAAGCGCGGGCGAAAAGGCATCCCATTCGACGGCGCGTTGCAGGTGCGCGAGACCGTCGGCCTTGAGGCCGCGGCGGAGAAGATCCTGCCCGACGCGCGCCTGTCCGGCGGGTTGATCAAGGCTCAGCGCGAGATAGGCATCGAGTTCGCGACGCTCGGGCGAGTCGGGCGCGAGCTCGGGCGAGAGCGCTTCTTCCGCATCGAGCCGCACGAGACGGACCGGATCGTGCAACTGCGGTTGCAACATGCGGCGGGCGGTGTCGTCGGCGGACGAGACCTGCACGGCGGCGGAACGCACGTCCGGATCGTCGTCGGTCAATGCAGTGTGCGCGGCCGCCAGGACAGCCGGTGCGTGCGGGGCGACGTTGCCCGCGAGCAGCAGAAGGGTGGCGCGCCACGAGGGGATGGGCTCGTCCGCGAGGAGCGCGAGCAAGGGCGCGGCGGCGTTGGCGTCGCCTTGTTGCGCGGCGGCGACGGCGCGGGCGCGGTCCCGCTGGCGGCGATCAAGTTTGGCGCCATACCAACGATCCGCCGCGGCGATGGCCCAGTCGGTGGAGCGATCCGTGTGGCAACGGTTGCACGCGTTGGGGATGCCGAGCTCTTTCGTGAGCAGCGGGTCGGGCGAAAGGAAACCATGATCGCGGCGGGCGTGGCGCTGCATGTAGTTCGTGTGCGGCATGTGGCACTCGACGCACAGGTTGCCCGGGCTGCCCGTGGCGTGATGCGAATGGGCGACGGGATCGATGATTGGCGCGGTGGGCTGGAGGCCGGGACGACCGCCGCTGGCATGGCATTGGAGGCAGAGCGCGTTGGTGGCGGCGGGGAGCCGGGTCTGACCGGTGTGGGGATCGTGACAATCGAGGCACGTGACTCCGGCGTGGTGCATCTTGCTGCGCACGAAGGAGCCGTATTCGAAATCTTCGTCCTGCGTCTGGCCGTCGGGATAATAAACGCCCGGGGCGACCGGGAGGACGAGGCGATGGTGGTCGGCGAAGCGTTCGCCGGGCGTGAGGTTGCCGATGAGAAGTTCGTTGCGACTGTGGCAGGCGGCGCACGTTTCCATCATCGTGCGCGCGTCGTGATGAGGTGAATCGGAGCGAGCGCGTGGAGTGGCGGCGTGGCCGGCCATGGCGCCGTGGCATTGCACGCAGGAGACGCCCTGTTCGCTCCACGTGGTGGCGTAGGTATCGGTGGCGATGTCGTAGTTTTTGCGCAGACCGGTCATGTGGCAGTGCGCGCAACGGGAATTCCAATTCATGCCGCGGCCGGTCCAGTGGCCCCATTCGCCGGGCTGCCGGTTTTCGGCGCCGAACACGTTGAACCATTCCTTTTTCGCGGGATCGTAGGCTTGTTCGAAGGTCTGCCAGAAACCGCGTGCGAGCGGGACGATGTATTGGCGAAGCGGAGCGACGCCGAGGACCATGTCCGGGCGGTATTCGCGCGCAGGGGCGTCGCCATAGCGTTCGCGGATCACGGCGCCGTGGTCAGCCCACGCCAGAGAGTCGTGGGCGTTGCCGAGCGCGATTTCGGCCGGCGGGTCGAAGGCGGCGCGATCGAGCGCGGCGGTGACGGAGCGGTTGGCCAGGGCGTGATGCGAGTTGGACCAGGCGCGATAAATATCCTCGTGACAGGCGCGGCAATCTTGCGCGCGGAGTCCGTGCGCCGCGGCGGCCACGGCGGGCGGCGATGGCGCGGGCGATTTGGGCGCGCAGCCGCTGAACGCCGTGGCGACGATGGAGGCGAAAACGCCGGCGCCATACACCCCGAGCGCCACGAAGCCCGCCCGGCGGCGGGCGACTCGGGAGCGCAGCAAGCGGGTGGCGGGGTGCAACGACAGTCAGGCGCGCGGGCGCCGAGGCGGAAGCTTAGCGGACGACGCGGGCGCCGCCGCCCTTGATCTGTTTCTCGATTTCCTTGCGCGTGGCCATGGAGGTGTCGCCCGGCGTCGTGGATGCGAAAGCGCCGTGAGCGGCGCCGTATTCCACGGCCTTCTTCGGGTCGTTGAATTCCATGAAGCCGAACTGCACGCCGGAGGCGAACGAGTCGCCGCCGCCGACGCGGTCGAGGATTTCGAGTTCGGGATATTTGCGGCTCTCGTGAAACTGGCCGTCGTGCCAGAGGATCGCGGACCAGTCGTTCTTCGTGGCGGTGATCACGCGGCGGAGGGTGGTGGCGGCGACTTTGAAGTTGGGAAACTCCTTCACGGCGGTCTCGATCATGGCCTTGAAGGCATCGATCTCGATCGTGCTGATGTTGTGATCAACGCCTTTGACCTCGAAGCCGAGCGAGGCGGTGAAGTCCTCTTCGTTGCCAATCATCACATCGACATACTTCGCGATCTCGCGGTTGACCTCCTGGGCTTTCTTCAAGCCGCCGATGGTTTTCCAGAGCGAGGGGCGATAGTTCAAATCGTAGCTGACGATGGTGCCGTGTTTGTTGGCGGCCTTGACGGCTTCGACGGTGAGCGCGGCGGTGGTTTCGGAGAGCGCGGCGAAGATGCCGCCGGTGTGAAACCAGCGCACGCCGAGCTGGCCGAAAATGTGGTCCCAGTCGAAGTCGCCGGGCTTGAGCTGCGAGGCGGCGGTGTTGCCGCGGTCGGGCACGCCGACGGCGCCGCGGATGCCGAAGCCGCGCTCGGTGAAATTGAGGCCGTTGCGCACGGTGCGGCCGATGCCGTCGTCTTCGCGCCACTTGATGAAATCGGTGGCGACGCCGCCCTGCATGATGAAATCCTCGACGAGGTGGCCGACCTCGTTGTCGACGAAGGCGGTGCAGACGGCGGTTTTGTAGCCGAAGCATTTGCGGAGGCCGCGGGAGGTGTTGTATTCGCCGCCGCCTTCCCAGGCCTTGAACTCGCGCGCGGTGCGGATGCGGCCTTCGCCGGGATCAAGGCGCAGCATGACTTCGCCGAGGGAAAGCTGGTCAAACGCGCAGGAGGATTTCGTTTTGATGTTCAGGCTCATGACAAAAAGACAGGGACGGAGAGGGGAGGAAAAGGCGACTGAGAACGGGCCGGTGCGATCAGACGACGGTGGTGGCGAAGGCGGCGAGATCCCATTGCGGGCGGTGGCACTCGGCGGCGAGTTCGTTGAACGCTTCAACTTCGGCTTTGCTGAAGAGGAGGCCGCCGGCGGCCGCGGTGCGTTCGGCGAAGCGAGCCTCGAGTTGCCCGGGCAGCATGCAGTTTTCGTTACCGTGGCCGAGGACGTCCTGGATGACGGCTTTCACGTTGTCCTTCTGGCTGCGGCCTTTGGCGAAAGCGCCGCCGTCGATGGCGTCGGGATGGATGACTTGGAAGAAGAAACAGCACGTGCCCTTGTCGCCCTCGGCCTGGCTCCAGCGATTGCGGATGGTCGGGAGGGAGCCGCCGATGTAGCCGGCGACGATCTCGTTGATCAGGGAGAGGCCGTAGCCTTTGTGCGCGCCGAACGGGAGCAGGTATTTCGCTTTCGCAGGATCGGTGGTGGGCGCGCCGTTGGCGTCGACGGCGGCATCGAGGGGCAGCATTTTGCCTTCGCGGGCGAGTTGTTGCACGCGGCCCATCGCGACGACGGAGGTGGCCCAATCGATGACGATCGGGAAGCCGACGGCGTCGGTCGTGGGAAAGCCCCACGAGTGGGGATTGGTGCCGAGCGTGGGAAACTTGCCGCCGAACGGGACGACTTCGGCGAGCGCGGCGGTGCAGTTGGTGTAGGCGAGGTAGCCCTTGCGCGCGGCATCCATCACGTAGCCGCCGCCCCACAGATAGTGAAACGCGTTGTCGACGACGACGGTGCCGACGCCGAATTGGTCGGCGAGGCGGATGGCTTCGGCCATGGCGCGATAGGCGGTGGACTGGCCGAGCTTGCGATTCGCGTTCCAGACTTTCGTGGCGGCGAAACGCGAGGGCTTTTCTTCGATCTGGGCGCCGGGCACGCAGCCTTTCGAGCCGGAGCCGAAGAGGTGATCGAGGTGGAGCGCCTTGAGGGCGTTATGCGTGCGGATGCCGTGGCGCGTGGCCTCGGCGCAGAAGCGCGCGCCCTCGGCGGCTTCGTCGGCTTGGAAGCCGCGGTGCTGGTAAGCGGCGGCGACGAGCTCGTTGTGCTGCGTTTCGGGAACGATGTAGAAGGTCTCGGGCATGGCAGGAGCAGGAAGAAAAAGAGTTGGCGTGCGGCAATGTCACCCGGCCGCGAAACGGCGAAGGGCGGCGCGGGGAAAGCTCAGGCGAGTTTTTTGACCGGCACCTCGGGGTTGATCTGCGCGATGGGCTTTTCGCCGTTCATGGCGAGCGTGAGGTTTTTGACGGCGCAGGTCGCCTGCCGGACGACGCTTTCAAACGTGCGGGAGCCGATGTGAGGCGTGATGACGACGTTGGGCAATTTGAGCAGCGGGTAATCGGGCGGCGGCGGTTCTTCGTCGAGCACGTCGGCACCGTAACCGCGGAGCTGGCCGGACTGGAGCGCGGCGATGAGGTCGGGGGTGTGGACGATCTCGCCCCGGGCGCAATTGAGGATCACGGCGCCGGGCTTCATCTTCGCGATGGAGGCGGCGTTGATCATGTGGCGCGTTTGCGGAGTGAGATTGGTGTGGAGCGAAATGTAGTCGGCGACGGCGTAAATTTCCTCCGGCGAGGCGGCGCGTTGGACGCCGTATTGGGCGGCAAACGCGTCGTCCCAATAGTGGCCGAAGCCGATGGGGTGCATGCCGAAGGCGCGGGCGCGGATGGCGACTTCCTTGCCGATGCGGCCGAGACCGACGATGCCGATCGTCTTCTCGAAAAGCTCGTGGCCGGTTTTGCGTTTCCAGCCGCCGGCGCGGGTGGAGTCGGTGTGGAAAAGGAGGTTTTTCTCCACCGCGAGGAGGAGCAGGAACGTGTGCTCGGCGACGGTGGTATGATTCACGCCGGGCGTGAAGAGCACGGGGATGCCGAATTCGGTGGCGGACTTGATGTCGATCTTGTCGACGCCGATGCCGTATTTGCTGAGGATTTTCAGGCGCGGGCGGGCCTTTTCGAGGACGGCGCGGGTGATGGCGTCGTCGCCACAGATGTAGGCATCGATGTCACCGACGAGGGCGAGCGTATCGGCTTCGTTGAGGGGGCCGCGGGCGGTGACGATTTCGCAGCCGGTTTCGGCGAGCAGCCGGTGGTGTTCACCGGGGGTGTCTTGAAAGGAAGTGGTCGTCAGGAGAATGCGCTTCATGGGAACGAGGAGCCAAACGAGGGCGGAGAAAATTACGCGAAGTGCGAATGGAGTTCGAGGCGGAAGTAGTCGCGGGCGTTGTTGAAGCAGATGTTGCGCACCATGGCGCCAACGAGCTCGCGGTCGGCGGGAAGTTCGCCGCGCTCCATCTCGGAGCCGAGCAGGTTGCAGAGGACGCGGCGGAAATATTCGTGCCGGGTGTAGCTGAGGAAGCTGCGGGAATCGGTGAGCATGCCGACGAAGCGGCTGAGCAGGCCGTTGTTCGAGAGGGCGTTGAGCTGCCACTCCATCGCTTCTTTTTGATCGAGGAACCACCAGCCGCTGCCGAATTGCAGTTTGCCGGGGACGGAGCCGTCCTGAAAATTGCCGATCATCGTCGCGAGGAGATAATTGTCGGCGGGGTTGAGGTTGTAGACGATCAGGCGCGGCAACTCATCGGTGGAGTCGAGGGTGTCGAGGTAGCGCGCGAGCGAGGAGGCCTGCGGCCAGTCGCCGATGGAGTCGAAACCGGTGTCGGGTCCGAGGCGGGCGAGGAGGCGGGTGTTGGCGCTGCGCAGCGCACCGAGGTGGAGCTGCTTGGTCCAGCCGCGCTTCGCATCCCAGCGGCCGAAGGCCAGCATGAGGAACGACGCGAATTTCGCGTGATCGGCCGAAGAAGCGGCGCGGCCGGCGCGGGCGGCGGCGAAGATCGTTTGGGCTTCCGCGGCGGTGCAGGGCTCGGCAAACGCGTGGTTGAGGCCGTGGTCGGAGAGGCGGCAGCCATGCGCGTGAAAATCGTCGTGGCGGTGGCGAAGGGCGGCGAGAAAGTCGTCGAACGAGGCGATCGTGATCTGCGCGGCGCCGGCGAGTTTTTCGACCCACGGATTGAAGGCGGCGGGGTCGTTGACGCCGAGCGCCTTGTCGGGGCGGAAGGCGGGATAGACACGCGTGGTGAGGCCGAGCGCGGCGATCTTTTCGTGCGTTTCGAGGGAGTCGGCGGGATCGTCGGTGGTGCAGATGACGGCGACGCGATTGGCGGCGAGGATATCATGCACGCGCATCGACCGGAGTTTGGCGTTGGCCTCCTCCCAGATGCGGTCGGCGGAGTCGGCGTTGATGGTGACGTCGAGATCGAAGTAGCGCTTCAGTTCGAGATGCGACCAGTGATAGAGGGGGTTGCGGAGAACGTGCGGGACGGTGGCGCACCAGGCGTCGAATTTCTCGCGGGGCGAGGCATCGCCGGTAACGAAGCGTTCCGGGACGCCGTTGGCCCGCATCACGCGCCATTTGTAGTGATCGCCGCCGAGCCAGATTTCGGCGATGTCGGCGAAGGCGTGATTTTCGAGGATCTGCGCGGCGGGCAGATGGCAGTGGTAATCGTAGATCGGCTGACCTTCGGCGTAGGTGTGGTAGAGGTCGCGCGCGGCCGCGGTTTGGAGGAGAAAATTCTCGTTAATGAAGGAGGGCATGGGGGAACGGCGACTTTAGGAAGACGTGCGAACGGGCGACAGTCTGCGCTGGCGCTCATTGTTTAACGGAAGCGGTGGCAACCGTGTCAGCGAAGTGAAAGGCGGGCGTCGGTGGGGCAGGTGCGGGGCGCAGGCGGGGCGGCCGGGGAGCGTCAAAACAGGAGGCGGGTGGACCACGTGAGTTCGCGGCCGGCGCCGACGCGGGCGTTGCTCGCGAGGAGGTCGCGGGCGAGGGCGTTGCGCAGGCCGAGGCTGATTTCGAGCGAGCGGGGGCCGTGGCGCCAGATGCGGCCGACGCCGGCGTTGAGCAGTGCATAACCGGGGTAGTCGACCTCGAGTTGGCGTGCGTCTTCGTAGTTGGCGACGTAAGCGCCGACGTAGGACAGGGCGAGGCTGCCGGTCCAGCCGCTGCCTTTTTGCGCGGGGCGGCGGCGGAGCACGAGCGAGGCGGTTTCGCCGGGCAGGCGCGGGACGGCGCGGCCGACCTCCTGGGGCAGGTCGGGCGAATCGGTGGTGGCGGCCTGCATTTCGACGCCGCGCACGGCGAGTTGCCATTGGGGGTTGAAGTGCCAGCGGGCGTCGAGGCGGACACCGGTGTAGCGTTCGCGGCCGGCGGCGACGAGCTGCGGCTGGGTCTGGTTGGCGTCGGCGATGGGGTCGTCGTAGAGCGGATTGCGGCGGGCGATGTCGCGATTATAGAGGAGGAACGAGGAGGCGGAGTATTCGAAGCGGCCGGTCGCGAGGCGGCCGCGGAGGCCGAGTTCGTAGCCGAGGGTGGATTCGTGGGGCTGGATGAGGCCGGTGCGGCCGTCGACACGGGTGGCGGGATCGAAGCCGCTGCTGGCGGTGGCGAAAAGAAGCAGGCGGTTGCGCTGGATCTGCCAGTTCAGGCCGGAGTGAAAGCTGAGGCGTGTGGCGTGGTCTTCGAGCAGCGGGCGGGCGCTGCCGGGCTTCGCGTCGGTGACGTGGAGCGTGACGGCATCGTAGCGGGCGCCGCCGGTGAGCACCACAATGCCACGGCCGAGGGCGACGCGATCACCGAGTTCGGCGGCGCTGAAGCGGGCGCGTTCATCGCGGTCGGTGATGACGCGCGAATAGACCAACGGATCGTAGGCGGGCGCGGTGTAGTTGGGGGCGGCGGGATCGAAGGTGCGGACGTCGGCGGGTTGGGCGGCGCGGTCGGCGGTGGAGAGCGCGCGTTCAAGGCGTGACTGGCTGCCCCAGGTTTGCGCGGCGGTGAGGAGCAGTTTGTGCTCGGTCTTCGCGATGTGAAAGCGCGCGGTGAACTCGATCTGGGCGGCGAGCGTTTGGGAGGGTTGCTCGATGTGGCGTGGTTCGCGGACACCTTCAAACACGCCGCGGTCGAGAACGAGCACGGGCGAGGTGAAGCGGTCCTGATCGGTGTGCGCCCACCATGCTTCCGCGGAGGCGCGCATGGCGAAGATGCGGGAGAGCTGGCGTTCGGATTGCACGTTGAGCACGCCGGTATCGCGGCGCACGGCGGCGTGGGGGCCGTTGGAATTGAACAACGCCAGCGGGAGATAAGGGCCGGCGATCTTGGCGCCGGCGGTGGGCCGATAGCGCGGGATGCCGGGCGGCACGCGGGCGAGAAGATGAGAGAAATCGAAGGACACCATCGTGCTCGCGGCGCGGTTGTGGCGCCAGGTGAGCGCGGCGCTGAGGGAGCTGGTTTCCTGGCGGGAGAACTGCTCCGGGCCGTTGCGCAGCGTCCATTCGACGGCGACGCGTTGCCAGAGGCGTTTGGCGATGAGGGTGCCGTTGGTGCGCGCGGCGGCGCGCTGACGGTCGCGGCTGGTGGTCAGGAATTCGAGGCTTTGCTGGGCGGTGGCGCGAGGACGCCAGGTGAGGAAGTTTTGAATGCCGCCGGGGGCCGCGCGGCCGAGGACGGGAACGAGGGGGCCTTCGATGACGATCACGCGATTGATGTTCACGGCGCGCGGGAGGCCGACGCGCAGATAGCTGTTGCGCAGGCTCGGCGTGGGGAAGCCGCGGAGCTTGAGCTGCGACTGGCCCAGGGCGCGCTCGGAGGGCGAATCGGTGTCGATGGCACCGAGTTCAACCTCGGTGTCGCCGCTGATCGTGGGATCCGAGTCGAAGTCGATGCTCGTGAGTTCGTTCGAGAAAACGGGATCGCTCATCTCTTCATCCACCGCGCCCATGCCCGTCGCATCGAAGCTGTCATCGGCCGTCTCTTCGGAGACGGAAAACGCCGGCAACGTGGTGATGTCATCGCCGGCTTTCGAGGCTGCCTGGAGCAGAGGAGACGACGTCGCGAGAAGGGCAGCGCTGAGAAGGATGAGAAAACGAGAAAACATGCGGATCAGGGTGAAAAATTGATCGGTGTGACTCAGGCGAAGGAGAGGGAGGAAAAGTTTGGAGGCGTGATTCGGTGTGAGGCAAGTGCGACGCCGACGCGCCGCCGCCGGAGATAAATGAGACGTGAGCGCGCAGCCGCCCGCGCCCAGCCGGGCGACGATCAACGACGAATCGGGATCGCCGCGGGCTCGATCGTGACGTGGCGCCAGTCGATGTGGCCGGCGTGGACGACGTATTCCGCAGCAGTGACGCCGCGAAAGGTGCAGTCGCGAATAAAGATGTCTTCGATCGTGGCGCCGGCAAAGCCGGCGATCCAGAGCACGCGGGGACTGGAGGTGCTCGTGATGCGGTCGAGGTGGATGTTGCGCACGGTCGGCGGATGCTCGCCGGCGGCGCCTTCGCCGTAGAGGAGATCGACCGTAAGAATGGCTTCGGCCACCTGGCCGACAGTCACGCGCCGCATGAAGACGTTTTCAATCACGCCGCCGCGCTGGGCGTTGGATTTGAGGCGAAGGGCGCGGTCGAGTGACGGGCTGTCCATCACGCAGTCCTCGACGAAAACGTTGCGACAGCCGCCGGATACTTCGCTGCCGATGACCACGCCGCCGTGGCCGTCCTTCATCGTGCAACGGCGCACCACGATGTTTTCGGAGGGCAGGCCGACGCGGCGGCCGTCGGCGTTGCGGCCGGATTTGATGGCGATGCAGTCGTCGCCGGTGTCGAAAACACAGTCTTCGATCAGGACATCGCGCGAGGATTCGGGATTGCAGCCGTCGTTGTTGGGTCCGTGCGAATCGATCTTCACGCCGCGCACGGTGACGTTGGTGGAGAGCACGGGATGAATTTCCCACATGGGCGAGCGGATGATTGTCACGCCCTCGATCAGGACATTCCGGCAGCGATAAGTCTGGATGAAGTTGGGCCGCAAGAAATGGCCGTCGCCGAAAATCCGTTGTGTGACGGGCACGCCTTGTTCGCCCAAAGCGACGAGGGCGTCGCGGGCAGCCTGTTGCGGGCGGAGGCCCTCGGCGGAGCGGTTGACCCAGCGCCACCACGTGTCGTCGCTCGCCTGACCGTCGAGAGTGCCGGTGCCGGTGACGGCGATGTTTTCCTGCTCGAACGCGTAGATGAGCGGCGAATGGTTGAGGCACTCGATGCCTTCCCAGCGCGTGAACACGAGGGGATAGGCGGTCGGGTCGGTGGAAAACCGCAACGTCGCGCCGGCGGAAACGTGGAGGTTGACGCCGCTGCGGAGATGGATCGCACCGGTGAGCCAGAGGCCGGCGGGCACGACGACGCGGCCGCCGCCGGCCGCCGAGCAGGCGGCGATGGCCGCGCGCAGAGCGGCGGTGGCATCGAGGCCGGGCCGCGCACCGAACTCGGTGATCGGAAAATCGCGCGCCGGAAATTGCGGCGCCGAGATCCGCGCGAGGACCGCGGGCAGGTCGTCCCAGCCGGCGGCGAGGAGTGAGGGCGCTGCGAGATTGACGCCAGCGAGGGTGAGCGCGGCGAGGAGAAGACGGCGTAGGGCGATCAACGCGCGGAAAGGTGAGGGCGCGTTAGCGCGTGCTGAGCGCGACGCGGACCGGTGAGGCGAGGCGCGCGGACTCGGCGGTGAGATACGATTTCCACGCGGCGGCGTCGGTGATTTCACCGGCTTCCGACCACGCGCCGCCGACGTAGTAGCGCAACGGGGCGCCGGGCTTGGCATGCGCGAGCACGAGCAGGTTGCGGGCGTCTTCGGCGAAGCCGGCGAAATCGCCGGGCGGCACGATGATGCCGGTGGCCATGCCACCGTGGATCTTTTGCGCGAGCCATTGGGCGAGCACGCCGGTGTCGGCGTCCTGCGTAAGGGTCACGGTGGGATCTTCGCCCTTGTCGCTGGGCGTTTTATTCAAGCCGATGGCGACGGTGAGCGGAGCGGTGGAATCGCCGGTGACGGTGAAGGTGCTGTCGATCTGGTCGAGGTAATGCCCGGCATCGACGGTGAAGCGCTTGGTCTCGGCGATCTGGCGGCCGTGGGCGTCCCACGCGTCGTAGGTGAGTTCGAAGATCGCACGCACGGGGCCGTTGGCGAGGACGGTCCACGTGCGGTAGTTGCGGCCGATGGCGAGTTCGTGTCCGTCCCAGATGCCGGTGCCGCCGCAGCCGCGCGTGGTGCCGACGTTGTAGAGATCGGCGCCTTCGCCGAGGTCGAAGTGGTGATAGTAGTCGTGGCCTTTGTTATACCAGCGATCGACGACGGGGTAGGAAACGCGTTTCACCCAGAGGTCGACGCCGCTGGTGACGAGCACTTCCTTGCCGGAGCCGGGCGCGGCGGGTGCGGCGAGCGCGGGGCCGTAGATGCGATGGGCGACTTTGTCGTTTTCCCATGCAAAGTCGTCGAGGCGTTCGGGCACGTAGCGGGCGAAGACTTTGGTCGGGAAGAGGGGGGCGTTGGCGGCGATTTTCTCGACGGTGAACGTGGCGGACTTTTCGCCGGGCGCGAAGTCGTGCTGGAAGAGCAGTTCGCCGTAGGCGCCGCCGTCGCGTTGCGGGTCCTTGGCGGTGGGGTTGATGTTGGTGACCTGGTAGGGCAGCACGTGGCCGGCGGCATCCTTGACGGCGAGATGATACATCATCGCGTGCGGCAAGGCGCGGTTCACATCGGCCCACGGCACGGAGATCGTTTCGGCGGGGCGGGCGACGGCGAGATCGTGGGTGACAGTCACGACGAGCTGGTCCGCGGCGGACAGCGCGGCGGGGGCGGCGAGGGCGAGGAGGAGGGGGAGCAGTTTCATGGGGCCGAAAAGGGGCCCGCGCCACAGACGGAGGCGGCGCGGGAGGGAGGGTTAACGGGCGAGCCAGCCACCGTCGACGGCGAGCACGTGGCCGTGGAGGTAGTCGGACGCGGAGGAGGCGAGGAAGACGACGGCGCCAGCGAGATCGCCCGGCTCGCCCCAACGCCCGGCCGGGATGCGGTCGAGGATGGCGCGGTTGCGCGCGGGATCGGCGCGGAGCGCCTCGGTGTTGTCGGTCGCCATGTAGCCCGGCGCGACGGCGTTGATGTTGATGCGGTGCGCCGCGAGTTCGTTGGCCATCGCGCGGGTGATGCCGGCGAGGGCGCTTTTGGCGGCGGTGTAGGACACGACGCGCACGCCGCCTTGGAACGACAGCATCGAGGCGATGTTGACGATTTTGCCGGGCTGGCCGGCGCGCACCCAGCCGGCGGCGAAGCGCTGGCTCAGGCGGAAGGCGGCGGAGAGGTTGACGTTGAGGACGTCGTCCCAGTCGGTCTCGCTGAATTCCAGGACCGACGCGCGGCGGATGATGCCGGCGTTGTTCACGAGGATGTCGGCGCGACCAAAGTCTTTGAGCACGGCGTCGTGAATGCGCGCGGCGGCATCGGGTGCGCCGACGTCTTCGGCGAGGCGGAGGCTGCGGCGGCCGAGGGCGGCGATGGCCTGCTCGGCGGCGGAGACATCGCCGCGGGCGACGAGGGCGACATCGGCGCCGGCTTCCGCGAGGGCGACCGCGATGGCGGCGCCGAGGCCGCGCGAGGCGCCGGTGACGACGGCGACCTGGCCGGCGAGGCTGAAGCGATCAAGAATTCCGCTCATGGGGTCAGCGAATGAGGGCCGGATCGACGGGATCCATGTCGGCGAATTCCTGGTTCTCGCCGCCCATGCCCCAGATGAAGGAATAGTGGACGCTGCCGGCGCCGCAGTGAATGGACCACGGCGGCGAGAGGACGGCCTGGCGGTTGCGGAGGCGCAGATTGCGAATGCCATCCGGACGGCCGACGTAGTGTTTCACGAAGCCGGTGGGCGGAAGATCGAAATAGAGATACACCTCGGAACGCCGGAGGTGGGTGTGCGGCGGCATGGTGTTCCACTTGCTGCCGGTCTGAATCATCGTGAGGCCCATGACGAGCTGGCAGCTTTTCACGCCGGCGGGATGGATGTATTTGTAGAGGACGCGGCTGTTTTTATCGGTCGCGGAGCCGAGGGAGACGCCGGGCGCATCGGCGTGTTTTACGTGTTGGGTCGGATACGCGGTGTGCGCGGGATAGCTGAGGAGATAGAAGTGCGCGGGCCGGCCCTTCTCCGTGGAATGGAAAACGACCTGCTGCGCGCCGCGGCCGATATAGAGGCAGTCGTAGCGCGCGAGATCGTAGCGCGCGCCGTCGACTTCCACCGCGCCGGCGCCGCCGATGTTGATGACGCCGGTTTCCCGACGCTCGTTGAAGTAGGTCGCGGCGAGCTCCTTTGGGCACGGCAGCGTGAGGGGGCGGGTTGTGGGCACGATGCCGCCGAGCACAGTGCGATCGGTTTCCCAATAGCTAAACGTGGCTTTGCCCCGGACGAAGAGCCCGTCGACGAGAAAATCGGATTTGAGTTTAGCGGGACTCGAGCCGGCATAGGCTCGAATATCGATCGCAGGTAGCAGGTTCATAAAAGGGAGGGTGAATGATAAAGGCGGCGCGTGCAATCACTCGACTTCAACGCGCAAGAAGAGGCGCGGCGAGCTGGTGCGCACGGTGTAGGTGGTGACCGGGGTCACGGCGGCGATATCGACGGAGATGGGTGTCCACTGGCCGCTTTGCAAATCGGTGGTGGTCATCAGGCGGTAGGTTTTGCCGGCGACGCCGGGCCATTGGAGAACGATGTCGCCCTGGGCGTTTTTGATCATGCTGGTGATGCGCAGGCGGGAGTTCGGGTCGTTGGGGTCGGTGCCGGCGAGGAACTCGTCGTGGTCGGTCACGCCGTCGCCGTCGGTGTCGGACGTGGCGTTGGCGGTGGTGAGATTGCCGAAGTGGGCGAGTTCCCACGCGTCGAGAATGCCATCGCCATCGGAGTCGGCGCTCGGGCTGAGTTTATAGGAAGCGTCGACGCGGGTGTCGGCGGCGGGCATCGCCAGCGTGGTGTTGGCGGAGGTCGGACTGAGGAGGCCGGCGGTATCGCCCACCCAGCGGTCGAAGATGTAGTTGGCGGGCGCGGGGTCGGCGGAGAGGGCGACGAAAGAGCTTTCGCCGTAGTAGCCATCGCCGGTGCCGGAGCCGACGACGAGCAGGTGCTCGGTGGTCGCGCGAGTGGCGCTTTCGGCGGGGCCGGTGTCGGTGGGGGCGAGGGAGAAGGCGGCGTTGTTGGTGAGAAGAATGCGGTCGAGCACGACGCCGTCCTCGCGCATCCAGACGTTGAACGTGTGAACGCCGATGGTGGTGATGTTGATGGTGGCGCGGCCCGCGGTGCCGGTGTTGGTCCACGTCCACGCGCCGGAGGTGTTCTGCAGATTCTTCGCGGTGATGGCACCGTCGAGGCCGATGTTGACGGAGTCGTCGGCGGCGGCGAGGGCGGGGAGGCGGACCCAGACATACCACGTGCCGGTGCTGCGGAAATCGACGGTGAAGTCGAGGCGGGGCGTGCTGGTGGTTTCGTTGGCGGCGGCGCCGGCGTTGGGCAGGGCTTGCACGGCGGTGCCGATGGCGCCGGGCGTGGTGGTGTTGTCCTGCCAGGCGACGCCGGCGAAGGTGCCGGTGCCGGCGGTGCGTGCGGTGGCGTGTTCGGCTTCGAGCACGACCTGGCCGCCGGAGTCGATGAACGCACCGGCGTTGGAGCCGTAGCCGATGGTGGGCGTAGCGAGCACGGCGGTCCAGAGGCTGGTGAGGCCGGCGCCGTAGCCCTCGCGATCGATCAGCCATTCGCGCCAGAGGGCGAAGGTGCTGGCGGTGGCGTTGCGATAGGCGAGGAGGGCGCGGAGGGCGACGGTCTTCTTGGTCGTATCGGTCAGGCGAAGGGCTTGCGCGGTGAGACGGCCGTGGATGCAGGCGATGCGGAGAAAGGCGATGCGGTCGCGGGCGGCGGTTTCGCCGGCGCCGAGTTGGGCGACGGCATCGTCGAGGATTTTTTCCGCGCCGTCGAAGGCGGCATCGGTGTAGGTCGCGCCATACGCCGCCATGCCGGTGGACCAGCCGAGGATGTCGGTGTTGCCTTGGTCGGCCTGGTTATAAATGAAGTTTTCCCAATAGCTGAAATAGTCGCGCATGCGGCCGGCGGCGCGGCCGAAGCCGGAGCAATATTCATCCATGATCTGGTCAATCGTGATGGTCGGCTTGGACATCAGTCGGGCGACCATATAATAATATAGCCCAAAGTTGGAGTAGCTGCCGGCGGAGCTATCGGAATCGAGGCCGAGCAGATAGCCGCCGGCGAGCATGTCGCGAAAGTGGTTGCCCATGCGGTAGGTGGGCCAGAAGGGGCCGGCGTGCGCGGAGAGCATCCAGTTGGGCCGAAGATACATTTGGGTGCAGCCGTGGGCGATCCAGCCGAGGACGTCGGCTTCGGTGTCGGCGATCTGCGATTTGACGGTATCGCTCGCCGCGCCGGGGATGTAGGCGAGGGCGACGTTGTCGGGGACAGTGGCCATGATCGGCGCTTTGCGGTAAACGTCGTAGGCGTAACCGTAGAGGATGGTGTCGGGGCGGATGGCTTTGATGCGGTTGGCGAGCTCGGTATACCAGCGGGCGTAGCGATCGCTGAGCAGCGCGGAGCTATCGGAGTTGATGATGCTGGCGGGCTGGGACGGGTAATCCCACGCGAGGCACTCGGGGCAGACGCAGAAGTTGCGACTGTCGTTGGGGCAGACGTTGAACGTGCTGGGTTTGCCGAGGTTGATCCATTCCTGGACTTTGGCGGCGATCGTGGCGTCGCCGGAGACGTGGAGTTTGACGCGGTCGGCGGCGGGCTTGGGCTGGGAACCGGAATAGAGGACGGCGAAATACTCCGGGTGCGTGGCGCCATAGGTCGCCCACCACTTCGTTTCCGAGTGACCGAACGAGAGATTTTTGCGGGTGCCCATGCGCATGCGGCGTTGCCAGAGGAGCTCTTCGTTGCCGAGTTGGAGGCGCGTGGCGGCATCGGTGGGCACGGCGGGAATCGTGAGCGCGGTGCCGACGTAGGAGGACGCGCCGCCGGTGTAGAAGCCGTCGCGCGGGTTGCGGAATTTGCGCTGCACCATGTTGGGTCCCGTGGTGAGATCGGTCGCGGGCACGATGATGGTTGGTGTGGGCGGCGCCACGATGCCGAGGTCGCCGGGCCAGAGCCAGCGGACGCCGAGGATTTCGTTGAGCAGATGATAAACGCCAAAGAGGTTGCCGGGCTGACAGCCGGAGAGATCGGTGTAGTTGGTCGAGCCGGTGTCCTTGCCGACGATGTAGAGGTTGGTGCCGACCGTGCGGATGGTATAAAACTCCGCCGTGGAGGGAGCGGCGACGCCGGTGCCGAGGTAGATCAGGCTCTTGCCGTTGTAGTGGGATTCCTGGCCGACAAAATCGATGGGCACGAGCGCGCCCGACATGATCTGCAGATGCTTCTGCAGTTCTTGGGCGGCGAGCAGCACAATGGCGCTGCGGTTGGTGGCCGTGAGGATGACGGAGGTGGGTTGCCCGTCGTGCGTGAGCGTGACCTGGCTGCGCGCGGCGCGAACAAAGAGGAGGGCGGCCATCAGCGCGCACGAGAGCTGCAGGAGGCTGCGCATCCGATGACGAAGAAAAAGAGCTTTAGGACCTGCGGTCGGCAGCGAGACGGAAAGGGGCAGCATAACCGACACGGTGCGGGCTCGCCGGAGCGCAGCCAACGCAATTGGCAGCGCATTTTCGCGACGCCGATGAAATATGCTTGGCCGCACCCTGCGGCGCGGACACCGGCGGCATGCGCGCTTAAAACGGGCGGGCGCGCTGGCAGAGTTGCAGGGGCACACCCCACGGATCGCGCAGCATCACGAGTTGGGAACCGTCGGGCTGCGGTTCATCGAGGAAATGCGTCGCGCCTGCGGCCTCGAGGCGGCGGCGGTCGGCGTGCGCGTCGGTGGACACGACGGCGAAGTGGAAACAGAGCGGGTGGGCGGCGGCGTAATCGGGCACGGCGGCTTGGGGATTCGAATACAACTCTACGACCACCCGGCCGGTATCATCGGCCAGGAAGTGGGTGTAGGGCGCGTCCACGCGGCTGCGGGCAACGGAGAAGCCGAGATGTTGCACGAGCCAGCGAGCGTGGGCGCGCGCATCGGCGACGTTGAGGGCGAAATGTTCGAGTTGCATGGCGAGAGCAGGAATGCCGTGGCGCGGAGGGTTAAGCGAGGTGAAGCGGCCGGCTACTCTGCGACGCTGCGAAACGGCGAAGCGCGCAGCGGAGCGGAGGAGAGGGTGGCTGCGGGCGACCTCGCGAGGGAATCGTGGCCGTCCACAGCGCGAGCTGCGCGCCTCGCGGGGAGGCTGCCGCCGGGGCGGTCGTCACGCGGGAACGCGGTCAGCGGTTGAGAATCGCCGGTTCCTTGAGTTGGAGCAACGCGAGGAGGTTGTCGTGCGCGATTTTTTGCCGCAGGGATCCCGGCAGTGCGCGCAGGCAATCGACTTCTTCCTTATAGCTGGAGCGCAGCGAGATGCTGCTCGTTTTGGTGTTTTCGATAAAGGTTTCGAAGGGCGTATCGGAGCCCCAGAGCAGTTTATCGGGATAGGTTTCCGCGAGCGCGTGGAGGACGCTCGTCGGATCCCGGTAATCGGCCGCGAAACGGCGTTTCTCAGCGGCGACGAACGGCAGGCCAAGGGCGGCGCCCTGACAATGGATGCGATGGGCGGAGCAGTCGAACCAAGTGTTGGGCAACTCGGCGACGCGGTCGAGGTAGGGACGATCGAAGCGGCAGGAATGCGCGAGGCAGAATCGCACGGTCGGCGTTTGTTCGGCGATGCGCAGCAGGAGGCCCGCTTCGGACCACGGATCATTGGCGATCACACTGGAGTGAATCAGGAACGGCAGGTTCAACTCTTCGGCGAGTTCCAGGAAGCAACGGCCGGTGGTGAGCAGGGCGCCGCAATCGGCCTGGGTCATGGTGGCCTGGATTTTCAGGCCGTAGAACGGATAGTCGCGATGCAGCGCACGCAGCGTGGCGGCTTGCGCCTCGGGCTCGCGCATGGGATCGAGGATGGCAAACGGAAGCGTGAAGCGGCCGAGGTCGGGAAATTGATCGTAGATCTCGCGCAGCATGCGCTCGTTTTCGAAGGCGTAAGGAATCTTCTCCGGGCCGCCCGGCTTCAGCTCGCCACGCCGCATGGCGCCGAGGTCGAACCACGTGTGCGCAACCATCGGAAAGACCACCCACCGATCAATGCCTTGGCGGCGGCCTTCCGTGACCAGCGCAGGCAGGTCCTGCGCATACGGGTAGAAGCCGTTAAAGTAGAAGAAGAGGTCAGCTCCGATGTGGTTGTGGCAATCGATCAACATAGGGGAAAATTTCAGCGGTGGAGGCGGGCGGTTTCGACCGCGGCAGGGCGGGCGCTGGCACGCGATGGGCGGAGCGACGTCACTTCTCCTTCTTGGCCGGTGGCGTTTTGGTGGCGGAGGAGGCGCTCTCGTCGACCATGATCGTATCGCCGATCTCGACGTGGGAATCGCGCAGGATGTGGCGGGAACCAATCTCCGGTTCGGTCGTTTCGTGGCCGAGGAACTGGGCGCCGCTCGCAATGAGCGGTTGCATGGTTTGATCGAGGGCGAGGCCATCGGCGGCGGCCGTCATGGTGGTGCGCCAGACGAGCTTGCGATCCTTGCGGGCGAAGGCGCGGTAATCGTAGGCGGAGGCCACGATATAATAAATGTTGTCCGCGGCTTGATCCGTGAGGAATTCCATTTTCTCGACGTTGTTGTGCTGTCCGGCGCCCCAGAGAATGGTGTTGTTGACTTCGTCGGCGAGCGTTTTGCCGCCGATCAAGAGCGCCCGTTCGGTCATGTTTTTGCGCATCAACTCAGGGAAGTCGTGCGCCGTCTCATCGTCCGGCCGATTGTGCGAACCCCAGAAGTAATTGATCAGGAGGGTGGGCTCATGGGCGGGCGGATCGGCCGCGATGAAGCCGTTTTGGCGAAGCGCTTTGATCAAGGCGGCGTGCATGGTTTCGGCGCCGGGTGGCTTTTCGCGGGCGACACTCCAGCCCAGTTGGCGAAAGCCCGCATCGTGCAAAACGTAATAAACGGGATGCTCCGGTGTGGCCGCAGGGAGCGTGTGACCGTAGGCGGTATATTCCGTATTGAACGTCATGTCCATATACGGATTCTTCTGCAGTGATTTCGGGAGGATATTGAAGACGAAATCCCCGGTTTTCGCGAGGCGGGGAGACCGGCCGGACGGCGGCGTGGCGGGCGCGGCGGCGAAGGCGACGGAGGCCAACACGCCGAGAGCGATGGAGAATCGGCAGGCCGGAACGCGAAGCGGGCGAAGGACCGAGATCATGGCGGGAAGAGTTCAAACCAAGGCTGGGATCGGAAGGCGGACGGGGCGACAAGCGCCGGGTATCCACTCCGAAGACCGGCGTCCGCGGCGGAGGGCAGCGGGACGGTCCGCGACAAAGACGGCGGCCGCGGGCGGGCGTTACCGGATTCGCCGTCCGCGGAAGGGAAAGGCTCGGATAAGGCGCGCGGAAAAGACGGAGGCATGAGATATCCGGACGGCAGAAGCCGAGGTTCGGACGAACGAAGATATCCGCACCGGCGGAATAAACCGCCAACGCAATTTAGGCCGCATCTTAGTCCGGGGGACGAAAAATGCTGGTTGTTTTCCTGCGCAGGTTTGCCCCTCGGAGTTTTCGGTCCGCGCGGCGCGAAACGCGTGGTTTGAGGGAGGCCGAGAGCCGAATGTGTTCGCTTCGCCGACGGAAGCGTTCGTAGAAGCCCGCGATGATCAGCCTGCGTTATCTTGGACTCGTGTTACTCGGTGTGGTGAGTGCCGGCGTTTGTTCGGCCGGAAGTTTTGGCGACTGGCCAAAGGGTGCGTCGCCGGATGAAGTGGGTCATCGCGTCGCGGAAAACTATCTCGCGCGGCCCTACCAATTGTTTGGGCCGCAGCGGGTGATTCACTACGTGGAAACCTGCACGTGGATCGGTTCGCTGCGGTTTGCGCGCGATGCGGGCGATCGCGCCCTGCATGAGCGCCTGGTGCGGCGCTTCGATCCGTTGCTGGGCCCCGCGCGCATCCTGATTCCGCCGGCGCTGAACGTCGATTACACGGTCTTCGGCGCGGTGCCGCTGGAGTTGTATATGGAGACTCGCGACCAGCGTTATCTGGCGCCGGGGTTGACGCTGGCGGATCAGCAATGGGCGACGCCGACGGATGAAAGCAAACTCAGCCCGGAAGCGAAGGAAGGGGTCGCGGCGGGGCTGAGCTGGCACACGCGTTTCTGGGTGGATGACATGTATATGATTACGATGCTGCAAACGCAGGCGTATCGTGCGACGGGCGAGAAAAAATATATTGATCGTGCGGCGGCGGAAGCGGTCGCGTATCTGGACAAGCTGCAACAGCCGAACGGACTCTTCTATCACGCGCCGGATGTCCCGTTCTTTTGGGGGCGCGGCAACGGCTGGTTCGCGGCGGGCATGTCGGAGTTGCTGTCGGCGTTGCCGGCCGAGAATTCGCAGCGCGCCCGCATTCTGGTGAGTTACCAGCGCATGATGGCGACGTTGTTGAAGAGGCAGGACCAGAGCGGAATGTGGCACCAGTTAATCGACGATCCGGCATCGTGGGAGGAATCGTCGGCGACGGGGATGTTCACGTTTGCGTTCATCACCGGCGTAAAAAACGGCTGGTTGGACGAAGCGACGTATGGTCCGGCGGCGCGCCGGGGGTGGCTCGCCTTGGTGGCGCGGATCGACGAGCAAGGGCGGGTGCGCGATGTGTGCTCGGGCCTGAACAAGGCGAACGACCGGCAGCACTACTTTAACGCGGTGCGGCTGGTCGGCGATTTGCATGGGCAGGCGCCGATCATGTGGTGCGCGGATGCATTGATGCGCTGATCCAAACGCAGCGCGACCCGGGACGAATCCCGGGTCGCGGAGGGAAGCGGGGCGCGTGCGGCGACCGGCGCGAATCAGTAGCCCTTGTCCCAGCGCGGCTCGATGTTGGCGGCGGCGGACTCGGAAACCCAGACGTCGGTGCGCAGCGTTTGCAGAATGGACTGCGGGACGAGCGGGGTGACGGGGCCGTGCAGGCAGAGCCGGGTCGTAAGGCGCTGCCACGAGGCGAAGGAGCCGTCGATCGTGATGGCGTGAATATCGATGCGGTTTTTCGCCGCGATGACTTCGGCCGGACCGATCGTGGCGGCCATCGGGGGGACGGCGGCGAGATCGCCGCTCATGCCGAAGCTGCCGTGGAGGGAGTTTTGCGCGATGGTGAGCGGATGCAGCGTGCAGACGCGCGGCCCCATTTGCTTCCATTCGGCGAGACTGGCCGCCTCGAACTCGGGAGCGCACGGATCGATGAACGCAAGATGGCCGGCCCAGCCCGGGCCGCTATATACAATATCGGCTCCGCCGAGATCGGCGATCATCTTCCCGTAGGATTTGATATTCTTGTTGGTCGGGCCCTGCACGTTTTTCTCCGGCGGACGGAGCTTCGCATCGATTCGCGACCAGAAGTATTTCTTGAACGCGTGCATGAACCCGAACTCCCATGATTCCGGTGCGATCTCGCCCTTTTCGTTCGCATACTCGTCCATGTTGAACGTGTAGAGGCGGCGGCAATCGACGCGGAATTTGTTGATGAGGTAGGCGAGCTTGACGTAGTTCGGCCACGGATTGGGCATGATCATGACCAGCGGCTGGCCCGCATCCATCGCAGTTTTGATGCGGTGAAACATCTCTGTCATCCAGAGAAACTCGACGTCGGCATCCGGGATCACCGAGATTTTGAACTCGGGATTCGCGTGCTTGGTGATGTTTTCTTTTTTAATCTTTCGGACGCGCGCAATGGCTTTGAGGTCCCGAAAGGGCACGAACTGCGCGGGCGCGTAGGAAAAGGGAGCCGGCTTCGTTTTCATAGAGAATAGGGAGGGTGAGATTCGGAGGTAAAGAGGAGGTGGCCGAGTGCTGTGGTCAGCGGGTGACGAGCGCGAGCGCGGCGTCGACGCTGAGGTTGTCGTGCACCATGCCCATGAGGGCTTTGGTGATCGCGGCCGGGTGCGGATGCTGAATGATGTTGCGACCATACACGATGCCGGAGGCACCTTGCGCGAGCAGGGCGGCGGTGCGTTCGAGGATGACGCGATCGCTGACTTTGCCGCCGCCGCGCACAAGCACAGGGAGGCCGCTCGCGGCCTCAATGACGCGGTGGTAGAGCGTCACGTCGTCGGTCGGATCGGCCTTGATGAGATCGGCGCCGAGTTCCGCCGCCTGGCGAACCAAGGGGATGATTTTCTTCTCATCACCGTCGACCATATAACCGCCGTGGGTGGCGTTGGGTTGGAAGACCAACGGCTCAACCATCATGGGCATGCCGTAGCGCTCGCAGGCGGGTTTCAGGCGGAGAATGTTTCGCACGCATTCCTCGCCCACCTCGGGTTCATTGGGAATTTGAAAGAGGTTGACGCACAGGCAGGCGGCGTCGAGGCGGACGGCTTGCTCCACGGCGTCCTCGATCATGAGGCTGTAGGGTTTGCGTGGCAGCGTCTTGCCGTAGACGTTGGCAACGTCGACGCGCAGGACGAGGGAGGGCTTGAAACGGCCGGGGTGCTTTTGGAGGTGGCGGGCCTGGCCGACGGTGAGTTGCACGGCGTCGGGCGCCGCTTCGACGATGACGGAGACGGCGCGATCAATGTCTTCAATGCCGCCGAGGAAGGCGGCTTCGTTGAAGAAGCCGTGGTCGATCGCGACGTCGAAGCAGCGGCGGGATTTCGGATTGAAGAGGCGGTTAAGGCGATAGGAGGTCACGGGAAGCAGTGAAGAGAAGGCGGGAGGGTGAACGGTCGGCCGCGGCGGATTCTCCGACGGCGGGTCGTGGCTCCTCCGTGGCGCGAGCTGCGGTGGAGGAGCAAAACGGCGGGGAGAACGAGCGTCAGGCGAACCCGAGTTCGCGGGCTGTTTCGCCGATGGCTTCGTCGATCATGTCGAGGCCTTTGAGGAGAGTGTCCTCATCCATAACGATCGGCGGGCTCATGCGCAGAATGTGGCCGGCCGGGATCCACGCGAGGCCTTTGCGGAAGGCTTTTTGGTAAACCATCGTGCCGGCGCGATCGAACGGCGTTTTCGCGGCCCGATCCTTGACGAGTTCAATGCCCATGAGGCAGCCCTTGGCGCGGACATCGCCGATGATTTTGTGCTCCGCCTGCATACGTTGCATGCGCCGCAAAGCGACCGCACCGAGGTGCTCCGCGTGGGCGAGGAGGCCTTCGTCTTCGATGACCTCGGTGGCGGCGAGGGCCGCGGCGCACGCCATGGGATTGCCACCGTAGCTGCTCGAGGCGGAGATGGTCTCGAAGCTCTCTTTATAGCATTCGCGGACCGCCACGCAGGTGACGGGAAAGCCGTTGCCAAAGCCTTTGCCGAGGGTGACGACGTCGGGAATGACGCCCCAGTGCTCCAGGCAAAGCCATTTGCCGGTGCGGCCCCAACTGGTGAGCACCTCGTCGGCCATGAGGAGGATTTTGCGATCGTCGCAAAACTTCCGGATCTTCGGAAAAAAGTCGTCGGGAGGAATGATCGAGCCGCCCCAGCCCTGGATGGGTTCGAGCACCAGACCGGCGACGGAGCCGACGGTGGCGCGCTCGAGATACTGATCGTAGAACGCGATATATTGATCGGTATCGATGGTGCCATCGGTTTTCGTCCAGATCGGCCGATAGGGATCGGGGCGCGGGACCATGTGGGCACCGGGCGCGCGGACTGCGCCGTAAACATGAGAGCGGATTTGGCCGAGGGAAACGGCGCCGTAGGTCTTGCCGTGGAAGTCGCCGAAGCAACTCACGGTTTCGTGTTTGCCGGTGGCGGCGCGCAGGACGCGAATGCCGGCCTCCACGGCGGCGGTGCCGCAGTCGTAGAGTTGAAAACCGTTGAGATCACCGGGGAGCACCTCGGCGAGTTTCTCCATCAGCCGCATCTTGATCGGCGTGGTGAAATCGTGGGCGTTCATGAGCTGCGAAGCCGCGGCCGAGATCGCCTCCGTGATCTTGGGATGACAGTGGCCGAGGGTGGTGACGTAGATGCCGGAGGAAAAATCGATATAGCGGTTGCCGTCGACATCCTCGAGCACGCAGCCTTGCCCGCGTTCGAAGGCGACGGGGAAGAGCTTCACTTGGCCACTGAGCCCTTTGAAATATTTAGTGCAGCGCTCGTGATAGGATTTGGAGAGCGGTCCGGGCGGCGGCACGGGCAGGTGCGGCACACGGTCGAGGTCGACGCGTGCCCAGTCTAACGTGGAAGGAAGGGTATCCGCAGTGGGTTTCATTACTCAGCGATTCTGGATGTTAAAAAGTTAAGCACCGGTCGAGGTCGCGCAGGCGGCATCGAGACGGGAGGGTAGTTTGCCCGTGTATTTACGGAACGCGCGGCTGAAGTCATGCGGGTGGCGGTAGCCGAGGTGGTAGGCGACCTCTTTCACGGTGACTTCCTTGCCCGCGAGCATCCGCTCGGCTTCGCGACGGCGCAGTTCGGCGATCGTCTTCATGACCGTAGAGCCGAATTGCTCGCGGAAGAGGCGGCGCACGGTCGCCGGAGAAACACCGAGAAAATCAGCGAGCCGGGCGAGGGGTTGGCGGGTGGCGAGATGGGCTTCGATCCAGCGCACGGCGCGGGCCACGATCTCCTTGCGGGGATCGCAGGCGCTGCACTCGCTGATGCGCACGACCAAGGCTTCGAGCAGCGCATGCAGGCCCATCAGCGCGGTGTCGGAGCATGAGTCGCCGCGGTGCACTTCGGCGCGCGTGAAGGCGTGCAGTTGGCGCAATTCCGCCAGTTCGGACGGGGCCAGGGTGAAATGTTTGACGGCGTCGGCTTGCGCTTGGGCGATCGCGGGATGAATCGGGCGGCGCCAGCGCCATTCGAGCATCTTGGTGGTTTGCGCCGGATCGTCGCGCCAAGTGAAGGGGCGGCCGGGACCGATCAAGACGAGAGCGGGCGCGCTGATCTGTTCGGAGCGGCCCTTCATGACGAGCGTGGGCGCCCCTGATTCGATGACGGCGTAAACCCATTCATCCGACTGGCGGACGGCGGGGGCGTGTTCGGAGAAATTGCGCAGGCCCCACCCGAGGAATTGAAGGGAGGCGGCGGAGTGAGCCGGGGCAGCCCAGAAGGCGTGGTCCGGTGCGCGCGAGGCGGTGCTCGGAAACCGTGTTTCGCGAGCGGGCGTGAAACGCGTGATGTTACTCGGGCTCGCGTTGTCGGAGCGGCTGGGTCCGAGCACGGTAAGGGGACGATGCGGGGCGAAATAGTCCCGGCCATCTTCGAGGGCGGGGCAGGGGTCGAGGGCAACAGAGCTCATGTGGTCAGCGGACGGGGGATACGGTTACGATCTTAACGCCTAACGAAGAAAAGCGCTTCAAGGCTGGGGCCGGGGCGCCGGTGTCGGTGATGAAAATGTCCACGTCAGCGAGCGAGCCGTTGCGCGCCAGGGCGGTGGAACCGATTTTGGAGTGGTCGGAAAGGAGGCAACTGCGGTCGGCCAGGCGGCGCATGAGGCGGTCGACCTTGGCGAGGCGGACATCGGAGTTGTAAATCGAACCATCGGGGCCGATGGCGTCGGCGCCTTGAAAAGCGATGTCGGCAGCGAAGAGCTCGAGGCTGTGCTCGGTGACGGGGCCAGTGAGGTCGGGGCTGCTGCGGCGGATGATGCCGCCGAGAAGGATCACCGAGACGCCGGGAGAATGTTGCAGTTCGGAGGCAACGGCGAGGCTGGGAGTAATGACCGTGAGGTCTTCGCCGTCCTTGAGCAGCGTGGCGAGTTCCAGCGTGGTGGTGCCGGTGTCGAGAAGCAGGCGCTGGCCGGGGCGCACGAGTTTGCGGGCTTCGGCGGCAATGGCGCGTTTGGCTGCGCGGTTGTGGGCGCGGCGGTCGCGGTAGTCGAACTCGAGCATCATGCGCTCGGTGAGCATCGCCCCGCCGTGGGTGCGTTGAATGTGGGACTTCTCCTCCAGCGCCGCGAGGTCGCGACGGATGGTCATCTCACTCACGTCGAAGGTCTGCGCCAGTTCTGAAATCGAAATGCCAGGCTGCACGGCAAAGCGGGCGCGGATCTGTGCTTGGCGGGCAGCGGAGGGGAGGTTCTTCACGCGGAGGCGAGAGTTCGGGGTCGTGTTACAAAATGTCAAGTTTTGTTAGATATGAACAAAAAACAACATTTACATGACAGGGTCTGCGCTCACGCTGGTCGCGCCCTCAGTCCCGGCCCTTGACTCATGACCTTAACGCGTTCCACGCCCGGATCGTTTGCCGGCGCCGTCACGATCGATATCACACCGCGCGAGCCGGTGTTTCTCTTCGGCTATCCGCATGTGCCGCGGATGAGCACGGGGGTGCATGATCCGCTGGAATGCGCTGCGTTGTTTCTGCAGGCGGACGGGCGGGCGGCGTTGTTCCTGGCCACGGATCTCATTTTCGTGCCGCGTCCGCTGGTGGAAGACGTGCGGCGGCGGATCAGTGCGGCGACGGGCGTGGAGGAAGGGGCGATACTTATTTCTGCTACGCACACGCACTCCGGGCCGTTGACAGCAGATCAGGTGGGCAATGCCGCCGATCCGGTGGTCCCGAAGGCTGACCAAGCTTACCTGTCGTGGTTGGGTGACCGGCTCGTGGATGCGGCGTGTCGTGCGGTGTCGATCGCAGTTCCGGCGGAAGTGGGGCGCGCGCGGGCTCAAGCCGAGGGCGTGGGCTCAAACCGCCACGATCCCGCAGGTCCGACGGATCCCGATGTCCCGATCTTGATCGCGCGGGATGCGCAGACGAAAGAGGTGCTCGCGTGCATGTTGGTTTACGGAATGCATCCCACGGTCTTGCACGAGGACTCGACGCTCTTTAGCGCAGATTTCCCGTTTTTCACCCGGCGCTTCCTGCAGGAGGACGTGTTCGGGAAGCGTTGCGTGGTGCTGTTTCACAATGGCGCCTCGGGCAACCAGAGTCCCCGCCACATGACGAAGGCCAACACCTTTGCGGAGGCGCAGCGACTCGGCGAGAATCTGGGACGAAGCGTGGCGGCGGCAGTGCAGGGGGTGGAGTTTGCGCCGTTGGCGTCCGTGCGGTATGCGCGAGCACACGTGGACCTCATCGCGCGAACTTTTCCGTCAGTCGCGGCGGCGCGAGAAAATGTCGAACGGGTGCGTGCGCGCTATCGGCGGTTGCAACAGGAAGGCGCCTCGCGGCAGAGCGTGCGCACGGCGGAATGCGACGTGTTTGGGGCGGAAGAGACGGCCGAACTGGCGCTGGCGGCGGAGAACGGCCAGCTGGCCGGGGCGATTGCGGCCTGCACGCCGGCGGAAATCCAGGCGGTCCGGCTGGATGGGTGGACCTACGTGGCGTGGCCCGGCGAGTTCTTCGTGGAGTTTGGTCTCGCGGTGAAAGCGCGCTCCGCCGACACGTTTCTCGTGACGATCGCCAATGGTGAGTTGCAGGGCTATATCGTGACGGATGAAGCCGTGGCGAAGGGCTATTACGAATCACTCAACGCGGTGTTCGCGGCTTCGAATGGGGCGCGTTTCGTCGAGGCGACAGCCGCGTTGGTGGCGCGATTGAGCTGAAAAGGTGCCCCCATGCCGCTGTTGCTAGGCCTCGATCTCGGCACCTCGTATTTCAAGGTGGGGCTGTTTGAGGCTGATGGGGCGATGCGTGGGCTCGGTCGGGTGCGAGTGGATAAACGCGCACCGGCGCCTGGTTGGAGCGAACTGCCGGTGGAGGAATTCTGGGCATTGTTGCGCAAGGCGCTGGGGGAAGCATTGGCGATGGCCGGCGCGGAGGCGGCCGAAATCGCAGGCGTCTCGTATTCGTCGCAGGCGAACACTTTCGTGCTTCTCGACGCGCAAGAACGGCCGCTGACGCCGCTGATATTCTGGACGGACACGCGGGGGGATCCATTGGCAGAAAACGCGGCGGCGTTCGGCCAGACAGAGGAGTTTCGCCGCCGTATCGGATGGGCGGGCGTCAACGCGCAGATGGCGGTCGCGAAATGGCGCTGGATGAAAACGCACCATCCAGCCACGTGGGGCCGCGTGGTGCGGGCGATGACGATTTCCGATTATCTGACCTGCGCGCTCACCGGAGAACGCGTCGGTGACAGCAGCACGGCGGCATTGCTGGGATTGTATGATCTCGGAACGAAAAGGTGGTGGCCGGAAGCGCTGGCGGCATTCGAGGTTGAGGAGAAGGTGTTATCGCAGCCGTTGGCTCCGGGCACGGGTGGCCTCGTCACGCGGAGCGCCGCACAAGAGCTTGTCGGGTTGCGGGCTGGTCTTCCCTTCGCGGTCGGTGCGCTGGATCACTACATGGCGGCGTTGGGCTCAGGTATCGAGGTGGTGGCCGACGTGAGCATTTCGACCGGGACGGTCCTCGCCGCGTTAACCATGGTCGATCGAGTCGAGCCGCTGCCGGGATGCTATTGCGGACCGGGCACGGGTGACCGGTTCTACCGGCTGGCCTTTGATCCGGACGGAGCGGGGCCGTTGGAAGCGTATCAACAGCAGCACTGCCCGGAGGTGCCGTTGGCAACGTTGCTCGCGGCGCAGGACGACAGCGGAGTGATTTTGGGGGCAAACCTCCGGCCGCATGCGTCGGCGCTGCGTGGCATGGCGGAGGCGATCGCAAACCGTCATGCCGAACTCGTGCGAACTGTCGTTCGCGAGAAGGTGCGGCGGGTGGTTGCAACAGGCGGTGGCGCACGCAGCCCGCTCCTGCTGCAAATCACGGCGAACGCGTTGCGCGTCCCCGTAGTCACCACGGATTGCCTGGAGCGGGCTTGCTTGGGGGCGGCGGCTTCTGCGGCGGTTGCAGCGGGCTGGTATGCGCGCATCGAGACGGCGCTTGCGGCGATGGTGCACGAAGCCCGCGAGTTTGCCCCGACGGATGCATAGGCCGCCTCCGCTCGGCCTGAGTAAAAGGCCAAAAAAAAACCCCGCTGGGCAGCGGGGTTTGAAACGGATCAGGACTTCGCCGGTGCAGGAGGCGCGGGCGGCTTGGCCATGGCGCTCTGTTCGGCGCGCTTGGCAATCATGTCGGTCATGCGCTGAATATCGAGTTCTGCCGTGCGCTTGTCGACGCGGGCGAGTTCCACCTGCTTGATGGCGGCCAAGTATTCAAGGTTGGCCGCTTCCTTGCTTTTCCGAAGCTGCACGAGCTGCTGTTGCAATTCGGCCACCGTCTTGGAGAGATTTTCGGCTTCCTTATTGTAGCCGTCGGTTTGGTCTTGGATATCCTTGCCGACCGCGGCCCATTTTTCGGCGCGCTCTTTTTCCTTCTTGGCTTCTTCGGCCGCGCGCTCCTCGGCGTGACGTTTAGCGTCCAAACGAGCCTTCTCTTCGATCTCGGCCTTGCGTTGGTCTTCCGCGACTTTGGCCGCGTGAGCCTTTTCAGCGATCTGGCGATCGCGTTCGGCAATTTTTTTGGTCGAGCCGAGGTAGAGGAAAATAAAGACCACCAGCATGCAGGCCGGGGCGATGAGGTAGAACCACTTTTTCATGGAAGATGCGGGTTAGGATTTTTCCTTCTGGGCACGGGCGGCGGCGCGCGCGGCAGCTTCGGCGGCAGCGTCGGCGGCGGCGATTTTGTCGAGGACAGCGCGATACTCCTTCACTTGGACTTCCGCTTTCTTCACGTAGTCGCGCAGGAAATTCTCCTCAGTGACGGCGTCCTTCTTGTCGTCCTGGATCTTTTCGATCGCCCGCTTCTCCGTCTCAATATCGCTTTTGAGTTTCGCTACCTGATCGGAGAATTTACGGCGCTCGGCGAAAGCTTTGTCGCGAGCCTGGAGGGCGAGTTCGCGCGCGTCCTTGTCGGCTTTGTCCTTTGCTTCCTTCGCTGCTTTCTCGGCCTTGCGGCGGTCGCTGGCGGCGACGGCTTCCTTGATGGCTTGCTCGCGATCGGCGGCTTCCTTGCGCAGCTTGTCCTCCTTCGCTTGGCGGATGACTTGTGCCTTGTGCGCCTCCACGGCAGCGTGCTTGGAATTAAAATTCCAATAGAGCGCGATGAAGACGATCAGCAGGAGCGTCGGGAAGATGAAATAGACTTTCTTCATTGGGCGTAAGTAAATTAGGGAGCTTTGGCCGATTCAGTCTCGGCGGCCTTGCTGGCTTCGCGGTCGTGAAGGACCTGCTGGATGGCTTGGCGGAGTTGCGGAAGTTGCTTGTCTGTCTTGGAGTCAGGCAGGGAGAGGGCTTTGTCGGCGGCGGCCAGCGCTTCGTCATACTTTTTGGCGTCGAACGCGAGATAAGCCATGAAGCCATAGACAGCGGCCGGCTTCTCGAGATTGCCCTTCTTGGTCGCTTCGACGAGGTAGTGGTACGCGTCTTCTGTCTTGTCCAAGCCGTAATAGATTTGGGCGATTTGGAAGTCGATCTGGCCGGCCTTGGGGAAGCGGCGCGATGCTTCTTTCAACGTGTCAATGGCCGCGGTCTCCCGATTGAGCTGCTGGTAGGAATACGCGAGAAGCTCCCAGTTCTTTTGCTCATTGTCGACGGAGCCGTCGCGCAGACCTTTCGCGAGGAGATCGGTGGCTTTGCCGTATTGGCCAATATTGAAGTAGATGCTGATCAGGTTGTAGTTATCCTTCGGCGTATCCATGATGCCGAGGGCCTGAGCCCGCTCGATCGTGTTGATCGCACGGACGTTGAACTCAAGAGCCCGCTCGGGATTCTTGTCGCCCGCCATGTTGAGATACGTGGTCGCCAATTGTTGCCAGTAGGTTTTGTTGGTCGGCACGCGCTTCACCAGAATCTCAAGGATGTCAGCGGAGGCGGCGAAATCTTGCTCCTGCTGCAGACAGGCGAGCAAAAGGATGTAGAAGGAATCCTTGGGGCGCGGGGAGAGACGCAGACCTTCCAGGCATTGGGCTTTGGCCTCGTCGAGCATCTTCTTGTCGACGTGCTGGGGGTCGGCGACCGCGCGGTTGTAGAGGATATTCGCGTAGAGCCCGATGGCGTCGTCGGTTTTCTTGGGCGTCGCTTCCAGCCAGCGTTTCAAATACTTCAGGGATTGTTCGAAATCCTTTTCCTGCTCTTCGTGGGAGACGTGAGGAGCGACCGCGGCTTGGTAGTAGAGCTGGACGAGGAAGTAGATGTTGGCGAGTTGAGACTGCTGGTCGAAGTAGTGCTTGGCATCGGCCAACTTTACGGCGGTTTCGATGGGCTCCAAGGCCTTGTCGTAATCGCCCTTTTGGAGATAAATTTTGCCGATGATGTCGGAGACCAGCGCGTAGTCGTAACTATCCGGCGGGACGGTTGAACGCAGCGCGTTAAGGATGGCGAACGCGCCGTCCCAGTTCTTCGCATCGACGAGACCCTGCAGCTTGGAGAGCTCCGAGGAGGTGCGTTCCGTCAACTGAGGGACTTCTCGCTCCTTTTCCTGCGCGAGCAGAGGGGCAGAGAGAGCGGCGAGAGTGGAGAGGAGTAGCGCACCCCTTAACCACCGGGCGGCGGGACGAGTAAGATGTTCGATCACGGGAGAATTAGTCGTCTAATTTGAACTCGATGGGAACCTGAAGGTGGGAGTACACCGCGCGGCCGTTTTTGCGGCCCGGGGTGAATTTCCACTTTGAGACCGCTTGGACGGCCGGTTGCTCGAATTCCCGTTGGGTGGAGCGAACGGCGAAGGCGTTTTGCACGTCGCCATGCGTGTCGACGATAAAGTCCACGACCACTTCGCCCGTAATTCCCGAGCGTTTCATTTCGAACGGATAGTTGGGAGCGACGCGGACCTTGGGAACCGGCGATTTGTCGAGTTTGGAAACGTCGAAAATCTCAATACCCTTGCCGAAGCCACCGGGGCGGCCTTGGGGAATGGTGATGACGCCGGTATTCGGCTTCAGCCCTTCCGGTGGGGGCGGTTGGATTTGTTGAACGAAGGCGTCGACCGGGACGATTTGCGGCACGTCGGCTTGCATGGGCGGCGCAAATTCGATGGGCGTCTGGGGCTCATCGTTGGGAATTTCCTCGGGTTCCTCCGGTTCGAGCGGCGGCATTTTCATCAGCTCGATGGTGGTGACTTCTTCCTTCGGCGGCGGGGCTTTGGTGCCGCCTTTGAACAATTGAGGAAGCCAGGCCACGCCGCCGTGAATGGCGAGGGAAAGGATAACACCGATTATGAGATCGCGGCGCATGGTGGAGATACGAGGATTAATGGCCGGTGCTGGAGACGCGCGTCTCGACGGAAACTTGCTGGATGCCAGCTTTGCGCACTTCGTCGAGGACTTGGACCGTGGGGCCGAATTTCGCCTTGTCATCGCCAGCGATGAGCACGCGGGGATTGGCGTTCTGGCTCATGTATTGGGTCAGGCGGGGCTCGATTTCACTGAGGTTGATGAGCTCGCGGTTCCAATAGCAGGTGCCTTGATCGGAAATCTGGAGACGGACCGGTTCGTCGTCTTTGTTGGGCGTCCGGTCATTGCTGGCGACGGGGAGATTGATCGGCACGGATTGAATCTTCGCGAGCGAGAGCGTGAACAATACAAAGGTGGCGAGAAGGAAGAAGATGACGTCGATGAGAGGGATGATCTCAATGCGTGCCTTCTTCTTGCCTTCGTCGAGTTTAACGCTGCCGCCTTCTGCCATGATGGGAAGTGATTAAAGGGTTGATCTACCGGGGGCTCAGGAACTCGGAGGACGCACCTTCGTCTCGACGAGCACCTTGCTGATACCGGCTTTGCGCACCTCGTCGAAGACGTAGATCGCTTGGCTGAACATGGCGTTTTCGTCGCCGTTAATCAAAATCTTCGGATGCAGGTCGGTCTTGTATTGAGCAAGGCGGGCCTGAAATTCATCCAGCGTCACCGGATCCTTGTCCCACGCGAGAGTGCCTTCCTGGGTGATGGTAATCGTGTGGGAACCCGTGGGATCGCGCGCTTCCCCGGTTTCTGAGCCGGGGAGGGAAACGGGCAGGCCCTCCGATTTGTTCAGTGACAGCGTGAACAAAACGAATGTAGCCAGCAGGAAGAAGATAACGTCAATGAGCGGAATGATCTCAATGCGTGCGCTTTTTTTGCCGCCACCGGAGGAGCCTGACATGGTGAGAAGGAGTCTGAGGGCTAACGATTACGCTGCTTCGTCCTTAGACGAAAATTCAGCGGACTTCGGTTTCCGACTTCTTGAGCAGAATCTCCAAGGCGTTCGAAGCGTCAGCGATGTTGTGCTTCGCGTTCTCGATCTGGGAGTTCATGATGTTGTAAGGGAAGAGGGCGAGGATGGCGATCGTAAGACCGCAGGCCGTCGCGATGAGCGCTTCGGCGACACCACCGGTGATCTGGCCGGCGGCGCTGGAGAGATCGCCGGTCATGCTGCCGAAGGTACGCATCATGCCGGTGACGGTGCCGAGCAAACCGAGGAGCGGGGCAGCGGTGATGACCGTATCGAGCGTGGCCAAACCTTGGCTGTAACGGTTGAGCTCCTGAGAGGACGCGCGGATGAAGGCGTTGGAGAGGGAGTGCTCACGGTGGCTGAGCGAGTAAACCAGGATGCGAGCGATGAAATCCTTGCTCTTGCGGCCGATGGCGAGTGCGCCTTCGACGTCGCGATTCTCGACGTGTTCGAGCATCTTTTGGACGACCTCGGGCTCACGGCTGGCATTTTCCCGGATCATGAACAGGATGCGCTCGATCACCACGGTGATCATGACAAACGAGACCAGCAGAATCGGCCACATGATCGGGCCGCCATTGTGAAACAACTCCATCGGAGTCTGGTCGCCGAGAAGAAATCCAATCGGGAGGGAGAGCGTAGTCATAGGAGATTTTGGTTACGATTAAGAAAGTTCAGCCAAGGGATTCTGGTGTTTCAGAGAGAAAGAGAGAGGGCAAGTGGTCCGTAAAAGGGCGCGATGCTCCGGCAATACGCTACCGCGAGGGCGGGTAACACAAGCGAGGGGTGCCGACGGCGCGGCAAGGAAGGCTCGGAGGGATCAAGGGGAGAGACGAGGGAGGAGCACTAGGTCTTCGCGGTGGTGGCCTGTCAACTTCGTTCCCAACTTTCCCCGTCTTGCTGGCTGCCCGACTAGGACTCGAACCTAGACAAAACGAGTCAGAGTCGTTTGTGCTACCATTACACCATCGGGCAGTGAGAAAGTTTGACGAAGCCAAGCGGCGAGACGGATGGCGGAAGCTGGAGCCGGCGACGGGAGTCGAACCTGCAACCGCCTGTTTACAAAACAGGTGCTCTGCCATTGAGCTACGCCGGCGAGGCGCACGCCATCTGACGCGTGAATAAGGCGACTGGGAAAAAACGTTGGTGGCTCCCCGGGGACTCGAACCCCGAACCAATTGATTAAGAGTCAACTGCTCTACCATTGAGCTAGGAAGCCAAAAATGGAACGTGAAAAACTTTCCAACGCTCCCTCCAAGTCAACACATTTGCACGGGAAAGACCTCGTGAGGTCCGGTGCCAGCAAGGCGGCAGGTGCAGGCGAAAACCGCGTGGCGAGACAGCGTCGGCCACGCGGCCCAAGGGGCGGCGCCCACTGGCCGCCCCTGCGCTTACGTAGATTCACCCCCTTGTTGCCGGAGAGGCGACTCTCTATAACAGGCGCGGTTTCGCTCCCTGTTCCAGCCTCACCCAATTTATCATGTCGCGAGTGTCTTTTGATGTTTCGCGGCGCGGGAAGGGCGAGCGGTCGCGCCGATCTTCGAATCTATGATACTCCACGGACTTTCCGCCGGTCAGACCGGCCGTTTCGCCTTCCGCACCTGCCTCGCCGCCGCGGTGCTGCCACTGGCGTTACTCGCGCAAACTCCCCCTGCGGCGGACGAGGCCGCGGCGCCGACTACGACCGCGAAAGAACAGCATGACGCGCCGACGGCGGCCGGTGAGCCCCAAAAGCTGGAGGCGTTTGTTGTCACCGGTTCCAACATCAAGCGCGTGGACGAAGAGAAGATGCTGCCCGTGAGCACCTTTGATACGGAGGATATCGATGTCCGTGCGGCGGCGACGCCGGCGGAATTCTTTGAATATCTTCCCCAAGCGGGCGAGATGCCGATCAACGAGGAGTCCACCTTGGGTGCCTCCGCACGCGGCGACGTGGCCTCGATCAGTCTGCGCAGCCTCGGCTCGGCCAACACCCTCGTGCTCGTCAACGGCCGGCGCATGGTGCCGCACCCGGTGAGCCAGGCGGAGAGCGGCGTGCCGTCGCTCGCCGTCAACATCAACAGCCTGCCCTCGGCCGCGATCAAGCGCATCGAAATCCTGCGCGACGGCGCTTCCGCCATTTACGGGGCGGATGCCACCGCCGGTGTGGTCAATGCGATCCTCAACACCGATGCGGATGGCACCAAGCTCAAGGTGCAGGGCTCGGTCACGCAGGATGGCGGCGGCGCGGAGCGTCGGTTCACGATTTCCGACGGCCGCATGTTCAAGGACGACCGCGGCAAGATCCGTGTGTCTTTCGATTACCTGCATCGCGACGCGATCATGTCGAGCGACCGCACTTTTTCCGCGAACTCCGACAACCGTGATCGTCAACCGGCGCCCTTCAACGGCGTCCCGATCACACTGCCGGACGCCACCAGCTACCGGAACAACAATTTCGACAACACCGCCTCGAGCTCGAGCATCTACGGTAACTTTATCCGCGGAAAATTTCAGGCCGATCCGGTGACGGGTGAACAGGTGTTCGTGGGTTCCCGGCCGGACAGCAATCGCGGCATCGCGACGACTTCGAACACCACCGCGCTGACCACCGCCTCGAACACCGCCGCGTCCCCCGGCCAGTTTTACCTGCTCCCGCTGGCGGACGGCACGATCGGCACCACGTCATCGCAACCGACGCACAGCATCGAGAACTACGCGCACAACTACTACTACAACGTGAATCAGGACCGGCAGCTGGTGCCGGAGACGCGGCGGTTTCAGTTCGCGGTCACCCTCGATCACGATGTGACGGGCGACATCAAGGCGTTTGGCGAACTTTTTTACTACCACGCCGACTCGTGGCTCTACCGCGATCCGGTAAGTGTGGATTCCACGGGCGCGACCGACATTTACGTGCCGGCGACGAATCCCTACAATCCGTTCGGCACGCGTTTTTACGATCCCGCGGGCGCGCCGAACGCCGATGGCACGCCGCGCATCGTCGGCACGCCGGCGGCGGTGCTCTTCGCGCCGGGCACGGGCGTGCAACCGCGCGATTTCCGGCGGCGGGCGATCGAGGTCAACTCGCGCGTCGGCCGCGCCGTCGCGGGTTTCCGCGGCCGGATTTTCGGCGACTGGGAATGGGAGAGTGCGCTGCTTTACGGGTGGGGACGCACCGAGGACGTCGAGCACTACGACATTCGCGACAGCAGGCTGCGCGAAGCCCTCGCGCGCACCGATGCGACGGCGTTCAACCCCTTTGGCGTCACGTTCAAGAACGTCGGCGGCACCATTCGCGTCGATCAGGTGTATCACAACGATGCTTCGGTCGTGAACCCGCTTTACGATGATTTCGTGCGCCTCGCGCGCACGTCGCTGGCGAGCTGGGATGCGAAGGTCAACGGGCCGTTATTCGAGGCGTGGGGCCGACAGGTGAGCGCCGCCGCCGGCGTGGAGCTGCGCCGTGAGACCTATGAAGACTGGCGGCCGCCGTATGCCGGGCTCAATCCGGCCGGCAGCTCGTCGTCGAATCCGTATTTGATCGAAGGCGAGAACGACTTCGTGGGGCTCAGCCCCAATGTGAATCTCAGCACGAGCCGCGATGCGTTTGCCGGTTTCACGGAAGTGCTGGTGCCCATCGTGCGGGCGAAGGATCACGTGCCGGGGATTCGCGCCCTCGAATTCTCCCTCGCGGGGCGCTACGAACGGTTCAGCGATTTTGGCGACACGTTTAAGCCGAAATACAGCGTCGGTTACCGGCCGAACAGTTGGATCCTGCTGCGTGGTTCCTACAGCGAATCGTTTCGCGCGCCGAATCTGGTGCAGGTCGACAACACGCCGCTCCAGCGCCTCGTCTCCAGCATCACCGACTACTACCGCGTCGACGTCACGGCCCTCGGTTCGGACGGCTCGCGCACGCGAAAGGTGACTCGCCAGGGCAACGCCGCGCTGAAGCCCGAGGAGGCCGACACGGTGGCGATCGGCCTCGTGGTCGAGGTGCCGAAGGTGAAGGGCCTCACCGTTTCCGCCGATTACTGGAGCATGAAGCAGCGCAACGTCATCGCGAATCTCGGCGCGACGCTGCAGATGCAGATCGACAGCGACATGCTCGACGCCGCCACGCAGGCGCAACTCGCCGCCGGCAAAACCATCAGCGACGTGGTGGTGCAGGACGGCACGCACTACCTCGGCAATCCGCGCATCCATCGGGCACCGATCACTGGCGCCGATCTGACCGCGTTTGCGAATTACAACGCCACGCACGCGCCGAGCGACCAGCGCGCGCCTGTCGGCAAGATCGCGACGATCATCGACGACTATCTCAACCTCGACGCGCGCAACGTCGGCGGCATCGATTTCTCGCTGCAATACCGCTTGCCGCGGCTGCCCATCGGCCAGTTCACGCTGCGCGGCGAAGGCGCGTGGATGAACCAATACGATCAAATGCTCGCCTCGGAAGGCGGCATCATGCGTGACCGCCTCGGCCTCGACGGCATCACGCGGTGGAAGGCCAACGCCAGCCTCATCTGGCGCTGGAAGCAGTGGGGCGCGGGCTGGTTCACCAACTACGTGATGGGCTCCATCGACACCTCGGCGAACATCGGACTTGCCAGCTCCGCCACTACGCAGGCCGTGCTGCAGGCGCTTAATTATCCGGATTACCTCCGGCCCTACATGGACTCAACGGGCTCGACGCGCATCGGCTACCGCGTGGGCGACTGGATCAGCCACAACGCTTACGTGAACTACAAGTTCTCCCGGCGCAAAGCGGCGCCGGCGCTGCGCGACGTGAGCGTGCGGGTGGGTGTGAACAATGTTTTCGGGATCGATCCGCCGTTCGCGGACGAGACCCGGGGCTATCGCACGAGCGCCGGCAGTCCGCGCGGCCGGCAGTATTATCTGCAGCTCTCGAAGCAGCTTTAACGCGGGTTGGCGCTGCTTGCCATGCAAACGCGTTGCTGCACATTGGTTGATCAAATGGACAAGCGTAGCGGTCGGGCCCGGCTGCCCGCGCGCTGTCAAACGCACGCGCGGTTTGTGACGGCCGCGCGGCGAGGCGGGCCCTCCGCCGCACGACGATTCTTCGGTGCGTGGCTGGCGACGCTCTGCACGGGCATCGCGCTGGCCGGCGTGCCGGTGCAGGTGACGCCGGTGACGGCGACCCATGGCATGGTCGTCGCGGGTCATCCGGAGGCGGCGGCGGCGGGGGTGGACGTGTTGCGCGCGGGCGGCAACGCGATCGATGCCGCGGTGGCCGTTTCGCTCGCGCTCGGCGTCGCCGAACCCTACGCGTCGGGCCTGGGCGGGAAAATCATGATGGTATACCGCGATGCGGAGGGCCGCAGCTTCGCCATCGATGGGATGGACGAGGCGAGTCGCACGTTGCCCACGGAAAAATTCCGCCACCTGTCGTCGAACCGGCGGCACTACGGCTGGACCTCGGTGGCGACGCCTGGGCTGGCGGCGGCGCTGGAGACGGCGCACCGGCGGTGGGGCGTGCGGCCGTGGGCGGAGGATGTGCGGCCGGCGATCGAGCTGGCGCGCCGCGGCTTCGAGGTGCTGCCCAAATCCCGCGACCTGTTTCTCGAACGCGAAAAAGTTTTGCGCGGCGACCCCGAGTTGACGCGGATTTTTCTACCGCAAGGGCGGGTGCCCGCGGTGGGCGCGCGGCTGCCGAATCCGGATCTCGCGCACACGATGGAGTTGCTCGCCGAAAAGGGCGCGGCGGGATTTTACCGCGGGCCGGTGGCGGAGGCGATGGTCGCTGCCGCGCAACGCGGCGGGGGCTGGCTCACGCTCGACGATCTGGCGCATTACGAGGCGCGCGTGCGGGCACCGGTGATGACCGAAATTTTCGGCTGCACTTTCCTGGCCGGCTGTCCGCCGTCGACCGGGCCGGCTCAGTATCTGGCGATTTTGAAAGCGCTGGAAACGGCGCGATGGGCGCCGGGGGCGTTGCGCACGGCGGCGAATCTCGATCAGGTGGGACGGGTGTGGCAGCAAGTCGCGCCGGTCGTGCAGAGCACGGTGGCGGACGTCGCCTCCGCCGATGACGCGGTCACGCATTTGTTCGCCGCCGATTTCATCGCGGAAGTGCGCCAGCGGGCAGGTGTGGGCGTGGCCCAAGTCCGTGAAAAGGACGCGCGGACGCCGGTGTGGAGCGAACCGGATTTCGAAGACGTGCATGCTTCGACAACGCACTTCGTGATCGTGGATGGCGCGGGCAATGTCGTGAGCGTGACGCAATCGCAGAGCCTGCATTTCGGCGCGGGCGTCATGGCGCCGGGCACGGGTGTCGTGATGAATGATTCGTTGAGCAATTTCGCCGTCGTCAACGCGGGCTCGGTCAACATCGCTGCGCCGGGGAAGCGGCCGCGCAGCACGACGGCGCCGACGATCGTCGTGCGCGGCGGCCGGCCGTTGCTGGCGATCGGCCTGCCCGGGGCGCAACGCATCCCGACCGCGATGCTGCAGACCTTGCTCGATTATTTTGCGTTTCACCGGCCTCTCGCGGACTCGATCGGCGACACGCGGCTGCACCTGCTGTCGCCGGTGACGGCGCGTGATCCGAACAATGTCTGGGAAGTCGAGGCTTCGTTTCCCGACGAAGAGCAGAAGATGTTGGAGGCGCTGGGCTGGAAAGTCGTGAAGAAGGAAGCGGCCGGGCGCGGTCGCTATTTCGGCGGGATCAACGCGATCGAAGTGGGCGCCGACGGCGCGCTGACCGGCTATGCGGATCCGCGGCGCACAAACGCCGCCGCGGGCTTCTGACCCGTGCGGCCCTTTGCTACGCGCCCGCCGGCAGCGCGGCCGAACGCGGTCCGCGGCCGGGAAAGTCCGGCGCGGTGTCGCGCGGCCTTGCACATGGCACGCGGTTCTCGCAAGAACGCGCGTATGTTGCCGGCGGTTTCACGTCACGTTCGGGCGGGTCGAGCGATCAACCCAATCCCGGGGGCCCTGCGCTGGCTGCGTCGCGCGGTGCTCGTGCTCGGCCTGTTGGGCGCGGGAGCGGCGGTGCACGCCCAACCGATCTCCGATTCCGGTGATGCGGTCGCCGACGAGGCGTTGCCGGAGGCGACGTCCAAGGCCGCGGAGTCGATGCGTGCGCTGGTGCACACGGCGGCCTTGCAACGGCGGCGGGGCGATTACGTGGCCGCGCTGGCGACGGCGCGCGAGGGGCTGGCGCGCGCGCAACAACTCGGCGACGTGCGGATGCAGGTGGAGTTCCTTTACCTCACGGGTCGCATCCAGTGGAGTCTCACGGACTACCCGCGCGCGATCGAAAGCCATTTGCTGGAGCTGCGGCTGGCGAAGACGTTGAACGATCCGAAACTCCTCGCCCGGACGCATGCGGCGCTGGGGTTGACGTATCATCGGTTCGGCCAGATCGCCGCGGGGCTGGAGCATTTCAACGAAGCGCTGAAGCTCGCGCAGGAGGCGGGCGATCAGGCGCAGGTGGCCATGGTGTTAAACAACCTCGGCAACCATTACCTCGAGCAGAAGGACTACGCACGGGCGAAGGAGCTGCATACGCAGGCGCTGCGGATTCGCGAGTCGCTGGGGCTCACGCGCGCCATCGCCGATTCCTACACCAACCTCGGGCTCGTGGCCGATGCGACGGGCGACACGGCCGGCGCGTTGCAGCAGCTCGACCGCGCGCTGGAGGTTTACCAGCGGTTCGGGATGAAGCGCTACATTGCCAACACGCATCGCCGGCTCACGGCGGTGTTGCGGCGCGCGGGCGATTTGGTGGGCGCGCAGGCGCATCTGGAGGAAGCGCTGGGTCTCGCCGCCTCGCTCGGCAGCGCGGAAGTGCTGGCCAACATTTATGAGGAAGGCGCGCTGCTCGACGAGGCGAAGGGGGATTTTCGCGGCGCGCTCGGTTTTCAGCGCAAGCTCGCGGAGGCGACGGAAACGATGCGCGGCGAGCGGGACCGGCAACGCATCGCGGAATTGCGCGCGCAGTTTGATGCGGATCAGCGCGAACTCGAGATCCGCCTGCTCCGCCGCGATCAGGACGTGCAGACGGCGGAGTTGCGCCGGGGGCGTTCGCAGACCCTCGCGCTCGGCGCCGGGCTGATTCTGGGCGTGGTGATTTTTGGCGCGGTGATCGTCGTGCAGCGGGTGCGGCTGCATGCCGAGCGTCGCATGCGTGCGGCGACGCAACAGGCGCGCGAGCACGCGGAAAATGCGGAGCGGTTGAAAACGCGTTTCCTGCAAATCGCCTCGCACGATCTGAAGACACCGCTCAACGCACTCACGGCGACGGCGGGATTGCTGGGGCGTGCGCCGGCCAACGAAGAAACCGTGCGGCGCCTCGCGCAGGGGATCCAGGCCGACACCGCGCGGATGGCGACCCTCGTGCGTGATTTTCTCGATGCCGCGGCGATCGAGGACGGGAACCTCGAGATGCATCTCGACGAGTTGGATCTGGCCGCATTGTCGCGCGAGGCGGTGGCGGGTTTGCAGCCGATCGCGGCGTTGAAGCGGCAGACGCTGACGTTCGCGGCGCCGAAGGGTTTGCCCAAAGTGCGCGCCGACGCGGACCGGTTGCGGCAGGTGTTCGACAATCTGGTGGGCAACGCGCTGAAGTTTACGCCGCCGGAGGGCGCCATCGACGTCGTGCTGGGCGAGCTGGATAATTACGTTTTCGCCGAAGTGCGGGATACGGGACCGGGGTTGCAGCCGGCGGATTTTGGGCGGCTGTTTGCGCCGTACTCGCGGTTGTCGGCGCGGCCGACGGGCAAGGAAGCGTCGATGGGGCTCGGGCTTTTTATCACGCACGAACTGCTCGCGTTGCAAGGCGGCCGGCTGGAGGTGGAGTCGCAGCCGGGGCAGGGCGCAGTCTTCCGATTCCTCCTGCCCGTCCAGAGTGCCGCGCCGGCCTGACGAGAGAGAAGGGGTTGCGGCAAATCGTCCGCGGGAGAGCCGGCTTCGTCGCGCGTTACGAAGGCGGATGGATGTCGAGAGCTGCGGCCGGCTGGCGGGAATCGCGATTCAATTGAAGAGAGGCGGTAACGTTTGCCCGGGCACGTGGTCGAATGACTCCGGCCCGCCCCTTTTATGGACAAACCTGAAAACCAGCAGCACGGAGGTCCGCACGCCGCCGAGCATCGGCCGCATCGGAAACCGATTCATCATCACCCCTTTTTTTGGGTCGCGGCGATCTGCATGATCGTCGCGATGGTGGTCTACGTGCTGACCAATAATCTCTCGTCTCCGCGGGGAGGGCGGGCCGTCCCGGCGCTGGCGCCTTGACGCCGTTTTTGCCGGCGCGGCGCGCTCGCGTGGGCGCCGGTGGTGGCGCGAGGAGGCTCAGCCCAAACCGTTGCGCAGGCACCAGCGGACGAGCGTGGGGACGTCGTGGACGCCGAGCTTCGCGAAGATCCGGGCGCGGTGTTTTTCGACCGTGCGCGTGCTGAGATTGAGTTGCGCGCCCACTTCCTTCGAGGCGAGCCCGCGCACCACGAGGCGGACGACTTCCTGCTCGCGTTCCGAGAGGGCTTCCGCGCCCACGCGAGGGAGGGTCGGGCCGGCCGACGCGAAGGAGACGGGCGGCGGGACCGCCGCAGAGAAAAACATGCCGCCGTCGAGCACGCGTTGCACGGCGCGATCGATCTGGTCGAGCGGGGAGTTTTTATCGACGAAACCGGCGACGCCGAGCGACACCAGTTCGGCGGGCAACTGCGCCTCCGGGTGCGCGGTGAGCACAATCACGCGAGTCTCCAGCCGGCGGTTGCGCAGTTCGCGCACGATATCGCGGCCGTCGAAATCGCGCAGATAAAGATCGGCGATGAGCAGGTCGGGCGGCGAGGCGAGGCAGGAGTCGAGCGCTTCGCGACCGTTGGCGAAGTCGCGCAGTTCGAGGGGTTGAAAGCGGCGCAGGAGCGCTTCCTTGAGCAGCTCGCGAAAGGTCGCGGTGTCGTCGACCAGGACGAAGCGCAGAGGGGTGGTGCGGCGTGGCGCGGACACTGCCATGTTGGGGGCAAAAAGAGATGACGCGGCGCAAGGCGCAAGCCCGCATTCCGCCGGGGGCGGGAACGGGCGCCGAAAACTTGCGGTTTAGTTTAGCGGAAGCGGCGCACGCCGGGATCCGGCGGGCAGGCGGCGGCGGAGGCGCGCAAGGCGTCCCAGGCCGGGCGTTGGAAGCGTGGGCGGGCGAGGAGTTCGGCGAGCGGCACGAGGACGAAGCTGCGTTCGAGCATCCGCGGATGCGGTAACTGCAAGTCGGCGGTGCGGCGCGTCTGGCCCTCGAACGCGAGCAGGTCGAGGTCGAGCGTGCGCGGGCCCCAGCGCTCGCTGCGCACGCGGCCGAAGGCGTGTTCCACGTCGAGCAACAAGGCGAGCAGCGCCTCGGGCGTGAGGGTGGTTTCCACACCGGCGACGAGGTTGAGGAAATTCGGTTGATCGACCGGGCCGACCGGCGCGGTTTCGTAAATCGAAGACGCTGCGAGCACAGCGATGCCGGGCGCGGCGCGCAGGCGTTCCAAGGCGGCGGCGAGGGTGGCGGCGCGGTCGCCAAGATTGGCGCCGGCGCCAATCAGGGCTTGGGGCAGGCGGTCAGGCATTTTACGACGCGGCGGACGGGCGGGCGCGACGGATGCGCACGGCGACGCCGGCGAATTGAAAATCGACGGGCGGGCGCGGCTTGAGGATTTCCACGGTCACGGCGACGAGCAATGGAAACGCCTGCAACAGCGCGGCGGCGACACTTTCGGCGAGGGTTTCGATGAGTTTGCGATGCGAGCCTTCGATGATCTGGCGCACGACCGCCTGCACGGCGCAGTAATCGATGGTTTCGTCGAGGCGATCGTGCTGGCCGGCGGCCGCGAGCGGGAGTTCGAGTTCCAGCGTGGCGGAGAAGTGCTGGCTGTTTTCGTGCTCGATGGGCAGGACGCCGTGGCGGGCGATGAAGTGGAGTTCGCGGAGGATGAGTTTGTCCATGGCGTCAGACGGGCGTGAAGCCCAAGCCGGATTTAATCGCGTCGGCCATGCGCGCAAAGCGAGCCATTTCGTGGACGTCGTGCACGCGGACCATGGCGGCGCCTTGCTGGATCGCCCAGACGACGGTGGCGCCACCGGCTTCGACGCGGTCGTCGACGCGGGTGCCGAGCACGGCGCCGAGAGTGGATTTGCGCGAAGTGCCGACGAGCACGGGGAAGCCGAGGGCGACGATGCGGTGCAGATCGCGGAGGACGGCGAGGTTTTGCGCGACGTCTTTGGCGAAGCCGAAGCCGGGGTCGAGCCAGAGCTGGCGATCCGGCACGCCGGCGGCGCGGGCGAGGGCGAGGCTGGTGCGAAGGTCGAGGAGTAGATCGGCCCAGAAATCGTCGTAAGCGCGGTCGGGACGATTGTGCATGAGGATGGCCGGGGCGCGCAGGCGCGCGGCGACTTCGGCCATCGGGGAGAGAGGCGGCGGCGTCAGGGGGGAAGGCGCTGGCGCGGCGGAGGACAAAGCGGGAGACGTTGCACGACGGGCGGATGATTCGGCGTAAGCGCGCCACGCGGTGCGTTGCGCGGCGTCGAGGCCGTGCGTGAAACCCCAGACGTCGTTGATGAGATCGGCGCCGGCGGCGAGAGCGGCTTCGGCGACCTCGGCTTTATATGTGTCGATCGAGAGCGGCACCGCCGGCCAGGCGCGGCGCAATGCGGCGATGGCGGGAAGCACGCGATCGCACTCCTCGGCGGCGGAAATGGTGAGGGCGCCGGGGCGGGTCGATTCGCCGCCGAGATCGAGCAGGTTGGCCCCGGCGGCCAGCATGGCGCCGGCGCGATCGACGAGGGCGTGGAGGGAGGATAACTGGCCGCCATCGGAGAACGAATCGGGAGTGACGTTGAGCACGCCCATGAGCAGCGTGCGCGCGCCGGGAACGGGGAGCGGACGACCGTGGGGGCTTTGCCAGACTTGCATGCGGCGCACCTTCAACGCGGGCTGCTGCGGAGGCGAATCGAAAGCTCGGTTCGCGAGGACACTACGATGAGCGCGCCTGCGAAGGACGCGAATTCACGCGAATATGGGAGTGGAAAAATGAGAGCTATGCGAGAGGCGTGAGGTTTCATCCGGCGGCGTTTTGCGCTGGCGGTTTTATCCGGGTCATTCGCGTGATGGGCGGGCGGCAGTGGGACGGCGTGGAGCGCGAATGGTCGTGACGTTGGCGCGTGCTTCAGGAAAACGTGAAGGCGATGCGGCTTCCACGAACAACTCGGTGCGTGCTGGCGACTGCCGGCCATACTCATGCGTGACGTTCACGTGGAGGATTGGCGGGGGTGGCGGAGCGAAGGCTGCACGCGTTTGCCAGCGGCGCGGGTCTGGCGCGACGTGGCGCTGCCGCGCACGTGGGCGGCGCTGACGCGGGGTCCTGCGACGGTGCTGCTCGAGAGCGCGCAGGCGGGGCGTTTCACGTTTGTTTGCGACCGGGCGGCGCGCGTCATCACCGGGCGCGAAGAAGCGGCGGTGGTGTGGGACGGGGAAGGTCGGGAAAGACACGAAATCCGCCGCGGTGCACCGCTTGACGTGCTGGCGGCGCTGCTCGCCGAAACGCGCGCGCCGGTGCTCGCGGACTGGCCGGCGATGACGGGCGGGCTGATCGGCGTGTGCGGTTACGATCTCGTGCGCACGTGGGAGCGTCTGTCGCAGCAGGCCCGACGCGATCTCGACGTGCCGTTGTATGCGTTTATCGAGACGCGCGAGCTGTTCGTTTACGATCATCAGGAGCGGACGCTCGGCATCGTGGTGTGGCGCGAGGTGCCGGCGGGCGCGGGCGTGGACGAGGCTTTTGCGCAGGCGGACGCATGCGCGCGGGCGGCGTTGGTGCGGTGGCGGGACGAGGACGCGGCGTTCAGCGATGCCGCGCACGCGGGAGGATTCGGGACGGGTGCGGAGGACGAAGGGATGCCACGTCGCCCGGCGCCGCCGCCTTCGTTTGCGGCGGACGCTTGGAAGGAAGCGGTGCGGCGCGTGCATGATTACATCGCGGCGGGCGACACGTATCAGGTTAACCTTTCGCGGCGCACGAGCCGGACGACTGATCTGACGCCGGTGGCGATTTACGCGGCGTTGCGGCGGATCAATCCGTCGCCCTACATGGGGCTGCTGCGGTTGCCGGAGTTCGCGTTGGTGTGCGGTTCGCCGGAATTGCTGGTGCGGCTGGCGGACGGCGTGGTGAGTTCGCGGCCGATCGCGGGGACGCGGCCGCGCGGCGACGCGGTGCGGCCCGATGCGCATTTCTCCGCGGAGCTGCTGGCGAGCGAAAAGGAGCGAGCGGAGCACTTGATGCTCGTGGATCTGATTCGCAACGACATCGGCCGGGTGGCGGCTTACGGGAGCGTGGTGGTGAAGGAGTTCATGGTGCTCGAACACTATTCGCACGTGATGCACATCGTCTCGCAGGTGGAAGGGCGGCTCGCGGCGGGGCGCACGTGGGCGCACGTGCTGCGTTCGATGTTTCCGGGCGGCACGATCACGGGTTGCCCGAAGGTGCGCACGATGGAGATTATTGAAGAACTGGAGCCGGTGGGGCGCGGGTTTTACACCGGCGCGCTCGGCTGGATCAGCTACGGCGGGGCGATGGAAATGAACATCGTGATTCGCTCGATGCTCGTGCAGCACGGCGTCGCGCACGTGCAATCCGGCGCGGGAATCGTGGCGGATTCGCGCGCGGACCGGGAGCTCGACGAAGCGCAGCGCAAGGCGCAGGCTTTGTGGGTCGCACTCGAGGAGGCGGCGAAATCTTATGGGTGAAGCCACGCCGCCGCCAACCGCGCTGGTCTATGTCAACGGCGAGCTGCGTCCGGCGGGCGAGACGGCGTTGCCGCTCAGCGATCAAGGGGTGCTGTATGGAGCGGGATTTTTCGAAACGTTTCGGACGAGTGGCGGCCGGGCGCACCATTGGCGTTATCATCAACGGCGACTCGCCGCGGCGTGTGCGACGGCGGGTCTGACGTGGCCGCAGCGGGCGTTGGCGGCCGACGAGGAGCGGCTGGCGGAGGTGGTGGCGGAGCTGCTGCGCGCCGCGGGCGCGGTGGATGCGGTGTTTCGCTACACGATCACGGCGGGGGCGGCGGACGGCGGGCCGGCGGAGTTTCTGACGTTACGGGCGTTGCCTGCGGCGGCACCGGTGGAGGGGATTGCGGTGCGCGTGCTGCGGTTGCGGCGGGACAACGGCGAATGGCTGCCGCGGCCGAAGAGTTTGAATTACGCGAATGCCTGGCTGGGCGCGCGGGAGTTGGCGCGGCGCGCGGCGACTCCGCATGACGAGGGGGTGTTTCTGGCGCGGGAGCACGCGTTTGTGGTCGAGGGCACGCGGCAAAACATCGTGTGGGTGCGGGATGGCCGGCTGTGTTTTCCCGATCCGGCGCTCGGCGCGGTGGCGGGCACGGCACTGGCGTGGGCGCTTGAGCAGGGAGTGCCGGGCGAGGCGGTGCGGGCGACGGTGGCGGAACTCGCCGGCGCCGAGGCCGTGGCGGTTTTGAATGCGGTGCGCGGCGTGACGCCCGTGGCGGAGTTGCGCGGGGAGGACGACGCGGTGTGGCGGAGCGAGTGGCGGTCGGCGCGGCATCCGGTGATCGAGCGGCTGCGGGCGCAGTGGAGCGAGGCGCTGACGGCGACCGCGCGGGGTCGAGGTGGATTTTAGACGGTGAAGTTTGCCCTTGCCACGGGGCGGTGGGGTCTCTGTTTTCGACCGCTCTCTCCATGCAAAAGACCAAAAAGTCCGTCGCCAAGCGCTTCAAGCTGACCGCCAAGGGCAAGCTCGTGCGCCGCACGCCGGGTTTTCGGCACTTGCTCGGCGCGAAAAGCACCAAGTCCAAACGGCGTGCTTCCCGTGACAAGCTCGTGGCCGAAGGCCATGCGAAGCCGTTGAAACGCTGCCTGCCCACCGGGCTGTAAGCGACTCAACGCATTACTGTTAACTTCGTTCCGCGGGTGAATTTTAAGCCGACCCACGGGCGACAAAATAAAGGAATAAACTAACATGGCTCGTGCAACAAACTCCCCCGCGTCGCGCAAGCGCCGCAAGAAAGTGCTGAAATACGCCAAGGGCTATTTCGGCAACAAATCAAAGCTCTATCGCTACGCGAAAGATGCCGTCCAGCACGCGTGGCAATACGCTTACGCGGCGCGCCGCAAGAAGAAGGGCGACTTCCGTTCCTTGTGGATCGTGCGTCTGAATGCCGCCTGCCGCAACGCCGGCATCAGCTACAGCCGCTTCATCGAGGGCCTGCATGCCGCGAACATCCAGCTCGACCGCAAGGTGCTGAGCGATCTCGCGATTCGCGACGAGGTGGCTTTCAAAGCCCTGGTGCAACAAGCCCAGGACGCGTTGAAGACCAAGGCCGGCGCCAAAGCGAAAGCCTGATTCGACCAACGCGAGCCTCGGACAGGCTCGCCCAAGGTGGGGCGCGGAATTTTCTCGCGTCACTCATTTCCAAGGACGGGCTTCTTCATACGAGGCGCCCGTCCTTTTTTTTGCCCCGCGCGACGGAGCGCACCGCGTCAGATTCTTCCCGCGAAATTCTCTGTGCTCTTCGGGCCTCGGTGGTTTACATCTGTCTCCCATTTTCATGCAGGACCAACTTTCCGCTCTTCTCGCCAAGGCCGCGCCTGAACTCGCGACGTTGAAAACCCGGCCGGAGTTCGAGGCCGCGAAGGCCCGCTACGTCGGCCCCAACGGCGAACTCACCGCGTTGATGAAACAGATGGGCACCGTGCCGAAGGAGCAGCGCCCCGCGATGGGCAAGCTCATCAACGAAACCAAGACGCGCCTGCAGGAGCAGCTCGACGGCGCGTTGCGCACGATCGAAGGTCTCGAACTGCAGGCGCAGCTCGGACCGGCGATCGATCCCACGCTGCCGTCGCCCGACGCCGGCCCCGGCACCCACCATCCGCTCACGCTCGTGCGCGAGGAGATGTGCCGCATCCTGCGCAAGGTCGGCTTCACGGTTGCCGACGGCCCGGAGGTGGAGACGGAGTTTTACTGCTTCGACGCGCTCAATACGCCGAGCGACCATCCGGCGCGCGACGCCCAGGATACGTTTTATTTTCCGGCGAACGCGCGTTTCGGCAACGTCGCCAAGAAAGTGCCTGAGGAGAAATATCTGCTGCGCACACACACCTCGTCGGTGCAAATCCGCACGATGCTCAAAAGTCCGCCGCCGATCCGCATCGTGTCGCCGGGCCGGTCATTCCGCCGCGACACCACCGACGCCACGCACTCGGCGAACTTTCACCAGATCGAATGCCTTTACGTGGACAAGGGCGTGACCGTGCGCGACCTGAAGGCGTTGCTCGACTACATTTTCGCGTCGTTGCTGGGGAAGGAGACGAAGACGCGCTTTCGTCCGCATTATTTCGGCTACACCGAGCCGAGTTTTGAAGTGGATCTGAGCGCGAAGCATCTGCCGAAAGTGAAGAAGGAATGGATCGAGATCGGCGGCTGCGGCATGGTCGATCCGGCGGTGTTTGCGAGCGTCGGCTACGATCCCGAGGTGTGGACCGGCTACGCGTTTGGCATGGGCCTGGAGCGACTGGCGATGCTGCTCTACGGCATCGATGACATCCGCTATTTTTACCAGAACGACCTCCGCTTCCTCAAACAATTCGCGTGATGAACTCCGGATCTTCGCCACAGAGGACACGGAGCTCGGACACAGGGCGCACAGAGTTCGATCCTGTGTTGAGTTCGCATCAAACTGCCTTGCTCCGTGACCTCTGTGTCGGCGCTCTGTGATCTCTGTGGCTAACTGCTTTCCGCTTTCGAGATGAAAATTTCCCTCAACTGGCTCCGCGACTACGTTCGGTTCGACGCTCCCGTCGACGAGATTTGCCGCGCCATCACTTTTCTCGGCTTTGAAGTCGAGAACGTCATCTCCACCGGCGCGCCGGCGCTGCCTTCCGTCGTGGTTGGCGAAATTCTTTCGCGCGCCAAGCACCCCAACGCGGACAAGCTTTCCGTCTGCACCGTCGATGTCGGACCCGCGGGCGGCGTGAAGACGATCGTATGCGGCGCGCCGAATTGCGACGTCGGCCACCGCGTGCCGGTGGCCTTGCCCGGGGCGGTGCTGCCGGGAAATTTTGTCATCAAGCAATCGAAGATCCGCGGCCAGGCGTCCGAGGGCATGATGTGCGCGACGGATGAGCTCGGGCTGGGCGGCGAACATGCGGGCTTGCTCGTGCTCGCCGGAGCGCCCGCCCTAGGGACGCCGATCAACGATGTGCTGCCGGCGGGCGACACGGTGTTCGACATCGAGATCACGCCCAATCGCCCCGACTGCCTTTCGCATCTCGGCATCGCGCGGGAGTTGGCGGCGTGGTTCGAGACGACGCTGCTTTACCCGCAGGAAAAATTCCGCGGCGCGATGCTCGAAGGCGTGCCCGAACGCAAAGATCTGCTCGCCAGCGTGCGCGTTGAGGCGCCGGAGGATTGTCCGCTCTACACGGCGCATATCATGACCGGCATCAAGGTCGGCCCGAGCCCGGCGTGGATGCAGGAACGCCTGAAGGCGGTCGGTCTGCGGCCGATCAACAACGTCGTCGACGTGGGCAACTACGTCATGCTCGAGACGGGGCAGCCGTTGCACGCGTTTGACGCGAAGAAACTCAGTGGCCGCGAGATCATCGTCCGCCGCGCGACCGACGGCGAAAAGATTGTCACGCTCGACGGCAAGGAACGCATCCTCACCAGCCGCATGCTCGTCATCGCCGACGCCGAAAAACCGGTGGTCATCGCGGGCATCATGGGTGGGCAGGATTCCGGGGTGAGCGACGACACGACCGATCTCGTGATCGAGTGCGCGGTATTCAACCGGCAGTCGGTGCGCCAGACCTCGCGCCGGCTCGGCTTGTCGTCGGACTCCGCTTATCGTTACGAGCGCGGCGTGGATCCGCATTCGGCTTTGGAAGCCGCTTGGCGGGCGGTCGACCTGCTGATCGAAACGGCGGGCGGCGCGGCGGTGGGACCGGTTTACCGCGTCGGCAGCGATGTGCCGTGGGAGCGCGAGATTGTCGTCACGCACGATTACATCACGGAGAAACTGGGCTTCGATATTCCGGCCGCGGAGATGCGGGCTTCGTTGGAATCGCTGGAGCTGGTCGTCACGCGCGAGGAGCCGACGGAGCATCGCGGGCCGGCGTGGACGCTTTCGATTCCGAGCTGGCGCGATGATCTCGACCGGCCGATCGACCTTGTCGAAGAAGTGCTGCGGTTGCACGGCACCGAGAAAATTCCGCCGGCCGTGGTGAGTGCGCCGGGCCTCGTCGGCGACGACGATCCGGTCGTGCTCTTCAACCGGCGCGTGACCGATTATCTGGTCGGCCACGATTTCCACGAGTGTGTGAACTACACGCTGCGGCCGGCGGCGGAGCTGGCGACGTGGGTTTCGCAGACGGCGGCGGCGGAGCTCGCGCTGGCGAATCCGTTTGTCGAGGACCAGTCGCACCTGCGGCCGACGTTGATCATGGGTCTGCTGGAGTCGCTGAAGTTGAACCAATCGCGCGGCGTCGCGGTCTCGCGCCTGTGTGAAACCGGTCGCGTGTTCATGGAGCACAACGGCCAGAATTTCGAGTGCGCGGCGGTGGGCTTCATCATCGCGGAAGACGCGGAGCGGCGCTGGACACAGCGCGAGGCCGCGGATTTCTATACGACGAAACACCACGTGGCGGCCCTTGCGGCCGCGGCGGGCGTCGATTTCGCCCGGCAGCCCCTGGCACCGATCAACGGCGCGTTTTGCGGCTGGCAGGAAGGTCACTGCGCGAGCGCCGGGGAGCTTTCGGCCGGCTGGACCGCGCGCTTGGGTTTGTTGAATCTGGCGATGGTGCGCGGCCTCGGCATCGAGGGCAAAGTCTACGCGGGCATTTTCGCGATTTTGCCGGAGCGGATTGCGGCCAACGCCGGTCGTCGTCGCTTCGCCGATTTCAGCCTGTTTCCGCCGGCGGTGCGCGACCTCGCGCTTGTCGTGGATCAAGCCACGCCGGCTGCCGAAGCGCAAAAAACGCTGGTGAAAGCGGCGCGCGCTGCGGTGGGCAATGCGTTCGTCGTCGAACGCGTGCAGGTGTTCGATGTTTACGAAGGCAAGGGACTGCCCGAGGGAAAGAAGAGCCTGGCCTTCAATCTCGTTTTCCGGTCCGCCGAACGCACGTTGACGGATGACGAGGTGAGCGGCGCGTTTCAAAAACTGCAGGACGACGTGGTGGCAACGACCGGCTGGCAGGTTCGGAAATGAAATGAAGTGGGGCGTCGGGAGGCGCAGGGCATCCGCGCTCTTGCCGCCTTCTCGCTCGACGTTACTCACTACGCGTTACTCGTATGTCTGCGCCTCAACTTAACATCGATCACATCGCCAAACTGGCGCGGCTGGAGCTCAGCGCGGAGGAGAAGGCGACGTTTTCCCAGCAGCTCGGCGACGTGTTGCACCACATCGAGCAACTCTCGCAAGTCGACGTGACGGGCGTGGAACCGATGGCGCACGCGACGCCGGTGTTCAACGTCTGGCAGGACGACGTGGCGCGGCCGGGCCTCGCGGTCGAGCAGGCGTTGCGCAACGCACCGGCGCAGCGGGATAACATGATCGTGGTCCCGAAGGTCGTGGAGTGAGCCATGGCTGCTGAACTTTTCCACCGGTCCATTGCGGACCTCGCCACGGAGTTGGCGGCCGGGACGTTGTCGTCCGTCGAGCTTACGCAGGCGGTGATCGCACGCACGAAGGCCGTGGAGCCGCGCGTGCAAGCGTTCAACTCGTTCGACGAAGCGGATGCGTTGGCCCAAGCGGCGGCGGCGGATGCGCGGCGCGCGGCGGGGGAAACGAGAGGGGCGCTCGACGGGATTCCGATTGGATTGAAAGACGTGATCGCGGTCGAAGGGCAGCCGCTCACGGCGTCGAGCAAGATGCTCGCGAATTTCGTTTCGCCTTACGATGCGACGGCCACCGTGCGGCTGAAGAAGGCGGGCGCCGTGTTGTGGGGGCGACTCAACTGCGATGAGTTCGCGATGGGTTCGTCGAACGAAAATTCCGCGTTTGGGCCGGTGGCGAATCCGTGGGATCTCGCGCGCGTGCCGGGCGGTTCTTCGGGCGGCAGTGCGGCGGCACTCGCGGCGGGCGAAGCGATTGCGACGTTTGGTTCCGACACGGGCGGCTCGATCCGCCAGCCGGCCGCGCTCTGCGGTGTGGTGGGATTAAAGCCGTCGTATGGGCTCGTGTCGCGCTACGGCCTCGTGGCGTATGCGTCATCGTTGGATCAGATCGGGCCGATGGCACGCACGGTGGAGGATGCGGCGATTCTCCTCGGTGCGGTTGCGGGCCACGACGAACGCGATTCGACGTCGTTGCCGAAATCGGTGCCGGACTATCGAGCGGAGTTGGCGGCGCGACGCGGACCGTGGACGCTCGGCATTCCGAAGGAATATTTCGGCGAAGGCCTGGATCCGGAAATCGGTGCGGCGGTGGAGCGCGCAATCGCGTTTTACCGGGCGCAGGGTTGCACGATCCGCGAAGTGTCGCTGCCGCACACGCGCTACTGCCTGGATACGTATTACATCATCGCGACGGCGGAAGCGTCGTCGAATCTGGGGCGTTTCGATGGCGTGCGTTACGGGCATCGTTCGAAGGCGGCGACGGATGCGGTCGATCTTTACTTCAAGTCGCGCGCGGAAGGTTTTGGCGCGGAGGTGAAGCGGCGGATCATGCTCGGCACGTATGTGCTGAGCAGTGGGTACTACGATGCGTTCTATCTGCGGGCGCAAAAGGTGCGCACCCTGATCCGGCAGGATTTTCTCAACGCGTATCAGGGGGTGGATGCATTGATCACGCCGACGTCGCCGATTCCGGCGTTCAAGCGCGGGGAGAAGAGCGATCCGCTGACGATGTATTTGTGCGATATTTATACGATCGGCGTGAACCTCGCGGGTCTGCCGGCGATCAGCGTGCCAGCGGGTTTTACGAACAGCGGTCTGCCGATCGGCGTGCAACTGATCGGACAACCTCTTGAGGAAGCGAACCTCCTCGCGATCGCGCACGCCTACGATCGGGCGCACGAGTGGAGTTCGCAGCATCCCGGTCTTTGAGGCGCAGAGGACATAGAGCGCCGCCACAGAGTGCACGGAGAACCCAACCATGAATGAGGGAATCAATCGCGTGACAGATCAGGTCATTGGGGCGGCCATTGAGGTTCACCGCGCCACGATTTTGACGGAGCACGGCCCCCGTCGCTTGGCACTGTGATCTCTGTGTTCGAGCTCTGTGAACCCCGTGACGAAATTATGCCTCACCTGTCCCCCATTCTGAAATGACCTACGAAGCTGTCATCGGACTTGAGGTCCACGTGCAGATTAAAACGGCGTCGAAGATGTTTACGCGCGTGGCGGCGGGATACGGGCACGAGCCCAACACGCTCACCGATCCCGTCGTGCTCGCGCTGCCGGGCGCGCTGCCGGTGATGAACAAGGCGGCGCTCGACGCCATCATCAAGGCCGGTCTGCTCCTCGGCTGCGAGATCGCGCCGGTCTGCAAATGGGACCGCAAAAACTATTTCTATCCCGACTCGCCCAAGAACTACCAGATTTCGCAATACGACCAGCCGATCTGCCTCGGCGGATCGGTGGAAATCGAGCTGCCAGGCGCCGCGCGCAATATCATGGGTGAGCACAAGCGAATCCCGCTCACGCGCATTCATCTCGAGGAGGATGTCGGCAAACTCAACCACGGCGCCACCGATTCGCTCGTCGATTACAACCGCGCCGGCACGCCGTTGATGGAGGTCGTGTCCGACCCCGCGCTGGCGTCGGCGGACGAAGCTTACGCCTATCTCACTTCGTTGCGTGCCACGATGATTTATGGCGGCATCTCCGACTGCGACATGGAGAAGGGACAACTCCGTTGCGACGCGAACATCTCCGTCCGCCCGGTCGGCACGACGAAGCTCGGCACGAAAGTGGAGTTGAAAAACCTGAACTCCATTTCGTTCGTGCGCGACGGCATTGCCCACGAGATCAAGCGTCAGCTCGGCGTGATCGAGCGCGGCGGCACGATCGTGCAGGAGACGCGCGATTACGACGGCATGACCGGCACTTCGCAGTCGTTGCGCACGAAGGAGGAGGCGCACGATTACCGCTATTTCCCCGACCCGGACCTGATGCCGGTGAAGGTTGATGCCGCTTGGAAAGAGCGTCTGCGCGCCGAGTGTCCGGAGCTGCCCTTCGACAAACAGCGGCGGTTCATGGCGGACTACCAACTGCCCTACACGCTCACGTCGGCGCTGGTGTGGGACTCTGCGCTCAGCGCCTACTTCGAGGAGACGGTGAAAATCGCCGGTGCCGCGAAAGCGCAGGCGGCGGGCAACTGGATCGTCAACGACCTGCAACGGGAACTGAGTGCCGCAGGACGGTCACTTGCGGACGCGCGGGTGCGTCCGGGGCACGTCGCGGCGCTCGTGCAGCTCATCGATTCCGGGGCGGTGCTGACTAATGCCGCAAAGGAAATTTTTGTAGAGATGTTCGCGACGGGCGACGAACCCGCCGCGATCGCGGAACGCCGGGGATTGAAAGCCGCGCCGACGGATGCCGGCGAGTTGGAGCAGTGGTGTCGCGACGCAATTGCGGCGAGTCCGAAGGCGTTGACGGAGTTCAAGGCCGGGAAGGATTCGGCGATCAACGCGTTCAAGGGGCCGGTGATGAAAGCGGCGAAAGGGAAGGCGAACCCGAAGCTCGTGGATGAAACGCTGCGGCGCTTGCTGGCGGCGATGTGAGATTTTTCCGCCACGGAGGTCGCGGGAGATCAATCCGAGGTTTGAGGAAAACTGTCCGGAGACGCGGACAGAGATGACCGCGTGTTCGCGGAAAAGCTGAAATGTTATTCAGTCCCACCCCAGCACACCTTCGCCCTGCGGGAGGGGCTCGTCGCACCTCGGGCAGGGGTCGCCGGAGTGCCAGCGGGTGACGCGGTGGTTCGCGCGTTTCGGACAGCGCGGCGGCTCCTTGTCGGGCTCCGAGAAATGACCGACAAAGACGTCGTAGAGCGCGCGACAATCGGCGCAGCAAATGGTCCTCGTGGAGGCGAGCATTCCCGCATCGGGCCCGCCGGAAACAACAGCCGAGTAGGTGCAGCGCGAACAGGTGAAGGAGTAGCGGGTGCCCATGGTTGAGTCGCTTAAGAGTGACTTGGCCCGATAGAATAGAATGCGAACGTTCGTTGCAATCTTGAGGACAGCAGATGCTGCGTGATGCCGCCGCGAACGTCAGGCACCGCCGGGCACGGGGCCTCGGAGGGTGAGAAAGGCGCGGTCGGGGGAGTTCATGCCGAGGAGGCCCATCGGGGCTTCGGCGATCAGACGCGAGGCTGTGATCGCGGAGTCGCCGGGGCGTTCGAGATAGACCTTCGCCATGGACACCAGGTCATTCATGCTGCCAATGATCGATCGGTCGGGAATGGCGGCCCACTGCACGGCTCCAAGTTCGGGCGCGATCCAGCGTCGGTAGTGAGATGCGGCAAGCGTGCCCTCCAGATTCAAGCGCGCGGCGTTTTCAAATTGAGCGATCAAGGAGTGCTCGTCCGTCACACCCCGCGCCGAGGTAACGAAGGGATAGAGCGTGGCGGTGTTAAAGAAAATGAGGTATTTGAACCGTTGCGCCCGGAACTCGTGCGCGCACCAATCGGCCACGCGGTTGGTCACGAGCGGAGGGGTGACGGGCAGCTCGATGCCGAGCCGGCGGGCGAGCGTTTTGGTCGGCCGAAGCGTGAGCACGCGCGGAGTTTTGGGCGGTGACTGGAGAAGGCAAAATGAACTGCAAACGCGGGGCGACTGTGGGCAGGTCGGGCGGCGACGGGGCGATTGATCTTATTCGGCGCTGGCGGCGAGGGCGGCCATTTTTTGGACGGTGTTCCAGTTGCGGCCAGTGCAGCGGGTGCCGAGGCGCTTTTCGATCACGGCCAGCGTGAGCTTCGATTCGCCGATGCCATCGGGATAGAAAACATACGCCTGCCGGCCATGCGCACGCACTTGCTCGCGGCCGGAGATCGCGGTTTGCAACGCCTTGACTTGCGCGGCGGCGGGAGCGTTTTCCAGGAGCAGCACGACGAGATGCGCGGGGTCGCTCGTCGCTTCAGAAGGAAACGGATTCCGCGCGATCACTTGCGACCACGCAGGGACGGTGCGCACGAAAAAAGTGGTTTTCAGGCCGAGGTCTTTGGCCGCCGCGGCGGTGAGGCGTTGCTCCAGTTTCTCAGGGGAAGTGGAGCCGGCGCGGAAGAGGGCGTTGCCACTTTGCAGAACGGTGCGCACGTCGGCCAAGCCGAGGTGCGTGAGCCAGGTGCGCAACTCCGCCATCGGGAGCTTGCCGGTGCCCCCAACATTAACGGCTCGGAGAAAGGCGAGATAGGCCGGCATGACGGCGACGGAAGTCAACGGAGCGGAGTGAGGCGATTCCAACTACACGAGCGGGGTGAGGGCGCCCCGCCTACATGGGCGGGCGAGGAGGGCGACGGTGATTTCAAAAGGCATCGTGGAGGGCCGTTTCGATCGCGCGGCGGCGGCGGCTGTAGAAAAGCGCCATGCCGCCTTGGTAGAAAAACGTCAGCACGGCCAGCAGCACGTAGGCGGCGATGTAGACTTGCCGGAGGAGACGAATGGCATCCGGCACGCTCGTGCCTTGGGCCTCAAGCTGGTCCTTCACCTGCGGCGTAAGCACAAGGTGCCAGACGATGTCGCTGACCGGATGCGTGATCTGCCACGCGGCGTAGGCGAAAATGACGAAGAGCAGATAAAACTGGCTCGCGACGAGCCAGTTGCAGCCGCGCGACTCGCCCTGCCGGAGCAGGCCGGCTCCGTGGAGCTCGATCGCCCCGGCGGCAGCGACGAGGAGGCCCACCATGGTGCCAAATTCATCGCGAATCGCGGCGGAGAGCAGTGCGAGGCCGCCGGCGATGACCAGCACGCTGGCGCCATTGACCCGCGCGGTTCGCAAGACGCGGGAGAGAACTTCGACGGGCAGCAGCGGAGGCGTCTTCACCATGAGAACCTGTTTGCATGCCACGCTCGCTTGCGTTCGCAAGCTGCACTTCGCTTCTTGACGCTGACCAATCCCGAGCTGCGTGCCGCCGAATCCTCCAACGTCTTTTCCGTTCCGCCTCGATTTTCCGCCCGAGCTGCCCATCAGCGCGCGGGCGGAGGAAATTGTGGCCACGTTGCAGGAACAGCAGGTGTTGATTCTCGCGGGGGAAACGGGTTCGGGCAAAACCACGCAGATTCCGAAACTGTGTCTCGCCGCGGGCCGCGGCACGCAGGGGCGGATCGCCTGCACGCAGCCGCGGCGGGTGGCGGCGCTCTCGGTGTCGAAGCGGGTGGCGGAGGAGCTTAACGTGGCGTGGGGCCGCGAGGTGGGCTGCAAGATCCGCTTTGCCGACCAGACGTCGCGCGAGACGGTGATCAAGTTTCTCACCGACGGCATGCTGCTCGCGGAAGTGCAGGGCGATCCGTTGCTGCGCGCCTACGACACGATCATCATCGACGAGGCGCACGAGCGTTCGCTCAACATCGATTTTCTGCTGGGGCATTTGCGCACGCTGCGTTTCAAGCGGCCGGAGCTGAAGATCATCATCACGTCGGCGACGATCGACACGCAGATGTTCAGCGAGGCGTTTGACGGGGCGCCGGTGATCGAGGTGTCGGGGCGGACGTATCCCGTGGAGGTGATTTACGCGCCGCTCGACGCGTTGGGCGGGGATTTTTCGGAGGAGCAGCCGGGAGCGGAGGATGCGGGCGCGCGCGCGGCCCACCGGGCGGAGGCGTTGCATTACATCGACGGCGCGGTGGAGGCGGTGCGGCGGATCGTCGACGACAGCACGGCGGGCGATGTGTTGGTGTTCATGCCGAGCGAGCGCGATATTCGCGAAACCTGCGAGGCGCTCGACGGAGCGCTGGGACGCGGGTGCGAGCTCGTGCCGCTTTTCGGGCGACTGACGAACGCGGAGCAACAGCGAGTGTTCGCACCGGTGCCGAAGCGAAAGATCATCGTCGCGACGAACATCGCGGAGACCTCGCTGACGATTCCGGGCATCCGGTTCGTGGTGGACACGGGGCTGGCGCGCCTGAGCCGGTATTCCCCGCAGGCGCGCACGCGGCGGCTGCCGATCGAGCCCGTGGCGCAATCGAGCGCGGATCAACGCAAGGGCCGCGCGGGCCGCGTGGCAGAAGGCGTGTGCGTGCGGCTCTACTCGGAGGCGGATTTTTTGGAACGCCCGCGCTTTACGCAGCCGGAAATTCAGCGCGCGAATCTGGCGGACGTGATTCTGCGGCTGAAGGCGTTTGGCCTCGGCGACATCGAGCGGTTTCCGTTCATCAATCCGCCGGCGACGAAGGCGATCCGCTCCGGTTACGCGTTACTCGAGGAGCTGGGCGCGCTGGCGGAGGAGGGCGCAGCCGCGGCGGACGGCGGAGACGCACGGGCGCGCGACGCGAGGAAGGCGGGCGCGGAGGATCCGCCGCACGGAAGGCTTCTGACGGGTGAAGGCACCCGCCCTACATCTAGCTCGGCGAGTGGAAATGGCGGAGGGAGCGGCACGCGGGAACTGACGGCGATCGGGCGGGAGCTGGCGCGGTTGCCGGTGGATCCGACGGTCGGTCGCATGATTTTGCAGGCGCGCACGGAGAAGTGTCTGCGCGAAGTGCTGGTGATCGCGGCGGGCCTTTCGATTCAGGATCCGCGGGAACGTCCGCTGGAGAAGCAGGCGGCGGCCGACGCGGCGCACCGGCGGTTCCGGCACGGCGATTCGGATTTTCTCACGTTGCTCAACATCTGGGAGGCGTATCACGGCGAGTTCGAGACGATGGCGCAGAGCAAACTGCGGCGGTTTTGCCGGGAGCATTTTCTCAGTTACACGCGGATGCGCGAGTGGCGGGACGTGCATGCGCAATTGGCGGATGTGCTGCGCGAGCGTGCGAATTTGCGGATGAGTTCGGTGGCCGATGGCATGCCGGTGGCGCCCGCGGGCGAGGGCGGCAAGGAGACGAAAGCCACACGGCTTCCGCTGAGAGGTGCAGACCGCGAGCGGGGAAAGGATCCGCTGGCGTGGGGGACGCCGGCGTATCGCGCGATCCACCGCAGCGTGCTCGCGGGGTTGCTCGGCAACATCGCGTATTACGACGAGGACAACCGGATCTACAAGGCGACGCACGACCGGCGGGTGACGTTGTTTCCCGGCTCGGTGCTGGCGAACCGTGGCGACACGAAGAAGGCGCCCGGGGGCGGCGAGGCGAAGGCGAAGCGGGCGGCGAAACCGCCGGCGTGGATCATGGCGGCGGAGGTCGTGGAGACATCGCGGTTGTTTGCGCGCACGTGTGCGCGGCTCGACCCGGCGTGGGTGCTGGAGCTGGCGTCGCACCTGATCAAGCAGTCGCACAGCGAACCGTTTTGGAACGAGGAGAAGGGGCGCGTGATGGTGAAACAGCGTTCGCGGCTCTACGGGCTCGAGCTTGATGTGCGCGCGGTGAGTTTCGGGCGGATCGACCCGGTGCGGGCGACGGAGATTTTCATTCGCGAAGGTTTGGTGAACGACACGATCACGTGGCCGCTGGATTTCATCGCGCACAACCGGGCGTTGCGCGAGCAAGTCGAGACGAGTCTCACGCGCACACGCGACAGCAGTTTTTTGAATCTCGACGAGGCGTTTTATCGGTTTTACGCGGAGCGATTGCGGGGGGACGCGGTGGAGCGGGAGCAGTGGGGTGAGGGCACCCCGCCTACAGTTCGGGCGGCGCAACAAGGGGTCAGCAGCGTGGCTGAGCTGGTGGATTTGGTGCGGCGGCGGCAGGCGACGGAGCCGCGGTTTTTGATGATGGAGCTCGCCGATCTGCGCGATCCGGAGACGTTGCAACACGATGCGGCGGAGTTTCCGGCGGTGCTGCCGTTGACGAATCAAGTGCTGCCGCTGGCCTACACCTACAAGCCGGGGCAGCCCGACGATGGCGTGACGCTCGACGTCCATGCGCGCGATGCGGCGGCACTCACGCCCGCGGCCCTCGACTGGGCGGTGCCGGGACATCTGGCGGCGAAGGTGGAGCATTACTTGGGCGTGCTGCCGAAGGACGTGCGTCGCGTGTTGATTCCGTTTGCGGATACGGTGCGCAGCGTGTCGGAGCAGGTGGCGCAACGCGATCGGTTGACAGATCGGCGGGAGACGTTGCCCGAGGCACTCGCGGCTGTGCTGGCGGAGCGTTTTAACGTGCGCGTGGCGCCGGATTTTTGGAGCGACAAACCGCCGCCCGAGCATTTGCGCGTGCGGTTGCGGGTGCATGACGACACGGGGCGCGAACTGGCGAGCAGCCGCGAACTGGCGGAGGTGCGCGCGGCTTTGAAACAGCCCGCACCCGCGGCGGGCGCGAACGCGGCCCAGCAGGAGCCGGAGGTGTGGCGGCGCGCGCGGGCGCGCTGGGAGAAGCCGGCGCAGGCGACGTGGGCCTTTGGCGCGGTGCCGGACCGCGTGCAGATCGGCGACCAGGCGGGCGTGGCGATTTATGCGTTTCCGGGTTTGCGCGCGGAGGCGGACGGCGTGGCGCTGCGGCTGTTTCGCGCGGCGGAAGAGGCGGAGCGGGAGACGCGCCGTGGCGTGTCGCGATTGCTGGAGGACGCGTTGAGTCGCGACCTCGGCTGGCTGGAACGAGATTTGCGGCGGTTGCGGGAGTTGGGTGCGCTGGTGGCGTCGATCGCGCCGGCGGAGGCGTTGCAGGCGGATGCGTTTCTGGCGCTGCGGCGGTGGTTGATCGAGCGGACGCCGCCGCGGCTGACGGAGGAAGGGTTTGCGGCGACGTTGCGGCAGGCGAGGGCGGATTTGCAGGGGGGGGTTCCGCGCCTGGTGGCGTTGCTGCGGGAGATCCTGACATTGCGGCAGGCGCTGCTGGTGCATCCGCAGCCTTACGCGGGACTCGCGGCGGAACTGGAGCAACTGGTGCCGGCGGACTTTCTGCGGCACACGGAGTTTCCGCGGCTGGAAAATTTCCCGCGCTATTTGAAAGGCATGACGCTGCGCGCGGAGCGCTGGCGGAAAAATCCGGCGAAGGATGCGGAGCGGGCGAAGGAGCTGGCGCCGCTCGTGGCAGCGGTGGCGAAGCGGAGTCGTGAAGATCCGGTGCGGTGGCTCGTGGAGGAGTTGCGCGTGAGTTTGTTTGCGCAGGAACTGGGCACGGCGGAGCCGGTGTCGGTGGTGAAAGTGCAGCGGGCGTTGCAGGAGAGCGGAGTGGCGCCGGGTGGGAAAGCCGTGAATGCAGGCGCGGCGAAGACGAGCAAGGGAACGCCGCCGCCGGTGCCGCGCGTCGTGCCAGTTGATGCGGGGAAGAAGGCGCCGTTGAAGAGTCTCGACGCGCTGCAACGATTGTTTCCGCGCTGAATCGAGCGAAGCGGCGGGCAAAATCGCGCGCACGGTTCCGTGCGGGGCGTCGGTTTTCAGCGTCGTGTGACAGGGTCGGGCCGACGATGGGTCGCACGGCGCAGATTGGCTTGTATTGCCGCGCGCAGACGTGAGTCTCGGCGATTCTTTCCAGCTATGAAGCCCAAGACAGTTCTCGGCCTGATCGTCGGCGCGATCCTGATTTTCATCGTGATCATCGCGGCTTCGTCGGCGACGTATGTCGTCGAGCCCGGCCACCGCGGCGTGGAGGTGACGCTGGGGAAAGTGTCGCCAAACTTTAAACCCGAAGGCTTCGGCATGAAACTGCCCTTCGTCACGCACATCGCGCCGCAGCTCATCCGGCAGCAGACGGCAAAGATGGAGGCGGACTGCTACTCTTCAGATTTGCAGCAGGTGAAGATCGCCGTGCGCGTGTTGTTTCGCGTGCCGCAGGCGTCGGTGGTGACGATTTTTCGCGATTATGCGGGTGACGCTTTTGATTCGTTGATCAAACCGCGCGTCGCCGAGGCGCTCAACGAAATCACGGCGCGGCGCACGGCGGAGTTGATCGTGCAGAAGCGGGAAGAGGTCAAAAGCCAGGCTTTGGCGAGCGCGCGGCAGAAATTGGGCGACGTGCTCGTGATTGAGGATCTCGTGCTGGAGGACATCAACCTGACGCGGGCGCTCGAAAACGCGATCGAGGCGAAAATGGTGCAGGAGCAGGAGGCGGCCCGCGCGCGTTTTGCCCAGCAGCAGGCGCAAGTGGAAGCGAGCACGGCCGTGATCAAGGCGAAGGGCGAAGCGGAATCGATCGTGCTGCGCGGAAAGGCGCTGCGCGAAAACCCGAGCGTCCTCGAACTGCAAGTGATCGAGCGTTGGGACGGCGTGACGCCGCTGGTGGTCGGGCCCGGCGCGACCGGAGCCAACATGATGCTGCCGCTGGGCGATTTCACGACCGGAGCCGCAGCGATGGCGAAGGAGGAGAGCAAATGAGCCGCGCAGAATTTAATGGATCGCAGGATGGCGGTTTCGAGCCGCGCACGATCAAGCGATTGATCGGCGGCGCGATCCTGGTGTTTGTCGCGGTCGTGCTGGCGGCGTCGACCACGTATGTCGTGCAGCCGGGTTATCGCGGCGTGGAGGTGACGCTGGGCACCGTCTCGCCGGGGTTCAAGCCGGAGGGGTTTGGGTTCAAGCAACCGTTCGTCACGCAGGTCATTCCGATTTCAATCCGGCAGCAGACGCGGCCGATGCCGGCGGAGTGCTATTCGTCGGATTTGCAGCAGGTGACGATGGAAGTGCATGTGCTTTACCGCGTGCCGGAAGCCTCGGTGGTGAAAATTTTCCAGGACTACTCGGGCGAGCCGTTTGACACGTTGATTGCGCCGCGGGTGCAGGAGGCGTTGAAGGAGGTGGCGGCGACGCAGAGCGCGGAGCAGATCGTGAAGAATCGCGAGGCGATCAAGACCCGCGCGCTGGAGCTCACGCGCAAAAAGATCGGCCCGGGTTTCCTCGTGGTGGCGGATCTCGTGATCTACAATCTCGCGCTGTCGCCGGAGCTCGGCGCGGCGATCGAGATGAAGATGGTGCAGGAGCAGGAGGCGGAGAAGGCGAAGTTTCTCCAGCTCAAGGCGCAGATCGAGGCGGAGACGGCGATCATTCGCGCCAAGGGAGAGGCCGAGGCGATTTCGGTGCGGGGCACGGCATTGAAAGCCACGCCGGACTTCATCAAGCTGCAGATCGTGCAGAATTGGAACGGCCATTCGCCGCTCGTGGTGGGCGGAAGCGGAGCGGACATGCTGCTGTCGCTCGAAGATCTCCGCCGGCACAGCGCTCCCGCGGGGCGCACGAACGTGCCGCCGGCAAAGCCGCGATGACCCGGCGCAATCGAGCCATCGTGCAGTTTGTCGTGCTCGTGGCGGCAATCGGGCTGCTGCTCTTTTTGTTTCCGGCGGCGTTTGCATTTGTGGAAATGGCGGGGCGCGAACTCCGGTATCTGTGGTGGCTGATTTTGTTGGTGGCGCTGTCGGCGTGGCTCATTTGGGGCGCGGGCCGGAAGCCGAAAAAATAGCTGCGAGGCCGCGCGAGACGCGCAGTTGCATGGAGGAGAGCTTGGCGCGTTTTACGGGTGGGCGAACGCCGCCACGCGGGCGGCCGCGGCCCACGCGGGCGGCGCGGGCACGGGAACAAAACTGCCGCGAGGGCAGCGCGGATCGGTCAATCGAAGCCTGCGCGGCGCCGGGTCAGTCTTCTTCGATCTCGTCGGGCAGTTCGTTCTGGTCGTCGGACTGGCGGGGAAATTCGTGGGCGAGAAGGGCCCCGGCGCGCGCGATGCCATGCTCCAGACCGCCGGTGAAATCGCCGCGGCGGAAGTGGTCGGTCATCGCGGCTGCGACGTCGCTCCAGAACGAATCGCCGCAGCGGGCGTGGATGTTGGTATCGCCAATCACGGCGAAGGCGCGGGAGCGGGGCGCGACGAAGAAGAGCACGCCGTTGCGTTCGCGGGTCTGCGTCATGGCCAGGCGTTCGAAATGGCGCTGGGCGTCGGCGACGGCGTCGGCGGTGGGCCGGCGGGCGACGAGCACGCGGACCTCGCCGGAGGTGCGTTTCTCAGCCGCGCGGATGGCGGCGACGATGCGCGGATGATCGACGGAAAAGGAAGCGGGCGTAGTCATGTTACCAACTTCCTCCCGCGCCGCCGCCGCCGAAGCTGCCGCCGCCACCCGAGAAACTGCCGCCGCCACCGCCGCCTGACCAACCACCGCCGCCGCTACTGCCGCCGCCGCCCCAAGGGCCGGGGCCCATCCAGAACGTGCGCCGACCGCGGCGGCCGTAAAAATCGCTGCGGCGCGAGCGTTGGCGGGCGAAGACGGAGAAGATTACGATGACCAGAAAAATGCCGAAGAGGGCGCCAGGGGGCAGGCCGCGGGAGTGGCTTGGCGCGGTGCGGCCGGTGCCTTTGTATTCGCCGCGCGTGGCGGCTTCGATCGCGGTGATGCCCGCGCGCAGGCCGGCTTCGAAATGGCCGGCGCGGAATTGCGGGGTGATTTCGTTCTCAATGATGCGTTTCGCGGTGGCGTCGGGGAGCGCGCCTTCGAGGCCGTAGCCGACGGTGAGATAGATTTTGTGCTCCTGCATGAAGCAGAAGAGCACGGCGCCGTTTTTGCGGTCTTTGCGGCCGACGCCCCAGGCTTGGGCCACGCGGACAGCGTAATCATCCACCGATGAATCGCTCTGCATCGTCGGGAAAATCGCGACGACCAGTTGCGTGGAGGTGTCGCGCTCGAACTGCGTGAGCTGCGCGTCGAGCGAGCGGGCGGCGTCGGCGGAGACGAGGCCGGCGTAGTCGTTAAAGTGATCACGCGGGGCGGGCGGGATGACTTCTGCCGCGCGGACGAAAAAGGGGATCACCAGCAATGCGAGCCACGCGAGCGCCAGGCCGCAGCGTGCGCGGCGCGGGGCGCTGCATGGGTGGGGCAAGCGAATCACGTTCCGGGTGGTGTCCAGACTTTCGCGCCGACCGCCGCGAGAGGAGCAGGCGGAGAGCGGGCGGCGCCCACGTTGCGCGCGGCGAAGCGCGTTCACGGCTTTGGGCTGAAGTCGAAGTTAACCTTGGGCGGGGTGTCGGCACCGGCGGTCGCGCTGAAATACGGGCGAGGCGAGTGGCCGAACATGCCGGCGAGGAGCGCGGCGGGAAAGCGGCGGATGGCGGTGTTGTAGGCCTGGACGGCTTCGTTGAAGCGGCCGCGTTCGACGGCGATGCGGTTTTCGGTGCCTTCGAGTTGCGCCTGCAAATCGCGAAACGCGGTGGTGGCTTTGAGGTCGGGATAATTTTCGGACACGGCGAGCAGGCGCGAGAGGGCGCCGCCGAGGCGGGCTTGCGCATCGGCGAACGCCTGGAGTTGCGCGGGATCGGTGGGGGCGGTGCCGGTGGGGAGCTGGATTTTGCCGACGGAGGCGCGGGCCTGGGTGACCTCGTTCATCGTGGTGCGCTCGAAATTGGCGGCGCCGGCGACGGTGTTGACGAGGTTGGGGACGAGATCGGCGCGGCGCTGGTAGACGTTTTGCACCTGGGCCCATTGGGCGTCGGTCGCTTGCTGGAGGGTGACGAGACGGTTGTAAGTGCCGCCGGCCCAGAGAGCGAGCAAGAGCACGATGAGCGCGATGCCGCCGAACACGACGAGAAGGGTTTTGCCTGCAGTCATGCGCCAGCACAAAACACGGATGAGGAAGCGGTGCAAGCCATGCGCGGCGGGGGGAGAAAAAAGCGGGAGAATTCCGGCGATATGGGGTTGCGGGATGGAGGCGTCGGCGCACTATGAAATCTACCCCGTTACCCCTATGAATACTCCCTTGTCCATTTTGTTGGAGCGGAAGGGCGCCGCTCTCTATACCGTCGATTCGTCAGCAACCGTGGCGGAGGCCGTGGAGGAGATGAACCGGCAGCACATCGGTTCCGTCGTGGTGACGCACGGGGAAAAGATGGCGGGCATTTTTACGGAGCGGGATGTGTTGCGCCGCATCGTCGGCGGCGGGCTCGATCCGCAGCGCACGCCGGTGGCGGACGTGATGACAAAGGACCTCATCACCGTGTCGCCGGCAACGACGGTGGAGGAAGCGATGGTGATCTTTGCGGACAAACGTTGCCGCCATTTGCCGGTGGTCGAAGGCGGTCGGTGTCGCGGGTTGATTTCGATCGGAGATATTTCGCGCTGGGTGTCGGAGGTGCATCAGGCGGAGGCAGAACACCTGAAGGGTTATATCGCCGGCGGCATGGTGACGTGAGGAGCGCGCGCAGCGTTGCGCAGATCCGGCGCGAAAAGTTGCCGGGGAATTTTATTCGCGTTGAGTGAAGGAATGAACGCAGCCGAAAAGATCGTCACGCGAAACGTCGCTTACGAACATGGCGGGGTGAAGCTTAACGGCTACCTCGCTTACGGTGACGGGGGCGGAGGAGCGTTGCGGCCGGGCGTGCTGGTCGCGCCGGAGTGGTGGGGTTTGTTGGATTATCCGAAGCAGCGCGCGGAGCATCTCGCCCGCCTCGGTTATGTGGCTTTCGCGATCGAGATGTATGGCGGCGAGAAGACGACGCGCGATCCGAAGCAGGCGCGCGCGTGGGCGAGCGAGTTTTATGGCAAGCCGCTGATGGCCGAGCGCGCGCGGGCGGGGCTGGACCAGTTGTTGGCGGTGAAAGGCGTGGCGCCGGAAAAAGTAGCGGCGATCGGTTATTGTTTTGGCGGCAGCGTGGTGCAATCGCTGGCCTTCAGTGGAGCGCCGCTGGCAGGTGTGGTGAGTTTCCACGGCGGGCTGATTCCGCCGTCGGCGGAGGCGGCGGCGCGAACCAAAGCGAAGCTGCTGATCTGCCATGGCGGGCTGGACTATTTCGAAACGCCGGAGGAAGTGGCGGCGTTCAAACGCGCGCTGGACGAGGGCAAACTCGATTACCAGTTGAACATCTATTCCGGAGCGGTGCATGCCTTCACGAATCCGGACGCGGACAAGCTGGCGCGCGAGGCGGGCATCGAAGGCATCGCTTACAACGAGACGGCGGACCGGCGCTCGTGGATGGCGATGAAGGTGTTTTTCGAGGAGATCTTTTCCGCGCCGAAATGAGAAAACGAAATCGGGACGAAACGCGCCGGCGAGCAGCACAGGTGAGCGCTGGGGCGCGGCGGCAGATTTTGGCCGCGAGCCGCTAAACCGGGCGCACCTCGAGGCGCAGGCCGGCGGCGGAGCGGCGGAGGTGGCAGGGGGCCTCGAACACGGCGGAGAGATTCGCGGAGGTAAGGAGGCGGGCGCGTTCGCCGGCGGCGAGGACGGTGCCACGACGCAGCAGCAGCAAATGGGAAAACGCCGGGGTGATTTCTTCGACGTGGTGGGTCACGAGGACAAGCGACGGAGCGCCGCGGAGCGTGCTGAGTTGTTGCACGAAGGCGAGGAAGTGGGCGCGCGCGACGGGATCGAGGCCGGCGCACGGTTCGTCGAGAATCAGGAGGCGAGGGCGGGCCATGAGGGCGCGCGCAATCAGGACGCGTTGACGTTCGCCTTGGGAGAGGTGGACCCATGGGCGCTGCGCGAGATGGGCGATGCCCGCGCGGCGCAATTGGCGCAGGGCGGCGGCGCGATCGGCGGAAGTGACGCGGTGCCAGAGGTCGAGTTGGGCATATTTGCCGCTGATAACGGTATCGAGGGCGACTTCCGCGAGCGGGATGGCGGCGGAGAAGACGTTCATCACCACGCCGACGTGGAGTCGGAGTTCGCGCCAGTCGCTCTGCCCGAAGCGATGGCCGAGGACCTCAATGCGGCCGGCGGTGGGGACGAGGTAGCCAGTCAGCGTTTTGAGCAGGGAGGTTTTCCCTGAGCCGTTGGCCCCCAGAATGACCCAGTGCTGGCCACGGGCGATGCGCCAGCTGACATCGTGCAGAATGGTGGTGCGACCTCGTTCCACTCGCAGGTCAGCAACATCGAGAATTGCGGTCATACGGCGGTCAGAGTGCGGGGCACGAGCAGCAGTCGTCAACGCGCGCTTCGGTCATCGGGGCGAACCGGATCAACGGAGACCGGGCCGGAGGGGCGGGGTCGAAAAGGAGCGTCCAGTAAACCTCCAAGAAAAAGGAATACCATGTCTACCCTCAAAAATTTGATACGCGGAGGCGCCATTGCCGCCGTGGTTTCCACCTGCGCCTGGGCGCAAGACGCCTCGCCCGCCGTTTCTCCCACCGCAGCCTCAACGATGCCGGCCGTGCCGGGTCCGCGCCAAAATAAACCGTATCTGCCGAAGGCGACATTCGGCACCGGTGCGACGGTCAGCAAACTCAACGCCGCTCCGGGCCAGCTCGACCCGGGGCTCACGGCCGAATCCATCGGCCAATGGCAACGCCGGGCTCGCGAGCAAGCGGACACGGCGGCGATGCAACGTCGGGAGCGCGCGCGGGGCCAGACCACGACGGCGATGAACTCGTCGCCGGACCGCACCGCGCTGCGCCGCGGCGACCGTTAAGCGGCACGCCACACCGGGCGACGCAAGCGAGTGAAACGGGTTCCGCCCCGGACTTGCCTCCGGGGCCGCAACGGACCAGTGAGAAGGCCGCATGCGCCTTTTCACTGGTCTGTTTTTTTGTGCCGTGCTCGTCGCCTCGGCGGCGGCGCGGCCTTTCATGGTAGTGGTTTACAACGTCGAGAATCTTTTCGATGTGGACGGCAAAGCGGGGTTCGAGGACTACCAGCCGGCCAAATATTCGAAGGCGCACGCGCTCACGAAGCTCCATAACATTGCGACCATTCTGACGAAGTTCGAAGGCGGACGCGGGCCGGACATTATTTTCTTCGATGAGATCGAGGCGGATCAAACGCCGTCCGCGAAGCCGTTGGATTACGAAGCGATCTTGCGGCAGTATCAGAACGTGACGATCGATGAGATGATCGGTCCGCGGTTCTCGCCGGAGATCGAGGATCTGCCGGCCGAGGCGCTGCTGGCCAAGGCGATGGCGGATCGCGGCCTGACCGGTTACCACGTGGTGCCGGCGGCGAACATCAAGTCAGCCGACAGCACGCATCCGCTGGCGCAAAAGTGCGTGATTTTCACGCGCTTCCCGGTGAAGGCGGTGCATTCGCATGCGACGCTCGATGCGCGGGCCATTTTGGAGGTGGAAGTGGATGTCGATGGCGCGCCGCTCTACCTGTTTAACAATCACTGGAAGTCGGGCGCGGGCGACCCGTTGACGGAGGTCTCGCGTCGCGCGAACGCGAAGACCTTGCGCACGCGCATTGATGAGATTCTGAAGGATGACCCGAACGCGGACATCATCATCGGAGGCGATTTCAATTCGCAATATAACCAGAAGCAGCGTTACCCGAAGATGAAGACGACAGGGATCAACGACATCCTCGGGTCGCAGGGCAACGAGCTGGCGGTGCGCGGCACGCAGCGCGATCTCTACAATCTTTGGTTTGAGTTGCCGGTGGCCGAACGCGGGAGCGACACGTATCGCGGGGAATGGGGAACGCTGATGCAGATCATCATCTCGCGCGGGCTCTACGATTACCGCGGAGTGCAATATGTGGATAATTCGTTCGGGGTGGCGAAGTTTCCGGGGCTTAATGCGGATGACAAAGGGTTGCCGGTGCGGTGGTCGTTCGACGGGCCGGCGGGCAGCGGGTTCTCGGATCACTTTCCGGTTTACGCGAAATTTCTCACGGTGAGCGACAATCGCACGGATCATTACCTGCCGTTGCGCAATGCGTCGGCGGAGTCGGGCAACGCGAAGGCGAACAAGATCGATTACGGGCGGGTGGACTTGGAGAAGGTGGCGATCCAGCCGGAGCAGTTGCCGGCGGGCGCGTTGGTGCGCACGGATGCGTATAAGGGAAAAATTTTTCACGTCGTGGGCACGACAGGGCGCACGAAGCGGCTCGCGGTGGAATTTCGCGGCGACACCTACGATGTGTGGAGTTTCGATACGCAGGTGCGCGCGAAGATGCGGGCGCAATTCAAGGCGGGCGAACCGATGAAGTTCTACGGCGAACTCGGCCAATACCGCGGGCGGTGGCAGTTCATCGTGCAGGATGCGAGCTGGGTGAAGTGAGGCGCGCGATGCTCACGATCTATACTTACGCGAATTGCGAGACGTGCCGTCGGGCCGCGAAGTGGCTGCGCGCCCATGACGTGGCCTTCGTGGAGCGGCCGATTCGCGAGACGCCGCCGAGCGAAACGGAATTGCGCCGCATGCTGAAAGCGCTGGGCGGAGAGCGGCGGCGGTTGTTGAACACGTCGGGGCGCGATTACCGCGAGCAGAAGCTGGGCGAAAAACTGCCGGCGTTGAGCGAGGCGGCGTTAGTCGCTTTGCTCGCGGGCAACGGCAATTTGGTGAAGCGCCCGTTCGTGCTCGGCGACGGGGTGGCGCTGACAGGTTTCGATGAAGCGGCGTGGGCGAGTGCGTTTCTAGGATGACAACGTCGCGGTTTGCGGCGAGGGTGAGGCGAAATGACTGAGCAAGAGACAACGTTGGGGCGCACGGTGGCATGGCTGGGCGCGCACGCTGGGTTTCCCGCGACGCGGCTGCCTGCGCGGGCGGAGCTGTTGGTGTGCCTCGCGGCCTTGGCCGAGGCGGAGGCGGCGCCGGGCGGACCGAAAGGGTCGCAAATCGTGCGGCACCAGCCGGGGCAGGTCGCGGCGTTGCGCACGCATGCGCTGCGGCGTTCGCAGGTTCACTTCAAGTGCGATAATAGCGCCAAAGTGTGAGGCGGCGAGGCGAGCGAGGAAGACGGGAGGACGTTTTTGCGGGGTGACGACACTCCGCCCACATCGAGGGATTCGGGGACGGGCGACGCCCGGTGAAAGAACCTGTAACTTTCGCGCGGGTCAGGGGTTTTACACACACCCATGAAAACGACCGTATTCCTGTTTGCTGGCTTGGTGGCTCTCGTCCCTGCGTTGCAGGCGAAGATCGAACGCTCGGTGGAGAAGACGTTTAACGTGAAACCCGGCGGGACCTTGAATGTGAAAACGCAGGGCGGCGATATCAGCGTGGAAACAGGTTTGATCGATCGGGTGGAAGTGAAGGCGCGCGAGGTGATCCGCGCTTCCAGCGACGCGGAGGCGGACAAGATTCTGGCCGATCTGGATTTGAAGATCGAGCAGTCGGGCAACGATGTGAGCGCGGAGGCGAAATACGCCAAGAGCAGCGGCTGGTTTTCCAGCGGCCCGCAGCTCGTGCAGGTGTCGTTCACGATCAAAGTGCCCGCGCGCTACAACGTCGATTTGCACACTTCGGGGGGCGACATCGGCGTCGAGGACCTGATTGGAACGGTGTCGGCGCAGACATCGGGCGGCAGCGTGAATGTGGGCAAGATCACCGGCGAGGTGACGGCCACCACTTCGGGCGGCAACATCGGGCTCGCGAGCGCCACGGGTTCAACGAAGCTCCGCACGTCGGGCGGGAACATCAAGGTTGACCATATCGGCGGCGACGCGGATTTGGAAACCTCAGGGGGCGACATCAAGGTGCACGAAGTGACGGGCGTCTTGCAGGCCTCCACCAGCGGCGGAGATGTGTCGGCGGCGCTGACGGGGCCGTTGAAAGGCGACTGCTCATTGCGCACATCGGGGGGCGATGTGCGGGTGAGCGTGAAGCCAGGGGTGGCGTTTAACTTGGATGCGGCGACCAGCGGCGGAAAGGTCGAGGCGGGCGGGCTGACGATCGAGCTCGCGAGCGGTGGGAGCGGTCGGAGTCAGCTCAAGGGCAAGGTGAATGGCGGCGGCAAGGAGCTGAAATTGCGCACGTCGGGCGGCGATGTGCGCGTGACCACGAGCGGGTCGTAAAACGTTGCTGGCTTGCGTCGTCGCGCGTGACCGGCTTGGAACTGCCGGCATGCGCGTGGCTTGCTCGAAATGGTGGTGGGTGTTGGCGTTGTGTTGTGCGACGCCGGCGTGGGCGTTGTTTGAACGCTCCGAAGAACGCGTTTTGACGACCGGCGCGGAGGTGCAACTGCATTTGGATCTCACGCGCGCGATCGTCTCGGTCGAGCCGGTGGCGGACGCGAAGGACGTGCATCTGACGATCCACCGGGCGTTCGCGACGACGGAGGAAAAGGAAGTCGCGGAGATGGAGCGGCGGAATCACGTGGAGTTCACCAACGACCACGGCGTGGTGACGCTGCGCTCGCGTTACGACGGCGAGAAAGGGATGTATCCGACGTGGCTCGATTGGCCGCCGGTGGAAGTCTCCTTGGTTTTGCAGGTGCCAGTGCAATGCTCTGTCACGTTGGTGGGAGAACACGTGGATGTGACGATCGGCGCCGTGCGCGGCAATGTGTCGTTGAAAGTGGATGCCGGCGAACTCGTGCTGCAGCAGATCGATGGCGCGGTGACCGCGCTCACGAAGAGCGGCTCGATCACGCTCGCATCGTGCGCGGGATCAGCGGTGTTGAAGGCGAAAACCGGTTCGGTGTTCGCGGGGCCGATCGCCGGCGACGTAACGGTGCTGGCGGGCGGCGGCGATGCCGACGTGCAGGCCGTATCGGGCAACACGGAAGTGAAGGCGGTCACCGGTAACGTGAAGGTGGCGCTGGCGGGAAATTTTGCCGGGAAGGCGAAACTCACGACCGACGGCGGCAACGTGGTGGCGATTTTCGATCCGGCCGCGAGTTGCCGGGTGGAGGCGGGGACTTTTTGGGGGCGCGTGGACAACAAGGCCAAGGGCCTCGTGGTGCAGGGGAAGGCCCGCCGTGGGCGGGTCGTGGGCGCGCTGAATGCGGGAAAATGGCCGGTGGAGATTTACGCGGGCGGGGGCGATGTGGTGCTCAAAACGCAGCCCGTCGCGTGGAAGGATGCGTTATCACCGGCGTTTGCCAACGAGGCGGGCGAGCCGGTCGCGGGGAAGTAACGGGCGTCGCGGCGGCACTGGAGAAGGTGGCGAGCGGAGCGACATCGCGCTGGTGTTGGCGGGCAAGTGCGCGTTCAGTGCGGCCATGAGCTCCGCGACGATGGATGAGCTGCGGCAATGGCTGCGGCGGGCGTTTACCTTGGATACGGTCGGGCAATTGCTTGGCTGGGACGAGCAGGTGAACCTGCCGGCGGCGAGCGCGGACCAGCGCGGTGAGCAGCAGGCGGCGATTGCGGAGCTGCAGCACGCGGCGGCGAAGGCGCCCCGCATCGGGGAATTGTTAACCGCGTTGGAAGGCGAGACGTTGAGCGCGGATGAGGCGGCGGTGGTGAAGCAGGCGCGGCGGGATTTCGACCGCGCGACGAAGCTGCCGGTCGAGTTCGTGCGGGAAAAAGCGCAGCAGGGCAGCCGTGGATACCATGCGTGGGCGGAGGCGCGCGCGAAGGCGGATTTCGGACTTTACGCGGCGGTGTTGGAGCGAAACCTGGATCTCGCGCGGCGGGAGGCGGCTTATCTTGGTTGGGCGGGGCGCGAATACGATTACATGATCGACAAGCATGATCCGGGGCTGAGTGCCGCGCGGATCGGAGCGTTGTTTGCGGAGTTGAAGCGGGAGCTGGTGCCATTCGCGCGGGAGGTGGTGGCGGCGGCAAGGCGTGAGCCGGCGGGGCTGGCGTGGCGGGGATTTGCGGTCGAGGCCCAGCAGGAGTTTTTGCGCGAGGTGACGGAGCGGCTCGGGTTCGACTACGAGCGCGGCCGGATTGATGTGTCGCTGCATCCGTTTTGCTCCGGCTCGGGCGACGACGTGCGAATGACGACTAGGTTCAAAGACGATGAGCCGCTTGATTCGCTGTTCAGCGCCATTCACGAGACGGGGCACGGCCTTTATGAACAAGGGTTGACGCGGGCGGATTTCGGAACCGCGCTGGGTATGGCGGCGGGGATGGCCGCACACGAATCGCAGAGCCGGTTGTGGGAAAACCAAGTGGGGCGGAGCCGCGGGTTCTGGCGGTTTTTCGAGCCGCGCTGGCGGGAGCGGTTTCCGGCGCAGACGGCGGGCGTGACCTCGGAGGCGCTTTATCGGGCGATCAACGCCGTCGCGCCGACGTTGATCCGGGTCGATGCGGATGAGGTGACGTATAATTTGCACATCGTGCTGCGGTTCGAGATCGAGCGGCGGTTGTTTGACGGGAGTCTGGCGGTGCGGGATCTGCCCGCGGCGTGGAACGCGGCGTCGGCGGAATTGATCGGGTTGACGCCCACGAGTGATCGGGACGGCGTGCTGCAGGATGTGCATTGGAGCGACGGCTCGTTTGGGTATTTCCCGAGTTACACGTTGGGAAACATGATGGCGGCGCAGCTATGGTATCGAGCGTTGGCGGAACGGCCGGCGCTGGAAGCCGATTTCGCCCGCGGGGAGTTTGGGTGGCTGCTGCAATGGCTGCGCACGCAGGTGCATGCGCAGGGACGGCGCTTCGACGCGCTGGAGTTGACGCAGCGGGTGACGGGCGAGGAGCTTTCGCCGCGGGCGCTCGTGCGGTATCTGCGGGAACGGTATGGCTGACCGGGGCGAAGGGGCGTGAAGACGCGGCTGGAATTTTCTTCGCTCCACGGCTAAAAGCCGGCCGATGAAACGAACCAAGTCGTCGGTCTGGCCGGTCCTTGCAGTCGGGGTGTTAATTCTGGGAGTCGCCGGTTGCAACACGGTGCCGGAACCCGATCCGGAGCAGGCTTATCTTCACGAGACCAACAAAGGATTGAAGGAGCAGGAGGCGCGGCGGTTTCAGGCGCCGGACGATCCGGACGCCGTGACTCCGGCGGAAGTAAATCGGGCGTTTGCCAAATCGCCGGGCTATCGGCCGCCGATATTTGGGCCGGATCAAACGGTGGAAGCGCCGAAGTTGCTGCACATCGAGTGGCCGCAATACCCGTCGTGGGCGGGGCATGAAGCCGCGCAGGCGCTTGTGACGGTGGCGGCGCGGATTGGGGTGGATGGACGGGTCATCGAGGCGCGCGCCGTGCGTTCGACGAATGTGCGATTGAATGAACCGGCGATTGAGGCGGTGAAGTTGTGGACGTTTGCAGCGGGCAAAGTGGATGGTGAGCCGCGCGAGTCCGTGTTCATCGTGCCGATCGAAGTGGGGCCGCAGGGCATGCATCTGCGGGAGGATCTCATGAGCGCGTCCTACTCGCCATTTCCCGGAGCGTGACGCGCGATCCCGCGATCCGCCTGACGCGATCTGCTGGCTACTCGTTGCGAAAGTAGACGCCTTGGGAGCGGCAAATCGCCGGGAAGAGCGGGAGCGACGGGGTTTCGCTGGCGGACGGAGGCGGAATGAGGGAACGTGGTGACATGTTGATCGATACGCACACGCATCTGGAAACGTTTGCGCGACAGGGCACACTGGACGCGGCGCTGGCGCGCGCGCGCGCGGCGGGGGTGGAGGCGATGATCACGATCGGCACGGCGAATGACGATTGGGCGTTGTATCGCGAGATCGCGGCGGCGCGGCCGGGTTTCGTGCATTACACGGTGGGGCTGCATCCGTGCTCCGTGGACGAAACTTGGGCGGCGCAGGTGGCGGAAATGGCGGCGTTTTGGGACGGGGAGAAAGGAGGTCCGCGGCCAGTGGCGCTGGGGGAGTGCGGACTGGATCGGTTTCATTTGCCGAAGGAACCGGCGGAGGCGGAGACGGTTTTCGCGTGGCAACGCGAGGCGTTTGCGGCGCAGTTGGCGTGGGCGAAGCGGCTGAATTGTCCGGTGGTGGTGCATTCGCGCGGCGCGTTTGCGGAGTGCGTGGAGATGATCGATGCGAGCGGAGTGGAGTGGGCGCGCGTGGTGTTTCACTGCTTCGTGGAAGGCGAGGCGGAGATGCGCGAGGTGATGCGCCGGGGCGGACGCGGTTCGTTTACGGGGATTTTGACTTACAAGAGCGCGGAGAACGTGCGGGCGGCGGCGAAGGTGCAGGGGCTGGAGCGCTTCATGGTCGAAACAGATGCGCCGTATCTCACGCCGGTGCCGCACCGCGGGAAGCCGAACGAGCCGGCGTTTGTGCGGCACACGGCGGAATTTGCGGCCGCGGAGGTGCTGGAGGTGCCGTTCGCCACGCTGGCGGCGGCGAGCACGGCGAATGCGCGGGCGTTTTTCGGACTTTGAAAGAAACGCGCCGTGCAATCCCGCAAAAAGCCAGCGCGGTTTCGTGAAATAGATCGCCTGTAAAGCGGTCGGGCCAGAGTGGCTTAAGTTTGGGGCGAGCCGCGGTGGCGAGGAGCGCTTAGCCTGCAGTTTGCGCTCTTTTTCGCGGGGTGAGGGCACCCCGCCCACAACAAGTTGGTGCGATTCGAACCGATCGGAGCGCGACGAAGAACGCGCTAAAGCGAGCGGGCGTTGGGCGACTTTACGCCTCGTCGAACTTGCGGGCGAAGAGCTGCTCCAACTCGGCGAGCATGGCGGCGGCATCGTCGCCGGTGGCGATGAACTTGACCTTCGAGCCCTTGCCAGCGGCGAGCATCATGAGGCCCATGATGCTCTTGCCGTTGACCTGCTCCTCGTCCTTTTCGACGAGGACGTCGGCTTTGAACTTGTTGGTGATCCGCACGATCATCGCGGCGGGACGGGCGTGAATGCCCATCTTGTTCTGCACGATCAGGTCCTTGATTTGGGGCTGACTGGCAGTGCTGGCGTCGCTTGGATTCATGAACTCGGTTAAACGGAAGGGCCGGGAAAGTCCGGGAAGGTGCGGCGGCTTGCAACCCAAAAACCGGGTGGGCAATGTCGGGGGCATGTTCCCGCTCGCGATCGTGGTGCCGTGCCGGTTGGAGTCTACGCGCTTCCCGCGGAAGCTGTTACATGAGATCAGGGGTAAGCCGTTGGTGCGCTGGGTGGCGGAGCGAATCGCCGCGGAAGCGCCGGAATTTCCGCTGTTTTTCGCGGTGGACGACGTGTTGCTGGCGAATTGCCTGAAGGGAGGAGGGTTCCGCATCATCATGACGAGTGCGGCACATGTGAGCGGCACGGATCGGCTGGCGGAGGCGAACCGGGCGGTGCGCGCGGAGCGGGTGATCAATGTGCAGGCGGACGAGCCGTTGGTGAGCGGCGCGCAGATCCGGGCACTGGCGGGTCTGCTGGCCGGCGGTGCGCCGATGGCAACTTTGGCGACGCGGTTTCAGACGGCGACGGATTTCGCGAATCCCAACCAAGTGAAGGTGGTGCTGGCGGAGGCCAGGCAGCGGGCGCTGTTTTTTTCGCGCTCGCCGCTGCCGTTCGCGCGCGAGCGGGGCGGGGTGGTCGACGATGCATGGGTGCGGGCGAATCCGTGCTACCGGCACCTTGGGTTGTATGCGTATGGCGCTGAGTTGCTGGAGAAGTTTGCCGGTCTGCCGGCCGGGAAACTTGAGCAGATTGAAAAATTGGAGCAGTTGCGTGTGCTGGAAAACGGCTACGAAATCGCGTGCGACCTGACAACGGACCCGACCATCGGCGTCGATACGCCGGAGGACGCCGTGAAGTTTGAGCAGTGGCTGGGATGAGAGAAGTGCAGGAGGACGTCGCTTCGTTCCCTGCGTGAACGTCCCGCGGGCGGTCAATCGGAGAGGATTTTGTCCAAGGTCTTTCCCTTCGCTAGTTCATCGACCCGTTTGTCGAGCTAGCAGATGCCGCGGAGCCAGCGGCATCGGGTTTAGTTCGCGCTTGCGGGCTCGCGAGCACGGCTCAACGGAAAGGGAATGAGCATGCACGTGCTGCGGAATGGGTTTTGGCGGGTGGTGGTCGCGGCGGAGCAGCCGCGCGTGGCGGAGTTGCAGTTCGATGCATGGGGCGAGGGAAAGTGGTGCGCCAATTTGTTGAAAACCGGCGCGCCGCGTTCGTCGCATTTGCCCCTCACCGGACCCGTTGGCGCGCAAAGCGTGTATGTCGATGCGTCGGGCAACTGGCGGCGGAGCGGGGAATCGTTGCTGGCAAGACTGAGCGCGGGCCGAACGGCGACGGAGGTGACATTGGGCGAGATCGAATTCGGCGCAGTGCGGGAAACGTGGCGCCTGCGGCTCGATGGAGCGCGGCTCACGTGGACGATCCGGCAGGAGTGGAAGGAAACCGTGGAGGTGGCGGACGCGTTGACGCCGGGGCTTTTCTTCGCGGCGGAGGCGGCGTGGGGCGAAGCGACGGTGTTTCAACTGTGGGAACGCGGAATGGCGGGCGATGGGTTTTATGGAAACGGCACGATTCTCGGCACCGAGTCGGTGACGGCGTGGACGCGGCAGACGCGGCGGGAAGGGGGCGGGTGGGTGGTCGCGAAGTTGTTGTCGCACGCGGTGCCGAACGGCGACTGGCGCGTGGCGACGTCGCACCACTTAAAGAAGGGCGAGATTTTGAACTTCGCGTCGGTGCTGGGACAGAGCGCGTGGTGCGACGCAGCCGGGCCGCGGACGTTTCGCGCGGGCGAGGTGGTCGAAACTGAAATCGCGTGGGAACCGGCGGCGAGCGAGACGGGCATGGCGCTCGGGGTGGAGGTGGAGCGCGGTGCGACGGGGTGGCGCGAGGCGGAGGTGACGCGGCGTTTTTTCGATGTGTATGCGAACTGCGGGATCATGGCGGACACGCAGCTGTGGCGGCTGGGGAATCAGCCGGCGGGTTATGTGGCGCTGTTTTGCCGCTACATGCAAAGTGAGATGCTGAAGTTTGGCGTGCCCCGCGGCGCGCTCGGACCGGCGAGCACGGATGGACAGGACGTGCTCGTGGGGGAAGTGACGCGGATGGCGGAAAATCTGCGGCGGAGCGGCACGGTGGGCGCAGGTTACCAGAGCAGCACGTCGCTCGATTTTTATCCGTCGTTTCTGGTGGCGATGCGGGATGTGTTGGTGGTGACGGGTGATCGCGAGAGTGGGGCGGAGTTGTGGGCGGGAGCGGAGGCGGCGTTGGCCCGGTTGCGGGCGCAACTCGCCGAGGGCGGCGGGTTGATCAGCACGGCGCGTGAGACCGGCAACGACTACTGGGACTGGATTGCGCGGACGGGGCACATCGGCTACGTAAATATCCTCGCGTGGATGGGACTGCGGGCGGCGAGCGAGGTCGCGCGATGGCTGGGGCGCGAGGACGAGGCGGCCGCGGCGGAGCGGGATGCGGCGGCCGTGGGCGCGGCGTTTAACGCGGAGTTTTGGAGCGAAGAGAAAGGGTTTTATGCCGACTGGGTGGAGGCGGACGGCCGCGGGCATTTTTATCTCTATGCGCCACCGCAGTTGATGGCGATTTGCGCGGGCATGGTGCCGGAGGAGAAGGCGCGGCGAGTGGTGGCGGCGATCCTCGCGCGGCGGCATGAGCTTGGGCCGGCGTGGGAAAATTGTTTCTCGATTCAGACGAACTTCTACGACGCGGAGACGCAGTCGTTTATGTTTCGCACGTTTGGGAGCGATGTGACGCGATTCGGGCAGACGATGAACGGGGGATGTCTGGCGTCGTGGAACTACCACTGGATCGGCGCATTGATGAAGACGGGCCATACGGCGGAGGCGGTGGAGGCGTGGCGGCGCGTGGTCGCGCGGTTCGAGCAGACGGCGCTCGTGGAGGGGTGCAACTATTGGGATTATCAGGGCGAGCCGAGTCGCACCATGATACCGGTGGAAATTCCGGGCGAGTTTCCGAGCTACGATCTGATTTCAGCGGAGCCGTTTTTGGCGGACCAAGGGCTCGTGGCGGCGGCGCTGCCGCGGTGGCTGTTGGGGGTGGAGCCGACGCTCGAGGGGGTGAAACTGGGGCCGGTGGCAGCGCCGGAGCTGACGCCGGCGCAGGTGACGTTGCGGCACCTCGGCGAAGAGCGGGTCGTCGAGGTGGGCGGTTAGGGGCGCGGAACTTACCAGAGCGGGGGTGTCCGGCGGCGTGCCTTCACGGCAGACGTTCCATTGTGCGCAGGCCGGGGATGTTTTGAAAGTGGGCGTCGCGCGTGAGCACGACTGCGCCGGCATGCAGGGCGCAACCGGCGATCAGCAGATCCTGGGAGGGCAACGTGCGGCCCTGTCGGTCGAGGGCCCATGCAAGATGGGTGGCGCGACCCCAGATGGCGTTCGTGGTCGGCACGTAAATCATCACGCTGAAACGCTCGCGGAAACGTTTGAGGACAGCGGGATCGCGCAGACCTCGGCAGACCTCGAGCATCACCATGCCACAGGTGCCAAACTCCCACTCTTCGAGGTGAGGCGAGAAGGTTTGAAATGGATCTACCCCGGCGCGAAGGGCGTCGATGTAGATGTTGCTATCAGGAAGGATCAGGTTGGCCATACGGCGAGCTGTCTTCGGCGGCGAGGCCGTGGTCGTCTATGGCGAGAGAGGCAGGATCGAAGGCTTCCCGAAGTTCGTCCGGAGCCAAGCCGAGACCCGCGGAAAAGAGCTCCTTCATCTTGTGCCGCCGCGCCATCTCGTTCAGCGCGATTTCGACGGCTTCGGTTTTGGTGGAGGCACCGGTGATCTTCATGACCCGGTCGAGGACTTCCTCGTCGATGTGCATCGTCATCTTCATAACGAATAGGTATGGCTACCCTGCCATACTGTGCAATAGAAAAGTATGGCTATTAAGCCATCACATTTAATTACAGCAAATTACGCTTACTGTCGAGGTCAGATTTTGCCGGCCTTGCGGGCTTCGACCATCTTGTAGAAATCCACGAACAGCGGGTCGGCGTCGTTTGGTCCGGGCGCGGCTTCGGGGTGATATTGCACGCTGAAAACGGGAAGCGTGTTATGGCGCAGGCCCTCGACGGTGTTGTCGTTGAGATTGATCTCGGTGACCTTGGCGCCGCGGCTTTCGATCGATTTGGGATCGGTGGCGAAACCGTGATTTTGCGCGGTGATGGAGACGCGGCCGGTCTCGATGTTTTTGACCGGCTGGTTGCCGCCGCGGTGGCCGAATTTGAGTTTGTAGGTCGAACCACCGAGCGCGTGTGTGATCATCTGGTGGCCGAGGCAGATGCCGAACGTCGGATATTCGGGCAGCAACTCCGTGACGGTTTGGTGCACGTAAGGGAGGGCGGCGGGATCGCCGGGGCCGTTGGAGAGAAAGAGGGCGTCGGGCTTTTGTTCGCGGACTTGAGCCGCCGTGGCCATGGCGGGAAAAACCTGCACGTCAAAGCCGTGCTGCACGAGTTTGCGAAAGATGCTGTGCTTCGCGCCGTAATCGAAGGCGGCGACGCGGAATTTTTTTGCCGGGGTGTGAGGCACGTTGAGCGAGGTGCCGACGGGGAGATAGGGGGTGTTGAAATTGGCGGGGTCGGTGGGGCTCCAGATGAAGGGCGCAGAGCAGGTGACGTCTTTCACGTAATCGGAGCCGCTCATATCACGCCATGCGCGGGCGCGTTCAACGGCCTCGGCGTCGGTGAGGGGCAGCGTGCTGAGGCAGCACTTCATGGCGCCGTCGACGCGAAGCTTTTTGGTCAGCGCCCGGGTGTCGATTTCGCTGATGCCGGGGATGCCGTATTGGCGGAGATAATCGTCGAGCGAGATCTGGCTGCGCCAGTTGCTGACGATGGGAGAGAGTTCGCGCACGACGAAGCCGGAGCACTTGGGAGCGCCGGCTTCGGCATCTTCGGGGTTGATGCCGTAGTTGCCGATTTGCACGGCGGTCATGGTGACGATCTGGCCGAAGTAGGAGGGGTCGGTGAGGATCTCCTGATAGCCGGTCATGGACGTGTTAAACACGCATTCGCCTGCGATGGTGGCGTCGGCCCCGAAGGCGCGGCCGCGAAAAATCGAACCATCTTCCAAAGCGAGGATTGCGGGTCGGAACGTAGGCATTGCAGGTTGACGAAATGGCGCGGGGCCCCGCGCGCAAGGGGAAAGCGAGGATTGCGGCAGGGCAGAAGGTCGCGAGACCGGTTTCGCGGTGCCACCGCTCGACGGATATTCGCTGCGCACCGTTTGACAGGAGTGGTTAGGACCCTAATCGTTCGCGTCACACACCATGCCTTACACCGAAGACCGCTCCACTTGGTTCGAGGGCCAGGGACTCTGGCAGCACGTTCCGGAATCGGATTGGCGCGACTGGACGTGGCAGCTCAAAAACCGCATCACCACGCTCGAGCAGCTCGAGCAGTTGATGACGTTGACGCCGGACGAGAAGGCCGGGTGCCTGTTTGCCAGCCACAAGCTTTCGTTGGCGATCACGCCGTATTTTTTCAATCTGATCGACCGTCAGGATCCGGATTGTCCGATTCGCAAGCAGGTGATTCCGCGCGCGGGGGAGCAGCAGATTGCGGCGGAGGAGATGCTCGATTCGCTCGGCGAGGATGAGCATTCGCCCGTGCCAGGCTTGGTGCACCGTTATCCGGACCGCGTGTTGTTTTTGGTGACGGACCGTTGCGCTTCGTATTGCCGGTATTGCACGCGCAGCCGGTTGGTCAGCAACGCGCAGGACTACAATTTTCATCCGGAATACGAGCAGGGGCTGCGTTATATCGAGTCGCATCCGGAAGTGCGCGATGTGCTGCTGTCGGGAGGCGATCCGTTGTTGCTTTCGGATAAGAAGCTGGAGCACTTGATCAGCCGTTTGCGAGCGATCCCGCACGTGGAGTTCATCCGCATCGGGTCACGCATCCCGGTATTTCTGCCGCAACGCATCACGCCGGCGCTGTGCGAGATTTTAAAGAAATACGGCCCCATCTGGATGAGCATTCACGTCAATCATCCCAAGGAATGCACGGCGGAGTTGCGCGATGCGTGCGAACGGCTGTCGTTTGCCGGCGTGCCGCTCGGCAACCAGAGCGTGTTGCTGCGAGGAATCAATGACGACGCCGACGTGATGAAGGCGTTGGTGCACCGGCTGCTACGGATGCGCGTGCGGCCCTACTACCTCTATCAGATGGACCTGATCACGGGCGGCGCGCACTTCAAGGCCGACGTCCGCAAAGGGATCGAAATCATCGCGGCGCTGCGCGGTCACACCACCGGTTATGCCGTGCCGCAATACGTCATCGATGCACCCGGCGGCGGAGGCAAAGTGCCGATCAACCCCGAGTATCTGGAAAAAATCACCGATGACGAAGTGGTTTTCCGCAACTACGAGGGCAAACGGTTCACTTACCCGTTGAAAAGCACGCCGTTGCCGGCCGCCCCCGAGACGGCTCCGGTTGAGCAAACGCCAGCGACGACCGCGCCATCGGCGAGGTGACGGAAAACGCCCTCACGCGGCGCAGGGTGGTTCGCCGGGGACGGCGGCCTGCGAATGGGTCGGTCTAGTCAAGGCGCTGCGAAAAATGTGAGCGCGGCAGTGCAGGCGCAGGCCAAGGCACGAAAAAAAGCGTTCAGAAAGACAATCGGCTGCGAGAGGAAGAAACGAATATTCGCAAATCGCTTATTAACAACGGTATACTGTGCATGAAAAGATCTGCACTTTTTTCTGCGTTTTTTTGAGCAGAAATCAAAATTCCGCGTCTAGCTTGGTGTAGTCAGCATCGTTCTTGGTGGAACGATGAATGTTTGTAGTTCTTACGGTTTGCTTGGTGTTAGGTCACACGAGCCGCTTCGCAAGAAGCGGCTTTTGTGTTTGCAGGCGGCAAACTTTGGCCCGCGTGGCGCCCGAAAAAATGTTGGAGAAAGAGTGAATTATTTTTGAGCGAATCGAATCCGCCTGCGTCTGTCTTTCCGTAGTCAGCATCGTTCTTTTTTGTTGGGGGACGATGAATGTTTGTAGTTTTTACGGTTTGCTTGGTGTTAGGTCACAATAGCCGCTTCGCAAGGAGCGGCTATTGTGTTTCCTGAGGACGCGCGGCGGGGAGGTGACGCAGGTTTGGCTTGCGCGCAATCCAACGAGAGCGCTTGTTTCGGCTCGCCTGTAGGGGTGTCCTCCGCGGAGGGCTGAGATTGCGGCACGATCGGCTGCTCGACCCTTCGAACCTGAAACGGATCATGCCGACGAAGGAAACAGCAGGCGCGCGAGTGGGCGTCTCGGAGGCGCCGCCCGTGGCGCCCCTTTTCTCGGGATTCCGCTTTGGGTCGGGCATCCAACGATGCAAATCCCGATACGAATTCTTACCACTGGAGTCGCTCTCGCCGCGATAACGGCGCTGGGCCGCGCGCAAACGGTGCCTCCGCCGGTCATGCTGGATCCAGTCCTCGTAACGGCGGATCTGTGGTCGTCACCGCTCGACCGCATGTCGGCGAGCGTCACGGTGATCGATGACGCGACCTTGCGGGCCGGCGCGGTGCAGCACCTCGGCGATGTGGCGAACGAAATTCCGAATCTGACGTGGACCGGCGGGACGTCTCGCCCGCGTTATTTTCAAATCCGCGGCATCGGCGAAAATTCGCAATACGAAGGAGAGACGCCCGACTCGGCCGTGCGTTTTCTCGTCGATGACCTCGATTTCACCGGATTGGGCGGCATCGGGAGCACCTTCGATGTGCAGCAGGTGGAAGTGTTGCGCGGACCGCAGGCGGGGGCGTTTGGCGCGAATGCGGCGGGCGGCGTGATCCGCCTCGTCACGCATGCGCCCACGCCGTTTTGGACGGGTTTCGTGCACGGCAGTGTGGGCAGTGACGATTTGCGCACGGGCGGCTTCGCCCTCGGCGGGCCCTTGGATGCGGGCCGGCCGGACCAGTTGATGATGCGGCTGGCGGTGGAGCAATCGAAGAGCGATGGCTTTCGCCATAATGTGTTTCTCAATCGCGACACCAATGCACGGGACGAATTCACCGCGCGACTGCGGCTGACGTATAATCCGAATCCTCTCTGGCGCTGGGATACCGCGGTGGTCTGGGCCGATCTCAACAATGGCTTCGACGAGTTCGCGTTGGATAACAACGGCCGGTTCACCTACAGCGACCAGCCGGGCCGCGACGTGCAGCGTTCGCTGGCCGGCAGTGTGCGCGGGACCTTCTCGGGTTGGCCGGACGTGCGGTTGACGACGATCACGAATGCAGTGCGAACGCGATCGATCTACAGTTACGACGACGATTGGACCTCGGCTTCGTATGCAAGCTTCAGTGACGATCGCCGCCTGCGCAACGTGTTCAACCAGGAGTTGCGCCTCGATTCAGCGGTGGCGAAAGGTGCGCTGGGCTGGATCGACCGTTGGACGCTCGGCGCATTCTTTGCCCGGCTCGACGAGACGAGCCATTACACCGACACAAGTGCTTACGAGATCAGCGGCCTGGATACCCGCTACCGTGCGGACAACACCGCGCTTTTTGGGCAGATCGCGCACGACTTCACCTCGCAGACACGCGTCATCGTTGGTTTGCGCGTGGAAGGAATTGATCTTCGCGGCGGCGGCGTAAAAACGAAGTTTGATCCAATCGCCGGCACGTCGGCACCGCCCATCGCGTTGAACCCCCGCTTCGATGTCACCATGTTCGGCGGTAAACTGACAATCGAACACGACCTGAGCCCGAGAGCGGTGGTGTTTGCCTCGGTGACGCGCGGTTACAAGGCGGGCGGGATCAATGTCGATGCGCGCATCGATCCAACGGCGGATCCGCTGACCTACGGCACGGAGACGTTGTGGAATTACGAAGCCGGTTGGCGCGGGCACTCGGTTGATCAACGCCTGCGCGGCGAACTCACGGTCTTCTACCTGGACCGCCACGCCACGCAGGTGCGGGACTCGGCGGGGTTTGGCGGCAGCTACCGATTCTTCACCGACAACGGTCAACGCGCGCACGTGACGGGAGCGGAGGCGACGGCGACGTATCGAATGACGGCGATGTGGTCAGTGCGGGGCACCTTGGCGCTCATGGATTCGGAACTGGAGCCGTTTGTGTTGAGCAACGGCAACGCGGGCGGCGGTCGGCGGTTGGCGAATACGCCGGCCTACGGCTTCACGGTGGGCGCGCACTACGGCGCGAGCCGGGGGGTGTTTGGCGACGTCGACCTGCTCGGACGGGCGAGCCAGTATGATTCGAACGACCAGGATCAGCAGCGTCGCGCCTACCATCTCGTCAATGCGAGTGTCGGTTACGTGTGGCGCGACTGGACGTTCACGGTGTGGGCGAAGAATCTGTTCGATGAACGTTACGAGAAGCGCGTGTTTTTCTTCGGCAACGAGGATCCGGACTATATCGAGACGCGTTACGAAGATCGCGCTGATCCTCGCCAGGTGGGAGCGACGGCGACGTATCGATTTTAATGGCGGCCAGCGCGCTCGAAGGGGCCGGCGGCCGACGTGACGGGTAGGCACGCACCCGCGGGTTCCGCGCGCCGTCAGTGCGATTCGGTGAAACTGGTGATCGAGTGCCACTCGAACACTTCTTGCACGAGCACGCGTTCGGCCTTGGCGATCGCGCGCTCAAGGCCGGCCCACGTCTGGCTGAAAGCAATTTCGCGGCGCGCCGTCACGAGCCGCGCGCCGATCTCATGATAACGGGCGACGCGGCGATGCAGGTCGTTGATGGAAATCAGCGAAATGAAGGCGGCCGCCACGACGGGCAGCACGATCGGGCCAAAATAATAAAGGAGCTCGGCGGCGGGGCGCGGGAGCAGCTCCAGGCCGAAGACTTCATCCAGCGCGTAGAGTGCGGTGAGCGCGATGGCCGCGATCGTGCTCGCGCCGAAGCCGAAGCGCAGGCGCGCGAGCAGCGGCTCGGCCTTGGCTTTCTGCCGCGCGAAGTAGGCGAGCTGGTCGTCGATGCGCGTGCTGAGGTATTCTTGTTTGAACCGCTCGAAGTCGCGCGGCTGCCCGCGGGCGCCCCGGCGGTGGAGCACATCGAGTGAGCGGCGCAGCGGTTCGAGGCCCACCCAGTCAAAATCGGCAAACAGCCGGGTGGCGCGCGGCAGGCCCCAGATCGCGAGCGCCGAGCGGGTGATTTCGGCGGCGAGGCGGCAGCGCGTCCAGCGGCTTTGCGTGCTTTGCCGGCGCATGTAGTAGGCCACGCCGAGGGCGCCGAGGAGCAGCAGGAGTTTGCCGACGGGCAAGCCGCCCCAGTGCCAGCCGAATGCGAGCGCCGCCGTCGCGAGAGTGGTCGCGCCCACGTGCAGCCAGACCGTGAGCGCCGTCAGGCGGCGGAAATGCGGGGAGCTGTGGGTCGCGGTGTCGTCGAGTTTGCGTTGAAAGGCGGCAATTTGTTCGCGGGCATCGGCGTTGTCTGCCGTGGCCGGACCGGGCACGGCGTTAAGGAAACGCAGGTGCGCATCGTGGAGGCGGAGCGCGGCGAAATTCTCCCGGCGGACGGAAAGATCGAGCGGGTTGATGATGACGAGCGGCACGTCCATCGCCCGCGCATAAGCGATGATGTCGCCCGTGCCGCCTTTGCCGCGCGCGGGCAGGCCGTCCCACACGGCGAGGAGCACATCGCAGCGGTGCACGAGTTCGTAGCCAGCGGTAAGATACGCTTCCTCACGCGAGCCTGGCTCGGCGACGACTTCGATCAGTTCGGCGCGGTCAAGGGTGGCGCGCACTTCGCGCCAGTCCTCGGGCGCGAAATCCTGCTGAAAATCCCCGATAGGGAGCGGCAGCGTGACTTCCCAGCCGAGTCCAAGGTCCAAAGCGGTGCGAGCGAACAGGAGGTCGGCGCCAGCCGCGGCGGAGGAGCGGGCGATCCATTCGCCCGGCGATTCGCGACGCAGGGCGGCCAGCTCCTGGCGGAGCAATGCGCCCACGGCTGCCGGGTCGGCAAGCTGTCGATGCCCCGTAAAGCTCACGAGGTGAAAGAACGGCAACTGGGCAGGCGCGGCGGACATCACGTGAAATCGACGTGGCAGGCCGAAAAAGGTGTGGCAAGGCCTAACCCCGTTTGGCGTGCGTGCGGTGGTGACTATGTGTGCCGCGGTTGGCGGTGCCGGTAAGCAATCGGTCGCGGTGCGTCTGCTCGGGTGAAGCGAGGTCGACCGCGACCGTTCTTGCGCGCGCAAGGCGGGGAGGTTGAGCTACCGGCGGTATGATCGGACTTCACGAAGGACGCGGGGCCAAAGCGAAGAAGGTGCGCGAGCGCACCTTTACGTTGCGGTTGTCGGTGGCCGGCACTGAGCCATCGATCTGGCGGCGTCTCGTCGTGCGCGAATCCATGTGGCTCTCCGGCTTGCACGACGCGATCCAGGTCGCGCTGGAGTGGTTCGACTACCAGACGCACGTTTTTCAATTCGACGACTTGCGCTTCGGCAATCCGGTGAAGCGCGACGACTTGCTCGTGGAGGACGACCGCGACGTCACGCTCGGCGAGGCGGGGTTGGATCAGCGCGAGCGGTTTCGGTATTGCTATCACTTCGGCGAAGGCTGGTCGGTCGATCTCGTCGTGGAGAAGATCGGCGAAATGGAAAAGGGCGTGCGTTACCCGTTGTGCACGGCGGGAGAGCGGGCTGGGCCGCCGGAGGATTGCGGCGGACTCGAAGCGTTTCACGATCTTTTGAAGAGCCTCGCGGAGCCGGACACGGAGCTGGGACGCGAGTGGCGGGAGTGGGTGGGGCCTGATTACGACCCGAGCGTTTGCAACCTCGATCGGATCAACCAAGGGTTGCGCAAGTTGCGGCAGACCTGAGCTTAGGACACGCTAGGATCGGCGCAGCGAGGCGGCAGCCCGAGAGCGGGGACGCGGACGGAGTTAAGACGCGCTGTTGCGGGTGAGAGCCGGACTGCTGTCGGGCCAAGAAGCACACGGGCCATTGACGAGCAGGGGAGGACCGTTAATGGTGCGTTTGTTCTTTGCCTGTTGGTGGTCGGCCAGGAGGCCTTGGTGCCATGCACTTGAGTCCTCCGTCCGATCATGAACAAAAAGTCCAAGACCATGTATGTCGTGCATCCGGGCTGCTACGGCTCGGGAGCGATGATGCTCGCCACGTATGAGTTTCCTGAAAACTCGCGTGAAGAGGCAGATTTGCCCCCGGCTGCAGAGTTGCCCGCCGAGACACGGCTGCAAAATCAGGAGAACCGTGACTGGTCCCAGACGGTGGTTCGCTTCCCAGAGGCGTTCCGTCGCTTGATCTGGTCCCCGCTGCGTAAAACCCTGCGGTTCGCAGCATAACAGAGAAAACAATACCGGGGCGGAGGAGAAATCCTTCGCCCCGGTTTAATTTTTTACAGGCAGCAGCAAGCGAAGGTCCGGCGCGGACCGAGCGACCGAGCGGAGCGCCTTATCACAGGAAATCGCCGAGAAAGGGGACGGCGGTCACTGGCCAGGAAGGTGCAGTTGATCTGGGTGCCCGGGAATCGCGACCGCGCGCGGGCAAGAAAACCCCCACATATCCCAGTGGCCTTCGATGTAATCATCGCTCTTGGGTCGCGGACAGGCTTGAACGAACAGATACCAATCGTGGTTGATCTCGTAGAGCGCAGGTGTGGCGACGTGATAATGGGCGTCGTCGCGATACACACCGGTCCAAGATGTCTGGAGAGCGAAATCGAGATCAAGCTGACGCCAGCCACGGTCCGGCCGGTCGCTCACGGCGAAGACCGGCCGCCACCGCTGACCCCGGTTCTTTCCGACCTCCATGCATAGCACATAAGTGGAACCGATTTTCGATATTTGGTGCCATTCGTAGTAGGCATCGGGAGTCGAGGCAAAGATCTGGCCCATCCCCCGCGGATCGTCGCGGTTGAAGTGGCGCGTCCAGTGTTTGCCGTCTTTCGAGGTGGCGAGTCGGAGGCCGGGGAGAATGCCATCCTTACCGCGATAGGAGTAATACATAAACCACCGCCAAGCGTGGGTCGCGGCATCCCTTTCGCGCCAGACCGCGGATTGCGATGCCATTTCTTCAAGGAACGGTTTCTCCGGGCGGGGTGCCAGCACGGGAACATCGCCGAATCGAGCGATATTTTCCGGCCGGATGGAGCTGTAGCCGTCCTTGCCCGCCGGACAAATTGCGAGGCCGATGTGGTCTTGGATCGAGCCAGAGGTGCCCGAATAGTAAATATAGTAGGCATCCTCTTCCGGCACATAGAGCACGCAGTCGAGGCGGATTGTGCCGTGGTCCCAACTGCCAGCCGGGCCGGGCGAAAAAACCGGGTTGGACGGATCGAGATGCCAATGCAGCGGATCCGCGGCCTCGGCCCAGGCCTTGCCGATGAACGCGACGGCGCGATTGGTCGCGGGCACACCCGAATAGAAAATGACCAGGCGCCCGGGTTGCTTGGGGTTGGGCAGAATGCAGGGCTCCTGCACTTGCTGAGATTGCCAGCTGTAAGCGAGTCGATCAACGACGCGAACCGCAGCAGGTGAGGCGGCCATGGCGGAGAGAAGAGAACCAAAGAAGAGGAATGTGATGACGAACGCGAGCCAGCGCGGAGAAGGTTTCACGCTGCGGGTTTGGAAAAGGCGCGGGGGTTACGCAAGTCCAGCGCGACGAAGACCGGTGCGTGTTCATGACCGCGGTGAGGCGATTTCACTCGCATCAGCAGCGCCGCGATTTCGAAGCTCGCCTGCCGAAAGGTGCGGCGCACTCTCGCAAAACCCATGCGCACGCCGACCTCTCCGGATTACGCTTCTTTGGCCAACTCCTTGACGGGTGAGTTGCACTCCGGCCGCTTGTTGCGGCTGCTGTATTCGACCGACGCGTCGGAGTATCAGGAGCTGCCCGCCGCGGTGGCGTTGCCGAAAACAGAGGCGGATGTGCGGGCGATTTTGAATTTTGCGCACGAACACCGACTCGGGTTCATCCCCCGCGCGGCGGGCACCTCCCTGGCCGGGCAAGTCGTGGGCGCGGGGATCGTGGTCGATCTCGGCCGGCATATGAATCGCATTGTGGCTTTCAATGCGGACACCCGGCGCGTGCGCGTGCAGCCCGGCGTGATCCGCAACGATCTCAATGCGTTTCTTCAGCCGCAGGGTTTTCTCTTTGGTCCGGAAACTTCCACGGCGAATCGCGCCATGATGGGCGGGATGGTCGGCAACAATTCCTGCGGCTCGAATTCGCTCGTTTACGGTTCCACGCGTGATCACCTCGTCGAGGCGCGGGGCTTTTTGAGCGATGGCAGCGAGGTGACGTTCGGCCCACTGACCCGCGCGGAGTTCGCCGCGAAGTGTGCCGGGCCGGACTCGCTGGAAACGAAAATCTACCGCGAAGTGCGCGACTTGCTCGGCGCCGCGGACAACCGCGCGCTCATCCGCGAGAGTTTTCCGAAGGCGACCGTCACGCGCCGCAATACCGGGTATGCGCTCGATGCGTTGATGGATTGCGCGGTGTTCGACGCGGAGTCGGAGCGGCCATTCAATCTGTGCCGCTTGATCGCCGGCTCCGAAGGCACCTTGTTTGTCGGCGTCGAGTTTGAGTTCAACGTCGAGCCGCTGCCGCCGGCGGGCGCGTTGTTATGCGCGCATTTCGCGACGGTGCAGGAGGCGTTGCGCGCGACGCTGCTGGCGCTGCGGCACCGACCGAGCGCGTGCGAGTTGATCGACCGGCACGTGCTCGACTGCACGAAGGAAAACCTGGAGCAGGCGAAGAACCGCTTTTTCGTGCAAGGCGATCCCGGGGCGATCCTCGTCGTGGAAATCAAGCGCGAGCAGCGGGAGGAAATCGAGGCGGAGTGTCGGGCGCTGGAGGCGGAGCTGCGGGCGGCGGGGCTGGGTTACGCGTTCCCGGTGTTGTGGGGCAGCGATGGCGCGAAGGTGTGGGATCTGCGCCGCGCCGGGCAGGGCGTGATGAGCAACGTCGTCGGCGATGCGAAGCCGCGCGAGATCGTCGAGGACACGGCGGTGGCGGTCGAGGATTTGCCGGCCTACATTGCCGAGTTCGATGCGTTGATGCAGGGGAAATACGGGATCAAGTGCGTCTATTACGCGCACGCGGGAGCGGGTGAATTGCACACGCGGCCGCTCTTCAATCTGAAAACCCCGGAAGGATTGAAGATGTTTCGCGACATCGCGACCGATGTGGCCGCGCTCGTGAAAAAATACCGCGGTTCGCTGAGCGGCGAACACGGCGATGGGCGGCTGCGCGGTGAATTCATCCGCTTCATGGTCGGCGATGATTGCTACGCGCTCATGCGCCGGGTGAAAGAGACGTTTGACCCGACCCACGTGTTGAATCCGGCGAAGATCATCGACACGCCACCGATGGATACATCGTTGCGCCACTCGCCGGGTGATCCGGACCCGGATTACAAAACGGTGTTTAACTTCAGCGGCACACAGGGGGTGTTGCGCGCGGCGGAGAAGTGCAACGGCTCGGGCGACTGTCGAAAAACGGCGCTCTCCGGCGGCACCATGTGTCCGAGCTACATGGCGACGCGCGACGAGAAGGATACGACTCGAGCGCGCGCGAATATGTTGCGGCACATGCTCACGCATCCCCGCGATCCGGCGCGCCCGTTCGACAGCGAGGAAATCGCCACGGTGATGGACCTATGCCTCTCGTGCAAAGGCTGCAAAAGCGAGTGCCCGTCCAACGTCGATATCGCGCGTCTGAAAGCGGAGTGGTTGCAGCACTACCACGATGCCAACGGCGTGCCTTTGCGCTCGCGCTTGATCGCGGGGTTTTCGCGCTCGATGGCGTGGGCGTCGCTCGCGCCGGGCTTGTTCAACTGGACGGTGACGAACGCGGTGACGAGTCGCTGGGTGAAGAAGATCGCGCGCTTCGCCCCCGAGCGGAGCATCCCGAAGCTGCACCACACCACGCTGCGGCGCTGGCATGCGAAACACGCGAACAAAGCCGGCGCCGCGTCTTCGTTTCCGCAGGGCCGGGTGTATTTGTTCTGCGACGAATTCACGAATTACAACGACACCGAGATCGGCATCAAAGCGGTGCAGTTGCTCAACCGTCTCGGTTACGAAGTCGTCATCCCACAGCACGTGGACAGCGGTCGGGCGCAGCTTTCAAAAGGGCTCGTGCGCGCCGCGCAGAAACTCGCGATTCGCAACGTGGAACTGCTCGCGCCGGTCGTGTCGGCGGAGACGCCGTTGATCGGCTTGGAGCCGTCGGCGATTCTGGGATTCCGCGATGAGTTTCCGGATCTGGTGCCGGAGCGGCTGATCGGCGCCGCGAAGGCGCTGGCGAAGCACGCGCTGCTGTTCGAAGAATTTATCGCCCGCGAACGCGATGCCGGGCGGATCCGGCGCGAGGCGTTCACGACGGCAGCCCGGAAAATAAAATTGCACGGGCATTGCCACCAGAAGGCGTTGTCGTCGCTCACGCCGGCGGTGAAGGCGCTGGAACTGCCGTTGCATTACAATGTATCGATGATTCCCAGCGGGTGCTGCGGCATGGCGGGTTCGTTCGGCTACGAGGAGGAGCACTTTGCGGTGTCGCAGCAGGTGGGCGAACTGGTGCTGTTTCCGACCGTGCGAGCCACGCCGGAAGACGTTTTGATCGCGTCGTCCGGCACGAGTTGCCGGCATCAGATCAAAGACGCGTTGCACCGTCGCGCCTTGCATCCGGCGGAGATTTTGCACGAGGCGCTGGCCTGAATGGGAGCGGTTGGGTCGGGCTTCGGCGGGTCGGGCGAGGCGGGCATGGAGGCTTAGGCCGCTGGTTGGGAGCAGAGTGCGACGCGCGACGTAATTTGCTTGGTCATCCTGCTGGCGAACCATGGCGGCGGCCTGCAACCTGCGCGCTGACCCCCGCGTTTCCCCTCATGTCCCTTTATTTGCCCTATGTTCTTGGCCGGATGTCGGCGGCTTGCGTGCGCCACAAACACGTTTTCACGCTTCGGCTCGAGTTTTGCGCGGCTCGGACTGTGTTCCTTGCTGGCGATCGGAGGCGCGAGTGCCGCGGAGGCGACGGCCATGGCGCCTGAATATCTGGATTACATTCGGGCCAACGTGGCGTCGCGCCATGAGGTCGAGGTGTTTATAAACGATGGAGGCTGGGCGAAGTTCGATCCCGAGCTCGGTTATATCCTCGGCAACTCGATGCCGCACGATGGCTTCGAGAAGAGCATGACATTGTCCACGGCGCAGGCCAACGGCGCCCGCAGGTCGTTCATGTATCCGGCGCGGCCCTGTCGCATCAACACCTACGGCGACAGTTTCACGCAGTGTCATCAGGTGAACGACGGCGAGACGTGGCAGGAATATCTCGCCGGGCATCTGGGCGAACCGGTGCGCAATTTCGGGATGGGCGGTTACGGGGTTTATCAGGCCTACCGCCGCCTGCTGCGGGAGGAGACGACCGACCACGGCGCTGAATATCTGGTGTTCTATCTCTGGGGCGACGACCACATCCGGAGTCTGCTCCGCTGCCGGTATATGAATTTCCGCGAATGGACTGCGCGGCAGACGGAAATCGAGGGCGAAGGCGTCATGTTTCACGGCAACTTCTGGCCGAACATCGAAATGGATCTGGCGACCGGAAAAATGGTGGAGCACGAGAGCCGCATCCGCACGGCGGCGGACGTGTATAACATGACCAATCCGGACTGGATGGCGGAAAATATGCGGGGCGATCTCGCGCTGCAGATGAGTCTGTATAAAAAGGGTTTGATCCGGGCGCCCGATTGGGAGGCGCTGCGGAAGCTCGCCGGTTGGCTTGATTTCGCGGTGAATTGGGATGATCCCGCTCGTCGGGACGACGCGATCACAGGGTTGCTCGACGCATATAGCTTCGCGGCGACGAAATACATCCTGACCAAGGCGCAGGCGTTTGCCGCGGCGCAGCACAAGAAACTCCTCGTGGTGCTCTTCGATCCCAACCGCGTCACCCGCTCGCTGCTGGCGGGCGAAACCAGCCGTTATGACCAGCCGGTGGTGGATTTCCTCGCGCAGCACAACTTCAAGGTCTTCGACATGAATCTCGTGCACGTGGCGGATTTCAAGGCGTTCAACCTGAGCATCGACCGCTACTACGACCGCTACTTCATCGGTCACTACAGTCCGGCGGGAAACCATTTCTTCGCGACGGCCATTGGTGCCACCATCGCCGATTGGCTCGATCCCAAGCCGATCATTTACCGGACGGACCAGCATCAAACGACCGACTTCAAAGGCTATCTCGAAGGCCACAACTGACGCCACGGCCGCGCGCCTATGAACCCTGCGGCGCGTCGTCGTTTGCATCCGAATTCATTCCGTCATGACTCTGCACAAAATCGCCGTCGTTGTTCTTTCGTTCGCGCTGGGCGCGGCTTCCGCGCTGGCGGAAGGTCCGTATCGCAATCGCGACGCGAAGAATCCGCGCGATCTCGGCGAGGGCACTTATCCCGTGCCCTATCAGCGGCCGACGGTGCCGGAAATCACCGAGGCGCTGGGCCGCGTGCGCGATTATCTGGACCGCGTTTCGCCTCTTCGCATCGAGGATCGTGCGACCGGGAAAGAGATCACCGACTTTTCGTCGCCGGTAAAAACGGCGCGGGTGGACGATGGCAAGGCGGGCAACGGCATCATTTCCTATGAAATGGGAGTGGTGTATTCCGGCATGCTCTACGCGGCGAAGGTCACTGGCGATACGCGCTTCGCCGATTTCGTGGAGCGGCGGTTCACGTTCATCGCGCAACACCTGCCATATTTCCGGGCGGTCGAGGCGAAATTTGGATATCAGCGCGGAGACTTTTTCAAAGCGATCGCGCCCCGGTCGCTCGACGACAGCGGCGCGATGTGCACCGCCGTCGTGCGTGCCCGCCTCGCCGGCGTGGGGCCGGATTTGCAGTCGGTGATCGACACGTGGGCGGACTGGATTGCGCACAAGCAATTCCGATTGAGCGACGGCACGCTGGCGCGCGAGCACCCGCAGGCGCAGTCGGTCTGGGCGGACGATTTCTACATGGGCGTGCCCGCACTGGCGGAGCTGGGTCACCTCACGGGTGAGCGCAAGTGGTTCGACGATGCCGTGCAAAACGCGCTGGGCATGTCGGCCCGCTTGTATGATTCGTCGACCGGCCTCTACACGCACGGCTGGAGCGCGAACAATCCCGATGCGCCTCACTTCTACTGGGGACGCGGCATGGGCTGGACGGTGGTGGCGATGTGCGACCTGCTCGACGTGCTGCCGGCGGATCATCCCAGGCGCGAGGCCGTGCTTGCGCAGCTTCGCGCCGCGCTCCGGGGCGTGGCGCAATATCAATCGGGCTCGGGTTTCTGGCACCAGATGATCGATCGCAATGATTCGTTCCTCGAAACGTCAGGCACGGCGATGTTCACCTACGCGATTGCGCACGCGATCAATCAGGGCTGGATCAGCCCCGTGGTTTACGGACCGATTGCGCAGGCTGGCTGGGCGGCGTTGTCGACGAAGATCGATTGGGCCGGACGCGTGGAGGGTTCTGTAGTCGCGACGAATTACGCGGGGGACCAAGTGTATTACTACAACCGCCCGGTGCATTTCGCAGCGTTGCAAGGCTATGGCCCGATGCTGCTGGCGGGCGCGGAAATCATCAAGCTGATGCAAAATCCGGCGTTTGAAATCCGCTTTGAGGGACGCACGTATGACTACGTGCCGGTGAAGGGCGCAGCCGCGCCGCGCTGAGTTGGCCTGGTGCGCGGCAACCGCCGCGACGGGAGAAAAAAGAGAATTCTGACATGATGAAAAACATACTTCTTTGGGTGGTCGTTTCGGCGTGCGCGACGGGCGGACTGTTCGCCAGCGCGGAGAATGCGAAGCGACTCGCGGTAAAACCGGCGGACTGCGTCATCGTGGTGCCGGGAAACGCGAATGCCGTCGTGGCTTTCGCGGCGGAAGAATTGCGAACGCACCTGACGTTGATCGGCGGACGCGACGTGCCGGTGCGCACGCAGGCGAGCGCGGGCGAGTTTGCGCTGCATGTGGGCGTGCGCCCGGCGGGCGACGATCGGCCGCTCGCACCGGAAGAGGCGCGCTGGGTGATCGCGCCGGAGGGCGTCTGGTTGTTCGGCGATGATGCGGTCAATGTTGACCGGGGCGATGCGCGCGAGACGGCGACGGCGAAGGAGAATCGCACGGGCACGTTGTATGCCGTGTATGAATTGCTGGAGCAGAAGCTGGGCGTGCGGTGGCTGGAGCCGGGCGCGGCGGGTGTGGCGTTTACGCCTGAGGATCGTTTCGCGTTGCCGGTGGAGCGGGGCGCGTGGGTGCCCGCGCTGCGGCAGCGGCACATGCGGCCCGCCTACACCGACAACCTGCGCAAGATGGCGCTCTCGCGCGGCAGCGTGCCGGCGGCGTTCATCTTCGACACCGACGAATATGTCCGGCGCCGGGCCGACGAAGCCGTGTGGCAGCGGCGGATGCGGATGGGCCGCAGCGTGCAGTTTTTCTACGGGCATGCGTTCACCGAATGGTGGCTCGAATACGGAGCGGAGCATCCGGAGTTTTTCGCGTTGAATCGTGCAGGGAAGCGGGCGCCCGCGGCGGAGATCATGCAGGGTGCGCCGGACCGCATTAAAATGTGCGTGAGCAATCCGGCGCTGGCGCGCGAAGTGGCGCGACGGCACTTCACGGCGGGCCGTGGTCACGTGGTGAACGCGTGCGAAAACGACAGCCGTGGTTTCTGCCGTTGCCCGCAGTGCGCGGCATGGGATGTGCGGCTGCCGGGCGAAGAAAACCTCGATGTGGATTCGACCGAATTGCCGCTCACCGACCGGTATCTGCGTTTCGCCAACGCGGTCCAGGCGGAAGCGTTGAAATACGATCCGGCCGCGAAAACCACGTATTACGCCTACAGCGCCTACCGGTCGCCGCCGCGGCGCGAGAAGGTCGCCGACGGAGTGGTGATTTTTTTCATCACGAGCCATTTCTCCTCGGAGGAGGAGTTGCGAGGATTCTACGCCGCGTGGAAGGCCGCGGGGGCGAAGGAAGTTTATCTGCGGCCCAACGATCAGTGCGACGACACGGGACTGCCGCTGGGTTTCGAGCAAAACATGTTCGAGAAGATGCAACTCGCGAACAGCGCGTTTCACCTCACGGGAACCGACTACGACACGTGCTGGGGCTATTGGCCGGTGTCGGGGATGACCAATTACATCATGGCGCGGGCGTTTTATCGGCCGGAGCGGACCTTTGCGGAGTGGGAGGAGGAGTATTGCGCGGGGTTTGGCGCCGCGAGCGGCGCAATCCGCGACTATCACCGCTACTGGCGGCAGATTTGGAACGAGCGTATCCAGCCGAATCGCGAGCGGATCGTCGCGATGAGCGGAAAGCTGCGAGAGGTGAACGACAAGCTCATGCAGCTCACCAGCCTCCTCTACACGGAAGGGGATTTTGACGCGACCGACGCGCTGCTCGGCGCGGCCCTGCGGCCGGACCTCTCGCCAGCGACGCGTGCGAGAGTGGAAAACCTGCAACTGGCCAACCAGCACAGCCGACTCAAATTTCACGCGATGCGGTGTAATGAGCTCTTGAGCGCCGCGAGCGATGCGGAAAAGACCGCGGCGACGAACGCGCTCCTGGAGTTTAGGCGAGAGCATCAGCACGATCTCAACATCAACTGGGAATCGATGTTTTACATGGAAAACATCTACGAGGATATCTGCGGCGTGCAGCGCCTCGCCGGCACTCAAGGCAAGCGCTGGGCGGAGTGGGGAGAGATGCTGAAAGCGTCGATCAAGCCGCTCAGATCGTCCGACGAAGCGCCATTGCGGTAGACATCACCAGCGCCCGGCACGCCGCATCGACGGCGACGGCGTCGCTGGGCGGAGCACGGTTTTGCACCAAGCGTTTTCGCGGCGCGTTTTCCGGCGCCGGTCGGGTGAAGTGGCGGATTTTCTTCGTGGCAGCGCGAGTCAGCGCTCGAGCACCTCGGCGGCGTGGAGGAAGCCGCCGGCGGTCCAGCCCATCATCGGCGGCATTTTGTATTCGTCGGCGACATCGATGCCGCCGGTCAGCGCGTTATACTTTTCCCAGAGCTGGCCGGTCTGCTCGAGATTGCGTGCGCACGTGAGCACGTATTTTTCGGCGAGGCGTTTTGCCTCGGCGACGTAACCATAGCGCAGGAGGCCGAGGAGCGCCGCGGTCTGGATCGGCGGCCAGGCGTTGGGGGCATCCCATTGGTAAGTGTTGGCGGAGGTGTTGCTACCTTCGGCGCAGGTGATGAGACCGTGGGCGCGCTCGACCAGCGGGAGGTTGCGCACGAGCGCGGCGGCCTGGGCGTCCGAGCAGATGCCGGACCAGAGCGCAAAATACGGCGCAGCGGAGACGACGGAGCCAGGGCGTTGGTTCGCCCAATCGTAGTCGAAGTAGTAACCGCGTTGTTCGTTCCAAAGGTAGCGGTCGACGAGGGCGCGACGGTGGCTGGCGCGGTCGCGCCAGAGTTGTTCGTCGGAGGAGAGCCCGAGGTCGTGTGCGAAATCGCCGGCGATGGTTTCGAAGAGGAAGAGCACGCCGTTGGTGTCGACAGGATTGAAGTCGGCGGCGCGTTGGCTGAAGCGGGGATTGAAATCCCACACTTCGCATTCGGCCATCTTGTGCTTGAGGTAAACCAGGCGCGCCGCGGGCTCCTCGGGGATGTCGCGCAGGCGGTGGCTGATCACTTTGTAGAAATCGGCGAGCGTGACGGGATCGGCGTGCGTGCCACACGTCGCGAGGCCGTTGGGGGCCGTGCGGAGCGCCATCCAGAACGCGTATTCTTTTACGAGTGCCGCGTAAGCGCGGGGCAGAAAAGCGCGGTCCTGCGTGTGGCGATAGATGTCGGCGAAGAGCGGGGCGGAGACGGGGACTTGCGAGCGATTGAGCGCGATGCGGACGGAGATGTTGGGCACGAAACCGAGTTGCTCAATGCAATGGAGGACGTTCTCGGCGTTGTTCAACGCCTGCGCGGCGCGGCCTTGGCGGAGAAGGCCAAGGTTGGTGAAGTAGGTGTCCCAATAGAAAAACAGCCACATCGTGGGATCGGTCGAGGGCACGGTGTGCGGGCGCGGAAGGGGAAACTCGCGGACGGACTCGGCGCGCGAGTCACGAAACGTCTTTTCCCAATTGGCGTCGATGTAGCTCCGAGTCGTGGCGATGGCGGCGGAAAGATTCACGGCGCGCAGGCATGGCGGGTTGCCGGATGACTGGCAAACCCGATGTCGCGGGGGCCTGCACTGCCTTACGCGGCCCCCGATTTTCTCAAGTCGCGCGATCAGCGACGGCCCGACGCGCGCAGCTCAATACACGCCAGGAATCAGCCGCTTCGTGGTTTTCTGGTAGCGGCGATAGGCATCGCCGAGGCCTTGCACCAGCGCGTGTTCTTCGACGCGGATGCGATAGGCGAGGCCGAGTGAAATCGGCACGAGGACGAAGACGAACGAAAGCCAGTTTTGAAACGTCGCGGCGAGGGCGGCAAACGCGAGCATCATGCCGCTGTAAGAGGGATGGCGCACGAAACGATAAGGGCCGCGAACGACGAGTTCATGATCGGCGGCGATGGCGACATCGACCGTGAAGAAGCGACCGAGGACAAGAATCGCCCACCATCGCAACGCGAGGCCGAGACCAAACACGGCGACCAACGCCGTCGCGGTCCGCGGGGAAAGCGCGAAATACCCGGCGGGGAAATACGTTTGCGCAGCCACCGCGCCGCCGATGCCGAGCGCGATGGAGATCCACAACCATCGAAGCGAGCCGGCGTCGGAGTGTTGGGCGTGCTGATCCGAGCGGCGCGCGAAACGCACGAAAATTTCGGAGAGAAAATACGTCAGGCCGAGTTGCGCAGGAAGAGACTGGGAAAGCATGGAAGCGAGGCGTGCAGTTGAAGAAGTTTCGCGCGCGCGGAGGCTGTTTCGTGCTCCGCGCGGTGCGGCTGGTCAAGGCGCAACCCGTCGGGCCCGGCGGAGCGAAGTGTCGGGGCGGCTTGTCCGCGGGGGTTTCCGGCACTTGGTTACCGCATGCAAATCGCGCCGATCATCAAAGCCATCGGGCCGCTCATCGCGAGCGCCACGCGGATCGTGACGGACCTGCGCGCCAATCAAGTGACAACGCGTGTGGAAGAGCGCGTGGCGCGGCTGGAACAGGAAACGCTGCAAGCCGGCGAGGTGCTCGTGGGTGTCGGCGAGCAACTCAAGTCTCTCGCCGAGGAGCTGCGGCGGCAGGCGGAAGCGGCGGCGGCGTTGCAGGAGCGGGTGCGTGCGATGCTGGTCGTGAGCGTCCTGGCGCTCGCCCTCGCGGTGAGCGCGTGCGCGGTCGCATGGTGGCGCTGACTGCCGCCGTCTTCTTTTCTTGCAGTGAGCGGCTCGGTTTCGAAGGTCGTGAGGTGATGTCTTTTCGCGGGTTTATCCGATTGGTGTTGGTTTCATGGTGTGTTGCCGGTGGTGCGGTGCTGGCGCACGCGGGCGAGGGCAAACGGATGTTGTCGCCCGATGACTTTGACGGGTGGCGCAGCATCGTCACGCCCACGCTGTCGCGGGACGGGCAGTGGCTGGCTTACAGCTACATGCCGCAACAGGGCGATGGTGAGGTGGTGGTGCGCAATGGGCAGACCTCGCGCGAGTATCGTGCGCCGGCCGGCGAGCCGCCGCCGCCGCCGTTTCCGCTGCCCACGCGCATCGACGAACGCCAGCCGCCGGGGCCGACAGTTGGACTCCAGTTCACGAGCGAGGGCGAGTTTCTGTTGAGCTTTGTATTTCCGTCGGCGGCCGACCAGGCGGCGGCGCGGGTGACGAAGGCGAAAGGAACCGACGCGCCTCAACGAGCGCTCCTGATCACGCGTCTCGCCACGGGCGAGATGACGCGGGTGGAGGGCGTGAGAAGCGTGCAGACCCCGGCTCGCGGCGGGGCGTGGGTGGCGTATCTGCGGGAGCCCGACGCGAAGCAAATCCCTGGGCAGCCGGAGGACCTCTCGCAAACGCCGACAAGCCGTCCGTCGCCGGCTAATACCGGGAGCGGCGCAGAAAGCGGCGGCGACGCGGATACGCTCGTGAAGCTTGCACCGGCCAAAACGACGCTCGTCCTGCGCAATCTCGCGACGGGAGCCGAGCGGAGATTCGCGGAGGTGAGCGACTACTCATTCGCGCGCGACGGCCGGACGCTGTTGTTCGTCGTCGCTGCGACGCAGGCGGACGAGGACGGCGTGTTTGCAGTGACGCCCGGGAACGAGGCCGCGCCGGTTGCGCTGCTCAAGGGCCGCGGCCGTTATGTGCAGCTCACGTGGGATCGCACGCAAACCCAGGCAGCGTTTTTGAGCGACCGCGACGATGCGACGGCGGCCGCGCCGCGATTCAAGGCGTATCATTGGCGGCGGGGCGAGGGCACGGCGAAGGAAGTCGTCTCGGCGACAACGCCAGGGATGCCTGCGGGCATGACGGTCAGCGAGTATACGGCGCCGGAATTTTCGTTCGACGGGCGCAAGCTTTTCGTGGGCGTGGCGGCTTTTCCGACGGTGGCGCCGAAGGACGAGCGCGATCCGGAAAAGAAGGTGACCGCCGATATCTGGAGTTGGAACGATGGGCTGATCCAGTCGCGGCAGGAAGTGCGGGCGAGCGCGGACCGGCGCCGGACGTTTCGCGGCGTGCTCGATCTCGCGAGCCAGGCTTACACGCAGATCGCGGACGAAACGGTCGCGGAAGTCGCGGTGAGCGACGATGGCACGCGTGCGCTGGGTTTTGATTACCGCCCGTATTTGCGCCTGCGCGACTTCGACGGCACCTACGGCGACATCTATGCGATCAACACCGCGACGGGCGGGCGGCGGCTGCTGTTGCGGAAGCTGCGGGGCAACTCCGGCGATGAAGGCACGCCCGCGATCACGTTGTCACCGGACGGACGCTGGGCGGCGTATTTCGACGACCGGCAATGGCGGCTGATAAACGTGGAGAGCGGCGAGAGCCGGGACCTGACGTCGAAGCTGGGAGTCGCATTTCAAGATGAAGAGCACGATCAGCCGGAGGCGGCGAAGCCGTATGGCTGGGCAGGATGGGCGGACGACAGCCGGTCGCTTCTGCTGTATGACCGTTACGATGCGTGGCAGGCATTTGTCGACGGGACGCCGGCGCGGAATTTGACCCGCGGTGCGGGACGAGCGCAGAAGATTATTTTTCGCGTGCAGGACATGGCGGCGCACGAGGAGGATGATGCGTCGCGCGGGTTCGACCCCGCGCGGCCGCTGATCGTGCGCGGCGAGAGCGAGGAGACGCGTGCGACCGGGTATTTTCGGACGAGTTTCACGGCGGCGGCGGCGCCGCAGCGTCTGCTCTGGCGCGATTGTGAATGGCGGATCGCCGGGCGCGCGCTCGGGGCTGACGTGCTGATGATGGTGGCGTCGCGGTTCGACGAGTTTCCCGATGTCTATCTCACCGACGAAAATTTTACGGCGCCGCGGCGGGTGACGGATGGGCAGGCCCAACTGGCGCCGTTTAAATGGGGCAGGGCGGAGCTGGTGAATTACCGCAACGCCGATGGCGTGGCCTTGCAGGCGTTGCTCTATAAACCGGCGGACTTTGATCCGACGAAGAAATATCCGCTCATCGTTTACACCTACGAGCGGCTGTCGCTGATCGTGCACCGGTTTTTCGCGCCGTCGCCGGGGTCGAACATCAGTTTCCCGTTCTACGCGAGCCACGGTTACCTGATTTTGCTGCCCGACATTACTTACACGACCGGGCATCCGGGCCGGAGCGCGTTGAACTGCGTGCTGCCGGCGCTCGATGCGGTGATCGCGCGCGGCTACGTGGATGAGAACGCGCTGGGGATTCAAGGCTCGTCGTGGGGCGGCTACCAATCGGCCTATCTCATCACGCAGACGCATCGTTTTCGCGCAGCGGAAGCGGGCGCGGTGGTGGGTAACATGACGAGTGCGTATGGCGGCATCCGCTGGATTTCCGGCCAGCCGCGGCTGTTTCAATATGAGAAAACGCAGAGCCGCATCGGGGCGTCACTCGCCGATGCGCCGGAGCTCTATCTGGAGAATTCGCCGGTGTTTCATGTGAAGGACGTGACGACGCCGCTGTTGATCATGCATAACGATCGAGATGGCGCGGTGCCGTGGGAGCAGGCGGTGGAGTTGTTTCTCTCGCTGCGGCGCTACGAGAAACCGGTGTGGTTGTTCAACTATCACGACGAAGGGCACGGTCTGTCGCGCCGCGCCGACCAAGTGGATTTCAGCCACCGCATGTGGCAGTTTTTCGAGCACTACTTGCACGGCGCGCCCGCACCGGAGTGGCTCGAAAAAGGCGTGCCGTATATCGAGCGCGACGCGGAGAAGCGGCGGTTTGAGGCGGAGCCGTGGAGCGTGCCCGCACGGGACCGGTGAGGCGAGGTCGGTGAGGTGAGCCGGGCGACGAGGGCGGGAAAATTTTCGTTAACCGCTGGACGCTGAGCCGCGTGCGCGCGTCGGATTTCATCGGCTTGCAATGGCGGCGGGTCGTTGCAGGTTTCGGGCGTTCCCCCTCCGCCCGTGAATCCTGTTGCGATCGAGAAGCCGAAAGCGCGGCCCATCACCCGCTCACTTTTTGTTGATTCAACGCCGCTCCTGGCGGACCCGGGCGGTTTGCGGGAACGCGTCGGACGCGACGGTTATCTGTTCTTCAAGGGACTGCTGCCGCGCGATTACGTCATGAGCCTGAGGGCGGACATCCTCGCGGTCGCGGACCGTCACCGATGGCGGATGCCGGGGCAGGATCGCTGGGGCGGATTGATCAACCGGGACGTTACCGACACGCTGCCCGACGCCGAGGTCTCAGCGTGGGGCACGGGCGAGCAATGCTATCGCGATGTGCAACACCTCGAAAGTTTTCATCGTTTTCCTCACCACCGCGCGTTGCTCGCACTGTATCGCACGTTGTTTCAGGAGGACGTGCTGGTTCATGCGCGCACGGTGGCCCGGATGTTGATCCCGCACCGCAGCAATTTCCCCACGCCGCCGCATCAAGATTTTCCGTTTGTGCAGGGCGCCACGAGCACGATGACGTGTTGGATTCCGCTGGGGGACTGCCCGCGCACGCTCGGAGGGCTCACCGTGCTGCGAGGCAGCCACCACGCGGGGCAACTGCCCGTGCGACCGGCCAAGGGCGCGGGTGGGCACGTCGTGGAACTTTGTCCGTGGGAGACCGAATGGGTGGAGGGCGATTACGACGCGGGCGATGTGCTGACCTTCAACAGCCTGGTGGTGCACAAATCCCTGCGTTCGGAAATGAAGGACCGGCTTCGCCTGTCGTTGGACGTGCGGTTTCAGGCCTTGTCGGAGCCGGTTGAAGTGGGCTCGTTGCGACCGCATCTGCCTGATCTCGAGTGGGAGGATATTTACCGGGACTGGAAATCCGACGATCTGAAATACTATTGGCAGAAATTGGCGCTGAGGACGAGCCCGTGGGACCCCACCAGATTTGAGGCGAAGGCGCGTGCCTGCTGAGCGGCCCCCGGGCGAATAAATTAATTCGAGCCGCAGCCTTCGGCGCTGCCGCTGCTCATTGCCATCCAACGTTGCTGCATCTCCGCGGGAGAAACGTTTTCGATTTGGTGCTGGAGCATCCAAGTGTAGCCAAAAGGGTCCGTGACGCACGCGCTGCGGAAGCCGTAAAATTGATCGGCGGTGGGGCTGCGCACCGTGGCGCCAGCCGCGACCGCCCGCTCCAGCGCCGCGTCGGCATTCGGGACGAACAGACAAAAAGTCGCGGGCGAGCCGCCGAGGGTCGAGGGCGATTTGTTGCCCCACTGCGGATTTTCCTCCGCCAGCATCACGAGTTGCCCGTTGATCAGCAGTTCGGCGTGACCGACCGTCTGGGTGTGGGGGATGAGCAGGCGAAAACGTTCGGTCGCGCCAAAGGCCGCCACATAGAAATCGAGGGCCCGCGCGGCGTCGCGGACGCTGAGATACGGACTGAAGGCGGGATAGTCAGAGGAGGGTTTGTTCATGGGAGGAAAGAGAATTCAGATGATATGACGAACGAGCGGCCGGCGGGCGGACAGCACGGGAAGGTAAACGTCAAATCAACGCCGACGGGCGGCCGCTCAGTGGGTGCGTTGGCGCTGGGCGATTTCGTCGGCCAACCGCGCGGCAACGCGTTCCGCGGCGGTGACAGAGGCGGTTTTGAAGGTAGCTTCGCGCGTGTAACCAATGAACGGCAGCCACGCTTCTGAGCGCAACTCGCGACGGTCGCGGACGAGCGGATAAAGCGGATCGGCCTCGATCCGGCGCAGCTCCGCGGAAAGGTCGCCGTCGGGCGTGGCGAGGCCCAGGCCCGCAGCGATGATGCGTGCCATGAGCAGATGGCCGGCGAGGTCGGGATGAACGCCGTCGCGCGTGAAGCTGAACGCCGGCTCCGCGGATTGGCGCGTCGTCACAGCGGCGCGCATCGGGGTGTGCAGGTCGATCACGCGCACGCCTGGCGCGATCAGCTTGCGCATGGCCTTCGTGAAGTCGGTGAGCGTCTCATCGTAGCCGAAATAAGGGTGGCGATAACTGAACGGGCCTTCCGAAGTCTCGCCTCCGCGCGCGGAAACGGGCACGTGATCAAAGGGCGGCGGTGTGATCAACACCACCTGCGCGCCAGCGGCGCGCACTTGCGCAATGAGCCGGTGCAGACCGTCGAGGAACGCGGCGAGATGGGCGGCGGAGGCGGGCGCGTAAACGCCGTCGTTCATCCCGTAGCAGGCGAGCACCACCGCGGGTTTGAAGGCCGCGAGTGCGCGCGGGAGGCGCTCCAGCACGCACGGTCGCGGCCACGGACCGGCTTCGGACAGACCGGATACGGTTTCGCTGGAGAGTCCGATGCTGAGGATGTTGGCGGGCGTGAAATCCGCGGACCGATCCAGATAATATTCGAGAAACGTGACGTAGTCGCCGCGCTGCGTGATGCTGTCGCCGAGAATCAGGACGCGCTTTCCGCCGAGCAATTCCTGCGCGGTGCCCGCCCAGACCAGCGGATGGAGGATCAAGAGGCAGAGGACGCCGAGGAACGACTTCATGGGCGATGATGGCGCACGGGCGGGCGAGGCCGGTAGTCAGCGCGAAGTGCGGCGTGCGGTGCCGTGCGACGAGCGAACTCGCGGGGCGTTACGCCCAGGGGTCGAAGAGGATCTTAATGGCCTGCTTGCGGCGGAGAAGATCCACCGCCTCGGCGTAGCGCGTGAATGGCATGGTTTGGGTGATGAGCGGGGCGAGGTGCAGTTTGCCTTCGACGATGAAGCGCAGGGCGGTTTCGGCGGCGGCGCGGTTGTGATCGCCGTAGCCGCTGAGGATGAGGCCGGGACCAAAGAGGTGCTGGGTGCCGAACCGGACTTGCTCGCGCAACACGCCGAAGAGCGTCACGCAGCGGCGCGTGCGATCCATGAGAAACTCGATCGCCGGCGGGACGCCGGTGAGGTCGATGGCGTTATCCAGCGCGTCGCTCTGGCGCGAGGCGGGCCACTGCGCGGCGTCGGGCGCGAGGGCACGGTCGGCGCCGAGGGTGAGGGCGAGGGCGCGGCGTTCGGCGACGGGGTCGAACGCGATTACTTCGGAAGCGCCGTGGGCTTTCGCGAGTTGCACGGCGACGAGGCCGGCGGGACCGAGGCCGCTCAAGCCGATGCGGCCGAGCGGGCCGCCGAGTGCGGCGAGTTGTTGAAACGAGACTTCGACGCACATCGCGAGTTCGAGCGAGGCGACCGCGGCGGGGGAGAGCGTGGCCGGGAGGACGAGGAGATCGTTTTCGTGAAACGTGTTGAACTGCGCGTAGAATCCGCGGCGCGGTTTGCCGGTGTCGCGCCACGCGACGACGTGGTCGCCGACGCGGAGTTTTGTCACGTCGGCGCCCAACGCGACGACTTCGCCCATGGCCTCGTGGCCGGGCTGGCCGGGCAGGTAGGGATACTCCAGCTTCATGCCGGGAAACATCGGCTGACCGTCGAAGATGTGCATATCCCAGTGCGGACACGTCGAGACGCCGAGCACGCGAATCAACACTTCGCCGGCGGCGGGTTGGGGGAGTGGCGCGTCTTTCCAGGCGGCGTGGCCGGGGGCTTCGATCTGCAGCAATTTCATGCGAGCGGGAAGGGTCATGGGAGAAAGGGCGCGGGGTAGAGTGCGGGAGCGAACAGGTGAAGGCGGGCGGTCGTGGCAGCGACGCGGGAAACTTCGCGGGAGAAAAACGGCGAAGTCAACGAGGGCGGCGGGCGGGGGCGTTGGCGCACGGGCGGTCCCGCGAGTGATCGGCCGCGCGAGTGACGCGCCCGCGAACCCACTGGTCTGGAAAATGAGTGCTCACCGCCCGTCCGCATGCGGACTACACCCCAACCTCGCCGTTCGTTTTAGCCACGAATGACACGAATGATGCGAAACGAGAAAACGGCCTCGGAATTCGCGAGCGTTCGCGTGATTCGCGGCAGCCGGCCTTCCTCTTAACGCGAAGCGGTGGCGGCACGGCGGCAGCTCGAAGAGAGCGGAGAATGGATTCACGCGCGGCGCGAGGCGGGCCAGTCGAGGACGACGCCGAGCACGGGTTCGCGTTTGGTTTCGATCAGGCGCCACGCGTCGGCGGCTTGTTCGACCGGGAAGCGGTGTGAGAGGCAGCACAGCGGGTCGAGGCGGCCGTCGGCGATCCAGCGGAGCGTTTCGTCGAGGCGTTCGCGCGTGGCGCCCGACGCGAGATCGAACGAGATCTCGTAATTGCGAAATGTCTGGAGCGCCGCCTGCAAATTCACGTCGCCGGAGGGTTTGTAGAAACCGGCGATAACCATGTGGCTGTTGCGCGCCATCAGCGGCAGGTAACGGTGGAGCACGTTCACATCGCCGACGGTTTCGATGAGGAAGTTCACCGGGCCGAGTCCGAGGGCCTGCACCGCGGGCACGCCGTAATCGGCACCGGCGCGGACGACCGAACCGAAGCGGCGGAAGCGTGCGAGGCGGTCTTCGTGGCGGCCGACAAGGACGACTTTGGCGCCGCGCGCGGCGAGGGTCTGCCCGGACCATTGGCCGACGAGGCCGTCGCCCATCACGACGGCGACCTGGCCGGCTGCGACGGGCGAACGCGAGCCGCAGTTGAAGCCGACCTGCGTGAGCACGAGTCCGGAGAACGCGAGGGGATTGGCACCGGCCGGGAGCCGTTGCACCGCGCGGTGATCGCAGACGCTGGGCGAGACGTGGCCGGCAAACTGGTTGTCGAACATGCCTTCCACGCGGCTCATCGAGGCGAAGACCCAATCGCCGATCGCGAAGCCGGGCGCGGCGGCGCCGACGTGGGTGATGCGGCCGACTTTTTGATAACCGGCCACCATCGGAAACGGCGCGGGATCGCCGGGCTGCCACGCGACGTCGCCGGAGAGGCGTTCACCGCGGAGGAACGAGCCCTCGGTGCCGTTGCTGATCCAGGAATGATGCAGCTCGACGACCACGTCTTCGGGTCCGGGCTCGGGAGAGTTGATCTCCTGATACGCGACTTGGTTGGGGCCGGTGAAAACGACAGCGTGGGATTTCATGGGGAGAAAAGGGGGGCGGGATGCGGCGGGCTGACGCACTCAGCGGCGACGAGGGAGCGGCGTCAAACTTCGCGTGTGCAGAGAGCGTTTCCGAGGAGTTCGCGAACGGAGCGCCGGCGAGTCTTTCGGTTAAGCCGATCGGCGTTGCGATGGTGTGCGGAGACTGGCGTGGGCTGGCGCGTGCAGCGGTTGAATCTCCTCGTCAGCGGCGCGGTGGCCGGACACGTTGCGGCGCTTGGCTCATGACGACTGATCAGCAGCTCCGGCGGTTTGAAGGATTGATCGCGGGGGCGCGGCGGGCGGATGGGCTTTTGAATTTTACCCCATGAAATTTACCACGCTTAGCCGTTTGCTCGGTTGTGTCTTTCTCGCATTGCTCGCGGGCCGTGTGTTTGCCAACCCGGAGTTCGAGACGTGGAGCACGTCGTTCACCGATGCGTGGGTGCGGGCGAATCCGCAGCTTGCGACGCGCACGCAATATTTTTCCGGAGCGGAACAGGCGGCGCTCGATCGGGAGATGGCGATGGCGGGCTCGTGGGGCACGACGTATGGGCTCACGGCGGCGAATCAGCACGCGTTGCTCGCGCAGGAAGGCCTCACGGCGTTGCGCCGTTTCCCGCGCGAGAGCCTCACGCCGGCCGAGCAGACGTCGGCGGCGCTGATCCAATGGGCGTTGGAGGACGTGATCGCGCAAGCGCAGTTCGCGCCGCAGCAATTCATCTTCGAGCAATTCAAAGGGCTGCAGCTCGAGCTCATCGATTTTCTCACGCAGACGCATCCCATCCGCCAGAAGGCGGACATCGAAAACTATCTGGTGCGGTTGCGACGCGTGGCGCCGTTGATCGACGAAGGGATCGCCGAGGCGCGGGCGGCGGGAGAGGCGGGCATCCGTCCGCCGCGTTTCATCGTGGAGCGCACGATCGCGCAACTCGATGGCTTCCTCGCGCCGCCGCCGCGCGAGAATGTGTTTGTGCATTCGTTGGATGAGCGCATCGCCGCGCTGGGTGACGCGGTGTCGCAACCGGAGCGGGCGCGTTATCTGGCGACAGCGGGAAAGGTCGTGCGCGACGAGATCATTCCGGCTTACGCGCGCGTGCGGAGTCTGCTCGCGGCGCAGTTGCCGGAAACGACGGACGAGGCGGGCATCAGCCGCTTGCCGAACGGCGACGAGGCGTATGCGCAGGCGCTGCGCACCTATACGACGACGAATCTTTCGCCCGACCAAGTCCACGTGATCGGCCAGCGGGAAGTCGCGCGCATCGAGGGCGAGATGGACAAGATTCTGCGCTCGCTGGGTTACAGCGACGGCACGGTGGAAGCGCGTTACCAGCAGTTGCAGGCGGCGGAACAACCGGCGGCGGAGCCCGACCCGCGGCCGGCGTTGCTGGCGCGCAACGAGCGCACCGTGCGGGACGCGGAGAAGCGGAGCGCGGCGCTGTTTGACGTGCGGCCGCTCGCGCCGGTGGTCGTGCGTCGCGAGCCGGCGTTGACGGAAAACTCCGCGGCGGCGCACTACACGCCGCCGGCGCCCGATGGCACGCAACCGGGCATCTACTGGCTGCCGCTGCCGGGGCCGACGTTCAAGGTGTTGTCGATGCGTTCGCTGAGTTATCACGAGGCGGTGCCGGGGCATCATTTCCAGCTCACGGTGCAACAGGAGTCGACGGAACTGCCGCGCTTCCGGAAGCTCGGCGTGTTCGGATTTATCTCGGCGTATGGCGAGGGTTGGGCGCTCTACGCGGAGCGACTGGCGGACGAGAGCGGTTGGTATGACGGCGATCCGAAGGGACGGCTCGGCTACCTGAGCCAGCAACTGTTTCGGGCGCGCCGGCTCGTGGTGGACACGGGATTGCACGCGATGAAATGGACGCGGCAGCAGGCGATCGACTTCGGCATTCCGGCGGCAGAGGTGGAGCGTTACGTCGTGTGGCCGGGGCAGGCGTGCTCGTATATGATCGGCCAGTTGAAGATCGTGGAGTTGCGCGAAAACGCGAAGGCGGAGCTCGGGGCGAAGTTCTCGCTGAAGGAATTTCACAACGCCGTGCTGAAGGGCGGCAACGTGCCGCTCGACGTGCTGGCCGAGGAAGTGGGCGCGTGGGTGGCGGCGAAAAAGCGCGAGTGAGCAAAGCGCGGCCGAAGCCGGCGGTGCGGACTGCGTGAGGCCCGGCGCGCAGGCACGCTCGAGCGTCGGGCAGCGCGCGAGAGACCGACGAGGACGTTAGCGGCCGAAGAGAAAGGCCCGTGCGGAACGCGGTGCTGTTGGCGCAGGCGGCGCGTTTACAGCCAAAGGCTCGCAGGCTGGCGGATCGGGCGGGTGAAGACGCGCGCGCCGGAGGCGGCGAGGAGTTCGGTGGCGTCCGCGCCGGCAAAGGCGACCGCGGTCGCGGGGAGGTTTTCGGGCAGCGGGACGAGGCCGGCGATGAGGCCGTTGGTCAGGGCGAGTTGCACGCCGGCCGCGGTGGCGAAGATCCACCACCCGTGCGGACTGACGGCGACAGCGCGCGCCTCGAGCCGGCCATCGCTCGTGCGCAGGAGCGGAAAGAGCGCTTCGCCGTGCGCGAGCGCGCCGTCGGCGGCGACGGTGTAGAGTTGCGCGTCGGCGTCGAGCAGGGCGACGGCGAGTTGAGCGCCGTCGGGCGAGAGACGAGCGGCGGTGGGCGCGGGAAGATTTTCCGCGACGCGCCGACGGGCGTGAGGCGCGGGCGAGGAGAACGCGAGGGCGTTTTGGTCGCGTTCGACGGCGTAGGCGGCGGGTTGCGCGGCGAGATCGCGGAGGCGCGCGGCGGCTTCCGCGGGAGCGAGTTCGCGCCACGGAGCGTCGGTGTTGATCACGTGGAGGAGCGCTTGGCGCGAGCCGGAGCCGCGCGAAAGCGGGGCGGGGAAATCCTGCCAGAGCCAGCGGAGGGCGGCGGGGAAGATGGCGGTGCCGTGGTAGTCGTTGTGGCCGGCGCGGTCGTCCCAGGCGTGGTTGACGGCATAGCCGGCGAAGGCGAGGGCGGCCTGCAGCTCGCGGCTGCCGTTGAACCAGTGGCCCGCGAAAATATCGAGATCGGCGGCGCCGCCTTCGAGGAAGACGCGCAAAGGTTTCGGTTCCGCAAGGCGCACGCGCGACGCAAGGGTGTGGCCGCCGCGCATGGCGGTGTAGGAGCCGACAATGCTGAGCACGCGGCGAAACGCATCGGGGCGTTCCCACGCGACGTTGAACGCGCAGAAGGCGCCGCTGCTGCCGCCCATGATGAGGCGGTGATCGGGATCGGGCGAGAGCGCATAACGCTGGCCGACGGCGGGGAGAATTTCCTCGAGGAGAAAACGCGCGTAGCGGTCGCCGAGAGAGTCGTATTCGAAGCTGCGGTTGTCGCGCGGGGCGGCGCCGGGGATGGCGGCGGGAATGATGCCGGGCTCAATGAAAACGGCGACGCAGGGCGGGATGGCGCGCGCGTGGATCAGGTTGTCGAGGACGCCGGGGATGCGCCAGCGGCGGTCGGGGCGATGGTGCGCGAGGCCGTCGTTGATGACCATCAGGCAGGCAGGCTGCGTCGGGTCGTGGCCGGCGGGGGTGTAAACCCAATAGTCGCGCACCGTGCCGGGGAAGATGCGGCTCTCGTTCCAGGTGAACGCGTCGAGGCGGCCAGCCGGCACGCCGGCGCGCGGGAGGGAATCGGGCGGGAGGGGAAAGGCGGCGTCGAGTTCGGCGTCGGTCATGGGGTGAAAATCGTTACCGCATGCCCTTCGGCGTCAGGGTTTGGCGACCGAGAGTTGCTGTTGAAGGCGGTTGTTGATGGCGGCAAACGCGTCCTGCCATGCGGCGAAATGAGGATCGCTGGTCCAGGTGGACAACGCTGCGATTGCCAGTCGGTCGTGGGCTTGCATGTCCGCCAGAGAGCGGGTGGTCGGGGCGGTAAGAAGGTTGTTCGAGACGGTGAGGTCGTAGAGCGGAAAGAGGGCCGCGAAGGCGCTGCGTTCGGCCGGGGGCACATCTTCCCGGGCGAAGTAGGCGTTGAGCGCGGTGGTTTGCGCGGAGTCGCGCAAATCGGCGCGAGCGAAAAGTCCGGCGCGGATTTGCGGTTGCTGGCCAAAGAGCGAGGGCGTGCGTTGCAGCTCGGCGAGTGTCGCGGCGGGCGCGGCGAGCATGAGACGATCCGCACTGACAAACGCGGCGAAGCGGGTGGCGTGACCGCCGGTGACGCTCAGGCGGCTGAGCTCGGGCAGCAGAGAGGTGGCACGGCCCGCGACGATCACGTCAAACGCTTCCAGGTAGGCGCGAGGCGCATCGCGGGCCCACTCCGGATTGTTGAGCAGATCGACCATGCGCGAAGCGACGACGGGCGACCAATCCGTCGCCGGATGGCCGCGCGCGAGTTCCCGCAAGGCGAGGGCCCATTGGCCGGGTTGATCGGCGGGAGGATGGGTGAGGATTTCCTGCGCGACAAACCGAGCCGTCGCGGAGTCGAATTGCGCGAGATAGTCGAAGAGGGCCTGGCGGAACGTGGGCCAGTCGCGCAGCCAGCCGCCGGGCCCCAAGAGAAACTCGCCGGGCAGGACCACATCCACGCCGGTATGCAGGAAGTTCACGATCGTGTCGCTGCGCTGACCGGCCGGCAGTAGCGCGAGCTCGCGAAGGAGTTGTTGCACGCGGGCCCGGCGTTGGGCGAGGGGGAGCGCGGCCAGTTCGCGGGCGGCACGATCGAGGAGGCTGTCGGCATCCCTTCGGTTTGCTGGCGCGACCGAAATGCCAGGCGTCGTCGGGGCCGGTGGGCTCGCGGATGGAAGGACGGCCGGCGGACGCGGAGATATCGCCGGCGGCCGACGAAGGGGCGAGTGGCGCAACCAGATCGCGGTGGCCACGATCACGAGCAGGGACGCGGCGAAGAGAAGGGAGCGGCGCTTCATGGTCCAAGATAAATCTCGAAGAGCGCGATGCCGGGTCGCGCGGCACCGGCGTCGATCATGGCAGTGTAGGCACCGGGCTCCAGCGTGAGGAGCATCGCCGCATCGAGACGCGCAAGAGGGAAGGCACCCACTTGGACGGCGGTGTCGGCGACCTCTTCACTGAAGGGCGCGAACGCCCAGCCTTCGTTGGACGCGATCATATTTCCGGCCTGGTCGTAGAGGCGCAGGCGGGGATTTGTGGCGACAACCGAGTTACCCAACGCCGAGGCCAAACCGGGACCGACGGCGCGCACGAGCAGGGAAAGTGGTGCGGTGCCTCGAATGACAAATCCGCCGATGAGCGCTTCGGCGTCCGAGCCGGCATAACCACGCGTGGAGAGATTCATCACGCGCGCGCCGGCGGTGGCCGAGGCGTCGTAGATTTCCGTGAGGGCAATCCCACCTGATGCGCCGGCGGATTCGAGAATGGCGGTGAATGCTCCGGCATTCAGCGTGGATTGCAGGGCGGCATCGGCGCCGGCGGGGGCGAAAGGAAATGCGCCCACGCGAACCGCGGTGTCGCGCAGCAGATCTTTGTCCACGGATGCCCACCAGGCTTCGGCGCGTTTCATTTCCACGCCTTGCGCGCTGATCAAGCGAAGGCGCGGCTGCGCGAGCAGAACCGCCGGATCGGAGAAGTAAGGCGAGAGAGCCGGGCCAGCGCCGCGCAGCAGCAAATCGCGGGTGCCGTTCGCGGTCACGAAACCGGAAATGAGCGTGGGCGAAGCGGCGGAGATGACGCCGCGGGTCGAGAGGTTGGCGAGGCGCTCCTGCCGCGCGCGGCCGGTCCAGACCACGGCGAACGGCTTGAACGCCCCGGAATGATTGGAGGAACTTTGAGTGAATCGAAGCACGCCGTCGGCGGTGGCTGATACGTGGCAGGTGGCGTCTTCAAGGGTCAACGCGTCGTCCGGCATCTGGCACGTGCCCGACTGGTTGTAGTGGGCCCACCAAATCGCGCCGTCGGCAAAAACGAACGCGGCGGAGCGGGCGTTGCTGCCGTCGGCGGCGCCGCCGGTGTACAGGCCGACGGGCAGGCCGTTGGGGGCGACGCCGGTGACGCCGGTGCGCGTTTCGGTGGTAAAGCCGGAGCCGAGGGAGAAGTTCGTGCCGTTCCAGTTGAAACTGACCGTTGGTCCAAGATGGATCGCGCCATCGCCCGTGGGCGTAAGTTTACCGCGGGACAGGCCATTCCCTTGGGGGCGCACGACCACCAACTGGAAGGTGCGGTCAGGGCCGATGACCAAAACGTAGCGAAGAACTTCGTTCTGCGATCCGTCGTGCACAAGGCCTGCGTAGGTGCCCGGCGTCGCGTCCGTGGGCTGCAGGGCGGAGACGACGAAGGCGGAACTCGTCACGCTGCCGGTGGGGCCGATGGCCTTGACGGTGTAGCGACCGGCATCCGCGGTCTGGCCGCCGATGGCAAAAGTGGCGCTGCTTTGACCGGCGACTCGCACGCCGTCGCGCGACCATTGGAAGTCGAACGGGCCGGCCCCATCGACTTGCGCGGAGAGGGAAATGGGGAAACCAACGTAAAAGCTGGAGGCTCCGCTGATCGAAACCGACTTTGGGGGAGGCGGCGTCCAGACGGGTTGGGCGGGAGCGCGCCAGGTGCGGCGGGCGTCGGCCGAGGCTTGCGGCCACGGGCCGTCCGACGGAGGGAAGCCAATGACCGTGGCCCGGACGGGGCTCATGCCAATCAATAGCCCCTTGGGAGTCAGCACACCGTCGCCACTCGTAGCGGACGACATGACTTGAGTGCCATCGGTCTTCCAGATCTCGAGTCCGCCAGGAGAGGAGTTGAGGAGAATCCGACTGTCGCCAAGATCGGCCAGCACCCACTTGGTGGGGTAGAGAGGCTTTGAGAGCCGGTGCGAGACATTGCCGAACAGGGGAAGAATTTCGCCCGAGTCGGTCACGAGGTCACCGGTGGTGGTCAAAAGACGCACATTGCCGGAGAGGGTGGTCGTCGGAGCAAACAGTAACATGCCTTGCGAATCATAGATACTGGTGTTGCCGACAATCTGGTTGCCCGGCGCGATCAGCGAAACGCCCCCCGAGCCGGGATGAGTGACCACGCCGGCTGGCGAGACAAACGTGAAGCCAGAGATAATCACCGTGCCATCGCTGCGAACGACCGGCTGGACGCTGACGGGAACGGAGACGGACCATTCCTCCGTGCCATCGCTACGCAGCCGCATCAAAAGACCGCGGTGGAGCACGTAGAGCCGGTCATCGGGCGATAACGCGAGGTAGGGAACGGAACCCGAACGCGGCGTGGAGAAAGTCTTGGTCCATCGCAGCACACCCGCCGGGGAGATGGCCCAAACGATGCCCGCCCCCGGGACGTAGATCGTGCCGTCGTCGCCGACCAAGGGCGGGCTGTGCTCGGGGTTGTTGATTTCGAGCGGCGCGCGCCAGAGTTCGTTGCCCGAACCATCGATCGCGAGGAGGCTGACTTGTGGGAGGTTGTAGCCGGCGGCGGGCTGGGAAAGGACGACATACGTCGTGCCATTGGCGCCGACCGCGGGGGCACTTTCGACCGTGGTGGCAGGGCTTTGCCACACGGTCCGGCCGAAACCGGCCTGCGTGATATTGAGATTCGCGGCGGCGCTTGTGACCTCGCCCGCGCGATTGCGAATTGTCACGGTGTAGCTCCCGCTGTCGGAAAAGCTCGCCTGCGGCAGGACGAGCTTGGGGCCGAACGCGTTTTGGACGATCACGCCGTCGTGGCGCCATTCATAAGAGAGCGGGTAAGAGCCGGTGGCGATGACCTTGAGCTCCGCGCGAAAGCCCGCGTAGCCGTCGGCACTCAGGGGAGAACGGACGACCTGAGGCGCGACGGCGGGAGCGTTGGCGGAACGCCGCGCTTGATCGTTGCCTCCATTGCCTTGCCAGACCCCCGCGGTCGCGCCGGTCTCGGTGCGGATGACCTGCAAGGCGGTCTCGGTGCGGATATAAAGTTGATTCGCTGGGCTCAGGTAAACGGGGCGATTGTTCAGGGCGAGGCTCCAATGCTCTTCGCCATCGAAGGTCGTCGCGCGAACGTAGTAGGACCCGGACGTGTAAATCATGGAGTGACCATCCGTCGCGATGGAGTAGGCACCCGTGTTCAGGCGTCGGCGGCTCAACTCCACTCCGTCAGGCGAGAGAAAGACGAGGTCGGGCGCAGCGCCGTCGAGCATCAAGACCCGCCCATCGGCCAGGATGGTGACATGGGCGGTGTGGTAGGGCCGATACCAGAGCTGCTGACCCGCGGGCGAGACGGCGCGCACGTTGAGTTCATTGTATAAAACATAGAGCGTGCCGTTGGGTCCGACCGCCAGATCGCTGCCGGGCGTGGCGAAGTCGAGGGTCGCGCGGCCGGCCGGCGAGAAGCCCAGGAGCCGGCCGTTGTGAAGGATATAGATATTTCCGTCGGGACCGATCACCGGAGGCGCGGCGGAAATTCGATCATCGCCTAGCAGGGTGACGGACCAACCCGGGACACCGTCGGCGCTTATGACGGTGAGCCGGTTGGGCGTCTGCACATACACTTCTCCACCTGAGCCGACGGCAAAGGCATAGGCGTTGGTGACCGGGGTGCTCCATTTGATGGCGCCGGTCGCACCGTCGAGCACGACGAGATTGTAGGCGAGGACGATAATGTCGCCGTTGGGCGATTCCGCCATTTGTTTGACGAGAAACTCGGAGGGGGGAACAGGCCCGGCCCAAAGTTCCGTGCCGGTCGCCGAGACGGCGTGCAGGGAGCCGCCCTGCAGCGCGTAAACGATACTGCCGTCGTCGCGGAGGACGGGCGCCACGAGGGCCATGTTGGGCAGCGATTGGGTGAGCTGGCCGGGGATGCCGGGCTGTGTGTCGATATTGGCTCCGTCGATCAAAGCATGCGTGTCGGCGTCGAGACTGCGCGCGATCATATAGCTGTAGTCACGAGCGCCTGCCAGCACCAGTCCCACGGCGCGCCATTCTCCATCGATGAGACGGAAAACGGGTCCGCCGCTCTGGCCGCCGCCCGTGATCAAATCGGGCGAGCGGAAAAGGGCCATCGGGTTGCCGGTATAATCCTGGGCCGGACCTTCGGCGGAAAAGGTGGCGGCGACGCCACCGGGACCATGGGAATACATCCGGCCGTAGAGGGCGGTCGCGCCGCCGACTTCCGCCGGATAGCCGACGAGGGAAAACGTGCCGGTGCCGGCGAGCGCGTCGAAACTCAGCGGCGCGGTGCCGGCGGGGTCAACGGGGGCGTAGAAGAGCAACGCAACCGTGTCGCGGTTAAACTCGTCGAGTTGCGTGGCCGCATCGACCGTTCGGTCAACCGCGGCCGCGTAACCGGCGAGAACGCGGAAGGACCGCGGGGCGACGCCGAGATCATAGCGGTTGATGTTCGCGGGGTTGGCGCCGGGCAGCCAATACCACTGGCCGCGATTCCAGCCCGGCAGCTCGGGGGAAAAGAAAACATGCGCGGCGGAAAGGACCACGCGTTCGCCGACGACGAAGCCGGTGCCGCGATACGCCCCGTCGGGGCTGTTGGTATTGGTCATGACCTCGCCCACGGTGTTGTAGGGAGCAAGGGCGAGGTCGGTGGGCGCGACGGGAGTTTGCGGTATGCCAGCGGCCCACACGGCGCTGCCCGCCGCCAGCCCGAGAGTGAAGCGGGCGGCAAAGACCAAGCCGCGGGCCTGCGGGCGGACGAGTTTTAACCAGGGAAGGAACATCGGTGGAGGTGACGGCGGGTGGCGGAGCGAGCTGAAGAGCAGGAGGGCCCGAGCATGAGTCGAGCGGACGAATCAGCTCGCGGGAGCTTCGGCAGGGTCGGCGTTGAGGAGCTCGCGGTAGATCGATTCCTTCACGTTGCGCTGCCAGCGTTCGTAGGAGGCGGGCGTGCGCGAACCGTCGGAATGCACTTCGTGATCATCGGGCGTGAGGGTGATGGTTTGATCGCTGATGACAGCAGTGACGCCGGCTTCCTTTTTGTCATCGCGATAGACGCCGACGACGCGATCGGGCGCATCGGAGACAACCATCCAGCGACGCGCCTTCAAGCCGTTGAGCACGGCGAGGTGGGCTTGCGTGCGGGTGATGCCGTGCGGGATTTCCAAGGTGTTGCCTTCGGGGAGCCACGACTTCGCTCGATTCGGCGCGAAGATGAAACTCTTCGCGGCCGACTGCTGGCGGGCCTCCGGAGCGGTGGCCAGGCCGGCTTTCGTGAGCAGTGGCGGAATGGCGTCTTTGAATAACTCGTGCCAGCCGAGCAGGAGGTGACGTTGCTCGCGCGCGGAATAAGCGGACCAGGTGTCGTGCCAGTCGAGGTGGGGCACTTCGCGAGCGGATTCCTGGCGGTCGACGGCGGTGAATTGGCCAGTGCGGCAGTCGAAGGCGCGCAATGCAAACACGCCGTAGACCTGACTCCGTTTCATACCAAATACTTCGCGCCGATAGAGACCCACGTCGTCGAGGAGCATGCTGGTGCGGTAAAGCCAGTCCGGCGCGTCGGTGGAGGTAAGCACCAGAATGAGGTCGACCTGCCACTCGCGTCCGAGCGCGGCGAGGCGTTCGGCCAAAGCTGGATTGGCGGCGGCCGACTCCGGAGAGGGCGGAGGCAAACCGACGTCGCGGCCGTTCGCAGTTTTGATTTGGCGCGTAAGCGAAGCCTGAGCCACGGCGAGAGCTTCAGCGTTGGCGTCGAAACCGGTGTCGGCGTCCCACTGTTTGTTCTGAAACGCGGTCGTGCCCACGCTCATCATCGTTTGCGTGGGCGCGAAATCGGTGACGAGGGCGATATGACCGGAAGCGGGAATGACTTCGCGAGTCGAGGGCAGCGTGGAGCAGCCGCCCAACACAAGGCCGGCGAGGGGCAGGACGAGGGCGAGGCGTTTCATCGCGAAAGGGTTCAGCCGCGGCGGGCGGCTTCGATTTTGGCGATGTCGATTTTGCCCATCTCCATCATGGCTTCGAAGGCTCGTCTGGCTTCCGCGCCGCCGGCAGTGAAGGCGTCGGTGAGCACGCGGGGAGTGATCTGCCAGGAAAGGCCCCAGCGGTCTTTGCACCAACCGCAGGCGCTTTCCTGGCCGCCGTTGGCGACGATGGCGTTCCAATAGCGATCGGTTTCCTCCTGCGTGTCGGTGGCGATTTGAAACGAAAAGGCTTCGGAGTGCGGGAAGGCCGGACCGCCGTTGAGGCCGAGACAGGGAATGCCGCAGACGGTGAACTCGACCGTGAGGATATCGCCCGCCTTGCCCGACGGATAATCGCCGGGCGCCTGATGGACGGCGGTGACTTGGCTGTCGGGGAAGGTGGCGGCGTAAAAGCGTGCGGCGTCGAGCGCGTCTTTATCGAACCAGAGGCAGATGGTGTTTTTGGGATGGGGCGTGGGCATGCGCAAAAATTTGCGCGCGAAAAAGAGGCTCTGGCGAGAACGGTTTTCAGGCGGTGCCGCAGGGGGCGTGGAGAGCGAAGTGGGAGGGCGGCGACGTGCCGGCGGCGAAGGAAGGCGGCGAACGAGCGAAGCAGCAGGCGAGAAATCGCAGGTGCGGCCCGAGGGGGGAAATCAGGGAATGTCGGGCGCGGAGCGGGCTTGCGCGAGGACGGTGGAGCGAAAAGTTGTCCGATGAAAACGACTCGAAAGTCTACCGGTTCATCGTCGCGTCGGGGTGCGTCCGCGAGCAAGGGCCGTGCGCCGGCGAAACGGCGGGCGGCGAAACGTCGGACGCCGCGCGACGGGCGGAAGTGGTCGGCGAAGGTCACGCGCACGAGCGATGCGATGACGCTCGAGAAGGATATTTTCAAAAGCAACGACCCGAAGAAGATCGCGCGGTCGGTGAAGCGATCGTCGGAACACAGTCATCGGCGGAAGACGAATCCTTACCGCTCGGCGGTTTCGATGATCAGCTTTTTCGAAAATCGGGCGGGCTCGAATCTCTCGGCGTCCAAACGGCGCACGCTGCAGGCGGCGAAGCAGGAATTGAAGAAGGCGTTTCACCGCGAGTGAGGGCGGCGAGTCTGCGAGGGAGGCGAGGGATGCGGAAGCGATGTCGGCGAGAAATCACTTCGTCGACGGCGGCTTCGGCCACGTGTGCGTTGCAGATCTGTCGTTTCGCTCAGCACATTTCGGGCGTTGGCGTGCCTGAGCTGGCTTACGGCAGGGTCGGCAGGCCGAGCTCCTTGAGGTAGTCGTTGTGTTTTTCGGTCGCGGCTCGGATTTTCGTGTCCAAGCCGAGCAGTTCGCTGTGGACCGTTGCGAGGTCGATTTCCTCGTCGGCGGTCGCCGTGCTGATGTAGCGGGAGATGTTTAGGTTGAACTCGTTCTTCTCGATCTCGGCCATCTCCACCCGGCGGGAATAGCGGGGCTCTTCTTTCCGAAACTTGTAGGTCTCGATGATCTTGGCGATGTGCTCCGGCGTGAGTTGGTTCTGGCGTTTGCCTTTTACGAAGTGCTCGGCGGCGTTGATGAAGAGCACGTCGTCGGGCTTCTTGCACTTTTTGAGGACGAGGATGCAGACCGGGATGCCCGTGGAATAAAAGAGGTTCGCGGGCAGGCCGATGACGGTGTCGATGTGGCCGTCTTTGAGCAGCTTGGTGCGGATGCGTTCTTCGGCACCGCCACGGAAGAGCACGCCGTGGGGCAGGATGATGGCCATCACGCCTTCGTCTTTGAGGTAGTGGAAGCCGTGGAGGAGGAAGGCGAAGTCGGCGGCGGACTTGGGGGCGAGGCCGTGGTTCTTGAACCGAACGTCGTCACCCAGGGCGTCGGTTGGCTCCCAGCGGTAGCTGAAGGGCGGATTGGCGACGATGGCGTCGAAGCTGGGTTTTTTCGCAGGGTTCAGCTCGCGGAGGATGTCCCACTCGTTGGTGAGGGTGTCGCCGTGGTAGATTTCGAACTCCGTATCCTTCACCCCGTGCAGCAGCATGTTCATGCGGGCGAGGTTGTAGGTGGTGATGTTCTTTTCCTGACCGTAGATCTTGCCGATGCCTTGCGGGCCCATGCGCTTGCGGACGTTGAGCAGCAGGGAGCCGGAGCCGCAGGCGAAATCGAGCACGCTTTCGAGGCGCTTCTTGGGGCCTTGGTCGGGAGATTGGCTGTCGAGCGTGACGATGGTGGAGAGGATGTCGGAAATCTGCTGCGGGGTGTAGAATTCGCCCGCCTTCTTGCCGGACCCGGCGGCGAACTGGCCGATCAGGTATTCGTAGGCATCGCCCAGCGCGTCGATGTCGGTGGAGAACTCGTTCAGGCCCTCGGCGATTTTCTGGATGATGGTGCAGAGCTTGGCGTTTCGGTCGGCATAGACCTTGCCGAGTTTGGGCGAAGCGAGATCGATCTCGGAAAAGAGGCCTTCAAAGGTGCTCTCGAAGGATTCGTCCTGGATGTATTTGAAGCCCGCTTGGAGCGTGTTGAGCAGCTCCGGGTTTTGGGTACGGGCCATGCCGGCGATGCTGTTCCAGAGATGCGCGGGCTGGATGACGTAGTGAACCTTGCGGCGCATCTGCTTCTCGAAGGCGGGGATGTCGTCCGGGTTGTTGGCATACCACAGGGCCAGCGGCACGCGGCGGTCGTCGGCCGGCAGCGCGGGATAGTCTTTGCCGAGTTCCTTCTTGGCCGCCGTCTCGTAATTATCCGAGAGATAGCGCAGGAAGAGGAAGGACAGCATGTAGTCGCGGAAGTCGTCCGCATCCATCGCCCCGCGCAGTTGGTCGGCGATGCCCCAGAGGGTGGAGCCCAGCTTCTTTTGGTTGGTGTCGGTCATGGGCGCAGATGGAGCAGATCGAGATCGGGGAAGGTGGTGAAATCCGAGTCGAAGGAGACGACGCGGGCACCGGCAGACGAGGCGAGCGCGGCGATCCAAGCGTCCGTCCAACGGTGGGCGGGAAAATCCGGGATGCGGCTCCAAAGTTCGAAGCGTTTTTCGGCGGCGAGGGAATCTTCGGCGAAACAGACCTCGGGCAGGACGGTGAAGGCTTGGTAAGCATCCCACGCCTCGACGGGGGTGAAAGGCGCTCCGTGCATCACCCGCGAGTTGGTGAGCAGGCGGAGCAGGCCGAGCATGGTCACGCGGCAAAAGGCGATTTCGGCGGCGGCTTCGTGTTCCCAGTAGCGGCGGGCGCGGACGTGGTGCGCGTGGTCCGGGTCGATGAGAGCGAGCCAGAGGTTGAGGTCGGGAACGTCAATTGCCGCCATGGGCATCCTCGGCGACGAGCAGGGCGTCGATTTCGCGGTTGGAAAGGGCGGGGTGGGCGACGCCCGTGGCCTTGCGGATTACGGGCAAGGGGCTGCGGGGGCGGGCTTCGGCTTGGGCGGCGGCGGTCTGGGCGAGGCCGGTCTGGAGGATTTCGGCGACGAAGTCCTTGAGCAGCACACCGCGCAGGGCGGACCGGGCCTTGAGTTCACGAAAAAGCGGATCGGGCAGATCAAGGGTGGTTCGCATAAAAGCATTTTTATGCGAAAGTGCTCCGAAGGGAAGTTTCAAGTGAGAAAAACGGAGGGTTGGAGGTGGCTCTTTTTCTAAATTCCCAATTCTCACTTCTTTTCCCGGCGTTTAATCTTGGTTTCCAGCGCTTTGAGTTCGGCCTCGTCTTGCTGGTCGGCTTCGATGGCCTCCTGCTTTTTGCGGTCTTGATCGAACCTGAGGTAAAGCTCGCCGGTGTGCGCTTCCATCTGCTCGTGGCTGATGGACCCCGTGTGGGTGAGAAGCGGAAAACCGTTGGAGGTGATGATCTGGTCCACGTTCTGTTTCCAGAAACTCATGCGCGTCTCCTGCTTGTTCTTGGCCCGCAGTTCGGCGGTTTCCAGGAAGATGACGACGAGGCGGTTCAGGGTGTCGATTTCGTCCTCGGTCAGGTAGTTCTTGGCCACGACGATGTCCGCCTTACGCACTTGGTCGCCCTTCCAGGCGAGCAGGCCGAAATGGGGATCGGCGGGATTCGCCCGTGCGGTGATGAGCTCCGCCGCAGTTTGCCGGGTGACGGCGTAGAGCAGGACGTTTTGGACGGTGGCGAAAAACTGCTGGGTGGTGCGGTCGGTCTTGTCGTAGTCGGTGCAGAGGGTGAAGAGATCGCGGACTTTTTGGTAAAACCGCTTTTCCGAGGCGCGGATGTCGCGGATGCGCGCGAGCATCTCGTCGAAGTGGTCCGGGCGGCCGTCGGGATTTTTGAGCCGCTCGTCGTCCATGGCGAAGCCCTTGGTCAGGTATTCCTTCAGGATGGTGGAGGCCCAGCGGCGGAACTGGACACCGCGCGGGGAACGGACGCGATAGCCGACGGCGAGGATGGCATCGAGATTGTAGAGCGCGACCGGGCGCTGCACCTCGCGACCACCCTCGATTTGAACTACCGAGGATTCCTCGGTAGTTGCCTCGCGGACGAGTTCGCCGTCCTCGTAGATGTTCTTGAGGTGCAGGCCGATATTGTCGGTGCTGACGTCAAAGAGTTGGGCCATCTCCCGCTGGCTCAGCCAGACGGTTTGGTCTTTGGCGCGGAGCTGGATGCGGCTTTTGCCGTCTTCGGTGGTGTATAAAATTAACATTTTATAGAAGTGAGAATTTTGAAGTGAGAAGTGAGAAAACGGAGGGCGGGGCGTTGTGTTTTTCTAAATCCCCAATTCCCAATTCTCACTTCTCAATTCCCACTTCCTGCCCCCGCAGGGAACAGCTGCTGCATCAGGCCTTGCTTGTGGGTCTTGAGGGCTTCGAGCGTTTGGGTTTGCGCGGCGATGAGGTCGTCGAGGCGGGTCAGGCAGTCAGCGATGCGTTGTTGTTCGGGGAGCGATGGGACCGAAACCATCAAGTCCTTTTTGAAAGTCGTCGGGTTGATGTTCGCTTGGCTGACGCTTGGCTTTGCGAACGACCTTATCCGCGACTGATACAGCGGCGTGTTCAGCATCGAGTTGCAAAACGAAGGGTCGATTCGCTTTTTGTTCAGGCGATACGAGACGATGTAGGAGGCAGTCATGCACTCCGACTTGAGCTGGAAGAGCGAAATCTTTCCGACCAGCGCAGGACTATTGGTTCTATTGAGAAGAATATCTCCGTTCTCTAATCGGAACGATTCAAATGATTCGGCATCCAAATCGAGATAGACCAAGTTTGTGAAATCCAAGCCGCCGTCCACCATGTTTCCCATGCGGAGGACCGGATACCTTCCTGCCGGTGAAGTTGAACTGGACGTGCCGTAGAAGGACTTCGTTACAAACTGCTCAAATGGTTGCGTCTCCCACTCCCCAGCGTTTTGGAATTCGGGGAAACGGAGGCGGGGTTGGGTTTCGCCTTCGCGGGGGAAAAGCTGCTGCATTAGCCCTTTTTTATGGGTCTTGAGCGCGTCCAGTTTCCGCGCTTGCGCGGCGATCAGCTCGTCCACCGAACTCAGGCACTCGGCGATTTTTTGTTGTTCGGCGGGATGCGTAGGAAGCGGGAGACGGCCAGACAGGAAGGTCGTGTTTGTGATCTGAAGTGTATTCTTCGCACCCTTTTGGCAAAGCGGCGAAAGGAAGTCCTTCGACCGATTTGGTGATTCAAAATAGGCCTCGATCATCAAACCCAGGTGCGGGTTGGGCGGCGTGAACACACCGTAAAGAGGAGAGAGGGCGACCTCCCCGTCGAACTTGCATTGCTTGACGATGCCAAAGGGAAAGGCCTTCAACGGGCTTTTTGTGTAAACCACATCAAAGCGCCGCCCGATAGTGTAGTGCGAAGTATCAGCTGCTGCGAAACTGCGGCCCAAGAGTTCGATTTGGTTGACGATGCCGAATTCCATCGAGACCGAGAAAACATCCCGGCCTGCGGTGTTCTTGAGTTTATGTTCCTTTAGAACCTTCGACAGCGGCTCATACACCCACGGATCTTTGAATCCGGGAAACCGCAGCTGCGGAACCAGCGTGGGCGTTGCGACTTTCTGTGTGGCGGCGGTTTTCGTCTTACTGCTCATACGCGCTGAGTCCTGAGATGTCGCGGCCACCGGCGCGTTTGGTGAGGAGGGGGAGCAGGTCGGCCATGAGGGCGAGTTCGGCCTGGGTGCGGGCTTTCCAGCCGAGGTCGAGCGGAGCCATGAGATCGCTCAGGTGCTCGCCGTCGAAGATCATGCGGGTGAGGATGCCGTCCACGAAGGTTTGCAGGGCGGCGGGGGCGAGGGCGTGTTTTTGCGCGATGGCGGCGAGTTCGGCGGCGTCTTTCTCGGCTTTGAAGCGGGTGTAGCCGTCGCGGATGGCGTCTTCGCCGAGGCCTTTGACCTCTTTGAGCGAGTCGATGTAAGCGACGATGTCGTCGCTTTGATCCATGAGGTTGGACTGGCCGCGTATGAGGGCGACGAGTTCGTCGCGGCTCATCTTAACTTTGCCAGTCGTCTGACCGGCAAACCTGGCGATGAGGCCCATGATGTAGTCGTAATCAATGACGGCGGAGGCGAAGAGCACGAACTCGAAGTCGATCTGGGCCACGGGATCGTCGGCGTCTGCTTTGCCGCCCGTGGTTTTGCCCTGCTGCTCTTTGAGTTTCTTGGCGGTTTCCAGATACTGGCCTTTAAAACCGCGCAGACTTTCATCCGGCAGCACCTGCTCGATGGCGGCTTTGTTTTCTTCGGTCAGGTCGGTGTATTGATCGAGCTGGGTTTTGAGCCGCTGGACTTCCTTGAAACGCTCAATAAAAACTGTCTTGGCGGCATCGCCCTTCAGGTTGGCGACGGAGGAGGGCGCGCAGTCGAGGCCCTGCGACTTCATGAAGGCGTCGAGCTTTTGCACGGCGGCGGCAAGTTTCTCGATGACCACGGGGGCCTTGTCCACGAGCCAGATTTCGCGGGCCTGCTGGCCGGTCTTTTCGCCGGAGAAGAGGGCGATGGCGGCATCGACGGCGTCCTGCTGCTGGCGGAAGTCGAGGATGTTGCCGTAGGGCTTGGTGGCGTTGAGCACGCGGTTGGTGCGGGAGAAGGCCTGGATCAAGCCGTGGTGCTTGAGGTTCTTGTCCACGTAGAGCGTGTTCAGGTATTTGGAATCAAAGCCGGTGAGCAGCATGTCCACCACGATGGTAACGTCGATTTTCTGCGCGGCGGGGTAGTCGGAGTTGGGCCACTGCTGGTCTTTGATGCGCTTCTGGACGTCCTGATAGTAGAGATCGAACTCGGAGATGCGGTGATTGGTGCCGTAGCGGGTGTTGTAGTCGGCGAGGATGGCCTTGAGGGCGTCCTTTTTCTGGTCGGGCTCGACCTCGTTGTCGGCCTGCTCCTGCGGCAGATCTTCCTGGATCTGCTTCACATCGGGATCGCCCTCGGCGGGCGGGGAGAAGACGCAGGCGATATTGAGCGGTTTATAATCGGGATCGGCCTTCTGTTTCTCGGCCTGCAGGGTGGCGAACAACGCGTGGTATTCGATGGCGTCGTTGATGGAGGAGGTGGCGAGGAGGGCGTTGAAGCGGCGTCCGCCGGTGGCGGTGTCGTGTTTTTGGAGGATGGCCTCGATGACGGCGCGTTTGGCGAGGGCTGGGAGCGCCGAGCCTGGGAGCGCCGACGTCCTCGTCGGCTCCGAGCTCGAACCTGCCGACGGGGACGTCGGCGTTCCCGGGGTGTAGTAATCGACGTGGAAGCGGAGGACGTTTCCATCCTCGATGGCGTGGGTGATGGTGTAGGCGTGGAGACGTTTCTGGAAGAGGTCTTCCGTGGTCTTCATGGAGGCCTGGGTGTCCTCGATCTTCTGCTGGGCGGCGTTTTCCTCGAAGATGGGCGTGCCGGTGAAGCCGAAGAGCTGGGCGCGGGGGAAGAATTCTTTGATGGCCCGGTGGTTCTCGCCGAACTGGGAGCGGTGGCACTCGTCGAAGATGAAGGCGATGCGCTGGTCGCGCAGCGGGGCGAGCATCTCCTTGTAGGTGGGCTGGTCGTTCTTTTTCCGCTGCTGGTTGCGCTTGCTGGTCTCGTCGAGGGCGAGGCCGAGCTTCTGGATGGTGGTGACGATGACCTTGTCGGCGTAGTCCTCGGAAAGCAGGCGGCGCACGAGGGCGGCGGTGTTGGTGTTTTCCTCAACACAGCCTTCCTGGAAGCGGTTGAACTCCTCGCGCGTCTGCCGGTCGAGGTCCTTGCGATCCACGACGAAGAGGCACTTGGCGAGGTCGGGATTGTCCTTGAGGAGGGTGGCGGCCTTGAAGGAGGTGAGGGTCTTGCCGCTGCCCGTGGTGTGCCAGATGAAGCCGTTGCCGCTGTCCTGCTGGATGCAGGTGACGAGGTGCTTTACCGCATAGACCTGATACGGACGCATCATGAGCAGCTTCTGCTCGCTCTGGATGAGCACCATGTAGCGGCTGATGGTGTGGCCGAGGGTGCATTTCACCAGGAAGGTGGCGGCGAAGTCGTCGAGGTGGGTGATCTTTTTGTTGGCCTCGTCGGCGAACTGGTAGATGGGCAGGAAACGCTCGTCCTGATTAAAGGAGAAATGGCGGGCGTTGTTGTTGGCGAAGTAGTAGGTGCTGTCGCGGTTGCTGACGATGAAGAGCTGGAGGAAGCACAGGAGCGTCTTGGTGTAGCCGTTGCCGGGGTCGTTCTTGTAATCGACGATCTGCTCCATGGCCCGGCGCGGATGGATGCCAAGGGTCTTCAGCTCGATCTGCACGCAGGGCACGCCATTGATGAGGAGCAGGATGTCGTAGCGGTGGTGGCTGTAGTCGGTGTTGATGCGGAGCTGGTTGACGACCTCGAAGGTGTTTTTGCACCAGTCCTTGATGTTGACCAAGGTGTAGTTGAGCGGCGTGCCGTCGTCGCGGGTGAAGGCGTTGATCTGGCGGAGAGTCTTGGCGGCGGTGAAGACATCGGGCGTGACGATCTCTTCGAGCAGGCGGGCGAACTCGGCGTCGGTGAGGCGGACGCGGTTGAGGGCCTCGAACTTTTCGCGGAAGTTGGCTTCGAGTGAGGCGCGGTCGTGGATATCGGGACGGTCGGTGTATTTGAGGTCGCGCAGCTTTTGGATGAACAGGTCTTCGATGTCCTGCTCGTGGACGGCGCTGGGAATTTTCTCTGCGACTTCCTCGTAGGTCGGGTTGGAAGAAGGAGCTGAATGGCCTGCAGAAGGAGTTGGGGTCACGGCGAAGCGGCGAGGGTGAAAATAAGAATTCCCCGTTCACGGAGGAGGGAGCGGGCCGATGGGGTTTTTGTGGGCGCTCGGATAGCGGGGCAAGGGCGGAGTCGAGCGCGGAGGAATGGCGGAGGGCTGAGAGGGCAGGCTTATGTAAAACGGCGGGCGCGGGCGAAACGTCGTCGGGCCGAAGTAAGATTCCGAGAGCGCTCCCAGATGAGGGCGAGTGGGCGGAGTCGTGAATCGGCGGCGGCGGGGGGGAATTTCGGGGGCGTTTGACCGGGAAGACCTTATGTTACGCGGGGCGGAAAGGGTTTATCGTCGCGGGCGTGAATACTCGGCTCAAACGTTGGGGGTGGGGCGGCGTGGTGCTTTGCGGCTGGCTCTGTTTCAGCGGCGGCTTGCGGGCGCAGGAGTTGTCGTTCCTGGGTGGCGTGGGCACGCGCGATGAGGGCAAGCCATTCGGCGGCACGTGGCAGGTGGATTACCGGCAGGATTTCGCGCGGCATTGGGCGGCTTCGATCGCCTACATCAACGAGGGTCACGTGCCGGGCCATCATCGCGATGGCAACGCGGCGCAGCTTTGGGTGCGGTGGCCGTTGTTTAACGAACGGATCGCGCTCGAGGCGGGCGCGGGCGCCGACTATTATTACGACACCCAAAGGGGCGCGGGGGGCGGGTCCGTGGATGAGCACGGCGTGGCGCCGATCTACAGCGTGTCGGCCACGGGCTATTTTTCGCCGCGGGTGTTTTATCGCGTGCTGGTGAATCGGGTGGATCCGGCGCACGGGCTGGCGTTGACGACCGCGACGGTGGGCGTGGGGGTGTGGCTCGGGGAGGGGCGCAGGCCGCGCGGGGCGAAGCCGGACTGGGTGTCGGCGGAGAAGGCGGAGGAAGCGACGCCGAACGAGTTGACGATTTTCGGCGGGCAGAGCGTGGTGAACACGTTTCTAAGCCCGTCCGCACGGGCGTGGGCGGCGGAATACCGGCGGGGGTTGAGTCCGCATTTCGATGCGACGGCGGGTTTCGTTTACGAAGGCGATCCGGAGATCACGCGGCGCAGCGGGCTGACCCTGCAAGGGTGGGTGGTGAATCATTTTTTTCAGGACCGGTTGAATGTCGGCGTGGGCCTCGGCCCGTATGTGTATATCGATCGCAAGCATCCGCGGGCGGGCGGGGCGGCGAATCCCGCGGCGATCTCACCGCTCGTGTCGGTGACGATGGGCGTGCGGGTGACGGGGCCGTGGTTGGTGCGGCTGACGTGGGATCGTGTGGTGACGACCTACAATCGCGACGCCGACGTGTTCCTGGCGGGCATCGGTTATCAGTGGGGCCGGTGACGAAGGCGGGCCGGGCGGGAGCGAAACCCCTGCCGCCGGAAGGCAGGATAACGGAAGGCGCCGATCGCACCGCAGGAATGCGTGCGTGACGATGAAGCGGAGGACGAAACGCGGACACTTTCCGCTACACCCGAGGAATCAGGGGAAGAGGAAAGCGGAGCGACGAGTGCCTCATCATTTCGCCGACGAGGATTTCTTGGGCGAATACTTCACCTGCGGCAGGCCTTTGAAATGGGGGGATCAGCGGCAGGAGGGCAAACGGACGGCGGACGGCAGACGTCGGACGACGGAGGAGGAACGAAACGCGGGCGCGTTTCGCGAGGAGAGGGACGGAGGGCGGGCGATCTGCAATAAAAAGGCCCGCTCGGGGGAGCGGGCCAGAGAGAGCGGGTGGAGGTGTGCCGCCAGTTATTCGGTTTTCGTCGCCGTCACGGGTTCGAGGCCGCGGCGTTTCAGGAGCGGCTCCACGTAGGGATCGCGGCCGGTGAAGTCGTGGAAGAGTTTCATCGCATCCACGCTGCCGCCGCGGGAGAGGAGCGTCGCGCGGAAGTGGTCGCCATTTTCGCGGGTGAGGCCGCCGTGTTGTTTGAACCATTCGACGCTGTCGGCATCGAGCACTTCGGCCCAGATGTAGGAGTAGTAACCGGCGGAGTAGCCGTTCTCGAACACGTGCGAGAAATACGTCGTGCGGTAGCGCGGGGGCACGGGTGCGAAGTCGACGCCGGCTTTCTTCAGCGCGGTGGCTTCAAACGCGAGCACGCCGTCGGCGGCGGGGGCCTGCGCGGGGGTGATCTGGTGCCACGCCTGATCGAGGATCGATGCGGCGAGGTATTCGGTGGTGGCGTAGCCCTGGTTGAATTTTTGCGTGGCGAGCAGTTTTTCGAGGAGCTCGGGCGGCATCGGCTCGCCGGTCTGGTAATGACGGGCGTAGTGCTTGAGGACTTCGGGCCACTTGGCCCACATCTCGTTCACTTGGGACGGGTATTCGACGAAGTCGCGCGGGACCTGGGTGCCGGAGAAGCGGGGATATTTTACGTGCGAGAACATGCCGTGCAGTGCGTGGCCGAACTCGTGGAACATCGTGGTGACCTCGTCGAACGTGAGCAGCGTGGGCTGGCCGTCGGAGGGCTTCGGGATGTTGAGGTGATTCGCGACGACGGCTTGGGTGCCGAGGAGGGTGGACTGCGCGACGTAGGCATTCATCCACGCGCCGCCGCGCTTGGAGGGGCGGGCGTAGTAATCACCGATGAAGAACGCGAGGAGGGAGCCGTCGGCGTCGTGGACTTCGAAGACACGGACGTCGGGTTGATAGACGGGGAGGTCCTTGCGTTCTTTGAAGGTGAGGCCGTAGAGGCGGTGGGCGGCGTAGAAGACGCCGTCGGTGAGCACGCGGTTGAGTTCGAAGTAGGGTTTGAGTTGCGACTCGTCGAAGGCGTAGCGCGCGGCGCGGACTTTTTCCGCGTAGAAATCCCAGTCGGCGGCGGTGACTTGGAAGCCGCCTTTGTCGCGGTCGATGATCTGCTGGATGTCGGCGGCTTCGCGGCGGGCGTTGGCGACGGCGGGCGGGGCGAGATCGGCGAGGAGTTTGTTGACGGTGCCGACGTCGTGCGCGGTCTGGTCTTCGAGCTGGTAGGCGGCGTGCGTGGGATAGCCGAGGAGGTTGGCGCGCTGGGCGCGGAGAAGAACGATGCGCGCGACGGTGGCGCGGTTGTCGTAATCGCCGCCGTGGCTGCCGCGGGCGAGGGACGCGGCCATGATTTTCTCGCGCAGCGGGCGGTCCTCGAGATCGGTGAGCGGCGGCTGGCCGGTGGTATTTTGCAGGCGGATGACGAACTCACCGGCGTGGCCATCGGCTTTCGCGGCGGCCTGGGTGGCGGCGATTTCGGCTTCGGACATGCCCGCGAGTTCATCGCGCGAGGCGACGGCGACGCTGGAGGCGTTTTTCTCTTTGAGGACGTTCTGGCTGAAAGTGGTCTGCAGCTCGGCGAGCTGGGCGTTCATCTGCTTGAGATGAACTTTGTCGGCATCGGAGAGCTGGGCGCCGGCGCGGACGAAGTCCTTGTAGGTGCGTTCGACGAGGCGGAGGGACTCGGGGTCGAGGCCGAGTTGGGCGCGCTGATTGTAAACGGCGGAAACGCGGGCGAAGAGTTTCGCGTTGAGATGAATGGCGTCGTTATGCGCGGCGAGCTTGGGCGCCATCTCGCGCTCGATGGCCTGGAGGGCGGGGTTGGTGTTGGCGCCGGCGAGATTCGAGAAGATGCGGTCAACGCGATCGAGCGTGCGGCCGGAGCGGTTGAGGGCGACGATGGTGTTGTCGAAAGTGGGAGCGGCGGAGGCGTTGGCGATGGCGTCCACTTCGCGCGATTCCTCGGCCATGCCGGCTTCGAAGGCGGGCGCGAAGTGTTCGTCCTTGATCAGGTCGAAGCGGGGAAACTGCAGCGGCAGCGTGCTGGGCTGGAGGAGGGGATTGGTGGCGGGCATGGGGGCGGTGCTGGCGGTATCGGCGGCGAAAGTCGCCGAGAACGCGAGCGGGAGGAGGAGCAGCGCGGCGCGAGCGGCCGGCGGGAACAGGGGGACAAGACGCATGGTGAGGATGGGGTCACGCACGGTTGCGATCGAGGTGTCGGTCGCGGACGAGCGTGAGGTTAAGAGAACCGCAGAGGCTGCGTCATAAATCGCGGAAGGCAAGGCGCGGGAAGCGGGCAGCGGCAGCCTGGTGTGGGACGAAAGAGGCGGGCGAACGCACACGTCCAGCGCGTCGGCGACGTTCTTCAGAGAGCCAGGGCGGAGAGCAGCGGGAGTTGGGAGCGGTGAAGCTTTTCGGCGGCGACGGGGAGGGGAAACCATGCGGCGCGGTCGATCTCGGGAAATTCCGCGAAACGTCCGGTGCGGGGCGGCCATTCGAGACGAAACGTGTTGCTCACGATCCGCGCCGGATCGCAGTCGCCGGGCGCTGACCAGGCGAGAAGGCGTTTGCCGCTGGAGAGCTTGATTTCGCCGAGGGGAGTAAACGGGCCGGGGGCGCGAAAGCCGGTTTCTTCGGTGAACTCGCGTTGCGCAGCGACGAGCGGGTCTTCGCCGGCGGCGCACTCGCCCTTGGGGATGGACCACGCGGCGGCGTCTTTTTTCGCCCAGAACGGGCCGCCGGGATGCACGAGGAAAACCTCACAACTTCCGGATCGCTGGCGGTGCAGGAGAATTCCGGCGCTGATGACGGGCATGGGCGCGGGAAAAAATCGGGCCGGTGCGCGGCGCCGCGAGTCAGGCGGCGAAGAGTTTCGCTTCGGCGGCGGCGAGGGCGGCGATGAACTCGGCGGGCGTGGCGGCGGTGAGCAGCGCGGTGCGATTCGCGGGGTCCTTCAAAATTTTGCAGAGAGTGCCGACCACTTGAAGGTAGGCGCCGGGATTGGCCTTCGGCGTGCCGAGCATGAACAGCAGGCGAATGGTCTCGTTGCTGTTTTCAAACACGATGCCCTGGTCGCTGCGGCCGACGGCGAGCACGATTTTTTTCACGTGGTCGGTGCGCGCGTGAGGGAGGGCGACGCCGTTGCCGAGGCTGGTGGTATCGAGCCGTTCGCGGGCGAGGAGTTCGTCGTAGAAGCCTTGGAAATGGGTCATCTCCGAATGGGCTTCGAGGAGGGCGGCGACCTCGTGCAGGGCGGCGGTGCGCTTGGTGCTTTGCACACCGAGCAGCACGCGGGAAGGGTCGAGGAGGGGAGTGATTACGCCAGCCATGCGGAGGGAAGAAGTGACGCGCGGGGCGAAGTGTTGGCAAGGGCGGAAACGAAACGGGGCGCCCGATAGCGGCGTCCGAACTTGTGCCCGCGCGCGCCGCCTGTTTTCACGAAGCATGGCTACCAAGCGAAACGAACCACGGCGGCGGCGGGGGCCGGCGCGGCGTGGGGCGGCGGGCACGGCGGAGGCGGGGCGGGCGTGAGCGCGTGGCGGGAGCAACGGGTGTTTTTCCTCGATTTCGAGGGGAGCGTAGGTTCGGGGATTCTGGAATTTGGCGTGGTGACGCTGGAGCAGGGGGAAATCACGGCGACGCGGACGCGGCTGTGCGCGGCGCGCGGCGCCGTGCGGCGGGAGGACACGGCGGTGCACGGGCTGGATGCGGCGCGCGTGGCGGGAGCGGCGCCGTTCAGCGCGGAGTGGGATTATTTTGCGGGGTTGCGGGAGGCGGGGCCGCTGGCGGCACATTACGCGGGCGCGGAAAACGCGTTGCTCAAGGCGGTGTGGCCGTATCCGCGGAGGTCGCCGGATTTTTCGCGCCCGGGGCAGAGCGTCGTCGAGTGGGGGCCGTGGTTGGATTCGGCGCGGCTGTTTGCGCATTTTTTTCCGCGGGCGGCATCGGGCCGGCTGGAGGATGTGGTGCGCGCGACAGGGGGGCAGGCGGAGCTGGACGCGTTGGCGGCGGCGCATTGTCCGGCGGAGCGGCGGCACTATCACGCGGCGCTTTACGATGCGCTGGCGGGGGCGTGGCTGTTGCGGGCGTTGGCGCGCGATCCCGAGACGGGGCGGTTGACGATGATGCAGATGCTGGCGTTGAGCACGCTGGACGCGGCGAAGCGCGAGGCGTTGCAACAAGGGGAGCTGTTCACGTGACGGCGGCGGGATGCGTGGCGGGGTGGGTGAGGCGGTAGCGTCGGCGCAGGCGCCAGAGGACGTAGGCGCACACGCTGAGCTTGACGACATAAACGCCGGCGAGGATCGCGAGGGTGCGGGCATCGGGGGAATCGGCGAGATCGCCCACGCAGAGGGCGACGTAAGAGCGCGCGACGTAAACGGGCAGGCAAATCCAGAAGTAGATGCGGAGCGGAACGCCGCTGAGGGCGAGCAGGTAATTGCGCACAAAGTAGGGCGGGCCGGGCACGAGCGCGCCCATGAGGGCGATGCCGGCATTTTCGCCTTCCGGGATGTGGGGCAGGTGCCGATGGCGGCGCGCGAGGAAGCGTTCGAGTGGCCCGCGTAAAAAGCTGCGCGCGATGAGGTGCGAGCCGAGCAGGTGGACGGCGGTGGCGCCGGCCACGAAGGCGCCGCCGACCAGCGGGCCGAAGCGCGCGCCGATCACGAGATAAAAGACGGTGATGGAAAAACCGGTGAGCGGAAGCAGGCAGAAAAGAACGAGGAGAAGCGGGGCGTTGAGCGCCTCGACCCAGGCGACGACCTCGTGCCAGTCGAGTTGCGTGCGCCACAACAGCGCGGCGATCGTGCCGAGCGCGAGGGCGCCGAAGACAATGGCCCACACGCGGGGCGCGCGGCGGGGCGGGCGGGAGGAAGGGGAGCGGGACGCGGACATGCGGAGGAAGCGATGGACCGGAAAGTTGGGCGCGGGCTCCGCGGTTGCGGAACTGGTTGCCCAAGCGTCGGTCGAGACTGCGCGCCGCGGCAACCCGTCGAGTGGCACCTTCCCTTCAATGTCGCTGTTTCATCGCCACTCTCCCCGCCGTCAGAAACCCAAGCGGGTGCATGAAAAAGGCGACTGGTCGCGATTGTGGATCTGGATCGTGGCGGTGGTGGTTTTGGGCGCCGGCTATTTCTGGCTGACGACCGCCAGCATCGTCGAACATCCGATCGAGCTGCCGACCGGTCCGGCGGATGTGGCGTTCGCGGACTCGGTCGGGCCGCTGCTGGGCGCGGAGTTCAGCCGTGGCAACGACGTGCAAATGCTCGTGAACGGCGTGGAGTTTTTCCCCGCGATGTTGAAAGCGGTGCGGGAGGCGAAGAAGACGATCACGCTGGAGACCTACATCTGGGAGTCCGGCAAAATCAGCGATGAATTCATCGCGGCGCTGAACGAACGGGCGGCGGCGGGCGTGAAGGTCAACGTGATCGTGGACGGGATGGGGACGTTGAAATTCAAGAACGAGGACCGCGACCGGTTGAAGAAGGCCGGGGTGAAGTTGCTGACGTATGGGCGCGAGCATTGGTATGACATCAAGCCCGACATCAACCACCGCACGCATCGCAAGCTGCTCATCGTGGATGGCAAGGTGGGGTTCACGGGCGGCATGTGCATCAGCGACACGTGGAGCGGCAATGGCGACGACCCGGACCACTGGCGGGAGACGCAGGTGCGCATCGAAGGCCCGGTGGTGCGGGAGATGCAGGCGGTGTTCGCCACGAACTGGCTGCAGACCACGGCGGAAGTGTTGCTGGGGCCGGATTACTTTCCGGAGACGTATGCCGTGGGTCGCGCGAAAGCGCAGTGCCTGAAGAGCGGGCCGCAAGAAAACCCGGAGAACGCGCGGATGTCCTACCTGCTCGCGATCGCGGGCGCACGAAAGTCCATCCGCATCGAGCATGCGTATTTCGTGCCGGATGATCTTTCGACGCGCATGTTGCTGCTCGCGCGGGACCGGGGCGTGAAGGTGCAGGTGATCGTGCCGGCGAAAAACGATTCGCACTTCGGTCGGATGGCGTCGCGTTCGCGGTGGGGTCCGCTGCTGGCGCACGGCGTGGAGTTTTACCTCTTCGAACCGGCGATGCTGCACTGCAAGGTGATGATCGTGGACGATGTGTTTGTGACGATCGGTTCGGTGAACTTCGACAACCGGTCGTTTTCGATCAACGACGAGGTGAGCGCGAACATCATCGATGCGGATGTGGCGCGGAAAAATGTGGCGGTCTTCAACCACGACTTGAAGAACTCGCGGCGGTTGACGCAGCAGGAGTTCGAGAACCGGTCGGTATGGGAGAAGGGCGCGGATTGGTTCTGCGGCCTGTTTCGCTCGCAGTTGTAGGCGAGCGCGGGACAGGGCGCCGGGCTGCTGCGGGCTCGCGTTTGGCGGGCCGCCGGCCACGGTTCGGCGGGATGAGCGATTCGCGCGCGCGCACTCCGGCCGTCGGGTTTATTTTTGTCACGTTGGTGATGCTCGTGCTGGGGTTCGGCATCGTGGTGCCGGTGCTGCCGGGCTTGGTGACGGAATTCGAGCACGGCAACGTCGCGCAGGCGTCGCACGACTATGGGTGGCTGGTGGCGATCTTCGCGGTGATGCAGTTCGTGGCGTCGCCGATTTTGGGCGCGCTGTCGGATCGTTTCGGTCGACGGAAAATCATCCTGGTGGCGTTGGCGGGCACGGGTCTGGATTATCTGATCATGGGCTTCGCGCCGAATTTGGGCTGGTTGTTTGCGGCGCGGCTGGTGTCGGGAGTGACGGCGGGGGCGCTGGCGGCGTGCAACGCCTACATCGCGGATGTGACGCCGCCGGAAAAGCGGGCGCAGGCGTTCGGGTTGGTGGGCGCGGCGTTTGGCGTGGGCTTCGTGCTGGGGCCGGCGATCGGCGGGCTCGCAGGGCAGATCAATTTGCGGCTGCCGTTTTTCGCCGCGGCGGGGTGCGTGGGGCTGAACTGGCTCTATGGCCTTGCGGTGCTGCCGGAGTCGTTGCCGCCGGAAAAGCGCCGGGCGTTTTCGTGGCGGCGGGCGAATCCGGTGGGATCGCTGCTGCTGCTGCGAAAGTTCAAGGGCGTGCTCGATCTCGCGGGCATGCAGTTCGTGTTCATGTTCGGCTCGGTGATGCTCCAGAGCATCTGGGTGCTCTATACGGCGTATCGTTACCACTGGCAGACGGGGCAGGTGGGGGTGTCGCTCGCACTCGTCGGCGTGATGAGCATGATCGTGCAGGGGCGGCTCGTGAAACCGATCTTGGGCTGGCTCGGAGAACGCCGCGGGTTGCTCGTGGGCCTGGTGTTATCCGGCCTCGTGATGATCGGCTACGGCATGGCGACACAGGGCTGGATGATTTATGCGCTGATCGTGGCGGGCGGGTTTGGCGGAATCGCCGGGCCGGCGGCGCAGGCATTGATCACGCGCGAAGTGCCGGGCGATGAGCAGGGGGCGGTGCAGGGATCGCTGGCGGGCTTGAACAGCCTCGCGGCGATCTTCGCGCCGATGATCGCCACGTGGAGCTTCGGCTATTTCATCGCGGCGGACACGTGGGTGCACCTGCCGGGCATCGCGTTTTTCGAAGCGGCGGCGTTGCTGTTCGTGGCGGCGGCGATGGCGTGGAAGTCGTTTCGCACGGGGCACCACGCGCGGTCGGCGGCGGCGCGGGCCTGAGCGCTCAGGCCGGTGGGCGGAGCGGGAGGTCGAGCCACGCGAGGCCGACATCGCGCTGCATGTTGGTGGAGATTTCGCCGTGGTTGCCGTCGTAGAAGAGCGCGAGGCGGCCATCGATCGGGAGCACGGAGGGCATGCCGATCGAGCGTTGGGACCACGTGCAATTGTGCCGATCAAGGACGATGGCCTTCTGGTGCTGGTCCCAACGGCGGGGATCGCGCGACCAGTAAACCCAAATGGCATCGCACCACTCGCCGATGGTGCCGTCGGCCCGGCGTTCGGAGGCGACGTGGTTGGTGAACAAGAACCACAGGCCATTCGTGGGCTCGAAGTAGACGGAGGTGTTTTCCACCTGTTCGTTAACGGGGAAGAGCGGTTCGGGATCGATCGTCCACGATCCGGCGAGGTCGCGTGTGCGGGCGAGGCCGAGCGTGCGTTGGTAGATGCCCGCGGGTGAATCGGTGGTGGAGCTGAAATACTGCAGATACTCGCCGCCTTCGCGCAGCACGAAACCGGGGCTGGCGGTGAGCGAGTGCCATGTGCCTGGTTGCGGGACGAAGGGGCGCACGTCGTAGTGTTTCGTCCACGGTCCGGCGAGCCGGGGGGCGGTCGCGGTGAGCGTGAGGTAGGGGAAGGACGGGATGTAATCGGGAGCCGGCGAGGCATTCGGCGAAGCGACGTAAAACATGCGCCACTGCGTGCCGTCGTGGATGACCCACGGCGACGTGGCGGTGGCGGAATCGGGCGAGCCGGGCGAGCCGAAGTCGAGCAGGGGCCCGTGGCGCTCCCAGTGAACCAGATCGCGGCTGGTGGCGAGACACACGAGCCAGCCGCGCGGTCCGGCGCCGTCGTAAAACAAATGATACACGCCGTCCTCGAGAAAGACATTGGCTTCGCGCGCGCCCAACATGTCGCACTGCGCGGGACCTTCGCCATGGCGGAAGATGACGCCTTGATCGCGGGCAGCGAGGCGAAGTTGAGCAGAGGGGCGACCGTCGGGAAACGTCGTGGGCATGGTCGGCGGATGGTGGGAAGGCGCGGAACGTTGGCGAGTGGATACTGGACGTGCTCCGGGGCGAAATCGTGGAAGGTGTTTATCCACCAGCAAAGGTGATTGCGGGCTATTGCCGGCCGCGGGCGGGCATGCGATACTTTGGCCCGATGAGCATTCCCCTTCCCCTCACGCCGGCCCAGGTCAAATCCTTCCACGACGAAGGCTTCTTGATCGCGCCCAATGTCTTCGCGCCGGCGGACCTTGAGCCGTTGCGGCGGGAAATGGCGGTCGCCATCGACCGCAAAGCCTGCGAGCTGCAGGCGGACGGGAAATTGACGAAGTTGCATGCGGAGCTGGATTTCGACCACCGGCTCGCGGCGATCTATCGCGATTCAAAGGAGAACGGCGAGGCGATCATGCGGCATCTGGAGGGGTTGCGCGGCGGCGGATTTCACGCGCCGGAGATGTTCGACGTGATCGCGCATCCGCGGTTGCTGGCGGCGGTGAGCGCGTTGCTGGACACGGAAGAAATCATCGCGTCGTCGGTGTATCGCATCCGGCCGAAGTTGCCGAATCTGGGGCGGGGGATTGTGCCGTGGCATCAGGACAGCGGTTACCTGGCGGCGTCGTGCGACCAGCATTTGATCATCACTTGCTGGGTGCCGCTGGTGGATGCGACCGTGGAAAATGGCTGCATGCAGATTCTGCCGCGCACGCACAAGGGCCGGGTCGCAGAACACCGGACGGGCGGCAACGCGGGCTTTTTGGTGATCGAGGACCAAGATCTCCCCGCCGATCCGCGTCGGGCGGTGACGGCGGCGTGTCCGCGGGGCGGAGTGGTGTTCATGACGAATCGCACGCCGCATTGTTCGACGCCGAATTACTCGGACCACATTCGCTGGAGCGTCGATCTGCGTTATCAGTCGGCGGAGGTGCCGAACAACGCGGGGCTGTGGCCGGAATTGGAGGAGCTCGGCGATCTGGCCACGCCGGGTTTTGATGAGAAGGTCACGGTGGCGTGTTATCCACCGGAAGCGGATTTCGTCGTGCAGAGCCGCCAGCATCCGGAAACGGTGACGCGTTACGAAGAATACGTTCGCCGTCGGGAGGTTTACGATAAGACGCCGGTGCCGTTTTCGGCCTACGGCCGCTGGCCGAAAGAAGCGACGGTCGCGAAGTGAGTGAGGGGTGAGGCGCGGGGCGAATGGAGGCTGAGCGCGGGGTGAGGGCACCCCGCCCAGCGTCGCAGCCGCGAGGGTGCCTGGCGCACGCCCTGCGGCCACATTGCGCGGCCTTAGGGAGCGGGAGCGACTTTGCTGCCGTGACGCCACGCGCGCGGGGTGAGACCGTAGCTGCGGCGGAAGAGCGTGCTGAAGTGTTGCGAGGAACTGAAGCCGTGGCGGAGTGCGGTTTCAGTGATGGCGGCCGCGGGTTGCCGCAGGGTGAGGCGGGCGGCCGCGAGCCGGAGTTGCAGGTGATGCGCGGCGGGGCTGACGCCGACTTCGCGCCGGAATTGCGCGCAGAAATGGGGGACGCTGCGCGCCATGGCCATCGCGGCGAGGTCGCGGAGCGGCACGCGGCGGTCGAGGTTTTGCTCCATGAACGCAATGGCGCGTTGCACGGGGAAGGAATAGGGCAGGGCGGTCGCGGCAGGCGGGCGCTCGCGGCCGATCGCGAGCCGCTGGCTCACGAGAGTGACAAAGAGCTGGATGTAAGCCGAGACGGCTTCGAGGCGCCGCGGGTGATGCGCCACCACCTGCGCCACCAGGCCGCGCAGCACGGGTTCCACTTCGGGGCAGCTGGTGAGCAGACGCACGCGGCGGGCGCGAAGTTCCGTGGCGAGCTGGCGAGCGGCGGGGCCGAGCGCGTCGAGCTTGAGGCCAACCCAGAGATGGTGGTTTTCGGGATTGGGCTTTGGGCCGGTGCCGTGCTTTTCGCCGGGGAAGGCGACATAGAGATCGCTCATCTCCTGCGTGCTGACCTCGCCGCCGGCGCGCCACGTGGCGACGCCGCGCGAGAGGTAGAGGAATTCGAAGCCCTCGTGGCTGTGCAGCGAGCGATGGTGGCCGCGGCAGCAAAGCGCCTCGCCGCAATGCGTGAGCGCAGCGAGCTCGTCGACGGGGCGTTCGTAAAGAAAGCCGCTGATAATCTGGGGATCGCGATAAACTTTCACGGGAAGAGCTGGCGTTCAGTTATTTTTACGGTGGCCTAAGAATCTATACATTTCCAACGAATAATCTGAACGCGCTTTTCGCGCCGGCGTGATAAGGTCGGGGTCGCTTGTTTCCGCTGATTTCACCCGCGGGCTTTCTTCCCCCGATGTCCACCACTCAAACACCTTCCCGTCAGCTCACCGACCGGCAACGGGAGGCTTATCTGCGCGACGGCTACCTGCTGGGACTTCCGCCCATTTATACGGCGGAAGAAATGGCGGGGCTGAATGCGGAGCTGCCTCACCTGCTGGCCCTGCTGCGGCCGGGGGAAACGACGAACGACATGCGGGAGTGGCACCACGAGAGCGCGTTTCTTTACGAGATCGTGATGAATCCCAGGATTCTCGATCTGGTGGAGGGGATTCTCGGCCCGAATTTCTACGTGTGGGGCAGCCATTTTTTCATCAAACCGGCGCACAGCGCGGGGACGGTGCCGTGGCATCAAGACGCCTACTACTGGCCGCTCTCGCCGTGTAATACGGTGACCGCGTGGCTGGCGTTTGACGACGTGGACGAGGTCAATGGCGGGATGAAGCTCATCCCGGGCTCGCATCGCGGCGGGATTATCAAGCATCGCCAGCGAGACGACGACAAGGCGGTCATCAAACTCGAACTCGAAGAAGGCACGTTCAACGTCGATGACGCGGTGCAGTTCCGGCTGAAAGCGGGGGAGATTTCCCTGCACGATGACCGCGCGATCCATGGTTCGCAGGCGAATCCGTCGGACCGGCGGCGCGCGGGTCTGACGATCCGTTACTCGGGCACGAACGTGAAAGCCGACGTGGGCAAGAGCCCGGAGTTCACGGCGCATTTGTGCCGCGGCGTCGATACCTACGGCCACACCTATTACGGTCCCGTGCCGACGCAGCGTTACGGCCGCAAGGAGCGGACTCCGCCGGAGCCGGCGGCGCGGAATTGATCCGCCCGGTTGCGCCCCCCGTTACACCCAACACTTTTTCTTTATGTCCACCGCCACCCAATCCAATCCCTACCAGCTCACCGCAGAGCAGAAGCGTTTCTATCATGAAAACGGCTACCTGCTCGGTCTGCCGCCGATCTACACGCGCGAGGAAATGGCGCGCATCAACGCGGAGTTGCCGCACTTGCTCGCGTTACTCGAACCGGGCGAGACGACGAAAGACATTCGTGAATGGCACGAGACGAGCACCTATCTCTACGAGATCGGAATGAACCCCAAGATTCTCGATCTGGTGGAAGGAATTCTCGGGCCGAATTTCTATCTGTGGGCGAGCAACTTCTTCATCAAGGAGCCGCACAGCATGTCGACCGTCGGCTGGCATCAGGATTCTTACTACTGGCCGATGGCGCCGAACAATTCGGTGACGGTGTGGCTGGCGTTTGATGACGTCGACGAGGTCAACGGTGGGATGAAGCTCATCCCCGGCTCGCATCGCGGCGGCGTGATCAAGCATCGGCGTTCCGAACAAACCTCCTCGGTGCTCACGCTCGAACTGGCCGACGGCACGGATTTCAAGGCGGACTCCGCGGTGCAGTTTCGCCTGAAGGCGGGCGAGTGCTCGCTGCACGACGATCGCGCCATCCACGGCTCGCAGGCGAACCCGTCGGATCGGCGGCGTGCGGGACTGACTCTCCGTTATTCCGGGACGAACGTGAAAAACGATTTGTCGGTGAATCCGAATTTCAAAGCCTACATGTGCCGCGGGGTGGACGAGTTTAAACACAACCCGTATGGCACGCCGCCGAAACAGCGGTATGGGCGGCCGGCGTTCAAGCCGGTGAGCAACGAAGAGGCCGGCAAGGCGTAAGTCGCCGGGCACTTGTTCTGCGCGCAAGCGGCCGGGGCAATCGTCCCCGGCTGCTTCGTTTTTGGACCTCAGCGGGTGGCGCTCGGGAGCGTCGGCGGCCTCACGTCCGGAAAGGAATCTTTCAGAAATATTCAATTTGAGACGCGAAGTGGGTGGGCACTTTGTGCGGGCATGTATCGCGTCATTTTGTTTTGGGCGGCTCTGCTATCCGTCGCTGCGACGGCGGAAGCAGCGAACGGAAACCCTCAGCTCGCGCGCATGGCGGGCACGTGGCGAATGGACCCGGCGGCGAGTGTCGATCTCGCGGCGTGGCAGACGATGGATCTGACGATCGCGGTCGACGGCGGGAAGGTGACGTTGACGCGGCATCTCGCGGCGGGCCGGAGGTCCTACGACGAAGTGACGGCGCTCGATCTCGCGAAGGACGTGAACGTGGTGCCCTTGCCGTGGTGGAGTGCGAACCGGCATCTCGGCGCCTACAGCGGCGGCGACCACACGAAGAAGGTGCGGGTGCAGTTGCTGGAGGGCGGGCGGATTTTGCGGACGACGGCGGACTTCGTTCTCGACACGCAACAGGGGCCGCACCCGGTCAACGTGATCACGGACTACCGGCTCTCGGCCAGCGGCACCCAACTCACGGTCATTGAATTGCGCAGCACGCGCAACCAGCCGTTGGTGTATGTCTTCAAGCGGCCGGGCGACAAGTCGATCGGGACCGCGGTCGACGGCGAGAACGCGGAATAAACCCGCTCAACCTTACGCGCAGCGCTCATGAAATTCCCCAAAATTTTCACCTTAGGTTTGATGTTCGCCGTGCCGTTCGCGGCGTGGTCGGTGGCGCACGCGCAGCCGATTCCGCATCGCGTGGACAAGGCGCCGGCGGAGGCGACGTTGATTCCGCTGTCTCACGACTGGCGGATGGACGGCGACGTGCCGGTGCACGCGTTGCTCCTGTCGTTGCAGGGGCTCGCGAATCGCGATTACCCGCGGATCTATCTCGAATATCCAAAGGACTGGCAGTGGGAGATCGTGCGTCCGCTGATCGGGTTTCTCGAGCGGCGGCACGGCGTGAAGTTTGACCGGCTGGCGGAGGACGATGCGGACGCGGCGCTGACGAAGTTCGCGCGTTATGCGAAGGGCTATGTGGTGTGGGACAAGAGCGTGCGTTCGTCGCTGATCGTGGCGTTCACGATTTCCGGCGTGGAGGACGCGGTCGTCGTGAACGAGGACCTCATTCCGCTCGTGGAAAAGCACGGGTTGAAGAAAATCGCCGATTTGCGCGGCCGCTTCACGGGGCAGCCGGATCACGCGATTTATCAGTGGGCGTATGATCATTACTGGACGAAGTGTTCGCGGGATTACTACGTGCTGCTCGGCGGGCCGGCGGGGGATGAGATGCAGCCGGGCATCGCGGATTTCGGGGTGATGCAGCGGGCGTTTTTCACGGATTTGTCGGCGAATCCGAAACACCCGCAGGAGCTGGCGCTGGAGAAGAAGATTCTCGGCGGGCAGCATCCGGCGAGCATCGTGCTGGGCTGGCATTCTTACGGAAAAGACACGGAAGGGCAGCATACGACGCTCGTGGGCAATTTCGGGTTGAAGATGGAGGGGCTGCACAACCTGCCGAACGTGTCGTTCACGTGTCAGATTCCGCTGACGCCGGATTTTCATTACACGAACAACCAGTCGGTGGCGCTCGATGCGAAACTGACGCCGGAGAAGAAGGTTTACATTGCGGCGGTGGCGACGGATTCGATGGGCATCGGCGCGTGGACGCAGCCGGGGCGCGGGAAGATTCCGTATGCGTGGCAGGTGTTGATGAACTGGTCGTGGATGAATCCGCCGGCGCTGCAGTTTTTCTACGAGGACAAGACGCCGAACGACTACTTCATCGGCGGGCTCAGCGGCCCGGGTTACATGTATCCGAAATCGATTCCGCCGGCCAAGTTTCCGGCGTTGATGAAGGATGCGCGAGATTTGATGAAGCTGCTGGATCTGCACGTGCTCGAGATCATGGACTACTCGGAAGGCAACCGGCACGTGGGCAACACGGACCTGCCGAAGGAACTCGTCGATCGCTACTATCACGAGTTTCCGCACGTCATCGGTTTCATCAACGGTTACGGGACGGCGCGGACGTTTGATTTGCGCGACGGGAAGCCGCTGATCAGCTACGACTACTACCTCGATGTGCGACGGCCGATCGCGGACGCGGCGGCGGATTTGGAGGAGATGATCCAGCTCAATCCGCAGCGGCCGTATTTCCTGCTGATGCACGTGCGGGAGCGGAATTCGGTGGAGAAAGTGGCGGCGATTCTGGGGCGTTTGAGTGAGCCGGTGGACGTGGTGCCGCTGGACAAGTTTCTGAAGCTCGCGGCGGGCAATAAAACTTACCAGACGCGTTACGAGGAGCCGGGCGACCCGATTGACCGGAATCCGTGAGGGCCGCGCGAAGTCGGGCGCTTGGGCGGGGCGCGCCGCGGAGGGCGGCGGCGGGAAAATTGGTCTTGGCGTGGGAACGGAGGGCGGGAGAGTAGCGCGAGCGCATGCAAGGGGTCGACCTCATCCAGGATTTTGCGACGCTCCTGCTCGCCGCGGGAGTCGCGGGTGTGTTGTGCAAACGCATCGGGCTGTCGGTGATTGTGGGCTACTTGCTCGCGGGCGTCATCATCGGGCCGCACACGCCGCCGTTTTCCATGATCGTGGACGAGGGGCGGATCATGGCGCTGTCGCAGGTGGGCCTCGTGTTTCTGATGTTTTCCATCGGGCTGGGATTGAGCCTCACGAAATTCGGACGACTCGGCGTGACGACGATCGTGGGCACGGCGCTGGGGGCGTTTTTCGTGTTGAACTTGACGCGGTTGCTCGGGCTCGCGGTGCACTGGCCGGCGGCGCAAACGCTGTTCGTGGCGGCGATGTTGATGGTGTCCAGTTCGGCGGTGATCGCGAAGATCGTGAGCGAGCTGAATCTCGCGCACGAGCGGTCGTCGCAGCTCGCGCTCGGGATCACGGTGTTGGAAGACGTGGTGGCGGTGGTGATGTTGACGGTGTTGGGAAGCCAGGTGCCGCGGGGGACGGGCGAAGGGATGGGGTCGCTGCTCGGAGGGCTGAGCGCGTTTGTGGTGTTGTTGATTGGCGGCGGGCTGTTGCTGGTGCCGCGGTTGATGCGTCGGCTGGAGGCGCGGGCGGATCCGGAGTTGCAGACGATCGTGGTGGCGGGCGTGCTGTTCCTGCTCGCGCTGGCGGCGGTGAAGGCGGGTTATTCGATCGCGCTGGGGGCGTTTTTGTTTGGGGCGATCGTGGCGGAGATGCCGCAGAAGAGCGGAGTCGAGCGGGCGTTTGGCGGATTGCGCGACGTGTTTAGCAGCGTGTTTTTCGTGTCGATTGGCATGATGATCGATCCGCGGCTGGTGTTGTCGGCGTGGCCGTGGGTGCTGGGGCTGGCGGCATTCGCGTTGGTGGCGCGGCCGATCGCGACGGGGCTGGCACTGATCATCGTGGGCACGCCGCCGCGGGAGGCGCACCGGGCGGGGTTGCTGCTCACGCCGCTGGGCGAGTTTTCGTTCATCATCGCGCAGGTGGGGGTAGCGGCGGCGTTGCTGCCGGCGGAGTTTTATTCGGTGGCGGTGGGCGCCTCGATTTTGACGGTGTTTGCGATGCCGGTGATGAACCGCCATCGGGATGCCATCATCCGGTTCGCGGAACGCGTGGAGCCGGGGTGGTTGTTGCGGGCGATGGACGCGTATCATCGCTGGATGCAGCAAATGCAGGAGCGGCCGGCGCCGCCGCTGGCGTGGAAGCTGGTGCGCGGGCGGCTCGGGCAGATGGCGATCGAGGGGTTGTTCGTGACGGGCGTGCTGATTTTTTCGAGCCCGGTGCTGGCCTCGGCGGAGGACATGTTTCTCGCCTCGTGGCAGCACGAGAACGTGGTGACGTATGGTTTCTGGGCGTTGGTCACGGTGCTCGTGCTGGTGCCGCTCGTGGCGATCTGGCGCAATCTGGCGACGGTGGCGATGATCGCGGGAGAATCCGTGGGCCGGGGGCATTTGCCGGCACCGCTGGTGGAGCGGACGATCAAGGCGGTGGGGGCGGTGGGGCTGGCGTATTGGTTGTATGCGATTGTGCCGCTGGAAGAACTGCCAGGCTGGGGCTGGGCGGTGCTCGCGGCGGCGGCGGCGCTGGTGGTCGCCGTTTTTTCGCAGCGACTGATCTACTGGCACAGCACGTGGCAGAATTCGTTGCAGCAAGTGCTGGCGGATGCGACGAACTCGCGCGAGCAGGCGCGGATCACGTTGGGCGAAAATCTGGAGGCGTGGCAGTTGCACCTCGGGGAATGCGTGGTGCCGGATGCCGCTTCGTATGCGGGGAAGGCGTTGCGGGAGCTCGCCATTCCGGCCCGCTTCGGCGCTTCGGTCGTGGAGGTGGAGCGCAACGGCTACGTGGTGTCGTCGCCTTCGCCCGATGTCGCGCTGTATCCGGGCGACAAGTTGCTGTTGCTGGGGGCGACGGAACAGAACCGGGCGGCGCAAAAATTTTTGGAGAGCGAACAACGCCGCCATGGTGAGGCGGAGGAGTTTGGCGGCAGCGTGCTGGAGACGTGTCGCGTGCCCGCCGGGCCGCACGCGGGCCAGACGCTCGCGGCATCTGGTGTGGCGATGCACACGGGGGTGCGGGTGGTGGGCATTCAGCGGCCGGGGCAGCAGATTTTGAATCCTGGCGGCGACGAGCGTTTACTCGAAGGAGACAGTGTGCTGGTGCTCGGCACGCTGTCGGAGATCAAGCGCTTCCGGCGGTGGCTCGTGGAAGGGTGAACGAATAAAAACACGGGTTGCACGGCGGGCCGCGACGGGGTGTCGGAGCGCGGCGTTCAGGAGGACGCGCGCGCGGGACGGCGTTGCTCAAAAAGCTAAACTGTCTGCTCAAAGTCTGGATGGCTCTGCACGCGCCGGGAGGCTAGGGTGTGGGTCTTCCTCGTTGGCTCCCCCATGTCGCGTTCATCCCCCTCGCTGCGCACTGAAACGAATGTTGCCGTTGAACTCGCGTTGACGACGCGCGGCACCTACGCGAACCCGCCGGAGGAGCTGCTCATCGACGCGGTGTTCGTCGAGCCGGATGGGCGCGAATTGCGCGTGCCGGCGTTTTGGGCGGGCGGCCAAAACTGGCGGGTGCGTTACGCTTCGAGCCAAGTGGGGACGCACGGGTTTCGCGTGGAATCTTCGCGCGCGGACGAACGCGAGCTGGCGGCGTTGACCGGGACGGTCGAGATCACGCCTTACACGGGAGACAACGCCTTGCTGCGGCACGGGCCCGTGCGCGTGGCGGCGGACAAGCGGCACTTCGAACACGCGGACGGCACGCCGTTTTTCTGGCTCGGCGATACGTGGTGGATGGGGCTGTGCCACCGCCTCGAATGGCCGCAGGACTTTCAACGGCTGGCGGCGGACCGGAAGGAGAAGGGGTTCAACGTGGTGCAGATCGTCGGTGGACTTTATCCGGACATGCCGGCCTTCGATCCGCGCGGTGCGAACGAAGCGGGTTATCCGTGGGAGCCGGACTACGCGCGGCTGCGGCCGGAGTATTTCGAGGCGGCGGACCGCAAGCTGGCGCATCTGGTGGCGAGCGGGATCACGCCGTGTCTCGTCGGCTTGTGGGGTTATTTCATGCCGTGGATGGGCGTGGCTAAAATCAAAACGCACTGGCGCAACGTGATCGCGCGCTACGGCGCATGGCCGATGGTGTGGTGCGCCGCGGGCGAGGCGAATCTGCCGTGGTATCTGCATCCGAAATTTCCCTTCGACGATCGCGGGCAGGTGCAGGGCTGGACGGAAATCCTGCGCTACATTCGCGACACCGATCCGTGGCGGCGGCCGTTGACGATTCATCCGACGGCGATCGACAAGTACACGGCGCGCAACGCGACGGACGACGCGGCGTTGCTCGATTTCGATTTGTTGCAGACGCCGCACGCGTTGAACGAAGCGGTCGAGCCGGCGATTCGCACGGTGCGCGAGAGCTACGCCGCCGCGCCGCGGATGCCGATCATTGATGGCGAACCGTGTTACGAGATGTTGAACGGCACGATTGTCACGGCGTGGCCACGGCGAATGTTCTGGTCGTGCGTGCTCAATGGCGCGGCCGGGCACACGTATGGTGCGAACGGCATCTGGCAAGTGAACCGCAGCGGGCGGTCGCACGGGGCGTCACCGCACGGCGGAGACTACGGCACGACGCCATGGGATGAGGCGATGAACTTCGCGGGGTCGGCGCAAGTGGCGCTGGGGAAGCGTCTATTCGAGCGGTTCGAGTGGGCGCGTTTCCGGCCGCATCCGGAGTGGGCGAGTTTCGCCGGCGATCCGTGGCTCGCTTTCGATGACGCGCAATGGATCTGGAGTTCGCGCGACGCGGTGCCGGCCGACGCGCCGTTTTACCGGCGCTATTTTCGAAGGACGTTCGACGCGCCGGTGGGTCGACGCGTGGTGCGCGCGCGGCTGCGGCTGGCGGGCGCGAATCATATCGAAGCGCGGGTCAATGGCGCGATGGCCGGCACGGGATGGAATTGGGTCACCGGTTCGCAGCTCGATGGCTTGGCGGGCTTCGTGCACGCAGGCAGCAATGTGCTGACGATCTGGGTCGAACACCGGCCGGCGACGAAAGAGCCGGCGGGATTTCTCGCGGTGTTGGAACTGCGACTCGACGATGGCAGCGTCCAACGCGTGGCGACGGATGCGACGTGGCGGTGGAGCGATGCCGAGGCGGACGGCTGGACAAAGGCTGAGTTTGAGGAAGGTGGCTGGGCGAAAGCGGAGACGTTGTGGCGGCACGGCGAAGGTCCGCGGGGCGCGTTGAGTGCGCCGGATGCGACGTATTTCGGTCCCCAGGCGGCGGGTATTCCGGGCGCGGTGCGAATCGTCTACGCGCCGCTCGCCACGGCGATCGTCGTGCATCAACTCGGCGCCCACGCGGCGTGGAGCGCGCGTAATTTCGATCCGGTGACGGGCGCGTTCGGGGAAGCGGTTTCGGTGCGGGCGGATGCGAGCGGCGAGTTGCGTTTTGAACCGCCGGCGGATTGCGACCACGACTGGGTGGTGGTGCTGGAAGGCGCGTCATGAGCGAAAGTCGACCGAGGGTCGGCGGCCGTCCGAAACGCGAGCTGACGCTCACGTCGGACGAGCTGACGTGGCGTTTCGAGTGGACGGACGGGCGGCTGAGCAGCCGGTCGTTTGCGAACCGGTTGAGCGGGCTGCGTTATCCGTTGTCGCGGGTGCAGGAGCTGGGCCTCGTGTTTTCCGGGGCGACGGATCGCGTGGCGGAACCGCTGGCGCGGGTGACGGAGTTTGCGGTGAAGGGCGTGCGGCTCGCGGACGTGGGCAAGGTGACGTTCGAGCTGCAAGCGAGCGCGCCGAAACTCACGGTGCAGATGCACGTGGAGTTGGACGGGGCCACGCGGCGCAAGTGGATCGAGGTGACGAATCGCGGCCGCGCCGAGCTGCTGCTGCTCGACGTGGAGCTGGACGATTTTCTGTGCGGCGCGACGACGACGGGCGGTGGCGCGGGCCAACCGGTGTTCATCGAGGATGAGGTTTTTGCGGCGATCGAACATCCGGCGGGAGAAAACACGGGCGAACGCGGACGCGTGCGGCTGGCGCACTTTCCCGGTCGACGATTGCGCGCGGGCGAGACGTGGCGCAGCCAGGTGGCGCTGGTGAGCGGGGCGGCGGCGGGGGAGGCGAATCCGCATTTTCTGCGTTACGTAGAGACGCGCAGTCTGAAGCGGCCGGCGTTTGTGTCCACTTACACGCCGTTTGGCATCAACAACCAGTGGGGCGCGGCGCCGACGCTCGACGACGAGCAGACGCTGGAAGTGCTCGATCTGGTCGGGACGTTGCGGGAGGAAGAGGTGGCGTTCGACTATTTCACGTTGGACACGGGGTGGGTGGATTTTGCCTCGGACCTGACGCAATTTCGTCCCGGTGCCTATCCGAACGGACCGGATAAGATCGTGCAGCGGGTGCGCGAACTGAAGATGAAGTTCGGGCTGTGGTTCGCGGTGGGCTGGGGTTTGCAGGCGTGCTGGGATCATCCGGGGGCGTTTGCGAATGGGATTCCGCCGGTGCAACGCTGGCGCGAAGGTTATCCGCTCGGCGCGGACGGTGTCGTGTTTTGTCTCGGCGAGGAGAACTATTATACGATTCTGAAGAACGCAGTGCTGCATCACGTGCGGGAGAACGGGGTGCGGTTTTTGAAGTTCGATGGCGGCGGTTATCAGTGCGACGATCCGACGCACGGTCATCTGCCGGGAAAATACGCGACGGAGGCGATGTATGAGAGGCTGATCGACATCGCGAACAGCGCGCGGACGATCGCGCCGGACGTGTTTGTGATGTGGTATTGGGGGCTGCGGTCACCGTTTTGGGCGCTGCATGGCGACGCGATTTTTGAATCCGGACTTTTCATGGAAGGCTCGGGCACCAGCCCGGTGCCGACGCTATATTATCGCGATTCGGTGACGCTGGCGCAGGACCAGAACGCGCATCACGCGACGACGGTGCCGCCGCGTTTGAAGGACAGCCTGGGCGTGTGGCTCTCGGACACGCGTTGGGGAAACTTCATGGGGCTGGAGCGCTGGCGGGAATCGCTGGTGATGGATCTCGGGCGCGGCTCGCGGTTGTTCCCGAATCTGTGGGGCAACCTTTCGCGGCTCACGGAGGAGGACGTGCAGTTTCTCGCGTGGGTGGAGAAATTCGCGCGGGACAACGCGGCGCTTTTTCGGACGCGGCGGCTGGTGGGCGGCGACCCGTTTCACAACGACGTTTACGGTTACGCGTATGGCGACGGGGAACGCGCGCTGGTATTTGTGCACAATGCGCATTTTGCGTCGCGTCCGCTGCGGCTGCGACTCGATGGGAGTTTGGGCCTCGACGCGAACGACGATGACCCGGTGAGCGTGATCGCGCATTTTCCGGAGCGGCAGCGGTTGGCGCGGACTGACGGGGAAAGGTTTCGGCGGGGCGATGTCGTCGAGTTGCGGTTACGACCGTTCGAGACGCTGCTGCTCGAAGTGACGTCCGCCCGACGGGCGGGCACGGGCTGGGCCGAGCGGGAGTTGAGCGCGGCGGCGGCGGCGCGACTGGGCCAGGCGGTGGCGTTGCGGGAAGGTGAACCGGCGGCGCGGCTGGGCGCGGTGTTTGCGGATGCGGCGGCGTTTGAGGCGAAGCAACTGCGACGGAAATCCTATGGCTTTTCGGCGATGCTGCCGGCGTTGGAGGAGGAGGATGGAACGCCGATTCTCGCGGTCGTCGTGCAACTGCGGCAGGGCGCGGCGGAGTGGCGTTACGCGCCGACGGTCGTGCAGATTGTGCAGGTGATGATGAGCGTGGGTGGACGGAAACTCATCGCGACGCCGGTGCCGGATGGCCGGCAGCACGGCAACACGCAGAGCTACGGATGCTCTTGGGTGGTTTACAAGGTGAGGCTCGCGCCGCTGTCGGAGGGTGCGCCGCTGGAATTAGCGGTGCATGCGCATTTGCCGGAAGGCGTCGAGGCGCGGGTGCAGGCGTGGGTGGTGCGGCGTTGGTGGGAGGAAGACCACCGGCCGACGCCGGACGGGTATTATACGTTCGCGCCGTCGTGAGGAGGCGGAGCGGAGTGCGCGTGGGCGGGCGTCAGGCATGGCCGGCACGTGGGGGCGCGGGGTGAGGGCGCCCGGCCCACAGTTCGGACCACGAAACTTGGTCGGCGAACGCGCGGCGAGCTGCGCTCAGTCTTTCACGCGGGGCGCGCGTTGGTCGCGGCCGTTTTGGTGGAGGACGACGGCGGTGACGGAGCCGTTGGCGTCGCGCTCGAAGGTGAGCGCGGCGGGAACGACGTCGTAGACAAATTCGTCGGGCGCAGTGCAGAAGACAGGAAACGCTGGCTGGCCGGTGAGTTTCACGAAGAGATGGCCGGCGCGCGTGGTGACGTCGAACACGGCGGCGGACGTGAGTTGGTAATGACCGAGGTATTCGCCAGGTTTGTCGGGCGATAAAAAGATGACATGCGGGGCGGGTTCGTCGGTGCGGCGGGCGGGGACCGTGTGGCCGTTTTGGTGAAGGATGACGCCGTCGATGTGCCCGGCGTGGTCACGCGTGAATTCGAATTTAGCAGCGACAACGCTCGCGGCAAAGCGATCAGGGGCGATCGCATGCACGGGGATAAACGGCTGGCCGGTCAGCCGCAGCTCGAGTTGCTGTTCGGGTCCAAGCACGGCGGTGAAGCGGGCGCGGTTGTCGATGACGTAGACGCCCGTGAACGTGGCCAGTTCGGCGGTCGTGAGTGTCGGTGGCGGCGTGGAGGACGCGACGGGCGTGGGGGCGGGAGCGGGCGGGCGGCGCACTTGGGCGACGAGCAAAGCGGGCTCCAGGGTGTCGTTGTTCAACCAGAGCACGGTGGCGCGGCCGGTGGCAGGCACGAGTTCAAGGTAGCTGCGGAAGCCGCCGGTGCCGCCGCTGTGATTGTAAACGGTTTCTCCGTTGCGCGTGGCGATCATGATGGCGAGGCCCAGGTGCGAGCCGCGAGTGCCGAAGGGCACGCGGGGTTCGCGAATGAGTTTCCATGCGGCGTAGAGCGGCGTGTCGGCGGGGGTGAGCAACGCTTGGGCGAATTTCGCGAGGTCGGCGGCGGTGGAGCGCAACGCACCGGCGCCGGCGAGGGCGTCGAGGCGCCAAGGTTTCACGGCTTCGCCGCCGGAGTGCGGAAGCGCGAACCGCGCGGTCTGCCCGGGGTCGAGTGCGATGACCGTGTCGGAAAGGCCGAGGGGCGAGGTGATGCGATCGTGAATCAGCTTGGCGTAGGGTTGCGCGTAGATGCGCTCAAGCAGGTGGCCGAGCAGGCCGAAGCCGAGGTTGGAATAGTCGGCCGGTTGCGGCGCGGGATGGTCGGGCTGCCACGTGCGCAGAAAATCGTAGAGTTTTTCCACCGAGTAATCCGCATAGGGATCCAGCGGATCGGCGGGCTGAAAATTAGTCGGAAGCGAAGGCAGGCCGGAGGTGTGCGTGGCGAGTTGCTCGAGCGTGATCGCAGCGGTGGCGGGCGCGAGTTTCAGGTCAGAGGGGAGGAATTTGGCGATGGGGTCCGTGAGGGCGGCGCGATGTTCGTTGACGGCTTCCGCGAGGAGCAGGGCGGTGAAAACCTTCGTGATGGAGCCGATCTCAAAAACGACTTTCCCGGGTGCGACATCAGCATGAGGCGCGGGGTTGCCAGCTGCGGCGAAGGTGACGTGCTGGTGATCCACTTCCGCGAGCACGAAGCCGCCGGCAGGGAGTCCCTGCGCGGCTTTTTCGATCGTGGGAAGAAGGGGCGCAGGCGGGTCGTTGGACGCCGGCGGTTGAGCGTGGGCGAGGACGGCAACGCAGGTAATGGCGACAGCGGCGAGGCGGAGGGGGAGGCAGCGCATGCGAAAAACTGGCCGATCGAGGGTGGGAGGGCAATTCCGCATGCATCGTTGGCCGGAGCGGTGGGTCGACGGCGCATTGAGGCTCGCATATTTTACTGGCGCAGCGCGCGTGGGCGGTCTGCTCCGCGCGCGGTCGTTGACCGAGCGATGTTGCGCCCGAGCCGCACGCGAAGCGCACGGCCCACCTGTGAGTCCGTTACGCGAGCCTCGATAAGTGCGAGTCGTGAAAGCCGCTGCGACTATGTGACGGTCGCGGGCGGGGCGTTCGTGGGCGTCTGCTGGTGAAAGGCGAGCTTCCAAGTTTCGCCTTCGCGGAGGTAGACGCTGCCGACGAGCGCGGTGTAGGCAGGCGCCGCATCGGCGCGTTTTGCTGCGGCGTGATAGCTGAGCGCGCAGGCGACGGGCGAGAGTTCGGTGACCACCCGGTGCGCGAGGTCGACCTGCGCCCAGCGCGGAGCGGCGGCGAGGCTGGCGATGGCTTGGGCGCGGGTTTGCGGACCGATTGGCGGTGGAAAAACCATCAGCACGGCGGCGGCAAGGTGTTGCTCGAAGAAGGCGGCGGGGGCGGTCCAGAACTGCTTTTCCAAAGAAATAATTTCGTGGGAGTCGGACATGAGGGAAAACCCGGGCGACCGCGGGACGCGGGCGCGGGGTTGCGGTCATCGTCCGGGCGGCCGGCCGGACGTTCCGTGCCGGGGAAGGGGCGGACGCAGTTGCCAGAAAAGCCGGCGCACGCACTCTGCGGAATGAGCGCCAGCCCGAGGACGTATTCGCCGCGTGAGGAGTGGGCCAACGTGATCACGCACGGCGCGGGCAGCGTGTTGAGCATCGCGGGGCTGGTGGCGATCGTCACGTGGTGCGCCTGGCGGGGTGACGCGTGGCAGGTGGCGAGCACGGCGGTCTTTGGGGTGACGCTGGTGCTGCTTTACGGCGCGTCGACGCTCTACCATCGCGCGCGACCCGGCGACGAAACGGCTGCTGCGCAAGTGCGATCATGCGGCGATTTTCCTGTTGATCGCGGGGACGTATACGCCGTTTGCGTTGGTCACGTTGCGCGGAGCGTGGGGCTGGAGTTTGTTCGGCGTGGCGTGGGGACTCGCGGCGGTGGGCGTGGGCCTGAAGTTTTGGTTCACGGGCCGGTTTCAAGTGGCGTCGACCGTGATCTACGTGCTCATGGGCTGGATGGTGTTGATCGCGATCAAGCCGTTGCTCGCGGCGATGGACGGGGTGTCGTTCGGGCTGCTCGTGGGCGGCGGGGTGAGTTACACGGGCGGCGCGGCGTTTTATCTGAGCAAGCGGCAGCCGTATCATCATGCGGTGTGGCATGTGTTCGTGCTCGGCGGAAGCGCGTGTCACTACTTCGCCGTGTGGCACACGCTGGCGGCGACGTGGGCGTAGGCGCGGCGCGGAGCTGACGGAGCCGCGGGCGCGGGCATTGGCCCGCGTGAACGGCGTCAGCGGTTGAGCCGGTAGATGCCGGCGTTGAGCGAAATGGCGAAGGTGACCCAGGCGAGGTAGGGCAGCCAGAGGATCCCGGCGAGGCGGTCGAGGCGCCAGAGACGGAATTGGAGCGCGAGCAGCAGAATCCAGAAAAGGATGATCTCAATCAAAGCGAGGCCCGGGTGACGAAGGCCGAAGAAGAGCACGGACCAGAGCGCGTTGAGCACGAGTTGGAAGGCGTAGAGCGAGACGATCGCGCGCGCCGACACGGGAGAGGCCGCGGCCCGCCAGGCGCGCCACGCGGCGAAGGCCATCAAGATGTAGAGAGCGGTCCAAACGGGAGCGAAAACGGCGGCAGGTGGATTCCAGGCAGGCTTCGCGAGCGCGGGATACCAGGTGTGAACGCTGTGCGCGGTGGCGGCGGCGCCGATGCCGCTCGCGCCAAACGCAGAGACGAGAAAGAGGACGAGAGCGAACCAGGGGCGGGAGCGCATTGATTGAAGGAAGCGAGCGGCGGAGGCAGCGCAAGCCGGGCGAAGGAAAGGCGGGTGACGTGAATGGGGGCGTGCGAAGCAGATTGCGGGACGGGGAGAGCGCGGTGGAAAAACAGCCTGATAAGTTACAACCGGCGGGGGCGGTTATTGCTGGCGGGCGGGGAGAGGGATTTCGCCGGTGGCAAGGCGGGCGAGGAAACGCGCGGCGATGGCGGCGCGTTCGTCGAGTGAGGAGAGGCGGATGGATTCGCGCGGGCTGTGCAGATCGTCGCCGACCGGGCCGAGTCCGTCGAGGCAGGCGAGACCGGCGGCGGCGAAGAGGTTGCCGTCGGAGCCGCCGCCGACGTCCTGCCAGCCGAGGGCGACGCCGTGTTCGCGGGCACAGGTTTGCCAGGCGGCGAAGAGTTTTTCCTCGGTGGCGGTGACCTCTTTGGGCGGGCGGTTGAAGCAGCCGCTGATTTCGAGGCGGTAGCCTTCGCGGGCGTTGATGGGCGCGAGCAGTTCACGGAGGCGCGCGAGGACGCGGTCTTCGTCGGTGGCGCGGGCGATGCGAATATTGACTTCGGCGTGGGCGAAATCGGGGACGATGTTAACGGGACCGCCGCCGCGGATGGAGCCGACGTTGAGCATGACGCCGGGGAGTTCGCGATTGAGGGCGTCGATTTGCGGGAGCACCTCGGCGAGGGCGATGATGGCGTTGCGGCCGGCGGTGAGATCGCGTCCGGCGTGGGCGGCGCGGCCGTGGACCGAGAGGGCGAAAACGCCGGTGCCCATGCGGGCGCGGACGAGATCGCCGTTGGGGCGGGCAGGTTCGAAGACGAGCGCGAGCCGGTGATGTTGCGCGATGGTGGCTAGGAGAGGCGCAGTGCCTGGCGAGCCGATTTCCTCGTCGGGCGTGAGGACGACATCCCAGCCGAGTTGCGCGGCGGCGGGCGATTGCTCGAAGGCGCGGAGCGCGGCGAAGAGAACGACGAGGCCGCCCTTCATATCGGCGACACCGGGACCGCGCAGGGTGTCGGCGTCGAGGCGTTCGCAGCGTTGAAACGGATGATCGGCGCCGTAAACGGTGTCGTAGTGGCCGCTGAGGAGCACCTGGCGCGGGGCGTCGGGGCGGCAGGTGATGCGGAGGGCTTGGGCGGGAGTGCCGGTGAGCGGAAGTGTTTGGATTTTGGCGGCGGGCAGCGTGGCGAACGTTTCGGCGAGCGCGGCGCACATGTGGTCGAGGCCACCGAGGTGGTCGCTGCCGGAGTTGAGGTTGGCCCAGCGGGTGAGGAGGGCGGAGAGGCTGGGATCAGGCGTGGACGCGGTGGGCTCGGCGGGGGCGGAACGCATGCAGGAAAGATGCGACGGAGGGAGGAATTTGTCCATGCGGAGCGCGCGGCGTGGTCGGGGCGGGAGTGAGCTGGAGCATGATCTTTTTGACCTAGAGTTCGGAGGAGGCAGACGGGTTCTGTTCAGGTTCGCATATTAAACTTACGCCGCGCTGGGTGGACCGTGCGCTGCGCGCGCGGTGATTTGTCGAGTGACATTGCGCCCGAGCCGCGCGCGGAGCGCACGGCCCACCTGTGAGTCCGTTCCACGAGCCTCGATAGATGCGTGATATTAACGGGCTGGTGGGCGCAGTTCGCGGCCAGGGTTCGTCGACGCGAACAAACGGGGCAATGGAGCGGGGCGTGGGCTTGGGCGCGCAATTCGGCAGGCGCAAACGCGAGGCAGGGATATTTTCACGCGTTTCATTTTGCGTTTCGCGAATGAGGCCGCCCTTTCAGCGGCGATGAAGGCACTGCCTAATGAGAGCGACATCGCGTTTTATCGCGCCCACGGCTATTTCGTGCTGCGGCAGATTGTGCCGCCCGCGTTGGTCACTGACCTGCGGCGGACGGCGGATCAGGCGCGGGCGATTGCCCGGCGGTTGCATGGTCCGCAAGCGCAGCGTTTGCAGCCGCTGGACCGGCACGCGGAGCTCGACGTGAAGCCGTTGCGCGACTTCGTCGAGTTGCCGGAGTTGCGCGCGGCGGTGCAAGCGCTGCTGACGCCGCGGCATCAGATCAGCGACGTGAGCACGATGGCGTTTTTGTTTGAGCCCGCGGATCGCTGCTGGGCGACGGAGTGGCATCGCGACTGGCGCGATCACATGAACGAGCGTCAGTTGGCGGAGGTGTTTGCCGAGGGGTGGGAGCGGATGGCGGTCGATGAGACTCTGTTCAACCAGATCAATTGTGCGCTCTATGAGGACACGGCGACGTGGTATGTGCCGGGGAGCCATCGGCGGCTGGAGAACACGCCGGAGGAAGCGCGCGCGGCGAAGGCGGCGGATCGCGCGGCGGTCGAGAATTTGCAAGGCGCACGCAGTGATGCGGCGCAGGAAATGTTTTTGCAGACCTATTGTGCGGACATGCCCGGCGCGGTGCCGCTGCATCTCAACACCGGCGATCTGGCAATCTACCGCAGCATCGGCTGGCACCTCGGCAACTACGTGCCGTATCGGAAACGGTCGACGCTGCACTGCGCTGCGATGACGAGCGAATACCGGGCGTTTGTGGAACGGGCGGCGGCGGTGATGGCGAGGTAGCGGCGTGCGGCAGGTGCGCGAGAGGTGACCTGTCAGCGCTGACGCCGTGCGACGGACGGCGCATGAGAAGGAGGAGGGCGTGCGGAGGCGGGAGCCGGTAAGGCCGCGGCGGAGCGCACGGCCCGCCGTTGGGCGGCTCACGCCGGGGCGCGGCTATTTTACGGGCGCTTTTTCGCTGCGCGGACGCCGCAGTTTGTCCAGTCGTGGGCGACGAAGCCGAGGTGGAAGGCGGGGGAGTTTTTGGCGAGTCGCCAGGTCTTTTTGCCTTCGGTGATCCTGGGGTCGGCGATCGCGCTGAGGCGGTCGTGGCCGGCTTTCTGCCACGCGGAGAAACTGATCTTCCGCGGATTGCCGGTGAGGTAGGTCTCAGGGTTCAGGCTCGGCGCGAGCGGGCCGTCGGGAAACCAGAAGAGGTTGCCGTTGGCGACGAGGGCGCCGATCGCGATGTTGCCTTGGTAGCCGCTGCGGTAGAGCGACTCGCTCGGGCCGACGAGGATGTTGCTGAAGAAATTCGCGCTGCGGTGTCCGGGCTCGATGCGACCGACGGAGACGAGCGCGCGTTTGCCGCGGGCGAAAATGTTATAGCGCACGACGTTTTCGCGGCCGTAGTGAATGTTGAACGGAGCGTCCTTGGTGTCGTGGACGAGGTTGTGTTCGACGAGCACGTGGGCGGTGCCTTCGTCGAGATAAACGCCCCAGCCGCCGTAGTCGTGCGACCAGATGTGGTGCAGGTGATTGCCGCGGATGACAGTGCCGGGCTGGATGCCGAGCGTATAGATGCCGCCCATGTCGCTCAGGATGCCGGCGCCGATGTGGTGAATGAGATTGTGCTCGATACGATTGTGCGTGGCGACGGTGTCGCGGTAGCCCCACGTCCAGCCGAGCGAGATGCCGGTGTAGCAGGTGTCGTGAATATGGTTGTGCGCGACGAGGCAGTCGGCGGCGTTGACGAGGAGGACGCCGATGCCCTGGTGAAAAATTCGGCCGATGTGATGAACGTGGTTGTTGGTGATCGTGAGATTGCCGGTGCGGCGATCACCGAGGCCGTCGAGTTCGGAGCCGCCGGCACGGATGCCGCCGGCGCCGAGGTCGGAGAGCGTGTTGTCCAAGGCCGCGCAGTGGCGGCAGCCGGCGCCGAACTCGAGGCCGTAGAGGCCGAGGTGTTCGAAGGTGCACTCGCGAACGACGCAGTTGCGGGCGGCGCGGAAGCGGAGGGCGCCGGGCACGGCGATGGCGGCCTGCGGACTGCCGCCGATCGGCAGGTCATTGTCCTCCGCCGTGTCGTGGGACGGGAGGTGGCGTTCGGCGAGCGGCGAATACCAGTCGCCATGGCGGAAGGTGAGACCGGCGAACTCGAGCTCGCGCACGTGGCGGGTGCCATGGAGGTCGATGCGTTCGCCGGTCTCGCCGAAGACGACGCCGCTGGCGCGCACAAAGGTGTGCAAGCGAGGGGCGTGGATTTCGGTGTTCGCGGGCGTTTCGCCGGGGCGCGGAAGATAATACAGGCGGCCGGTCTCGCGGTGGAGATACCATTCGCCGGGTTCGGTGAGCGCTTCGAAGAGGTTGTCGATATAGTAACGTGCGAGCGGACGGGTGCCGTCGGGTTGCTCGTGCGATTCGAAGAGGTGAAATGCGCTGCGGCGGGCGAACGTGAGCCAGCCGGTGCGCGGATTGAGCGCGGGCTTGGGGAGGCGCTCTTCGATCCAATAATGCAGCACGACGAATTCGGCGTCGGGCAGCGATGACCACGCGGGGTCGACGTCGCCCGGGCGCGGCTTGAAGCGATCGTTGCCGTCCATGAGGCCGGACTTGATCGGCTCAAGGATTTCGCCGATGCGGAGGACGTTGCCGCCGCCTTGTTGATCGGGCGTGAACTTGGGAAAGCGTGCGCGGGGCGCGCGGCGGCCGTTGACGAAGAGGGAGCGGAAGTGGCGCTGGCCGCGCGCGACCTCGGGCAGATCGAGCGTCCATTCAGTGCGACCGTTGCGTTCGCCGACTTGCCAGCCGGTGAGGCGTTCGCCGCCGTCGAACACGGGCGTGGCCGCGGGCGCCGCGACGTAGCGCGTATGTGAATCCTCGGGACCGAAGCGCACGGTTTCGAGGAGCGGATAACGGCCGTCGCGAATCAGCACGGTGACGGCGCCGGTGACGGTGCCGGCGGCGCGGAGGCGGCGGAGGTTGTCGCGGGCGCCGGCGAGGGTGGCCCAGGGTTGTTTTTCGGAACCGGCGGCGGTGTCGCGGCCGGCGGGGGCGAGGTGAAAAACGGTCATCGGGCGCAAGCAAGCGCGCCGGAGGAGGAGTGGCGAACGAAAAGGAGTTGAACGTTCAAGGCGCACCGCGCGGTCGCGGCGGAGCGCGCAGCGGCGGTCAGCGCATGCGCGGCTGCGGCGGGGCGGAGAGGACGACGGCCGAGACGCCGCCGACGGCGAGCACGCTGGCGACGTAGAAGAACAGGGGCGGCACTTCGCCGAAAACGAAGTAGGCGATGACGCCGGCGAAGATGAACTGCATGAGGTTGCCGAGGCTCACGATCTGGCCGCGGAGGTGACGCATCGATTGGTTGAGGATCGTGTGGCCGATGAGGGTGGGCACAACGACGAGGCCGATGATGAGGAGCCACTCGCGGCGCGAGTTGAATTCGAACGTGGAGAATACGGGCGCGGCGATGACAAGGCAGATCAGGCCGGCGAGACAGTAGACGGGCACGATGTAGAGCCAGATGGAACCGAAGTCGCGGTTGCGGCGGCCGAGGGCAAGATACCATGCGAAGAGCACCATCGAGACGAAACAGGCGAGGTTGCCCCAGAGGCTGCCGCCGGGTGAAAACGCATCGCGAGCGCTGAGGACGAGCACGCCGCCGAGGGCGATCGTGGTGCCGATGATTTCGCGGCGATTGATTTCTTCGCCGACGAGGTGGTGCAGAAAAAAAGGCAACGCGACCGGGGCGAGGCCGATGATGAGATTGGCCTGGGCGGAGAGAATCATGCGCGCGCCGTAGGCCCAAGTGATGAGGTGAGCGGCGAAGACGACGGCGGGCAGTACAATGCGGCGGGCGTGCGTGCGAGTGAATGCGTGGGGCCGGCGGCGGAGATCCAGAAAGAACAGGGGCGCGAGCAAAAGGGTGGCGATGGGAAGGCGCAGCGCGGTGAGGACAAGCGGATGAGTGTGGCTCGCCTTGATGAGGATGGCGGCGGTGGAGCACGCAATCACGCCGATGGTAAGGAGAAGGATGCGCCAGAGCATAAAAGGGCGGACGCTGGGGATCGTGGCGGGCGGAGTCGAGCGCCGGAAAACCGGGCGGTGAGACGTGTGCGTTATGATGCGCCTACGTGATGGCGGCGGACCGCCGTGAAGAAGCCGACGCAGCGTGAAAGATTAGGATTCCGGCCTCCGGCGGCCGGTCGGCGGCGGCCGAGAGCGAGTGTGTAAGTGACGGCAGGCGTGAGCGAAGCGGGAGCGTGCCGCGGGCGGATGAAACTTCCGTCGGAGTCGCGCGTCACACGCAGCATCCTCCCATGAAAACAACGCAAGCCTTCCGGGTGTTGGTGTTTGGAATCTCTGCCGCTGTCGTCGCCGCGACGAGTGCACACGCCGAAGTGCGGGCGCGGGTGAAGGTGGGCATCGGCCTGCCCAACGGGTTTGCGGAAGTGCACGTGGGGAAGGACCGCTATTTCGAGCACCGGGGCACGTTTTACCGTCCGGGGCCGCGGGGCGGTTATGTCGTTGTGCGGGCGCCGCGCGGGGCGATCGTGCATACGCTGCCGCCGCGCTACGTGCGCATCTATCTCGGTAACACGGTCTATTACCGTTACGACGATGTCTATTATCGGCCGGTCGCGGGCGGTTATGTCATCGTGGATGCGCCAACGACCACGGTGGTGACCACGCCGGCGCCGACCACGCCGGCACCCGCGGTAAATGCAACGCCGGCGGATGACTACCAGTCGGTGTGGGTGGGTCCGAACGAATATCTGTTTCACGACGGGCAGTTCTTCCGCAAAACGCCCGACGGTCTCGTGTGGATGGAAGCGCCGATGGGGGCGTTGACCAAGACGCTCCCAGCGGATGCCCAGAGCGTGTGGTATCAGGACGTGGAGTATTTCGAGTGCGACAACGTTTACTTCCGCAAGACGCCCGACGGCTACAAGGTCGTTGAGACGCCGTGGAAGGGTTGACCACTGGTCGGAGGAGCGAGTGAAGAGGTAGCGACAGGCTGCGCCGGCGACGGTCGCAGCCTGATCGGTGTTTAGGACAGGGCGGAGGAGCGGATGGAGATTCCCCCAAGCTGGCAGAAGTGAGCTGCCGATGACGAACGCGCCCGGGAGGCTGGTAGAGTAGCGGTGTAAAATGAGCGCGTTATTTTCATGGCGGCGTGGTGGGCGGTGGAGTGCGGTGTTCGCCTTGCTGATGGCGGGTGTGACGGCCGGTCGCGCCGCGTCCTACACGTTTGTCGATCTGGGTGCTCAAGTGGCGGGGGCGGCGAAAGGATTGAGTCCGTATTTTTACGGGGCGGCGATCAATGATCGCGGGGCGGTGGTCTTTAATGTCATGAACGAGGCGCACGACTACCGGGCGTTTGTCTTCGATGGATCGAGCGTGCAGGCCGTGTCCGCACTCGCGGCGGAAAGCACGTGGGCGGGCTCGAGCAATGCGGCGGCGGATATCAATTTGCAGGGCGAGATCGTGGGCCATTCGCGTCTCGGCCCGAACTCCGCGGCCACGCATGCGTTTCTTTTTCGCAACGGTGCGGTGCGCGACATCGGCCCGGCGGGACGGGAATACAGCGAGGCGTTGCGCATCAATGATCAGGGGGAGGTGTTGGGAGCGGCGATGGGCGCGCAGCGGGAGTTTTGGGTGCGCCGGGGAGACCGCACGCAGTGGCTTGCGGACGTCGTGGCGCCGGGAGCGACGGGCGTCGATCTCAACAATCGTGGACATGTGCTCGGCGTGTCGGCGCGCGGGGTCTTCCTCCACGATCTGGCGACCGGCAGCACCAGTTATCTTGATGGGGTGAAAGGATCGGTGGCGGTGCTGAGCGATCGCGACGAGATCGCGAGCGTGGCGGACTACGCTCTTTATCGCTGGCAACGCGGGCGCGCGGAGAAGTTGGGATCGATCGGGGGCGGAGTCGTGTTCGTGCGCGGGATGAATACGCTGGGCGACATCGTGGGCGTGTTTCGCAACGCGAGCGGGGGTTTGCGCGCGTTTGTTTATTCCGGCGGGAACTTGAGCGATCTCAACGCGTTGATCGACGCGCCGGGCTGGGTGTTGACGAGTGCGGATGGGATCAACAATCGCGGCGAAATCGTCGGGGCAGCCGTGGCGGCCGATGGATCGCAGCACGCGTTTTTGCTCCGGCCGATCCGGTGAGGCGGGCGGACGGCGCGGGTTATCCGGCAAAAAACTTCTGGATGCGGCGGAGGGAGGCGACGAGGGCGTCGATTTCCGCGGCGGTATTGTAAACGTAGAAGCTGGCGCGGGCGGTGCTCGTGAGGCCGAGTTTGCGCATGAGCGGCTGGTTGCAGTGGTGGCCGCCGCGCAGCGCGACGCCGTCTTGGTCGGCGAAGGTGACGACGTCGTGCGCGTGCACGTCGGGCAGCGCGAAACTCACGAGGCTGGTGCGTTGCGTGCGCGGGCCGAGAATGCGGATGCCGGGCAACTCGCGCAGACGGTCGGCGGCGAGTTGGGCGAGTTCATGGTCGTGGCGGGCGATGGCGGTGCGGTCGAGCGCGTCGAGGTAATCGCAGGCGGCGGCAAGGCCGACGGCGTCGGCGAAATTCGGGGTGCCGGCTTCGAAGCGTTCGGGGGCGGGCTTCCACGTGGCGTGGGTGTATTCGACTTGGGCGACCATGCCGCCGCCGGTCTGCCACGGTGGCATCGCGTTGAGCAGAGTGCGGCGGCCGTAGAGCGCGCCGATGCCGGTGGGGCCGGCCATCTTGTGGCCGGAGAACGCGAGGAAATCGCAGCCGAGCACCTGCACATCGACGAGTTCGTGCCCGATGGATTGGGCGGCATCGACGACGCTGATGGCGCCGACGGCGCGGGCACGGGCGCAGAGGGCGGCGGCGGGATTGGCGACGCCGAGCGTGTTGGACGCGTGCGTGAAGGCGAAAACTTTGACCTCGGGCGTGAGCAGGCGATCGAGGGCGGCGAGGTCGAGGCCGTCTTCGGCGTCGGCGCCGAGGACGGGCACGAAGCGGAGCGTGGCGCCGGTGCGTTGCGCGATCTGCTGCCACGGGATGAGATTGGAGTGGTGCTCCATCTCGGTGAGGAGGATGACGTCGCCGGCCTTCAGGTGGGCGCCGCCCCAGCTCGCGGCGACGAGGTTGAGGGCTTCGGTGGTGCCGCGGGTGAAAACGATTTCCTCGGGCGCGGCGGCGTTGATGAAGCGGGCGACGCGGGTGCGCGCGCCTTCGTAGCCGTCGGTGGCGCGCATGGACAGCTCGTGGAGGCCGCGGTGGACGTTGCTGTTATCGCGCGCATAGAAGTGCGAAAGGGCGTCGATGACCGCGCGCGGTTTGTGCGCGGTGGCGGCGTTATCGAGATAGACGAGAGGTTTGCCGTGCACCGACTGGTGCAGGGTGGGAAAATCGTCGCGGACGGAGGACCAAGCGGGCATGGGCTCAGTCTTGATGGGTTTCCGTCGTGGTGCCGGCGGGGTCGTTTTTCAGCGCGTTGAGCGCGGCGTGCCAGCCGAGGGTGGCGCACTTGATGCGGGCGGGGAAGGCGTGGACGCCGGCGAAGGCGGCGAGATCATTGAGCTCCTCCGGGACTTCACCGGTGGTGATGATGTAGTGAAACTCGTCGAAGAGCGCCTGCGCTTCGGCGGCGGTTTTGCCTTTGAGCTGCGTGGTCATGAGCGACGCGCTGGCCTGCGAAATGGCGCAGCCGGAGCCGTCGAAGGAGAGCTCGGCGATTTTGTCGCCGTCGAGCCGCAGATAAACGCTGCATTGGTCGCCGCAACTGGGGTTGTCGCCGTGGGCGACGCGGTTGGCGGTCGGCAGTTGGCCGCGATTGCGCGGGCGGCGGTTGTGATCGAGGATGACCTGTTGATAGAGATCGGTGAGATCGGCGGACATGGCGGAGAAAAAACAAACGTCGAACGCCGGGGGTGGAATGGCAACTCGCGAGCGTTGCGGCCCCGGGGCAGGCGCGATGCCGTTAGAGGGCGGACGGGATGGCGGGGTAAGCCGAGTCGTCGCGACGCAGCACGAATTCCATGGCGCCGTCGCCCTCCGCCAGAAGATCGCGTTGTTCTTTTTCGACCACGTAGCCGCGAAAATAGGCGGTGAGTTCTTCACGGCGGTAGAAGGCGTAGAAGCGACTGCCGGTCAGATTCTCGCGCACGGCGTCGCCTCCCGGATAACCTGCCCGGGGAATGTCGATGACGTGTTCGCCCGTGCCCAGTTTGAGATTGAGAAACAACACACCACGCGGGTTGAGCCGGGCGCGTAGCGCGGCGAGGCAGGAGTGGAACTCGAGTTTCGTGAGATGATAAAGACAGGCGCACGCCCAGACGCCATCGAAGGTTCCGCGGATGGGGCTAAGGTCGCGAAGATCGGCCTGCCAATAGACGCCGCGCGGATCGGCGGCGCGGGCGAGCGCGAGCATGGCCGCCGAGAGGTCGAACGACGTGACGCGGGCGCCCAGACCGCTCAAATAACGCGAATCGCGGCCCTCGCCACAACCCGCGACCAACACGGCCGGTCCTGGCAGCCGCTGGAAAAAATCGCGCATGGAGTTTTCCAGCCATGTCCGGTGTTCGGGCGTGGCGATCAAGTGATAAGCGGCGGCGATGCGGTCGTAGGTCTCGATCGTGCGAGCGGTGTGATCCATGGAAGGCCGAGCCAAGGTGCCCATCATGCTGAGAGTGGTCGTCGTGGCGACGAGCGTTTTTGTTGCCGCCTGCCTATGAGCGACGGGCGGAACCGCGGAGTCGGACGCGAGAGGGCGCGCCGCACTTGCTTTTGGGCTTCGTCGTCGGTTTGGGTGAGGGTGATGAGTTTGCTGATTCGCAACGCGCGGGTGCTGACGCTCGCGCAAGGAGCCATTCCGCGGCGTGGGGCCGAGTTGGGCGAACTCGGCGTGCTGCCGAAGGCAGACGTGTTGATCGCAGACGGGAAGATTGCGGCGGTGGCCGAGACAATCGCGGCGCCGGAAGGTGTGGACGTGATCGATGCGGCGCGACGGGTCGTGATGCCGGGGTTTGTGGATTGTCACACGCATGCGTGTTGGGCGGGCGACCGGCTCGACGAATGGGAGCAGCGGATGAGCGGAGTGGCGCATCAGGAGATTCTGGCGAAAGGCGGCGGGGTGCACGCGACGGTGCGCGCGGTGCGCGAGCTTACGCGCAAGCAACTGGCGGCGAACTTGAAGACGCAACTGGAGGTGATGTTGCGCGCGGGCACGACGACGGTGGAGGTGAAAAGCGGTTACGGGCTGAAGCTCGAGGACGAGTTGAAGATGTTGCACGCGATCCAGCGGGCGGCGGGCGAGTGGGTGGGCACGGTGGTGCCGACGGCGTTGCTGGGCCATGCGATCGAGGGCGACGTGGGGGACTACACGCGCATGGTGGTGCGCGAGATGCTGCCGGCGGTGTGGCACGAGTTTCCCGGGATCACGATCGATGCGTATTGCGAGAAGAGCGCCTGGCCGGTGGAGGCGTGCGGGCGGTTGTTTGAGCGGGCGAGAAAGCACGGGCTGGCGGTGCGGGTGCACACGGATCAATTCAACTCGCTGGGCATGATCCCGGAGGCGTTGCGACTGCGGGCGTTGAGCGTGGATGGGCTCGAGGCGGCGTCGGCGGCGGATCTCGCGGCATTGGCGGAGACAGAGACATTCGGGGTGCTGCTGCCGGTGACGGGGTTCGAAACGAACGGCCGTTACGCGCGCGGCGGCAAGTTCGTGGACCAGGGCGGCTTGGTGGCGGTGGCGACGAACTGCAACCCGGGCACGGCGCCGGCGCACTCGATGCCGTTGGCCATTGCGCTGGCGGTGCGCGGTTGCCGGTTGACGCCGGCGGAGGCGATCGCGGCGAGCACGGTGAATGCGGCGGCGTTGCTGGGATTGCGTGATCGCGGGACGATTGCGGTCGGGCAGCGGGCCGATCTGATCATGCTGCGGCATCGGGACGAGCGGATGCTGGCGTATGAGTTGGGCAGCGATCCGGTGGAGCTCGTGATCGCGGGTGGACAGCGGGTGCGGTGAACGGGGCGGAGTGCACGCGCGTGGAAAATAATTTTGCGCGCGGGATGCGGCGTCGGTAGCGCAGAGAAGTGTCTTTGACCGGATTTCTGGGCGGCGAATTGGTAAGTGCGATCGGGCGGTTATCCGCGGCGCATGTGCTGGGCCCGTGGGCGGGGCGGCGGCCGTCGGAGGTGCGTCCACCGCGAAAATTCGTGCCGGTGCTCTATGGCGACGACCATGTGCATGGGCACGCCGAGATGTGTTTGTTGATGGAAGGGAGTTGCTGTTTCAGTTTTGGGCACGCGGCGGCGGAGTTGCAGGCGGGGGATTTGGTGGTGTGTCCCGCGGGGATGCCCCACGCGGAATCGTATGCGCGGCGGAGCGCCGGTTACCGGCTGGCGTGGTGGAGCCTGCACGAACGCGAGCCGAGTTTGCACGCAACGCGCTATGCGCGGGGAGAAGGATTCGTTTTTGAGCGGCAGGTGAGTCTGGCGACGCTGCCCGGGGAGGCGCGCGCGCGGTTGGGGCGGCTGCGGGCGGCGGCGGGGGCGAAGACGCCGCCGGCGTTGGATGGGTTGCGCGAGGCGATGCTCACGATCTCGCTCGCGCTCTACCGGCGGGTGCTGGAGTCGGGCGAGGCGCAGGTCGATACGCGGGCGCAGCTGGTGGGGCGGGCGGCGGATTTTGTGCGGGCGAATTCGCTGCGTTCGCTGTCGCTCGCGGAGGTGGCGCAGGCGGTGCATGTGTCGCCGAACTATCTGACGGCGTTGTTTCGCGCGGAGAGCGGGATGCCGCTGGGGCAGTTCATCCTGAGCGAGCGGATGCAGCTGGCGCAGGAGCGGCTGCGGCGGGCGGGGGCGACGGTGAAGGGGGTGGCGTTGGAGCTGGGATTTGCCGATCCGTTTTCGTTCAGCCGGGCTTTTAAACGCGTGACCGGCCGGACGCCGCGCGGAGTGTTGGCGGGAGCGGCGAAGCGCTGATTTGTCCGCAGCACAGGGTTGTGAACGGCGTGGAGGCGTTTAGCGTCGCGGCATGATGCACGTTTCTTCCGAAAACCGCGGGCTGAGCCGGCGCGACGTATTGAAAACGCTGGGCCTCGGGGCGGCGCTGGTGGCGCTCGGGCGAGGCCGTTTGCGGGCGGGCGGCGCGGAGACCGGACGGGGGGCGATGGCCGGGGGGCTGACGCAGCCGTTTGCGTTGCCGCCACTGGGTTTTGCGTATGATGCGCTGGAGCCGCACATCGACGCGACGACGATGGAGATCCATTACACGAAGCACCATCAGGGCTACGTGAACAACGCCAACCGTGCGTTGGAGGGGCACGCCGCCTGGCAGCGCAAAACCGCCGCGGAGATCCTGCGCGAACTCGCCGCCGCGCCGCCGCAGATCCGGACGGCCTTGCGCAATAATGTGGGCGGACATGTGAACCACACGCTGTTCTGGCAGGTGATCACGCCGGGGGGCGCGAAGTCTCCGAAGGGCAGCCTGCGGGCCGGGATTGAGCGCAGCTTCGGTTCAGTCGATGCGCTGCAGGCGGCGTTTAACGACGCGGCGATGAAGCGTTTCGGGAGCGGGTGGGCGTGGTTGGGAGCGGAAAAAGGCAAGCTGATCGTGCGATCGACCGCCAATCAGGATTCGCTGTTGAGCGAAAGCGTGGTGCCGTTGCTCGGACTCGATGTCTGGGAGCACGCGTATTATATTCACTATCAAAACCGCCGCGCGGATTACGTGAAGGCGTTTTGGAATGTGGTGAATTGGGATACGGTGCAGGCGAATTTCGATCGGGCTCAGGCGTAAGGGCGCAAAAAAACCGGGGTGCGAGACCCCGGTCGAAGGCAGAACAGCGAGACTCAGCGCACGGCTGGCACGAGAGGCGCGGCCGCGGCCAGACGGTTGGGCGCGGGGGCAATGCCAAAGAACTCGACGACGTGCGTCACGCCCTTGTAGCCGCGTTCACGCAGCAGTTCTTCGATCTTTTGCACGGCCTGTTCGAGCGCGGCGGTGGTGGAAGGGTCGATTTCTTCAACGGTGCGGGTGCTTTTGCACACCACGTGATACCGGCTGGAGTGTTTATTTAGCGAAATTTCATACAGGCTGGTGCCGTTGTGGAAAAAAGAGCGGCGGACGAGGCCGATATCCTCAAACGCGGCGAGGCAGCGGTAAACCGTGACCAGATCGCAGGATGTGTTGCTTAAGTCGCGGTGGAGCTGATCGATGCTGGCGGGATGGCGTCGGGCGGCCAGCGCCGTGAGGATGGCCACGCGGGGTTGGGTGATGCGCAAGCCGGCGATCTTGAGCTGGGCGCATGCTTCCTTCACTCGCGCCTGGACCTCGGCGCCAGCAGAAACTCCCGCCAGGGGATGGTTCGTTTGCGTTGAAGCGATCATTGAGGCAAATTTGTTACAACACGCGGAGCCGAGGCGAGTTTATAATTGTCATTAGGCGGCGAACCGCGTGCTGCCGGAGAGGAGCGGACGCGTGCGGAGTTGCGTGCGAAGAAGGGGTGTGCTAATCCCTTTTCCCACTTTTAACATGCAAGACTTGGAATTTGCCGAAATCGTCGAGTTGATCTGCAAGGAGGATCCGCGCTTTGACCGGAAGGCGTATGAATTCGTCCGCCTCGGGCTCGATCATACGGTGAAGGAAATCAAGAAAAAGGAACCGTCGCGGACAGGCAAGGCGTTGCATGTAAAGGGTCCGGAGCTGCTCGATGGCATTCGCGGGTATGCGCTGGATCAGTTCGGTCCGCTCGCGAAGACGGTGCTGGATGCGTGGCGGGTGAAGCGGTGTGCGGATTTTGGCGAGATCGTTTTCAATCTTATAGAATACAACGTGTTTAGCAAAACGGAGAGCGATCGGCGGGAGGATTTTGCGAACGCCTACACGTTTGAAGATGCGTTCGTGAAACCGTTTTTGCCGAAGCGTCGACGGGCGGCCGTCAGTGCGTCATAACGCCGTCCCGTTTTCCATGCCTGCAGCCTCCGCGGATCTGAAGTTACTCAATGCATTCTGGCGCGAACCGGTCGCGCGCGTGGTGTTGCCGAATGGCCTCACGTTGATCGTGAAGCCGGACCACTCCGCGGCGCTGGCCTCGGTGCAGGTGTGGGTGAAGACGGGCAGTGTGCACGAAGGCGCGCTGCTGGGTGCGGGCCTCTCGCACTACCTTGAGCATATGTTGTTCAAAGGGACGCAGCGGCGCGCGGGCCGGGAGATTTCTGCGACCGTGCAGGCCCATGGCGGTTATATTAACGCCTACACGACGTTCGATCGGACCGTCTATTATATCGACCTGCCGAGCGAGCACGTGGGGGTGGCGGTGGACTTGCTGGCGGATGCGACGCTGCATTCGACGCTGCCGGCGGACGAAGTGACGCGGGAGCGGGACGTGATTTTGCGCGAAATCGCGATGACGCAGGACGATCCGGACAACCGGTTGTCGGAAACGCTGTTTGCGACGGCCTTTCGCGCGCATCCTTACCGGCAGCCGATCATCGGGCACCGCGAAGTGTTTTCGGCGGTGACGCGCGAGCAGCTCACGGAGTATTACCGCACCCGTTACGTGCCGAACAATCTCGTGGTTGTGGTGGTGGGCGACGTCGAGCCGGCGAGCGTGCAGGCGATGGTGGAGCAGCATTTTGGGAGCGCGCCGCGAGCGGCGCTGGCCCCGGTGCTGGTGCCCGACGAGCCGGGGCAACTCGCGGGACGCACCCAGCACCTTTATGAGGACGTCGAGCTGACGCGCGGCGCGCTCGCGTGGCAGATTCCGGGACTGACGCATCCGGACGCGCCGGCGCTGGATTTGCTGGCGACGATTCTCGGCGCGGGCGACAGCTCGGTGTTCTGGCAACGCATTCGCGAGCAGGGGAATCTGGTGCATACGATCGACGCGCAAAGCTGGAATCCCGGGAGCGTGGGTTTGTTTTTCGTCTCGTTCACTTGCGAAGCGGGCAATCGCGACCGGGCGGTGGCGGCCGTGCAGCGCGAGCTGGGGCGCATGGCGCGCACGGGGTTCACGCCGGCGCAAATCCGCAAGGCCGTGCGGCAGATCGTCGTGGGCGAAATCAATACGCGGAAAACGATGGCGGGGCAGGCGTCGCGTCTCGGTTCGGCGGAAGTGGTGGTGGGCGATCTCGATTTCAGTCGCGCGTATTTTGCGCGCCTGGCGCAGATCGACTCGGCGGAATTAAAACGCGTGTTGCGCGCGCACCTGATGCCGGAGCGGCTCACCACGCTGTCGCTCAATCCGCTGGCGGCGCGACCGGCGGTGGCGGTCGTCCGCGAACGGGCAGGGAAGCGGGCGGACGTCGAGGAAATCGTGCTGCCCAATGGCGCGCGTTTACTGCTTCAGCCGGACTCCCGGCTGCCCAATGTGCACCTGCGCCTCGCGCATCGGGGCGGACCGCTTTACGAACACGCCGGCCGGCGCGGCGCGACGGGGCTGCTGGCCACTTTGCTGACGAAGGATACGCAGCGCCGCAGCGCGGCGGAGACGGCGCGTTATATCGAAGAGGTGGGCGGCTCGTTCTATCCGTTTTCGGGCAACAACAGCTTCGGACTCGCCGTCGAGGTCTTGCCGACGGATATCGACCGGGCGCTGACGGTGCTGCGCGATGCGGCGCTGACGCCCGCGTTCAAGGCGTCGACGTTCGCGCGGGAGCGGGAGGCCCAGCTCGCGGAGTTGCAGCAGGACGCGGATGATGTGGTGACACTCGGGCGCAAACGGGTGCGGGAAAAGTTTTTCGGGCCGCATCCGCTGGCGATCGATGCGCAGGGCGACGCGGCCGGCGTGGCGGCGTTGCAAACGAAAGATGTGGTGGCGCTGCATCGCGCGCTGGTCGTGGCGCCGAATACGGTGCTGTCGATCGCGGGGGATTTTTCGCCGGCGAAGTTGAAGCCGAAACTGAAGGCGTTGCTCAACGCGCTGCCCAAACGGGCGTTCACGCCAGCGCGCGTGGCGTTCCACGGCGCGGCGGCGGTGGGGGATTTTGTCGAGCAGCAGCCGCGGGAGCAGGCCGTGGTGTTCCAGGCGTTTCCGGGGCCGGGTGCGCGGGCGGCGGATTTCTATGTGAGCGAAGTCGCGGACGAGGTGTTCAGCGGCATGGCGTCGCGATTGTTTGAGCGTGTGCGCGAAGAGAAGGGGCTCGCGTATTTTGTGCGGTCGGCGCGCGTGACCGGGTTGGAGGCGGGGATGTTTTATTTTTTTGCCGGGACGGCGCCGGACAAGGCGGCGGAAGTGCTGGGCGAGATCGAGGCGGAGATCGCGCGGATGGCGGCGGGCGGAATCGAAGCGGCGGAAATCGCCCGGTGCCAGACGCGTTTGAAGGCGGCGCGGCGGCAAGGTTTGCAGACCAACGGCGCGAAGGCGCTGCAGGCGGCGGTGAACGTGCTCGCGGGCCTGCCGGCCAACGATTGGAAAAACTACGACGCGCACGTGGATGCGGTGACGATCGCGCAACTGGCGACGTTCGCGACGACGTATTTCCGGCGTGAGCAGCGCACGCAGCTCGTGGTGCGGCCGTAGGGCGGAGGCGCGCCGATGGTCGCTCTCGCCGAGTTGTTTCCCGCGGGCGATTTCCGGTTTCACCTCACGCTCCGGCGCGGAGCACCGGCGGAATTTTTCGGTCTGCAGGACGCGAGTGGCGAGCGGTTGCGCGAACGCCGGCGCTGGCTGGCGGAGGATCCGGCGCGTTATGCCGCGCTGACAGCGGCGGGCGCGGTGGTGCTGGCGGAGTTCGCGGCGAATGCGGTCGAGTGGCGTCTGCCGCGGCCGGATGCGGCGGAGGATATCGTCGCCTGGGGCGCGAGCGCGGAGCCCGATCTGTTGTTTTTACGCGCCGATGCGGCGGGGCGGTTTCGGCTGGAAGGAGGCGCGTTGTGTTTTCCGACGGGGTGGGCGCTGCAGGAGAAAATGGGTCGCACGCTCGATGAGATTCATGGCGTGGTGCCCGGGTTGAATGCGGCGCTCGCGAGCCCGATCCAACAATTTCTCCAACGTCTAAAACCGGGTGTGGCGTGGCGGCGGGCGAATTGGGGCCTGGCGGCGACCGCGGAGTTGAACCTGCATCCGGCTCGGGCGGTGCCGGCGCCGGCGCTGCCGGTGCGCCTCGATGCCTTGTGGCTGCGGGTGGAGGAGCAGGCGCTCGTCGCCCTGCCGCGCTCGGGCGGAATCGTGTTTGGGATTCGCATCGCGTTGCACCGGCTCGATCACGTGACGGCGGAGCCGACGGTCCGCGCCGGGCTCCGACGGGCGCTGGAAACGATGCCGGACGATCTTGCAATCTATAAGCGGATCGAGCCGATCCGCGCGGCGTTAACGTGCGCGTTATAAACAAGCTCGATTTTTCAGGGCGACTTCGCATCGTCGCACCCGCTTATGAAATTACCCATTCGAAAACTCCTCCTGCTCGTTGGCGCGATGTCGCTGGCGGCTGCCTTCACCGTCCCCGCCCTCCACGCTCAAGAAGCGACGGATGCGCCGAAAGCCAAAAAGGCCCACAAGGTCTCGGCGAAGGATCTGGCGAAATATGATACGAACAAGGATGGCGTCCTCGACAAGGATGAGCGCGCCGCGATGAAGGCCGACAAGGCCAAGATGAAGGCGGAACGCGAGGCCAAGAAGGCGAAGAAGGATGCGGCCATGGGTGAAGACCAGCCGCAGACCGAAAAGTAAAACGCGGCCCTGCGCGGCCTTTCTTTTTTCCGCCCCGGCTTTGCGCCGGGGCTTTTTTTTGGAACCCCGCGGACGCGCCGGCGGCGGGAGGCGGCCGGCGGTTTAGTGGGAGTTATCCACGAGGTTGCCCGTCCACTGGAGCTTCTCGCGAACGACCGCGAAATGAGAGTAAGCGACGCGTTGGGCGAGCGGGAGGCGTTGCTCCGCAATGGAAATCTCCACCGGGGAGCCGACGCCGACCTTGAGGTTGCGCTGGCCATCCATGGCGACGAGGAGGCGGGCGCCTTCGGACCGGTTGAGCACGCGAAGTTTCACGGTCTCGCGGAATATAATCGCGCGGTTGCTCAAGGTGTGCGGACAGATCGGGGTCATCGCGATCACGCCGGCGGAGGGGTGGATGATCGGACCGCCCGCGGAAAGATTGTAGGCGGTCGAGCCGGTCGCGGTCGAAAAGATGAGGCCGTCGCAGCTATACTCCGTGACGAGTTCGCCATCGGCGAACACCGCGAGGCGCACGATGCGGGAGTTGACCTCGTCTTTGATCAACACGTCGTTGAGCGCGAGGTCGTGCGAGCGCGGACCGGTGGAGCACACGAGCATCGAGCGGCGATCGATATGGAAGGAGCCCTGCAGCAATTCGTCGAAATGGGCGCGGGCTTCGTCGGCGGAAAAGGTGGTGAGGAAACCGAGGCTGCCGCGGTTGACGCCGATGATCGGCACTTGGCGGCGGGCGGATTCGCGGGCGACGCCGAGCAGCGTGCCATCGCCGCCGATCACGCAACAGGCATCGACGTCGTCGAGATATCCCTTCGGCAGCGGGAAGCGGGTGGTCTGTTTGATCTTCACGCCGGCATGGCGGGCGCATTGCGCGAGGGTGCGGGCGAGTTCGGGCGCGCCGGCTTTGTCGGTGTTGACGACGAACGCGAGTCTGCGGATGGGCTTCATGCGGGGAGGAGCATTAATGCACAGTTCACGGGTTTAATCCAAGTCGCGAGCGGGTCAGCGGTCTCAAGGGGAGGTTTTACGCAGGGCGAGGAGAAACTCGCGGTTGCCATCGGCGCCGGTGATGGGGGAGTCGATCGAGCCGAGCAACTGCGCGCCGCGGAGGTGGCCGAGGGCAAACTCGCGGACCCGGGCGAGTGCCGCGGCCTGCACGGCTGCGTCGCGGATCACGCCCCGCCCGCGGTCGACTTCGGCTTTGCCGGCCTCGAACTGGGGTTTGACGAGCGCTACGAGGGTGCCGGTGGTCCGCAAGAACGGCCACACGGCGGGGAGCACGGCGGTGAGGGAGATGAACGACAGGTCCATCACGATGGCGTCGAATTCCGCGCGGGGCAGATCGCCGGGCGCGAGATGACGGGCGTTGATTTTTTCGAAATTCGTGACGCGCGGATCGGCCCGAAGCCGGGCGTGCAACTGCGCGCGACCGACATCGACGCAAACGACATCCGCGGCGCCGGCCTGGAGCGCGCAGTCGGTGAATCCGCCGGTCGAGGCACCGACGTCGAGCACGTGGGCGCCGCGCAGGTCGAGGGCGAAGTGCTGCACGGCCGCGGCGAGTTTTTCACCGCCGCGGGAAACGAACCGCGGGGGCTGCTCGACGGACACGGCGAGGTCGGTCGCGAATTCTTTGCCGGGTTTGTCGAGGCGCTCCGTGCCGTGGAGCACGCGGCCGGCCATGATCAAGGCCTTGGCTTGCGTGCGCGATTCGGCGAGCCCGCGGGAGACGAGCAGTTCATCGAGGCGAAGTTTCGACGGCATCCGGCGGTGACTCAATGCATGCCACCGGCCGGGTGCAAGGATGCGGCGGCGCGCGGTCGGGCGCGCCGGGCAATTAAGCGGATACGGGCGGGAAGAGTTCGCTCTCGAGCGGATCGCCGACCTTGAAGCCTTGGTTATTGGTGACCATGTGATCGGCGCCGGTGTAAGTGGTGTGGTCCGGCATGTAGATGATCGCGATCGCCTCGCGCATGTCGTCGGAGCGGTTGGGGCCGGCGTAGTGGAAAGTGAGGCCGTTGTGAAACGTGCAGGAGCCGGCCTTGAGGGGACAGGCCACGGGTTTAAGACCGCGGGTCTGCGGGGCGACTTTATACAGCTCCTGCGGCTCGGCGAGGTTGACCGGTTCGATGCCGCGCAGTTTGTGCGTGCCGGGAAGAAACGACATGCAGCCGTTTTGGATGGTGGTGTCCTTGAGCGCCAACCACAGCGTGGTCTGGAGTTCCTTGGGCTCGTGGGGCCAGTAAACGGTGTCCTGATGCCACGGCGTGTTGGCACCGGTGCGCGGTTCCTTGAACAAGGCCTGATCGTGCCAGATGCGCGCGGGCGCGCCCATGAGGCGGGCGGCGATGTCGCCGAAACGACGCAGGAGGACAAACTTCGCGACCGAGGGATGACGACGCCAGAGATTCACCTTCTGAATAAAAATCTGTTCGTAGCTGTTCTTCGGGCGATTGGGGTCCTGATCGCGCGACTCCTCGCGCACGGCGGACTCCACCGCCTCGCGCAGCTCGGTGAGTTCCGCCGGCGAGACAACGGCGTCGAGTTGAATAAATCCGTCGCGCCGGTAGGCGGCGATTTGCTCGTCAGTGAGGGGATAACGATCGTTCATGGTGGCGGGAAGATAGCACAAGGGCGGGGTCGGCGCTTGCATGCGGCGGGGAAAAACTTGAACGTTTCCGGGCATCAAGGCGCGCTTCACGATCACTCAACAGACGGTGCAGCTCAGCGCCACGCGGCCGTTGAACGTGGAGCCGTTGGCGATCAACGCCGACATCGCCCCGCACGATCACGACTATTACGAGATTTGCCTCATGGTGCGCGGCCGGGTGGAGCACGAAGTGGCGGCGGGGCGGCAGCGGTTGCGGCCGGGTTCGGTCGTCGTCGTGCCGCCGGGAGGCGTGCACGCGTTTTGGAGCGCGAAAGACGTGCAGGTGATCAACGTTTACTATCTTGCGGAATGGCTGGCGGCGGGCCTGAGCGCGCACGGCAGCGAACGCGGTTTGGTGCCGCTCTTTCTGGCGCAGGCGTTGTTTCGGCGGGAGTGGGCGACGCGGCCGACGGTCTTCGAGCTGGGGGCGTCGACGGCGGCGGCCGTGACGGTGGAGTTGACGGAGATCCGGGAGGAATTGGCGGCGTCCTGTCCTTCACCGCTGTTTGTGCGAACGGCGTTTTTGAAGTTGCTCGTGCGGCTCGCACGCGCGGCGGCGGTGCCGGGCGACGAGTTTTCCACGGCGGTGCGCGCGGTGTTGAACGACATTGACGCGGTGGTGGAGCACAACGGGCGGTTCGACCTGCCGTCGGTGCTGCGCACGTGGCCGGTGTCGGCGGATCATGCGAGCCGGCTGTTTCGCGAGGCGACGGGGTTTTCGCCGCTGGAATACTATCAACGCCGCCGGGTGCAGCAGGCGAGTGCGCGTCTGCTCGACGGCAGCCGGACGGTGACGGAAGTGGCGCTGGCGTTGGGCTTCGCGGATGCGGCGCACTTCAGTCGGGCGTTTTCCAAGTATGCGGGGCTGACGCCGCGCGCGTATCGGCAGAAGTATGGCGTCGGCGGCAAACGGACGTGAGCGGCGGACGTCAGCGGCGCGGATGCAGTTTTTGGCGGGCGGGGGACCAGCACGTGGTGCGGCCGCCGACTTCCTCCCGGACGAGCGGTTTTTTGGTGATCGGGCAGAGGCCGCCGTCTTCCCAGCGGTGCCAGAAAAGCCAGGTGCGCGGGATGTGGACGTTGAGGTCGGGCGGGAGCTTGCCGCCGACGCCGGCGATCGTGCGCAGCGCGAGTCGCGCGACCTGGCGGCATTCGCGCCAGAGCGTGCGCACTTCGGCGGCGGTGAGCGAACCGGCGAGGCGTTGCGGATGAATGGCCGCGCGCCAGAGGATTTCGTCGGCCATCCAGTTGCCGATGCCGGGAAAGCGTTCCTGCATGAGGAGGACCGCTTTGATGGGCGCGCGACGACGGCGGCGGAGAAACGCGGCGACGGCAGCGGCGGTGAAGGCGCGCGAGAGGAGGGGCGGAGCGATCTTCGTCCACCACGCGGGTGGCCCGGCGCCGAGGTGGAAATCGACGCGGCCGAACATGCGTGGATCGGCGAACACGAGGGCGCGCTGCGCGGTGCGCAGGACGAGATGATCGTGTTTGGCGGGGACGTAAGCGGAGGTTTCCACGCGCAGTTCGCCGCTCATGCCGAGGTGCACGCCGAGCCAGCGGTCGCCGTTGAAATGGAACAGCATCTGTTTCGCCGCGGCGGCGGAGTCGAGGAGACGTGCACCGGGGAGTTCGCGGGCGAGCGCGGCGGGATCGGTGCCGCGAAATATTTTGGCGCGCGGATGCGTGAAGACGGCGGCGATGCGTTCGCCCTCGGCGACGCTCCAGCGTTTGCGGAAGAATTCAACCTCGGCGAGTTCGGGCATGGCGGGACGGTGGAGCGATGGTCACGCCGGGGCGGAGGAGGTGGAGGGCGCGGGCGGAGCGGACAAGATGTAGATCACGGAGGAGCGAACGCGGCCATTCCACGTGGTCTTGTCGTGGGGACGCACGTGGTCGAATGTGGCGCCGAGTTTTTCGATGGCGCGACGCGAGCGGTGGTTGAGTTCGTCGGTTTGCAGCATGACGTGCGCGACGCCGAGCTCGGTGAACGCGTGGCGCAGGAGGAGTTCCTTGCATTCGCGATTGATGCCGGTGCCGTGGAACGGAGTGGCCAGCCACGTGGAGCCGATTTCGACGGTGCGGCGGGCGGCATCGTGGTGCCAGAACGAGGTGCTGCCGATGTGTTCTCCACGGGTGCGATGGAAAATGGAATACGGTTGGCGGGCGCCAGTCGCCGCCTGTTCGAGTGCGAGGGTGACTTCGGCGCGCATGGTCGCGGCATCGATCGGCGGCGGACGCAGCCACCATGTCCACAACGTGGGATCGGCGGAGTAACGGAGAAAATCGCTGACGTGGTCGAGCGAGAGCGGGACGAGCGAAATGGTGGGACCTTCCATGCGCGGGCTCACCGGAGCGTGGCGGCGAAGTGGGCGAAGGTGGGGAAGACGGGGAGCGCGCGCTCGGCGACGAGAGGGAGCGTGCGCGGGTCGACTTTGCCGGTTTGCACGGCGGCGACGTTGATGCCGGCAGCGAGGCCGGCGCCGAGGTCGGCGGCGGAATCGCCGATCATCCAGCACTGCTGCGGGTCGAGCGCGTGTTTCGCGAGCGATTCAAGGATGAAACGCGGCGAGGGTTTGCGGTAAACGACGGGCTGGCCGGGCGCTTCAGGTGCGATGCAGATATCGGTGAACAGCGGCGGCGGCAGGCCGAGGAGTTCTTCGAGGCGGGCGTTGACGCGCAGCGTGTGTTCCAGCGTGTGCAGGCCGCGGCCGATGCCGGATTGGTTGGTGAAAAGGAAGAGCAGGTAACCGAGCTCGCGCGCGCGGCGAAGGGCGTCGGCAGTGCCGGCGATGAGTTCCACGCCGGCGGGGTCGGCGAGGTAAACCTTGTCGATGATCAGCGTGCCGTCGCGGTCGAGAAAGAGGGCGCGGCGCGAGGGCGGCGGAACGGAGGCGGTCACCGTTGGTTCACGTAAGCGACCAGTTCCTCGGGCGTCACGGTGGCGGTGCCGAGTTTGCCGACGACGACCCCGGCGGCGGCGTTGGCGAAGTGCGTGGCGTTTTCCAGACTCGCCCCGGCGGCGAGGCCGAGCACGAGGCCGGCGAGGGCGGTGTCGCCGGCGCCGGACACGTCGAACACTTCGCGCGCGGCGGTGGGAATGATTTTGATGACCTTGCCGCCCGAGCTCAGGAGCATGCCGTCTTCACCGAGGGTGATGACGAGGTATTTGGTCGCGTAGAGTTTATGCAGGCGGGCGCAGACTTCGGCGGCGGGAAAGGGCGCGTGCGGGACGGGCTCGAGGCCGGCGAGTTGGAGCGCTTCGCGTTTGTTGGGCGTGATGAGATCGAGATCGCGAAAGGCGAGCTGGCGGCGCGGCTTGGGGTCGAGCGCGACGAGTTTGCCGGCGCGGCGGGCGAGTTTGGTGACGCGCGCGACGAGTTCGTTGCTGAGAATGCCTTTGGCGTAATCGGAGAGGACGACGGCATCGCACGCTTGGATGGCGGCGCCGAAAATGGTGGCGGCGTCGGGGGCGTTGACGGCGTAGGCAGGCGGGGCGGCTTCGCGATCGAGGCGGCAGAGTTGTTGATGCTGCACGAGGACGCGCGTCTTCACGATGGTGGGCGCGGTGCCGGGGGTGTTGACGTGGGCGATGCGGTGGGTGCGGAGAATTTCGCCGAGGCGATCACCGGCTTCGTCGCGGCCGATGTAGCCTGCGAGGGTGCATTGGGCGCCGAGCGAAGCGATGTTGAGGGCGACGTTGGCGGCGCCGCCGGCGGTCCAGCTATCGCGGGCGATATCGACGACGGGCACGGGCGCTTCGGGGGAGATGCGCGTGGCGTCGCCCCAGATGTAGTGGTCAAGCATCACATCGCCGACGACGAGGATGCGGACGCGCGCGATCTTTTTGAGGAGGGCGGGGAGACCTTTCATCGCAGTTCCCATTCGTAGGGGTAGGAGGAGAGCATTTTCGGCGTGCGGGCGGTGACCTGGACGACGTCTTCGATGCGGCAACCGCCGAGGCCGGGATAATAGAGGCCGGGCTCGACGGTGACGACGGCGCCTTTTTTGAGCGGCATCGAGATTGCGCCGGAGAGGCGCGGCATTTCGTGGATGGCGAGGCCGAGGCCGTGGCCGGTGCCGTGGAAAAACCCGACGGAGCCGTTTTTCGTGTGTTCGGTTTTGTAACCGGCGGCGGTGAAGGTGGCGGTCACGCGGCCGTGGATGTCGCGGCCATCGACGCCGGCGCGGATGGCGCCGAGGGCGGCAAGTTGAGCGGCGCGGACGGTGTCGACGAGGCGGCGTTGTTCGGTGGAGGCGCGGCCGCGGAGGAAGGTGCGCGTCATATCGCCGTAATAGCCGGTGGCGGACACGCGCGGAAAAATATCGAGGATGATGAGCTCGTGCGGGCGGAGTTCGCCGGAGCCGCGTTCGTGGGGATCGCAGGCTTGGTCGCCGCCGGCGACGATGGTGCCCTGGGCCAGGCCGCCCTCGGCGAGGATGGCGCTGTCGATGGCGAAGCGGAGGCGTTCGGAGGTGAGCGGGCGGCCCTCGTGGAGGAGAGTGCGGCCCTTGATGCGCGTGGCGCGGAGGATTTTCTCGGCGGCGGCGAAACCGACGGCGCTGAGGCGGTTGCCCTCGGCGATGGCGGCGGCTTCGCGGGCGGTTTTGAGTTCGCGTTCGGGGAAGAGCGGGCCGTCGGCGAGGGTGAGTTTCACGCCGAGGGCGCGGAGTTGTTCGAAGAGGCCGGCGGGAAAATCGTCGGCAACGCGAAAGGCCTTCACGCGATAGGCGCGGGCGACGGTGGCGATGATTTCGGCGGGGCCGGGGCGGCCGGGAAAGCGGGTGGCGGCGCGGTCGCGCCAGTCTTCGAGCGAGAGGACGTCGTCGAGCGTGCGGGCTTTGCGCACCCGGCCGAGTTCGAGGGCGCTCAGCAGGGCGATGCGTTTCGCGCCGGCAGTGAAGGCGATGAACGGATCGGGCACGCTGACGCGGCTGAAGTAGAGTTGATCCGGGTTGGAAACGGAGTCGGCGTAGAGGAGCGGGGGGAGGGGGGAGAGAGGCACGGTGCGTTCGGGAGTTGAGTTGCGCGAGGCGCGGGATTAGCGACGGGCGCGATGAAAAACGCAAATCCGGTTTCATGGGTCGCGCGGGCGCTGGCGGTGCTGGGCGCCGTGGCGATGATGACAGCGGCGGGCTGCAAAGACGACGCGCCGCCGGCCGCGCCGAAGACCGTGGCGGATCATTTCACGATCAAGATTGGCGATGTGCCGACGCATTTGCAGGTGGCCGTTTACATGACGGAAATGCAGCGCGGCCTCATGGGGCGCACGGATCTCGGGCCGGACGACGGGATGATTTTCATCTACGAAAAACCGCAGCGGATGAGCTTCTGGATGCACGACACGCCGACGGCGCTGGACATCGGATTTTTCGATGGCAGCGGGGAGTTGCGGGAGGTGTTTACGATGAAGCCGTTCGACGAGACGACCGTGAGTTCTTACAGCCAGTCGTTGCGGTTCGCGGTCGAGATGAAGGAGGGCTGGTATGCGCAACATCAGGTGAAGCCGGGCGCGAAGCTCGACACGGGAGCGCTGGCGGCGGCGTTGAAGGCGCGGGGGTTTAATCCAACGCGTTACGGGCTGGCGTTGCCCTGAGCGGCCGAGCGCGGGAAAGGATCGGCGGCGGCGTGGCGCGGTGACGCGAACCTGCCGGCAGCGCCGGGGACCAAGCGCCAGGTATGGAAAAGAAAACGAAGAGCGTGCGGTTCAGCCAGGTGGTGGCGCGAAGCGGAGCGCCGGAATTGCATTCGTTGTGGCTGGCGCCCGCGAAGGATGCGGCGTTTCAAAAGGCGTTGAAAAGCGACCGCGTGATGACGGTGCTGACCGCGGCGGGCGGGGCGCACACGGAGCATGGGGTGGTGGGCTACGAGTCGGGGCCGAGGGCGCAATTTCTGGTGTTTCCGCGTTCGCTGAAGGCGTTTGCGGGCCGGCGCGTCGTGGGGATCAAATACGACCTGTTGCAGGAGCCGGCGGGAGGGGAGTCGTTTCGGCCGCCGGAGCCGCGGCGGAAGGCGCCGCCGCCGAAGCTGCATCTCGCGATCGTGGACGATGAGGCGGAGGATGGGGCGAAGCCCGCGCGGACGGCCCGCGCGCGGCCGAGCGTGAAAGAAAAGGTAAAGGGAACGGTGGTGGACTTTGAGCCGCCACCCGCGGCGAAGAGCGAGGCAACGCCAAGTGCGCCGCGACGGACGGAAAAGGTGCGAGCGAAGATGGCGAAGCGGGCGGCGGGCAAATCGACCGCGGGCGCGGACGCGGGAAGGCAACTTGCGCGGTTGAGCGCGGAGGTGAAGCGCGCGTTGAAGGAGTTGAAGCAAGGGAAGGCGGTGGCGGCTTATCAACGACTGACGGCGGCGATCGCGGCAGACGAGTGAAGGCGGGACCGCGGCGACCGCGGGGTGTGATCACGGGTGGCGAGCGCGGACGCGGCGGGAACAACGCGCGAGGCGGCGGCACGATGAGGGCGATGAGTGCCGATTACCCTATTCTCTACGTGAAGGCGGGCTGTCCTTGGTGCCACGAAGCGGTGTCGTTTCTGGACGAGCACGGCGTGAGCTACCGTGAGGTGGACGTGTCGGCGGACCAAGGCGCGTTTGACGAGCTGCGGCGCAAGTCCGGCCAGACGAAGGCGCCGACGCTGGACTGGCACGGCGACGTGCTGGCGGATTTTGGCGTGGAGGAACTGGTGCCGTTTTTGCAGAAGCACGACGTCAAGTTGGAGGACAACTGACGGGTTGCTCGCGGCTGATGCGGCGAGTTGGGAGCGCGAGCCGGCAGCGGGCGCGGCGCGAGCGGCAGGGGCCGTGGCGGCAGAAAAATTTCAGGCGACGGTCAGGACGAGTTTGCCGGTGGAATGTTCGTGTTCGAGTTCGTCGTGAGCCTCGCGAGCGTCGAAGAGCGAGTGGGTGTGGCTCACGGCGACGCAGACTTTGCCGGCATCGATGAGCTTCGCGATCGCGACGAGTTGTTCGCGGCGCGGTTCGGCCATAAAAACGCTGACGTGCGCGTGATGTTTGCGGGCTTCTTCGACGGAGGGTTGTTGGAGGGTGGAGACGAGTGTGCCGCCGTTTTTCAGCACGGCCCAGGAGCGGGTCTGCGTATCTCCGCCGATGAGATCGAAAACGAGGTCGATGTGGGCGGTGCGGTCTTCGAAGCGTTGGGCTTTGTAATCGATGACCTCGTCGGCGCCGAGGGTTTGCACGAGATCGACATCCTCGGGGGAGACCGTGGCGATCACGGTGGCGCCTTTGGCTTTGGCGAACTGCACGGCGAAGTGTCCCACACCGCCGCCGGCACCGTGGATGAGCACGCGTTGTCCCGCCTGGAGCCGACCGTGATCGAAGAGCCCTTGCCACGCGGTGGTGGCGGCCAGAGGCACGGCGGCGGCTTGGATGTAATCGAGGGAGCGCGGTTTCCGGGCGACCTCGTTGGCGCGAGCGAGGGCGAATTGGGCGTAGCCGCCGCTGTGCGAGCCGAGAAATGCATACACTTCATCGCCGGGCGCGAGGTCGGTGATGCCGGCGCCGACATCGGCGATCGTGCCGGCGACATCGCGACCGAGGACGGCGGGCAACGTGATGGAGGCGCGGTGAAAGTGACCGGAACGGATTTTGTAATCGATCGGATTCACGCTCGCGGCGTGGACGCGGATGAGCACTTCACCGGCTTGAGGTTCAGGGCGCGGCAAGTGGGCTGATTCGAGCACGTCGGGGCCGCCGAAGGAACGGAAGATGACAGCGTTCATGAGACAGCATAGTGCATCGGCGCGGGCGGCACTATCGGAGGCGCGAGCGAACGCAGGCTCAGGGTGCGCGAGAAGATCGGGTCAGGCGAACGATGGCGGGCGCCGAGGCGCGTGATCGCGGGTAGGCCGCCGAACGTTCGCCAGGCGCGGCGCGCGGGCGAGGCGTTCAGGCGCGGCGGGAGAGCTGGGCTTTGACGGCGAAGGTCTCGCGCACGAACTGGGCGAGCGCGAGCGGGAGATAGCCGCCGGCGGCGTGCAGGCCGCGACCGAGATCACGCAACGCTTCGCGGGTGCGATGGCGTTTGGCGTGCTGGATGGTTTGCGCGAACCAGGCGCAGCCGAGCGCGATGGCGAGCTTGCGGCGCCAGTGCGGGACGGGATGCGGGGGATGAAAGCGCGCGGCGATGCGCAGGAGGAGGTTTTCGACGTCATCCCAGTTGCGATCCTTGTTTTCGCAGCGCAGCCAGAAATCGCGGAGCGCGATCATCTCCTCTTTGCTGACGTCGATGTTGCAGGCGCGGGCGATTTCTTCGCGGCAGGCGAGCAGGCTGGCGTCGGCGTAGCGAAAGGCGTGCTGCCGGCTGACCGAGTGGGGATTGTCGGCGCGCCAGAGATAGAGCGGCTCGGGCACGACGGCCCAGCGGGTGGCGCGCACCATGCGCAGCCAGAGTTCAGTCGCTTCGCTGAGATGATATTTTTCGCGATAGCCGCCGAGCGACCGCACGAGACTCGTGGAATAGAGCACCTGGCCGTGAGCGTTGAGGCGGTTGTAGAAAAGGAGGAAGAAGGGCAGCATCTCCTGTTGGAAACGGATGCCGCGCCAGCCGGGAATGCGGCGCTGTTGCGCGTCGATGACGTCGAACGGCGAGGTGACGAGGCCGATGGAAGGATCGGCGCGCACGACGGCCATTTGTTTCTCGAAGCGCGTGGGCAGCGAAATGTCGTCGGCGTCCATGCGGGCGATCCAGTCGGCGCGCGCGAGCGAGATGGCGCGATTGAGGGAGCGGGTGACGCCGATGTTTTTGGCGTTGGGATAATCGCGAATGCGGGCGTCGCGCAGGGCGTAGTCTTCAATACGTTCGCGGGTGCCATCGGTGGAGCCGTCGTCGATGATGATGAACTCGAAGTCGCGCCACGTCTGGCTCAAGACGCTTTCGATGGCAGGGATGAGGTAGCGACCCGCGTTATAGGCGGGCATGATCACCGTGAGCGCGGGGCGCGTGTCGGGAGATGAGACAGGGGCGGTGGGTGGTGGGTGGTCAGCGGCGGCAGTCATGACGGCAGGCGGGGCGACGGAGCGGGTGAGCGCAGGTGCACGGATGGGCGGCGACGTGAAACGTCGAAAGGGAAGTTCTTGGTGGAGAGAGGCGGAGCGTGGATTCGCAGCATGCGAGTGGGCGCAGAAGGGACGACGCGACGACCGACCTGAAGGGGAGCCAACTGGCGGGCGCGAGAAGGATTTTCGCGGATTCGCCGAGCGCTCGGTCTGGTCGGGGTCTTGTCGTCCAGCGACACTTGAACCCGGCGGCGGGCGGGCGTTGCAGGGGAAGCGGGATTCCAGCGTTTGCCTCAGGAGGATGTTGCGGGTTTCCCCGACCGCAGGTCGAGCCTGCCGCCGCGAGCGCGCCGGCTTCAAGGAGACCGCGCACAGACGGGCGCGGAACGTCGGAAACAAAAAAGCCGCGGCGATAAAGCCGCGGCTGAGAGAGTCCGGTGCAGAGGCGGGTGGGCGGAAAACGAGTCGCTGTGGCTCGATTTCCGGAGCGCCGATTCCCGGGGGGATGGCGGCTTAGTTCCAGTGGCCTTCGTAGAACCGATACCCGTTGCCCTCCGGCTCCCAGTGTGGGGGGACCCATTTCGACATGGAGTTGGGCGGGAGCTCCCAGTGGCCGCTCACCCATTGGTATTGGTTGTCGCGCCACGTGTAGTAGCCGGGCACCCAGACGTAATCGGCCGACGGACGCGCGAGCACGACCTCTTGATGAGGCGGTGGCGGGGTTTGCGTGACGATGACGGTCTGGGGCACGGGCGTCGCCATCGTGGTCGTCGTGGTGACGGGGGTTTGTTGCACGACGACCGGCGTGGTTTGCGTGGTCGTGGTGGTGGTGACCGGTTCCGGCGGGGGCGGAGCGGAGAGGACGTGCGAGTCGGTTGAGGAGCAACCGGCGGTGAAGGCGAGGCAAGCCACCGCGGCGGAGGTGATCCACAGCGGGGCACGAGTGGGGGTGGAGTTTCGATTTTTCACAACTCACTCCGCAGACAGCGCTTGCGGGGAGCGGTTCTCGCCTGCGGCGAGGGCGCGGGAAATATACGATGGCGAGACGGTGCGGCGGCGGAGAGCGGAACGGGAAGTTTGTATTGAAGGAGCGGTGGTGCGGGGTGTTCTTTGGCGACATGAACTTACGCATCGGAATGGCGGCGCTGGCGGTCGCGGTGGCGGCGGGCGTCGAGCGGGCGGGGGCGGCGCCGGAAATTTATTTTGTCGGGGTCGAAAAGGAGCGGAATTACGTGATGGCGGATTCGGGGTTGCCCGGCGCGGCGCTTTATTCGGCGGCGGACGAGAGTTATCCATTCCGCTTGAACGTGTCGGTCGAGGGCGCGGATCTGAGCGGGATCGCGGCGCCGACGTGGACGATTCCGGCGAGCGGCACGGGAGGCACGGCGGCACTGGCGTTCGACACGACTCAGCTCGCGTGGAAAAAGCAGGTGGGTTTCGCCACGCAGGCGGCGCTGGATGCGGCTTATCCAGATGGGACTTATGCTGTGACGGCGAACGGGCTGACGCGGACCTTCGCGTTGGAGGGCGACCTTTACCCGAACGCACCGGCGGCGACGGTGAGCGGCGGGCGCTGGGCGAACGGGGTGTTGTCGGTGAACCCGGCGCAGGCGTTGACGATCAACTCGGGGCAGTTCGCGGCGTTCGCGACGGCGGGCGAGGTGGGGCATATTTTGATGACGGTGAATGGCGAAGGCGTGGCGGTGAGCGAAGAGAGCTTTTCGAATCCGTCGTTCGCCAACTACCTGCACACCGACGCGGTGGAGCACACGTTTCCGGCGGGGACTTTTGTCGAAGGGAAAACGTATCAGGTGGAGATCGGGTTCAACTCGGCGGCGGACTTCGGCACCGGTTACGGGAGCGCGACGGCGGTGGCGCTCTACACCAGTTCGTTGCGATTTCTGATTCGCGGCGACGCGGCGGGGGCGGCGACCAGTTATTTGTCGAATCTTTCGGTGCGGGCGGCGATGACGCCGGATCAGCCTGTGATCACGGGGTTCGTGGTGGGCGGCGGGAGCAAGCCGGTGTTGGTGCGCGCGGCGGGGCCGGCGCTCGCGAAATTTGGGGTGCCGGGTGTGAGTGATCCGCTACTGAAGCTTTACGACGCGGCGGGAACTCAGGTGGCGGAGAACCAAGGCTGGCCATCGGACTACGGCACAATTTTCGAGGCGTTGGGGGCGTTTCCTTTCGCGCCGGGCAGCAAGGACGCGGCGCTGCGCCATGCGGTGGCTGGCGCCTACACGGCGCACGCGTCGGCGAGCGACAGCGGAGTGATGCTGGTGGAGGTTTACGATGAAGCGCCGGGGCCGGGCGCGGGGCTCACGAATATTTCCGCGCGCTATCACGTGGGCTTGGGCAATAATATTCTCATTGCGGGTTTCGTGGTGGTCGGCACGGGCACGAAGCAGGTGTTGATTCGCGGCATCGGGCCAAAGCTGGGGGACTTTGGCGTGACGGGCGCGCTGGCGGATCCGCAGTTCGCGGTGTTTGACGACCAAGGGACGCTCGTGGCGGAAAATGATAATTGGAACGACGCGCTGGGGGCGACGTTCACGCAAGTCGGGGCGTTTGCGCTGACGCCCGGCAGCAAGGATGCGGCGCTCCTCGTGACGCTGCCCGCCGGCAAAGCCTACACGGTGCAGGTTTCGGGCGTGGGGCTGACGACGGGCGAGGCGTTGATGGAAGTTTACGCGGTGCCGTGACGCGCGCCGCGCGGCTGCGCCGAGGGAGTCAACGCGCCAGGTTTTCGCGGATGAACGCGAGGCCGGCGGTGTAAACGTCGCGCGGGTCGGCGAACAAGTCGCGCCAGACGCGCGTGGCCGCGGCGAGTTCGGGGAGGGCGCGGCCGAAGGCTTCGATCACGAGCCAGCGATCGTAGCCGATCGCGCGCAGCGTGTCGAAGGTGGCGCGCCAGTTGACCTGGCCGGTGCCCGGTGTGCCGCGGTCGTTTTCGCTGAGGTGCACGTGCACGAGATGTCCGCGCAAGGCCGCGAGGGCGGCGGCGGGATTCTTTTCCTCGATGTGCGCGTGGAAGGTATCCCACATGCAGCCGCAGGCGGGATGGTTGACGGCTGCCACGAGGCGGAGGTTGTCGGCGGCCGTGGTGAGAAAATAATTTTCGAAACGGTTCAGATATTCGATCGCGAGGGTGATGCCGTGCGCGGCGGCGTGGTCGGCGACGGTGCGAAGGGTTTCGACGCCGCGGGCGTTTTCGTCGGCGGTGGCCGGCACGCCGCTGAAGACGCCGAGGGGCGAATGCAGCGGGCCGCAGAGGACTTCGGCGCCGCATTCCGCGGCCCGATCGAGGACCCAGCGCAGGCGGTCGACGGCGGCGGCGCGTGCTTTTGCGTCGGGGCTGATCGGACTGGCGTCGGGCGACATGACGGTGACGGCGGTGGTGCCGAGGCCGAGGTCGCGGAGTTTGGCGCCGAGCGTGCGATAGTCAGCGGAGGTGCCCTCGAAGATCGGGATCTCGACGCCGTCGTAGCCGGTGCGCCGAAGGTCGGCGAGGAGCGGATCGTGCGCGGACGTGACGTGCGTCGTCCAGAGCAGGAGGTTCATCCCGATTTTCATGCGTTGCCCTCGTTGTAGTAGATGACGAGTCCGTCCTTGCCGGGGGCGACGACATCGAGGCGACCGTTGCCGTTGAGATCGGCCACGGCGAAGTGAATCCCGAGGCCTTTGCCGGTGCCGAGCGGGCCGAAGTCGATGACGTGTTTCACGAAACACTCGCCGGTCCACTTGAAGACATACCAGCCGTAAGGATCCTTGTCGCCCTCGTCGCCTTGGGGGTGGGCGCGGAAGCGTTTGCCGGTGATGAGCTCGGGCGCGCCGTCGCCGTCGATATCGAGCCATTGCAAGTCGTGATACTGGCTGCTGAGCGGATCGATGTCGTGCCGCCGCCAGGTGCGCGCGCCGTCGGCGGCGAGCGTGTAATCCCACCACGAGAGACCGTAGGCATGGCCTTCGCCGAGGATGAGTTCGTTTTTGCCGTCGCCGTTGAGATCGACGACGAGGATCGGCACGCTGGGGGCGCGGCCGAGGTTGAACTCGGGGTGCCAGATCCACTCGTCTTCGTAAGGGCGGGCGGGCGCTTCGAGCCAGCCGTGGGTGAGGACGAAGTCGCCGCGGCCGTGGCCGGCGAGATCGCCGAAGCCGAGACCGTGGCCTTGGGTGTCGTTGGCGCGGCCGCGGAATTTCAGTTTGTGCGCGGCAAACTGACCGGTGCCGCGGCCTTGGGCGTCGCGGAGGAGTTTGTAGACGACGAGCGGACCGCCGGGGGTGTTGGGCACGAGTTCAAGTTCGCCGTCGCCGTCGACATCCCACGCGCGCGTCGTCTCGATGTGACCGGTTTCGGCGATGATGTGCTCAGGCCACTCCTGGCCGGCGACGCCGGGGTTCTCGCGCCAGCGGAGCGTGTTGCCCCACCAGCCGCCGGTGATGAAATCGAGGCGGCCGTCGCCGTTGACGTCCATCGGGATGGTGGAGAAGTCGTCGTAGTATTCGTCGAAGGCGGCGACGGTGCCGAGGCGGTGCTGGCGGCGGAAGTCGGGGCCTTCATACCAGAAAGCGCCGCTGACGATGTCGGGGATGCCATCGCCGTTGACGTCGAAAATACCGGCGGATTCGTAGCGTTCGGCGGCGAGGACGCGTTTGCGAAAATGGAGGGCCATGGCGTCAGACTCCTTTGAGCAATCGGATGTAGTCGCGGGCGAGGCGGATGTCTTCGAGCGCCTCGGGCGCGAGGCAGGGGGCGGGTTGTTCGCCGCGGATGGCTTTGATGAAATTGAGGGCCTGATTGCGCATCGCGTGGACCCACGGGAGGGTGGGTTGGAGTGAGACGGGCGTGGCGCCGTGGCCGGGGTCTTTGAAGATTTCCACGTGGCCGGGGCGATTGAACGCGAGCGGCGCGGGGAGCGAGAGGCGGACGAAGCCGCGCTCGAAGGCGACGAGGGCTGTCTCGTGCCAGTCGAGGGTGGTTTGATACGCGGCCATTTCGAGCGTGCAGGGAATGCCGCTGGCGCTGTGGCCGACGAGCAGCACGCGCGCGGGATCGGCGTAGGTGACGCGGTAAGGTTCGCCGACGAGGAAGCGCAGGAGGTTGACCTGGTGAATGTAGTAATTCACGAACGCCTCGTATTCCTTGGCGGTGACGTCGTCCATGTCGGCCGGCGGAGGGTCGTTGGCGAGCGGCGACAGGACGTCGGTGGATTCGATGTTGTCGGTCCAGCCGGCGGCGACCCAATCGCCGGGGGGCATCGCGATGCGCACGTAGGTCAGGCGGCCGAGTTCGCCGGTGCGCTTGAGCTCGTCGATGGTCTTCTTGGCGAACTCGGACGCGGGGTCGCTGCGTTTGTGGTAACCGACCATGTGCCAGGTGCCGGCGGCGGCGACGGACTCGACGATGCGTTCACCGACGGCGACGGAAGCGGCGAGGGGTTTCTCGGTGAAGATCGGGACGCGGGCTTGCGCGATTTCGGGGACGAGCACGCCGTGGCGCGAGAACGGCTGGGAGGCGACGATGCCGTCGACGTGCTCCTGTGCGAGCATGGCGGCGATAGTGGGGTAGGTGCGCGGGATGTTGTATTTGCGGGCGACATCTTGCGCGAGCCGGGGGCGGAGTTCGGCGAGGGCGACGACTTCGCAGTCATCGTGGAGCGTGGCGTAGTTGCGGAGGTGGGCGGCCTGGCCCATCCCGCCGACGCCGGCGAAGGCGAGTTTGATTTTGCGGGGCATGCCCGCGGAGACTAGCAGCAATCAGGGCTGGCGTGAATGGCCGGCGTTGCCAAGAGTTGTCAGAAATTGCCCCACCGAAGGATACCCTCCGAATTCATCAGCGGCGGTGAAGTGCTCCCGAAACGGGGCTGGCACCTGCCGCGGCACCACCACCCGTTTCACGAATTGATCGTGGTGCTGGATGGGGCGATGGAAGTGCGCACGGATGACGGCGTCGTGCAGGCGGAGGCGGGCGATGTGTTGTTCTACCGGGCGATGTGTCCGCATGAAGAGACGGCGGACAACGCGCGGCCGGTGAGCACGTTTTTCATCGCATTTCAGGCGGACGCGGCGGCGGTGGACGGGTTTCCGTGGCGGTTGCGCGATGCGGATGCGCGGGTGCGGCAGATGGTGGCGTGGCTGGTGCGCGATCACGTCGCGGGCGTCGCGCCGGAGGAGGCGCGGGCGCTGTTGCGGGCGGTGGTGCGGGAGTTGCAGCGGCTGTGTGCGTCGCCGCCCGATCCTTGGCTGGGGGCATTGCGCGACTACATGCAACACAACCTCGCGCGGCCGGTTTACTTGGCCGATCTTGCCCGCCGGGCGGGGATGAGCAAATTCGCGTTTGTGCGGAAATTCAAACGCGTGAGCGGGCGCACGCCGATGCGGGAGCTGCAGTTGCTGCGGGTGAACCAAGCGCGCGCGATGATGCTGGCTTCGGCGTTGCCGGTGAAGGCGATCGCGGCGGCGGTGGGCTTGAACGACGAATATCAGCTCTCGAAATTGTTTCGCCGGCACCTGCGACTCTCGCCGCGGGAAATGCGGGCGCGGTCGCAGGCAAAACCGGCGGCGGTGAGGGAGGCGGAGTGACGCGGCACGTGGAGCGGCGGGCCGCAGCGCGGCGCCCGCCGCGGGCTCACGCGAGCGAAGCCATATCGATGACGAAGCGGTATTTCACATCGCCCTTGAGCATGCGTTCGTAGGCGGCGTTGATCTGATCCATGCGGATCATTTCGATGTCGGCGGTGATGCCGTGCCGGCCGCAAAAATCGAGCATCTCCTGCGTCTCCGCGACGCCGCCGATGAGCGAGCCGGAGAAGCTCTTGCGGCCGAAAATCAGGGACATGGGTGCGACGGGGAGCGGCTGCCCGGGCGCGCCGACCAACGTGAGGTTGCCGTCGACGGCGAGGAGGGCGAGGTAGGCGTTGATGTCGTGGTCGGCGGAGACGCAATCGAGGATGAAATCGAACGTGCCGGCTTGTTTCGCCATGGCGTCGGGTTCGCTGGAGACGACCACCTCGTGGGCGCCGAGCCGGATCGCGTCGGCCTCCTTGCGGGCGGACGTGGTGAAGACGACGACATGGGCGCCAAACGCCCGGGCGAATTTCACGCCCATGTGGCCGAGTCCGCCGAGGCCGACGATACCGACTTTTTTGCCGGGGCCGACCTGCCAGTGGCGCAGGGGGGAGAAGGTCGTGATGCCGGCGCACAGGAGTGGCGCCACGCCGGCGAGGTCGAGGTTGCCGGGGACGCGCAGGACAAAATGTTGGTCGACCACGATCGTGGCCGAGTAGCCGCCGTAGGTGGGGAGGTTGAGGTGTTTATCCTGCGAACCGTAGGTCATCACCATCGACGGGGAGAACTGTTCCAAGCCCTTGCGGCAATAGGGGCAGCTCAAGTCGGCATCCACCATGCAGCCGACGCCGGCGATGTCGCCGGGTTTGAACTGCGTGACGTCCGCGCCGACCTTGGTGACGCGGCCGATGATCTCGTGGCCGGGCACGGCGGGATATTGCGTGAAGTGCCATTCGTTGCGCGCGAAATGGAGGTCGGAGTGACAAACGCCGCAGTAGAGAATGTCGATTTCAACATCGCGGCTGGTCGGCTCGCGGCGCGGGATGGTGGCGGCGGCGAGCGGGGCGGAGGCGCTGGCGGCGGAGTAGGCTTTGACGGAACGGGCGACGGGTTTGGACATGGGTTGTAACGGATGAGAATCGGGCGAAAGCGCGAGCGTCAGGCACGGTATTGGTTTTCTCTAACGGGCGCCATGGCTCAGTTGTGGGTGGAGCGTTAGCGGCTGACGGCGGCTTGTAAATGCGCCGGGTAGCGGTCGCCCTGCACAGGGATGCGTTCGACGGCCGCGCGGAGGCGTTGCGTGTCGTCGGCGGTAAGCACGACGTCGACGGCGCCGAGATTTTCCTCGAGCCGGGGAAGTTTGGTGGTGCCGGGGATCGGCACGATCCACGGCTGCTGGGCGAGGAGCCAGGCGAGCGCGATTTGGGCGGGCGTGATATTTTTCTGCGCGGCTATTTCGCTGATGACGTCGATGAGCGGTTGATTGGCGCTGCGCGCGGCCGGCGAAAAGCGCGGGAGCGTGCGGCGAAAATCCTTCGCCTCGAACGCCGTGCGGTCGTTGATGGCGCCGGTGAGGAAGCCGCGACCGAGAGGGCTGAACGGCACGAAGCCGATGCCGAGTGTCGCGCAGAGGGGGAGGATTTCTTTTTCGGGTTCGCGCCACCAGAGCGAGTATTCGCTTTGGAGGGCGGCGACGGGTTGCACGGCATGGGCGCGACGGAGGGATTCCGGACCGGCTTCGGAGAGGCCGAAGTGTTTCACCTTGCCGGCGGCAATCAGCTCTTGGACGGCGCCCGCGACGTCTTCCATGGGCACGGCGGGATCGACGCGGTGTTGGTAGAAGAGGTCGATGTGGTCGGTGCGGAGACGCTGCAAGGCGGCATCGGCGACGGCGCGGATGTGTTCGGGGCGGCTGTTCAGGCCGTTCATGGCGTCGTGGGCGTCGAACGTGAAGCCGAACTTCGTCGCGATCACGACGCGGTCGCGGAAAGGGGCGAGGGCTTCGCCGAGCAGCTCTTCGTTTTTCCCGCGCGCGTAGGCTTCGGCGGTATCGAAAAAGGTGACGCCGCGGTCGACGGCGGTGCGGATGAGGCGGATCGCGTCGGTGGTCTGAATGGCCAAACCGTAGGCGTGGTTGAAGCCCATGCAGCCGAGGCCGAGGGCGGAAACTTCGAGGCGGCTTTTCCCGAGCGTGCGTTTTATCATCGTGCGTCCTGCGATTGGGCGGGGACTCTACACCGGAAACGTCGATCTGTCGCGCCGGGGAATGCCGATCACGGACGTTTTCCGCCTTCGTGAGGCGGGCGAAGCGAGAACCATCGTCCGCGAAGGCGGGAGAGGGGAAGGCCGGAGCGGAGCGACAACGCGAGCATCGGGCGGGGGGGCCGGCGAGACTTGACCGGCGGGGGCGGGGGCGCGATGAGTAGCCCCTTTATGTCCGCATCGACATCCTCCATGGGCGCCTCGACGCATCACGTGCAGGAGACCGTGACGAAGGTCCTCCTCGCGTTGAGTTTCTCCCATCTGCTGAACGACACGATCCAGGCTTTGCTGCCTTCGATCTATCCGATGCTGAAGGATTCGTTTCAGTTGAGCTTCACGCAAATCGGGTTGATCACGCTGACGTATCAGATGACGGCGTCGTTGTTGCAGCCGCTGGTGGGCGTCTACACGGACCGGCGGCCGAAGCCGTATTCGCTGGCGGTGGGGATGGGGTTCACGCTGGTCGGCATCGTGATGGTGGCGTTGGCGCCGAATTTCCACATGTTGCTGGTCGCTTCGGCGCTGGTGGGGACGGGCTCGTCGGTGTTTCACCCGGAGGCGTCGCGCGTGGCGCACATGGCGGCGGGGCAGCGGCACGGGTTTGCGCAGGCGGTGTTTCAGGTGGGCGGAAATTTCGGGACGTCGCTGGGGCCGTTGCTGGCGGCGTGGTTCATCGTGCCGCATGGGCAGCGTTCGATCGTGTGGTTCGCGGCGCTGGCGCTGCTGGGGATTTTCGTGCTGGCGCAGGTGGGCGGCTGGTATGCGCGCCACATGGAGCGGGCGAAGAAGCGCGGGACGAACGCGGCCGTGGTGAAGGCGGACCTGCCGCGCGGGCGCGTGGCGCTGGCGATCTCGGTGCTGCTGGCGCTGGTGTTCTCGAAATATTTCTACCTCGTGAGCCTCACGAACTATTACACGTTCTACCTCATCCACCGGTTCGGTGTGTCGGTGCAAGGGTCGCAAATCTACTTGTTTGTTTTCCTGTTCGCCGTGGCCGCGGGGACGATTTTGGGCGGGCCGCTGGGCGACCGGTTTGGGCGCAAATATGTGATTTGGTTTTCGATTCTCGGCGTGGCGCCGTTCTCGCTGGTGCTGCCGCACGTGGGGTTGGTGGCGACGGTGGTGTTGAGCGTGTTCATCGGCGCGATTCTGGCGTCGGCGTTTTCCGCGATCCTTGTGTATGCGCAGGAGTTGATTCCGGGGAAGGTGGGGCTCGTCGCCGGGCTGTTTTTTGGCTTCGCGTTTGGCATGAGCGGAATCGCGGCTTCGGCGCTGGGCGTGCTGGCGGATCATACGAGCATCGAGCATGTGTTCGCGCTCTGCGCGTATCTGCCGTTGATCGGGATCCTGACGGTGTTTCTGCCGAACTTGCGGCGGCGGGCGGCGGCGTGAGACGGGAAAGGTTGCGCGGGAAACGATGACGCGCAGAGTGGCGTGCATGGTCACCATCACGGGCGAATACGAGGGGGATTTGCATTGCAACGCGCAGCACGGACCGTCGGGCAGCCGGCTCGCCACGGATGCACCGAAGGACAATCAGGGGCGCGGCGAGGCGTTTTCGCCGACGGACCTGGTGGCGACGGCGTATGGCACGTGCATCGTGACGACGATGGCGATCGCGGCGCGGGCGCGGGGCGTGGAGTTGCGCGGGGTGCGGTTTGAAGTGACGAAGGAAATGTCGACACAACCGCCGCGGCGCATCGCGCGGCTCGCGACGAAAATCTGGGTGCCGTTGGAACGGACCGAGGAACTCGGGCGCTCGCTCGAAGCGGCGGCGCATGGGTGTCCGGTGCATCGGACGCTCGACGCCGCAGTGGAGCGGCCGATCGAGTTTGTGTGGGGCGCGTGAGCGGGCCGCTGGCGATTATGGCGCCGTAGTTGGTTCGCCGACGAAGCGATACGTGGTGTTGAAGACGAGGACGATGCGGGTCGTGACATAGACGCGCACTTTGATCTGGCCGGACGTGGCATCGGTGGGCACGGCGCGGCCGGCGATGCCGCGTTTGGCACCGTCGTCGCGGTAGCCTTCGCCCTTGAATTCGATGGGTTCACCGCGGGCGAGCTGCGCGAGGGCGGCGTCGGATACGTCGATGGAGAGGCGGCCGCTCTCGCTGTAGAAGAAATACGGGCGGATTTTGGCGTGGTAGGTGGAGTCGTAGCGTTCGCCGTGGCGTTCGAAGGGCGCCATCGTCATCGCCACGCTGCCGATGTAGATGGAGGTTTTAGTCGGCGCGATTTCGACGCGATCGATGATCGCCGCGCGGGTAGCGGGCGCGAGCGTGAGCATGAGCGCCGCGGCGGCGATGAGCCACGCGGGGAAAACGGTGAGAAGGGATCGCCGCGGCGCCATGGGGCGGACTGTGCGAGGGGGCGGGAGCGGGTCAAGCGGAGGGCGGGATGAGCGGGAAGGGGAGTAAGATTACGAGCACGAGCACGATCAAGAGTGCGGCACGCCGCACGCGATGTCGGGAGGTAGATGGCATGAGGTGGGCGGGGTGCCCTGACCCCGCGATCGGGAATGCGGGGTGAGGGCACCCCGCCCACATGGGGCAGCGGGTTTGCCCGGGCACGGGCGTTTGCCCCGCGATGGCGACGGAGGTTTGGGGCAGGGCGAGCACGAGCACGAGAAAGCGAGAGGCGCGGGGTCGGGCGGGCGAGGAGGTCAAGAGCAGGGGGCATAGTTTCGCGTTGCGCGGGAGGAGGAGGGGACGTGTTGTCGAAACGCCATGGCCAAGTCTTCCCAAGCTACGTGGGGCGGTCGCTTCAGTGCGGGGCCCGCCGAGTTAATGCTGCAGTTCAGCGAGTCCGTCTCGTTTGACCGGCGGCTGGCGCCGTTCGACATCGCGGGGAGCAAGGCCCACTCGGCCATGCTCGCGCACGTCGGCTTGATCACGAAGCAGGAACGCGACGCGATTCACGCGGGGCTCGACGCCATTCTCGCGGAGATCGCGGCGGGGAAATTCACGTGGGAGACGAAGTTCGAGGACGTGCACATGAACATCGAGCAGGCGTTGACGAAACGCGTGCCGGCGGCGGCAAAGCTGCACACGGCGCGCAGCCGCAATGACCAGGTGGCGACGGATATGCGGTTGTTTTTCAAGCACGCGTGCGGCGTGCTGCAGGAGAAGATTCGCGGCGCGGAGCGGGCGCTGCTCGCGGCGGCGGAGGCGAATGCGGATGTGCTCATCCCCGGCTACACGCATCTGCAGCGGGCGCAGCCGGTGCTGCTGGCGCATCATCTTTTCGCGTGGCTGGAAATGCTGGAGCGCGACCGGCAGCGGTTGGCGGAGGTGGCGGCGCATGCGAATTGGTGTCCGCTGGGGTCGGGCGCGATCGCCGGCACGACGTTGCCCATCGATCGGGAATTCACGGCGAAAGCACTGGGTTTCGTGGATGCGAAAGGGCGGCCGCAGGTGACGCAAAACTCGATGGATACCGTGGCGGACCGCGACGTGTTCATCGAATTCGCGGCGGCGGGGGCGTTGTTCGGGGTGCACGCGTCGCGCATCGCGGAGGATCTGATTTTGTGGAGCAGCGCGGAGTTCAAATTCATCGAGCTGCCGGACGCGTTTTGCACGGGCTCGTCGTTGATGCCGCAGAAGAAAAATCCGGATTCCTGCGAATTGCTGCGGGGAAAATCGGCGCGGTTGCAGGGGAATCTGCACACGCTGCTGACGCTGGCGAAGGGCTTGCCGCTGACCTACAATCGCGATTTGCAGGAGGACAAGCCGCCGGTGTTCGACACGTTTGACCAGACGGCGATGTGTGCGGACGTGCTCGCGGGCACGCTCGGTGGCATGGAGGTGGTGCGCGCGCGGTGTGGGGCGGCGGTGGCGGATCCGGCGCTGCTGGCGACGGACCTCGCGGACTATCTGGTGATGCAGGGCGTGGCGTTTCGCGACGCGCATCACGCGGTGGGCGCGGTGGTGAAACTGGCGGAGACGAACGGCGTGGCGCTCAACGCGCTCGCGACGGCGGACGTGCAGCAGGTGCACGCGGGCTTTGGCGACGATTGGGCGCAGGTGTTTGACCTGAAGCGGGCGCTGACGAAACGCACGGGGACGGGCATGCCGGGTCCGGCGCAGGTGAAGCGGCAGTTCGCGCGGTGGCGGAAAATTTTGAAGTGAACGCGCGGCGAAGCTGAAGGATCGACGCCGGGTTGGTGCCCGAAGGGCGGCGGACGAGAAAAAGTCGGGTGTGCGTTGACCCGTCCGCGCAAAGCCGCGATGAAAGCGAGTCCTTCCTTCGACCATGGCCAAAGTCCGCATCCTCTCCGACCGCGTGGCGAATCAGATCGCCGCGGGCGAGGTGATTGAGCGGCCGGCGGCGGTGGTGAAGGAGCTGGTCGAGAACGCGCTGGACGCCGGGGCCACGCGGATCGAGGTGGAGTTTCGCCATGGCGGGCGGGCGTTGATGCGCGTGGAGGACAATGGACAGGGGATGATGCGCGACGATGCGTTGCTCGCGTTGGAGCGGCATGCGACGAGCAAGATCGCGGAGGCGGACGATCTGGATCGGTTGGCGAGTTACGGATTTCGCGGCGAGGCGCTGCCGTCGATCGCGAGCGTGTCGCGTTTCGAATTGCAGACGCGCGAGGCGAGCGCGGACGTGGGCACGGAGATCCTGGTCAACGGCGGCAAGTTTGTGCATGTGCGCGATTGCGGGCGTCCGGTGGGCACGCGGATCGAGGTGGCGCAGTTGTTCAACTCGGTGCCGGCGCGACGCAAGTTTCTCAAGACCGACCAGACGGAGGCGGCGCACATCATTCAGTGTGTGCGGCTCTACGCGCTGGCGTGTCCGGGCACGGCGTTCACGTTGATCGAGGACGGGCATGTGGTGTTTCGTTCGCCGCAGGCGGCGACGTTGCGCGAGCGGGTGGGCGAGATTTTTGGGCGGCAGACGGCGGGGGAGATTGTGTCGATCGAGGCGGCGGAGGCGGGGATGCGGTTGAGCGGATTGATCGGGCGGCCGGGCTTCGGGCGCGGCACGCGGCACGAGATGATCGTCTTCGTGAACGGTCGGCCGGTGGACAGCCGCACGCTCAACTATGCGTTGATCGAGAGTTATCACGAATCGCTGCCGAAGGGACGCTACCCGGTGGCGTTTTTGTTTTTCGAATGCGATCCGGCGGCGGTGGATGTGAACGTGCATCCGGCGAAGCGCGAGGTGCGTTTCCGCAGCGAACCGGCGGTGCGGGGGTTTGTGATTCGAGCGGTGCTGGCGCGACTGCGGGAGTTAAGTGCGGGAGTGGCGGCGGGCGGAGCGGAGGAAATCCGTGATCGGAGGGAGGGACAGGAGACGCCGCCGTTCGAAATGAGAAATCCGGTGGAGGCGGGCGGCAAAGCGCAGGCGACTGGGATGGCGCGCCCGCTGCAGCAGGATGGCAGGGTGGCGGCTGGCCGCGCGGTCCAGCTTGGGAATGCGGGGGCGAGTTATCCGGGGAACACTCTGCCCGCGGGGAGCGCGAGAGATTCTGCGAGTGCGGCTCGGCCGGGCAACGCGGGGCACCGGGAGAGCGGGACGGCGGAGGCGACGCCGGTCGCGATGGCGAAACCGGGGGCGCCGGCGTGGCGGTTTGTGGGACTGGCGCACGGGAGCTACGTGTTGTTCGAGACGGCGGCGGGGTTGGTGCTGCTCGACCGGCGGGCGGCGCACGAGCGCGTGTGGTTTGAACGGTTGCAGGACCAATTTCAGGGCGGGGCGGTGCCGAGCCAGCGGTTGCTGCTGCCGGTGCCGATCGAACTCGATCCGATCGCGGCGGCGATGCTGTTGGACCGGCTGGCGTTTCTTGCGGCGCATGGCCTCGATGTGGCGGAATTCGGGCGCAATTTTTTCCGCGTGGAAGGGGTGCCGGGGTGGATGGAGCCGGCGGATGCGGAAGGATTTTTGCGCGACGTGCTTGGAGCGATGCGCGAGGGGCGGATGCAGACGGCGAACGTTGATCTGGCGCGCGAGGAGCTGGCGCGGCTGGCGGTGGCGAAGGCGGTGCGTTTGCCGGCGGAGGCGAACGAGACGGCGGTGCAGGCGCTCGTGGCGCAACTTTTTGCGACGCGGTCGCCGCTGACGAGCCCGGCGGGGCGGCCGACGTTTATCGAGTTGAATCACAGCGAGCTGGCGCGACGGTTTCAAAAATAGGCGTGACCCGCATCGGCGGGTGGCACGACACTGGCGTTTAACCTTCTGCGCATGATGTCTCCCGATTCGCCTGCCGCTCCGATCACTTCCACGCTTGGCCGCATGTGCGCCGCCAGCACGCCGGAAGAGGCGATGAAGGAGTTGATTCTCAGTCATCTGGTTTCAACGCGCGCGCGCTCGGCGGCGACCGCGACGACTTACGACTGGTGGATCGCGACCTCGCACGCGGTGCGCGACACGATTTACGAGCGGTTCATCGCCACGAAGGCGACGCACAAGGCGAAGAATGTGCGGCGTGTGTATTATTTATCGCTCGAGTATCTGATGGGCCGGCTGTTCGAGAGCAATCTGCTGGCGGCGGGTTTGTATGAGACGGCGCGCAGCGCGCTCGGCCAGCTGGGCGTGAATTTCGACGAGGTGCGCGAAACGGAATTGGACATGGGCTTGGGCAACGGCGGCCTGGGGCGGCTCGCGGCGTGTTTCATGGATTCGTTGTCCACGATGGATTATCCGGCGCTGGGCTACGGGATTTATTACGAGTTCGGTTTGTTCAAGCAGGAGTTCGTCAACGGGAGCCAGGTGGAGCATCCGGATCGCTGGCGGATTTTCGGCGATCCGTGGGAGGTGCTGCGCGCGGAATACACGCAGCGGGTGCCACTCTACGGTCGCGTGGAAAACGTCTTCGACGACCGCGGCAACTACCGGCCGCGCTGGGTGGACACGAAGACGATTCTCGGCGTGCCGCACGATGTGCCGGTCGCGGGCTACGGCACGAATACGGTGAATCTGCTGCGGTTGTGGGCGTCGAAGGCGACGGATGATTTCGATTTGGCGGCGTTCAATTCCGGCGGCTATGTCGAGGCGGTGCGCGACAAGTCGGTGGGCGAGAGCATCTCGAAGGTGCTTTATCCGAACGACAAGACGGAGAACGGCAAGGAGCTGCGCCTGGTGCAGCAATATTTCTTCGTGGCGTGCTCGTTGCGCGACATCATCCGGCGGCACTTCCGGAAGCCGGACAACACGTGGGCGAATTTCGCGGACAAGGTGGCGGTGCAACTGAACGACACGCATCCGGCGCTCGCGATCACGGAGCTGATGCGGATCCTGATCGACGAAGAAAACATGGGGCGGGACGCGACGTGGGAGATCATCACGCGCACCTTCGCCTACACCAATCACACGTTGCTGCCGGAAGCGTTGGAAAAGTGGGGCGTGCCGCTGTTTGAGCGCGTGCTGCCGCGGCATCTCCAAATCATTTACGAGATCAACGCGCGCCTGATGCAGGCGATCGAAGCGAAGTGGCCCGGGGATAATGAAAAGAAGCGGGTGTGTTCGCTGATCGAGGAGAATGGGCAGAAGATGGTGCGCATGGCGAACCTCGCGGTGGTCGGCTCGCATGCGGTCAACGGCGTGGCGGAACTGCACACGGAGTTGTTGAAGAAGCATCTGTTTCCGGAGTTCGACGCGCTGTTTCCCGGCAAATTCCAGAACAAGACCAACGGCATCACGCCGCGCCGCTGGCTGCTGCAAAGCAATCCGCGGCTGGCCGCGTTGATCACGCGCACGCTGCATCACCATCGCTGGCCGCGCGAACTCGACGAATTGCGCGGGCTCGAGCGGATGGCGGACGATGCGGCGTTTCAGCAGGAGTTCATGGCGATCAAGCGCGCCAACAAGGTGGACCTCGCGGCGGTGGTCAAGGCGGAGTGCGGCCTGGAGGTGTCGCCCGACGCGTTGTTCGACGTGCAAATCAAGCGGCTGCACGAATACAAGCGGCAGCATCTGAACTTGCTGCACATCCTCACGCTTTACCGGCGGCTGTTGCAGAATCCGTCGCTCGACGTGGTGCCGCGTGTCTTCATTTTCGCGGCGAAGGCTGCGCCGGGCTACGACCTGGCGAAAAACATCATCCGCGCGATCAATCTGGTCGGAGCGAAAATCAACCAGGATCAACGGCTCGGCGGAAAGTTGAAGGTGGCGTTTCTGCCGAACTACCGGGTGTCGCTCGCGGAGAAAATCATTCCGGCGGCGGATTTGTCGGAGCAGATTTCGACGGCGGGCAAGGAGGCATCGGGCACGGGCAACATGAAGCTCGCGCTCAATGGCGCGTTGACAATCGGCACGCTCGATGGGGCGAACGTTGAGATCAAGGAGGAGGTGGGCGACGACAACATCTTCATCTTCGGGATGACGGTGGATGAAGTGGAGGCGTTGCGCGCGCGGGGCTACGATCCGCAGGCGGTTTACCGCGCAGACGAGGAATTGAAGGCGGTGGTGGACTGGCTCGGCTCGGACTTCTTTTCGCCGGGCGAACATGAAGCGTTTGGCGCGACGCACCACAGTCTGCTGGGCGGGGATCCGTTCATGGTGCTGGCGGACTATCGCGCGTATTGCGACTGCCAGGCGCGGGTGGATGCGGCGTATCGCGATCGCGTGCGCTGGGCGCGAATGGCGATCCTCAACACGGCGCGGGTTGGAAAGTTTTCGAGCGACCGGACGATTCGCGACTACGCGGATCAGATTTGGAATTTGCCGCGCGTCGCGGTCGAGGGGTGACGGCTCGCGCCACCGATTGAGGCGCAGATGATTTAACCGGGACGCCCGGGGCCGCGGACATTTTCGCCGTGCGGCCAGACGCCGCGCGCGAGGCTGCGCGCGTTTGATTGCGGTCGCGCAGAACGGGGGCGCGAGGCGGGCCGGCGAAAGAAATGTCTCGAAACTCTGGCGAATCTCCCCAGCCCGTTACGGTGAATGTTACGTCCGGCCGATATTGCCCGCACCCTGACGTTGCGCGATTTGCAATGGATGTCGGTGTTTCAGCCGCATCGGCGCGATCCGGATCTGCGGCCGGTGGCGCTGGGGTTTCTCGCATTGATTCTGGTGGGCGCGGGCGCGCTGCTGCTGCCTGCGGCGCATGCGGCGGGGCACCGGCTGACGGTGATCGACGCGCTGTTTGTGTCGACGTCGGCGGTGTGTGTGACGGGGCTCACGCCGATCAATATCGCGGAAACGTTGAGCGGTTTCGGGCAGGCGGTGGTGCTGACGTTGATCCAATTCGGCGGGCTGGGGATTGTGACGGCGAGTTTGATGCTCGTGATGCTGGGACGGCGACGGTTGTCACTCGCGCATGAAGGCGCGGTGGCAGCGACGATCGGGCGGTTGCAGCGGGCGCGGCCGGCGGAGTTGTTTCGGTTCAGCTGTCTGGCGGTGGTGCTCGCGGAAACCGCGGGCGCGGCGGGATTGTTCTGGCGACTGCGCGCGGTCAATCCGGGCGCGGATCAGGTGCAGTTGCTGTGGCAGGCGGTGTTTCACGCGGTGAGCGCGTTTTGTAATGCGGGGTTCTCGATTTTCCCGGAAGGGCTCGTGCGCTGGCGGGGCGATGCGATGCTGCTGAGCATCATCGACGTGCTCGTGATTCTGGGCGGCATCGGGCTGTTGTCGCTCGTCAACCTGCGCTATTTCCGATTCTGGCGGCACGATCCGCGCGAGCGCGGGCAACTGACGCTGCAGACGCGACTGGCGGCGACCGTGTCGGCGTTGCTGCTCGTGGGCGGCACGCTGGCGACGTTGTTGTTTGAGTGGCACGCGACGCTGGCGGGCGAGCCGCTGGGGCGGAGGATTTCGTGGGCGTTTTTCCATGCGACCTCGCTGCGCACGGCGGGATTCAACGTGGTGGATGTGACGTTGATGCATCCGGCGACGCTGGTGCTGGGACTGGGGCTGATGTTTGTCGGCGGTTCTCCGGGCTCGATGGCGGGAGGAATCAAAACGGTGACCTTCGCGGTGTTGTTTGCGACGGCGCGCGCGGCACTGCAGCGCAAGGAGAACGTGGAGATTTTCGGCCGGCGGATCAATGCGCGCACGAGTGCGATCGCGTTGATGATCGGTCTCGTGGCGGCGACAATTGTGGGCGCAGGCGTGATTGCGTTGATGTTCACGGAATTTCGCGCGCCGGCGTCGGCGGCGCCGGATCATTGGCTGGGCGTGATCTTTGAAGCGGTGTCGGCTTTCGGCACGGTGGGCTTGAGCGCGGGGGTGACGCCGTTGCTGACGATGGCGGGGAAGCTGGTGGTGATCGCGTTGATGTTCATCGGGCGGGTGGCGCCGATGTTGCTGGCGGTTTATCTGGCGCGGCCGGTGAAGCGGTGGCACACCCGTTACGCCGAGGAGCAGGTGGCGCTCGGCTGAGTTTTTATGGCGAAACGAATCTTCATCATCGGTGGCGGGCGGTTCGGGGTGCATCTGGCGTCGCGCCTGGCCGAGCTCGGTTGCGAAGTGGTGGTCGGGGACATCAACCCTGAGCGCGTGAAGGATCTGGCCGACGACGGTTACCATGCGCTGGAGATGGACGCGACCGACGAGGATGCGTTGCGCGAATCGGGGGCGCTGGATGCGGATGTCGTGGTCGTCGGGATCGGCGATTCCATGCAGGCGAGCATCCTGACGAGCCTGCTATTGAAGCAGCTGGGCGCGAAACGCGTGGTGGCGCGTGCGCAGGATACGAAGCACGCGCAGGTGCTCGAACGGCTCGGGGTGGAGGAGGTGCTGCTGCCGGCGCGCGAGGTGGCGTTTCATCTGGCGGAGCGGTTGCACGAGGATGCGCGCGGGGCGCGGCATTCGCTCGTGGGTGATTACGTGCTGGCGGACGTGCGGCTCGGCCCGGCCCTGGCGGGGCAGACGCTGGCGTCGGCGCAGTTGCCGCATCGTTTTGGAGTCACCGCGGTGTTGTTGAAGCGGCCGGGCCAGGACCGGATTGTGGTGGAGGAGGCGCGGGCGGGGCTGCAACTGGCGGAAGGTTGCGAACTGCTGGTGGTGGGCAAGCGCGACGAGGTGGGGCGATTCGAACGGGAGTGCGGCGAGGTGGAGAAGAAGTAGAGGAGCGGGCGCGAGACGCGATCCGGGCCTGCCTTCCGCCGCGCTCACCGGCGGGAGATTTCGTTTGCGGGAAGGGCGGAAGAGCGTGACGGTGAGGGCGTCCAGCGCGAACTCGATCGCGACCGCGACACTCGATCAGCAAACCTTCCTCCGGGCTATATCGCGATGCGAACAGCACCTCTCACCGCCGACCATCGGCGTGTATTTCCCGCTGCGAACTCTCCGCGGCGGACGTGAAATCAATCCACGATTTTTCGCGGGCGAAGCGCGCCCGGCAGCGAATCGCGCTCGTGACGGCCTATGATGTGCTCGCGGCGCGGACGGCGGCGGAGGCGGACGTCGATGCCATCTTGGTGGGCGACTCGGTCGCGATGGTGGTGCATGGGCATGCCTCGACGATTCACGCGACGGTGGAAATGATGGCCTTGCACACGGCCGCGGTGCGGCGCGGCGCGCCGGAGATGCTGGTGATCGCCGACATGCCGTTTCTCAGCGTGCGCGGCGAGCGGGGGGCGGCGGTGGAGGCGGCGGGCGTCCTGCTTCGGGCGGGCGCGAACGCGGTAAAAATCGAGGGCGTGGCGGGGCACGGAGAGATCATTGAACATCTGGTCGAGAGCGGCGTGCCGGTAATGGGGCACGTGGGGTTGACGCCCCAATCGTATCACCAACTCGGACACCGGGTGCAGGGACGCGAGGTAAAGGCGGCGGCGCGGATTCGCGCGGAGGCGGGCGCGCTGGAAGCAGCGGGCGCTTTTGGCGTGGTGTTGGAATGCGTGCCGTCGGCGCTCGCCCGGCGGATTTCGAAGGAGCGGACGATTCCGACGATCGGGATTGGCGCGGGAAAGGGCACGGACGGACAGGTGCTCGTGTGGACGGATTTGCTCGGGCTCGACGCGGCGTTTCGGCCGTCGTTTGCGCGGGCGTTTGCCGATGGTCACGCGCTGACGAAGGATGCACTCAACGCCTACGTGCGGGCGGTGCGCACGGGTGCGTTTCCGGGGGCGGAAGAAACTCCGGCCTGATGCGCACGATCACTTCCATCGCTGAATGGCGTCGCGTGCGGGCGGAGTTACCGGCGTCGCCGCGGGGCATCGGTTTCGTGCCGACGATGGGCAATCTGCACGCGGGACACCGCGCGTTGCTCGAACGGGCGCGAGTGGAAAGCGACGTAACCGTGTTGAGCATTTTCGTGAACCCCACGCAGTTTAACGATCCGCGGGATCTCGCGGTGTATCCGCGCACGCTGCCGGAGGATTTGGCGCTGGCGGCGGGGCTGGCGGACTACGTGTTCGCGCCGACGCCGGCGGAGATTTATCCGGATGAGTATCGTTTTCGCGTCACGGAGACGAAGCTGGCGCAAGAGCTGGAAGGAGCGCACCGGCCGGGGCATTTCGATGGCGTGCTGACGGTGGTGCTGCGGTTGCTGCACCTCGTGCAACCGCGGCGGGCGTATTTCGGCGAGAAGGACTGGCAGCAGTTGCAGTTGGTGAAGGACATGACGGCGGCGTTTTTTCTGCCGGTCGAGATCGTGGCGTGTGCGACGGTGCGCGAGGCCAACGGGCTGGCGCTGAGTTCGCGCAATGCGCGCCTGTCGGCCGGGGCGCGTGCGGCGGCGGGGGCGTTTTCGGAGATTTTGCGGACGTCGCCGGATGCCGCGACGGCGGCGCAGCGCCTGACGGCGGCGGGATTTGGCGTGGATTACGTGGACGACCGGGCGGGTGTCCGGCTCGGCGCAATCCGCATCGAAGGCACACGACTCATCGACAATGTCCCCCTCTAAAATCCTGTTCATTCTCTCGGGGTCGATTTCGGCCTACAAAGCATGCGAGGCGTTGTCGCGGCTCGTGCAAGCCGGGCACACGGTACGCGCGGTGGCCACGCCGTCGGCGTTGCGGTTCGTGGGCGCGGCGACGCTGGAGGGGCTGACGGGGCAGCCGGTGGCGACGGAGTTGTGGACCGCGGGGCGCGCGATGGAGCACGTGCATCTCACGCGCTGGGCGGATCTCGTGCTGGTGTGTCCGGCGACGGCGAATCAGTTGAACCGCTTGGCGGCGGGGCTGGCGGACGATTTGCCGGGGGCGTTGTTTTTGGCGAGCGAACGGACGACGCCGTGGCTGCTGGCGCCGGCGATGAATCCGGAGATGTGGCGACACCCGGCCACGCGGGCGGCGGTGGAGCGTTTACGCGAGTGGGGCGTGCGTTGCCTGCCGGTTGGGCACGGGCGGACGGCGTGCGGTGAGACGGGCGAGGGACGGCTCGCGGAGGCGGGCGACATCGTGCTGGCGGTGGAGCAGATGCTGACGCGGCCGGCGGGGCGGAGTTTGCGCGTGGTGATCACGAGCGGCGGGACGGCCGAGCCGATCGACGGCGTGCGCGTGCTGTCGAACACGAGCACGGGTTTTACGGGGGCGTTGATCGCACGGCATTTCGCGCGTTGCGGGCACGAAGTGTTGTTGTTGCGCGCGGCGACGGCGGTGGCGGTGCCCTCGGTGCAGGAGGAGATTTTCCAGACGCACGCGGACTTGGATCGGGCACTCACGGAGGTGTTGGGCGGCGAGCGGGTCGATGTGGTGATCCACGCGGCGGCGGTGAGCGATTTTGCGGTCGCGGGCGTGGAGGTGGACGGGAAGGAAGTCGCGGTGGGGCAAAAGCTGGATTCGCGAGCGTCGCCCGTTTTGCGGTTGAAGCCGCAGGCGAAGATTGTGGCGACGCTGCGGAGTCGTTCGCGCAATGCGGCGGTGAAGGTGGTGGCGTTCAAGCTCACAGATCATGCGAGCGAAGCGGCGGCGGGGCGGGCGGTGGCAGCGTTGGTGGCGGAGGCGGACGCGGACTTCGTCGTGCACAATGATCTCGCGACGCGCACCAGCGGCCAGGACGCGTTCCCGGCGGCGATCCATCGGCGGGGAGGGGAACCGGCGATCGCCTGCGCCACGCGCGGGGAACTCGCGGATCGACTGGAGCAACTGGTGGCGCAAACTCAGGTTTCCTAAAAGCCATGCTGCTCTGTCTCGACACGGGAAATTCGAACATCCACGGCGGCGTATTTGCCGGGGATGAGTTGCGCGCGCAGTTTCGGAAGTCGACGCATCCGGCGGGATCGGCGGATGAACTCGGGGTGTTTTTCAACGCGGTGTTGCGGGCCAACGGGGTGGAGCCGGCGGAAATCGATACGGTGGCGATTTGCTCGGTGGTGCCGGCGGCGTTGCATGCGTTGCGCGCGGCGGCGGTGAAGTATTTTCGGTGCGAACCGTTTGTGTTGCAGGCGGGTGTGAAGACGGGGCTGCGGGTGCGTTATCGCAATCCGCACGAAGTCGGCGCAGACCGGATTGCGAGCGCAATTGCGGCGGTGCATCTGCATCCACGGCGCAACTTGATCGTGGTGGATTTTGGCACGGCGACGACGATCGAGGCGATCACGGCGGAGGCGGATTACCTGGGCGGCGCGATTTTGCCGGGCGTGGGGATTTCGGCGGAAACGCTGGCGAATCACACGGCGAAACTGCCGCGGGTGGAGATCATGCGGCCGCCGATGGCGTTGGGGCGCACGACGGCGGAGTCGATCCAATCAGGGCTGTTTCACGGGCACGCGGGGGCGGTGGCGCGGCTGGTGCAGGAGATCAGCGGGGAGAATTTTGGCGGCGAGCGGCCGCATGTGCTGGGCACAGGCGGTTTTGCGCGGATGTTCGAAGGCGAGGGACTCTTCGACGAACTGGTGCCGGAACTGGTGTTGACGGGTTTGCGCGAGGCGGTGCGCCTCAATCGCGAGCCGGCTTGAATGCGACGTCACTTGTTGACCAGATCGGCGACGCGCAGGAGGGAGGTGCTCGCGGTGAGATTGGAGCGGCGGAGGTTGGCGAGGTCGATGCGGAGGCGCACCTGGGTGCCGCGCTTGTAGAGGAGGATCTGGCCGCCGAGGCGGAGAAAGCCGTCGGAATCGCTCACGAGCAGCACGGGTTTGTCGCGCAAGCCGGCGACCAGTTGGGCGGATTCGGTCAGCGTGGACTTCGAGAAGAAGACGAGATGGCAGTCGTTGGCATCGGCGGCGTTGCGAATCCAGCGGAGCTTGATCGGATGCGAGCCGGAGGATTCCCCGCCGGCGGCTTCGTTGAGCACGGTGGCGATCGGGTCGGTGGGAAGGAGGCCGATGTAGAGAGGGGCGTCGTCAGCGGGAAACGATTTATCCGGCCAGCGGATGAAACGGGTGAGGTTGAGAAGGAAGACGGCTTCGATATCGAGTTGGCGCGCGACGGGTTCGGCGACACCGACGGGCGCGGCAAACGTGCAGGCGACGACGAAGACGCAGAGCAGGCGGTGCAGATGGCGCTGCACGCGGGTGGAAGTGGAGTTCAGTAACGCCATGTGCTTTTCAGCGTGATGCTGCGATGAACCTGCTCGTTGAGGCTGTTCGTCGTGATGAACTCGGCATGCTGGCGGTGGAGGAGATTGCGGCCAAGAAGGGAGATTTCCCAATTGCTGGTAGGATGCCAGCCCAAGCGGAGATCGAAATCGGTGTAGCCGGGCAGGGCGGGATTGGGCAGGGCGCTGACGTAGCGGAGAAAGCCGTCGATTTCCCAGCCGGAGGACAGGGTGAGGTGGGCGTTGAGGTTGGCGACGTGCTTCGGGTCGTTGCCCTCGGAGCTGCCGTGGGAGTTGTCCTGGCTGCCGGGATCCCGCGTGAAATCCAGATCGAGGTAACGGTAGCTGGCCTTGAAGAAGAGTTGGGCGAGAGGTTGATACATCAGCGTCACCTCGCCGCCCGCGGACGTGGCGTTGAGTTTGTTCTTAAACGTGAGGGGCAGAGGCGTGGAGCCGGCGGGTTCGGTGCTGCGGATGTTGTCGTAGCGGTAGACAAAGGCGGAGACGTCGAAGGTGAACGTCGAGACGGGTTGATGCCGGAGGCCGATTTCGTAAGCGAGGGCGTCTTCGGTGCGGAAGTCGTCGTTGGCGGCGAAGACCGTCGTGCCAGGGACTTGGATGACAAGATCGTCGTCGATACGGACGGGGGTGCGGACGGAGCGCGAGAGGGCGGCCCATACGGTGGTTTGGGCGGTCGGCGTCCACGCGTAGCGGAGGGTCGGTTCGTATTCGAAGCTGGAAAACGAGTTGTGTTCGCCCTTTACGCCGAGGGTGACGGTGGCGGTCGGCGTGAGGTGAATGCCGTCTTCCAAGTAGAGGCCCGCGTTGTGAATCGTGCGTTCGGGCGGAATCAGTTGAGCGATGCCGATGTTGCCGATGTGGTCGCGTGAGAGGGAGCCATCGAAGCCGACGACGATATCCTGGCGGCCGATGGCGTTACGATATTGCACGGAAGCAGACCCGGTGGTGCGGCGCTCCTCAAACTGAGAGGGAATCAACCAGTAGGTGTGGTCGACGTAAGATTGAATCTCGAGGCTCGCATCGCTCGAAAAGTTGCGGCGCCAGCGACCGAGGAGGTTAAAGCCGTCGAGCCCGGCTTGGAGGTGGTCGAGGGGAAGATCTTGGTTGGTGTAGTAGTCGCCTTGGATCGTAAAGGTCGTGTCGCTGGCGCGGAGAGCATCCAGACGGAATCCGGTTTGAAAGAAATCGGTCGCGGGATTGGTGCGCTGGCCGGCGGCGTTGTAGGTCCAGTCAGTCTGGAAGTATTTGGCGTAAACGCGGTAGAAGGTGGTGTCGTTGACCTTGCCACCGTAGCGGAACGACACGAAGAGCGGGTCTTCGGTGCCGGTGCCCGCGCTGGCGAGCCAGCCTTGGGTGTCCCAAGCGGGCTTGGTGAGGATTTGAATGAAGCCGTTGACGGCGTAAGCGCCCCAGAGCGCGCCGACCGGCCCGCGCACGACTTCGATGCGATCAATGTCTTCGAGCAACGTGTCTTTGGACGCCCAGTCGACGCCCGAATAAAACGGCGTGAAAAGACTGCGGCCATCCATCGCGACGGAGATTTTGTTGGCGGCGAGGACGTTCATGCCGCGAATGCTGATCGCCCAACTGCGCGCACTGGATTGGCCGACGTGAACGCCGGTGCCGAGTCGCAGCGCGTCGGGTAGATTCATGGCACCTGAGCGGCGAATATCTTCGCTCGTGATGACGTCGATGCCGCTCGGTGCGGTCCACCAGCGTTCGTCTTTGCGGGAGACGGTCGAGACCTCGAGGTTCATCAGTCCTTCGAGGGAAAGTTGCTTCAGGCTCGAGAGATCGGTTGAAGGCGCGGTGGCATCTTCGGCGAGCACGCCCGCGGGAAGGGCGGCCAAGCAGACAGCGAGGCGCAAGAAAGGGAGGCGTTTCACGACAAGACGGGCGCGGGCGCCGTGGAGGAAGGCGGGAGTTCGTTGTGCACGGTCCAAAAAACGCCGACTTGCTTCAACGCGTCCATGAACGCCGGAAAGTCGACGGGCTTTACGACGTAGGCGTTGATGCCCAAGCGGTAACTGCGGGCGAGATCGCTCTCTTCACGGGACGAAGTGAGCATGACGACCGGAATCGTGCGCAGGGAATCGTCGCCCTTGATCTGACGGAGGACTTCCAAGCCGTCGACGCGAGGCATCTTGATGTCGAGGAGGACCAAGGCGGGATCGCCGTCGGTGCGCGCAGCGAAGGCGCCGCGGCGGTAAAGGTAGTCGAGGGCTTCCGCGCCATCGCGCACGACGACGATGGTATTGGCGAGATTGTGGTCACTCAGCGCAGTCACCGTCATCTCGACGTCGAGCGGGCTGTCTTCGGCGAGGAGAATGTTTTTGGGTTTGCTCATGAAAGTGGGGCGGTGGAGGGAATGTTTGTGGGAAGAGCGACGTAGAAAACGGCCCCCACGCCCGGCTGGCCTTCGGCCCAAACGCGGCCGCCGTGGCGTTGGACGATGCGGCGGACGGTGGCGAGGCCGACGCCGGTGCCTTCAAATTCGGTGTCGTGATGCAGGCGTTGGAAGACGCCAAAGAGCTTGTCGACATACTGCATGTCGAAGCCGGCGCCGTTATCGCGCACGAAGACGACCGCTTCGCCGTTCGGAGGGGTGACCGTCCCGATTTCGATGCGGGCGATGGGCTGGCGGCGGGTGTATTTGACGGCGTTGCCGAGGAGATTCGTAAATACCTGGCGGAGCAGCGAGGTGTCGCCGCGGACGGTGGGGAGCGGCGCGACATTCCACTCCACGTGCCGATCCTCGAGTTCGCCTTGGAAGCCGACTTTTATCTGTTCGATCAGGTCGGCGAGATCAACGGGTTCGTGCTGAAGTTCGGCGCGGCCGTGCTTGGAAAACGCGAGGAGGTCATCAATCAACTGGGCCATGCGCGCGGTGGACTGTTGAATGACCGTGATAAACCGGCGGCCTTTCTCGTCGAGGACGGGCTCGGTGTGTTGCCGCAGCATCGTGGCAAAGCCGCCGATGTGGCGCAGTGGCGCCCGCAAATCGTGGGAAACGGAGTAGGAAAACGCTTCGAGCTCGTGGTTGGCCTCCTCGAGGGCAGCGGTGCGGTCGCGCACGCGAAGTTCCAAGTCGTGGTTGGCGTTGGCGAGACGGCCGACCATGGCGTTGAAGGCATCGGTGAGGACGCCGATCTCGTCGTTGCCCAGCTTCGTGGCCCGGCCGGCATAATCCTGACTTTCGGCCATGGCACGGGCCGTGCCGGCCAAGGCCAGAATGGGACCGGAGATTTGGCGTTGCAGGGAGCGTGATAACACAAAGACGAGCGCGCCGGCGGCCGCGATCACGACGATAAGGAAGCCGCCGAAAAGCCGGAGGCGTTCAAAAAGGGCGTTGCCGCTCGTGCGAAGGTAGAGCGTGCCGAGCGGCTTTCCGTCACGGGTGACAGTGTGGAAGGCGGCAAGTCCGTTGTGCTCGAAATTGTGGCCGGAGGGCCCGGGATGAAGGGGATAGTCGGAAGCGGATAAGTCGGCCGGAAAAAGGGCGAAAACCGTGCCGTCGGCCCGATAAAGCACCGCCGCAACGATTTGGCGGTCGGCGGCCAAGGCGGAAAGGATTTGTTGCGCGTCGTCGGGCGCATCGAAGGCGAGCGCGGCGGTGCTGTTGCTGGCGATGATTTCGCCGAGCGTGTCGAGCTGTTGGACAGAGGTTCGCCGAAACGTCACTAATTCATAGCCCAAGTAGGAGGCGCAGGTCAGGAGCACGACCGCCCCGCTGGTGAGCAGGAGCATGGTCATGAGTTTCCGCCGGATGGGGATATCCTGAAAACGCATGTAGCTGGAAACGCGGGCGTGGACCGACACCGCAGCCGAGGTAATTGCCGTGGAAGCGGTCCCGTGCCAAGTGCGGCCCGGGGCACAATCCCCGACTTTGGCATCGGGTAAAACCCTATCCAAATACCGAGTAATATTTTGAGCGGCTGGAAATCTTTTGAGGTGCAGACACGGGAAACGCTGCTACCTTGGCCGCACGTCGGACGCTTCCTTTTGGCAAGATGCTCTTAGACGAGATTTTCCCCATGAGATTGCTTTATTTAGAGGACGATGCCTGCGACGCGGAATTGACGCAGGAACAATTACGAACCGAATGGCCCGAATGTGCGGTGCAGGTGGTGGATACGCGCGACGCCTTTGAAACAGAGCTTGAGGCAGGCGGCTATGACGCCGTTTTGTCGGACTTCAATCTGGTGCAGTTCAACGGGTTGGAGGCGTTGGAGATGGCGCATAATTTGTGCCCCGACATGCCGTTTCTCTTCTTTTCGGGCACCATCGGCGAAGATCGGGCAGTGGAGGCGATGCGCAACGGGGCCACGGACTACGTGCTGAAAGATCGGCCTAAGCGGTTGATCGTCGCGCTCCGGCGGGCGCTCGAGAACGCCAAGCAGGTGCGGGAACGGCGAGCGGCGGAAGAGCAATTGTTACGGGTGCAGCGGTTGGAAAATATCGGGATGCTGGCGGCGGGTATTGCGCACGACTTTAACAACGTCCTGGCACCCATCCTGATCGCGGTGCCGCTGCTGCGCGGAAAAGTGCACGATGCCACGCAGGAAATGATCTTGGCGAATGTCGAACGCAGCGTGGAGCGTGGCGCTGGATTGGTGCGCCAAATCATCGGTTTTGCTCAAGGGGTGACCGGAGAGCCGCACTTGGTGCAGCCGCGACACCTCTTACGCGATCTGCTGGCCGTGATGCGCCAGACTTTCCCGAGTGCCATCCGGATCGAAGACCAGACGGATAACGATCTTTGGCCGCTGAAGATTAATCCCACTCAGCTTCATCAAGTGCTGCTTAATTTGTGCGTGAACGCGCGCGATGCGATGCCCGCTGGCGGGACGCTCGTTGTGCGCGCCCAGAATAAGCGTCTGGATGAGATGAGCGCGGCCGCGATTCGCGGAACCCGCATGGGCGCGTATCTGGTGTTTGAGGTGGTTGACAGTGGCACCGGCATCCCACCGGAACTGGTCGGCCGGATATGGGAACCGTTTTTTACCACGAAGCCCGAAGGGCGCGGCACCGGCTTGGGCCTGCCAACCGTGCGAGGGATTGTGGAGAGCTACGGCGGCATCGTCACGGTGGAGAGCCAGCCGGGTCGCGGCACGACGTTTCGCGTATATTTCCCGGCTTTGCCTGGCAGCGAACTGACAGAGCAAAGCGATACGTCGGTCGCCGCGCCGCGCGGGCAGAACGAGCTTATCATCGTGGTGGACGACGACGATAACGTGCGCGATGTGACGGCGGCGATGCTCACGCGGCATGGCTACCGGGTCTTGGCCGCGGCCAACGGCACGGAGGCCGTGGCGTTGTTCGCTCCGCGCAGCTTGGAGGTTAAACTGGTGGTGACCGATTTGGGTATGCCCCAGCTCGACGGGTGCGCCTTGGCTCAAATCGTGCAACGGTTGAGTCCGGCCACGAAAATTTTGGCAATCAGCGGCCTGCCGGACGCCGGCTCGCGTTTGGGGAATTTCCATTTCGACGGGCCGTTTCTTCCGAAGCCTTTTACCGCTGAAGCGCTGTTAACGGCGATCAGTGAGACATTGGCCGGCGGCGCGTCGGCAAACTTGGTTGGGAAATAAGACAGATCCGAAAAATGCTCCAGACCGCGAAGTGCGGCGCTGACGCCGTGGTTCGGTAGGACGAGGCGCAGAGACGGAATCGCGTTTCGAGTTGCCCGCCCCACGCGATCTTTCCCGGCGAGGGAGTGGGCGCTGCAGCGGAATGCCAATTCCACGCCCCAAAGTCAGGGTTTGCCGAAACGGCCTGTCGGGGTTTAGGCGTAGGCGGATAGAAGACTAAATCCTGTCATGGCTGTCGGATTTATGTCTCTAATGGTGTAAAAAGGGGATTGCGACGCGCAGCCGAATCTTCAGGGTCGGCCCTCGTCCTTGCCCACTCGCCGTTCAAACTTCGAACGTCAGCCCGCCGCTTCCGCGTTCCTCATCGAGGCGCTTGAGGCCAGGGTTTTGCTATCTGCGACCCCGATGGCTAACGTGCAACGCGTGCTCACCCCGCTCAATAGGGCGATTGAATTGGCGCCAGCGCTGACCAGTCATGCGGCGCAATCGAGCCAAGGCTCTGACCTTTTTGACGGCGTTGCACTAGCGGCTTTGCCATCGGCGCCTGTCACTGAAGGTCACGCAGCGGACGCACCGGCTGCGGTGGAAGTCGGTCGCGGACGAGCTCACACGACGGTGACGGTAAAACCAACGCAACGGCCGATTCCTGTGAGTGCGCCCACGGTCGCCGTGTCGGAGAAAGCATCGCCTGCGCCGGAAAACGTCGTTTCTCCAGCGTCTCTTTTAGTCTCTAGTCTCCATAGCAGCCAAGGGCCGCCCGCAAATAGCGATATCTTAGAGTCAGCGCAGGTGCAGCGGAATCCGGCCGCTCCCGCTGCAGGTTCGGTGATTGAAGCGAATGGTTCGACCGGAGAAGTCGCCTTGAGCAGCTTAGCGCTCGGCGCAGACGATACCGTAAGCATCGGCATCACAGATGCGACGCACTATGGGAAGATTTCCGTCAGCAACGTGGCGACCTTGAACGGGAAACTGGAGGTCACTGTTGACGCGGCCTATGTGCCGCAGGCCGGCGATACGTTCGACATTCTGTCCGCAACTGGCGTCACCGGCAAATTTGCGGATGCCGACGGCCTCGCGGGATTCTCGGATGGCTCGCACTATTTCCAAGTCGTCCAGAGCGGCACCGGGGTGAAGCTCGTGGTGCGCGATATTTCTGACGGCGCGGTGGCCGCGTTTCTGTCGGGACCGGCGAACCGGAATACGTTCAGCAAGCTGCTCAACGCCGATTACTTTGTGCCGACCAGCATTACCGTGAGCGGCGAAATGCAGGTTTCGCAGTTCGCCTACCTGTCGGGCACGTTTACTCTGACCTACACTCAGTTCCTCTCCGTTAACGTTGATGGCTCGCCCAAACAGGTGGAGGCCATCACGGTTTCGGCGGCGAATGTAAATCTGTTCGTCGGCACCGGCGGGCCATATTGGCAGGACTCTAACCACGATGGTGTGATCGATGGCGCCGACACTCCGGACAAAGGCGCGGTGGGCTTGGCGTTGTCCGGCGTGAACGTCGCCTTTGCGTGGTTTACGCCCACGGACCAGGCTGACACTTCGACCTACGTTGCCCTCAAGGCCCACGCGGGCACGGCGGCGTTGGTCGGTTTCTCTGATGTCGAACTGAGCACGACCGGCGTCGATCTCGCTATTAATACCGCTCATTCCGCCGCTGCAACCGAAGCGACTCCGGCCCCCGTAATCGACTTCACCCAAATGGCTGGGGGCGGCTTGGCAGTCGCGGTGGGCGGCGAAACGGTGACGCTCGACTTTTCCGAACGCACGACGAGCGCGAGCATTACCGGGGGAACACTCCGCATTGCCGACTTCGTCTACCTGAGTGGTTCCTTCGCTTTCACCCAAGGCGTGACGACGACTGTAACCCTGACCGATGGATCGACCAAAAACGTCGAAACGCTGCAAGTCGGCGGCGCGAATGTTCATGTGTTTGCCGGCGTCGGCGGCCCCTACTGGTCCGACTCAGATGCCAATGGCGTCATCGACGGCAATGATACGCCGCTCGCGGGTCCGGCGGTCGGCTTGGCGTTGGGCGATGTTTCTTTCGCGGTTCTGGCGATGCGGCCCGTCGACACCGCCGACACCGCACGCTACCTCGCCCTCAAGGTCTCCGCTGCATCAGCGGCGTTAGTGGGCGTCGAGTCGATGGTGACTGTGACGCTGCGAGGCGTGACCGTGCAGGCCAATCGCGCCGCCGACCCGTCGACCACAGATTCCGTGGCCGCGGTGAATCTCTCTCTATATAATAGTAACGCGGGCTTCGCCGTTGCGACGGGGGCGGGCACCATCGCACTTGATTATGCAGAGGCTCTTTTGCAGGTGAGCGTCGCCGATGCGCTCATCCAAGTCTCCAGCTTCATCTACGTGCGCGGCGCGATCGCGTTCACGAAAGGTCAATCCGTTACGGAAACACTGGCCGGGGGCGGCACGCGCGACCTCGATGTTCTGACGATCGGCGCAGCGAACGTCTACGTGTTCGCCGGCTTGGGCGGGCCGTATTGGGTCGATAGCAACAACGATGGCGTGGTTGATACGCACGACACGCCGGCAGCGGACGGGGCCATCGGCATCGCCATCGGCAACCTCAGCGTCGGATTGGCGCTCTTGCGCGAATCCGGCGCGGTGGCCGATCCGGTCAAATACTTTGCCATGAAGCTCACCGCCGGGAGCGCCAGCCTCGTGGGGTTGGACGATATACTCAAAATTTCCGCGACCGATATTTCGGTGGGCGTAAACAAGGCCAGCAACGCGTCCGGCGCGGTCACCGCGGGCGACTTCACGGCGATGGGGCTCGCGGACGGCGCATTGACGGTGGAGACGGGCGCCGCACCTATCGCCATCGATTTCGATCACGGGTTTGCGAGCGTGACGATTGGTGATGCCTTGATCCAAGTTGCGGGCTTCGTGTATCTCCGCGGCGGCTTCGCCTTCGAAAGCGGCGTCCCTGTGGTCGAGTCGTTGTCCGACGGCGGCTCGCGCGATCTTGATGTGGTGACAATTGGCGGCTCGCATTTGCATCTCTTTGCCGGCACCGGTGGTCCATATTGGACCGACAGCGCCGGCGGCCATACGACGAGCGGCGCGGCGGGTCTGGCGATCGGCGATGTTACGTTCGGCCTGGCACTGCTGAAGCAAACGGGCGTCGCCCAACCGGTCACCTATGTGGCACTCAAAATCTCGGCGGCCGCGGCGGCGTTTATCGGTTTCGAAGACGTGCTCACGCTGACAGCGTCGAACATCACGGTGGAAGTAAACGTGGCTAAAGATCCGGCCGGCCTCGTAACCGCGGGTGATTTCAGCCAGATGACCGGCGGTGGTTTGTCGGTGCCGACGGGTGGATCGCCGGTGCTCATCGATTTTAGTGATCGCCTGGTCCGCGTCGTGGTGGGACAAGCGGAAATTGCGGTGGCGAACTTCGTGTTCTTAAGCGGTAGCATTGCGATCGAAAGCAAGCCGCAGGCGGTCACCCTCGCGGACGGCACGACAGTCAGCACCACGGTGCTGACGATCGGCGGGCACGGCATCACCACGTTTGTGGGAGTGAACGGTCCGGCCAGCAACGCAGGAGCGGTCGGCTTCAGTCTCAACGACCTCACCTTCGGCTTGGCTCTGTTCACGCCAGATGCTTCTGAAACCGGAGGCGCGGGCCTGGCGTGGACCAGTCTGACGGCGACGGCCGCGAGCATTGGTCTGGTCGGCATTCCGGATTTCGCGATCACCGCGTCGAACATCGCACTCTCCGTCAATCGCGTGTCAGGCGTATCCCCCAGCGACGACGCCGATTCGAAGGTGATTGATTACCACACCGACGCGTTAAGCGTGCTGACGGGCGACGGCACAACGATCGACCTGACGATGGCGGGCAATGTTGGCCAACTATTGGAACTCAGCGGCGACATTCTCCTGCGCGTGAGCGACTTCTTCGAGGTCAGCGGGTCGCTCGCGATCCGCGAGGCCGCGACCACAGTCAAACTGGCGGACGACACCGAAGTCGATGTGCGAGCCATGACGATTGGCGGCAGCGGACTCTCGGCGTTCGCCGGTATCAATGGCGGAACGCCGGGTAAGCTCGGACTCAGTTTAACCGGCGTCGACTTTGCGTTGGGCATCTTCACCGAGAAGGTCGCCAACGCCACGGACACTGCCTCGCGTTGGCTCGCGCTTCATGCGACCGCGGATTCGGTCGGCTTCGTCGGTGTCGCTGGTCTCACGCTTTCAGCTGATTCCATCGAAGTCGAAATCAACACCCAGCTCGGCCTTCTCGACGACGCCTCCGCCAACGTAATCGATTTTAGCACCGATCCTATCGAGGTAAAAACCGGGTCGACCACGACGATGGCGCTTGAGTTCGCCGGCGCCGATGGCGACCTCCTCCGAGCGACAGGAAATCTTAAAATCGACCTCTTCGGATTCGCGTCGCTGAACGGCGAGATGGCGATCGAGAAGAAAGCCACAACGGTGACGCTCGCGGACGCGGACAAGACCTCCGTCGCGGTTGATATGCTAACGATCGGTGGCCATGGTTTGAACGCGTTTGTCGGCATCAACGGCGGCACACCGGATGCGATTGGTTTTGAGGTCACGGATCTCAATTTCGGGCTCGGACTCTTCACTCCGACGGGGGCGGCGACATCAGGAGATCATCGGACGTGGACAACTTTGGGGGCCACCGCGGCCAGCATCACTGCCACAGGCTTTGAGAATTTCGGCGTCACAGTGGCAGTTACCGAGCTGGAATTGGAAATCAACCGAGCGTCCGGAACGGATGCTTCGGCCGTCGCGAACACCACGGTGCTGGATTTTTCGGCCACGCCGCTAGACGTGCTGACAGGTGTTGGCTCGACCTTCGCGATCTCGACTGATGGATCGCGGGGGCAACTCACCCGCGCGTCCGCCGACGTGCAACTCGAGCTGTTCGACTTTCTCTATTTCCGCGGCAGGATCGGCTTTGAGCAAACGACGCCCGCCGATGAGCTGACGCTTTCGGATGGCACGACTGCCACCACCGAAAGCGTTCTCGCGATCACGGGCAGCAACGTCTCGGCGTTTGTCGGTTATGCAACGGGTGGCGTTGATGCCGACCAATCATTTAGCGACCAACGTTCGAATCTATATGGTTTTGGAGTCGAAGGGGTGGACTTCGCGCTTTTGGAAGTAAAGGCCGGCGGGAAAAACTATACAGCACTCAAAGCGAGCGCCGCCAGCGTGGCGGTTTACGGTTTTGACCCATCCGACTTCGATCTGTCTTTCGAGAATGTCACCGTGGAAGTGAATCAAGGCGGCGTGAAAGGTGCGCCGACCATCGATTTTGCGACAACCTTCGCGGCTGATGGCGGCTTGTCAGTCCGCACAGGCGGCAACGATGCAATATTTGATTACACCGGGGGAGAGCGGCTTGGACTCTTTGCGGAGACCGCCACGTTGAGCATTTCGAGCTTCGTCTACGTCCGAGGCAGCATTGGCATCGAAAAGGCGACATATGAAGCCGGCACACTTGATAATGGGAATCCGATCGCCGGCGCGGGGCAAGGATTCGCCATCGGGGGAAGTGGCGTTGATCTCTTTGTCGGTTATGCGAGCGGTGGCGTGGATCGCGATCAGTCTTTCGCCGATCAAGCGGCCAATCTCTACGGATTTGGCGTCGAAAATGTGGACTTCGGCATGGTGAAGGTGACGGCGGGCGGCCAGACCTATACGGCAGTCTCGGCGCACGCGGATACGGTCAAACTTTACGGTATCGACCCGGAAATATTTCAATTGTCGGCCAGTGACGTCAATATTGAGGTCAACAACAGCTCAGTGCCGGGCAAGGCCCTCGACTTTATAAAGAGCTTCGGGGCCGATGGGCTGACGGTGCGCACGGGCGGCACACCTGTTTCGTTGACTTATGATAATACTGAGCGGTTGGGCGTGTTCGCAGGATCTGCGCTCCTGTCGATCTATCGATTCGTCTATTTCAGCGGAAGCCTTGGTTTTGAGAAGTTCACCGTCGCCGCGAACACGCTCGACAACGGCCTGCCGATTACCTCGGCTGGTCAGGGCTTCACGATCGGCGGAAGCAATATCAGTGCCTTTGTCGGCTATGCCAGCCAACCGATCAATCCTGCGCTGTCGTTCGCGGATCAAGCCGATCACCTTTACGGCTTCGGTGTCGAGGGTGTCGACTTTGCGGTGGTGCAAATTCAAGCTGCCGGAGCCACCTATACGGCGGTCCGGGCGCATGCCGACACGGTCGCGTTGTATGGGATCGATGCCGAATATTTTCAGCTCTCAGCCACCGACGTTAATATCGAGGTCAATCGCAGCACCGTGCCGACCAAGGCCCTCGATTTCAAAACGAGCTTCGGCACGGATGGACTGACGGTCCGCACCGGCGGGGACGATGTGATCATCGACTATGATGCGGGCGAACGGCTCGGCGTCTTCGTAGGGGAGGCGCTGCTGACGGTCTACCGGTTTGTCTATTTCCGCGGCAGTCTCGGTTTTGAGAAATTCACGACGGCGGCGGGGACGCTCGACAACGGTCTGCCGATTGCCGGAAGCGGCCAAGGCTTTACGATCGGGGGCAGCAACATTGACGTGTTCGTCGGCTACGCCACCACAGCCATCGACTCCGCCAAGACGTTCGACGAGCAGAAGGACAATCTCTACGGTTTTGGTGTCGAAGGCGTTTCGTTTGGCATGGTGCAGATCGAAGCGGGCGGGCAGACCTACACGGCGGTGAAGGCGCACGCCGATACGATGAAGATTTACGGCATCGATCCGGAAATCTTCCAGATTTCGGCGAGCGATGTGAATCTCGAGGTCAACCAAAGCACCGTCGTCGGCAAGGCATTGGACTTCGGAGCGAGTTTCGGCACGGACGGACTTACCGTGCGCACGGGAGGGGACGACATTGTGCTCGATTATGGTGCGGGCGAACGGCTCGGTGTCTTCGTAGGGGAGGCGCTGCTGACGGTTTACCGGTTTGTCTATTTCCGCGGCAGTCTCGGTTTTGAGAAATTCACGACGGCGGCAGGCACGCTCGACAACGGTCTGCCGATTGCCGGAAGCGGCCAGGGCTTCACGATCGGTGGCAGTAATATTGACGTGTTCGTCGGCTACGCCACGACAACCATCGATTCCGCCAAAACGTTCGACGAGCAGAAGGACAATCTCTACGGCTTTGGCGTTGAAGGTGTCTCATTCGGCATGGTGCAGATCCAAGCCGGCGGACAGACCTACACTGCGGTGAAGGCGCACGCCGATACGATGAAGATTTACGGCATCGATCCGGAAATTTTCCAGATTTCGGCGAGCGATGTGAATCTCGAGGTCAACCAAAGCACCGTGGCCGGCAAAGGTCTCGATTTCGGCGCCAGCTTTGGGACCGCCGGTCTCACGGTCCGCACCGGCGGCGACGATGTGGTAATCAATTACGATGCGGGCGAACGGCTGGGGATATTTACCGGCGAGGCTTTGCTGACCATTTATCGTTTCGTCTACTTCCGCGGCAGCTTGGGTTTCGAGAAGTTCGCGGTGTCGGCGAATTCGCTCAACAACGGGCTGCCGATCATCGGAAGTGGAAGCGGGTTTACCATTGGAGGCAGCAATATCAGTGCGTTCGTGGGTTATGCCACGACCGCAATTGATTCCACGAAGAGCTTTGAGGAACAGAAGGATAATCTCTACGGATTTGGAGTCGAAGGGGTTTCCTTTGCGGTCGTGCAAATCAAGGCCGGCGGGCAGACTTACACCGCGGTCAAAGCGCACGCCGATACGATGAAAATCTACGGCATCGACGACGAGATCATGCAGATCTCCGCGACTGATGTGGATGTGGAGGTCAACCAAAGCACCTTGCAGGGCAAGGCACTCGATTTCACCAAGAGTTTCGCAGACGGCGGGCTGACCGTCCGCACCGGGGGCGACGATGTGACGCTCGATTACACTTCCGGTGAACGTTTGGGAATCTTCGCCGGCGAAGCCGTGCTGACGGTCTATCGGTTCTTTTACTTCCGGGGCGGCATCGGCTTCGAAAAGGCTTCGTATGGTGCGACTGCGCTTAAGTCCAGCCTCTCGCTCCCGTTGGGTGCGGCGGATGGTTTCAGCGTCGGAGGGAGCGATATCAGTGCGTTTGTCGGGTATATCGATGGGCAGATCGACCCCGCCAAAACATTCGCCCAGCAGGCTGACACTCTTTACGGGTTCGGAGTTGAGGGTGTGAGTTTCGGTCTCACGCAGATCAAGGCCGGCGGTTTTACCTATACGGCGATGAAGTTGTCCGCGGCGTCGGTCGCGCTCTATGGTTTCGATCCCGACGTCTTCCAGCTTTCGGCCGGAAACATCACCGCTCAGCTTAATCAATCCAACAACCCGTTGGGCGCGGTAATCAACTTCGCCACCAGTTTCCCGAATAGCGTGGGCCCTCCCGGCCTCGAAATTCGGACGGGCGGTGCGTCGGTGGTGCTGGATTTCACGACAGCCGTCATCGGCGGCTCGGTGGAGGATGCGACCCTCAACGTGGCAGGGTTTGTCTATTTGAAGGCCGACGTGGCCTTCTCGCAGGGGGAGAAAGCCAACGTCGACATCGTGGGCGGCACGCTGGGCACGCTGCATGACGTGCCGGTAAACACTCTCACGCTCGTCATTGAAAATGCGGAGGCGTTCGTGGGCGTAGATGGCCCTTACCGCAACGCGGACGGCACAGTAAATGATGCCGCGGTTGGTTTTGTTATCGACGATCTTAATCTGGCGTTGGTCGTGATGAAGACGGTGGTGGGGAATCAGACCTATGTGGCGATGAAAGCCACGGCTACGCAGATCGGGTTCGTCGGCTTCGGTGCCGATTTGTTCGATCTCACGATCCAAGACATCACCGTCGAGGTGAACACGGGTCCGCTCGGCACCGCGGTGAATTTTGCCACCAGCTTCCCGGCCAACGGCACCGATCCGGCCGGGCTGCAACTTACCATCGGGGCAAACACCGTCGTAATCGACTATACAAACAGCCGGATTCTGGCGCAAACCACCTACGCGCGCCTGACGCTCTCGCAATTCGTCAGCGTGCAAGGCGCGTTCGCGTTTGAGAAGCAGACCATTTCGCTGGTCGATTTCCATGCCGGTCCGATCGTGGTGCAAGCGGCCGCGGAAGTCCTCACGATCTCTGCCTCCCATGTTTACGCGTTCGCGGGCATCGGCGGGCCATATTGGACGGATAACATTGGCGGGCACGTCGCCAGCGGAGCGCTGGGTCTGGCGATCGGCGACCTGAGTTTCGCGTTGGCCATTGTGACGCCGTCGCTCGGCGGCGTGGTGAACATCACCAACATGCAATTCTACGCGTTTACCGCGCACGTGGGCTCGGCGGCATTGGTGGGCGTGGCCAATATTCCGGGTCTGGGATCCTTTGACATCTCGGACTGGCTGAGCCTGAGCGCCTTCGATATCTCCTTCTCTCTGAATGTCGGCAAACTGCCGGGATTCTATGTCGATTTCTCCTCGTTTGGCGGACTCAGTTTCTCGCTGCCGGGCCTGAACCTGGACATCGATTTCAATACGAACCTGCTTTCGTTGGATATTGGACTCGGTAACCTCGGTTTGCTCGGGCTCTTCACCATCAGCGGCAGCTTCAGTTTTTCGTTCTCTTTGGATCTGGGCGGGTTGCCGCGACTGAGCCTGGCAGGCTTGGGCGATCTTTTGGGCGATTTGCCGGACTCGCTCGATTTCTTGAAGGGCGCATTCGACTTCCTCAAGAACCTCAATCTTTCCATCGGATTTGATCCCGACTTTGGGTTCTCGCTCACCGGGCTGTTGGAGATACCGGATTTGACGTTGAACCTCGGAGGGTTTGTGCATCTGCAAGGCGACTTCGCCTTCAATTTTGGCGATCGGCACGAAGTCGACGTTGCCACCGGTTTCCCGGGCAATCTCACGGATCTCGCGGGCGACTCGCTCAGCGCTTTGCTGGATCAGATTATAAAGCTGCCCGCTTTCCTGAAACCCGACTTCTCCAGCGATCTCGCGACGCTGCACAACGTCGCCGTCAGCGCTATCACTATTGGCGCATCGAACGTCAGCGTCTTCATCGGCTACGGCACCCCCGACTTTTCCAAGGACTTTGCGGATCAAGATCTCATCGGCTTCGGCATGCGCGATGTCGACGTGGGCTTGGGCATCTTTAACGCCGAATCGGTCTTGGGCATCGACGTCCCGCGAATGTATGCGCTGAAGATTACGGCGGCGGAAGTCGGCACCTATGGCTTCGGCGATTGGTTCACAGTCCGCGCCGAAGACATCACCGTCGAAGTGAATTACGGCGACGAATGGAGCTTCGCCAAAGGAACCGGCTGGGCGCCCGTCATCAATTTTCAATCGAGCTTCCCCGCCAACGACACTGATCCTCTCGGGCTAAAGGTCGAAACGGGAGGGGATCCGGTCTACCTGGCGTTCGACGGGCAGCAACGCATTGGCCTCACGGTTGGCTACGCCGAGATACGTCTCGCGAGTTTCGTCGAAGTTTACGGTGGGTTTTCGTTCCTCAAAGGGCCGGCTTACCGCACCACGATAAATACCGGTGTAAGCAGCGATATCGCGGATTCGCTCGGCCTGCCAACGGAGTTCGACAATATTGAAATGTCGACGATCACGCTCGGGGCGTCCCACGTGCGGGCGTTCGTCGGCATCGGTGGCCCGTATTGGACCGATTCCGATGGCGACCACCGCATCACCGAATTCGATAGCAAAAGCGATTCGGCCATCGGCTTTGCGATCGACGACTTCAACTTTGCGCTCGCGATCCTCGAACCGACGATCGTCCCGGCGCAACTGGCCAAATATACACCCAAGTTCTACGCGTTGCGGGCGACCGCAAGCAGCGTGGCGTTCGTGGGTGGCGGCGACATTTTCAAATTCGAGTTGAAGGACGTCGACGTCGAGGTCAACGGCAGCTCGATTACCTCGCCGATCTCGCCGTTCATCGACTTCAAGGCGAGCTTCCCGGCGGAAGCGGCCGGCGTCGATTCCGACGGCGATGGCTTGATCGGAGAACCGGCCGGGCTGCAGGTCGGCACCGGCGGCGACCCCATCTATCTCGATTTCGATTCCCGGATTCTAAAGCTCGCCACGAGCATGGCGACGTTGCAGGTCGCGGGCTTCATCTACTTGCGCGGTTCATTCGCCTTCGTGAAAGGCCCGACGCAAACCGTCACGGTGAACGATGGCTTTGGGCACTCGTTCACGCAGGAGGTTGAGTTCATGACGATTGGAGCCTCCCAGGTTTACGGCTTCGTCGGCCTGAACGGACCCTACAAGTCCGATACGAACAATGACGGGGTCATCGACAGCAACGACACCGTCAACTCAGACGCGATCGGGCTAAGTTTGGAAAACTTGAATCTCGGCATCGCGATCATGACGCCGACGGTCATTCCCAACGGCGCCTCGCCGGTGAAATATATGGCGATCAAGGCCACGACTGATCGCGTGCAACTGGTCGGAGTGGGGGATGTGATCACACTCGACGGCCGCGATTTGGTGCTCGAGTTCAACGATATCAACGTGCCCGGCCTGACAGTGGCGGCCATGCTGCTGCCGACGCCGAGCATCGACTTCAAGGCGACCTACGAAACCGCCCCGGGAGCGCGGGACGGCGTTTACCACCTCGACACCGGCGATCCTCTGCATCCGGTCGACCTGGATTTTGGCACCGAACTCATCCGTCTGAAGATCGGTTACGCGGAAATCCAAATCGCTGGCATAATCCAAATTTCTGGCAGCATGGAATTCTCGCTGGGGCCGACCCAGGACGTCACTCTGTCCGACGGGTCGCATAAGACCGTCCGCACGATGACCCTGGGGATGAACGACGTTTACGGCTTCGTCGGCTTCAACGGACCTTATTTCTCCGACACCGACGGCAGCGGTAAGATCGACGAGAATGACACCACCAACGGTTCCGCGGTGGGCATCGCGCTCAGCAACCTGGATGCGGGCTTCATGTTCATGCAATCGGTGGATGTCACCGATCCGAGTTTCTATTTCGCAGGTAAACTATCGGTGGGCTTTATAGGCTTGGTCGGCATCAGCGGCCTCACGGCCGAAGCCACCGATTTCAAAGTCGAAGTGAATTTGGGCGGGTCGATCAGCAGCGGCCTGGCGGTCGTCGACTTTCAGCACAGCTTTGCGGGTGGCAGCTTCGCCGTGCCTACAGGCAACGATGCCGAGCCCGTCGTGCTCGACTTCGACAACCTCCGCATTGCGGCGAGCGGTCATCTCAAGGTCGACATTTTCGGCGTGCTCTCCGTCGAAGGCATTTTCGACTTCGAGCTCACCAACGAGAAGATGGTCATGTTCATCGATGCGACGGCTTCGATCAATATTGCCGGGACGCAGTTGTTCTCCGCGCACGCCCTCGGCTTGATGGCGATCACAAGCGCGGGCGTCGGCATGAAGCTGGAACTGGATGCCAACTTCACGCTCGCGAGCGTCCTGGACTTTGACGCTTCGTTTGGCTTCTACCTCAACACCACGGGTGAGGCGTTCGTCTACACGGTCCCCGATTCCCTGAAGGCACACGTCAGCTATACGACCGTTACGATCACGGCCGGAGCACCGCAGATCGATGGGAGCGAAGGCCCCGCGGGAGCCTATCTGGTCCTGCGCGGTTCGGGCGATTTAACGGTCGCGGGCTTCATCAAGCTGCACGGGGATTTCTATATTGGTATTCAGTTCGAAGCGTTTCAACTGGAGCTGCAGGTCAATGCCACTGCGGAGCTCTTCATTGGCACACTGACCGCGTCAGGCTATCTTAAGATCAACGACCAAGGCGTAGTGGGCTCCCTCCAGTTGGCCGGGCAGGTGGATCTGGGCGGTGTGATCAAAGTCACGGGCACGTTCCAAATGGAGATCAACAGCACCGATACGGCCCAAAGCATCCAAACACTCAACATAGCCGATGACGGCAGCCTGATCGGCAATGGTCTCAAAGCGGGGACGATCGCCGCGCACACCTATCGAATCATGGTAGGGGCCAAACTCACCTTGATCGATTTGATCGAATTCAAGGGGCGGTTGGAACTCATCTTTAGCGATGAGGGGCTGGAGGCGAATCTCGACATGCAACTCGACATCGGGATTGGCATCCTGGCGGTGCAGGGAGCGGCGGCTTTCCTCAATACTGAATCGGAAGGCGTCGTGTTCGCGCTGAGCATTTCTACCACAGCTTCGCTGGCGCTTGGCCCCATTGGCATCGACGCGACAGCCCTGATTGAGATGAACACCGGCACCTCGACGCACGCCGGTGTCACGGGCAACACGTATCGAATCGGCATCGATGGCACGATGAAGCTGATCGCTTTCACCGTCGCGGTGCAGGGCTCTATTAGCGTCGTTGACAACGTCTTCGAACTGCGGATCGACCACGCCAACCTGAACTTCTTCAACTTCATTACCGTTGGCATCAGCGGCTATATTCGGTCCGACGGGCACTTCAAAATCAACGGCACGGTCAGCGTCTCGCTCGATCTGGGGCCGCTGGAATTCAATGCCGGGATGTCGTTGACGTTTAGCGATAGCGGATTCGAAGGTCACTTCTGGGGATCGTTGGACCTCTCCATCAACATGGGTCTGTTCAAGATTCATGCGACCTTGGCCGGCGTGGACGCTACCATCAAACTCACCGAAGCCAACGCCTCGATGAACCTGCGGGTCACGATTGTCGGCATCAGTTTCTCCGTAGGCATGTCGTGGAGTTGGGGCGCACCCCCCATCATCGCCACGCAAGTGGGCGATACTCTCTACCTCAACATGGGTCCGCGCGGCATCTACCGCGACCAGCCAGGCAAAGACCTATACGCCGACATCAAGAATGAAAGCTACCTGATCAAGCCCAACGGCGACGGCGGCCTGAGTGTCTCCTCGCTGGGCGTCACCTCTGTATACTACGGCATCAATACCATCATCGCGGACGGAGGTGACGGCAACGACTCCATCCAAGTCGCCGCCGGCGTGACCGCGAAACTCGTCTTCGATGGCGGCGACGGCAATGACGTCTTCCTTATCGCGGGCGGCGCGAGTTCCAGCACCATTCACGGCGGCGCGGGGAAAGACCAGCTCGTCGGTGGCGGCGTCAGCGGCATTCACTATTACGGGGATGATGGTGACGACTCCTTTATCGGCGGCAGCGGTGATGTCGTTATCGACATGGGCTCCGGGACCAATGTCATCAGCACCGGTAGTGGCAACGATACCCTCTACCTTGACGGCAGCAGCGACACCGTCTCCCTCGGCGGCGGTAATAACACCATCCATGTTAATCTGAGCGGCTACGCCTACATTGGTGGCGGCGCCGGCTTCGACCGCGTCATCATCGATCCTCTGACATCGACCGAGGCGCTGAACTTCAACAACCACGAGTTTCTCTACCAAAACCGCACGCTCGATTTCGACGACAACGTCGACCGGGTGGAAATCACGGACTCGGCGGCCACGACCACCTTCAAGAGTGCGCCGAATGCGAGCTGGGGCGCGACCGATCTGTTCATTGATGCAGCGGGTGTCCTCAACGTCCAAAATATCATCTTCAAGGCGCCGACCGCCCTGCTCAGTATTCACACCGCGGGCGGCATCGACGGCACCTTGAATACCCAGCTCGCCGAACTCTCGGTCGTCAACAACGCCCCCGCGGGCTTGCTGGCCAACCTCACGGTCCGCGAAGCTGACGATCTCAATATTGTCGACGACAACTCAACCAATGGCGGACTCTATACCGCCGCAGGTGCGATCGATGTCCAGCTGGCTGGCCGTGAAGCGTTGCTCACGCTGGCCAGCGGTGTTCTCTCCACCGCCAACGGCGGCGGCAATATTCGCCTCACTGCCGACGACATGGACTTTGTCTCCGGCGACGATAAAGTGAGCGGCCTCGGCTCGCTGACCATTCGCTCCACCAGCCCGCTCCAAAATTATCATATCGGCGGCTCGGCCCAGTCGACCTACGGCCGCGACTACTCTACGGCGGGTGCAACGGGTTATCTCGATCTGGGAATGACCGATCTGTCGGCGCTGCAAGACGGCTTCAGCGGGATCGCCATCGGTCACCAAGCGAGCAATGTCATGATGTATGTCGGCGACGTCGAAGACGAGACGATCGGCTACTTCAACTTTAAGGCGCGCTTCACGGATGCCGCCGTGCTCGTCGCCGATCACATCGTGGTGCAGGGCGACGTTCAGTCCACCACAGACCTCACGTTTGTCGGGGGCTACATGGAGGTCCTGCGCAACAACGTCCGCGACCCGTTGGGAGCACCCGATTCCGGCGTCACTGCTCCGCGCACCCATATCAACATCACCGAACAGCTCGTCGTCAGCGGTTGGCTGCGCGGCGGTGACCTGCTCGAGGTGACCGTCAACGGCACCACCGGCGTCAATCAAATCGTGGGCTACGGGGATGAACCCAACAGCATCACCGCCGATCGCGGCAGCATCTTCGGCAGCTTGAATGATGGCAGCCGTGTGATCGTCACCACGAGCGCATCGATTGTCAGTGCGACCGCGATCTTTGCGACGGGAGACGATGCGTCCGTGGAAATGACCGCCGGGACGAGCCTGACGATCGATGAAGGCGCGTTCGTCTCCGTCTATGGCAATCGCTCAACGATCACGTTGCGGTCGAGCACCTATCTTCATCTCAACCCGGGTGGTGCGATTTCGGCGGGCGTGCAATATACCTTCAATGGCGATACACCCGTGCCGCACTTGGTCGGGCGCGACACGACCCTCACCATCGCCGCCGGCGGAGAACTCGAATTGGCCGGCTCCGTCAGCGCGGGCGGCGCCATGACCATTTCGGCAGGGGCGACTGTGCATTCTTTTGCCGACTATTTTGACTACCTCTCTGGTCCCACCTTGGTCACGGTGGCTTACACCCAAGCTATTATCGACGCGCTGAACAGCGGCACGATCTCCGCCGATCTGCGCGCCGCCCTCGCCACGAAGCATCTGACACTCGGTAACGACGCGACGGCCGTCTCGGTCGACAACTTTCTGCCGTTTAGCAGCCTCTCTTCCGACCAAAAGGCGGCCGTGGCGACCATGTTGGGCTACACGGTGTATACCGATGGAGCCTACTACAACGCTACGACGGGTGTCTTCGCCACCGTTCTGGTTGAGGGAGATTTGCCGGCCTACCAAAACAGCGCGATTAACTGGGGCGCAGCGGGTGCGCCCGCGGCAAACGCGACGTTCGCCTCTCTCACTTCTGCCCAAAAGCAGGCGGTAGCCACCAGCTTGGGCTACACCACCTTGAACGGGCCGGTGTTCTACAACGCATCGGCGCCGGTAGGCCGGCAAGTGCTCACGACCTTCAGCCAGGGCGAAAGCTCCGACTACAGCAACGCACAGATCGATTGGTCCACCTCAGGCGTCGTGGCTCCCGATGCGAGCGCAACATTTGATGATCTCACCGCGGCCCAGCGGCTGGTCGTCATTGAGAGCTTGGGCTACGATCTCTACAAGGGTGCACCGCTCTACTATAATGCGAACGCGGCGCCCGGGGCGGAGATCTCCGCCACCGCGGCGGACGGCTACGCGCCTTTTGCCGGCGTCGTTTACACCAATCCCAACGCCGCCGGATCGGCTCGCTACCGCCTCGGTTTCGTTGAAGGCGTGGATTATCACAACGCCAGCGTGAACTGGAGCCACGTCGTGGCGCCGGCGAGCAACACCGCTTTCGCGGACCTCTCGCTTGTTCAAAAACTTGTGGTGGCGCGGACGCTCGGCTACGGGACAGACGACGGTTATGCGTTCTTCAACTATAACGCGGTGCCGGGCCTGAAGCTAGTCTACGACTTCTCCCAAGGCCCGGTGAACGACTACCGCAACGCCGATATTTACTGGGGCGCGGCCGGTGCGCCCGCGGCTGATGCGGGTTTTGCCAGCTTAAGCCTTGCGCAAAAGACGATCGTGGCGGCGGCGCTCGGCTATACCACTTACAACAGCACCGTCTATTTCAACGCCGCCGCCAGCCTTGGATTGGCTTTGGTGGCTGGCTTCACTCAGGGTCAGGCGCCGAACTTCTCCTATAACCAGATCGACTGGGGGGGCGTCGCGGCACCGGCTGATGGCACCACCTTCGAGAATCTGACTCCGGCCCAACGTTTGGTGGTCGTGCAAAGCCTCGGCTACGATGTTTTCGGTCGCCCTGTGTATTATAACCCCAGCAAGGCGGCGGGAGACCAAATTCGCGAAATTCTGGTCGAAGGGGACGACTACCATAACGCGGACATCACTTGGGGCACGGTCGACAAGCCCGACGATGGTGCGAAGTTCGAATCCCTGACGACCGACCAGCAGGCCGTGGTGCTGGCTCAGACGGGCTATCGCCTCTTCAAGGGAGTCGTTTACCACAACGTGGTGGCCGCGCCCGCCGATCAATTCCGCCTCACCTTTGCCGCCGGCACGGACTACCAGAACAGCGAGATTAGCTGGAGCGACGTGGATGTGCCGGCGACCGGGACCGCGTTTGACGATCTGACGGCGGACCAACAATACCGCGTTCTCGCGCAGAGCGGCTACACCCACTACGAAGGCGACGTTTATTATAACGCCGCGGCGTCGGCCGGTAAGCAGGTGGTCACCACGTTTGTCCAGGGGATCGACTATACCAACGATTCCCTGGCCACAGCCGGCACCCCGGCGGCCGGCGTTAATCGTTGGATCGTCCAGGATTCCGACGGCCACAAATACGTCATCGATGCCCGCGACTACCAGAACGACGGCGTCTTCGACGAGATCCTGATCGAAGCGCCCCATCCGCTCCTCGGCCAGCGCGGCTATGGTTTCCTCCTCGCCGGCACACTGACCACGATGCAGGACAACACGGATATCGTCATCAGCGGCACCGAAGACGCGATTATCCGCGGTAACATCAATCTCCTCGGCGCAAATTCCGATCTCGTGGTCCAGTCCGACCGCTGGGTGTATTGGGAAGGCCAGGCCAACGTCACGGGCGACATCACCGTGCTCGGCGGCGTCTCGCTCGATGGCACGAACCTGAAGCAAGCCAATGCCGACGGTGTCAGCGTCTACGTGAGCGCCACGACTACGCTCAACACTACGACGCCGGGCACAAGTGTCCAAATCGCCGGCGGACAGGACGTGATCCTCGAAGGCGCCGTGGTCGCCGGAGGCAAGCTCGGACCGACCGGAGTCACCTTCGAGGGCCCGGATTCGACCATCTTCGTCAACGCCGGCCAACGCATTTACGTTGATACAGTTTTGGCGGCCGCGAAGAGCGTCACGCTCACCACCACCGATCAGCCCAGCCTCGACGATGCCGGCTTGTCCGTCGTTCTCACGACAGCGTCCGGCCTCAGCGCGGCCGGCTACACCTCAGACAACAGCGGCGGTTCGGTCACCATCAATGCGGTCGGCAACGTTCAGGTCGCCTCCACGATCTTGTCCGGCGGGAACAAGACGCAGTCGTTCGACACCGATGGCCACCTGTTGAGTGAGACGACGACGTGGTCGGACGAAAACTCCAGTGTCGCGATCTCAACGAGCGGCCAAGTCTATCTCGGCGCCATGACCCGGTCGTTGAACGGTGAGGATGTCGAGATTGGCGGCACGATCCGCGCGACCCAGAGCATCACAATTATCGGCGGCGGCAATTCCGACGACATCGGCGTGAAGATGCCGGGCGGCGCCCGTCTCGCGACCAACAACCCCGACAGCACCATCACCATCCGCTCCGGCCAGGATGCTGAAATCAACGGCCTGCTCATCGCCGGCGGCGAAATTGTCGACCATTACGATGCAGCGGGAGATTACCTTGGCAGCACGACGCGGAACTTCAGCGGCGCCTCCTCGATCACCATCGAGGCGGGTCACCAAGTCCGCTTGGGACGCGACCTTACCGCCGGCCACTTGATTGATGTGCGCGGCGGCAATGATCCCGGCGTCCCCACGCCCGACAATCTTTGGCAAGGTCAGGGCATTGTGCTCGGCGGCAACGTCCACCTCGCGACCTGGCAGCAAAATGCCATCATCAACTTGAGCGCCGCTGGCGACATGTCGGTGCTCGCGCCGGCTTGGGTGCAGGAACTGATCGCGGCCGACTTCGCCCAATACGTGGATGGGCATCTGACCTCAGACGTTTCGTTCCGCCTGACGATGGACTTGGGCACGAACACGATTTCGGGCGTGGTGACACTCCTGAAATCTGCAACTGCGGATAATACAGGCCTGGGCGACTTGGTGGCAGATCTTCAAACCGCCATTGAGGCGACCGATTTCAAGGTCCTCATCTCGCCCTCAGGCACGCCCGTGATCGGCAGCACGGCGCACGTTGATTCCTCTCAAATCAAGGTCCGCCTCGATGACGGTCGCCTGATGCTGACCGGTGGCTCCGCAATGTCCGTTGACGCGGTGACCGACGGCGCGGCGAATCTACTCGGGTTCACCCAGTTGAGCGAAGGCCAAGCCAGCTCGAACCGTCCGTATGTCATCGACGCCGGCCAACTCGGATCCGTGGCCAATCTGGGCCGGCCGAATGCGCCGAACGGCAAGATCTACATCGCCGGCTGGATTCGCGGCTACAATGCCGTAAATCTCTACAGCGGTTTCGCTCCCGACGGCGGCCAGAATCTTGAAGTGAGTTCTTCGGGTGTGATCGAGACCCTTAGCGGCAATATTGTGCTGAACCCCGGCGGCCAGGGCGTCATCACCGGCACGTTCATCGCCCGCGGTCACAATGCCGACATCATCATCGCGGCCAAGAACACGATCGAAATCAAGGGCGTCCTTACCGCCGACCGCGACATCATCATCACCGCCGGCACCACGGAGAAGAGCGGGGAAGTCAGCGTGCAAACGGATCCCTCCGCTGTCTTCACTTCGACCGGCACCGCGGGCCGGATTCTGATCACCGGTCAGAACGATGTGGTCATCAACAATACAGTCGGTCGCGATAATCCCAACGTCAGCCTGATCGAGATAACCTCCACCACAGGCAAACTCTCCGTCGCCGCACAAGCCGGACGGATCGAGACGGGTGCCCAGCTCAACTTCAAGGGCCGCCAACTTGATATTGACGGCCATATCATCAGCACCCGGACCACGCCTGCGACTGACGACTACGAAATCACTTTCACCGCCACCGGTTCGATCGCGCTCCATGGCGACTTCAGCTTCGCGGGTTCCGTCTCGGTGACCTCCGGCGGCGATGTTGCCGCCTATGACACGCGGCTGCTGGTCCGCGGTGCCGGCGAACGCCTTACAATTATTTCGGGCGGCAATGTTGCGCTCGGCAATGTTGATCCGGTGGCGGGCACTTCGACTCCAATGGGCGCGACGTTGGAGGGCAATTCCGCGGTCGCGATCACCGCCGCCGGCGCGCTGCAAATCGGCGCGGACGCCTCCATCCTCTCCTCGGGGGCCGCCAGCCAGATCCGCCTTGAAGCCCAGAGTATTGTCATCGTTGGGCGCGTGATCGCGGGCTCGGATTTTGACAGCGACACCACCGATGTTTCGTGGACCGGTGCCGGTTCGAATCTCTATATCACCAGCACACAATCCGTGATTCTTGGCGGCAACGGCTTGGACGCCAATTTCGCTGTTGTGCCTGCCGGCGGCTACCTCGCGGCCTCAGGGGCCATCCAGATTCAATCCGGCATGGATGCGAACGGGATCGGCTTCGCGGTGCTGGATCTGAGCTCAATTCTGCTTGATCGGTCAGGTCAGGGCCAATGGACCGATGCCAACACTATCACCGGTGGGTCGATCGATGTCCGCACCACGGGCGATATTCAGATCTCAGGCGTCGTGCAGGCCGCGAACATCGGTTCGGATCTAACGCTCTTCTCCAATTCTCTCGTCCTGATCGACAATCTCGTTTCCGCCTACGATCAAGTTTCCATCACCGGGGGCACTGACGGCACCCACCTCTCGATCTATATTAATGAGTTCACCTTCGATGCCAACGGCGACCGACTGACCGGCGGCACGGTCGACACGGCGGCGGGGGGCAGCATCACGCTCACGGGCGTCGATACGATTCTGGTTAAAGGTGTACTCGGCCAGTTGGTCGACCCGAGCAATCCTGCGTCCGCCGCGAAGGTTTCCTCGCTGACGATCAATTCGACCGGCGGCGACGTCATTATCACCAGCACGATCGATATCCGCGACCACGTGGCGATCGAAGGTGGCAGCATCAATCTCGTCGCCGGCAGCCACGTTTACGCAACCGCCAGCGGGGCCGACAACTATTTCCACGGTCGGCAAAGCATCCTCCTCAACGGCAAGGTCGATCTCACGCATCCCGAGTCGATCATTATCGGCGATACGCTGGTGCACCTTGCGGCCGACGTCATCTACGTCAAAGGCATCGTAAAGGTCACGGCGACGACCGGGCGGATGTTGATCAATGCGAACTCCCTTCTCTACGTCGACGGGTTGGTGAATTCCGCCGGCACCTTGGATATGAACGCGGGCGTCAACACGCTGCAGACGCGCGCCCAGCTTGAAGGCACGATTGCGACCAGCGATTTGCATGGCGGCACCATTCAAGTGAATGGGCAAGGCACGGTGACGGCCGGCGGCGCACTCAAGATGCGGGCGGGTGGGGATGTCATCCTGACCGCCGACGCCAGCGTCACGGGCGAGCGCACCGTGTTGGTGCCAGTTTACGATACGACCACGCAGTCCGTCACCAAAGTCACCGGTTCAACCAAGGTAGCCATCGGTGAAATTGTCGTGCCCAAGTCACACTTGGAATACACCACGATCACCGAGGAAATCGGCACCACCCAAGTCAAGGTGGGCTCGGAGTATCAGACGATGGACATCAGTCTGGAGCAGATCGGTTACTATAACCCGAACGCGCCGGATGGCTCGAAATACAAAGCGATCCTCATCGAAGGCGTCGACTACTTCAATAGTCAGATCAATTGGTCCAATGCCGGCGATGAGGATCACCTCGGCCGCACCGCCACGTCGGTCACCTCCGACTACAAGTCCGACAGCTACCTCGATTTCACCGGTCTTAACGACGCGCAGCGCCAGGCCGTGCTCAACTCCACTGGTTACATGCGGCTGTACAGCTTCAGCTACAGCAATCCGGTTAACCATAAAACCCTCAGCGGCGTTGCCTCGACAGCACCGTACACGCCGAGTTGGGCGAGTAACTCGCTCGTCGTTTATTATCTGCCGCTCAAGGGGCTGAAGGACAAATACATCCTCATGCCGTCCGGTGCCCAGAAAGACATCGCCAACGTGGTCACTTCGGCGCCAGCGCAATACCTGACGGGCGACACCACTGCCGATGGCCGCAACGACGGGACTTGGGTTACCATCGACGCCAACAACCCCACGACTCCGAGCGGGGGAGTGGTCGGCACCTACACCGATGTCGGCAACGTGTACTATCGGCAGGACAAGTCGACCTATCAGAACGCGTATGTGAATGTACTCGGCATTAACATTCAAACAGGTTGGGACGACGACAACAGCGCCGCCCGCTGGTCGGTTTCCTATCTCGATGGCACCGGTGTACGGCACTACGCGATCACGGGCGTCGCCCCGGGCAGCACCAGTGCAAACACGATTACGCCGACGCGGACCTATGATCCCCAGTGGACGTGGAAGACCCCGACCCCGGCGCAAAATTCGATCAACAACGGACTGGGGCAGAATTTCATCTATTCGTCTCCGACCTATTACGACGAACTCACGCTTCATACGGCGTCCTTGTCCCAGTTGACCGATTCTTCGCGCTCGCACGTTCTCGTCGGCTATCGTCAAGGCGGCGGGGACGTAACGATGTATCAACACATCAATTTTGGCGGTTACGGCGACCGCTTCACCAACGGCGGCACGTCATGGGTCGGGAGTTCACATAACGACGAGTATAGCTCCCTCAGCTTCAACGGCGACACCACGCGGAAAGTGGTGCTTTACTGGGACATCAACTACGGCGGTGAGAGCCGCACCGATTACTCCACGAATCCGTGGATCGGCGACCACTGGAACGACGAAATCTCGAGCCTGATCGTTTACGGTAACGTCTTTGAGACGCAGCACGACTACAGCTACCAGATGACGTCGAACGCCAATAAGATCTACGATCAGCGGATCAAGTTGAGCTACACTCTCACGACCCAGGCCCAGGATATCTACCAATCCCGTCCGGTTTACAAAACCTCGCAGCAGCAAGTCGTGGTCAACGATCCGCCCGACCACATCACGTTGTGGCAGGATGTTCCGACCACGACCACGGAGACGACTTCGGTCACCGCAGTCACCTACACCACGGCCACCTTCCTCTCGGGTTCCTTCGCGGGTGAGTCCATCGCTGGCAAGTCCGTCGCCATCAACGCAGGCGGCGCCGTCCAACTCAGCGGTTGGGTGACAGGCACGGACACCCTCGCAATCACCTCCGGTTCTTCGCTCCAAGTGCAGGGCACCATCGCTCCCGGCGCTGAAATCGAATCAATTTCGCAGCTGAAAGCCGCCAATGCCATTACCCTCACCGCCGGTGGTGCGCTCACGATCGGCAGTTCGGCCAATCTGACAACCAGCGCCGTCGCCGGAACCATCGCGCTCACCGCCGGGACCGATCTTTCGCTCGGCGGTCAGGTCACCGCCGCCGGAACCAATGGCACGATCAGTGCCACCGCCGCCCGCAATGTCACGCTCACCGGCTCCGTCACCGCGCCGCATTCGATCAGCCTCCTGGCGGGCGAAAGCAGCAGCAAGTCCGGCAGCATCATCGGCAACATTCTGGCCGTTCTCGACGCCAACGTCGCCAACTCCGCCGGCAACCTCACGCTGCGGGCGGGCCTCGCGGGCGGCAACATCACGCTCACCGGCTCCACGCTCGATGCGGGCAACGTCACCCTGGGCGCCGCCGCCGGCACGATCACGCAGACTGTGGGCTACATCACCGGCAACCTCCTGACCGCATCCGCCGAAGGCTCCTTGGAGTTCAACACCAGCGTCGCTCACGCAAACCTCACGCTCTCCGCTCCGGGCAACATCAGCCTGACCAATCAAGGCGACATCGCGCTCGATAATATCACCGCCGCCGACGGGGCGATCGCTGTGACGACCGTTGGCAGCATCACCGCGACCTCGGTCAAGACACTCGGCACGAGCGACAGCAACGACATCAGCCTCACCGCCAACATGGTGGTGCCGACGACCGCTAATCCGAATCCCGCCTCCGCCAACATCGCCGTCGGCACAATTTCCGCCGGTGGTCGCGGCGACGTGGTGCTCTCGGCGCAAGGCGCCCTCACTCATACCGGCACGATCACCGCCGACGACGTCGCGGTGGCAGCGTTCGGTCCGGTCAACCTCGCGCTCGCGGCCAACACGCTTACGCTCGCCACCACGAAAGCGGGCGACGTGACTCTCACGCAAACGTCTCTGCCGCTCGTCTTGACTTCCGTTGCGATCGCGAATGGCAGTTTGAACCTCACCGCGGCGGGCTCGGTTGAACTGGTGGACGTGCACAGCGATTCGAATCAGACCGGCAACAACATCACGATCACCGCGGCCGGCGATATCCTGGTGCGCCGCGTCAATGCCGGCATCTACTTGGCCACTCCTGCCGACAAGCCCGTCCTCACCGACCTCAACGGTAACGCCGTCACCAGCTTTACTTCGGCCGGCAATGTCACCCTGACCTCGTCCGGTGGAAAGATCACCGAATCCGCCGACGACGCCGCGGTCGATGTGATCGGCAACGTGATCACGCTTAATGCCAGCACAGGCATCACGAACCTGGAAATCGCCGCTAACAGCCTGGCCGCCACAACGACGGCCGGAGACGTCAACCTGACGGAGACCGATGGCGCGCTGGAGAGCAACGTCGGCTTGCGGATCACCAAAGCGGTCTCGTCTGCGGCCGCAGGCGGATCAACCACCGTCGCCGTCCAAGCCCAAAACAATCTCACCGTTGCCGGAGACGGCGTGGTGCGCGCCAACACCATTCGCCTCACCAGTGCGGCCGGCAGCGTGACCGTCGTCGCCCCATCGGTTGCCGGCTCCAGCGGCATCCTCGTCAACGCCACCGGTGCGACCGCAAACGATGCCCGCACCGTCAATTTCACGGACGTCGCGGTCGTCACCGGTGCCACCTACCGCGTGGTCATTGGGAACACCGCGTTCAACTACGTCGCAGCCGCCGGCAACACGCTGCCGCAGATTGTGTCCGGTCTCGCCAGCTTGATCGACGCCGACGCGACCTACACGGCGACGGGCAGCGGCGCGACGGTCACGATTTCCGCCGGCGCTGGCAATGCAGCCATCGTGGGCCAGACGCAGGTTTCCACGGACTCGCTCACCTTCACGCGCGGCGTCGCCTTCTCGGCCGCGACGGTGGTCGATCTCTACAAGTTCTTCACCGGGCCGGACCTCACCGAATACCACGCCGGCAACTACCTCGTCTTCCGTCCGAACGGCGCCGCGACTCAGCTTCTCCCCGGCAACATCTCGTCGAGCACCGTGATCATCGATACCGGTTCGACCATCTCCATCGACGGCACGATCACCGCTAGCACGCTCGTCCAGCTCACCTCCGGTGCCGACGTCATCGTCAAGGGCAGCATCCTGGCGAGCGGCAGCACCATCAATAACGTCAAGATTACCGCGAAGGGCATCAACCCGGTCACCACCGCCGTCGACGTCAACAATGCCGGCCAAGGCAACGTCACCACCGTCACCGCGCCCTCCGGCTACATCAACCTCCAGCTCGCGACGATTCCCGCCAGTCACTTTGAACTGCGCGCGAAACTTGATATCGCGGTCACGCTGACCGGCAGCCAGACGCTCTCGGGCTTCATCGGCGGTCTCTCGGCTTACGATCCGGCGCGCAACGTCACGCTCAACGTCGCCGGGACGCTCACCGTCCTCGGCGGCATCATCGCCGCCGACGCGGCCCAGTCCGGCGTTCTCTCGATCACCGCCGACTCGATCGTCTCCGATGGCGCGTCCGTCTTCATCGCCTACATCCTGAACGTCAACGCGGCGCACGGCATCCAGCTCAACACCCTGATCGACCGCCTCAACGCCCTCACGACCTCCACCGGCAACATCGAGATCAACGAAGCCACGGGCCTCTACGTGGATTCGGTCATCGCGCAGGATGGCAGCATTCAGATTACCTCCGGTGGCACGCAATATGTGCGCGAAGTGCACAACGTCGCCGACCGCGCCGGGGACGACATCACGATCAAGGCGGCGGGCGATCTCTACCTCGACCACGTCGAGGCTGGCGCGATCGCCGGCGCCCAGAAACTCCACGGCAATGTGATCATCGACGCCTCCGGGACGATCTATGAACGCCGCGTCGCCGACAGCAATGGCCACGACAACGACACTTCGGGCGCTTACGACAACGACGTCGTCGACGTGTTTGGCTACACCATCACCCTCCGCGGCACGCTCGCGAGCACGCCAAAGATCATCCTGAACCCCACCATCGTCGGCACTGGCAACGAGCTCGAACTCAAATACACCGCGACCAGCGGCGGCATCACGCTCGATCCCAACAGCACCGTCACGCAGGCCGGCATCTTCGCCGCCGCCGGCACCGTCACCCAAGCGACGATCACGCCGATCACGGCCGCGGGCACCTCTGTGCCGCAGTCGAGCACCATCAGTTTCTCCAGCCTCGTCCAAACCGGCTACACCTACACCGTCACCCTCAACGGCAACCCCTATGCCGTTACCGCGGGATCCGACGGCATCGATACCACAATCTCGTCCGTGCTGGGCGGCCTGAAAACGAAGATCGAAGCAGGCGAATCGATCGACGTTTCACTCAACGTCAGCCGCACTCTCACGCTCACCGCGCGGGCCGCCAACACGCCGTTCACGGTCGGCACCGTGAGCGTGAATCTCGTCACTCTGGCTCCAGTCTCCGCGCCCACCCTCGACGGCAGCTACCCCACGATCGAAGCCGGCCACGACGCCAACCAGCAGAGCACGGTCACGTTCAGCAGCTCGACGCCGGATTCCAACGGCCTCTACTCCGTGCTGATCAATGGCCACGCTTACTCCGTGCGCATCGGCAGTAACCAACTCATTGCGATCACCGCCGGCGCATCGACCGCGGCCATCGGGCTCGGCGTCACCACCATCCAGGCCATCGCCGGTAGCTCCGGAATTGCCATCAACGCCGCCGGCACCACGGCGGGGGATGCCCGCACCATCGATCTTACCGGCGTCACGGTCATCACCGGCGGCACTTACCGCGTGACGGTGGCTGGCACCGACTTCGACTACGTGGCGGCAGCCGGAAAAACCCTCGCCGATATCGCCACGTCCCTCGCCGGTCTGATCGACGCCAACGCCACCTACACGGCCACCGCCGCCACCAACAAGATCACCATCAGCGCCGGCGCGGGCACCGCCGCCATCACGGCGACGGCCACCGCCGCGCAAAACTACGACGCCGGTCAAGCCTCCCTCAGCGTCACCACGGACGGTCACGGCTACCGCCTCGTGAACCTCAGCGGCCTCACCGTCACCAACGGCGCCACCTACACGCTCACCGTCGGCAGCAGCGCCTTCACGCACACGGCCACGTCCGGCGAAACGATCGCCCAGCTCGCCTCGGACCTGGCGAGCAAGGTCAACGCCAGCGCCACCTACGACGCCACCACGCGTTCGGCGACGGTGACGGCCGCTTGGAGTTCAGTCCTCGCGGGTCTGAAGACCCTTATCGAAGCTGGCGAAGCTGTGACCGTCACGCCGGACTCTACGACGCACTCAATGCTGCTCGAGGCCACCGCCATTAACACCGCCTTTGGCGTGGACGGCGCCTTCGTCACGGCGCTCGCCTCCGTCAGTCAGGATGGCACCAATCCGAGTCAGGTCGCGACCGCGACATTGCCGCAGAAGAACGATGTTGTGTTCGGCGGCACCGTCGGTTCGACCACGGCCTACACCGTCTTCGTCAACGGCACTCCTTACACCGTCAGCGTCGGCGACAACGAATACATCACCATTACCGGCGCGAGTTTGTCCGACATACGCTTCTCGGTCACCGACACCACCACCGGCACCGCCGTGACCAACCTCGCCGGTTTGTCTGGCGTGGCCATCAGCGCACCCGAGCCCGGCGCCGTGCGCATCATCAGCCTCACGGGGCTCACCATCAGCTCCGCCAACAAGTATTCCATCTCGATCGACGGCGACAAATACTCATGGACTCCGGCTTCGGGTGATTCTCTCGCCACTGCCGCGACCGGCCTCGGTGCCTCCATCAACACCGACCCGCAACATCGCTACACCGCCACCGCCCGTGCCGTTTCCGTCGCGACTGCGGCCTGGGCCGATGTCCTGGGCGGCCTCAACACGTTCATCCACACCCTCAATCCGACGATCACCGTGACCGTCGATGCGGCCAATAAGAAGCTCACGCTCCAAGGCGCGGTGAACACCGCGTTCGTCGTCAACGCCGTCGCCGCGACCCTGGCCGGCGCGATCACCGGACTTCCGACCGCGCCGACGCAACTCGCAGGCTTCAGTCGCGCCGAGGTGAACGTGATTCAATACGACGCGTCCCAACTCGCCGCCGGCTACACCTACACCGTTCAAGTCAACAGCACCACTTACCAAGTCAGCATTGGTTCCGGCGGGGTCACGGCAGACTGGGCTTCGGTCCTCGGCGCACTCAAGACCAAGATCGACGCCGGTAATGTCGTCACCGCGACGGTCGACGCGTCCAACCGCAAGCTCACGCTCACCGCCAAGGTGAACAACACCACGTTCACCAGCCTCGGCACCGCCTCCCAGATTTCCACCACGCCGGTCGAGAACGGCGTGACCGCCAACGGGTCCACGCCGACTCAAGCCGCAGGCCAGGTTGCGAAGCAGAAGACTCAGATCGATTTCGCCAACAAGTTCGGCACTGGCTACGAGTTCTACGTCGTCATCAACGGCTCCCACACCTACACGGCCACCGCCGCGGCCGGTGCGAATTGGGCGAGCATTCTCGCTTCGCTCAAAACGTCCATCGAAGCCGGCGAGGCGATCACCGTCACCGTCGACTCCGCTAATCGCCGCCTTGTCCTCGAGTCCGAGGCCGACAACACCCCGTTCACCGTCCTCGCGCGCACCGACGAAAGCTCCGGCGGCAGCGCGCTCGCGCTCCCCGGCGATTACGTCCTCGTGCTCCCGACCCGCACCCCGGGCGACTTCACGATGAGCGTGGCCGGCAGCCTCTCGGTCGTTAATCTCCCGACCAACGGTGGCGAGAACATCAGCCTCACGGCTGGCACGGACCTCATTGTCGTCTCGACCCTCAATGTCGGCAGCAGCGGCTCGGTCAGCCTCACCGCCGGCACGACCGGTGGCATCACCCTCGGCAGCACGATCACCGCCGGCACGTTGACCTTGCAGGCCGGCCAGGATCTCACCGTCAAGACCGCCGTCGGCTCGCTCTCCGTCACGATGACCTCGACGGGCAACCTCACCATCATCCAAACCGGCAACATCTCCATCGGCACCATCACGATGGCGGGCGGCAACCTCACCATTCTCGCCGACGGCAATATCAACATCGATCATATCGCCGGCACGACGGGCGACGTTTCGATCACCTCCACCAACGGCCTCGTCTCCATCAACCATCTCGACAGCGCCGCCGGCGTGACGCTCAACGCGCATACGACCGTCAACGCCACCCTCGAAGCCGATACGCTCAACGTCACCGCCGGTGGCGCGATCACGATCGCCGAAGCCGATGGCGTTGCCGTCACCGGCCTCGTCAGTTCCAGCAACGCCGCGGTCCACGTCACGTCCGGCGGAGCGATGACCGTCAGCGGTGCCGTCACCACCACGGGCAGCGCCGCCATTTATCTCCAGACGACCGCGGGCGCACTCTCACTGACGCAGCCTCTGACCAGCGCGAGCGGTGACATCAGCCTCCTCGGCGCCGCCGGTCTCAATCTCTCCGCCGCGGCCGCGATCACCACGACCGCCGGCGATGTGACGTTCAACGGCGGCACCGGCGCCCTCACGATGGCCGCCGGCACCAACGTCAAAGCGGGCAGCGGCCTCATCTCTCTCAGCGCCGCAGGCGACATCACGCTCGGCAAGCTCACCACCACCAACCCTGCGGACTTCGTCATCACCAGCACCGGCGGCGCGATTCTGGCTGCGAGCGATAGCGGCACCGAGATCACCGCGACCGGGGCGAAGCTTGTGCTCAGCGCGGATAACGGCATCGGTTCCGGCACCGCCGGCGCGATCAAGACCAACGTCGCTTCGCTCTCGCTCTATAATCATCATGGCGCCATCGCGCTGCGCGAGGCTGACGCACTCATCCTCGCACAAATCATTCAGGACGGTTCCGGCACCACCTCGATCGAGACGGCCAATGGCGCGATCACCATCGGCGGCACCGGCATCCACGCGAAGACCGGCAACATTTCCCTCTACGCCGGCGGCGCCGACTCCTTCATCGCCCTCAACTACGCGATCGTCACGACTGGCGGCGGCGTCAGCCTCACGACCGACAACGGCGACATCACGCTCTCCGACGGCATCGCGGTCGCCGGTGCGGGCGACATCACGCTCGTCGCTTCGCAAGGATCGATCATCAACAACGCCAGCGTCGTGGGCTGGCTGCGGTTGCCCGGCGGCAGCTTCAATCCGGAGACCGATTGGGTTCTCCGCCAAGGCGTGGCGACGGTCGATCTCAATACCGGTGAAATCCTCACCGCCAACATGACGCTGAGCGAAATCCTCGTTCACGGATTTGCCAACGGCACCGCCGTCCGCTCCGCCGATGGGCCGTATCTCAACACCACGCTCGGCACCATCACCTTGCGCGCCCGCGACAAGATCGGCGATTCCGTCGCCGGCTTTACCTACAGCCCGCTCGCTCTCGTCATCAACGCCGCGAAGGTCACGACCTCCAGCTCGAACCGCCTCCCCGTCTACGTCTTCGCCCTCGCCGGCATCATCGTGCAAAACGATTCCGGCGGCAGCGGCTCGAAGGGCGGCACGACCGGCGTCGTTTCCCTGACCGGCACCCAGACCATCGCGTCGCCAATCGATGCAGGTGGCGACAACGTCAGCCTCATCGCGGACAACGTTAACATCACCAGCACGGTGAGCAGCCCCGGCGGCGTCCTTACCTTGCACCCGCGTCAAAGCACGGCGCCCATCTACATCGGCGATTTCCTCAGCGCGATCGGCACCGCGTTCCACCTCGACAACACCGCGCTCGGGCTCCTGCAGAACGGATTCCAGCAAATCGAAATCGGCAGCGTCGACGGCGCCCATGTCGTCTACCTCGGTGACAAGGCGAATCCCACGGGCGTCATCACGTTTGACGACCCGCTCATCGTGCGCAACCCGATGGCCGGCGGCGAAGTGTTCATCTATAACAACCTCGTCGGCACCGACAACGCCTCGCTCTACATTTACGGTTCCGGCCACACCACGACGATCTCCGCCGACATCACGATGCCGGGGAACAACACGTTCAACGACTCCGTGATCATCTCCGGCCAAAACCGCACCGTCACCTCGCAAAACGGCGATGTGCAGTTCGGCGGCAACACCGGCATCTTCCTCGACGGCGACAGCTCGCCGGGCGACGACTCGCTCATCGTCAGCGCTCCGAATGGCAACGTGACGTTCAAGGGTCCCGTCGGCGGCACCGATCCGCTCGAAGGGCTCAAGGTCACCAACGCCAAAGACGTCTCCTTCGACGATACGCTCACGATGAACGGCGACGTCATCATCAACGCCAGCGGCACCGTTACCTTTAGCAAAGCGGTCACGATTTCGAACGGCAAACTCACCATCACCGGCGCCGCCCACGTCGTCTTTGAGAAGGGCCTCACCGTGAATGGCGGCGGCAATATTTCCATCGAGTCTGACGAGATCGACTTCCAAGGCGCCACCAACTCCGTCGTGGGCACCGGTTCGATCACGTTGATGCCCTACACCAGCAACCGTGCCATGGATATCGCCGATCCGCCCTTCGCCGACGGCTCCGGGTTCACGCTGTCCAACGCAGATGTTCGTGCCCTGAAGGGTGGCTTTACCGGCATCTACATCGGCCGCGCCACCTCCGGCCACGCGTCGGGCACGGGTGCCGTCCGCATCGGTGCCATCGGGCCATCCTCCGTCAGCTTCAAGGATCCGCTCTACGTTTACGGCGGCAGCATCGAGGTGTCCGATTTCACGGATTCCAACTATGTCTTCCAAGTCTCGAACAACCTCACGCTCGATGCCGTCAACAATATCACCGTCAACAACACGCTCAACGCCCGTCTGAGCACCGCCGGTTCGACTCTCTACAACGTCGTTCTCTACTCCGCCAACGGCCAGATCTCGCAACTCAACGACCCGGCGGCCGACGGCGTTTCGTCCGAGCCCATCAACGCGGCCGACCTCAACGTCTCGGCGCAGACCGGCATCAACCTCGGCTTCACCTCCGTCACGACCGTCACCGCCGTCAATCGCGGCAGCGGCAACCTCATCATCAACGAACTCGCCGCCGGCGCCGACCTCCAGGTGACGGGCGTCAGCCAGACTTCGGCCGCTGGCAGCGGCAACATTTCGATCACCACCGAGGCCGGCAACATCACCGTCCTCGGCTCCGGCACGGGCGTCACGACAGTCGGCACCGGCAACATCACGATCGGCGCGGCCGGCACGGCCAAGACCCTTGCCGTCAACCAAGTCGTCACTTCGACCACGGGCGGCATCACCCTCAGCTCGACCGGCACTCTCTCCAACACCGCCGTCATCAGCAGCACCAGCGGCGCGATCTCCGCCACCTCTTCCGCGGGCGGCATCATGCAAGGCGCCAACGTCACCACCGGCGCCAATACGATCACGTTCAACGCCGCCGCCGGCACCCTCGTCATGACGAGCGGCGTCATCACGCAGGCGACTAACTCGATCAGCTACACCGCCTCGTCCAACCTGCAGGTCAGCATCATCAACTCGCCGGCCACCGTCACGTTGACGTCCACCGCGGGTGCGATCTCTGACAATCTCACCGGCGAAGCGACCAACGTTCGCGGCAGCACGACCACGCTCGTCCTCAGCGCCGCGGCGGGCATCGGCAGCTCTGCGGACGATTTCAATACCCAGGTCGCCAGCGTCACCGCGACCAACACCACCAACGGCGGCATCTACCTGCTCGAAGCCGATGATCTCACGATCGCCGCGGGCGGCATCACCTCGGGCGGGGCCGCAGGCTCCGTCGTCGTGCGCACGATCGATGGCTCGCTCAACGTGTCCGGCGCGGTCGCCGTCACGGGTGCCGTCGGCAACGTCCTCCTGCAGTCGCAGCACGTCGCCGCCACCGCGGATATAACTCTCGGTGCGGCTATCTCCGCGACCACCGGCAGCGTCACCATCCTCGCTTCTGGCAATGTGAACCAGAACGCCGGCGGCACGATCACCTTGACCGGCACCGGCACGCTCGACGTCGAAGCCACCAACGGCTCGATCACGATGAATTCGACGACCGCCAGCCAGGTCCTCAGCCAGAACATCCGTTACAAGGCCAACGTTGACGTGATCCTCGGTGTTCTCGATGCCCGCGCGTCCAATCCGGCGCTCTCGACCCAGAACACTTGGGGCAGCATCAGCGTCCTCGCCGTCACCGGCCACATCAGCGACGCGAAGGCCGCGGGCGGCACGGCCGTCAACATTTACGGCAACGGCATTCGTCTTAACGCCGCCACCTATCTCGGCGTTGACGGTGCGACGCCGAATCCGATCGAAACCGAAGGCGCCACGCTCACCGCCCGTGCCGGTGCCGGTGCGATCAATCTTCTCGAAAGCTCCGACCTGGCGATCGACGACGTCGCCGTCTCCGTCAAACGCGTCGCGACCGATGGCACTGCGAGCGTCGTCGGTGGCACGACCGACGCCGCGCAGAGCGACCTCACGACCGCCGCGAGCAACGGCAACATCATCCTACGCACCATCGACGGCAGCATCACCGTCAACGACGGCACCTCGCCGGCCGGCGGCGTGGGCGTCAGTGCCAACGGCAGTGGCAACATCCGCCTCGAAGCGGGCAAGACCGGCGGCACCGCCCGGAATATTTCGCTCAACGCCACCGTGCAAAGCGGCACCGGCAGCATCAGCATCATCGCGGCGAACAACGTTAATCAAAACTTCGTCAGCGCCACGGTGAAGGGTGACGTCATCACCTCCGGCGCCGGCACGATCGATGTGCTTGCCACCGCCGGCGCCATCACGATGGCCGTCAACGGCTCGACCTTCACGCTCGCTCAAACCGTCAGTCAGAACATCCGCTATCAGGCCGGCACCAACGTCGTCCTCGCGCGCCTTGATGCTCGCGACGCGACAAACCGCGGCGACGGCCTCCTCACGAATCAAGCGAGTTGGGGCAACCTGAGCATCATCGCCGGCAGCGGTGCGATCACGGACGCGAAGGCGGCCGTCGCGACCGACATCATTCTCTTCGCCAATCAAGCCCGCCTCGTCGCGGGCTCCAGCATCGGCACCCTCGGCGCCGGCACGGCCAACGCCCTTGAAACCGAAGTCCTCACGCTCGCCGCGCAGGCCGCGACGGGCGGCATCAATCTCGTCGACAGCACCGCGCTTACGATCGACACGGTCGGCCAGGTGGCGGTCAACCGCGTCTCCGGCCTCGCCACCGCCGGCGCGACCGCCACGCAGCAAGATCTCGCGAGTCTCAGCGACGTTGTCACCACCGCCGGAAACGGCGCCATCGTCCTGCAAACCCTCGCGGGCTCACTGACGTTGAACGACGGCGATGCCGACCACGAATCCGTGAGTGCCAACGGCTCGGGCAACATCTACCTCGGCGTCGCCGGCAGTCTCTCCGTTCAAGCGCAAGTGCACAGCGGCACCGGCAGCATCAGCCTCAACGTCACGGGCTCGATCACGCAGGGTGGGGCGGTCAACACCGATGGCGATATCGCCACGACCGGCACCGGCACGATCGACGTGGTCGCAGGCTCCGCCGTCACGATGTTCGAAGGCAACGATGCCACCAGCGGCAGTGGCAACATCCGTTACACGAGCGGTGGTTCGCTGACTCTCTCGTCAATCTCGACCACGGGCAACGTCGCCCTCTTCGTCACCGGCTCGATCGTTGACCATGCCGATTCTTCCGCGGTCGACATCGCCGCTTCGGGCCTGCTCATCACCGCCACCGGCGACATCGGCTCCGCTGCGAATCCGATCGAGACGACCATCACCACGCTTTCCAGCCGCTCGGGCGGCACCGGCGGCACGTTCATCACCGAGACCAACGGCCTCGTGGTCGACTCCGTCACGGTCGCCGTCAACCGCATCGACGCGACCAGCGCCGTGGCCAGCACACCTTCCTTCACGCAGGCTGACGTTGAAGCCAGCGGCGGCGGTTCGATCGTCCTCATCGTGGGTGGCGCGCTGACGGTCAACGATGGCGACGGCGACAACGAAGGCATCAAGGTCACCGGCACCGGCAACATCCGTCTCGACGTCACCGGCAGTATTTCTCTCCAAGCTAGCGTCTCGACCGCCACGGGCCACCTCAGCTTGGTCGCGACTACGAGCATCACGCAGGGTGGGGCGGCCAATACGAAAGGCGACCTCGTCACCACCGGCGGCACCATCGACGTCCAGGCCGGCACCACGATCACGATGTTCGATGGCAACAGCGCCACGACGACCAACGCCAACATCCGCTACTTCTCCGGCGATGCCCTTTCGATCGGCGACATCAACGCCGGCACCGCCTCCGTCAGCCTGAAGGCGACCACCATCACCGACTCCGGCACCACCGATACGGACGTCACCGCCGCGAACCTCCGCCTCGAGACGACCGCTCTCGCCGGTGGCGTCGGCACAGGCGCGAGCCCGCTCCAGATTTCCGTTGGCACTCTCTCCGCGCTCGTCGGCACCGCCGGCCTCTTCCTCACCGAAGCCAACGACATCATCATCGCCACCGTCGCCGCCGTCGCCGTCAACCGCGTGAGCACCGATGGCACCACGCTGACCACCGTCGGCACGACCGACGCCGACCAGTCCGACCTCGTGAGCACCGGCGCGATCGTCCTTCGCACGCTCGACGGCGCCATCACGGTCAACGGCGGCACCGACACCAATGGCATCAGCGCCACGGGCAACATCCTCCTCCAGACCGGAGAACTCATCGAAGGCACGAGCGCCAGCCTCACCCTTAACGCCCTCGTCCTCAGCACCGCCGGCAACATCAGTCTCAACTCCACGGACGACGTCATACAGACGGCCAACGGCGATCTGCAGACCGCCGCTTCCGGCAGCACCATCGACGTTCTCGCCGCCGGACTCATCGATATGAGCGACGGCGCCACCGCGGTCACCAACAACGGCGCCATTCTCTACCGCGCGGCGACTGGCAACATCAACCTCGGCGAAGTAAACGCCGGCACGGCCAACGTCGCCCTCATCGCCATCCTTGGCTCGATTCTCGATGTCGCGGCCGACACCTCGGCCGTCGACGTCACCGCTAGCGGCTTGGTCGTCTTCGCCGGCTCCAACATCGGCACGGGCACTGACCACCTCGAAACAACCGTTGCGACTCTGACTACCAGCAGCGCGGGCACCGGCGGCACCTTCATCGACGAAACCGATGCGCTCGCGATCGGCAGCGTCAGCGTTTCCATCAACCGCGTCGACTCCACGGCGACCGCCCCGAGCACCACCGTCGCAAGCCAGTCCGATCTCACCGCCACAGCCGGCGGCGCCCTGGTCCTCGTTACCGGCGGCAACCTCACGCTGAACGACGGCGATTCCAACGCCCAGGCCATCAACGTCACGGGCGCAGGCAACGTGCTCCTCTCGGTCACCGGCAGCCTTTCGATCCAAAGCGCCATCACGCTCGCAACCGGCAACCTCAGCCTCGTCGCCACCGCTGACATCACGCAGGGCGGCGCTGCCAATACCGCCGGCGACATTTCCACGACCGGTGGCACGATCGACGTCAGCGCCGGCGGCAATATCGCGATGTTCGACGGCAACAGCGCCACCGCCGCCAACGCCAACATCCGTTACCTCGCGACTGGCACCATGACCGTCGGCAACCTCAATGCCGGCAACGCGTCCGTTTCCCTGAAGGCCGCGAATATCACCGACAGCGGCACGAGCGACATCGACGTCGTCGCCGCGAATCTCCGTCTCGAAACCACTTCGGTGGCCGGTGGCGTCGGCACGAACTCGGCGGCCTTGCAGACGACCATCACGACGCTGACCGCCGCGGTCGGGACCGGTGGCCTGTTCCTCAGCGAAACCGATAACCTCATCATCGACGCCGTCGCCGACGTCGCCGTCAATCGCGTCGCCTTGGACGGCGTTACGCTCTCCACGAACGCCACGACCGACGAGGCACAGGAAGACCTCGTCAGCACCGGCGCCATCGTCGTCTCGACTGTCAGCGGCACGCTCACCGTCAACGGCGGCATTGTCACGCCCGCCACCGGCATCAGCGCCGCGGGTAATCTCGTCCTCCGCACCGGCGAGACCGTCGAAGGCACCGCGAGCGACGCCAACCTTATCCTCAATGCGCTCGTGGTGAGCACCGGCGGCAATCTCGCGTTGAGCTCTGCGGACGACGTCGTGCAGAACGCCGGAGGCAATCTCCAGACTCAAGGCGCCGGCAAGACCATCGACGTCCTCGCTGCGGGGGCGATCACGATGGATCTGACCGCCACCGCCGCGACGAACAACGGCCACGTTCTCTTCGAAGCCACCACGGGGGCGATCACATTGGGCGCGATCACGGCAGGCACTGGCGCCGTCGGCTTGGTCGCCACCGCGGGCAGCATCCTCGATCTCGCCGATTCCGGCGCCGTCGATGTGACTGCCGCCAGCCTCTACCTCTTCGCCGGCGCCAATGTCGGCCAGTCGACCAACCCGATCGAAACCAGCGTCGACACCATCGCCGCTCAGGTCGCCGGCAGCGCGGGCCTGTTCATCGCGGAAACCGACGCCGTCGCCGTCAACACCGTCACCGTCGCTGTCAACCGCGTGGGCCTCGACGCCGTTACGCCGCCTTCCGCCAACACGCGCACGCTGTCCGATCTCACCGCGACCGGTGCCGGCAATCTCGTCCTCGTGGCCGGCGGCACGATCACGCTGTCCGACGGCGCGGACGCCGATGGCCGCAGCGTCGACGCTCAAGGAGCCGGCAACATCCTCGTCCAAGCGACCACCGGTAATATCACTGCCAACACAAACGCCGATATCCGCGCCGCCTCCGGCAACGTCACCGTGCTCGCCGCCGGCAGCCTCACGTTCGCTGCTGGCGCCGACGTCGTCTCCGCTGCGACTGGCTCGCTCGATCTCGAAGCGACCGCCGGGAGCATCACGCAGGATGACAACAGCCGCTTCTCCGTTGGCACCGGCACCGGCGGCATCCGCGTGTGGGCTGGTGTTAACGTCCTCCTCGGCGGCGTCACGACGGCTGGCACCGCCAGCATCACGGCGAACACCGGCTCCATCACCGACCAGGGCGATGTGGGTGGCGCCGATGTGTCCGCGACGTTCCTCCGCTTGAAAGCCGCCAACGCAATCGGCGCGCTTGGTGGCACGGTTAACCCCTTGGAAATCGCGGTCGGCACTCTCAGCGCCTCCGCGGGCGCCGGTGGCATCAGGCTTGCCGAGACCGATGCGATTACCGTCGGCACCGTTGGTGTGACCGTCCAGCGCGTCGCCGCCACCGCGCTCACCAGCGACCTCGTCGTTTCCGATCAGAGCGATCTCGTCACCTCCGCCGGCGGCAGCATCGTTCTCGTCGCGGCAGGCACGATCACCGTCACCGACGGCACGCCGACGAACACCTTCGGCGTCAGCGCCAACGGCGCCGGCAACGTCCTGCTCCAATCGACGGGCGCAGATGTCGTCTTCAGTTCCGATGTCGTTTCCGGCAGCGGCAACATCTCCCTCTACGCGGCCGGCAACATTGCCCAAAATTCTGGCGGCGACTTGCTGGTCAGCTCCGGCACCGGTGCGATCAGCGTCAAGGCCATCACGGGCACGATCACGATGGCGGCCGACACGACCGCCACCACCGCCGGCGGCAACATCGACTACCGCGCCAACGGCAATGTCACCGTCACCGGCCTCAACGCCGGCAGCGGCTTCGTCGAGCTCTTCTCGTCTTCGGCCTCGGTCCTCGATGCAGGTGAGCTCGCGAAAGACGTCGTCGCCGCTTCGCTTCGTGTCTCCGCGCTCAACGGCGGCTTCGGCACTTCCGCCAACGCGTTCGAAACCACGATCGGCACCTTCACCGCCGAAACCGGCGCGGGTGGCGCTTACCTCTTGGAAGATGATGCCCTCACCGTTTCCACCGTGGTCTTCGCCATCGCCGAAGTCCAAACCGACGGTAGCTCGGTGAACACATCGCCGGTCACCAAGAGCGACGTCACCAGCACCGGCACCGGTTCGATCGTGATCCGCACGACGGCCGGCACCATCACTTTGAACGACGGCGCCCTCGTCGCCGGCACCGCGATCTCCGCCGCCGGATCCGGCAACGTGCTCGTGCAGGCGCTCGGGGCCGCGACTGACGTGTTGGTCAACGCCGCGATCAAGTCCGCCTCCGGTAACATTTCGATCCTCGCCCAGCGCAACGTTACCTTCGCTGCGACCGGCAACGTCATCGTCCTCGCCGCCCCCGGCACCATCGATGTCGCCGCGCAAACCGGGACGATCGACCAAGCTTCGACGCTCACCGCGCAGACCGACGGCGCCAACATCTCTCTCTCCGCGGCGGTGGACGTAAAGCTCGGCGTCGTCGACGCCCGGAAGAACACCGATCGCGCCGGCTCCACCCTCACGAATCAAGCCACTTGGGGCAATGTCGCCGTCACCGCCACCGCCGGCTCGATCACGGATAACAAAGCCCGCGCCGCCTCGACCGTTAACGTTTACGCGGCCGGCGCCCGTCTCGCCGCGAAGACCAGCATCGGCCTCGTCGGCTCCGGCGTTGATAACGCCATCGAAACCGAACTCGCCACCGTCGCCGCGCAGACGACGACCGGTGGCGTGGGGTCCGCCATCAACCTCCTCGAATCGACCGCCCTCGCCGTCGACACCGTCGCTTCCTTCTCGACGAATCGCGTCGGCTCCGATGCCACCGTCTCGACCGCCGCCACCACGACCGCGACGCTCTCCGACCTGGTCACCGCCGGTAATGGCAGCATCATTCTGCAAACCCTCGCGGGCACGATCACGTTGAACGAAGGCTCGGGCGGCCTCGCCTCTGCCGCCATCAGCGCGAACGGCAGCGGCAATATTCTCATCGAAGCGAAGAGCACCTCGACTGATGTCCTCGTCAACGCGCAGGTCCTCTCGGGCAACGGCAATATCACCGTGCGCGGTGGCCGCGATGTCGTGTTCGCCGGCACCGGCAACGTCATCGTTGCTGCCACGCCTGGCACGATCGACGTCGAGGCCGTTACCCGCAGCATCAGCCAGGCCTCCACGCTCACCGCACAGACCGATGGCGCCAACATCACCTTCACCGCGGCCGTCGACGTTACCCTCGGCGTCCTCGATGCACGCCGCAACACCGACCGCGCCGGCTCGACTCTGATCAGCCAGGCCACCTGGGGCAGTGTTGGTGTCACCGCGACCGCCGGTTCCATCACCGACAACAAAGTGCGCGCCGCCACCGAGGTGAATATTTTCGGCCGCACCGCGCGCCTCCAGGCGAAGACCTCCATCGGCCTCGTCGGCTCCGGCGTGGACAACGCCATCGAGACCGAACTCGTCACCGTCGCCGCCCAGACGACGACGGGTGGGAGCGGGTCCGCCATCAATCTCCTCGAATCGACCGCGATCACCGTCGACACCGTCACGACGTTCTCGACCAACCGCGTGGCCGCTGACGCCACGACCGCCACCACGTTGACCACCACCACGACGCTGTCCGACTTGGTGACCGCCGGCAATGGCAGCATCGTCCTCCACACGCTCGCGGGCGACATCACGCTCTCCGATGGCACGGGCGGCATCGCCAACGTCGCGCTGAGCGCGAACGGCTCCGGCAACATTCTCGTGCAGGCGGGTGGGGCGGGCACTTCGATCACCGCTAACACCGACATCCTCAGCGGCACCGGTGACGTCACCGTGCTCGGCGCAGCCAACGTCACCTTCAACCCCACCGCTGATCTCAAGACGAGCGGCGGCGACGCGAACGTCGTGGCGGGCACCGGCGCGATCACCTTCGCGGACAATGCGCAAGTCGCGACCTCCAATGGCAACGTCCGGATGTTGGCTGCAACGAACATCACGCTCGGCGGCGTGCAAGCCGGCACCGGCTCCGTCACGTTGACCGCGAGCGCCGGGTCGATCTTCGACGCGGGCGACACCTATCAAGACATCAGCTCCAGCGCCGCCCGCCTCGTTGCCGGCACCGGCATCGGCACTTCCGCCAATCCTCTCGAAGTCGGCCTCGACACGCTCGCCGCCAGCGCCGGCAGCGCGGGCATCAGCCTCGTCGAAGACAACGCCCTCACCGTCACAAACGTCTCAATCACCGTTCGCAGCGTCGCGACCGACGCCTCCTCCGCCGCACTCGCCGCCGAAACCCTCTCCGACCTCACGACGACCGCGAACGGCTCCATCGCCCTCACGATCATCGCGGGCGACCTGACGCTGAACGACGGCTTCGCCAACAACACCGCCGTCAGCGCGAACGGCAGCGGCAACGTTTACTTCTCCGCCGCGAACGTCACCGCCAACGCCGACATCCTCAGCGGCAGCGGCGACATCACGCTCCTCGGCGCGACGAACCTCACCTTCAACGCGACCGCCGACATCAAGACGACCGGCGGCGACGTGAACTTGGTCGCCACCGCGGGTGCGATCCACTTCGCCGACAACGCGCAAATCGCGACCTCGGGCGGCAACGTCCGCCTCCTCGCCGCGACCGACATCACGCTCGGCGGCATCCAAGCCGGCACGGGTTCAGTCACGCTCACGGCGACGGCCGGTTCGATCCTCGACGGCGGCGACACCTATCAAGACATCAGTGCCAGCGCCGCGCGCCTGGTCGCCGGCACCGGCATCGGCACCGCGACGAACCCGCTCGAAGTCGGCCTCGACACCCTGGCCGCCAGCGCCGGCAGCGCCGGCATCAGCCTCGTCGAAGACAACGCGCTCACGATCACCAACGTGTCGGTCACGGTGCGCGCCGTCGCCGCCGACTTCACGTCCACCGCTCTGACCGCCGAAACCCTCTCCGACCTCACGACGACCGCGAACGGCTCCATCGCCCTGACGATCATCGCGGGCGACCTCACGCTGAACGACGGCTTCGTGGACAATACCGCCGTCAGCGCGAACGGCAGCGGCAACGTTTACTTCTCCGCCGCGAACCTCACCGCCAACGCGGACATCCTCAGCGGCAGCGGCGACATCACGCTGCTGGGCGCGACGAACCTCACCTTCAACGCGACCGCCGACATCAAGACGACCGGTGGCGACGTGAACCTCGTGGCCACCGCGGGCGCGATCCTCTTCGCCGACAACGCGCAAATCGCCACGTCGGGCGGCAACGTCCGCCTCCTCGCCGCGACCGACATCACGCTCGGCGGCATCCAAGCCGGCACGGGTTCCGTCACCCTGACCGCGACCGCCGGCTCGATCCTCGACGGCGGCGACACCTATCAAGACATCAGCGCCAGCGCCGCGCGCCTGGTTGCCGGCACCGGCATCGGCACGTCGACGAACCCGCTCGAAGTCGGCCTCGACACGCTGGCCGCCAGCGCCGGCAGCGCAGGCATCAGCCTCGTCGAAGACAACGCCCTCACGATCACCAACGTCAGCATCACGGTGCGCGCCGTCGCGGCCGACTTCACCTCCACCGCTCTGACCGCCGAAACCCTCTCCGACCTCACGACGACCGCGAACGGCTCCATCGCCCTGACGATCATCGCCGGCGACCTGACGCTGAACGACGGCGCCGCCAACAACACCGCCGTCAGTGCGAACGGAAGCGGCAACGTCTACTTCTCCGCCGCGAACCTCACCGCGAACGCCGACATCCTCAGCGGCAGCGGCGACATCACGCTCCTCGGCGCGACGAACCTCACCTTCAACCCGACGGCCGACATCAAGACGAGCGGCGGCGACGTGAACCTGGTGGCCGGGGTGGGGGCGATCCTCTTCGCCGACAACGCGCAAGTCGCGACCTCGGGCGGCAACGTCCGCCTCCTCGCCGCGACCGACATCACGCTCGGCGGCATCCAAGCCGGCACGGGTTCAGTCACGTTCACCGCCACCGCGGGCTCGATCCTCGACGGCGGCGACACGTATCAAGACATCAGCGCCAGCGCCGCCCGCCTGGTCGCCGGCACCGGCATCGGCACCGCGACGAACCCGCTCGAAGTCGGCCTCGACACCCTGGCCGCCAGCGCCGGCAGCGCAGGCATCAGCCTCCTCGAAGACAACGCCCTCACGATCACCAACGTATCGGTCACCGTGCGCGCCGTCGCCGCCGACTTCACGTCCACCGCGCTCGCCGCCGAAACCCTCTCCGACCTCACGACGACCGCGAACGGCTCCATCGCCCTGACAATCATCGCGGGCGACCTCACGCTGAACGACGGCTTCGTGAACAACACCGCGGTCAGCGCGAACGGCAGCGGTAACGTTTACTTCTCCGCCGCGAACGTCACCGCCAACGCGGACATCCTCAGCGGCAGCGGCGACATCACGCTCCTCGGTGCCACGAACCTCACCTTCAACGCGACCGCCGACGTCAAGACGACCGGCGGCGACGTGAACCTCGTGGCCAGCGCGGGTGCCATCCTCTTCGCCGACAACGCGCAAATCGCCACGTCGGACGGCAACGTCCGCCTCCTTGCCGCGACCGACATCACGCTCGGCGGCATCCAAGCCGGCACCGGCTCGGTCACGCTCACGGCGACCGCCGGCTCGATCCTCGACGGCGGCGACACCTATCAAGACATCAGCGCCAGCGCCGCGCGCCTGGTCGCCGGCACGGGTATCGGCACGTCCACGAACCCCCTCGAAGTCGGCCTCGACACCCTGGCCGCCAGCGCCGGCTCCGCCGGCATCAGCCTCGTCGAAGACAACGCCCTCACGATCACGAACGTCAGCATCACCGTGCGCGCCGTCGCGGCCGACTTCACCTCCACCGCTCTGACCGCCGAAACCCTCTCCGACCTCACGACGACCGCGAACGGCTCCATCGCCCTGACGATCATCGCCGGCGACCTCACCCTGAACGACGGCTTCGCCAACAACACCGCGGTCAACGCGAACGGCAGCGGCAACGTTTACTTCTCCGCCGCGAACCTCACCGCGAACGCCGACATCCTCAGCGGCAGCGGCGACATCACACTCCTCGGCGCGACGAACCTCACCTTCAACGCGACCGCCGACGTCAAAACCACCGGCGGCGACGTGAACCTCGTGGCCACCGCGGGCGCGATCCTCTTCGCCGACAACGCGCAAATCGCGACCTCGGGCGGCAACGTCCGCCTCCTCGCCGCGACCGACATCACGCTCGGCGGCATCCAAGCCGGCACCGGCTCCGTGACGTTGACCGCCACCGCCGGCTCGATCCTCGACGGCGGGGACACGTATCAAGACATCAGTGCCAGCGCCGCGCGCCTCGTTGCTGGCACCGGCATCGGCACGTCCACGAACCCCCTCGAAGTCGGCCTCGACACCCTGGCCGCCAGCGCCGGCAGCGCCGGCATCAGCCTCGTCGAAGACAACGCGCTCACGATCACCAACGTCAGCATCACCGTGCGCGCCGTCGCGGCCGACTTCACCTCCACCGCACTCACCGCCGAAACCCTCTCCGACCTCACGACGACGGCGAACGGCTCCATCGCCCTGACGATCATCGCCGGCGACCTCACCCTGAACGACGGCTTCGTGAATAACACCGCGGTCAGCGCGAACGGCACCGGCAACATCTACTTCTCCGCCGCGAACCTCACCACCAACGCCGACATCCTCTCTGGCAGCGGCGACATCACGCTGCTCGGCGCGACGAACCTCACCTTCACCACGACCGCCGACGTCAAGACCACCGGCGGCGACGTGAACTTGGTCGCGGCCGCCGGCGCCATCCACTTCGCCGACAACGCGCAAATCGCGACCTCGGGCGGCAACGTCCGCCTCCTCGCCGCGACCGACATCACGCTCGGCGGCATCCAAGCCGGCACCGGCTCCGTCACCCTGACCGCCACCGCAGGCTCGATCCTCGACGGCGGCGACACGTATCAAGACATCAGCGCGTCCGCCGCGCGTCTGGTTGCCGGCACCGGCATCGGCACGTCCACGAACCCCCTCGAAGTCAGCCTCGACACCCTGGCCGCCAGCGCCGGCAGCGCGGGCATCAGCCTCCTCGAAGACAACGCGCTCACGATCACGAACGTGTCGGTCACGGTGCGCGCCGTCGCCGCCGACTTCACGTCCACCGCGCTCGCCGCCGAAACCCTCTCCGACCTCACGACGACCGCGAACGGCTCCATCGCCCTGACAATCATCGCGGGCGACCTCACGCTGAACGACGGCTTCGTGAACAACACCGCGGTCAGCGCGAACGGCACCGGCAACATCTACTTCTCCGCCGCGAACCTCACCGCCAACGCCGACATCCTCTCTGGCAGCGGCGACATCACGCTCCTCGGTGCCACGAACCTCACGTTCACCACGACCGCCGACGTCAAAACCACCGGCGGCGACGTGAACCTCGTGGCCGCCGCGGGTGCGATCCACTTCGCCGACAACGCGCAAGTCGCCACCTCGAACGGCAACGTCCGCCTGCTCGCCGCGACCGACATCACGCTCGGCGGCATCCAAGCCGGCACCGGCTCCGTGACGTTGACCGCCACCGCCGGCTCGATCCTCGACGGCGGGGACACCTATCAAGACATCAGCGCCAGCGCCGCTCGCCTGGTTGCCGGCACGGGCATCGGCACCGCGACCAACCCGCTCGAAGTCGGCCTCGACACGCTGGCCGCCAGCGCCGGTTCCGCCGGCATCAGCCTCGTCGAAGACAACGCCCTCACGATTACGAACGTAACGGTCACGGTGCGCGCCGTCGCGGCCGACTTCACGTCCACCGCGCTCGCCGCTGAAACCCTCTCTGATCTCACGACGACCGCGAACGGCTCCATCGCCCTCACGATCATCGCCGGCGACCTGACGCTGAACGACGGCTTCGTGAACAACACCGCCGTCAGCGCGAACGGCAGCGGCAACATCTACTTCTCCGCCGCGAACCTCACCGCGAACGCCGATATCCTCAGCGGCAGCGGCGACATCACGCTCCTCGGCGCGACGAACCTCACCTTCAACGCGACCGCCGACGTCAAAACCACCGGCGGCGACGTGAACCTCGTGGCCACCGCGGGTGCGATCCACTTCGCCGACAACGCGCAAATCGCCACGTCAGGCGGCAACGTCCGCCTCCTCGCCGCGACCGACATCACGCTCGGCGGCATCCAAGCCGGCACCGGCTCCGTCACGCTCACGGCCACCGCGGGCTCGATCCTCGACGGCGGCGACACCTATCAAGACATCAGCGCCAGCGCCGCGCGCCTGGTCGCCGGCACCGGCATCGGCACCGCGACGAACCCGCTCGAAGTCGGCCTCGACACCTTGGCCGCCTCCGCGGGCAGCGCAGGCATCAGCCTCCTCGAAGACAACGCCCTCACGATCACCAACGTCAGCATCACCGTGCGCGCCGTCGCGGCCGACTTCACCTCCACCGCACTCACCGCCGAAACCCTCTCCGACCTCACGACGACCGCGAACGGCTCCATCGCCCTGACGATCATCGCCGGCGACCTCACCCTGAACGACGGCTTCGTGAACAACACCGCGGTCAGCGCGAACGGCACCGGCAACGTCTACTTCTCCGCCGCGAACCTCACCGCGAACGCCGACATCCTCTCTGGCAACGGCGACATCACGCTCCTCGGCGCGACGAACCTCACCTTCAACGCGACCGCCGACGTCAAGACGACCGGTGGCGACGTGAACTTGGTCGCGGCCGCCGGCGCGATCCACTTCGCCGACAACGCGCAAGTCGCGACCTCCAACGGCAACGTCCGCTTGCTCGCCGCGACCGACATCACCTTGGGCGGCATCCAAGCCGGCACGGGTTCAGTCACGTTGACTGCGACCGCGGGCTCGATCCTCGACGGCGGCGACACGTATCAAGACATCAGTGCCAGCGCCGCGCGCCTGGTCGCCGGCACGGGCATCGGCACGTCCACGAACCCCCTCGAAGTCGGCCTCGACACGCTCGCCGCCAGCGCCGGCAGCGCCGGCATCAGCATCCTCGAAGACAACGCCCTCACGATCACCAACGTCAGCGTCACGGTGCGCGCCGTCGCGGCCGACTTCACGTCCGCCGCGCTCACCGCTGAAACCCTCTCTGATCTCACGACGACCGCCAACGGCTCCATCGCCCTCACGATCATCGCCGGCGACCTGACGCTGAACGACGGCTTCGTGAACAACACCGCGGTCAGCGCGAACGGCAGCGGCAACGTTTACTTCTCCGCCGCGAACCTCACCGCGAACGCCGACATCCTCAGCGGCAGCGGCGACATCACGCTCCTCGGTGCCACGAACCTCACCTTCACCGCGACCGCCGACATCAAAACCACTGGCGGCGACGTGAACCTCGTGGCCGGGGTGGGGGCGATCCTCTTCGCCGACAACGCGCAAATCGCCACGTCGGGCGGCAACGTCCGCCTCCTCGCCGCGACCGACATCACGCTCGGCGGCCTCCAAGCCGGCACGGGTTCCGTTACCCTGACTGCAACGGCCGGCTCGATCCTCGACGGCGGCGATACGTATCAAGACATCAGCGCCAGCGCCGCGCGCCTGGTCGCCGGCACCGGCATCGGCACCGCGACGAACCCGCTCGAAGTCGGCCTCGACACCCTGGCCGCCAGCGCCGGCAGCGCGGGCATCAGCCTCGTCGAAGACAACGCCCTCACGATCACGAACGTATCGGTCACGGTGCGCGCCGTCGCCGCCGACTTCACGTCCGCCGCACTCGCCGCCGAAACCCTCTCCGACCTCACGACGACCGCGAACGGCTCCATCGCCCTGACGATCATCGCCGGCGACCTCACGCTGAACGACGGCTTCGTGAACAACACCGCGGTTAGCGCGAACGGCTCCGGCAACGTTTACTTCTCCGCCGCGAACCTCACCGCCAACGCGGACATCCTCAGCGGCAGCGGCGACATTACGCTCCTCGGCGCGACGAACCTCACCTTCAACGCGACCGCCGACGTCAAGACGAGCGGCGGCGACGTGAACCTCGTGGCCAGCGCCGGCGCGATCCACTTCGCCGACAACGCGCAAGTCGCGACCTCCAACGGCAACGTCCGCCTGCTCGCCGCGACCGACATCACGCTCGGCGGCATCCAAGCCGGCACCGGCTCCGTCACCCTCACCGCGACCGCGGGCTCGATCCTCGACGGCGGCGACACCTATCAAGACATCAGTGCCAGCGCCGCGCGCCTGGTCGCTGGCACCGGCATCGGCACGTCCACGAACCCCCTCGAAGTCGGCCTCGACACGCTCGCCGCCAGCGCCGGCAGCGCCGGCATCAGCATCCTCGAAGACAACGCCCTCACGATCACCAACGTCAGCGTCACGGTGCGCGCCGTCGCGGCCGACTTCACGTCCGCCGCGCTCACCGCTGAAACCCTCTCTGATCTCACGACGACCGCCAACGGCTCCATCGCCCTCACGATCATCGCCGGCGACCTGACGCTGAACGACGGCTTCGTGAACAACACCGCGGTCAGCGCGAACGGCAGCGGCAACGTTTACTTCTCCGCCGCGAACCTCACCGCGAACGCCGACATCCTCAGCGGCAGCGGCGACATCACGCTCCTCGGTGCCACGAACCTCACCTTCACCGCGACCGCCGACATCAAAACCACTGGCGGCGACGTGAACCTCGTGGCCGGGGTGGGGGCGATCCTCTTCGCCGACAACGCGCAAATCGCCACGTCGGGCGGCAACGTCCGCCTCCTCGCCGCGACCGACATCACGCTCGGCGGCCTCCAAGCCGGCACGGGTTCCGTTACCCTGACTGCAACGGCCGGCTCGATCCTCGACGGCGGCGATACGTATCAAGACATCAGCGCCAGCGCCGCGCGCCTGGTCGCCGGCACCGGCATCGGCACCGCGACGAACCCGCTCGAAGTCGGCCTCGACACCCTGGCCGCCAGCGCCGGCAGCGCGGGCATCAGCCTCGTCGAAGACAACGCCCTCACGATCACGAACGTATCGGTCACGGTGCGCGCCGTCGCCGCCGACTTCACGTCCGCCGCACTCGCCGCCGAAACCCTCTCCGACCTCACGACGACGGCGAACGGCTCCATCGCCCTCACGATCATCGCCGGCGACCTGACGCTGAACGACGGCTTCGCCAACAACACGTCGGTCAGCGCGAACGGCACTGGCAACGTCTACTTCTCCGCCGCGAACCTCACCGCGAACGCCGATATCCTCAGCGGCAGCGGCGACATCACGCTGCTGGGCGCGACGAACCTCACCTTTAACACGACGGCCGACATCAAGACGAGCGGCGGCGACGTGAACCTCGTGGCCGGGGTGGGGGCCATCCACTTCGCCGACAACGCGCAAATCGCGACCTCGGGCGGCAACGTCCGCCTCCTCGCCGCGACCGACATCACCTTGGGCGGCCTCCAAGCCGGCACGGGTTCCGTTACCCTGACCGCGACCGCGGGCTCGATCCTCGACGGCGGCGACACGTATCAAGACATCAGTGCCAGCGCCGCGCGCCTGGTCGCCGGCACGGGCATCGGCACCGCGACGAACCCGCTCGAAGTCGGCCTCGACACCTTGGCCGCCTCCGCGGGCAGCGCAGGAATCAGCCTCCTCGAAGACAACGCCCTCACGATCACCAACGTATCGGTCACCGTGCGCGCCGTCGCGGCCGACTTCACGTCCACCGCACTCACCGCCGAAACCCTCTCCGACCTCACGACGACGGCGAACGGCTCCATCGCCCTGACGATCATCGCCGGCGACCTCACCCTGAACGACGGCTTCGTGAACAACACCGCGGTCAGCGCGAACGGCAGCGGCAACGTCTACTTCTCCGCCGCGAACGTCACCGCGAACGCGGACATCCTCAGCGGCAGCGGCGACATCACGCTCCTCGGCGCGACGAACCTCACCTTTAACACGACGGCCGACATCAAGACGAGCGGCGGCGACGTGAACCTCGTGGCCGGGGTGGGGGCCATCCACTTCGCCGACAACGCGCAAATCGCGACCTCGGGCGGCAACGTCCGCCTCCTCGCCGCGACCGACATCACCTTGGGCGGCCTCCAAGCCGGCACCGGTTCCGTCACGTTGACTGCGACCGCGGGCTCGATCCTCGACGGCGGCGACACGTATCAAGACATCAGCGCGTCCGCCGCGCGCCTGGTCGCCGGCACCGGCATCGGCACCGCGACGAACCCGCTCGAAGTCGGCCTCGACACCCTGGCCGCCAGCGCCGGTTCCGCGGGCATCAGCCTCCTCGAAGACAACGCCCTCACGATCACCAACGTCAGCGTCACCGTGCGCGCCGTCGCCGCCGACTTCACGTCCGCCGTGCTCACCGCCGAAACCCTCTCCGACCTCACGACGACCGCGAACGGCTCCATCGCCCTGACGATCATCGCCGGCGACCTCACCCTGAACGACGGCTTCGCCAACAACACCGCGGTCAACGCGAACGGCAGCGGCAACGTTTACTTCTCCGCCGCGAACCTCACCGCGAACGCCGACATCCTCAGCGGCAGCGGCGACATCACACTCCTCGGCGCGACGAACCTCACCTTCAACGCGACCGCCGACGTCAAAACCACCGGCGGCGACGTGAACCTCGTGGCCACCGCGGGCGCGATCCTCTTCGCCGACAACGCGCAAATCGCCACGTCGGGCGGCAACGTCCGCCTCCTCGCCGCGACCGACATCACGCTCGGCGGCATCCAAGCCGGCACCGGCTCCGTGACGTTGACCGCCACCGCCGGCTCGATCCTCGACGGCGGGGACACGTATCAAGACATCAGTGCCAGCGCCGCGCGCCTCGTTGCTGGCACCGGCATCGGCACGTCCACGAACCCCCTCGAAGTCGGCCTCGACACCCTGGCCGCCAGCGCCGGCAGCGCCGGCATCAGCCTCGTCGAAGACAACGCGCTCACGATCACCAACGTCAGCATCACCGTGCGCGCCGTCGCGGCCGACTTCACCTCCACCGCACTCACCGCCGAAACCCTCTCCGACCTCACGACGACGGCGAACGGCTCCATCGCCCTGACGATCATCGCCGGCGACCTCACCCTGAACGACGGCTTCGTGAATAACACCGCGGTCAGCGCGAACGGCACCGGCAACGTTTACTTCTCCGCCGCGAACGTCACCGCGAACGCCGACATCCTCTCTGGCAGCGGCGACATCACGCTCCTCGGTGCCACGAACCTCACGTTCACCACGACCGCCGACGTCAAGACCACCGGCGGCGACGTGAACTTGGTCGCCAGCGCCGGTGCGATCCACTTCGCCGACAACGCGCAAGTCGCGACCTCCAACGGCAACGTCCGCTTGCTCGCCGCGACCGACATCACCTTGGGCGGCATCCAAGCCGGCACGGGTTCCGTCACCTTGACCGCCACCGCGGGCTCGATCCTCGACGGCGGCGACACCTATCAAGACATCAGCGCGTCCGCCGCTCGCCTGGTTGCCGGCACGGGCATCGGCACCGCGACCAACCCGCTCGAAGTCGGCCTCGACACGCTCGCCGCCAGCGCAGGCAGCGCCGGCATCAGCCTCCTCGAAGACAACGCGCTCACGATCACGAACGTGTCGGTCACCGTGCGCGCCGTTGCGGCCGACTTCACGTCCACCGCACTCACCGCCGAAACCCTCTCCGACCTCACGACGACCGCGAACGGCTCCATCGCCCTCACGATCATCGCGGGCGACCTCACGCTGAACGACGGCTTCGCCAACAACACCGCGGTCAGCGCGAACGGCACCGGCAATGTTTACTTCTCCGCCGCGAACCTCACCGCGAACGCCGATATCCTCAGCGGCAGCGGCGACATCACACTCCTCGGCGCGACGAACCTCACCTTCAACGCGACCGCCGACGTCAAAACCACCGGCGGCGACGTGAACCTCGTGGCCGGGGTGGGGGCGATCCACTTCGCCGACAACGCGCAAATCGCCACGTCGGGCGGCAACGTCCGCCTCCTCGCCGCGACCGACATCACCTTGGGCGGCATCCAAGCCGGCACGGGTTCAGTCACGTTGACTGCGACCGCGGGCTCGATCCTCGACGGCGGCGACACGTATCAAGACATCAGCGCGTCCGCCGCCCGCCTGGTTGCCGGCACCGGCATCGGCACCGCGACGAACCCGCTCGAAGTCGGCCTCGACACGCTCGCCGCCAGCGCAGGCAGCGCCGGCATCAGCCTCCTCGAAGACAACGCCCTCACGATTACCAACGTCAGCATCACCGTGCGCGCCGTCGCGGCCGACTTCACCTCCACCGCACTCACCGCTGAAACCCTCTCCGACCTCACGACGACCGCGAACGGCTCGATCGCTCTCACGATTATCGCCGGCGACCTCACGCTGAACGACGGCTTCGCCAACAACACGGCGGTCAGCGCGAACGGCAGCGGCAACGTTTACTTCTCCGCCGCGAACGTCACCGCGAACGCGGACATCCTCAGCGGCAGCGGCGACATCACGCTCCTCGGCGCAACGAACCTCACCTTCAACGCGACCGCCGACATCAAGACGACCGGCGGCGACGTGAACCTCGTGGCCACCGCGGGTGCGATCCACTTCGCCGACAACGCGCAAATCGCCACGTCGGGCGGCAACGTCCGCCTCCTCGCCGCGACCGACATCACGCTCGGCGGCATCCAAGCCGGCACCGGCTCCGTCACCCTGACCGCCACCGCGGGCTCGATCCTCGACGGCGGCGACACGTATCAAGACATCAGCGCCAGCGCCGCCCGCCTGGTTGCCGGCACCGGCATCGGCACCGCGACGAACCCGCTCGAAGTCGGCCTCGACACGCTCGCCGCCAGCGCCGGCAGCGCCGGCATCAGCCTCGTCGAAGACAACGCCCTCACGATCACCAACGTGTCGGTCACGGTGCGCGCCGTCGCGGCCGACTTCACGTCCACCGCGCTCACCGCCGAAACCCTCTCCGACCTCACGACCACCGCGAACGGCTCGATCGCTCTCACGATTATCGCCGGCGACCTCACGCTGAACGACGGCTTCGCCAACAACACGGCGGTCAGCGCGAACGGCAGCGGCAACGTTTACTTCTCCGCCGCGAACGTCACCGCGAACGCGGACATCCTCAGCGGCAGCGGCGACATCACACTCCTCGGCGCGACGAACCTCACCTTCACCACGACCGCCGACATCAAAACCACTGGCGGCGACGTGAACCTCGTGGCCAGCGCGGGTGCCATCCTCTTCGCCGACAACGCGCAAATCGCCACGTCGGGCGGCAACGTCCGCCTCCTTGCCGCGACCGACATCACGCTCGGCGGCATCCAAGCCGGCACGGGTTCAGTCACGCTCACGGCGACCGCCGGCTCGATCCTCGACGGCGGCGACACCTATCAAGACATCAGCGCCAGCGCCGCGCGCCTGGTCGCCGGCACGGGTATCGGCACGTCCACGAACCCCCTCGAAGTCGGCCTCGACACCCTGGCCGCCAGCGCCGGCTCCGCCGGCATCAGCCTCGTCGAAGACAACGCCCTCACGATCACGAACGTCAGCATCACCGTGCGCGCCGTCGCCGCCGACTTCACGTCCACCGCACTCACCGCCGAAACCCTCTCCGACCTCACGACCACCGCGAACGGCTCGATCGCGCTGCGCACCCTCAACGGCACGCTGACCCTGAACGACGGGGGCAACGCCAATCACACCGCGGTCAGCGCGGCCGGCACCGGCCGGATCCTCCTCTCGGCCGGCGGCGCGACGAGCGACCTCCTGCTCAACGCCGACGTCATCTCCGCGACGGGCGCGATCACGCTCCTCGCCGGCCATGACCTCACCACCGCCGCGACCGTGGCCGTGCAAACGGCCGGCGACCTCGACCTCGAAGCGACGACCGGAGCCCTGACCCTCGCGGCCACCTCGACCCTCACGACGACCGCGGGCTCCCTCCGCCTCCTCGCCGGCGCCGACGTGCGCCTCGCGCAAGTCCGGGCGACGACCGGCCGCATCCTGATCCGCTCCGGCGCCTCGATCCTGGACAACACCGCCGGCACCGCCGCCGCGAACCTCACCGCCACCGCGGTCCGCCTGGAAGCCGGCACCGGCGCCGGCACCGCCGCGACCCCGCTCACCCTGGCGACGGCGCTCCTCGCCGGCACCGCCGGCAGCGGCGGCCTGAACATCCTCAACGCGACCGCGCTGACGATCGACACGGTGACCTTCGCCCTCGCCAAGGTGAACGCCAACTTCACGACGACGACCGTCACCGAACCCTCCCTCGCCGACCTCACCACGACCGCGAACGGGGCCATCACGCTGCGCACAACCAACGGCACCCTCACGCTCAACGACGGCGCCGACGCCGACGGCCTCGCCCTCTCCGCCGCCGGCACCGGTGCGATCACGCTCCTGCCCGGTGGCGCCGCCTCGAATCTCCAAGTCAACGCCGGCGTCCGCTCCGGCACCGGCCCGATCCTCCTGGACGCGCCCGCCGCGATCACGCTCTCCTCCGCCGCGACGATCGCGACGACCGGCGGCACCCTCACGCTGCACACCGCCACCGGCGCCATCACGATGGACTCCGGTTCGCGCCTCGCCTCCGCCGGCGGCCTGCTCACCGTCACCGCCGCGCAACGCCTTGCGGTCTCGATCATCGACGCCGGCACCGGCGCCATGGTGCTCACGACCGGCGCGGACCTGACCGACAACCTGGCCACCGAAGCCCCGAACCTCCTCGGCGCCGCCGCCACGCTCCGCAGCGTGGGTTCCCTCGGCACCGCCGCCAACGACCTCAACACGACCCTTGGCACCCTCGACGCCGCGATCTCCGGCCCCGGCACCCTGGTCCTCGCCGACACCGGCAACCTGACCGTCACCGCGACCACGACCGACGGCGCGATCACGCTGACGACCGCCGGCACCCTGACCGCCACCGCCCTCACGGCGGGCGGCACCGCGGACATCACCCTCACCGCCGGCGCCGACCTCCTCGTGGGCACCGTCCTCGCCGAGAACGACACGATCACCGCCACCGCCGCCGGCCGCCTCGAACGCGCCTCGACCGGCACCCAGTTCACCGCCGCCCTCTTGACGCTCCAAGCCGGCACCGGCATCGGCACCCTCGACCCCGTCGTCGTCGCCGTCCCCACGCTCTCCGCCACCTCGACGACCGGCGACATCCGCCTGCGCAACCTCCTCACGACCGACGTCACCGTCACCCACCTCGCCACCGGCACCGGTGCCATCGCCTACAGCCAGGCCGGCGGCACGCTCCTCGTCACCGACGCCACCACCCAAGACGGCGACATCGCGCTCAGCCTCGACCAAGGCAACCTCCATGTAGTCAACGTCGACGCCGGCGGCACCGGCGACATCAGCCTGACCGTCATCGGCACCGGCAAAGTCAAATACGACACCGCCCACGCCGGCGGCGGCGACCTGAACATCTCCACCTCCGGCGCGGTCACCCTCGACGAAGACCTCGTCACCCACGGCGAAAACCTCCACTTCACCGGCAACGTGGTCCTGCCCCGCGACACCCTGATCACGACCTCCGGCGGCGACGTGACCTTCGACCAGACCATCGACGGCGCCTACGCCCTGACGATCGACGCCGGCTCCGGCGACGTCTCCTTCGCCCAGGCCCTCGGCGCGCAAACCCCCCTCACGCAACTGACGATCACCACGACCGGCGCGCTCACCTTCGCCGCCACCGTGACCGTGCAAGGCGACCTCGTCCTCGGCTCCGGCTCGCTCACCCTCACCGGCGGCCCGGGCTCGATCCACACCTTGAACCACGGCCAGTTCATCGCCGCACCCGCGACCAACGTCGCCACGATCGGCCTGGGCAACGTGCCCACCCCCTCCGCCTACGCCTACCTCCTCTCCCAGACGAGCCTCGAAGCCTTGGCGCCCGGCTTCAGCCAGGTCGTCCTCGGCCGCGCCGATTCCTCCGCCCGCATCGACCTCGGCACCGTGACCCTGGTCAACCCGACCCTCATCCGCTCCCCGCAGGCCACCGGCACGATCGTCCTCCTCGCGAACCAGACCCTCACCGTCACCGGCGCCAACCCCCTGACCCTGCAGGCGGGCCCCGGCACCGGCGCCTTCACGCAGGAAACCGGCGCCAAGCTCCTCGCCGGCACGGGCCTCGTCACGATCACCGCCGACCTCCTGAACCTGCAAGGCGCGGCCGGCTCGATCACCGGCACCGGCCGCCTGATCCTGCAACCGGCCTCCCTCACGCAACCGATCACCGTCGGCCAGGCCGGCGGCTTCGACCTCCTCGCTCCGGAAATCGCCGTGCCCGCGGCCTTCACCGAAGTGCAGATCGGCCGCACCGACGGCGCCCATGCGATCGACGTCTATCAAAGCACCTTCGGCACCGCGGTCCTGTTCTCCGCGCCCGCCGCGGCCGGCACCCTGACCGTGCACGGCGCGGTCCGCACGAGCGGCGCCCAAGGCAACCTCACGGCCCGCACCGGCGGCGACCTCACCATCGACGCGAACCTCACGATCGGCATTAGCGGCACGCTGACCCTCACCGCCGACACCGACGGGGACAACCACGGGGCCGTCCGCATCGCCCAAAACGCCGTCAGCGTCCTGCAAGTCGCCCAAGGCGGCATCGTCCTCCAAGGCGAAGCGATCCAGATCGGCACCGCGACCAACCGCGCCGAACTGCTCGCCCTCCAAGGCGCGATCACCCTCACCGTCGACCTGAACGCCAACGGCCAGGGCACGCTGACCCTCGCCAACGATAACACCCAGTTGAAAGCGGGCACGGACCTCTTGATTACGACCGGCGGCACCACGCCCGTCACCGGCACGCTGACCCTCCGCGGCCAGTTGCAGGCCCTGGGCAGGATCACCGTCCGCAGCGCCGCCGACGTGGTCGCGCAAAACCTCCTCCTGACCGCCCTGGGCGCCATCAGCCTTACCTCCGCCGGCAACGTGACCCTGCAAAGCACGATCCTGCAAACGCCCGCCGGCGCGCTCACCCTGAGCGCGGACTCCGACCACAACGGCACGGGCGACCTCACCCTGGGGGCCGCCGCGCCGGTGCTCGTCACCGCGCAACTCGACCTCGTCCTCGGCGGCGAAAACGTCACCATCGGCGGCCTGGGCGCCAACTTCGGCCGCGTGAACTCCCTCGCCGGCGCCGTGAGCATCTTCGCCAACTACAACCGCGACACCACGGGCCGCTTCATGCTGATCCAGGCCCTCTCCGAAGTGAACGCCGCCACCACCCTGCAGGTCGGCGACCTGCTCTTCGGCGCCGGCACGCCCGTGGAAATCATCCTCAACGAAGGCGCCCTGCGCTCCAAAGGCACGCTCTTGGTGCAGACGACCGGCAACCTCGCGATCGGCATCGGCACCATCGCCGGCCAGGCCAACGTCGAGTTCTCGGCCTACGGCGACATCACCGTCACCCAGGGCTCCCTCCTGTCCTCCGGCAACCGCCTGGCCCTCATGGCCGACTTCGAACGCGACAACCACGGCACCCTCACCATCGCCGCCAACGTCTCCCTCTCCGTCCCCAACGGCAACCTCCTCCTCTTCGGCTACGACGTCCTCCTCGACCCCTCCGCCAAAACCTCCGCCGCCACCATAACGATCACGAAGTGGAAGCCCTGAGCGGGACCCAGACAATTGTAGGGCCGAATTTGAAACTCGTATCAACAAACTGCCCCAATCGGACTTAAAGGAAGCGGAGTCGTGTTGGCTGGCCGATGCAGCAACGCCTCACATCGAGGGTCTCGTGCGAGCGACCGTCGCGCATGGTAACGCTTTTGTTCTCCGCATACCTCGGCGGCGCGGTGAAGATTTTTCATAGGACGGTCAGTCTGGAGCAAAGGAGGCCGGGGCGTGTAGCCGCGGGAGACTTGAGCAAGGGGAGGCGGCCGCGTTTCATGGTGACTGCGCACAGCGGCGCGCCGAGAGGCACCGCGTGAACGCTTCAGATTACCAACCGGCCACTCCGGAAGACGCGTTTGTCGACGACGGATTTGGTCTGCCTCAGGCGGGCTCGGTCGTCTCGGTCTTCCGCCACGTCATCGCGCAGAAATTGGGCATGCGCGGGTAATCAGCATGACCGGCAGAGCGGCCATGGTCTCCGCGCTGGGTATGGGTTCTTCAAATTGCTCCAGCACCAATCCCGCGCCGAGGAACGCCGCATGTAGGACGACAACGGCCGGTGCGAGGTGGTGAGCGGGATGCCTGCCCATTCCGCGTGTTCGGCGCGTTCGACCATGGAGTTGCCCATGGTCCAATGCAGCTTGTTGCCCTCGGCATCGCGCGCCACAGCAGTTTCGAGGCCGTGGTGAAGCCATTGAGATTCGACTCCGGGGACCTCCCGCCGGGCCGTAACACACGCGTCATTTCCCTGAGCGCCGCACGAAAATCAGGAATGTCCAGCAACGCCACATAGCACACCAACAGATCAATGCTGGCGTCAGGCATGCGCATCGCTTCGCCGCCGCCGTCATGAAACACGCCTTCAGGTTTGGGTGCCCGCGCCGCCGCAATCAACGGCCGGGTCGGGTCCACCCCGATCATGCGTGCGCCCCGTGCCGCCAACGCCTCGGCGTAGAGCCGAGCACAGGCAGGTGTGCGGCGGACCTGTCCTCCAGAAACGACGTCTTTGGCGTGCTCGGCTTATCAGGCGCAGTCGCAAACATTCAGGCACCGGCAGTCGCCACAGAAACGCACGAATTTTCTGCGCAACTCTTCCCGGGCGCGATGCAACGTGACGCTCGCGTTGTTCGGCGTCATCCCGAGAGCGCCTGCGGCCTGAGCCACCGACTCTCCTTGCAGTTCCACGCGACGAATGAGGTCGGCGTGAATCGGCTTGAGTGCCGGCAACAGCCGTTCGACGCAGGCGCAAATCTGGCGGTCGACCTCGACGTCGTCGGCCAAGATGGCCGTCTCCGCCGCCCAACGGTCGTCGCGTGTGGCGGCAGCGTGGCGGCTGCGCACGTGATCGATGATCGCGTTGCGCAAAAGTTGATAGAACCACGCCACCGCTTTCTCGCCGTCTTTTATTTCGTCCGCACGGCTCAACGCCTTCACCAGGCCATTCTGCAGCAAATCCTCGGCATCGGCTTCGTTGCCGACGCGGGATGCAAGGAATGCTTTGAACGCCCGGCGATGCGCCACGAGTTGGGCGATCACTTCGTTGGCGGAGGGTGAACTCGATTTATCGGCGACCATGGTAAGGACTGAAGGTAACGAAGAAACTGAGGCGGCTTAAAGACCGCCTCAGTTGGGTTGCATTTGCTTTCGATCGTTCAGGACTTCCGGGATTTCAAGGGCGCGTGTGGTTCGCGGCAGTCGCAACCGGCCATGCCGCAGGTGCAGGTAGTGGCGCAGGTGCAGATCGGGGTGCAATTGCAGCTGCAGTTCTGGCAGTTGCAGGAATCATTGGACGAGACGGTGGATTTGGTAGGATTTGTTTTCATGGGTGATTGAGTTTCATCCCTGTCGACGGAGTCATTCGCGAAATCTTACAGCGACTGGGCGAGAATCGCGTGCGCCGCTCGAAAAGGTGAAGGGTCCACGGTTGGCCTTTCGGGGCGTGCAACCGGGCACGATAGAGCTGCAGCCCGAGCCAGATGCCCGCGGTCACGTCGTAGGCAGAGCAAACGCCCGGCCACCACATCGGCACTTCGCCGTTCTCGATGGCGTGTCGTGTCCGTTCAGCGCGGTGACGATGAACCAGAAGCTGTTTTTGAAGCCGAGGGCGGCGAGGGTCGCGAAACCCAGGTCGATGCCGGCGGCGACGAGAACCGCTGCCTCGCCCCCGATGGCGGCGAACAGCACATGCAGGAATGTGATCACGATCATGACCGTGGGGTAAAATGCGCGGTCGCGATCCAACCCAAACCACTTTGCGAAGACGCCAACCGCGAGGGCCGAGCTGATGCCAATTGAAATAGCCATGGAATTAGAGCCAGCGCGGCACGCGCGCGGTGTAAGTGACGAATTCCGTTCCGAAGCGCTCGCGTAGAGCGGATTCTTCCGGGGCGATTTGGAAACGGTTCAGGTAAATCACCAACGCGGGCGCGGCGAGTAACGCGACAGGACTGCCGAGCCACGCGATTTCTCCGAGCAGCAGGCAGAGAAAACCCAGATACATCGGATTGCGCGTGAAACGATAGACGCCTGAAACCACGAGCGCCGCAGCGGCAGACGGGTCCATGGGATTCACGGTCGTGTGCGCGCGGCGAAAGGAAATGACGCCGAGCAGGCTGCAACCGATGCCGAGCAAGCCGAGGCCGGCGGCGACCACGGTGAGGTTCGCCGATTCGAAGCGCAGCGCGGGGAACGCTTGGGCGATGGCCCATGCCCCGACGCCCGCGAGGAACGTGAGCACAAGCGGCGGAATGCGGAGCGCCAACTTGAGAGCAACCGTCTTCATTGCGCTAGCGCCTCATTCGCGAGCGAGCGCTTCGGAATCAGGGGATACTCAAAGTTGAGCGCCACGCCGTAGGCTGTAGTGCGACCGTAAAGCCGGTGGATGCCGTCGATGGTTTTCACGAACGACTCCGCCGAGGGATAGGCTTCGAGCGGCGGCAACTCCCGGTCCATGGGGCGGCCGTCCGTGCGCGTGTCCGGCACGATCATCAACCCGGAGCGCGAGCGCACGGGAGCCGATGAGGCGGACAACGCGTGCAACAAACTGCGGCCGGTGCGGGAATAACCGTCGGCGGTGACGGCGAGCGCGATCTCGTCGACGCCGTCCGCGATCGGCAGGCCGATCATCTCGGTCGAACGAAACCAGCCATTCGTATAGGTCACGGCGATCAGCGCTCGCAGGTTGACCCCGAGCCGGGGCCGGAACTGCGCCGTGTCGTGGGCCGTGCCCCAGTCGGAGACCCCGAGTTCACGCGCGAGACTCGCTGCGCGTTCGCGGCCGGCGATGGCCTCGACCAAGGCAATCGACGTGGGCAACGCGGCGCTGATGCCGGCGGTGGAGATAATCTGTCTGTCGGCGACGTAACGGATGTTATCGATCCACTTCACTGAGGGAAACAGTCGGCGGCGGTTTTTGGCGCTCGCCCAGTGCGCTGTAGCGCGGTGGCCGTCCATCAAGCCTGTGCCCGCGACGACGGCCGCGCCGTCGCAGATGCTGACGACCATTCCGCCCTTCGTGCCCTGGGCCTTCACCCAGGCGAGCAGCGTCGGGTCGTTGAACTTCACCACCGCGGGCACGATCACGTAGTCCGCACCCTGCGGGAAGCGGGCGTCGAACTCCGCGATCGAGGCGTCGGGCTGCACCTGCAATGCCGGGCGCATGTGCAGCACGCCCGGTTGGGTCGCAACCGTGATCACCTCCGCGACGCCGGCCCGCACGAGCACGCCGTAGGGAATCGCGAAGTCGCTCAGTTCCGTGCCGGAGTTTTCACCGACGATGGCGATGACCGGGCGCGTGCGCTCGAACCGCGCACGGTAGACCGGAAGCGGCGCGTCGACGGTCGACGGCTGCGTGGCTGCATCGAGCGACGGTTGCTCGGCGAACGCGGCTTGGGCGATACCGAGGAGCGCAACACCCAGCAGGAATGCGCGGCCGAGGAACGGAAGAATCGGAGCCGTTGTCCGCGGCGCGAAGAAGACTTTCGTCCCGGAGGCGCGCAGCATCGCTGGCGTCCACTGGGGCGGATAAGTCGTGAGACATTCATTCGCGACCGCGCGGGCGGAGCGCTGCGACGACCATGGCGAGTGGGAATTTAGGGAGTTCATGTTGAGCGCTCCCACAATAGCGGGATTGCTCGCGGACCGATTGAACGGCCCTGTCGAATTCCTTGAATGAAACCGCTGATGTCCTTGAACAAACCAGCTAGGCCCGACATCGAATCAGCGATGCCGGCTGCGTCTTCGTCCTGTGGCAAAAGCACCCGCACCGATGTGCAGGTGTCGGACACGGTGTGCTGGTATGTGTGGGACGGCGGGTTCATGGCCATGGGGCGGGCGCAGGGCGTCGTGCCGCGCCACGCGCACCACGCGATTCAGATCGTGGTGGCGCTCGAAGGCGAAATTGCCGTGCAGGACGAGGATGAAGTCTGGCGGTCCGCCCGCGGCATCGTGGTGGGCCCGGATCGTGAACATTGTTTCGACGGCAAAGGCGCCCTTGCCGCGATGTTCTTGATCGATCCCGAGTCGACGGAAGGCGTCTGGTTACGGGCCTCCCTCCAGAGAGATGTTACGATCATGCCAGAGGGCCGTGTAGCGGCATGCGTGGCGGAACTGGCCCGCTTTCGCGATCATCCGCTGGAGAGCCTGGAGATCGGCGCGCTCATCCGGCACTGTGTGCAGGCGCTGTCGGCGGGCGCGTTGCCGGCGCGCCGGCTCGATCCCCGCGTGACCAAGGTGCTGCAACAGATTCAACGGTCCGATGATCTCCGGCTCTCGCTCGCCGCGGCGGCCAAGTCGGCGTTCCTCTCCCCGAGTCGTTTTCAGCATCTCTTCAAACAGCAGATGGGGCTTCCCTTCCGGCGCTACGTGCTCTGGCGCAAGCTGGCGCGTGCCATGGTCGCCATGGGGCGCGAAGGGACCGCGACCGCCGCCGCGCACGCGGCAGATTTCGCCGACGCGGCGCATCTGACGCGCACCTTTATCGAGATGTTTGGGATTCCGCCGACCGTTATGCTGCGCGGCGTTTTCTTTGAAATCCCTTCGCCGTTTGCCGGTCCAAGTTGACCCGACGCCGGCCTCACTGAAGTCGGCGCGGGGCGTCTCTCATTGAGCCGCGACTGAATCCACCAAGGCCTGAAAATACTTCTGCACCTGGCGGACGGTCTGCGGGTCACCGTAGGCACCGGCGGTGAACACCACGGTCATGTCCAAGTCAGGGATCACGAAAATGCGCTGGCTGCCGTTGCCCCAGGCGGCGTGCCACGGCAGAGAGCGCCCCTGCCAGTTCACGCTGCCCGTCCACCATTGGTAGCCGTAGCGGGTGTCCTCCACGCCCGTGGCAAGGCGTGGTCGCAGCATTTCGTCGATCCACGCCGCAGGAACAACCTGCCGCTCCTTCCATTTGCCGCGGTTGAGCACGAGGCGACCGAGCTTCGCCATGTCTCTCGGGCGAAGGCGCAGACCGCTATTGGCCATGGGGCGACTGCGGAGATCGGTGACCCACTCAACATCACTGATCCCCAACGGCTCGAAGAGAGCTGTGCGGGCGAACTCGGTCCAAGGCATGTGGGTCGCCCGCTCCAGGATGTCCGCCAGCACGACAGTGCCGCCGCTATTGTAGTTAAAGCGACGGCTGGGTTCGGCCACGGTCGGACGACCCAGCACGAAACGGATCTGAGATTTCTTCCAGGCGAGTCGATCTTCGTCGGTGGGAAAGCCTGCGCCGGATTCGCGCCACGCCAAGCCACTGCCCATGGTGAGCAAGTCCGCCACCGTGATTTTGCGCAGGGCCGGCGTAGCGAGGTCCGCGAGTTCTGGATAAAAATCGAGGACGGCCGAACCGGCTGGTCCAAGCTTACCCTGGGCTTGAGCGATGCCCACGAGCAGGGCGATCACACTTTTGCCGACCGATCGCGTGTCGTGACGCACCGCTGGTCCGAACGCGACGATGCGACTGAGAAAGGTGAACTGAGGTTTATCGCGGCCGGTGCGGTAGCCCTCGGCCACCAACCTGCCGTGCCGCTCCACGATGACAGCATGGAGATTCACTTCGCCGCTCAGCATCGTGGCAAAGTTCCCGCGCAGCTTCGCGGCGTCAAAACCCGCCGCTTGCGGCTCTGCGATGGTCCAGCCGTCGTCGAGGGCTGCGGGATTGGACGGATTCTGTGCTGCGAGGGAAACGGTCAACATGGAGAGGCCTAACAATCCGCGTTGTAGATGGACGGATGCTCGCACGGCGATCACGACGGCACGATGACGAGAGCGCACCGCAGTGACGCTCATCGCTCCTCGGTTGAAACCAAGGCAACGAGCAACGTGAGGATGACAATGGCAGCAATCATGACCGTAAATTCGGTTGAGCTTCGCACTCGCTCACTTGCCGGCCGGCGAGGCTGCGGAGGCGCTTAACGCGCGGAGAAACGCCTCGAGTTGGGTGAGTTCGTGATCAGCGAGTTTCAGCGGATGGAGTTCGCTGTGACCGGCGGAAGCGGCGGGGGCTTGGTTGTAGTGACGGAGCACGGCCGAGAGCGTGGCGATTTGCCCGGCGTGCATGTAGGGGGCGCGCTCGCCGACGCCACGCAGCGACGGGACCTTGAAGGCGCGTTCCTGCTCGCGGGCGTTGGGCTTCACAAAATCAATCTCTGCGCTTTCGGCGCGCGCATCGCTCCATCGGCTGTGCCGGTTGAACTCGTCCGTGAGCACTTGCCGCGCGCCATCCCGACGGCCGTGATCGCGCGGGAGGGTAGGGATGGCGGGCACGCCCGTGTTGTGGAAATCACCATTGGTGAAGAGCGGACCGTTGTGGCATTGCACGCAGTTGGCCTTGCCGACGAAGAGGCGCAGGCCCGCCTGTTCATCCGCGGTGAGCACGTCGGTGGGCGCGCGCCCCGTGGCGAGCAACGAATCGAGATACCGATCGAAGCGGGATTTTCCCGGCTCGATCCGGCGCTCGTAGGCCGCGATGGCCTTGCCGAGGTTCACAAAGATCCCGGTGACCGCGTTGCGCTGCTCTTCCGATAGCTGGCGCCACGCCGCAGCGGCGTGAGCATCGGCCACGGGGCCGGCCTGCGCGGGAACCGACGCGAGGTCCGGCAATCGGCCGAAAATGGCTTCGTAGTCGGGACGATAGTGCTCGGCGATCACGTGGGCGTATTGCGCTCGGGAGCCACCGTGCTCGACGGCGCTTTCGAGCGGCCCGAGAGCTTGCGCCCATTGGCTATCCTTGCGTCCGTCCCAGAAGAGGAAGGGAAGATGCGCCGTGCCTGCGATGGGCATGGCCCGGCGATTCGTCGTGCCCACGCCTTTGCTCAACGGCAGGCCATCTTGAAAATCCCGCTCTGGCTGGTGGCAGGTCGCGCAGGAGACCCGGCCGTTCGCGCTCAGGCGGGGATCGAAAAATAACTTCCGGCCCAATTCCGCGGCGCGCGGATCGTCCCCGAACCGATTGCTGGAATCGGCCGGTGGCGCGCCGAGTTCGGCGAGCGAGAAGTGACGGATTTCCGCGATTTCAGCGGGACTCCACCCTTCGGCGGCGCGAGCGGCGGGGATCGCGGCGAGCGCGACGAGAAAGGTGATCCGAATCATGGCGGGGAAGTTTGGCGTCTCAGATCTGGAGGTGAAAGATGACGCGGTCGGCGCCAAGTGGGCCGTCGATCGTCAGGGCGAGCACCCACCAGCCGCCCATGTTGAAGCGAAGCCCTTCGATGGCGTAGGTGCCGTGCGCCGACGCGGGGATGGCGCGCGGCTGCGTCGGGAGACCGTGTCCGTGTTGCGGCATACCGCCGTCGACGGAAAGCGTGGCGCCACTGATCGCCTGGCCTGCCGCGTCACGGACGAGCACGGAAATCTTTTGCAGGCGGCGGGCTCGAAGCGCCTCCGCGGGCTCCAGCGCGACCGTGTAGAGGCCGTGCTCGGAGACCCGCGGGCCGAAGCCGAATTCGGAGGCCGGCGGCTTTTCCCCGGGCCAGATCGCCAAATGGGCGCAGGCGCCGGTGCCGAGAAGAACGAGGCCGAGAAGAAGACCGAGCCGGAAGCGGCCGGAATGAGAGAAGCGTGGAATCGAGTGCATCGGGAGTGTCGTATGGTTGGGGCACCGCGGAATTGCGGTGATGGGACTCACGATAGCCAAAACGCCCGTTCGCCGATTGAACGGCGCAGCCGAATTCCTTGAACGAAACCGCTGATGTCCTTGGACAAACCGGCTATGCGCGTGCCACTGGCAGTGGAAGACGTCGCGCCGCGGAATCGCTCCTAAACACGCACACCTTGGGCGAGCGACACGATCGCGGCTTCGTCGGACAGCGGGAGGTGAGCGTTGATTTTGTGGCGGACGATCTTCCCTGCATCGGCCCAACGGAAGAGCGTGGAGCATGCGCCGAGATTCTCCACGTTCACCTCCGCTCGGCGTGCGACGAAAGTCCCATGCGGGAGGCGTTCTACTGCTACTAACTCGTCCGCAAGAACCATTTGCTGGTCCGAACCGTCATCACGCTCGACACGTTGGACTCGACCCTGGCGATTCCGCGTGAGGTGTTTCGTGGCGCCATCTCCGCCGGCGCATCCGCGTTGGTCGCCGCGGTTAATGCGCCAGAACCGGAGGGCGCTGGCGCCGATTGCACATCTTTTTGCGCGAAATGGCTGCCCGGGCTGGGATCGAACCAGCGACCAAGTGATTAACAGTCACCTGCTCTGCCACTGAGCTACCGGGCAATGTGGCGTCGCACGCTCACGTGTGCGAAGAGGCGATGAACAACAGGACCGGTTTCATTCCTGTCAATGCTCCTTTTGACCAACGAAGGAGAAATTCCCGGACCCGCCAAAGTTTTGATTGCGTTCCCTCCTGACGAACGTATCACGTGACCCTCTTTTCACTACGCCTGCCCTCATGCCGAGGTCTCAGGGGGAACGAATTCATGAAACAGTTCACGCTAAATATTGCCACGCGCGACCACACGGGTCGCAGTGCCTCGCGCCGTTTGCGCAAGGTTAACCGCATTCCCGCGATTCTTTACGGGAAGCAGTCATCGCCCGAAAAGCTTTCACTCGACGTGCCGGAGTTCACCCGGTTGCTCAAGACGGTGGCCGGTCGCGCCGTGCTGATCGAGCTCACGCGGCAAGACCAAGGCAACAAGGCGCTGTCGTTTCTTCAAGAAGTGCAGCGCGATCCCATCACGGACCGTTTTTTGCACGTCGATCTTCACGAGGTGAAGGCCGACGAGAAATTTGAAATCCGCGTGCCGGTGGCCATCACGGGCGAGTCATTTGGCGTAAAGACGCAAAACGGCGTTTTGGAAACGGCCACTCCCTATCTGCGGGTGCGCGTTTTGCCCAAGGATCTCCCGGAGTCGATTGCCGTGGATGTGACCGAGCTGAAGGTCGGCGAGACAATCAAGATCGGGGGCATGAAGCCGATCGAGGGCGTCGAGTTTCTCGATCCCAAAGGGCAGCCGGTTGTCTCATGCGTGGAGCCGGTGGCTGAAATCGTCACCGAGACGGTGGCGGCGACGCCTTCGGCAGGCGCGGCGGCTCCGGCGGCAGGCGCGGCGGCCCCGGCGGCTGGCGCGACACCGGCCCCCGACGCCAAGGCTGCCGCGGGCGCTGCGCCGGCGAAGGCGGCGGCGGCTCCGGCCAAGAAGTAAGCGTTTTTCGTGCGGCCGGTCACTTGACCGTGGCTGGCCGCACCGTTGTTCTTTGAGTTATGTCCATTTCGCTCGTTGCCGCGCTCGGCAACCCGGGCTCCGCCTACGCGGCGACGCGCCACAACTTGGGTTGGGTCGTCCTTGAAGCGTATGCCCGCGCGCAAAAGCTGGTGTGGTCTTCCGCGCCGCGCTTCGAGGCCGAGGTAACGCGTCTCCCCAGTCTGCGATTGTGGCTCATGAAGCCGCAAACGTTCATGAATGAGAGCGGTCGCGCCGTAGCAGCGTTGGCGCGCTTTCACCGGATCCCTCCGAAGGAAGTGCTCGTCATTTATGACGACGTTGGGCTGGATGTCGGCCGAATTAAAGTAAGCGAGCGGGGCAGTGCAGGCGGCCACAATGGGGTCGCGAGCTTGCTTGAGCACCTCGGTGACGATTTCATCCGCTATCGTCTGGGCATTGGCCCGAAGCTGCCCAAGGAAATGGATCTCAAGGATTTCGTTTTAGGAAAATTTTCTCCCGACCAACAACTCATCATCGACCGTCAGTTTGACACTTATCTCCAAGGATTGGACCTCCTCCTTTCAAGAGGCGTGGACCAAGCCATGAATCATTTAAATCGCAGAGAGCCACATGAATCCGACCAAGCGTAACTACCGCGCCACCTTCATCCTCGATAATCGCGGTCAAGAGGACTCCATCGACCAAATCGTCGAGGGCGTGAAAAAAGAAATCACTGCCGTCAACGGTGAGGTTTCCGCCGTGGAAAACCTCGGCAAACGCGACTTCACGCGCGTCACCGACCGCAAATTCAACGGCGGCACGTATGTGCAGGTCACTTTCAGCGCGCCTCCGGAAGGGCCGGCGCAGCTCAAAGATCGTCTGCACCTCAATAATAGCGTTTACCGGACGTTCGTGCAGTCCGCTTAAGGACCTGCGGTCCGCTACGGCCATGGCAAATTACAACAAGGTTATGCTGATCGGCAACCTGACGCGCGACCCGGAGTTGCGGGTCACTCCGAAGGGAACCGCTATTTGCCAGTTTGGACTCGCGATCAACCGTCAGTTCAAGGACGAGTCCGGCGCCGCGCGCGATGAAACGACGTTTGTCGATATCGAAGCTTGGGGCCGTCAGGGCGAGACGATTTCGAAGTATTGCTCGAAGGGCCGGCCGTTGTTTGTTGAAGGGCGTCTGCGCTTCGACCAATGGGAGGACAAAACCTCAGGCCAGAAACGCAGCCGTCTCAAGGTCGTGCTCGAAAACTTTCAGTTTCTCGGTGAAGGCCGGCGCGACGGTGCTTCAGGTGGTGCCGCCGGCGAGGAAGGCGAAAAGACGCCCGAGCAGCATTCGCCGGCACCACGGGCTGCTTCACCGCGCCCCGCGGCGCCTCCCGAAAACTTAGATGAAGATGTGCCGTTCTGAACCGGCCGAGTTCGTATTTACCATCAACCTTTTAACTACTCAGTCCCATGGCCTACAGTGAAGTCCTCCTTGTCCAACCCGTCGAAGGTCTCGGCGGCGAAGGCGATCAAGTCAAAGTCCGCGCGGGCTATGCCCGCAATTTCCTGCTGCCCCGCCACATTGCGGTGCCGGTCACGAATGCGAATCGCAAGCAGATCGAGGCGTTAAAAAAACGCCGCGGCGAGCGTGAGGCGCAAGAGCTGAACGGCGCGCAGGAACTCGCTCACAAGCTCGAGAAAATGAGCATCGTTTTCGTCGTGAAGACGGGCGAGGGCGGCAAGATGTTCGGGGCGATCACCGCGAACGACGTGCACGAGAAACTCGTCGCGGGCGGGGTGACCATCGACAAGAAACGCATCCATCTGCACACGCCGGTAAAGACGATCGGCAAGCACGAGGTGAAGGTGCGTCTGCACCAGGAAGTGAGCGTTGAGTTGGCTTTCGACGTCGTCTCCGAGAATCCGGTCGAAGTGGCACCGGTCGAGGAGCAGAAATAAGCGTTTTTCACCGGCTGTTTTTGAGAGCCGCGCCCCGACCGGGCGCGGCTTTTTGATTGGCGCGGCGAGTCGATTCATCTTCCGATAAGCATCTCATGGCTGATTCTGATTCTGCTTCTGTTCCGGCGCGCAGTCCGCGCACGGAACGTGCGGCGCCGGCGATGTTCGGCCGGGAATTGCCGCACAGCCTGGAGGCGGAGGAGTATTTGCTTTCCTGCTGTTTCATCGACGGCACCGATACGGTGGCGCGTTGCCTCGAGGACAAACTCACGCCGAAGGCGTTTTTCGCGCCGGCCAACCAGCTGATATTCGAAAAGCTGACGGACCTTTACCATCGGAGTCTGCCGATGGAGATCGCCGTCGTGGCGGAGGAGTTGAAGGCCGAGGGGAAACTCGCGGCGGTCGGCGGCTATGCGTATATGAGCCAAGTCAGCTCGCGCATCCCGACGACGGCGCAGGCGCCTTACTTTATCGAAAGAGTGCGCGATCTGCATGTGCTCCGCGAGGTCATTCACGCCGCCGGCGATATTGTGGAGCGCTCGTTTGGGCTGACCGGCAGCGTCGACGAGTTCATCGATCAGGTGGAGAAGGATATGTTCGCCGTGACGCAGAATCGCGTCTCGGACTCGGCGAAGCCGATGAAGGAGCCGGCGCGCGAGGCGATGAACATCATCACGAAAATGATGATGAAGAAAGGAGAGCTCACGGGAGTGCCGTCGGGGTTTCATGACCTCGATAAAATGACCTTTGGGTTTCAGCGGCAGGAAATGATCATCCTCGCGGCCCGACCATCGATGGGTAAGACGAGTTTCGCGCTGAATATCGCGGATTATGCGGCCCTGCCGAAGAAGGGCGAATCTGCGGCGACTCTGATCTTCTCGTTGGAAATGAGCGCCGCGCAACTGGCGTTGCGTATGTTGTGCTCACGCGCGCGCATCAACATGAAGCTTCTGCGCGAGGGGCTGCTGTCGAAGAACGGGACCGAGCAACAGGAGCTTTTGAAGGCGGCGGACGAATTGTCCAAGGCGCCGATCTACATCGACGATTCAAGCAGCATGTCGATCATGCAGCTGCGGGCCAAGGCGCGTCGCGTGCACGCCCGGCGCAAACTTGGATTTATTATCGTCGATTACTTGCAACTGATGAGTCCGATCGACTCCAGCGTGCCGCGGGAGCAGCAAGTGGCGGAAGCTTCCCGTGGATTGAAGGCGTTGGCGAAGGAACTCGACGTCCCCGTGCTTGTATTATCCCAGCTCAACCGCTCGTCCGAGAAGGACAACCGCACGCCTCGGCTTTCCGACTTGCGCGAGTCCGGCTCGATCGAGCAAGACGCCGACGTTGTCCTGATGCTTGCCCGACCCAAAGATGCAGACGAGAAATTCCAAACCGCCGCGGACTCGGCGGAGTTAATCGTTGCCAAGCAGCGAAACGGACCGGTAGGAGAATTGAAGCTTACGTTCCTAAGAGACATCACCCGCTTTGAAAACTTCACTCAGTAGCCCGCATCGCCGGGCCATCGGCGCTTTCTTTGCGTTTGGTCTCTTATTATTAGCCGGTTTGACGACCGGCTATGCCCAGCGCGCTCCGGAAGCGCCGGTCTATCGCGTCGGCAAGATCGCGGTCAAATTCATCGGCAACGCGATTGTCAGCGAGCAGGTTGTGCGCGCCAACATGCAAGTCCATGAGGGCGGCGAACTCGACGAGGCGATGATCGATCGCGACATTCGTTCGCTCTATAAGACCGGTTTGTTTGAGTTCATCGAAGTCAAACGCGAGGTCCTCCCGGATCACACTGTGAACCTCGTGGTGGAGATCACCCCCAAGTTTCGCGTGCTGGCGGTGCGCTTTGAAGGCAATAAAGCGGTGAAATCGAAGCGCTTGGAAAAGGAAGTGAAGTCCAAGCCAAATACCTCGCTCGATGAGCGCCAGGTCAAAGAGGACGTCGAAAAGTTGCGCGAATATTATCAGAAGAGCGGTTACAACCAAGTGTCGGTCAATTACGCGATCGACCGCGATCGGAGCACTGGCTTCGGCACAATTATTTTCAAGATCAAGGAAGGCGCCAAGGTGAAGATCGCCGCGGTGCGTTTCGTCGGCAATGCCAACGTCAAGGACCGCCGGTTGCGCAAAGAGATGGAGACGAAGAAATGGTGGATGTTCTCTTGGTTGACGGGATCCGGGCGTTTCAAGGACGAGCAGTTCGAAGACGACCTCGACAAGCTGCGCGATTTCTACCGCGAACAAGGGTATCTCGACGTCGAGATCGCGCCTGACAAGATCTCCTACGACTACCCAACGCCTTCGAAACTGTTGATCACGATCCGCGTGGTGGAAGGCCGCCGCTACCGCGTGGGCGCAATTACGTTCAGCGGAAACAAACTCTATTCCTCGCAATTGCTCGGCCGCGTGGTGCGCCAAAAGAGCGGCGCGATTTTCGCGCCGTCAAAACTCGATAAGGATGTGGAGCGGCTCGAGGATTTTTACGGCCGCGACGGCTATCTCGACACCCGCGTGCGCTTGTCGCGCAAGCCGAACATCGCGACCGGTAACATCGATATCCAATACGATGTGAACGAGAGCGACAAATTCCACGTCGAGTCGATCGTCATCGAGGGGAACACCAAGTCCAAAAGCACCGTGATCCTGCGCGAACTTACGCTCGGACCGGGCGATGTGTTCAACAGCGTGCGGATGAAAATCAGCAAGCTGCGTCTCGAGAACACGCGGTTTTTCGACGATGTGAATCTTTCGCCGCAGGACACGAACATCCCTGGACGCCGCAACCTCCGTGTCGCGGTCAAGGAAGGGCGCACCGGCAATTTGACGTTCGGCGCCGGTTTCAGCTCGCTGGAACGCGCGACCGTTTTCGCGGAAGTTTCCCAATCCAATTTCGACTTATTCAACCGTCGCTCGCTCTTTCAGGGCGATGGCCAGAAGTTCCGGCTGCGTTTGCAACTCGGCTCGCTGTCCAGTGAAGCCACGCTCTCCTTTGAGGAGCCGTGGTTCCTGCAACGCGAACTCGCGCTTGGCTTCAACCTCTCGCGTCAGTCATCCGATTACAACAGCAGCTATTACACGCAGGTCCAAACCAACGCCGAAGTTTATCTGCGCAAGCGCCTCTTCGAACTGGTCGAAGGCCGCGTCTCTTACAGTTTTGGCTTCATCGACATCACCAACGTCTCGCCTGATGCCTCGGTTTACATCAGCGACTACGCGGGAAAACATTATATCTCCCGAGTCGGTTTGCAGCTTCTGCGTGATACGCGGGACAAGATCATCAACACCACGATGGGCAACCGCGTGGAGTTTGATGCTGATGTTGCGGGCGGCGTTTTGGGAGGCAGCGAAGACTACTATCGCTTGGAATTCCGCGGAGCGCAGTTCTTCCCGATCTTCGAAACGCAAACCCAGGTGTTGAGTCTCCTGGCTCGTGCGGGCGTCATCCAGAACTATGGGCGCAGCACGGACGTGCCTTATTACAATCGATTCTATCTCGGTGGCCCGACGACTTTGCGCGGCTTCGAGTATTACGATGTGAGTCCGCGCGACCGAGTGGGCGAGCCCATCGGTGGCAAGTCTTACGGGATGTTCAGCGCTGAATACTCCATGGATATCGTCAGCCCGATCCGCTTCGCCGTGTTTTACGACGCCGGCTTCGTGAACAAAGGGGCCTACGATTTCAACCCCTCCGACTACCACGACAATTTCGGTTTTGGCATCCGCCTGTTTGTGGCGGGAGCGCCTTTGAGCCTCGATTTGGGCATTCCGCTCACGGGCGACAAGGCCGCCAAAAAAGGAAACCAGTTTAACTTTTCTTTTGGCACCCGGTTCTAAGTTCGCTTGTCTGCCACGTTCTCTTTTACTTCTTCCTATGAAAAAATACCTCCACGTTCTCATTGCGCTCGGCGTTCTGGCGTTAACCGCCGGCGTTGGGCGTGCTCAACCCGCGCTCAAGATCGCGGTGGTCGATATGGCCAAGCTTTACGACAGCCACTACAAAACCGAGGAGCAAAACGCGAAGCTCCGCGCCGACGAACAGAAGGCCCAGGAAGAGCTCGATCGCTTGAACAAAGAGGGCAACGCGCTCGTCAGCGAATATAAGGAGCTGGTCGACCAATCGAACAATCCCACCGCCACGGCTGAAGCCAAGAGCAAGGCGCAAAGCGAAGCCCAACAGAAGCTCGAGGAAATCCAGAAGAAGCAAAACGAAGTTGGCAGCTTCAAGGCCAACATTCAGCGCTCGCTGCAACAGCGCCTCCAGACTTTCCGCAATGTGATTCTCGAAGAAATCGGCAAGATCGCGACCGACGTCGCGAAGCGTCGCGGCGCCACTTTGTTGATCGACAAGGCCGGTCCGACGCTGATCGGCGTGCCCACCGTGCTCTACGCCGACAGCGCTTATGAGATCACGGATGACGTGATGAAGGAGATCAACAAGGACCGCCCGGCGTCTGCCCCCGCCGCGAGCGGCGCACCTGCTGCCGGCTCCGCGCCCGCGGCCAGCACGCCTCCGGCGGCGTCCGCGCCGTCTTCTGACGGCCCGCAGATCACGGTCCCCGGTGTCACGCCGAAAAAGAACTAATCCTTTTTCCCTGATTTTAATCGTTCAGCCCCGCTCTTACCCAGCGGGGCTTTTTTGTGAGGTTGCACCGCGACGCCGGATCTTTTCACGCTAACGGCATGCTCGTATCTTTCAGCCCCGAGGAAATTATGGCCATCGTGAAGCCGAGCGCCACCCGCGGTGCCACGACGGCGACGATTCGGGGGATTGCCTCGTTGAAATCAGCCCGGTCAGGTGACCTTTCGTTTCTTGGGAGCGCGAAATACAAGGCGGACGCGGCGGCCTCGCAGGCGTCCATTTTGCTGGTCCCGGCCGATTATGCCGGCGATCCGAAAGGTGAGCAGAGTCTGTTGCTGGTGGAAAACCCATCGCTCGCGCTCTCGCGGATTTGCGCACGGATCGAGCAACTCTTGTGGCCAAAACCACCCTCAGGCGTGCATCCCTCGGCGTTTGTCGCGGAGACCGCGCAAGTGGATGAAACGGCGACGATCGGACCGCTGTGCGTGGTGGAGGCTGACGCCAAAATTGGTGCGGGGACGCAGGTGCAGTCAGGCGTTCACATTGGTCGAGGAGCCAAGATCGGCGCTCAGTGTTGGCTGATGCCGGGTGTCGTGGTCACCGCGGAATGCCAAATCGGCGATCGCGTGCGTCTCCAGCCCGGCGTGGTGATCGGATCGGATGGTTTTGGCTACGAATTTGTGCAGGGCCGGCACGAGAAGGTGCCGCAGATCGGCAACGTGGTGCTCGGCGACGACGTCGAGATCGGAGCCAACAGCACGATCGATCGGGCGCGCATCGGCAGCACGATCGTAGGCGAGGGGACGAAGGTCGATAACCTCGTGCAGGTCGCTCACGGGGTGATCATCGGCAAACACTGCATCCTGTGCGCGCAGGTGGGGATCTCCGGCAGCACGACGATTGAGGACTACGTCGTGCTAGGGGGGCAGGCGGGCGTGGGTGGCCATATCACGCTCGGCAAAGGCACGAAGGTGGGAGGGCAGACGGGGCTCAGCACGGACACGGCTCCGGGAAGTTTCGTCAACGGCACGCCGGCGCGGCCGTATGTTTTGGAGCGGCGGCTCGAAGTGCTGCACGCCCGCCTGCCCGAGTTGTTCAAGCGCATGGATGCGGTCGAGGTCGGTTTAAAAAAGTCTTCCTCCTCATCTCCGGTCGGACAAGATGCCGCGCAATGAGCGCCTCGCGGCTGAAGATTTTTGCCGGCAATTCCAACCGATCTCTCGCTGAGCAGATCTGCCAAAGCATTGGGCAGCCGCTGGGAGAGGCGACGGTCACGAGCTTTCCCGACGGGGAGTCGTTTGTTAAGATCAACGAAAACATCCGCGGCGGCGACGTGTTCATCATCCAGTCGACCTGCCCGCCAACGAATCATCACTTGATGGAGCTGCTGATCATGATCGATGCCGCGAGACGGGCGTCGGCTCAGCGCATCACGGCGGTGATTCCGTTTTACGGCTACGCCCGGCAGGATCGAAAGGATCAGCCGCGCGTGCCGATCACCGCAAAGCTCGTCGCCAACCTGCTCGTGGCCGCGGGCGCGACGCGGATTTTGACGATGGATCTACACAGCCAGCAGATCCAAGGGTTCTTCGATATTCCGGTCGATCATCTGTATGCTTCGCCGGTTTTCTTCGAGTATCTTAAATCTGTGCGGCGCGAGAATCTGGTCGTCTGTTCGCCCGATGTGGGCGGCATGAAGATGGCCGCCGCCTACGCTGATGTTCTCGGGGCGGGCTTGGGTATGGTGGCCAAGAAGCGGAAGAGTGCGACCACCGTCGAGGCAATCAATGTCGTTGGTGAAGTGGATGGGTGCGACGTGTTGCTGGTCGACGACATTACGGAGACCGCGGGCACGCTGACCGCGGCGGCGCGGATATTGCGCGAGCACGGCGCGCGGAGCGTCCGTGCGGCGGTGAGCCACTGCATCCTGAACGAAGTGGCCATCGAACGCCTCAAAGCCGGCCTGATCGACGAACTCATCACGACCGATTCGACTCCGATCGATACGAAAGGTCTGCCCATTACGGTGCTGAGCATCGCGCGACTGCTGGGCGAAGCGATTTGCCGGATCAACCGCGACGAGAGCGTGACAAGTCTGTTTCAGATCAAAGGATTCTAGTCCGCCGCGCGGGCTCCCGATCCGATCTTTTTGCCTATGTTGCGTCCGCTCATTTTCGCCCTGTCGGCTCTCTTGGTTCCGGCCACCGGCATCGGGGCCGCCGGCGCAGCTTCGCCGGGTGTTTCACACCCGATGCCGGCGCTCAAGATCGACCGTTCGCCTGTCGGTGAAGGTCAATCGGCGCTGGTCACGAGTTACGCCGATATCGTGGAGCCGGTGCAGCGCGCTGTGGTGTCGGTCTATTCGACGAAGATCGTCCGCGAGGAAGTGCCGATGGCGCCGATTCTCCGGCAGTTTTTTGGCGGGGCCGTTCCGGAACGCGAATCGAAGCAAGAGGGGTTGGGCTCAGGCGTGATTGTGTCCGCCGGCGGGTATATTTTAACCAACAACCACGTCGTGGCTGACGCGGACGAACTCAAGGTGCTCCTCCCGGACGGACGGGAGTTTATCGCCAAGGTCATCGGCACCGATCCCAAGACGGATATTGCGGTGATAAAAATCGACGTGGCCGATCTGCCCTTCGTCACGTTGGCCGATAGCGATAAACTTCGGGTCGGCGACATCGTCTTCGCCGTCGGTAACCCGCTCGACGTCGGCCAGACGGTGACGATGGGGATCATCTCGGCCAAGGGCCGAACCAAACTTGGGTTGCTGCAAGACGTCGCCGGCTACGAGAGCTTCATTCAAACGGACGCAGCGATCAACCCGGGCAATTCCGGAGGGGCGTTGATCGACGCCAAGGGGCGCTTGATCGGCATTAACAGCGCGATTTTTTCCAATACGCACACGAACATCGGCATCGGTTTTGCGATTCCCGTGAATCTAGCGGCTTCGATCATGACCTCGCTGATCGAAACGGGAAAAGTCACCCGCGGAAATCTGGGCGTGACCACTGAGCTTGTCGGGCCGGAAAACGCGGAAGCGTTCAAGTTGCCCAAGGATGTGCGCGGCCTCGCCGTCACCGATCTCGCGCCGGGCGGTCCGGCTCAGAAGGCCGGTGTCAAACGGGCGGACGTGATCGTCGGCATTAACGATCGCAAGGTGACCTCCGTCGAAGAGATGCGCCTTTACGTTGCGCAACTACGCCCGGGCGCGCCGGTGCAGATCAAAGTTATGCGCGACGGCGTCGAGCATGTGTTGAATGCGACCGTAGGCATCTTGGACGACCAACCCGACGAATTGCTCGCCGGCGTTAAAGTGGCGGCGGTGAGTGACGACGTGCGACGCTCGCTCGGGTTGAACCCGCGCATTGGCGGCGTGCTCATCACAAACATCGCACCCGATTCCGACTACCGTGATCGGTTGGTCGAAGGCGTGGTCATCGTGGAGATCAACCGCACTGCGATCAACGATCCGGCCTCTGCCCGAGCGGCCCTTCGCCCGGGCCGTAATCTGTTCCTCGTCTATTTCCGCGGAGTGTTTCGTTATGTCACCGTGGCGGTGAAATAACGCCGATCCGTGCGGCTCAACTCCCGGGTTTTTCGACCGGGATGCCCGCCAGCTCGGGTGGAAGCGCGTCAGCAGGGTAGGTGGGGAAGCTTAATTCCAACAGCGAGACCGCGGGGACATCGAGGCGCAACGCACCGCCGCTGCGATCGACCAGCATGGCGACTCCGGCCGGCACGGCGCCCATCCGCCGCACGATGTCGAGGCATTCGAGCACGCGACCGCCTCGCGTCACCACATCCTCGACGATCAGCACGCGTTCACCCGGCGCGAAAGTGAAACCGCGGCGCAGCACCAGGACGTTGTTTTCCTTCTCGGCGAAAATATATCTCCGCCGCGTCTGGCGAGCGACCTCCTGTCCGAGCACGAGACCGCCCATCGCCGGAGCGAGGACCGTGCTGAACTCCAAGCCGGCGAGCTTGCCCACGAGCAGTTCAGTCAGGCGCTCAACCGCATCCATGTGCTGGCAGACTTGGGCGCACTGGAAAAAATGTCCGCTGTGCAAACCCGAGCGCAGCACGAAATGTCCGCGCAGCAACGCTCTCGTGCGGGTGAAAATATCCAAGACCTCCTGCTGGAGTGAATCCATGGCGCTGACGCTGGTAACCGGGCCGGAAAAGGAAAATCAATTTTGCTTCGGCGGGGCGCCACGTCGTAGGATCGCCGCATGTCGCCGTTCGCCACTCCGCCCCCGCTCGAAGACGAGCTCGGCGACGTGCTCGAGAAGGCGCTGCATTTCGCAGATTTGACGATCGAACAAGCCGCCGCGGCGGCCGCGGTGCCCGAAGGAAAACTGCGCGATGCGCTCGATTATCGCAGCGAGTTGTCGGCGCAGGATCTGACGCGCCTCGCCGCCGTGCTGCATTTGAACGAGCTCGGCCTCGCGATGCTGGCACAGGGCGCCTACCCGTTGCCGGCGCCCGGTCCGCTGCCATTTTGCCTGCACAGGCTTTCTGTGCCGCACGGAATTGGCTGTGCGAATGCGTATTTAATCGCCGAGCCCGGAGCGAACACTGGGATACTTTTCGACACCGGCCCGGACCTGCCGCGCATTCAGCAAGTTTGGCCGAGCAACGTCCAGCGGGTGGAAGCCGTGTTTCTCACCCACGTGGAAGCCGAACACGTTGGCGGCCTTGTCGAGTTGTTGGGACATTACGCCGTGCAGCACGTATTTTCCCCGGAGAGCGTGACCGTGCGCACCAACGCCGTGTTGAAAGAAGGCGATCAATGGACGCATGGCGGCATCACGGTCACCGTGATTAGCACGCCTGGGCACGCCAAGGCGCATTTCGCCTATCTGGTGGAAGCTAGCCAGGTGAAAACCGGCCAGAAATTGCTCATCTGCGGCGATTTGCTTTTCGCCGGCTCACTGGGCGGCGGCTACTTCTGTTGGAAGACGCTGAGGGATAGCGCCCGGCGGTTAATGAAAATGGTGCCGCCCGAGGTCGTCATTGCGCCCGGACACGGACCGTTGACGACCGCCGAAAACGAGCTGCGTTATAACCCCTTTTTCCCGTGAACGCGTTCAGCGAAGAAAGCCGGCGTAAAATGGTCGGGGCGACAGGATTCGAACCTGCGACCTCTACGTCCCGAACGTAGCGCTCTACCAGGCTAAGCTACGCCCCGACATTACGTGGAGCGGGAAACGTGCCGACCGTGCTGGGTTGAATCAAGACGGAAGTTCGGATTTCTCGGCACGAGGCAAATTCCGCGGCGCGCCCCGCTGGGCAAGCCGCCTTCGCCACAGCAGCCAAGCAGATTGCATCACCCCGTGGAAACCGCTGGGCAAAACGAGTTGCCACGAGTTTGGGACCCCAAAGCCTCGCCGAATGCGAATCCTCGCCGCGACTTCCCCTGCGCCTGCCCATGGTTCGCCGCGAGAACTCGACATCTCCGCTGTCGTCCGTAGATCCGCTGATCTTCCGCCGCGCAACTTGGCAGCATCGGACGTCGCCCCTGCCTCCGCCAAGCGCAGCCGTTAACGTGACCTGACTCGCTTCCGCATTCCTACGATGGCTGGTCTCCACTTTCTCGATTACTTGGTCGTTGGCGCTTACTTCGCCATCATTATCGTTCTTGGGAAGATCGCGTCGAAAGGTGTGCATTCCGGCGAAAGTTTTTTTCTGGCCGGGAGAAAGTTAGGCAAGGTCTATCAGTTTTTCCTGAATTTCGGCAACGGCACGTCGGCGAGCGACTCGGTCAGCACGTCCAGCGTGATCTATCAGCAGGGCGCCTCGGGCGTGTGGGTGAGTTTACAGATGATATTTCTGAACCCGTATTACTGGTTCATGTATCCGTGGTTTCGGCGGGTGCGGCTTACGACGACGGCGGACCTGTTTGAAGATCGTCTTGGCAGCCGGAGGTTGGCGCTGTTCTACGCAACTTTTCAAATCGTCATGGCCGTCGCGGTCACGATGGGGTTCAGCAATCTGGTCTCGTTCAAGATTGCTTCCGCCTTGGTCACGAAACCCGAAGCAACCTGGACCGTGCCGGAACGAACCGCGGTGCAGGAATATCGCGCGTTGAACGACCTTGAGACGCGGCCGGACCACGCTGCGTTGGCGCCTGCCGATCAGGAGCGGCGGGCTATCTTGCGCGAGCGTTATGCGCGGGGGGAGCTCAAGAGCTATATCAGTGCGCTCAATCCATGGATGTTCTACGCGTTTTATACAGTCGCGATCGGGTTTTATATCATCATGGGCGGCATGGCCTCGACGGCGTTGACGGAGGTGTTTCAGGGGGTGCTGATCGTCGTGTTTTCCGCGATCCTCATTCCGGCGGGCCTGTCCGCCATCGGCGGCTGGCACCAACTTGGAGCCAAAGTGGCGCCGGAAATGTTCGAGCTCTTCGCGACCGGCGGCACGGCGGAATTTACGGGCTGGACGATTGTCGCGGTTTTGCTGGCGACGTTGTTACAGACGCATGCGGGCGTGGGTAACATGGGGCTGGCCGGTTCTGCGCGCAACGAGTTCGCCGCGCGGTTTGGCGCCGCCGCGGGAAATTATGGGAAGCGCTTCATGACGGTGCTGTGGGCATTTTGCGGATTGATCGCCATCGCGATGTTCTCCGGCCCCCATCGTCTCGCGGACCCGGATCTGGTTTGGGGCGCGATGTCGCGACAACTGCTCGGGCCCGGGTTGGTCGGCCTGATGTTCGCGGGCGTGCTGGCAGCGAACATGTCGACGATCGCCGCGCAAGCGATGTTCGTGTCCGCGCTGTTCGCCCGCAATTTATTCGGCGTTGTCCGGCCGCACGCTTCGGAGGCCGCAATCGTGCGGGCGGGGCGGTGGACGATCGTCGTGGTGCTGATCTTGGGTGTGTTGGTGGCCACGCAGCTCAATAGTGTCTATACCGTGCTGCAATTCGCCATGACGATCAACGTGCCGTTTGGCGCGGCGATTCTCTTAATGTTTATCTGGCGGCGGGTGACCGCCGGCGCGGTTTGGACAGCAGTCATCGGCGCGGCGCTGCTCAATATTTTCCTCCCGCTCGCGCTGCAAAAAGTGCCGGCCATCGCGACGCATCCGACGTTTGTGGCGCGCGTTTCCGACGGCTCCGGGCGTCCGCTGCCGGTTTACTTCGAATCGGTGCAACGAATGAATCCCAACGATCTCGGCAGCGCATTGGAAGGCCACGGGCGGTTTCATACGGAGTTGGCGTTGCTCAAAGTCGTGGGCATCGACCCTGCGCATTTGGCGGCGGGAGGACGACTGGCGGGACGGTTTTTTGTCGATGCGCTCCTGCCGTTGTTTTTGGTGGTGGTGGCGAGTTTTGTGACGAGGCGACCAGACCAGAGGCGAGTGGATCTTTTCTTCGGTAAAATGAAAACGCCCGTCGGCGCCACGCCGGCGATCGACCTCGCGGAAATTGAAGCGACGCGGCACGCGCCCCATCGTTTCGACAAGGCGAAGTTGTTTCCGTCCTCGACGTGGGAATTCACCAAATGGAATCGCACTGACGCGGTGGGATTTGCGCTTTGTTGCGCGGTGACGTTCGCCATCGTCGGCCTGCTGTGGGGGCTGCTCCGTTTAGCGGCACTGTGAGCAAGAGAACCGTCGCGCGTCGCGGAAGTAGCGTGCGACCGCGTGATAGCGAGCGGGGTGGGCCAAGGGTCTCGCTCTTACGAAGGCGTCCGCGGGAAATGTTGGTTGTAATGGGCGCCTATCTTCGCAATGAGTTCGAAGGGGTCAGGCAAGGGATATTGCCGTCATTTGTGACCTACGTCCCCGTAGCTCAACTGGATAGAGCAGTGGTTTCCTAAACCGCGCATCCCGGTTCAAGTCCGGGCGGGGGCGCCAACCAGACGCAGTAGACGGCCTTCGTCTTGACGAGGGCGGGCCTACATGCATAGGTAAATCCCCGATGCGGTCGGCGGAGTTTTCCCGCCAAAACGTTTCCACCATGGCCATTGCAGCTGACGTGGTGGTGTCTGATACAGGTGAAGACGGCGGAGGCGAAAGCCTCCGCCGTTCTTGTTCAAACCCGCCACGCGCAGTAACCCGGCGCACGGCCGCGCGTCTCCGCGGGGGGATTGCGGATTGCATCCTTTTTCGCTCCCTTTACCGTTTCCTGTTTTACGCTTTCTTCCCATGGCTTTCGCTCACGCAATGTTTGCTCGCAAAAAAACCTCCCGCTCACGTTCGGCGTTCACGCTCCTGGAAATTTTGGTGGCTTTGGCGATCCTCGGCCTCCTCGTGGGGCTGGCGGTGGTCAAGACCGACACCATCTTCGGCGGGGCGCAGGTCACCACCGCGAAGTTGTTTGTGAACGAAAGCATGGCCACGCCACTGACGACTTATCGACTGCAGATGGGCGACTACCCGTCCACGGCGGAAGGCATTCAGGCGTTGATCACGCCACCGCAGGGCAAGGCCGACCGCTGGCACGGCCCGTATATTCAGGCGCGGGGGGACAAGCAGCCGCTGGATCCGTGGGGCCATCCGTATCAATATCGTTATCCGGGCACTCACAACAAGAACAGCTACGATGTGTTCTCGTTGGGACCGGATGGCACGGAGAGTGATGACGACATCGGGAATTGGTGATTTTTCTCGTTCCAAGCCGGTTGATTAGCCGGCGACCCCGCCGCTTCCCACCGGCTGCATCTGCGCAGTCGGCGTTTACGCTTTTGGAGATTTTGCTCAGCATCGCGGTCATGGCGATGCTCGCCGCCGTGCTGCTGGTCGGTGCGAATCGGATGTTGAGCGATCAGCCGAAGACGCCGGACGAGGTGTTCTGGAAAACGGTGCGTGAAGCCCGGAAGACGGCGCTGCGCAGCGAGACTCCGGTGGAACTTTCATTCGATCCGGACGCACGCAGCTTTGTGATGACCACGACCGCAGGCGCAAAGAAGGAGTTCGCTTTGCCGACGGACCGGAAGATCGACGTGAACTTTCTGCAAGCTGCGACCGGCGGTGGATCGATCTTGCTCGGCGGCGACCTCGTCGAAACGCAAAAGATACCGGTCGTGAAATTCTATCCGGATGGGACGTGCGATCCGTTTCGCATTCAATTCCGCGGACAGACCGGCGAGCCGTGGAGTCTGGCGATTGATCCGTGGACCTGCGCGCCTGTGCTCGTCGCGCCCAAACCATGAGGGCGCGCCATCCGCAGCCGACGCACCGCGCGTTCACACTGCTGGAGGTGTTGATCGCCTTTGCCGTTTTCGCGATGGGCGCCGTCGTGCTCGGCGCCGCTTATGTGAACATATTGAACGGCTATGCGGCCGCGGCGAAAGGAGACGATGCGGCGGAGGACCTGCGATTTGCCCGCGGTCAATTGCTCGCAGAACCAGACGTGAAGAAAGCGGAGGAAGGTCTTTCTTTCGACTCCGGCGACCGGCACGTGCAATGGTCGGCGGCGATTGCCTCGACCAACCTCCCCGACCTTTTTGACGTCACGCTCACGTGCGAGATCACATCGCCGGCGGAACGCGAACCGCGACGGATTACGGATACGTTTCGAGCCTTGCGTCCGACGTGGAGCGATCCGGTCGAGCAAACGAAACTGCGGGCGGATGTGCGGGATCGCATTCTCGAGTTGCAGCAACCGAAGCAATGAACGGTCGCCGCGGATTCACGCTGCTGGAAATGCTGTTGGCCCTGGCGCTGACCGGGCTGCTGTTTGTCGGGTTGAACACGTTCATTTTCTCGATGGGCGAGTTGTGGGGAAGGCAGTCGGAGGGGCGCCTTTTCGAATTGCACACCCGCGCGGTGAGTCGCTGGGTCGGGAACCAGTTGCGCGAAGCCGTCTTGCCGCCGCCGGCGCGGCTGGACCGCGAACCGATCAGCGTGGTCGAGATTCGCACGCGCGGGAGCGGCACCGACAACTTGATCACTTACGAATTGCGGCAGCCCAACCGGCTGATGAGCTGGCCGGACAACCCGCTGCCCGATGTCGTGTGCTCGCTGCAGGTGCGCGAACGCGAAGGCCTCGTTCTCCTCTGGCATTCGCGGCTGGAAATGAAGTTCAGCGATGATCCGCCGCGCGAAACAATCATCAGCCCGTGGGTCACGGGCTTGAGTTACGACTACTACGATGCCGACTTGAAGCGGTGGCGCACGGAGACGAGCTTCCGCCGCGGCGATAACAGCGAGATGCTCGTGCCGCAGCGATTGCGCCTGAAGTTCACCTATGGCGGCATGACGCGTGAATCGATGATTGCCATTCCGACTTCGGCCGAAGGTCAGCCCAACTTCTGATTTCATGCGCGCCCTTTCCAAACGCGGGTCAGTGCTGATTGTCGTCATGGTGACGCTGCTGGGCGCCGTGTTCGCGTTGATGGTCTTTGCGGAAAAAGCGTCGAACGATCTGCTGGTGGAAACGCGGGTGGCCGACAGCGTGCGGCTGCGGCAGGAAGCGTATTCGGCGGTTGAAACGACGTTGTCTGTGCTGGAGGAGTTTCGCCGCGCGTTGGGGGGATTGCACAGCCCATCGGAAGGGTGGGGCGATCCGCTGGCGTTTGCCGGTTACACGCCGACCGAGGGACGCCAGGTGGAAGTCAGTTTTGAGGACGAAAGCGGCAAACTATCACTGCCCACGGTGGACGGGCCGATGCTGATCAATGTCTTCAAATCGTGGGATGTGCGGCAGATGGAGGCCGAGCAATTGTCGGATGCCTTGATCACGTGGATGAGCAAGGATGCTCTGAAATCGAACGATCTGGCGATCGACGACTATGAACACGCGACTTTGCCTTACGAGGCGCCTAAACGGTCATTGCGCAGCTTCGACGAGCTGAGAGACATCGCGATCGCGCGTGATTTTTTTTACGACAAAGCAGGACGGCCCAACGAGCGTTGGCTGAGGTTTACGCAGATGTTTTCGCTCTACAAATTCACCGGCAGCAATTTGAACTCGGCACCGGCTGACGTGTTTGCGGCGCTCGGCGTCCAGGATGCCCGCTCAGTCGAAGAAGTGCGCAATTATCTGAGCGGCACGGGGTCCTATGCGTTGCAAGGGCCGCAGTGGTTTCGCTCGGCGAAGGATGCGGCGCCGCTCCTCGGCGGGCAGTCGGTGCCCGCCGGGTTTTCCACGGATATTCGGGCGCTGCGCGTGAAGGTGACCGTGCGGCAAGGGCCGTCGATTTATCGCATGAGTGTGTTGATCACTCCGGGCCAGAATGGGGCGGAGGCGGTCGGACTCAGCGATTTGGAGAAAGCGAAAAGCGAGACGGCGCGCGCGACGGCTCCGGCACCCACGCCGGCGACGCCGGATACGAAAAAGCTGAAATATCCCTTTACGCTGTTGGAAATCCGGGAGAACGATGCGCCTGCCGTCGTCGTGCCGGTTGGCGACTGAGAGAACTTCATGGCTTCCTTTCTTAAAAAGTTATCGCTCGCCCGCGGTCCGCTCCGGCGGGTCGTGCTGCTCCCGGATCATTTGTTTTTCGCGCGGGTGATCGCGACGTCGGGCGATGTGGCCGTCGCGCGCGGCGAGGCCGAACTCGCCTTGGAGGCGCTGTCGCCGTTTCCGTTGGCGCAGCTTTACTATGGTTTCTTTCACGTTGAAGGCAGCTCGCGCGCGCTGATCTACGCCGCTTACCGCCGGCGATTCGCGACCGAGGTCGCCGCCGATTGGAAGGACGCGAATCTGGTGTTGCCCGCATTTGCCAGCGTCTTGGGCCGCCCCAGCGATGGCATCGCGGGAGCCACGTGGCTGATCCACGGGGAAAACAGCCTCGTGGCGGTGCGGTGGGATGACCAGGCGGTGCCCGCGGACGTGCAAATCCGGCCGGTGTTCGACGAGGAGAATCGCCCGGCGGTGCGCGATGCGTTGCTGCTCGAGCTGACGGCCAGCGAGCGCATTCGCGAACTCCATGAGTTGCCCGTGGCGAACGAAAACTCCACCGGGCCGGAATTCGAGTTCATCGCCGGCGAGAGCACGTTCGTCGTCACGCCGGAACAGGCGGCCGACCTGGACGTGCGCGACAAAACGGATTTGCAGCAACTGCGGCGGGCGCAGGCGCGAGACCGGGCGCTCTGGCGGGTCTTTCTCGTGTGTCTTGCGGCCATTGGATTGGCCATGATCGGGGAGCTAACGCTGGCCGCCGGTCGCGTCTGGCAAACGACCCGCGTAACCCGCGTGATGGCGCAACGCCCGATCGTTGACGCGATCATGACAGCGCAATCGCTCACGCATCGCATCGACGAGCTTTCGACCAAGCGATTGCGACCATTTGAAATGCTCGGGATCGTCGGCGGGGCCGTGCGCCCGAAATCGATCCAGTTTTTGCGCACGACGACGGACGGTCTTTATCGGCTCGAAATCCAAGCGCAGACGGAGTCGGCCACCGACATCAGCACCTACCGCGCAGGGTTGGTTGCGTTGCCCGGCATCGAAAAGGTGGACCTTTACGGACCTGACACGCGGGGACGGATGGCGACGTTTCGCATGGTCGTCAGTTTCAAGCCGGAAGCGCTGAACACTAGCATGGGAGAGAAATGAAAGCCCTATTCCTCAGCCGCCTTTTTCGGGAAAAAATTCTACTGGTCGCCTTCGCCGCGCTGATTGCCGGCGTGTGGCTTTGGTCGTGGGAAGGCCGCGCTGCTCGCCTCTGGGCGGCGCAGCGCCATACGACGGTCGAATTGCGCGACCAAGCGCTGTGGCTGGCCAATCACCAGCAAATCGAGGACGAAGCGCGCAAGGCCGTGGAGCATCTCGATCCGAGCCGCACGTTCGATGCCGCGCGACTGGTCGGTGAGATCGCCGTGATCGCGAGCGGCGCCGGTCTGAAAGATACCGCGGGCGAAGCGCCGCGCACTGAGCAGACGGCGGGCTTTGCGGTGAATTCCGTCGAGTTCTCCATTCGCAAAGCCGATCTCGCATCGCTCCTGAGATTTTACGAAGAGCTCGGCAAGCGCGCGCCCTACATCACGATCGAACAATTGTCGCTCGCGGCGGATCGTTCCAATCCCGCGCTCCTCAATGCGTCGTTGCGCGTCGTGTCGGTCGAAATTGCGCGCCCGTAGCGACTTGCCGCGTCGCTCGAGCTGCAGGAGGGTGCGGTGCGGGGCGATGGCGGCGCTTTGACGCAACAATTGCTTGGCGTGGACGTCTTCTCGCGTGCAATGTCCCCGTCAATTATGACCTTTCTCCGCCTGACCTCCGTGCTTGCGGCGCTGCTGCTGACCGCGACTCTCCGTGCGCAAGCGCCTGCGTTGGCCGTGACTCAACCGGTGCCGGCCCAGACCGCGCCGGTGCCGACCACGCTCAATCTCACCTCCTACTTTGGTTACTCGGGCGTGACGGGGACGATCGTCCAGTTCGATACCGATCTGGGGAAGTTCAACGTCGAGCTGCTCTACAATGCGGCTCCGCTGAGCGTGGCGAATTTTCTGAATTACGTGAGCAACAGTTCGTATAACGATACGATCTTCCACCGTTCGGCCAAGCTCAGTGGCACGGGCAACCAGATTTTGCAGGGCGGCGGTTACACGTATGCGATTCCGCCGGACTTCGTGGTGCACAAGCCGGCCATACCGCTGGAATACAATTTGCCGAATGCGCGGGGCACGATCGCCTTTGCCCGCACGTCCGATCCGAATTCCGCCACGAGCGAGTGGTTCATCAATGTGAACGACAATACCACCGTGCTGGGTGCTTCGAACGGCGGCGGCTACGCCGTCTTCGGCCGCGTGATCGGTGGCGGCATGACCGTCGTCGATGCGCTTGCGGCCGTGCCGGTCTATGATCTCACGGGCGGAAACGCCGCTAATCCTTTCAGCTCCCTCCCTCTGCAAAATTTGAGCACGTCGGCGGTTAATCTGGAAAATCTGATCCACGTGCGCTCGGTCGCCGTGGTCCCGCTTTATCCGACGGCGGGAAGTTCCGCCAGCGTTCTTGGCTTCTCGGCGGTGAGCGCCAACCCCGCGCTGTTGAGCGTCGGCCTCTCCGGCAGCACCTTGACGATGACGCCCGGCGCCGGCAGTGGCTTTACGACAGTGACCGTGACGGCGACGGATGCCGAAGGGGCGTCGGTCCAAACAACGTTCAACGTGACCGTGGGACCGCAAGTCCCGGCCATCACCACGCAGCCGACGAGTGTCACCGTGCCCACCGGCATGGCCACGGTGCTTCGCGTTTCCGCGCTGGGTGCACCCTTGAATTACCAATGGAAGAAAGACGGCACGGCGATCACGGGCGAGACGCGGTCGAGCCTCGTCGTTAACACGGCCGGCTCCTACACGGTGACCGTGCAAAACGGCGCCGGCTCGGTGACCTCGGATGCCGCAGTCGTGACCGCAGTGACGAGCACCAACCCGGGGCGCCTGAGCAACCTTTCCATTCGCACCGACGCCGGCACCGCCGATCAGACGTTGATTGTCGGCTTCGTCGTCGGCGGCACGGGCACGTCTGGCTCAAAAGCGCTGCTCCTGCGCGGCGTGGGGCCGACGCTGGGCGGACTGGGCGTGGCTTCATTTCTTCCCGACCCGACACTCAACGTCTATGCAAGCGGTTCGAGCTCTGTGGTGGCGACCAACAACAATTGGGGCGGCGATGTAAACGTCACGGCGGTCGGCACCGCGGTGGGGGCGTTCCCGCTGGCGAGCGCGATCAGCAAGGATGCCGCGCTGGTGTTCAATACGACGGGCGGCGTTTATACCGCGCAGGTCGTCGGGGCCGGCGTCTCGACGGGCGTGGCGCTCGCGGAAATCTATGATGCGACCCCGCCGGGCGATTATACGTTGTCGACTCCGAGGCTGACGAATGCTTCGGCCCGCGCCCAAGTCGGGCTCGGCGAACACGTCTTGATTGCCGGCTTTGTCGTCACAGGCGACACGGCGCGCACCCTGCTCATTCGCGGTCTGGGGCCGACGCTTACGTCGCTCGGTGTCACCAACGCCCTGGCGAATCCGCGTCTCGACTTGTTCAACAGCAGCGGCGACACGGTGGCGAGCAACGACGATTGGGCCGGTGATGTTACCATTAAGAATGTTTCGGCCACCATCGGTGCCACCGCGCTCGTCAGCGATTCCAGCCAGGATGCCGTGCTGCTGGTGACGCTTCCGCCAGGCGTCTATACGGCGCAAGTTTCGGGCGTCGGGGCTACGACTGGCGTCGCGCTCGCCGAGGTTTACGAAGTGCAGTGATCGATTCTGCCGCGGCCAAAGAGGGGGCTAAATAAACTGATTTAGCCCGCCTCCTTGCTGGATGGGGGCTTTGTGCTTCCGTCGCGTTCAGCCATTTGAACGCGTGAGTCGTCTCGAAGTCCCCATTTTTGGAGCGGCTGCCTGCTAGTAGCGCGGCCCAACCGCAATGGCCGAGGCTGACACTGAAGGTATGTGGCCTGCCCGGAAATGGTAAGTTTCAGGCACGGCGGAGTAGCAGTGGCCGTCAACAATAGGCGAGCCTGCAGCCCGTTCGCGTAAACTTGCGCTGCGGATGGAAGTGAGTGCATCCTTTTGACGCATGACAGGAGTAGCGCTGCATTACCTCAGCGAAGAGCGAGCGATCGTTTCTATCGCTCGACCGAGCTCAAAAAGAAGACCAAGCATAAGATTTTTCCTGCAGCCCTGCTGCCCGGGCAGAACTAGTCAAACGTCAAGACATGAGGTCTTATGCCTTGCTCTCAAAAATGGTGGGATGTTACGACGCCCGCACAGTGGCAGCCGCACGTGGAGAAATACTGGCTGTTCGGCGAAGGCACGCCTCTATTGACGCGGTGATGATCAGCGAATCGTTGAACCTCGAAATCTGGGATCGGCTAATCCAGGGCAAGCCGCTCGATGGGCTTGCCTTGGCCGCGAAGGAAGGACGCATCGATTTGGGCGGCCTTGAATTGCCTGAGCCTTCGATCTTGCGCCGCTTTCAGGTGCGAGGGGTCGCAATGGCTGAGATTGATCCCGGTGCCGTCATTCACGGTGCCAAGTGGCGGAACCTCGACTTCAGCGGTAGCAAACTGAACGGGCTTCGACTCTTCGGGTGTGAGCTGAACAACTGCCGCTTTGATCGTTGTCAGCTTCAGGATCTACGCGTGTGGGCAACGACGTTCACGGACTGCAGTTTTAAGGGAGCCAATCTCAAAAAATCAGCGCTTGGGGGCGTGCAGAACGGCAAGCGCAACATCTACTCGGGAGTGGACTTCTCCGGTGCCGATTTGCGCGAGACTGCTTACAAGGCTGCTGCGTTCGAACGGTGTGTTTTTCGCGACGCGAAGCTCGTGAAGATCGACTTCCAGACGAGCACGTTCACCGACTGCGTTTTCGAGGGTGAGCTTAGAGATGTGCTGTTCTATCGGCGTGGCTTCGAGGGAGAGGCGTTCCCCTCGAACGAAATGATCAACGTGGATCTTAGCCGAGCGAAGCTGCACGACGTTAGTTTCCGTGGATTGGCGTTGGATCGCGTGAGGCTGCCGGAAGATGCCGAGCACATCGTGATCAAGAACGTGCCGGCCACGTTGGATAAGCTGATCGCGGCGCTGAAGCAGCAGGGCGACACGCTGGCCAAGCAGCTCACTGCCTTCCTCAACATAGATCGGAAGTGGATTGTTCCCAACCAGGCACAGGCGGTCATCAACGTTCAGGATCTGGCGGAGACGCTGGGTGACGCAGGGGTTAATCGCCTTCGTGAATTGCTGCGGCAGTGAAGTGCAGCGGTTCGCTCGCGCTCACAACAACGCGGAACATGCGGCACGCTGCGCGCCAGCAAAGCTGTCACGCATCCTGCTCGTTCCTCCGCGGTGTCGCTCTGGGCGCAAGGCCCGGCGCTCCATCCCTCCGCTGCGCTGCGGGCAAACCGTAAGCGTCGCTTCGGGTGCCTCGTAGATACGAGACATATGAAGTGATAGTCTGCCGGAATGGCGATAACTACGACGGGAGCGGCAGCCGAGACCGAGGTGATCGAGACCGGTGAGCAGCGCGATGCGTTGGGCCGGCGGCGGAGGCCGGCGGAGCAGCGAGCGGAGTTGTTGGCGGCGTATCGGTCGAGCGGGTTGACGCAGCGCGCGTTCGCGCGGCGAGAAGGGATCAATTACACGACGTTCTGCAGTTGGGCGCAATGCGAGCGGGCGGCGGGCCGGCTGGCGCCGGCCCGGCCGGGGCGCCCCCAGGCGGGGGTCGTCACCGCGGTGCGTCCACCGGAAAGGATCAGCTTCGTCGAGGCGGCGCTGCCCGCTATGGCCGGCGGGTCGGCGGAATTGAGGGTGCGGCTGCCCGACGGCACGGAGGTGCGCGGGGGCGATGTCGCGGAGTTGGCGAAGCTGGTGCGAGCGTTGCGCGGGTAAGCGATGCTCGCGTTTCCGGCTGCGATTCGGATCTACGTGGCGGTGGAGCCCGTGGACATGCGCAAGCAATACGACGGATTATGGGCCGCCGCGCAGCAGCACTTGGGCGAGGATCCGAAACAGGGCGCGGTGTTTTGTTTCACGAACAAGGAGCGCACGCGTTTGAAGCTGTTGTATTGGGACGGCACCGGCGTGTGGGTGCTGGCGAAGCGGCTGGAAGAGGGACGCTTCTCCTGGCCAAAGCCGAGCGAGACGAAGCGCAAACTGGCGCTCGCGCCGGAAGCGCTGGCGCTGTTAGTCGGCGGCGTGGAACTCAAGCACGGCTCGCTGAAGCCGTGGTATGAGCGGGCGGAAAAATAGTTTTGCCGGGCTGGAACTTATACAAGGTGCGAGGTTCTCACCGCGCGCGCCATGGTCGCCCCCACCGATGAAGTGCAGCAACTGCGCGAGGAGAACGCGGTGCTGCGCGCGCAAATCGAGTGGTTGAAGAAGCAACTGTTTGGGCCGGGCAAAAGCGAGGCGCTGGACCGGGCGCAACTGCTCCTGAAGCTGGGCGAACTGGAAAAGCTCGCGGCCACCACTCGTCCCACCGCCACGATCACCTACGAGCGCCCGGCCGGGCCGGCGCCCAAGCGCACACTGCCGGCCGAGTCCTTCGCGCATCTGCCGGTGAAGGAGACCATCGAGATCGTGCCCGAGTTGGTGCGCGCCGATCCCAGCGTTTACGAAAGGATCGGCGAGGAGCGGACCTTCGAGGTGGACATCGTGCCGCCACAGCTCTTCAAGCGCGAGATCGTCCGGCCGAAGTTCAGGCATTGCCTGGATCGCAACCGCGCGCCGCTCCTGGCGCCGGCGCCGGCGCGGATCGCGCTCGGGGGCTTCGCCTCGGCGGGGTTGATCGCGTGGGCGTTGACCGCGAAGTATGCCGATCATCTGCCGCTTTACCGCCAGGAAAGGATGCTGGCCCGCTGGGGTGCGCCGATCTCGCGTCAGAACTTGAGCGACTGGACCGGCCTGGCGACCGCGCTGCTCGAGCCGCTGGTCAAACGGATGAAGCAGGCGCTGCTGGCCGGTGGCTACGTGGTCGTCGACGAGACGCCCATTCGGTGCAACGACCCCGACCTGCGGGACGGAAAAACGACGCAGGGCTGGTTGTGGGCGCTCTCGCATCCTGGAGGTGATGTCATCTTCGAGTGGCGATTATCCCGGCGGCACGAGGAAGCCGAAAAACTCCTCGGCAAGTATCAAGGCCTGCTGCCATCCGACGCCTACGAAGCCTACCCCGCCTACGCGAAGACGCACCCCGGCGTGGTGTGGCTGGGCTGCTGGGCGCACGCCCGGCGCAAGTTCCACGAGGCGCTCGCCGAGGCCCCGGTTCGCGCCGGCTTCGTGTTGCGGCTGATCGGGCATCTTTATCATTACGAATCCCAATGGCGCCGGGCCGGTCCGGCGCTGCGCGCCGCTCGGCGCCAAGGTCACTTCGGACTGACGCTCGCGCTGCTGAAGAAGACCGCCCAACGGCTCCAGCAACTCGCGCTGCCGCGCTCCCAGCTCGGGCAGGCCTGCGCTTACCTGCTCGGCCATTGGGCGCCGCTGACCGCGCATCTCGCCCACGGCCGCACGCAGCTCGATACCAACGCCGTCGAAAACGCGATCCGCCCGAGCAAACTCGGCGCGAAGAACTGGCTGTTCGTCGGCCATCCCGACGCCGGCGACCGCGCCGCGGTCCTCTACTCGCTGATCATCTCAGCCCAGCGCCACGGCCACGATCCGCACGCTTACTTGAAAGACGTGCTCACCCAGCTGCCGACGATAACCACGAACGACGACCTCGGCCCGCTGTTGCCCTCGCAGTGGAAACCGGCCGCGACCACCGCGTCGTAGGTCTCGGATCTACGCGCCACCTCGCCGTCGTCACTCTCGTAGTTACGTCCCGTTCAAATCCCGTGCCACTCATCCGAGGCACTCGAAGCGACGCTTACGCTTCTGGCACGCGAAGAGCGATCACCCGGCGGCGCGGCCCGCGGAGTAAAAACGCGCTGCGCTGGTTGGACTCGCACGAGGCAACGCAGGCTTGGAACGGGTGTCGCGTAGGTCGCCCGAGTGGCCTGAGGCGCTCAGGCTTTGAAGCTCGCGCTGGCTTGGAAGACGGCGCTGACGATCGCAAAGGCGATGAAGCCGACGAACACGAATACGGCCAGCAGCACGGCACTCGCGATCACGCGGGTGAAGACGTTGAGCTGCACCGTGATGTTCGCACGGTAGTTTTTCGCGATGTCTTTCAGGCTCGGCACGACGTTGCCGGTGTTTTCACCGACGGCGAGGCGGTCGAGCACGAGATCCGGAAACACGTTGGTGCGGGCAAGCGCGAGGGAAAGCGCCTCGCCTTCGAGCACGCGCGTGATCGCCGCGCCGAACGCGCTGCGTTGCACGCGATTCGCGATCTGGCGTTCGGTCATCTTCAACGCTTCGGCGGTCGTGATGCCGTTTTCGAGGAGGACGGAGAGCGTTTGACTGATGGCGAGAACGGTTTGCGAGGTGATGAACGCGCCGACGAGCGGCAGTTTCAGAAACCAGGCGTCGGACTTGGCGCGACCGGGCTCCGTGGCGCGCCAGCGCCAGAAGGAGATGCCCGCGAAAATCGCCGCCGCGATGACGAAGATGCCGTAGTGCAGGGAGAAGTTGGCCGCGCCGACGAGGATCTTCGTGGAGAGCGGCAGTTCGCCGCCGAGCGAGCTGAGCAGCGTCTGCAGACGCGGCAGGAGGAAAAACATGAAGAAGAGGATGACGCCGCCGGCGACGAACATCATGAAGACCGGATACGCGAGTGCCGAGGCGAGCTGGCGCCGCAGTTCGCGTTGCTCGTGCAAATGGGCGATCAGGCGCGACAGGGTTTCGTTCAACGACCCGGTCGCTTCGCCGGCCTGGATGAGATTGAGCGTGGAGGAATCGAAGACCTGGGGGAAGGCGGCCATCGCTTGGGACAGCGGGGCGCCTTCGCCGATGCGTTCCCACAGGCCGCCGCAGAGGGCGCGCAACGCGGGCTCCTTGATGCGATGCGAAAGGAGGCGGACGGACTCGCCGGCGGACAGGCCGCTGGACGTGAGATCGTGCAAGGCCTGCAAAAAGGAGAGGCGCTCCTTGCGGCGCAGCACGACGGCGGTGCGTTCGCGGCGGAGGCGAGCGGCGGCGACTTTGGCGGGCGGCTTCGTTTTGGCGGCGGCGCCGTCGCGCGCGGGACGGACGTTTTCCGCCTGTTCTTCCACGCTCAGGACGCGCACGCCGCGGGCGGAGAGCATGCGCAGGGCGTCGCGGCGGGTGGGGGCGTCGAGCGTCGCGGAGACGGACTGCCCCGAGGCATCGCGAGCCGTGTAGGAGAAACGAGGCATCAGGGCGGTGGGCGGCGGCGCGGTTACTTGCTCTCGGTGACACTGATCACGCGAAGAACTTCCTCGAGGGTCGTGTAGCCGGCCTTGACCTTGTCCCAACCGCTTTGGCCGAGAGACCGCATGCCTTGCTGGCGTGCGGCGTGGGTCAGCGTGCGCGTGCTTTCGCGCTTGAGGATGAGTTCGTGCAAGTCGTCGTTGAGGCGGAAAATTTCAAACAGGCCGATGCGGCCGCGATAACCGGTGCCACGGCAGCGGTCGCAGCCCACGGGAGATTTGAGCGACTCGATGAGCTCGGCCTCGGCGGTATCGCAACCGAGGATCGCGAGAGTGTCGCGAAGCTTGAGTTTGCTGATGGGCTCGGGGCGCGAGCATTCGCTGCAGAGGCGGCGGACAAGGCGCTGGGCGATGACGAGCTCGATCGCGGAGGCGACGAGGAAGGGCTCGATGCCCATGTCGACGAGACGCGTGATGGCGCCGGGCGCGTCGTTGGTGTGGAGCGTCGAGAAAACCAAGTGGCCGGTGAGCGAGGCGCGGATGGCGATGTCGGCGGTGTCGCGGTCGCGGATTTCGCCGACCATGATGACGTCGGGATCCTGACGGAGCACGTGGCGGAGCGCGCTGGCGAAGGTGAGGCCGATCTCGGTGCGAACCTGCATCTGGTTCACGCCGGGCACTTCGTATTCGATCGGATCTTCGATCGTGATGATGCGCAGATCGGTGGAATTGATTTTGCGCAGAAACGCGTTGAGCGACGTGCTTTTGCCGGAGCCGGTCGGGCCCGTGACGAGGATGATGCCGTGCGGATAATCGAGGACCTGGGCGATTTGCGCCTGCTCGTCCGCGCTCATGCCGAGGCGGTCCATCGTGTAGGCTTCCTTCTTCTGGTTGAGAAGGCGCAGCGAAATCGATTCCGCGTAAATGGTGGGCACGGTCGAGACGCGGATATCGAGCGTGGTGTTGGCGGCCTTGAAATTGATGCGGCCGTCCTGCGGGAGGCGTTTCTCGGAGATGTTGAGCCGGGCCATGATTTTCAGGCGCGAGATGATGGCGTCCTGATAACGCAGCAAATTTTCCGGCACGGGGACCTGGACGAGGAGGCCGTCGACGCGGTAACGAATGCGCAGTTGCGCCTCCTGCGGCTCGAAATGGATGTCGGTCGCCTCGTCGGCGATGGCTTGGGAAATGACGTCGCTGACGAAGCGGACCACGGCGGCGTCCTCGTCGACGGTTTCCTCCTGCTGCGTGAGCGTTTCCGGGGCGACGTATCCATCGTCGCCGTCTTCGAGCGAACCGGAGCCGACGCCGAACGTTTCGACGATGAGCTGCTGAACGCGTTCGGGCACGGCGAGATGCCAGACGAGTGGGCGCGGGGTGAAGGTGCGAATCCACTCGGACATGATCGCATCGGGCGGCCAGCCGGTGGCGAGGTGGAGCGGGCGCAAGGTGTCGGCCTCGGCCTCCGCCGAATCATCGACGGGCGTGGCGGCCGGGCCGAAGACGATCGGGATGATCTGGTAATCGTGCGCGAGGCGAGCGGGCAGCAGGCCGCGGGCGGTGGTGTCGGGCGTGAGGCTGGACGCGATGTCGAGTCGCGACGCGTCGGCCAGCTCGGCGAGCGCGGCGGGTTCGGCGAGCGAAAGTTCGCGGGCGAGCGCGCCGAGGCGGAGGTGGCGCGGCACCTCCAGCACAGACTGGCGCTGTTCGGGAGTGAGACGGTCGGCGAACGCAGCCGGGAGGCCTTCGGCGAGAAGAACAGACATGGCGCGGCTTACTTCTTCTTGGCCGAGGGAGCGGGCGGCGTCAGGTAGTCGTTGATCTGATCGCGATTCGACTGCTCGCTGATTTGCTTGCGCGCATCTTTTCCGCCTTCTTCCGGACGGATGACGTGCGGGCGGATGAAGAGGAGCAACTCGGTTCGTTCGAGGGTGTTGTTGCGGCCGCCGAAGATCTGACTGAGGATCGGAATTTCGTGGAAGAAGCCGAGTTTCGTGCGGTCCTTGGTGTTCTTGGTGCGCTGGAGGCCGCCGAGCACAATCATCTGTCCGTCGATGACATTAACGTAGGACGTTGCCTGTCGACGACCGATGATGGGCTGCAGATTGTTGTCGATGGTGACGTTGCCGAGGATGTCATCCACTTTCTGGTCGATCTTGAGTTCGATACTGCCGTCGTCGCCGATGAGGGGCGTGACTTTCAAGTCGATCGCGATGTCTTTGTAAGTGACCTGGGAGCTGGTGACCAAACTGTTCGCGGTGGTGACGCCGGAGGAGATGGGACTCGACGTGCTGCCGGTGATAATGGGCTGCGACTGGCCGACGATGATTTCCGCTTCCTTATTGTGCACCGCCATGATGGTCGGCGCGGACAGAATCTTCACGTTGCTGTTGGCACCGGTGTCACCGAGGAAGGCTTGGAACGCGAGGGGGTTGACGACGCCGCCGGTGATGGCCCAACCGGCGATGCCGCTGGTCACCCCGCCCGTTGAGGAAACACTGCCTGAGCTAAAGTTGGTAATCTGGGTTTTCCCGTTCTTCGGATTTTGGCCGATTGTGAGTCCGAGTGAGGCGATGCCGCTCTTGTCGTTGTCGTTCAAGGTGACCTCGGCGATGATCACTTCGATTTTCACTTGGGCCAAAACGATGTCGATTTTCTCGACGAGTTCACGGATCAGGCGGACGTCGTCGACGGTGCCGGAAACGATCACGGCGTTGCTGCGTTCGTCGGGGATGATCGTGACCAGACTGCTGAACTCCGTAGTGTTATCGATGCCGAGGCCGGCGAGAGTGGCTGAGGCGTTGGTGGCGGGCGCGGCAGGGGTGCCGGCGGGTTGGTTGGGCGTCACGACTTGACCAGGGCGGAGAGAACCGCCGGCGCCGGTGGATTTCGCAGCGTTGTTCTGACCGGAGACGAGCTGGCTGAGGAGGGTGGAAACGTCTTTCGACGAAGCGTGCTTCAAGTAGATGACTTCGTTGCGCGTGTTGGGCTCGGCTTTCACGTCGAGCTTGGCGATGAGGTCGTCGAAGAACTCACGCTGGCGCCGGTCCGCGATAACGATGACTTGGTTGGTGCGGTCGTCGGCGGTGTAGGTGGTGGCGCTGCCGAGCTGGCCTTGGAGAGGGCCTTGGAAGAGCGCACGGAGCTTGTTGACCAAGTCGCTGGCCTTCGCGAAGTGCAGCGGGTAAAAGCGCGGCGTCATGTTGGCCGTGATGGGCTTGTCGAGCTCGCGGACGAGCGTTTCGACGCGCTGAAGGTTGCTGACCGAATCGGTGATGAGTGCGGCGTTGGTTTTGTCGAAGATCACCGGCCCGCCCATCTGCGGATTGAGGAGCGTGTTGATCTGCGGGATGAATTCGCTGACGCGCAGAAAATCGAGTTGGAAGACCTTCGACATGACGCGGCCGGAGGGCGGCAGATCGAGGGCGGAACCGGTGAGCATTTCGGGCGCTTCGGTGCGGGTTTGCGCGAGCGCAGTGACCTTCAAGAAACGGTCACCCATCGGCGAGAGGCCGATCTGGTTCATCGAGAGAATGGTCTCGAGGGCGTGGATCGCCTCGCTCTTCGGCATCGGCCGCACGATGTTGAGCGTGTAGGTGGCGGTCGGGAGGGTTTGCGGGCGCAGGATGGTGCGGCCAGTCCATTGCTCGAGGAGCTGCAGCACGGTCTCGAGCGGAGCGTCGGAAAGTTTGATCGACTGGATCGTCTCTTCCTCCGGGGCAGGCGAAGCGGTGCGGGCGGGGGGAGTGGAAGGCTGCGCCCAAGCAGGACTAAGAAGCACAACCGGGAGGGCGACGGACAGCAGACGGAGAAAGCGCAGGCTCATGAAAAGGGGCAGCAAATGCACAAGAAGAGTGGTTGTAAACGCGTTTGTCCCGATTCTGACGCCGGGTGCGCGAGAAGGTTGCCTCGGGATTCGTTTGCCCTTGCCGGGCCGGAGCGCGCCGCCAACGTTTCCGCCTCTCGATGCCCAACTCTTTCGGAAAGCTTTTCCGCGTCACTACATGGGGCGAAAGCCACGGGGCGGCCGTGGGCGTAGTGATCGACGGTTGTCCGCCGAATCTGCCATTCGATCTGGCAGAAATTCAGGCGGAGCTTGATCGGCGTCGACCGGGACAAAGCGACATCGTGACGCCGCGCAAAGAAGAGGATCGCGTGGAGGTGTTGTCGGGGGTGTTCGAGGGACGCACGACGGGGACGCCGATTTCGCTGCTGGTGCGCAACGCGGATCAACGACCGGGCGCCTACGACGAGATGAAGGACAAGTTTCGGCCGTCGCACGCGGATTTCACGTATCAGGCGAAGTTTGGGCGGCGCGATCACCGCGGCGGCGGGCGCAGTTCGGCGCGCGAAACCGTGGGGCGCGTGGCGGCGGGAGCCATTGCGAAGAAGATTTTAGCGCAAGGGGTGAAGGCGGCGGGCGGCGCGGCGGTGGAAATCCGGGCGTTTCTCACGCAGGTGCACGATATCGCGATGCCGGAGGAGGCGCGGGCGGCGTTTCCGACGCTGGCGGACGTCGAGGCGACGCCGGTGCGTTGTCCGCATCCGGCGACAGCGGCGGCGATGATCGCGCGCATCAAACACGTGCGCAGCGAGGGCGATTCGGTGGGCGGCGTGATCGAGTGCCGGGTGCGCGGACTGCCGGCGGGGCTGGGCGAACCGGTGTTTGACCGCCTTGAGGCGGATCTGGCGAAGGCGATGCTTTCGTTGCCGGCGACCAAAGGATTTGAGATCGGCAGCGGGTTCGCGGGGGCGCGGCTGCGCGGCAGCGAGCACAACGATGCGTTTGAATCGCGTGGCGGCGTGGTGCACACGACGACGAACCGCTCCGGCGGCGTGCAGGGCGGCATCAGCAACGGCGAGGAGATTGTGTTTCGCGTGGCGTTCAAACCGACGGCGACGATTTTGCAGTCACAGAAGACCGTCGATATCCTTGGCGCCGAGACGGAATTAATGGGGCGGGGCCGGCACGATCCGTGCGTGGTGCCGCGAGCGGTGCCGATCGTCGAAGCGATGACCGCGCTCGTGCTGGTCGATCATTGGATGCGGCAGGCGGCGCAGTGCGGGACGTTTACGTTCGCATAAGCGTTGAGGGGCGAAGAGCGCGGACAGAGCCGCCGGGTGCGCGGAGGTGCCGGGCCGGCGATTTTGACGCGAGCGCACGGGCGGGCGGAGCGCCCGAGGCCGAGAGTGCGAGGTGGGTTGCAAAAAATGCTGACGGAGTTTCGCCTTTTGCGGAATCTTCGTGTTTCACATGGCTATGGCTTCAGGCGAAAAACCTCTGGTGTATTTGGTGCTCGGCGCGTCGGGCTCGGGGCGGCGCGAAGTGTTGCACGATCTGATCGTGAATGGCTTGGATGCAACGGCGCGCCCGGTGGTGTTGCTCGCGGCGCGGGAGACGGAGATCGCCGACGAGGCGGCGAGGACGCCGGAGGTCGTGCGTTGGAGCGCGGAGCACGGCTCGGTGTCGGCGGCGGTGCCGGCGGAGGCGACGCACCTGTTTTTCGTAGCCGATGGTTATGGGAACCCGGCCGACCAAGTGGAGGCGTTTCAGAGCTGGCTCGCGACCAGTGGCGGCGAACTGGCGCGCGTGATCTGCGTGGTCAACTGCCAGTTGGCGGAGAAAAACCCGCCGCTCCTGGCGTGGTATGATGCGTGCGTGCATTTCGCGGACGTGATTTTTCTCAACCGCCGCGAGGACGTGGCGAACAAGTGGTTGAGTGCGTTTCAAGCCCGGTATCGCGACCAGTTTTACCCGGCGTTGTTTGAAATGCTCAAAGGTGGCCACGTGAAAAACCCCGCGCTGATCCTCGCGCCGGAAGCGCGGCGGATGACGCATGCGTTTGACGACGAGCAGGAGTGGATCGCGACGGGAGACGATGGCGAGACGATCGAGGATTGGGAGGAGGGCGGCGGCGAAGAGGACGAGGTCACCGTCGAGCAGGAGCAGGATCCGTATCTTGAGCGGCTCCAAGGCGGCCGACGCGTGCGAGAGTTGCCGGACATCGCGGCGTTTTTGCCGGCGCGGAAGTAGGGCGCGGTGGCGCGTCGGGTCGCGTGGGCACGTGCGACTTGGAGGAAGCGTGCTGCTGCGTGGAGGCAAGGGCCTGCGTCGAGCGAGTCGCGCAAAAAAGCCCGCCGGGAAGGCGGGCTGAGCTCCGGCGCGCCGCACGAGGCGGCGGGGCGAGGCGGCGAGGGTGCGCGAAAACGATGCCGGGCGTTACTTCGCGGCGGCGACGGCGGCGACAAATGCGCGGGCTTTCGCAGTGATGGCGGCCCAGTTTTTGTCTTTGAGCGCGGCGGCTTCGACGAGCGAACTGCCGGCGGCGGTCGCCATGGCGCCGGCCTTCAAGAAGGCGCCGACGTTCTCCGCGTTAACGCCGCCGGTGGGCACCATGTCGATGTGCGGCAGGGGCGCCTTGACGGATTTAATGTAAGCGGGGCCGAAAAATTCGGCGGGGAAAATTTTCGCAGCGTCAGCGCCGGCTTCCCATGCGTTGACGATTTCCGTGGGAGTGAAGGCGCCGCTGAACACCGGGATGGAGTAGCGCCGGCAGAGCTGGATGACGTCGGGCCGGAGGGCAGGCGTGACGATGAAGCTCGCGCCCGCGAGGATTCCGGCACGGGCGGTTTCGGCGTCGAGCACGGTGCCGAGGCCGAAAAGAAAATCGGGAAGCTCGGACGTCGCTTTTTCGAGCATGCGAATCGCGCCGGGCGTCGTCATAGTGAGCTCGATGCTGGTGAGGCCGCCTTCCGCGAGGGCCTTGGCACAATCGAGAAGGCCGTCGGGGTTTTGGGCGCGGATGAGCGCGATGACCTTCTCGGCTTTGATCTTGGCGATGGTGGCGTCCTTTTTCATAGGGAGGCGGCAGTCTGGAGAGCGGGAGGCGCGAGGGAAATCAATTTCCTTGCGCGAGGTGAAGGGAGTGTGTGTTTTGCCCGTTCCGTCAGATTGCCCGGGTGGTGGAATTGGTAGACACGCAGGTCTCAGAAGCCTGTGCCGTAAGGTGTAGCGGTTCGAGTCCGCTCCCGGGCACCATTTACCTCTGAACGTTTTGGAAGAGGATGTCGCGGGCGATGCGCGCAGGTGCGTGCGACGCGGGCAGGGTCATCGGGTCGTGGGGCGCGGTGGTGATTCGCATGTTGGGGTGCGGCCGCCGACGGGTGATTTTTGGCGTCGATTACGCGGCTAAGCGCGTGGCGGGGCAGTGGCTTGTCGGCGGGTGGCGCGGGCGGTGAAGTTAGGCATCGTCTTCGCCCTTCGGCGTTTCTATAATGATCGCTTCCGCCAAATTCGCCGCGCCGGCGACACGCGGGGCAATCCATTATTCCCATGAGAGACGACTACCTGCAATCCGCCCTGAAGGTCATCGATGACCCCAATATTTTGGTTAACGTGATCTCGCTGCGCGTGAAACAACTGCGCCGGGGCAACCGCCCGTTGGTGGTGTCGCTCGAAAAACTTTCCGCCGAAGACACCGCGTTGCGCGAGGTGGCGGAGGGGAAGATCAGCTACGATTTGCTGGCGGATTAAACTGCCCGGTTTTTGGGCGCGAGGCTTCGCGCGGGTTTGCCGCCGTCGGCGATCGCGTTGTTCCCGATGCGGCGCGATCAACCGGTGAGTGTCGGCCGCGCGTGGGCGGTGAAAGGCAAGCGGCTGTCGCGGGCGGGTCGCGTTGGGCGGGCATGAAAAAGGCGAAGCGCCGAAAGCGCTTCGCCGGAAAATCAGACCGCGCGGGGCGGGAGATTAGTAACGGCTGTTGCCGCGATCCTGAAACGCGCCGGGGCGACGATTCGGGCTGCTGAAGTTGCGACCACCGCCGCTGGCTTCCTTGGGCTTGGCTTCGTTGACGGTGATTTCGCGGCCGTCGAGCTGGGTGCCGTGCATCTTTTCGATGGCGGCTTTGGATTCTTCCTCGGTGGCAAACGTCACAAAGGCGAAGCCGCGCGGGCGACCGGTTTCACGATCGCTGGCGATGTAGACGTCGGTGATGGCACCGAATTGTTCGAAGGCCGAGCGGAGCGCGTCTTCGTTCGTGTTGAAGGATAGATTTCCAACGTAGAGTTTGGAATTCATGGTGATGAGTTTCGTATGCTTCGTCTGTTGTCAGCATGTTCCCGGGAGCCGGGTTTCGAATCATCACCTGAGCGGAAGCTCATCTGAGGACCCACCAACTACTGTCATCTTACGCGATTACGAGCCGCCACCGTCGCTCATCCCCGGCGAAACGCAAGGGACATCGCGGAGGCGGCGAATGCGCGCCTCCGGGCGGTGGCGGCTCAGGCAGCGCGACCGGGCGTTGCCGCCACGGCCGCGACCAACGACTAGCGGGCCTTCTTGGCTTGCTTGGCCTGCTTTTTTTCCTTGGCCGTTTTGAGCGGCGCTTTCTTGGTCTGCTTCTTCGAGTTTTGGGTCTTGGCCATGTGTGTCCTTATTGGGTGTGACCGGCCTGCCTTGGCGGAATGCCGCAGTTCGACCGGGCACGAATGTTGAACTCTCATGCCGCACGCCCTGCCGCGGTCACGCGCCCGTTGGGGGCGCGGGCAACGTGGGAGGTTGCGCGGTCGGCGTCGAACTCTTTCCGGCGGCGCGCGGCGGCAAACGCGACGGGGGGAGCAGTGCATCGCGCACTCGCGGCTGCGAACGAAGGAATGGCGTTAGCGAACGGTGGACCGGTCGGACAGTGCGGGCGCCTCAGGGCACGAGGCGCCAGTTGCCGGTCGGGGTGACCGGGATGTCGTGATGTCGCTCCACCCACGCGATGAGGAGGTCGCGAATTTCGGCGCTGGGGTGGGCGAGCACCCGGGCCGTCTTCAGCATCGTGTAGCCGCCGCCGCCGTTGTAGCGATAGTTGTTGGTGGCGAGCCGGAGCTTGCGGTCGGGGGCGAGTGGGGCGCCTTGAAACGTGAGGTGCTGGATGCGATCGCCAATCGGGCGGCGCAAATCGATCTCGTAGGAAACGCCCTCCGCGACGTCGAAGTTGTAGGCGGGGATGCTCGGATCGACGAGTTCGGCGGGGGATTTGCCGGCGACGTAGGGCAGGAAATAACGCGCGGAGTGTTCGAGGGCGGCCTTGAGTTGCGCGCCGGTGACTTCGAGCACGTAGAGCGTGTTTTCGTAGGGATAAAGGCTCGCGATGTCGCGGACGGTCACGGGGCCGGCGGCGATGCGGGCGTGGCGGTTGAAGCTGGCGGCGAGGGAGACGTCGGCGTGGCCGGCTTCGAGCTGGGCGCGTTGCACGAGGTCGAGGAGGGCGGTGTCGCGGAATTGCGCGTCTTCGGCGCCGAGGGGTTGGGCGCAGGTGCCGATCTCGCGGGTGAGCCAGGCTTGGGTCTCGCGTTGATACGGCGCGGCGATCGCCAAGATCGCGGGATCGGCGGGAGTATCGGCGCGCACGGGGATGGTATGAGCGCCTTTGGCGAGGAGCGTCCACGGAGCATCGGTCGAGGGGCGGGAGAAATACAGATCCACGCGCGCGAGAAAATCGCCCCAGTGGCCGGCTTGCGTGAGGAGGACGCCGTTGACCACGAGCGCGGGCACTTCGCGGTGCGTATGACCGAGGAGAATCACGTCGAGGCCGGGCACCTCGCGCGCGAGGGCGACGGCGGCGTTTTCGCCCGGGATGTTGCCGGGCGGGCGGCGGCCGGTGGCGAGGTCTTCCTCGAGGCCGCCGTGCATCGCGATGACGACGGCATCGACGTGTTCGCGCGAGCGGAGGAGAGTGGTCCATTTCTTCGCCTCGGAGAGGAGCGGGCGGAATTCGAGGCCGGCGTAGTTTTCCGGATTTTCCCAATACGGGATGCCGGGGGTGGTGAGGCCGAGGATGCCGATGCGAACGCCGGCGACTTCCTTGACGACGTAGGGCGCGTAGGCGGTTTCGTCGGTGCCGGTGCGGTAGGTGTTGGCGGAGAGCCAGGGGAAATGGGCTTCGCCGCGGGCCTTGGCGAGGACGGCGGGACCGAAGTTATACTCGTGGTTGCCGACGGTCATGCTCGTGTACTGCAGCGCATTCATCGCGAGCATCATCGGGTCGGGCGGGGCGTTGTTCTTGCGCGCGTGAAAATATGCGAGGGGCGTGCCTTGGATGGTGTCGCCGCTGTCGATCAGGAGCAGATCGGGCGCGTTGCGGCGGGCTTGGGCGATGAGCGTGGCGAGCTTGGCGACACCGAGGGGGCTGGGTTGGCCGGTGTAATCGTCGAGCGGGAGGAGGTGGCCGTGAAGGTCGGTGGTGGCGAGCAGGGTGACCTGGGCGCGATCCGCGGCGAAAGCGCCGGTCGCGACGGACGAGGCGAAAAGCGCGAGGACGAGGAGGCGGCGAAGGCGGGGAGAAAACCGGGAGAGAAACATCGGGAAGAATCAGGCGGAGAGAGTTCGCGCGAAGGCGCGTGGAAGAAAAATGGCGGGCGCAAGGAAGGGTCGGCGAGGCCGGCCGGGATTTTCGGGCGGCGAAAATACAAGACGAACGGCGCGGGCCGCACAATTGCGGAAATAGCCGGGCGAAATCGGGGCGGGGCGGTAAGCGTTGGCGTTTGGATTCGCGTTCGCCGGGGCGAGGAGAGCGGGCGGAGCGGGAAGAGGGAGGGGAGCGAGGGAGGGAACGAGAACGGTCGGGAAGAAAGAAAACGACCACGAGAATGAGGCGGAGCCGCCGTCGGCGGGGCGCAAACCGAGGCGGCGGGTGGGACGCAGGGCGGGGCGGCGGGCACGAGGGAAGTTCGGCCCGGTCAAACGGCGTCGAGGGCTTGCGTGAGATCCCAGATCAGGTCGTCAGGGTGCTCGATGCCGATGGAGAGACGCACGAGGTCGTCGGTGATGCCGCCAAGTTGTTTGTCGGCCGGCGTGAGGCCGGAATGCGTCATCGACGACGGATGTTGCGCGAGCGACTCGGTGGACCCGAGGGAGACGGCGAGGCGGAAGACTTTGAGATGGTCGAGGAAGGCGAACGCCCGGGCTTCGTCGCCATGGAGGTAAAAGGAGATCAACGAGCCGGGGCCGCTGTGCTGCTTTTGATAAATGGCGTATTCGGGGTCGGTGGGTGTGAGGAGGCCGAGGTAGCAGACGTGGCGGATCTTCGGCTGCAGGGCGAGCCAGGCCGCGATTTGCTGTGCGTTGCGCTGTTGCTGCTCGGCGCGGACTTTCAGCGTTTCGAGCGAACGGGTGAGCAGCCACGCGGTGTAGGGATTGGGCATGCCGCCGAGGAGGGCGCGGTGCTGCGCGATCGCGTGGATGAGTTCGTCGTCGTTGGCGAGGGCCACGCCGCCGACCACGTCGGAGTGGCCGCCGATGAATTTGGTGGCGGAGTAGAGGACAATGTCGGCACCGACTTTCGCGGGGTGCGAGAAGACGGGGCCGGCCATGGTGTTGTCGACGATGACGAGGAGCTCGCGGTTGCGGCCGGCGGCGAGTTGGTGCAGCGCGAGGGCGCGCATCGCGGCGATGTCGGTGAGGCGGTTGTTGGGGTTGGCGGGTGTCTCGATGAAGATCGAGCGGGTGCGGGGCGTGACGAGTGCCGCGGCGAGCGCGGGGGCCTCGGCTCCGGCGGGCACGAAATGGGCGGTGAGGCCGAAGCGGCGGAGAAAATGGTGGATGAGCGAATCGGTGCCGCCGTAGACGGGCGCGCAGACGATCATCTCGTCGCCGGGGCCGTGGGTGGCGAGGAGCGTGGTGGCGATGGCGGCCATGCCGCTGGAGAAACTTTGGGCGTGACGCATGCCCTCCCACAGGGCGACGCGGTCCTCGAAAATCTCGAGGTTGGGATTGTTGATGCGCGAGTAGATGAGGCCCATTTCGCCCTTCTTCGGAGGCGCACCTTCGCCGTGGGCCCAGGCGAAGAACTGTTTGCCATCGGCGGCCTTCTTGAAGGCGAACGTCGAGGTGAGAAAGACCGGCGGCTTGACGGCGCCCTCGCTGAGCCACGGGTCGAAGCCGTAGCTCAAGGCGAGCGTTTCGGGGTGAAGGTGGGCGGCGTCCGTGTCGGATAATTTGGTCATGGGCTGTTTTGGATTGGCCGACTTTATGACACAAGCCCAAGCCCAAGCCCTTGTTCGCCACGCGGCCGCGCGGCGGGGCGAAAATCAGAACGGACAATAGAAGCGGTCGCTGCGCCGGCAGGCGAAGGTGAGGCGAAGGTGAGGCGTCGCTAACAGGTTACACTTTGTCCGGGCTGTGCGTGGCGCCGGGAGCGGCAGAGGCGAGAGGGGGACTGCGGAAGAAGGGCGGGGGGATGGGATAGGGCCTACAAATGGAAAAGCCGTTGCACCACGGTGCGGGGCGATCGGCCGCGTTCGCGCGGCGCGCGATGCGGGCGTGGGCGTGGGCGGAAGCGAGATTTCGCGCGGTGGGGCGGGACTTTGAGTTGCGCGCGCGGGGCGCGCGGGAAGGGTGCGGGGTGAGGGCACCCCGCCCACAGGACGGAGGCGTGCGGTACGCGGCGCGGGTGAGCGTAACCGGCCTGCAGGAACGGGGGGGCGCGGAGCGGGGGGTGGGGGCACCCCGCCCACACTTTGGGTCGCGCGCGCGGGGCGCGTTCACGGCACGGGGAGTTTCGCGGGGCTGAGCGGATCGAAGTGGGCGCGGATGCCGCCGGCGAGCGCGGTGACTTGAAAGCCGTTTTGCGCGAGGATGCGCGCGGCGAAATACGCGCTCTTGCCGAGAGCACAGACGGTGACGACGGGGCGCGCGCGGTCGAGTTCGCCGAGGCGGCCGCGGAGAGCGCCGAGGGGAATGTTGAGCGCGTGAGGCACGGGCAGGGGATGCGATTGGACGAGCGGCGGCGGGCGCACGTCGAGAATCTGCACGGCGGGATCGGCGGGAAGGGCGTCAACAAGGGTGACGAGTCCGTCGCGGGCGTTGCACGCGGCGAAGCCGGCGAGGTTGACGATATCTTTCGCGGCACCGAAGGGCGGCGCGTAGGCGAGTTCGAGCTGGGCGAGGTCGTCGATCGTGAGGCGGCCGGTGAGGGCGGTGGCGAGGACGTCGAGGCGTTTGTCAACGCCGGCGAGCCCGGAAACTTGGGCGCCGAGCACGCGTCCGTCCGCGGGGTCCCAAAGCAGTTTGAGCTGCAGCGGCTTGGCGCCGGGGAAGTAGCCGGCGTGGTGGTTGTCGTTGACGGTGACGGTGCGAAATGGGCGGCCCGCGGCCCGGAGGCGTTTTTCGGACCAGCCGGTGAGGCCGGCGGCGACGTTGAAGACGCGGACGATGGCGGTGCCAAGGACGCCGGGAAACGGCGGGGTGTGCGCGGGGCGGAAAATGCGATCGGCGACGTGGCGGCCCTGGCGGTTGGCCGGGCCGCCAAGGGCAACGGCGCTCGGGGTGCCGGTGACGAGGTCCGTCGTCTCGATGGCATCACCGGCGGCGTAGATGTGCGGATCGTTGGTCTGGAGGTGGTCGTTGACGCGGAGGTGGCCGCGTTCGCTGAGCGCGAGGCCGGCGGCGCGGGCGAGGGCGGTGTCGGGGCGCACGCCGATGGCGAGGATGACGAGTTGCGTGGAGAGGGTGGTGCCGGAGGCGAGGTGGCAGACGAGCGTGTCGGCGGTGGCGGCGAAGGAGACGACGCGATCGGAGAGGCGCAGGTCGATGCGGTGGCGGCGAAGTTCGTCCGCGATGAGTTGCGTCATCGGGCGGTCGAGCGGCGGGAGCACTTGGTCGGCGAGTTCGATCAGCGTGACGTTCTTCCCGAGGCGGACGAGTTGCTCCGCCATTTCCAGACCGATGAAGCCGGCGCCGACGACGGTGACGTGCGCGGCGGAAGTGGCGGCGGCCTTGATGCGGTCCATGTCGCCGAGGGAGCGGAGGGTGAGGATGCGCGGGTCGTCGATGCCGGGGAGCGAGGGGCGGACGGGCACGGCGCCGGGCGCGAGGAGGAGGCGGTCGTATGGCATCCAGCTCGTGGTGCCGCCGGCGAGGTCGCGCACTTGCACGCGGTGGTTGGGGCGGTCAATGGCGACGGCTTCGGTGCTGGGGCGGACGTCGAGGTTGAGCAGGGCTTTGAGCGTCTGCGGAGTCTGCACGGAGAGGGCGTCGCGCTGGCGGATTTCGCCGCCGATGAAATAGGGGAGGCCGCAGTTGGCGAACGACACATCGGGGCCGCGCTCGAGAACGGCGATCGAGGCGCGTTCGTCGAGGCGTCGTGCGCGGGCGGCGGCGGACGCACCGGCGGCCACGCCGCCGACGATGACGAAGCGAAGGGAGGGAGCGGTGTTCGGCATGGGAGGAGGATTGACCGGGGCGGCGCGGCCGCAGAGGCGAGGGAGGAAGGTTGGGCGGGAGACGAGGGCCGGGAAACGAAGGCGCCTCAGCGGCGGCGGTCGGAACCGGCGGCCTTGGGGCGCACGATGGGCCAGCCGGCGGCGGCCCAGGCAGAGAGACCGCCGGCGTTGGCGGCGCGGAGACCTTCCTGCGCGAGGGTGCGAGCGGCGACGCCGGAGCGCAGGCCGGACGCGCAGTAGAGGAGCACTTCGCGGTCGCCGGCGCGGGCGAGGAAGTCGCGCCAGAGATGACGCGGGCCGTCGAGGTCGCTGAGGGGAAGAAGCGCGGCGCGATCGGCGACGCCGGAGGACCATTCGCCGGGTTCGCGGACGTCGACGAGCAGGGCGGTGCCGGCGCGGAGGCGCGCGCTCCAGTTGGCGGGGCTGGCGCGGGGCGCGGGGGAGAAGAGGGCGCGGAGGAGCGCGAGGAATTTCATGCGAGATTTTGCCGTCGGATCGGCAGCGTGAAGGACGCAGGCGGTCGAAGCGTGGCGATGCGGGCGGGGAAATACAGGCGGGGACGAACCACGCCCCGACAGAGGGAGCCGGCGGCGCGGGTCGCGTTCAGGACGAAATGTCGCACGGCTCGGACGCGGGAGCAGGGGCGGCGGAGGCGGCGCGGCGCGCGTGGCTCATGTAGTAGATGAGCGGTACGGCGATCGGGCTGATGATGAGCGAGGCGATGGCGCCGAAGACCAGGGAGATGGCGAGGCCTTGGAAAATCGGGTCGGTGAGAATCACGAGGCCACCGACGACGACGGCGAGGGCGGTGAGCATCATCGGGCGGAAGCGCACGGCGCCGGACTCCAGGCAGGCATCGCGGAGCGAGAGACCGTGGCTGAGGCGCAGCTCGATGAAATCGACGAGGATGATGGAATTGCGCACGACGATGCCGGCGCCAGCCATGAACCCGATCATCGACGTGGCGGTGAAAAACGCGCCGAGGGCCGCGTGCGCCGGCAGGATGCCGACGAGGGAGAACGGGATGACGGTCATGACGATGAGCGGCGTGGTGTAGTTCTTAAACCAGCCGACCATGAGCATGTAGATGAGGATGAGCACGGCGGCGAACGCGAGCCCGAGGTCGCGGAAAACCTCGAGGGTGACCTGCCACTCGCCGTCCCATTTCAGGGCGGGTTCGCGGTCGTTTGCGGGCATGCTGGCGTTGTAGATTTCAACGGCTGACCGCGTGCCGCCGAAATCGCGGCCGTCGAGCCTGGCCAGGGCGCGGTTCATCGTGAGGATCGCGTACACGGGACTCTCGACCACGCCGGCGACGTCGCCCGTGACGTAGGTGACGTTCTGCAGATTCTTGTGGTAGATGTTGCGTTCGCCCCGCGTCGAAACGACGGAGACGAGTTCGCGCAGCGGGACGAGCGGAGCGGACGGATTCCGCTCCGAGCGGACGGTGAGGGCGAGGAGGTCGTCGGGCCGGGCGCGGAGGGCGCGGGGGAGTTCGAGGACGACGTTCACGTCTTCGCGTTCGGCGGGCGAGTGCAGGAGCGTGACGGGAAAGCCTTGGGCGGCCATCTGCACGGTGCGGGTGATCGTGGCCTCGCTGATGCCGTGCAGGGCGGCCTTCTCGGCATCGATGCGGAGGAGGGTCTTCGGCTGGCGGTGTTCGACATACCAGTCCACGTCGACCACGCCGGGCGTGGCGCGGAAGATTTCGCGGACTTTTTCGGCGAGGTGCAGGCGCGCTTCCTCCGACGGTCCGTAGATTTCGGCGACCAGGGTCTGGAGGACGGGCGGGCCGGGCGGGACTTCGGCCACGGCGACGGCGGCGTCGTAGCGGGCGGCGATGGCGGCGAGGCGGGGGCGGACGCGCTTGGCGATGTCGTGGCTTTGGGCCGAGCGCTCGTGCTTGGGCACGAGGTTGACCTGAAGATCGGCGACGTTGCTGCCGCGGCGAAGGAAGTAGTGGCGCACGAGGCCGTTGAAATTAAACGGCGAGGCGGTGCCGGCGTAGACCTGATAATCGGAGACCTCGGGTTCGTCGCGGATGGCGGCGGCCATTTCGCGGGCGACGCGGGTGGTCTGCTCGAGCGTGGCGCCCTCGGGCAGGTTGATGATGACTTGAAACTCCGACTTGTTGTCGAAGGGGAGCATCTTGACTTTCACGCCGCCGAGACCGACGAGCGCCATCGCCACCACGGTGGCGGCGGAGACGATCGCGAGGAAGGCCCAGCGCCAACGGCGGTGATCGAGCAGCGGGCGCATGAAGCGCGTGTAGAGGCGGGTGAACGCCGTCTCGGGCGCGGTCTCGCCGGCGGCTTCGATTTCCTCGGAGGGCGGAGCGTTGACGAAGGCGGCGGCGTGGCCGGCGTGCGAAGCGCGACCGCGCAGGATTTTGAGGGCGGCCCAGGGTGTGACGGCGAAGGCGACGAGGAGCGAGAACAGCATCGCCGCGCTCGAGCCGATCGGGATCGGCCGCATGTAGGGGCCCATCAGGCCGCTGACGAAGGCCATCGGCAGCACGGCGGCGATGACGGCGAGGGTGGCGAGGATGGTGGGGTTGCCCACTTCGTCGGTCGCTTCGACGGCGATTTGGAGGAGGCGTTTGCGGCGGCAGCCGGGGAGCGCCATGTGCCGCACGATGTTTTCGACGACGACGATCGCATCGTCGACGAGGATGCCGATCGAGAAAATCAGCGCGAAGAGGGTGATGCGGTTGAGCGTGTAGCCGTGCAGGTAAAACACGAGCAGCGTGAGACCGAGGGTGACGGGGATCGCGAGGAGCACGACCAGGGATTCGCGCCAGCCGAGGAAGAGGAGAATGAGGACGGCGACGCCGAACACCGCGAAGCCCATGTGGAGCAGGAGCTCGTTGGATTTATCGGCGGCGGTGGCGCCGTAGTTGCGCGTGATGGCGAGGCCGACATCGGCGGGGATGACGGTGCCTTGGAGCGAATCGACTTTGGCGAGAACGGCGTCAACGACGGTGATGGCGTTGGCGCCGCGGCGCTTGGCGAGGCTGAGCGTGACGGCGGGTTCGTCGAGGGCGGTCGCGGTGGCCGCGGCGCCGGTCCGGCCGGAGGCGCCGTAGAACACATAGTTGGACGGCTCTTCGGGGCCGTCGACGATCGTGGCGACATCGCGCAGGTAAACGGGGTGGCCGTCGGCGACGCCCACGACCACGGCGCCGACGTCCCGGGCGTCGCGGAAGAAGGCGCCGGTTTGCAGGAGCGTTTCGTGATTGGCGGAAGACTGGGCGCCGGTGTGGGATTGGGCGTTGGCCGATTGGAGCATCGGCACGAGGTGGCCCGCGCTGAGATTGCGCGAAGCGAGGCGCGCGGGATCGAGCAGCACGCGGATCTGGCGCCGGTTGCCGCCGATGAGCGTGGTCTCGGCGACTTCGGGGAGGGACGTCACCACTTCGTCGACCTGGGCGGCGATGCGGCGCAGCATCGCGTGATCGTAACGGCGGCTGTGAAACGTGAGCGCGAGGACGGGGACGTCGTCGATCGTGCGCGGTTTGACGAGGGGCGGGGAGACGCCAAAGGGAATGCGGTCGAAGTTGGCCTGCAGCTTCTGGTTGAGGCGCACGAGCGCCGCCTCGAGGTCGGTGCCGACCTCGAAGCGCACGATGGTCATGTTGCCGCCCGGGCTGGCGGTGGAGTAAAGGTATTCGACGCCGGGGATTTCCCAGAGGAGGCGCTCCATCGGGCGGGTGACGCGATTTTCGACTTCGGCGGCGGAGGCGCCGGGCATCGCGACCATGACGTCGATCATCGGCACCTTGATCTGCGGCTCCTCCTCGCGCGGCAGCATGACCACGGCGAAAAAACCGAGCAGCAGCGAGGCGGCGACGACGATGGGGGTGAGCTTCGAGTCGATGAACATCGAAGCCATGCGGCCCGCGAAACCGAAGCGGGGCCGATCGCCGAGCGGGCCGAGCGGAGCGGCGCTCATCGCTGAACCTCCAGGGCCTGGCCTTCGCGCAGGGCGGGCGAGGGTGAGAGGATGACGCGTTCGCCGTCGTCGAGCCCGGAGAGAATCTCGATGCGGTCAGCGTGGGTGGCGCCGGTTTTCACGAGCCGGAGGGTGGCATGGCCGGAAGCGTCGGCGACGAAAATGCGTTCCAACTGGCCGGTGTGAACGAGGGCGGCGAGGGGCACGAGCAGCGCGCGGGCCGGCGCGCCGGGGAGTCGCACGCGGGCGAATTCGCCGGAGCGCACGAGGTCGCGCGCGGGCACGGAGATTTTGGCGAGCACGGTGCGGGCGCCCGCATCGGCGGCCGAGGAAAGTTCGGCGAGCGAGCCGGTGAACGCGAGGCCGCGGGCCGGGATCGTGACGGTGAGCGGCGCGCCGAGGGTGAGCGCCGCCGCGAGCGAGTCGGGCACGCCGGCCTCGACTTGGAAATCGCCGGCGCCTTCCAATTCCAACAGGGGGAGGCCGGGCGAAGCGAAGTCGCCCGCCTGGGCGAATTTTCGCGCGATGACGCCGGCAAAGGGCGCGCGCACGGTGGCGTAGCCGAGCATCGTCTCGGCTTCGTGCAGCATGGCCTGCGCGGAGGCGAAGCGGTCTTCGAGGTTCTTGACGGTGTCGGCGGTGCTGGCGCCGTGGCCGAGGAGGTCGCGTTCGCGGTCGAGGTCGCGGCGGGCGGCGTTGAGTTGCGACTGAGCTTGCGCGACGCGGGCGGAGATTTCGGCCGCGGAGACTTTGACCAACAAGTCGCCGGTGTGGACGGCCTGGCCGAGGGTGACGGGCATCTCGTCGATCGCGCCCATGACTTTCGCGGCGATCTGCGCGCGTTGCACGGGGCGCACGGTGCCGGTGACTTCGGTGACGACGGGCAGTTCCTCGACGTGGACGGTCGCGACGCGAACGGGCACGGGCGGACCGGCTTGGGCGGCCGCGCCGGTCGAAGGGGCCGGGCGGGAGCAACCGGCGAGCACCAGCGCAACGGCCAGGGCGGAGAGAGGGCGGACCGCAACAAATCGCCGGCGGGCGGCGGGCGGGACGGAGAGGGGGGAAGAGGTCATGGCGGGAGGGTCAGGGTTGGGAGAGGGGAACGGGATCGAGGCCGACGGCGCGGCGCAGATCGACGAGCGCGAGGCGTTCATCGGCGGCGGCCACAGTCTGGCGGAGGCGGGCTTCCAGGAGCCGGCTCTCGACGCCGATGAGATCGGCGGTGAGCAAGGCGCCGCGGGCGAAACGCGCGCGGCTCAACGTGGCGCTCTCGGTGGCCTGCGCGACGGCTTGCGCGGAGACGGCGAGGCGTTCGGAGGCATCCTCGTGGGCGAGGCGCGCTTGTTCGACTTCGAGGCCGATGCCGAGCGTGGCGCGGCGCAGCATTTCCCTCACCTCGGTGAGAGCGGCGTTGCTTTGGCGGATGCGGCCGGAGGTCTGGCCGCCGTCGAAAATATTGACGTCCACCGAGAGCCCGGCGAGCCAGCTATCGGCGTGGCGGTCGAGCTGCCAGCCCTGGTCGTATTGGTAGCTCGCAAAGGCGTTGACGGTCGGGCGGCGGTGGCCGCGCGCGGCGGCGACCATGGCCTCGGCGGCGCGAAGGCGTTGCTGCAAACCCTGGAGTTCGGGGCGGGCGGAAAAATCGAGCGCGGCGGGCGCGGCGAGGCCGGCGAGCGCGGGATCGTCGGCGACGAATTCGAGCGGCGCGTCGGAGGGTTCGAGCCCGAGAATGAACGTGAAGGCGCGGGCGGCGAGGGCGGCGGCGTGGCGGGCGGCGGAGCGCGCTTCGCGGGTCTGGGCGAGTTGCACCTCGAGGCTCAACAAGTCGGCCTTGAGGAGCCGGCCGGCGTCGAACCGGGCGCGGGCCGCGGTGACGGCGGCCTCGTAGGCGGCGACGCCGCCCTCGACCGCGGTGACGGCTTCGCGGGCCTTGCGGATGTTGAGCACGGCCTGGACCACGGCGGTGGCGAGCTGGTGGCGCGTGGCGCGGAAATCGGAATCGGCCGCGGCGGCGCCCGCCCGCGCGGCGTTGCGCCCGGCGGTCGCGCGGCCGCCACTGTAGAGGTTGTAGGCGATCGTGCCGGTGGCGTTGAGATTGTCGATGCGGCCGGGGCGGTTGAAATCGAGACTGAAGTCGAAGGCGCGCTGATTGAGGATGGCCCCGAACGCCATCATCGGGTTGTTCGTCTCGGTATAACGGCCCGAGAGGCCGAGCTGGGGCAGCCACGCGGCGCGGGCCTGGTCCACGAGGGCCTGCGCCCCCTCCACCCGGGCGCGGGCGATGCGGGCATCGGGGCTTTGCTCGAGGGCGGTGGCCACGGCGCGCTCGACGGTCCACGGCTCAGCGCGGAGCGCGACGACCGGACCGGCCAGCAAAAGAAGGGAGAGAAAGAAGGGGCGCATGGCGTTTAGGAACGAAAGCTGGCGGCGAGCAGGACGCCGAGGACGCCGCCGTAGAGGGCGCCCCGCCACCAGGTGGACGTGAGCGGGCAGGCGCCGGAGGAGCAGGAGTTGGTCCAGCCGAGCAGGGCGCCGAGGCCGATGCCGGCGAGCACGATGAGAATGAAGCGGAGGAGAGGGGACATGGCGGCACGAATCAGCGCTGGCCGCCCCAGTGGATGACGTTGTCGGCGTCGACCCAGCCGAGCTTGCGCAACACGAGGGTCGGCGGGCAGAAGCCGGTGAGCGTGGACTGGATGAGGTTGGCGCCCACGAAGGCCGGGACGAGGAGCCACCACAGGTTGACGAACGCGGTGAGGGCGCAGCCCAGGAGGATGACCGTGCCGGCGAGGAGACGGATGAAGGAGTCGGTTTTCATGGTGTGAGATTGACGAATATGCGCATATACGAATATACGGGCGGGCATGTCAACCCGTAATTGCGCGGCGGCGGCGGATCCGGCCGGCCCGCGCGCGGCCGCTCGCGGAGGCGTCAACCGGCCTCGGGGCGCGGCGCATCGCGGGGCGGGGCGGCGGCAGGCGGCGAACCACGTGCCGCGCCGGGGCGGGGGAAGGCGGCCGACGCCCCGGCGGCGGGTGGCAGCCGGGCTAATGCGCCGCCGGAGCGGTATTAGTATATTCGCATATCCGTATATTTGACTTTATGGTTCGATCTTGCCCTCTTTGCCGCATGCCAAAGAAACCTCGTCCGTTGTCCGAAGAAGCGCTGGGGCTGGTGGCGCGCCGCTTCGGCGTGCTGGCGGAACCGCTGCGCCTGCGGTTGCTGCACGCGCTCTTCGACGGCGAAAAGAGCGTGAATACGCTCGTGGCGGAGGTTGACGGCACGCAGGCCAATGTTTCGCGGCACTTGCAGACGCTGACGCAGGCGAACCTGTTGTCGCGACGGAAGGACGGTTTGCAGGTGTTTTACGCCATCGCGGACCCGACGGTCTATCAGTTGTGCGACCTGGTCTGCGGCAGCCTGGAGAAGACGTTGACGAAGCAGGCGAAGATCATGACCGCGTAGGCGGACCGCAGAGGGAGGCCGGGCGGAGCGCTGGCGGGACGCGCGGCGCCGCCGGGCGGATGAAACGGGGGCGGAACGCGCGGTGGACACGCGGAGGAGCGGCGCGGGCCGAGGTGAAATTTCGGTGGCGGGAGACTTGCCTTGGCCGTGGCCGCCGCCTACGTGCGAGGTAGTCATGAGCGAAACGCGTTCTCCCGCCGTCGTCGATTGGTATCGCAGCCCGCTGCCGCCGGCGCTGTTTAAAAAATTGCACGAACGCAGCGACGTGAAGGGCTGGGTGCAGACGGGCGGGTTTCTCGCCGTGGTGCTCGCGACAGCGACGCTCGCGTTTGTCTCGTGGTGGCGGCACTGGCCGTGGTGGGCGACGCTGGGGCTGATTTTTCTCCACGGGATGGTGTCGGCGTTCCACACCAACGGCATGCACGAGCTGGGGCATGGCACGGTGTTCAAGACGAAGGTGTTGAATAAATTTTTCGTGCAGGTGCTGTCGTTTTTCGGGTGGCTGAACTACGAGATGTTCGATGCGAGCCACCAGCGGCACCACCGCTACACGTTGCACGCGCCGGATGACCAGGAGGTCGTGCTGCCGACGAAAATCCTTTTGCGGCGTTATCTGCAGGAGGCGTTCTTCAACTGGCCGTTCCTGAAATGGGCGGTGCCGTATCAATGGCGGATCGCGCGCGGGCGGTTCCAGGGCGAGTGGGAGCTGACGTGTTTTCCGCCGGAGAAGCCGGCGTTGCGCGCGGCGGCGATCGCGTGGTCGCGGCGGCTGCTGCTGGGGCACGCGGCGATTCTGGCGGTGTCGGTCGCGCTGTCGTTCGTGGTGGGGCGGCCGCTGTGGATCGTGCCGGTGCTGTTGTCGCTGGCGCCGTTCTATGGCGCGTGGCTGTTTTTATTGTGCAACCATACGCAGCACGTCGGCTTGCAGGACAAGGTGCCGGATTTCCGGCTGTGCTGCCGCACGATCGAACTGAACCCGGTGCTGCGTTTTCTCTACTGGCAGATGAACTACCACACGGAGCATCACATGTATGCAGCGGTGCCGTGCTACAATTTGAAGAAGTTGCACGAGGCGATCCTGCCGGACATGCCGCCGTGCCCGAATGGCTTGGTGCCGGCGTGGCGTCAGATCATCGCGATCCTGCGGCGGCAGGCGGTGGACCCGACGTATCAATACGTGGCGCCGCTCCCGCAGCGGGAGGGGGCGGTGGAGCGCAGTGCGGTGGGAGCGTGAGTTCACGGCGCGGCGTCGGCTGAGGTATGGGACAGGGAGAAGACGGACTTTCGACGCAGAGGAAACGGGAGACGGCGGGAGCGTGGGCGGTGTTGGCGGCGGAGGGGTGCTGCTGAAAGGAGCGCGCGGGGCGTTGCGAGGCGGCGGCACGATTGGCGGCAACGTTGGAATGTTTTTGCGCCGGATTCTGTTCGCGCGCGGCGCGAAAATCGGGCTCAACGGCGGGCGATGCCTTCTCTCGATCTCTCCGCTGCGCGTTGGACGTTTCGCGATGCCGCGACGAAGACGTGGCTGCCGGCCCAAGTGCCGGGCTGCGTGCACACGGATTTGCACCGGGCCGGCAAGATTCCGGATCCGTTTTTCGGCACGAACGAACTCGACCTGCAATGGATCGAGGAGCGCGATTGGGAATATCGGGCGACGTTCAACGTGACGCGCGCGACGCTCGCGGAGGCGGTGGTGGAGCTCGTCGCCGACGGGCTCGATACGCTGGCGACGGTGACGTTGAACGGAAAGAAGCTCGCCGCGACGGACAACATGTTCATCGGCTGGCGGTGGGACGTGAAACGGCGGCTCAAGGTGGGTCGCAACGAGCTGACGATTCGTTTCGCGAGCGCGGCGGAATTCATTCGCACGCACCGGCTCGAACACCAGCCGAAGGAGTTCAACGATCCGGTGGGCCGGTGTTCGACGATGCGCAAGCAGCAGTGCCAGTTTGGCTGGGATTGGGGTCCGCGTTTCGTGAGCGCGGGCGTGTGGCGCTCGCTGCGGATCGAGAGCTGGAGCGCGGCGCGGCTGACGGACGTGCGCGTGACGCAGGCGCATGGGGCAGATGGCGTGCGCGTGCGGGTCGCGCCGGAGCATGCGACGGCGGCGAAGGGAAAGACGGAGGTCACTTATTACGTGACGATGGACTTGGAGGGAAAGGAAGTGGCGAGCGCGGCGAAAGTGACGGGGGCACCGGGCTCTGCGGACGAGGCGACGGATACGGACGCGGGGCTGGCGTTGCACGTGAAGGAGCCGCAATTGTGGTGGCCGAACGATCACGGCGCGCAGCCGCTTTATCGGGTGACGGTGGAGTTGCGCGATGCGGACGGCGCGGTGCTCGACAGGTGGACGCGGCGGATCGGGCTGCGCACGATCGAGCTCGAGCGCAAGGCGGACGAGTGGGGCGAGTCGTTCGCGTTTGTCGTGAACGGCCGGCGGGTGTTTGCGAAGGGGGCGAACTGGATTCCGGCGAATGCCTTCGTGACGACGCTCGCGCGCGCCGACTATGCGCGGGACATCCAGTCGGCGGCGGATGCGCACATGAACATGCTGCGGATCTGGGGCGGCGGGATTTACGAGAGCGAGGATTTCTACGATCTGTGCGACGAGCGCGGGTTGCTCGTGTGGCACGACTTCATGTTTGCCTGCACGTTGTATCCGGGCGACGAGGCGTTTCTGCGGAGCGTGCGCGCGGAAGCGGAATTTCAGGTGCGGCGCATCCGGCATCGCGCGTGCCTGGCGTTGTGGTGCGGCAACAACGAGATCGAGACGCTCAACTGGGACGCGTTGAAGAAGGACGAGACGCGGCGGCGGAAGTACGACGCGGTGTTTCATCGCGTGCTGCCGGAGGTGGTCGCGGCGGAGGATGGCGTGACGCCGTACTGGCCGACGTCGCCTTACCGCGGCGAGGGGCGGAGCAACGACTACGCGGTGAAGGAGCTCGGCGAGAAGACGGGCGACACGCATTTCTGGGATGTCTGGCATGCGCGGCATCCGGTGAAGGACTACGAGAAATGGAATTTCCGTTTCGTGTCGGAATTCGGGATGCAAAGCTATGCATCGCCGGCGACGCAGGCGACGTTTTGCGCGCAGGACGACGCCAACGTGTTTGGAGCGACGATGGAGAACCATCAGAAGAACCGGGCGGGCAACCAGATCATCCTCGACTACGTGTCGCGGCGGTATCGGTTTCCCAAAGACCAGGATGCGTTGATCTATCTGTCGCAGTTGAACCAGGCGTATTGCATGCAGATGGGCGTCGAGCACTACCGGCGCACGATGCCGCGGTGCATGGGCGCCCTCTACTGGCAGCTCAACGATTGCTGGCCGGTGGCGTCGTGGAGTTCGCTCGAGTTCACCGGGCGGTGGAAGGCGTTGCAGCATGTGGCGCGGCGGTTTTTCGCGCCGGCGTTGGTGACGGCGCACGTGCCGGGCGACGAGGCGCCGACCATCGGCAACTACCGGCGCACGACGGTGCGCGAGGTGCATGTTTACACGGTTTACGATGCGCCGGAAAAGGCGCGCGGCACGGTGAGCTGGGAATTGTGCGCCCTCAGCGGCGAACGCGTGTTGCAGGGCAAAAAAGCGGTGGCGCTCAACTACGGGGAGAGCGTGAAGCAAGCGTCGCTCGATCTCGCTCCAGCGATGACAAAATACGGGCGCGACAATCTTTACCTGCGCATCGCCTTGGACATCGGCGGGCGCGTGGCGAGTGAGGAAACAGTGTTTCTCACGCCGCCGCGGTTCGTGGCGCTGCCGCGCGCGAAGACGAAAGTAGCGGTGAAGTGGCAAGGGAAAACGGCGGCGGAGCTGACGTTCACGTCGGATGCGTTGCAGCACCGGTTCGCGTTTGAAATCGCGGGCGCGGAGGCGACGGCGCGGTCGAGCGACAACTACTTCGAACTATATCCGGGGCGCGCAAAAACCGTCGAGGTGACGTTGGCGAAGCCGTTGACGGCGGCGCAGCTCAAGGCGCGGCTGCGGTGGCGGTCGCTGGCGGACAGCTACGTTTGAGCGCGGCTGGCGAAGGGCGCGGCGGCGGCGCCCGCGGGCTACGCGACGGCGCGGCGGGCTTCGGCGCGCAGCACCTGTGCATCAACGACGGCGGTGGTGACCATGTCGCTGCCGACGTTGATCATCGTGCGCATCATATCGAGGATGCGGTCGGCGCCGAGGACGATGCCGATCCCCTCGGCGGGAATGCCGAACGTGACCAGCAGCCCCGCGATTAATGGCAGCGAACCGCCGGGAATGCCGGCGACGGCGACGGCGCTGAAGACGGCGAGCACGAGGAGAACGATCTGGTGGACGAGGCTGAGCTCGACGCCAAACACCTGCGCGACGAAGAGGACAACGCAGCCTTCGTAGAGCGCGGTGCCGCTCATGTTCATCGTGGTGCCGAGCGGGAGCACAAAGCCCGCGACGCTGGGCTGAATCTTGAGCGTATCGCGCGCGCAATCGAGGGCCGCGGGCAGCGTGGCGTTACTGGAGCTGGTGGAAAACGCGGTGACGAGGACGGTGCGGATATCGCGCCAGAACTGCGCGGGCGAACGCGTGGTCCACATTTTCAGCCAGATCGACATCGTGCCGAAAAGGTGCAGGAGCATCACGGCGATGCAGCCGAGGACGAACACGCCGAGGGCCACGAGGATGTCGGTGCCGACTTTGACCACGACGCTGTAGATCATCGCGGCGACGGCGTAGGGCGCGAGTTTCAACGCGAAGTGCACGATGCCCGTCATCAGCTCGGCGATGAGTTCGAGAAAGGACTGCAGCCGCTGGCGTTTTTCCTCGCTGAGCTGGGTGCCGACCGCGCCGACGAGAATGCCGAACAGAATGAGCGGAAGCACCTCGCCGAGGATGTTGTTGGAGTGGCCCGCGACGGCGCCGAGGAGGTTTTTCGGCATGAACATTTCGACGAGCGTCATCAGGTTCATCGACGGCTGGGCGGCGTGCGTGGCGATGTGTTGCTGCGCGGCGCCGCCGTATTCGGCGAGCAGGCGGGCTTTGGCGTCGTCGGCGAGGTGATTGCCGGGCCGAAGGACGTTCATCATGATCAGGCCGAGGCCGACGCCGATGGCCATGTTGGCGAAGAAGAGCGTAAAGGTGCGCCCGGCGAGGGGGCCGAGCCGGTCGAGCCGGCCGAGTTGCACGACGCCGACGGTGAGCGAGGCGAACACGAGCGGGATGACGACGAAGAAGAGGAGGCGGAGGAAGACCTGGCCGAGCGGATCGAAGAGCTGCGAAGACGCGAGGCGTGCGCCGGTGAGGACGGCCGGCGCAAAATGGCCGAGCGCGAGCGTGAGCAATCCAGCCACGACGCCAACAGCGAGGCCGGCGAGGATTTTGTTGGCGAGCGGGGTGTTGGAACTGGCCATGTCGGCGCTCGACGATGCGACGCCGCGGCGGGCTGTCCAACGGGAACTTGTGCGTAGTTACCGCACCAGTTATCAGCTCTGAGATGTCGTCCATCGAAAACCCGAGTCCGTTGCCGTTGCGTTGGGCGGGGGTGGTGCTGGCGGGCGGACACTCGCGCAGGATGGGGCGCGAGAAGGCGTTGCTGGAGGTGAACGGGGAAGCGCTTTGGCGGCGGCAGGAGCGCGTGCTGCGCGAGGCGGGCGCGGCGGAGGTGTGGTTATCGGCGCGGCCGGAACAGGCGTGGGCGACCGCGGAGGCGTCGGGGCGCGTGGTGCACGACCGCGTGGTGGACGCGGGCCCGCTCGCGGGAATTGCCGCCACGCTGGCGGCGAGCACGGCGACGCACCTTGCGGTGCTGGCGGTGGATTTGCCGCGGATGGAAGCGGCGTGGTTGAGGCGGTTGTCGGCGGCGTGTGGGCCGGGGCGGGGCGCGGTGGGGCGGCGCGAAGGATTTTTCGAGCCGCTGGCGGCGATTTATCCGCGGGAGATTTTGGTGGCGGCGGAGCGGGCGCTGGCGCGCGGCGAGCGGTCGTTGCAACGCTTGCTCACGGCGGAGGCGGCGCGTTTCGCGATCGTGGAAATCGGTGCGATGGACGCGGCGTCGTTTGAAAACTGGAATGAGCCGCCGGCGAGCGGCGAGGCGCGGCGTCAGGCGTAGCGGTCTTCGGTCCAGGGATCGGCGGTGTTGGAGTAGCCGCGCACTTCCCAAAATCCGAGTTTATCCTCGGCGAGAAACGTGAGGCCCTTGATGAACTTCGCGCCTTTCCAGGCGTAGAGTTTCGGGATGATCACCCGCGCCGGTCCGCCATGTTCGCGCGGGATCGGGCCGCCGTCGAAGGACGTGGCGACGAGGACGTCGTCGTCGAGGCATTGCGCGAGCGGGACGTTGGTGGAGTAGCCGTCGTAACTGGTGAAGTAAACGAATTGGGCTTCGGTTTTCGGTTGGACGAGTTCGTAGAGTGTGGTGAACGCGACGCCACCCCAGCGGCAGTCGTATTTGCTCCACGTCGTGACGCAGTGGAAGTCGCTCACGTCGTCGACCTGCGGCAGCCCGTGAAAATCGTCCCACGAAAGTGTGACGGGTTTTTCCACGAGTCCGTCGAGGATGAGGGCCCAGCCGCTGTGCGGGATGTCGGGTTGCACGCCGAGGTCGAGGACGGGAAAGCCCTGCGTGAGTTTCTGGCCCGGCGGGAGGCGGTCGGCGGATGCGACCGCGCGGCGCGTGACGCCACGGGCTTTTTGTTTCTCCGCCCACCGTTGCTTGGCCTCGATGTAACGCTCCTTCGACATGGGGCGAAACGTAGGCGCGCGGGCACGGCGGGCAAGCCCGGTCGCGCGAGGCGCGCCATGACAAATCCCTGACAATTGGCTGACGCCGCGCTGACAACTGCGCGCGGCGATAGTGGTTCAATGGCGGCGTTCAATCCCAGAAAACATATGAAACGTCTTCTTTTCTCCTTCGCGGCCGCGCTCGTCAGCGCGGCGTCGTTCGCGGCGGTCGCCCAATCGGCGGTGCGCTCGGTGCCTGAGTCGGTGCGGTTGCGCGTCGAAGTCGATCGGCGGGTTTTGCCGGCCGATCAGACGGAGCGGGCGGTGCTGAAGATCGCGCTCGACGGCGTGCGTTTACCGCGCCGCGATCTCCGACCGCCGGTGAACCTGGCGCTGGTGATCGATCGCTCGGGATCGATGGCGGGCGAGAAACTCGCGAAGGCGCGGGAAGCGGCCCTCGAGGCGGTGCGGCGGCTCGCGGCGGATGACGTGGTGTCGCTCGTCGTGTATGATGATCAGGTGGAAACGCTCGTGCCCGCGCAGCGCGTGGGCGATGGCCGGCGGTTGGCGCAGGCGATTGGCGGCATCGAAGCGGGTGGGAACACGGCGCTCTATGGCGGCGTGGTGCGCGGCGCGTCGGAGGTGCGGCGGTTGCTCGAAGACCGGCGGTTTGTGAATCGCGTCATCCTGCTGTCGGATGGGCTGGCGAATGTGGGTCCGAGTTCCCCCGAGGCGCTGGGCCAACTCGGGCGTTCGCTGATGAAAGAGGGCATCTCGGTCACGACGATCGGGCTGGGTCTTGGTTATAACGAGGATCTCATGACGCGGCTGGCGCAGCGCAGCGACGGCAACACGTATTTCGTCGAGGACAGTGGCGATCTGCCTCGCATCTTCGCCGCCGAACTCGGCGACGTGCTCAACGTGGTGGCGCGGCGGATCGTGGTCGAAGTCGAGCTGCCCGAGGGTGTGCGGCCGGTGGGTTTTGTGGGGCGTGACGGCGAGATCAGCGGGCAGAAGGCCCGGATGTCGTTGAATCAACTTTACGGCGGGCAGGAGAAATTCGCGTTGCTCGAGGTGGAAGTCGCGCCGGGCGCGGCGGGTCGCGAACGCGAAATCGCCCGCGCGCAGGTGAGCTTCAACGACGCGGTGACTGGTCGTGATGCGACGCTGACCGCCGGCCGCACGGTGACATTCAGCGCCGATGCGGCCGACGTGGTGAGCTCGGCGAACCATGCGGTGCAGGCGGATTACGCCGCGAACGTGCTGGCAGTCGCGAAAGATGAGGCGATCGCGCTGGTCGATGCCAACCGGCGGGCGGAAGCCGCGGAGCAATTGCGCGCGCGCTCGGCGGAGTTGAATCAACTGGCGGTCACCTATGGCAATGCGGAGGTGCAGCAACTCGCGGCGGCGGCGGCGCCCGAAGCGCAGAAGCTGGAGCGCGAAGGACTCGATAATGCGGCGCGGAAAGCCTACCGCACGGACAGTGCGCAGACGCGCAATCAGCAAGGGAGCAGCAACAGCATGGGGCAACGCTGAGAGCGTTTCGCGTCTTTTCAATTGCGGTGCGTCCGCTACCGTCCCGCCGTGTCGTCCGCCGCGCGCCGCATTCTCCTCTACTGGCTCCTGTTGCTGGTGCCGGCGTTGGGCGTGGGTGGCGCGGCGGTTTTTCTGCTCCGCCGCGAACAGGCGCGGGTGGCAGAGCGCGGCTCGCAGGCGGAAGCGGCGCGGCGTGCGGCGATCGCGGCGCGGACGCGACTCATCGCGGAAAACGCGGAGTTGCTCATCGGCGATGTGCAGACGGGGTTGCTCGACACTTTGGCGGCTGAGCCGGCGGGGAATCTCGACGCGTTCATGGCGCAGTGGGAGCAGGGCAATCCGCTCGTGCGGACGGCGTTTCGCGCGACGGCGGGCGGCCGCATCCTCCGGCCGGATGGCCGCGCCGACGATGAGGCGGCGCGAGGATTTTTGCGGCGGTTCAACCGGGAATTTGGCGGGCACGCGCCGTGGGTGCAGACGCCGGGAGCGAAGGCGTTGGCCGCGGCGAAGGACGCGGCGGAAAAAGAGTTCGCGGACCAGCGGGCCCGCAGACAGGTGGCGGCGAACGTGGCGCAGGTGCAGTCGGCGCGACGCGATGCGCAGGCCCTCGCCAAGAGCACCAGCAATTATCCGGCATCGTCGCGCGCCATGAAATCAGAAGGGACCGCGGAGCGTCGCCGCGAAGGTGAGGAGACGGCAAGGGCGGGTGACAGCTACGCGGCGGCGACTCCAGCGGCGAGCGCCCCGGCGGTGCCGGAAACGGTTCCGGATCGGCGGGATTGGGTCGCGTGGAAGGATGACGAGGGCCGCGGGCATGTGCTCGGCTGGGTGCAACCGGGCGGAGCGGGTGAGGTGCGCGGCGTGGAGTTGGAAATGGCGGCGTTGATCAGCCGGTTGGGTGGCGTGTTGCCGGCGGAGCCGGAGCAGGGCGAGGGTTATGCGCTGCTCGATCCGCGCGGGCGGGTGATGCATCAGGCCGGTGCGATTCCGGGACGAATGAGCGAGCCGGCGGCGCGACTGCCGCTCGCGCCCGCGAGCCTGCCAGGCTGGGAAGTGGCGGCGTTTTTCTCGCCGGTCGGCGGCGGCGGTTCGGGCGGCGGCGGATTTTTCGGTTTGGGCGTGCTGCTGGTGGCTTTATTCGTGTGCGCGATTCTGGTCGGCGGCGGATTGCTGGCGGCGCAGGCGCGGCGCAGCGACGGGGAGGCGGCGCAAAAGACGTCGTTCGTCGCGAACGTGTCGCACGAGTTCAAGACGCCGCTGACGACAATCCGCCTTTACGCGGAGTTGCTCGAACAGGGGCGCGTGCGCGATGCGGCGCAGGCGGGCGGTTATTTGCAGACGATCAGCCGGGAAACGCAGCGGCTGGCGCGGCTGGTCAACAACGCGCTGGATTTCAGCCGGCTGGAGCAGGGGAAGAAAAAATATGCGCGCGAGGAGATCGATCTCACGGCGGAGTTGACGCGGCTGCTCGACACGCATGCGCCGCGTCTGGCCGAGGGCGGACTGACGGTGCAGCGAGTGTTACCGGCCACGCCGGTGCGGGTGATGGCGGATCGCGATGCGGTGGAGCAAATCGTGCTCAACCTCCTCGACAATGCGCTGAAATACGCGGCGGGCGGCGGCGAGGTGAGCGTGATGCTGCGGCCGTTGGCGGGACGCACGGACGTGCGCGTGGCTGATCGCGGGCCGGGCGTGCGGGCGGGGCACACGGAGCGGATTTTCGAAAAATTCCATCGGGTCGACGAGGCGCTCACCGCGGAAAGGAGCGGCGCGGGGCTGGGGTTGAGCATTGCACGGCAACTGGCGCGGGGACTCGGCGGCGAGTTGCGTTACGAGGCGCGCGCCGGTGGCGGCGCAGAGTTTGTTTTCGAATTACCGGCGGCTGAAAACGGGAAGGACGACGACCATGAGAGCTAAAATCCTGATCGCGGAAGACGACGCCAACATCCGGCTCGGCCTCATCGCCACGTTGGAAAGCGAGGGCTACGCGGTCACGGCGGCGGCGGATGGCGCGCAGGCGTTGAAACTTTTTGCGCAGGACAAATTCGATCTCGTGGTGCTCGATGTGATGATGCCCAAGGCGAGCGGCTACGATGTGTGCCGGGAGTTGCGCGGGCGAGGAGCGCGGTTGCCGGTGCTGCTGCTGACGGCGAAAGGCGAGGAGATCGACAAGGTCGTCGGCTTGAAGTTGGGCGCGGATGATTACGTGACGAAACCGTTTGGCGTGCACGAACTGCTGGCGCGCATCGAAGCGTTGTTGCGGCGTGGGCGGCAGAGCAGCGCGCCGGTGGCCGCGGACGCGGGGGCGGCGGTGTTTCGTGTGGGCGCGGCGGAGATCGACCGACGGAAGTTCACGGCGACGGTCGGCGGGCGCACGGTGGCGTTGACGGCGCGGGAATTGAAGCTGGCGGACGTGTTCGCGGCGCACGCGGGCGAAGTGTTGTCGCGCGACGCGTTGCTCAACGCGGTGTGGGGCGTGGACTATCTCGGCACGACGCGGACGCTCGACCAGCACGTGGCGCAGTTGCGGAAAAAACTGGAAGCGTCCGCCGATGACGGCGCGATCGCGACGGTGCACGGCGTCGGCTATCGCTACGATCCGCCGCCAGGCGGCGCTGCCGGAGCGTAAATTCGGGCATGATTTTGTAAGGGCGGCCATTCCCGCGCGGGGGCGAATCTGTTACGTTGGGGCATCATGAGTTCAACCCTGGCCCCTGCGGCTTCCAAACTCGCCCTCTTGGGCGGCACCCCGGTCGGAAAAATCACTTATCCGAAATTTCCGACGTTCACGGATCGCGCGATCGAGCGCACCGCCGAGATGTTGCGGGCCGGCAAGCTGTTCGGGCTCGGCAAAAAGCACGTGCCGGAGATCGGCGAGGCCGAGGCGGTTATTTCCCGCTATCATGGCAACCGCCACGTGATGGCCACGAGTTCGGGGCACGCGGCGCTGCAATCGGCGCTGGCGGGTTTGGAAATCTGCTGCGGCGACGAAGTGATCACGACGCCTTACACGTGGGGCGCGTCGATTTCCTGCATCCTGCACCAGACGGCGATTCCGATCTTCGTCGATGTGGAACGCGAAACGGGGCTCATCGATCCCGCGCAAATCGAGGCGGCCATCACGCCGCGCACGAAGGCGATTCTGGCGGTGCACATTTTTGGCCAGCCGGCGAATCTCAAGCGGCTGCGCGCCATCGCGGACAAGCACAAGCTCATGCTCATCGAGGATGGCAGTCAGGCGCATGGCGCCGAGATTGACGGCATCCGGGTCGGCACCGTGGGCGATGCGGCCGGGTTTTCTTGCATGGGCGGCAAGGTCCTCGCGACGACCGAGGCCGGTTATATGGTCACGCCGCACGAGTCGGTTTACTGGAAGGGCGCGATGATCGGGCAGCATATGGGCAGGTTTTCGGATGGCGGCATGCCGGCCGAGCTCGCGCCGTATCGCGACTCGCTGGTTTACACTTATCGCGTGGAGCCGTTCAACGCGGTGCTGCTCACGGAGCAGTTTGGGAAGCTCGATGCCGAACTCGCGGAGCGTCGCCGCCACGCTAATCTTTTGCGCGGTCACCTGGCCGGCGCGCAATTCCTGAAACTGCCGAACTACGCCGCGGGCGTGAAGCCGTCGTATCATTTGTTGTCGTTCACGTTTGATTCCGAAGCGGCGGGCATCAGTCGCGACACGTTTGCAGCGGCGGTGAAAGCCGAGGGGTTGAACATGGTCGGCTACGTGCCGTCGCCGATTTCCGACTGGCCGCGCTTGCACTGGCAGGATTACCGCGGGCCGCGCGTGTCGTGGCTGGCGTCGCTCGAAGCGGCCAAAGTGGATTACCGCAATCTGCCGCTGCCCAACGCGCGCTGGCGCGTGGATCATGCGTTGGAGACGGGTTTTGACATGGTGGCACCGAACGAGCCTATGGTGGCCCGCATGGCGGAGATCATTCTCAAGGTGGAGGCCAACATCGACGCGTTGCGCGATCACGAGCGCGTCGCCGGCCCGGCCGCGCCCGCGGTGCGCGGATGAAAGCGGGCTTCGCCAGCAGCGACATCACGCCGCGGCTCGGCGTGCAGCTCGCGGGTTACGGCCCGTATCGGAATCGCGCGGCGGCGAAAATCACGTCGCCGTTGCGGGCGCGCGCGATGGCCGTGACGCAGGGCAAGCGCCGTGCGCTCGTGTTGAGTCTGGAGTTGGTGGGCGTGCATCGCGAGCTGGCGGAGAAAATCCGCGCAGCGGCGGCGGCGCGCACGGGACTCAAGGCGGACGAGGTTTTCCTCGCCGTGACGCACACGCACAGCGGACCGGCGACGGGCGGGACGTTTGGCTGGGGCGAGGCGGATGGGATTTATGTCGAGACGCTGCCCTCGCGCGCGGCGGAGGCGGCGGCCAAGGCGTGGGCGGCGCGCGAGGAAGTGGAATGGCGTTACGCCGAGGCGCCGTGCGAGGGCATCGCGATGAACCGCGAGACGGACAAAGGCGGGTGGATGTTTGACCCGATTGAGGTGCGCCTCGACCCGACGTTTCGCCCGGCGCGGCCGCAGGATACGGACCCGACGGTGCGCGTGCTGGCGGCGTATGCGGGCGGAAAGTTGCGCGGGCTATTGCACCATTTCGGCTGCCACGCGGTGGTGGGCAGCGAGCAGACGTTCGATGTGCATGGAGATTTTGTGGGGCTGGCGTCGGTGCAGCTCGAGCAGAAGCACGCGGGCGCAACGGCGATTTTTCTGGCGGGCGCGATCGGCGACATCAACCCGCCGGTGTGTCACCGCGGGCCGGCGGAGACGCGGCGCGGGTTGAGCGTGCTGTCGAAGAAATACGCGGCGGCGGTGGAGGCGGGTTTGCGCGACGCGCAGCCGATGGCGGCGGAGGAGTTGGGCGTGGCGCGCGAGGATGTTTTCTTCGGGCGGAAGCTGTGGAAGCGAAGCGCGGTCGAGGCGCGGATCGCGGAGTTCGAGCAGATTTTCGCGGCGCCGGGCGTGACGGATGCGACGCAGATCGGCAAACCGCCGCTGCACACGAACGGGCTGTATATGTCGCGGTTGCAGGGGTTGCGTTCGCTGCTGGCGGACTACGTTGGAAAAAAGCCGCCGAAGAAAAAGGTGAACGTGCAGGGGTTGCGCATCGGGCCGGTGGCGCTGCTGGGCTGCGGGCTGGAGATTTTCCATGCGTTGCAGGCACCGATCATGGCGGGGAGTCCGCATGCGCATACGTGGGTGGTGAGCCTGGTGGGCGGAATCGGCTACGCGCCGGACGAGCCGGCGTCGAAGCGGTCGGGCTACACGGATGAATTTGTGCCGATCATGGTAGGCGAGCTGCCGTTCAAGCAGGTGCACGCGGATCTGCCGCGGGCGCTGGTGAAGATGGCGCGCGCGTTGGCGTAGGCCGCGCTATGTGCCGCGGAGGTCACGGAGCTCGGACACAAGTTCACCAAGGGAAGCAGCGGGACGGCGGTTCAGGGCACCTCGTAAACTTCGACCAACACATTTCCGCCCTGCGTCGCGGCATCGCTGACTTGCACCGTGTACGAGCCGGGCGGGAAGATTTGCAACGAGCACGTTTGATCCGGGTCTTCACCGCCCGTCAGCGCGAACGCGCCGGTTTGCGCGAACAATGCGTTCCAATCGGGCGAGGTGGTCGGCGTGATCCCGAACGCGTGGCCTTGCGCGTCATAGAGTTTGAGGCGCGGCTGGGCTGCGGGGGTGGGCACGCCGAAAGCAGCGAGCGAAGGGCCGACGACGCGGATAAGCATCCGCTTGGATTCGCTACCGGAAACGACGAAACCAAAAATCTGGATGTCGTTCCCAAGCTTCAAGGTTAGTCGTGATGATGTGTTTCCGAGGTGACCGAGCGGCACAACGCTGAGATGAATGCCTACATAGCTCATGATTGAATTCGAGCCCGGAGGCGATGAGCTCGGCTCAATCGTGTAATGCCCACTATCGCTTGCGTTCAGGGTGGATAACGGGAGCGCTCCGGCCGTTGCGCCGGAAATAGCGACGCCGTCTTTCGACCACTGGTAGGTTCTCACATTCCCGGTTGTCTGTTCGTTCATCGCGTCGCTGGTAGTCAAAATTAACGAACTGCCCACGGGGACGCTCATGTAAGTCTGAGGCGCCGCCGCGATCCCATTGATAAGCTCTGGCGTCATTACGATCAACACAGGGCCTGCATGGCCGACGATGGAGCTAAATAGAAGGGCAGCAATGGCACTGAGAAGAAACGACGGTGTTTTCATGATGTGTTAATTCATAGTGGGGTTAAAGGCACCTCGTATAGTTCGCCCAAGGTAGGTCCGGAATATATGCTCGAACTCGTTGCAAGATTAAAATAACAGAGGAATGTGAACGGCACTACAGAGTAACGTCGGTCGAGTAGACTATTCATTCGCTTTATGTCGGGGGGGGGGGAGATATAAGAACGATCAACCTGTCGGTTTATGTGAAAATGGTGAGGCGCGTAGGTTTATATCTTTTTGATTCTCACGCTTGCGTTGACGGAGAATAGCTCTGCACCCGACACGCGAAACGGGGTCTGACTCCTCTTATTCGCTCATGCGAACGTCTGAACTTCGCTCAAGCGGCGAAGGCGCGGGGAGCGAACGGCTTCGGATGCGCAGAACATGCCTTTGAACCACGAATGGACACGAAGGAACACGAATGAAATTCCGGCGCACCAGCCGCCGAAGGGGCGGCTGGAACGTCGCAGGAGATTTGGCGCCACGCCTGGGAGAAAACGGGTGTGCGCGGCGGGGAAGCGCAGGGCCGTTTGTGCGCTTTCCCTGAGTCGGAGGCGTCCTTCACGGACGCGCGGCAAAGAGCCTTAGTCGAAGGCGACGGGTTCGTTGCGGTCGGCGGAGGCGTAGATGCCGTCGGCGAGGCGGGCGAAAAGGAGGGCGTCTTGCAAGGAGGTGCGGGGCGCGCGTTTTTCGAGGATCGCGTCGACAAAATCGATGACAGGGCCGTCGTGCTCGGCGCCGGCTTTCGATTCGTCGCCTTCCCAGATGACGCGGGTGCGCGTGCCGTTGGTGGCATCGGCCTCCGTGAAGAGGATTTTCGCGTCGGGATGGCGGATCATCTGCAAGGTGAGGGTGCCGAGTTCGCCGGCGATCTGCCAGTGGTTGTCGGGTGGCAGGGTGGAGGATTCGGCGCGTTCGTAGTCGAGCACGCAGCCTTCCGCGAAGGTGATGAGGGCGTTGACGTGTGTTTCGCCATCGGAGCCAGGGGCGGCGTAGGCGGCGAAGGGCGCGCCCACCTGCCACGTGCGCGCGAGGACGTGGCGCGGCGTGAGTTTGAAGTCGAGCAGACCGAGAAGGTAATCGAGATCGTAGCAGCCCCAGTTGACGAAGAGGCCGCCGCCGTTGAGGTCGCGGCGGAGGCGCCAGACGGGCGGGATGCCTGTGGGCGGCTTGCCGGCGGGGTTGACGGCGCGGCATGAGATGGTGCGCAGGGCGCCGAGCGCGCCGGTGCGAATAAAGTCGCGGGCGACACGAGTGGATTCGAAGGAACGGTAACGCGAGGAGCAGCACGCGCCGACGCGGTCGCCTTGCGCGGCGAGCATCGCACGGACATCGGCGGCGTTCATCGCGACGGGTTTCTCCGTGAGGACGTGTTTGCCGCGGCGGAAGGCCTCGATGGCGAGGGGCGTGCGCGCGCAGGTGGGCAGCGCGAGAATGACGGCGTCGATCGACGGATCGGCGAGGAGCTCGTCCGCGCTCGTCGTCCAGCGCGGGACATTGAAGTCGGCGGCGGTTTTTTGGGCGACGTCACTGCGCAGATCGCAAACGGCGGCGGCGCGGGCCGTGGTGAGTTTCGCGAGCGCGCGAAGATGATACTGGGCGATGACGCCGCAACCGATGATGGCGAGATTTAGCATGGGGAAAGGGGAATGCGAAGAAGGGGAGTTCGAATGCGGAGGCGGAATTCGAAGGCGGGAAAGACGAAATTCGGTGCGGCGACCGCGAGACGTCGTGCGGTCAGGTCAATCCTGAGAGAGCGCGCGTCTCGAGATCGCGTGTCGGTGTCTCGTCGAAACTATCGCGAAAGGCTTGGACGCGACGCCCATGGCGGCACGCGGGACGCGTGTGCTCCTGGGATCCCGGGCAGCGGTGCCGACCTCTGTCTGCGGAAGACATAGGAGTTCGCAGTTCGGCTGCGGATGGCGTTTCCGACCGGCCGATTTACAAGCCGAGGTATTTGTCGCGGCCGAGGACGAGGGCTTCCATTTTGCGGTCGGCGATGGAGCGTTTAAGCATCCAGAAACCGCAGTCAGGGTGGACCCAGCGCACGCGCCCTTCGCCGACTTTTTTCTCCACGGCCTCGATGCGCGCGGCGACTTCGTCGGGCGTTTCGATGTGGTTGACCTTGATATCGACGACGCCGACGCCGAGGGCGATTTCCTTGTCGATTTCCTTGAGGGCGTTGAGGTCGCTCGCGGGGCGATGCGCGAGTTCCAGAACGAGGTGATCGGTGTGCAGCGAGTTGAGGAAGTGAACGAGTTTTTGCCAGTTGCCCTTCTGGATGGTCTGGCCGCCGTAGTTGCCGAAGCAGAAGTGGACCGCGCGTTCGCCTTCGATCTGGTCGAGGACGAGATTCATCGCGGCGGCGGCGACGGGCGCATCGTCGGGATTGCCGGGGATGTTGGCTTCATCAACCTGCACGCATTCGGCGGGGAGCGCGGGCATTTGCGCGGCGAGGACTTCGCCCAGCGCGAGGACGACCTTGTCGAAGCTGCCGTAGTGGTGATCGAGGAGCGTGCGCGCGAGCATGTAGGGGCTCGTGACGGTGAACTTGAAGGCGCCGCCGGCGACCGCAGCGGCGCGCTGGCAGTCGGCGAGGAGATTGAGGGAGCCTTCGCCGAGTTTGCCGGTGATGACGCCGGCGGGTTTGCGGCGGAAGCCCATCGGGTCATGGCGGGCAAATTCCTCGGTGACCGAGCGGCCGACGACGGACGAAACCCCGGCCATCGGTCGGATGAAGTATTCGATCATGCCGTTGGTATCGGGGTGGTTGACGTCGAAGCGGTAGAGTTCGCCGTCGGTGGGGAGGTCGATGCCGGCCTGGCGTTGGATATCGAACACGACGCGCGTGGCATCGATCACGGCCTGTTCGCTGGGGAGGGCGGCGAGCCAGTCCGGCACCGGATAAGAGCCAACGGTGGTGGTGAGAATGCGGGGCTTGGACGGAATTTTAGCCATAAAAGTGAGGAGAGGAAGGGGAACGAAATGAAACACGCGGCGCGGCGTGGCGAGGGAGAAGTTGAGCGCGCCGGGGCGGATTGCCGCAGATGGTGCAAAGGCGACACGCGGTCGGCCGCGCGTAACGGGGCAGGGTGTTTATGAAGCCGATGTCGGCGAGGCACCTCAGGCCGTGAGCCGGTGAACGCGGTGGCGTTAAAACGCGGCCGCCGAAAACTGGCGGAGAGGGAGGGATTCGAACCCTCGGTAGGTTTCCCTACACACGCTTTCCAAGCGAGCGCATTCGACCACTCTGCCACCTCTCCGGGAGGCCCGCCGAGACCGCCGGACTTCCGTTGGCCTCGAAGGGAGCGGTTAAGAAGCAAGGCCATCCGCACGCGGTCAACGGAAAACCCGCGTTTTCCACGGAAGGTGCGCCGGGGTGAGCCCCGCTTCCAAGCTCGCTTGCTCCCGCTTCTAAGTGGCCGCAGGATACGGTTTCTCGAAAAGCGACTTGCGCGGCAGGGTCGCCGCTTCAACCCTAGCGGAGTTTTTCTCTTATGGTCTCCTCCCGCACTGAACTCGGCTACGACAGCAAGATTGAAGGCGAAGTCATCGTCTCGCGGCGGGATGCGATCATCAATTGGGTGCGCACCAACTCGATGTGGCCGATGCCCATGGGTCTCGCGTGTTGCGCCATCGAGTTGATGGGCTCGGGCGGCGCGCGGTTCGACATCGCGCGGTTTGGCGCGGAGGTGATGCGTTTCTCCCCCCGGCAGGCCGACTGCATGATCGTCGCCGGCACGGTGACCTATAAAATGGCACCGCAGGTGCGGCGGATTTACGATCAAATGTCGTCCCCCAAATGGGTGATTGCGATGGGCGCCTGCGCTTCGACAGGCGGCATGTATCGCAGCTATGCCACGCTGCAGGGCGTGGATCGCATCGTGCCCGTCGACGTGTATGTGAGCGGGTGTCCGCCGCGGCCGGAGGCATTGCTCGACGGGTTGATGCGGTTGCAAGACAAGGTCCGCCACGAACCCGCCGCTGGAAAACTTTTCACCGCCTGATCATCGATTCGCGCATGTCTGCCACTGTTGATGTCACTTCCGCCCTGCAAGCCCGGTTCCCGCAAGCGGCGCCGCGCGCGAGCCTCGATCACGAGGCGGTCAACGTGCCGATGGGCGACGTGATCGCTGCGCTGCAATACCTGCGTGACGAGTTCGCGTTCGACGTGCTGACGGACCTGACGGCGGTGGACTGGTCCGAGGCGATGGCGCCGCGGTTCACGATGGTCTATCATCTGTTTTCGTCGACGCGGCACGTTTACGTGCGCATCGCGGCGGATTGCGCCAGCGATACCGCGCCGAGTGCGCCGACGGCCATCGGATTGTGGGCGGGGGCGAACTGGCTGGAACGCGAAGTGTTCGACATGTTCGGCATCACCTTCGACGGGCATCCGGACCAGCGTCGCATCCTGATGTGGGACGGTTATCCGCACCATCCGTTGCGCAAGGACTTCCCGCTCGCGGGCATCGAGGCGCCGTTGCCGGACGCCGAAATTGTCGCGGAAACGGGCATGGCGGCGAACCCCGTGCCGCTCGCCGGCGGACCGTTTGTCGCGCACAGCGGCCAGATCAACATGGCGGAAGCGGAACCGCGCGCCAAAGACGAGAGTTGGAACGAGCGCCGGCCCAAACCCGAATAACCGCCGTCCTTACTGTCCACCGCACCTTGCCCACCATGGCTCAAGAATTTACCTTTCCCGAAGCTGGCGCCAGAACCGCCGCCGCGCATCCGCCCGAGGGCGAGTTTCAGACTGAAAAGATGTCGCTCTCGATGGGGCCCTCCCATCCCTCGACGCACGGTGTGTTGCGGCTCCAACTGGAGTTGGATGGCGAGACCGTGACGAAGTGCGATCCGGTGATCGGTTACCTGCACCGGGGCGACGAGAAGATTGCGGAGAACATGACTTATAACCAGTTCGTGCCTTACACGGACCGGTTGGACTACCTCGCGCCGCTGGCCAACAACATGGCCTACGCGATCGCGGTGGAGAAGCTCGCGAAGCTGGAGGTGCCGGCGCGTTGCCACGCGATTCGCGTGCTGACGGCGGAGATGGCGCGCATTTCGTCGCACCTGCTCGGCTTGGGGGCGTTCGGCATCGATGTGGGCGCGTGGACGGTGTTTCTCTACAGTTTTCAGGAACGCGAAAAACTTTACACGTTGTTCGAGGAGCTGACGGGGGCGCGGTTCACCACGAGCTATTCGCGCATTGGTGGCGTGGCGCGCGACGTGCCCGAGGGCTGGCTCGGCCGGGTGGGGGCGTTTTGCGATCAGTTTCTCCCGATTCTTGAGGAGACGATGCAGTTGTTGACGCGCAATAAGATCTTCATGGATCGCACCGTGGACATCGGGGTGATTTCGAAGGCGGATGCGCTCGCCTACGGCATCACGGGGCCAAATCTCCGCGGTTCGGGTGTGCCGCTCGATTTGCGCAAAGACAAACCTTACAGCGGTTACGAACAATACGAGTTCGACGTGCCGGTGGGAGCGACGGGCGATTGCTACGACCGCTACCTCGTGCGCGGTGAGGAAATGCGCCAGTCGGTGCGCATCATCCGGCAGGTGCTGGCGAAGTTTCCCGACGGGCCGTGGTATGCGACCGACGCGAAAAAGATTTTCGTGCCGCCGAAAAGCAAGGTGCTGACCTCCATGGAGGAGCTGATTCAGAACTTCATGTTGGTGACAGAAGGGCCGCAGATGCCGGCGGGCGAAGTATATTTCGAAGCGGAGAACCCCAAAGGAGCTTTGGGCTTTTACGTCGTCAGCCGGGGCGGCGGCGTGCCGTGGCGGTTGAAGATCCGCGCCCCTTCGTTCTGCAATCTCTCGATTCTGCCCAAACTCTGCGTCGGCACCATGGTGTCCGACGTGGTCTCCATCCTCGGCTCGCTCGACTTCGTGATGGGCGAGTGTGACCGTTGAACCAGCGACGCACATCGAACGGGGAGCCGTGAGCAAATTGAAAACCAACCTCCATTTTTCTTCCAGTCACCGCGAGGAAAGCATCGTGAGCTGCCAGCGGGCGCTCGCGGCTTCCGATGCGCGACCCGTTCCTTCCGGCCGATGAATCTCAAGCCCGACACTTTGAAGCGCATCGATGAGGTAATTCCGCATTACCCGTCGAAACGCAGCGCCACCCTGCCGCTCCTGCACCTGATCCAGGAAGACGCCGGCTACATCTCGCCGGAGGCGATCGAGTGGATCGCGGCGAAGCTGGAGCTGGAGCCGATCAACGTTTACGAACTGGTGACGTTTTATCCGATGTTTCGGCAGCAGCCGATCGGGCGGCGCCATATCAAGGTTTGCCGCACGTTGTCGTGTGCGTTGATGGGCGGCTACAAGACGTGCGCGACGTTCGAAAAAGAATTCAACACGCGCGCCGGCCCAGGCGAAATCTCGCCCGACGGCGAGGTGACGGTGGAGTTTGTCGAATGCCTCGCGAGCTGTGGCACTGCGCCAGTGGTCATGATCGACGACGAGCTGCACGAAAAAGTCGATGCCGCGAAGGCCAAGCAACTGAGCGATCAAATCAAAGCCGAAGCCGGCCAAAAGAAAGGGGCGAGCCGCCCGTAGCGCGCGGCGAGCCTTCTGTTCAAAGCATCCAAGCAACTGCCGTTTCTTCACGATCCGTTTCTTCCCTTCATGTCCGCGCCCGAACAACGCCGTCTCATTTTCCAGCACATCGACGAACCCGGCTACACGAATGACATCGCGTGTTACCTGCGGAACGGCGGCTACGAGGTCTTGAAGAAGAGCATCGGGCGCAAACCCGAGGACCTCATTGCGGAGGTGAAGAAGTCCGGCGTGCGGGGCCGGGGTGGCGCCGGTTTCCCCTGCGGCGTGAAGTGGGGCCTCGTCGATCGCAAGAGCGGCAAACCCATTTATCTGATCGTCAACGCCGACGAGTCGGAGCCGGGCACGTTCAAGGATCGCTACATCATGCACCAGGATCCGCACCAGCTGATCGAGGGCATCATGATCTCCTGTTTCGCGAACAACGTGAAGCAGGCCTACATTTATATTCGCGGCGAATTTCCGCACGGCGCGCGCATTCTTGAGACGGCGATCGCCGAGGCGCGGGAGCAAAATTTTGTCGGGCCGGACGTGCTGGGCAGCGGCTACAGTTGCGAAATTTACGTTCACCGCGGGGCGGGCGCTTACATCTGCGGCGAGGAGACGGGGCTCATCGAGTCGCTCGAAGGCAAACGCGCCTACCCGCGCATCAAGCCCCCGTATTTCCCGGCGGTGCTCGGCCTCTACCAATGCCCCACCATCGTGAACAACGTGGAGACGCTTTGCCACGTGAAGCATATTGTCGACATGGGCGGCGACGCTTACACGAAGATCGGCACGCCCAACAACACCGGCACGCGCATCTTCTGCGTGAGCGGCCACGTGCAGCGGCCGGGTTACTATGAATTCGAGACCGGCAAGATCACGATGGGCCAGTTGCTCAACGAGGTCTGCGGAGGACCGCTCCCGGGACGCAAGTTCAAGGCCGTGATCCCCGGCGGCTCGTCGGCGAAAATTTTGAAGTTCGGCGAACGCTTCAAGGGCAAGACTCGCGCGGGCGAGGAATACGACTGGGGCGTTGAAGACGTGCCCATGGATTTCGATTCACTCGGCATGATCGGCACGATGGGTGGCTCGGGCGGCGTCATCGTCATGGATGATTCCGTCAACATGGTCGAAGCGCTCGCGAATATTAACGCGTTCTACGCCCACGAGAGCTGCGGCCAGTGCACGCCGTGCCGCGAGGGTTCGCTCTGGATGAAAAAAATCACCAGCCGCATGGTGCATGGCGAAGCGCGCGTGGAGGATGGGGCGTTACTCAAGAGCGTCGCGGACCAGATTCCGGGCCGCACCATCTGCGCATTTGGCGAAGCCTGCTCATGGCCGACGCAAAGCTTTCTCGCAAAATTCGGCGACGAATTTACGCAATACCCGGCGGCGCCGAAGTCGCTCCGGCCGAACGGCGCGACGGAGTTGATCTGACCGCGCTGAACCGAGAGTCCCAACCCTGATGCCACGCTCCTTCGCCTGATTCCCAGTTGATTTTCCGACCTTCGCCTCGACGCACCCCGACGCGGCCCATAAAATTTCCGTTCCGATGATCGCTCCCGCTCAACCCGACCTCGTGACCGTCAACATTGACGGCAAGGAGATCGCCGTGCCCCGCGGCACCAACGTCATCGAGGCCGCGCGCCTCGTCGCGATCGACGTGCCGCACTATTGCTACCACCCGAAACTCTCGGTCGTAGGCAATTGCCGCATGTGTCTGATCGAGATGGGGCTTCCCGCCGTCGATCCGGCCACGAAGGCGCCCATCATGGATCCGGCGAGCGGCAAGCAGAAGATCAACTGGATGCCGCGGCCTCAGATCGGTTGTGCGACGAATGTTTCGCCCGGCCTGCACGTGCGCACCACCACGCCGCAAATCAAGGACTGCCGCGAGGGCGTGATGGAGTTTCTCCTCATCAATCATCCGCTCGACTGCCCGATTTGTGACCAGGCCGGCGAATGCAAATTGCAGGAACAGGCGACGCAATACGGTCGCGGTTATTCCCGCTTCGTAGAGCAGAAAAACGTGAAGCCGAAGCGCACGCCGCTCGGGCCGCGCGTCATGCTCGACGATGAACGCTGCATCCTGTGCTCCCGCTGCATCCGCTTCTGCAAGGAAGTCGCGAAGGATGATGTGCTCGGGTTCATCGACCGCGGCAGCTTCTCCACGCTCACGTGTTACCCGGGCAAGCAACTGGAGAACAATTACTCGCTCAACACCGTCGACATCTGCCCGGTGGGCGCGCTCACGAGCACCGATTTCCGGTTCAAAATGCGCGTGTGGTTTCTGAAGCAGACCAACAGCATCGACACCGAATCTTCCGTTGGCGCCAACACCGTCGTGTGGTCGCGCGAGGGCGTGATCTATCGCATCACGCCGCGGCGCAACGATGCAGTGAACGACACTTGGATGGCGGACAGCGGACGGCTCCTTTACAAGCAAGTGGCGGCACCCGACCGCTTGAGCGCGATCACCGTGCAGGGCGCCGCCGGCACGCTGGCCTCGGCCGCCGCCGCGGCTTCGACGCTGTTCCAGGCTGGGGCCGTCGCGGTCGTGGGCTCGGGGCGCAGCACCGTGGAGGAACAGTTCCTCACGAAGCAGCTCGCCGCGACGCTCGGGGCACGCGTCTCACTCGTCAGCCGGGTGGGGCAGGGCGACAAGATTCTCATCTCCGCTGATCGCAATCCGAACCTCCGCGGAGCGCTCGTCACCGGCCTCATCGACACCCTGCCCTCCGCTCAACTCGCCGCGCTCGGCGCCGCGATCGAGGCCGGCCAGGTGAAGACGGTCGTCGCGATCGGTGAAGATCTGGCGGCGGCCGGCCTGACCGCCGCGCAGCTCGCCAAGGTATCGATTGTTTATCTGGGCACGCACGCGAACGCGACGAGCGTCGCGGCGAAGATCGTCGTGCCGACCCTCACCGTCTTTGAAAAGGCGGGCACATTCATCAACCAGCAGTTCCGGATTCAGAAATTCGCCCGGGCCGTGCCCGGGCCCGCGGGCGCGAGCGACGACCTCGCTGCGCTGAGTGCGCTCATTGCTGCCGCCGGCGGTGCCGCGATTGCTGCTGACCTCCCGGCGATCTGGGCGCAACTCGCCGCCGAAGTGCCGGCCCTCGCCACCATGACCTATCGTAACATCCCTGACACCGGCCTGCTCCTCGACGGCACGCCGTGGAGCGCACTGCCCTTTGTGGAAGGCGAGACGTTGCACTATAAACCCGCGGCGGCCCCCGCCCTGGCGACCGCATGACCACGCCGCGGCTCCCATCCTTCCGTCATGACGAAACGCGTTCGCGTTTCGTTCGTCCCGCCAAAGCCTTCCGGCTGCCGCGGTCCCGCTTCGTTTGATCGCCGGCGCCATGTCCGACTTTTTTCAACTCCATCCGATCCTGCTGGGCATCCTGAAGGGTCTTGCCGTCATCCTCGTGATCTTCCCGATCGCGGGCGTCTGTTCGCTCGCCGAGCGGAAAGTCTCCGCGTGGATCCAAGGCCGTCCGGGGCCGAACCGGGCGATTCCGCCGTGGTTTGCGTGGGTGCCGGTGATCGGTCCGTTCCTGCAACGCCTCGGGGTGTTCCATCTCATGGCGGACGGCGGCAAGCTGTTGTTCAAGGAAGACCCGATCCCGGGCCACGTGAACAAATTCTACTTCATGCTGGCGCCGCTGGTTGGCTTGGTGCCGGCGTTCACGACCGTGGTCGTTGTCCCGTTCGGGGCGTATTTCGATCAAGCCGGACACCTGATTCCGCTGGTGCTGGCCAACGTCGATGTCGGGTTGCTCGCGGTGTTCGCGGTTTCTTCGCTGGGTGTCTATTCGCTGATCCTGGCGGGGTGGGCGTCCAACTCCAAATACCCCTTCCTCGGCGCGGTGCGCGCGACTTCGCAGCTCGTTTCCTACGAGCTGGCGATGACGTTGTCGGTGCTCCCGGTTTTCCTGTGGATCAACGCCCCGGGCATGAGCGGTTCGTTAAGCCTTGCGCGGGTGGTCGATTTCCAGAGCCAGGCCGGATTCTGGGGCGGGGCGTGGTTCGTGTTTACTATGCCGATTTCCGCGTTCGTTTTTCTCGTCTCGCTTTTCGCGGAGACGAACCGCCAGCCATTCGACATGCCGGAATCGGAAGCCGATCTCGTCGGCGGATTTCACACGGAATACGGCGCGTTCAAGTGGTCGCTCTTCTTCGTCAACGAATACGCGCACATGACCGTCGGTTCGGGCGTGTTCATCCTGCTGTTTCTCGGCGGCTGGAATCCGCTGCCGTGGGTCTCGCTGGCGACGCTGATCGGCTGGTTGAGCCACCTCGGAGCCTGGGCCGCGCATCCGCTTTTCGTGGGGGTGCTCTCCGTCGTCATCTTCATCACAAAGATCATTACGATGCTCTTCGTGTTCATGTGGGTTCGCTGGACGCTGCCTCGTTTCCGTTACGATCAAGTGATGAAAATCGGCTGGCAGCGCCTGCTGCCGCTCGCGATCGCCAACCTTATCGTTTACACGGTGGGCATCGCTCTTCTGCAAAAATGATCTTCGCACCTAGCGCCCACGAAGGAAGCACAGCGACCGCGGAAATGAGTCCGGCGGGCAATCGCGGTGCGTTCTCGCTGCGCTTTGTGGCTTCTGTGCTCCACTCTTAATTTCTTTTTCGCCATGGCCGTCATTCCCGTCGATCGCAAACCGCTCTCCTTCGCGGAGCGCACCTACATGCCGCAAATCCTCAGCGGCATGAAGATCACGTTCAAACACCTGATGGCGCCGAAGGTCACGATGGAGTATCCCGAGGAGCGGCCGGCGATTCCGGCGGGCTACCGCGGCGTGCCCACGTTGGTGAAGGATCCCAACGGCCGGGAGAAATGTGTTTCCTGTCAGCTGTGTGAGTTCGTCTGCCCGCCGAAAGCCATTCGCATCACGCCCGGCGAGATTCCGCCGGATGCGCCGACGCGCCATGTCGAGAAAGCCCCGCAGGCGTTCGATATCGACATGCTGCGCTGTATTTATTGCGGCCTGTGCCAGGAGGTTTGCCCCGAGGAGGCGATTTTCCTCCAACAGCAATACACGATGACCGGCTACAGCCGCGAAGAAATGGTCAACCACAAGGACCGGCTCTACGAACTCGGCGGCACGCTGCCCGACGAACACTACAAGTGGGACAAAAAGAAAGCCGCCGAGGAGCACGGCAACGCCCATTGATGAAACCTTCGGGTCGCCAGCATTCTCGCGTCAGCCACGCAACGGCCGGGATTTTCCTCCTGCAGCCCCGGCGCGCGCTGCGTTGCCCCAGTTCGCTCGCGTTTTGCTCCTAACACCATGTCCGGCTTCATGTTTTATATTCTTTCGGCGCTCACCCTGGTCTGCGCGGTGGGCGTGATCGTCAATCGCAACGCGGTCAACGCCGCGATGTGCCTGCTTTTGAGCCTGGTGGGCGTCGCCGGCTTGTTCGGCTTGTTGCAAGCCTACCTCCTCGCGGTGCTGTTGGTGCTCGTTTACGCCGGCGCGGTGGTGGCGTTGTTTCTCTTTATCGTCATGCTCCTCGACGTGCAGGGCGGCGCGCGCAAGCCCTTCGGGAAAGTCACCGCGATCGCCGCCACCGCCGCCCTCGCGTTGATGGTCGCGGGAGCTTGCACGATTGCGGGCCGCCCGGAAATCACCGACGCGCAGGCTGCCGCAGACGCCATCGGTGCGCCGCTCAAGAATTACGCCTACCAACTGTTCACCACCTACCTGCTTCCCGTGCAGGTCGTGGGCTTTCTGCTGCTCATTGCCATGCTCGGCGTCATTGTGCTGAGCAAACGCTTCGATGGTCTGGAGGATATCAAATGACGATCGGGCTTTACCATTACGTCCTGCTGAGCGGGCTCTTGTTCGCGCTGGGCTTCTTCGGCGTGCTGCTGCGCCGCAACACCCTCGTGATCTACATGTGCCTCGAGTTGATGCTGATCGCATCGACGCTGGCGCTCGTCGCGTTCTCTCGCTTCAACGGCACGATGGACGGCAACGTCTTCGTGTTCTTCATCCTCACCGTCGCCGCGGCGGAAGTGGCCGTCGGACTCGCGATCATTGTCGCTCTCTTCCGGCAGCGCCAGACGGTGCAGGTGCAGGACCTGAACCACTTGAAAAATTGAGACCGAATCCTGTCGCCGAGAACACCGCACTCCGATCCGAGAACACAGTAATTTCAATGATGACTGAGCACTCAACCCGCCGGCCCGACCGATCGTTGCGCGGTTTCCGCGCACTGCGTGGGCCGCGCTTTGTGTGCTCTGCAGCTATTAATTGACCGGTCACTATGACGCCCGTCCAGCTCGCCCTTTTGGTTCTGCTTTTGCCGCTCGCCTCGGCCACCGTGATTGCGCTCTTTCTGCGCCGGTCCGGCGTGGTCGCGTCCGCCATCTCCGTCCTCGCTGCGACCGGTCTGGCCGCCGTATCGCTGCAACTGGTGTTTTCCGGCGCCCGTTTCACCGGATCGATGGAGTGGCTGCACCTCGGCGACTTCGTTTTCCGATTCGGATTCAAGTTCGACGATCTGGCGGCGCTGATGCTCGCGATCGTGGCGATCGTGGGCTGGTGTGTGCACGTTTTCTCGCTCGGCTACATGCGCGACGACGCGGCCCGCGCCCGTTTCTTTGGCGGCTTGTCGATCTTCATGTTTTCGATGGTGGGCATCGTGCTCGCCGATAATTTGTTCATGATTTTCGTGTTCTGGGAGCTGGTGGGTTTCAGCTCCTGGCTGCTCATCAACCACTGGTATGAACGCGCCGCCCCGACAGCGGCTTCGAAGAAGGCGTTTATCGTCAACCGCGTCGGCGACTTCGGTTTTCTGCTCGGCATCATTTGGTGCTACTGGGCGAACGGCACCGTCGACCTTGGCGAACTGGCCGGCCTGCACGCCTCCGGGGGACTCGTCTTTAGCGCGGGCATTCCGCTGCTGCTCTTTTGCGGCGCCCTCGGCAAGTCTGCGCAGATGCCGCTGCACGTCTGGCTCCCCGATGCGATGGAAGGCCCAACGCCGATTTCCGCGCTGATCCACGCGGCCACGATGGTCGCCGCCGGTATCTATATGCTGTGCCGGATCAACATGCTGATGGTGCCAGAAGCGCTCACGGTGATCATGTGGGTCGGCACGATCACGGCGCTCTACGCAGCGTTTTGCGCCATTGCGCAGAACGACATCAAGAAGGTGCTCGCTTACTCCACGCTCTCGCAACTCGGCTACATGGTCGCGGCGTTTGGACTGGGCGGGATCAGCGTCCATGCGGACGGCGGGCACGTCGAACAGATGGCGTTTACCGTCGTTGCCACCGGGGTCGGCGCCGCGATGTTCCATCTCACCACGCACGCCTTCTTCAAGGCGCTGCTCTTTCTTGGCTCCGGCTCGGTCATTCACGGCTGCCATCACGAACAGGACATTTTCAAAATGGGTGGCTTGATGCGGAAGATGCCAGTGACCTTCCTCACGTTTTCGCTCGGCGTGCTGGCGATCATCGGGTTTCCCGGGCTGGCGGGCTTCTTCTCGAAGGACGCGATTCTCTATCTCGCGTTCGCCAACAACAAAGCTGTCTTTGCGATCCTGGCCTTCACGGCGGTCCTCACTGCCTTTTACATGATTCGCATGTGGCGGATCGTCTTTCTGGGCGCGCCGCGCACCGAACACGCCGCGCATGCGCACGAGGGCGGATTTACTTTGACGATTCCGCTCGTTATTCTCGCCGTGCTGGCGGTGGTGGGTGGCTACACGAAATTCTACGGGCATGCCTTCCAGGATGTTTTCGCGCTGATTCCGCACGCGGAAGGCGCCGCGGAGCACACGATTCTCATCACGAGCTTGATCGTGTTGGTGGTGGGAGTGGGGGCCGCCTGGGCGCTCTATAAACCGGCGGCGGAGGACGCGTTGGCGAAGAAGGCGCCCGGTCTGTTCGCGTTGCTCGCGTCGAAGCTGTGGATCGACGAGCTTTACGACTATTACGTCGCCAAGATCCAACAGCGGTTCGCCGAGCTGCTGAACTTCCTCGAACAGATCTTTCTGGCCGGCTTGATCATCCGCGGACTCGCGGGCGTGGTGGGGTTGTTTGGCCTCGGAGCCCGCGCCCTGCATGTCGGCAATCTGCATGCCTACGTTTACTGGTTTCTACTCGGAGCGGTGCTGCTCTGGGCCTATGCCGCGGGAGTGTTTTAATCGATGAGCCATTTGCCGTTCGATCCTTTGCTAGTTGCGATTCTGGCGCCCCTCGCGGTGGCGCTGGTGATCGCGCTCGGCCTGCCCAAGCGCTACGCCGTCAAGCTCGCGTATGTGGGCTTCGGGCTGCCCGCGGTGCTCGCCCTCCACACGTGGTATTGGTTTCCTGCCAATGCCGGCGGCGCCTACGCCTTCGATACGCGTTACTCCACCGGTCTCGAGCGGCTGGGCATTTCACTGCACCTCGGCCTCAACGGCATTGCGATGCCGCTGTTCGCGCTGGCGGGCATCGTGGGTTTTGCGGCGGGGCTTTACGCCATCCAATCACAGGCGGAGCGGCTCAAAACATACCTCGTGCTCTTGCTGGTGATGTTGAGTGGGCTCATGGGCGTTTTCGCCAGCGTGGATATCTTTTTCTTCTATTTCTTCCACGAACTGGCGCTCATTCCCACGTTCATCATGGTCGGGGTGTGGGGCGGGCGGGACCGTCATTATGCGGCGATGAAGATGACGATCTATTTGACGCTCGGTGCGATGCTTTCGCTGATCGGTCTGATCGCCATCTACGTCAAGAGCGGCGCCCACAGCTTTGATTTGATTGAGCTCCGGCAGGCGCTCGCCGCGGCTCCGCTCAATGTGACGCTGCAGAAACACATTTTTGGCGTGTTGATGTTTGGCTTTGGCATCCTCGTCTCCCTGTGGCCGCTCCATACGTGGGCGCCGCTCGGCTACGGGGCGGCTCCCAGTTCCGCGGCCATGCTCCACGCCGGCGTTCTGAAAAAGTTCGGCCTCTACGGTCTTATCCAGATTGCACTGCCGCTGCTGCCGGCGGGCCTCGCCCCGTGGGCGACCACGCTCGCGGTGCTCGCGGGCATCGGCAACATCCTGATCGTCGGGTTCATCACGATGGCGCAACGCGACCTCAAGCAGATGGTCGGTTACAGCTCGGTGATGCACATGGGTTACGCGTTTCTCGGCGTCGCGTGTTTCTCGGTGCTGGGGAGTGGCGGCGTCGTGTTGCTGATGGTGGCGCACGGCCTGTCGGTCGCGCTGTTGTTCCTGTTATCGACGAGCGTTTACCACCGCACCCACACATTCGATATGAGCGAGATGGGTGGTCTCGCGCAAAAGGCGCCGGTGCTCGCCGCGTTCTTTGTCGCGGCGACCTTCGCGAGCATCGGTTTGCCGGGATTCGCCAACTTCTGGGGCGAGTTTACGATCTTCGTCGCGCTGTGGAAATTCTCCGCAGCTTTCACCGCCGTGGCGGTGGCGGGCATCATTATCTCCGCGGTTTACGGCCTGCGCGCCGCGGCCAGTGTGTTCTTCGGCCCGCCGACGGAACCGTTTACCAAAGTCATGGCCGATCACCCGCCGGCTGATCTGCGTTGGAGCGAGAAAATCCCGGCGCTGATCCTGCTCGCGGCGTTGCTGTTCGTCGGTTTCTGGCCGCGGTCGATTTCGACTCCGCTCAACGCCGCGCTTGCGGCTCAACCGGTCGCGCCCGCCGCCACCAAGTAACTTTAGCGCCGTCATGAATCTCGACCTCCTCAAGGCCGCCGCTGACGCGAATCAGTGGTGGGCGATCTTTCCGGAAGTGGCGCTGGGCTGTCTTGCGCTCGTTTTGCTGGTGTTGGAAATCGTGCTGCCGAAAACGCAGCACCGGCTCATCCCCGGCGCCGCCATTATCGGCCAGCTCATCCTGCTCGCCGGCCTGCTCATCAATTTCCACTCGGGCTTCGTGGGCGTGGAAACGTTTGGCGGCCTGCTGCGGCACACGCGCGACGGCCAGTTCCTGCGCGTGTTTTTCCTGCTGACCTCGATCCTCGTCTGCTGGCTCGGCACGGTCGTGCTGCCGCGGCAGAAAATGCCGCGCGTCGAATTCTACCACATCGTGATGGTCGTCTCGGCGGCGATGATGCTGCTGGTGCAGAGCAATCATTTCGTGATGTTGTTCGTGGCGCTGGAGACGATCACGGTCGGCTTCTACATTCTCGTCAGTTATTTCCGCACCAACCCGCTCTCGTTGGAAGCCGGGTTGAAATACCTGATCATGGGTGCGCTCAGTTCGGGCCTGCTGCTTTTCGGCATCGTGCTGCTCTACGGCGTCGCGGGTAACCCGGCGTTGCCCGCCCACACGGCGAACGCGATGCAGTTTGACGCGCTGCGCGACTTTCTCGCGGCGAATCCCGACAATCTCCTGGCGAAGATCGGCATCGTCCTCGTGCTCTCGGGCATTGCTTTCAAGATCGGGGCGTTTCCGTTCCAGATCTGGATTCCGGATGTGTATCAAGGTGCGCCGACGCCCATCACGGCGTTGCTGGCGATCGGCTCGAAAGCCGCGGGCTTCGGCATTTTGCTGGCCCTCGTGCACGTGGCGTTCGCGCCTTACGTTTCGTTTACGGTGCCGGTGCTCTCGGCCATGGCGGTCGCCACGTTGATTTTCGGCAATCTCGCGGCGCTCACGCAGCACAACGTGAAACGCCTCATCGGTCTGTCGGGCGTGGCCCACGCGGGTTTCCTCCTGATGGGCGTGGTGGCCTCGGTCACCGTGCCGCTCGCACTCGGGGCGATCTACTTTTATCTTTTTGTCTACCTGCTCGCGTCCTTCGCCGTGTTCGGGGTGATGGCTCATCTCGCAGGTGCCGACGACACGGATCAGGAACTCGACCATTACAGCGGCCTCGCGAAGGAGAGTCCGCTGCTGGCCGGCGTGCTTGCCGTGGGCCTCGGCTCGCTGGCGGGCATTCCTCCGCTGGCCGGCTTCATGGGCAAGCTCTTCATTTTCGTGAGCGCGTTCCAAGCCGGACTCTACGTGCTGCTGGCAGTCGCCATCGCAAGTGTGGTGGTTTCGATCTACTATTATTTCGGATGGATTAAAGCCGCTTACTTCGACTCATGGCGCGCGCCGTTGCCGGAAGGCGAACCTGATCCCCGGCCCGCGCGCACGCCGGTCGGCCCGCTCGCGGCGGTGCTGCTTGTCCTTCTCGCCCTCGCCACGATCGCGCTCGGCTTTTATCAAGGTCCGCTCGGCAACTGGCTCCTGACGCGGTAAGCGGCATCGCGCGTTGATTCGCTGAGACGCAGTTGCCAGCGATCCGGTGCTTCGGCCCGAGAGCGCGGGTGCCTTGCGCAAAACGTAGGGGTCGCCGAGCGCTTTTGCATCGCGCCGCGCGAGGTGAACCGTTCGTGTTTTCCCGCGCATGAAAGTCACCGGTCTCGCCCTTGTGCCGCCGCCCACCGCGGCGGATTTGCCGAAAGTCACGCCGGAATTGCTGGCCTCCGTGCTCGCGCGTTACTCGCGCAGCAACGAAGGCATCGCCGCCATCTTGGAGAAGGTCGACGTCGCCAATCCCGAGGCCTCGATCGATCGCATCCTCAAATTCGTCGATTATGGGCACGCCTCGATCGGGGGGTTGACGGGCGGACTGGCGATCGCGCTCGACGGAGTGTCGATGTGGCTCGCGTATAAACTCTTCGAAATCGCCCAGATGGCCGACGGGCAGGAGTCGAGCACGCGCTACATCACCATGGATGCGGCCAACGTGCCCACGGCCGATGAGCTCGGCATCCCGGCTGACCTCGCGCCCCGCTGGCACGACGTGCTGACGCGCGCCTTCGCCGCCTATCATGCCGAATATGCGCGGCTCGATGCGCTCGCAACCGCGGAGCCGGACCGCGTGCGGCTGCCGGCTGGCGCCAAACCTGCGGTCGTCGCGCGGCTCCGCAAGAATTACGCGCTCGATCGCGCGCGTTACTTCATCCCGCTCGCCACGCGAACGAATGTCGGCCTCGTGCAGTCGTCGCGCATGTGGGCGCAGACGGTGAAACATCTTGCCTCGCTCCCGCACCCCGAGGCGCAGGCCGCGGCCAACCTGTTGCGGGAAGTGCTCTTGAAACAATCGCCGCGCCTGATGCGGCACAGCGGTCCCGAGGCGTCGTTTCAGCAACAAGCCGCTCAGGAGCTTGCGGCCAGTTGCGCCCTTGGGCTCGACCGACTCTCCGCAGATCCGCTTTACGACGACGTTTGGGTGCAAGTGGACCGGGCGACCCCGCCGTGGTTGCCGGAACGGCAGTCGGTTGCCGGCGCACTGCAGGCGCGCGCGAACCGCTACGCCTATCAGGGCACCGCGACGCGTCGCATGCGCGTGACGTTTGCGTGGAATAACATGGCGCTGGCCGAACTGCGCGATCTCAACCGCCATCGGACCGGACATCGCTATACGCCGCTCATCCAGGCGGGATTCTATCTGCCGCCTGAGATCGACCGCGCAGCGCACACCGACTTGCTCGCAGCGCAAGCGGATCTCACGCGCGCCCTGCTCGAGCGCCGCTCTCCGGCCTATGTTTATTCGTTGCTCCTCGGCGCGCAGACGCCGTTCGAGCATAGCACGCATGCGGACAAGTTTATCTACGAAGCGGAGCTGCGCACGGGAGTCGGCGCTCATTTCCGCTATGCGGACCACCTGAGCGCTGCCTTGCGGGAGTTTTTCAAGCAAGTCCCCGACGCGAAACAGTGGGTTGTCGAGGGCACGGCCGAGCCGGAGTAGATTTGCCCTATAAATTGGGTTTGCCGCCAGGGCGCGGTTGGCGCAACACCTTGGCGCCCCCATCATGCGGTTAGCCAGCTTCACCCCCGCCGTTGTTGCCGTGTTGCTCGGCGGAGCTTTATCGGCGCGCGCGTCGACCGATTTTTCCGCACGCAACGAACGGTTTCAGCCGGGCGGCGGCGTGATGATCACCACTGAAAAGCCGCGCGCCGCCACGCCGGGGAAGATTCTTCATGCGGTGCCTCCCCGTATCGTCCCGGACGTCACGAAGGCGAGTGAAGGCCCCTCATTTCGGCACGTCACAATAACGTCGGCCGCCGGCCCCGTGCGGTGGGATGTGTTTCGCGTTACGGCCGAACCGGCGACGATGAACGCGTGGAATCACCGGAAAACAAACCTGCCGCAGGCCACGCAGGTGACCGAGCCGCGCATCGCCGAGCGTTATCAATCCGGCGTCGCGCAGGCGGTGCCCGTGCACGCACCCGGCCAGCCAAAGATCGAACGGACGCCGAACGTGCCGCTCAACCGCTTCTCCGCCGATTCTGATCACGCTGAAGCGAACTCTCGCACCGTGACGAAACCCGCGGCCGCCCCGGTCGCGGGTGCGGCGCCCCAGTGATTTTTCCGCATGCCGCTCCGCGTTCTCCAGTTTAACATGCAGTTTGGCCAAGGGTGGGATGAGGCGCATCCGGATCAGGCCCCCGTTGATTTGGACGCCACGATCGCCGAAATCCGCCGGCATGAGGCGGACGTCGTTTTTCTGCAGGAAGTGGAGCAAGCCCAAACGGGCGGCCGGCAGGTTGAGCCTCCGCCCAATTACACCCGGCTGTGCGCAGCCCTGCCGGGCTACGACAGTTGCTTTAGCTACCCGCGCGCCGATCCGCGCGAACTGCCGTTCGGCCTCGGACTCGCGATTTTTTCCCGCACGCCGCTGCGCGACACTTTTCGCGAAGACCTGCCGTCGCCCCCGATCTCGTTTGATTTTTTCGGCGAAGCTAAAACGCCCACGGATCGCGTGCTGATCGGTGCTCGCACCGTCGTCGAAGGGCGCGAGATCACGCTGCTCAACACGCACCTGCTGGCGTTCTTCATGCTCAAAACCAGCGGCGCGCGTTACCCGCAGCAGCGCGAACGGGTCGCTGAGCTCCTGCGCGCGCAAAACGGACCGACCCTGCTGGCCGGGGACTTCAACGCGAGCAACCATGCCGCGCTGATCGCGCAGTTTGGCGCGTGCGGATTCTCCACGGCGCAGCAGACCGAAATCACCTGGCGCCGCCGGCCCTACGTGCTCGACCACATTTTCTTCAATGCGGGCCTGCAATGCACGGACTGCCGCGTCGAGCCGACGCCGACCTCCGACCATCACGCCTTGGTCGCCGATTTCATTCTCGCCGAGCAAGGAGCCGAGACCGTGGCGCCAAGTTCCGCGCAGACGGCGGCGTGATTTCGTTCGCGCGCCGCGGTGCGCTCAACCGTTGCGGCGCACGCGCTCTTTTTCGCCGTCGCGCTCTTCCTCCAATCGGGCGCGCTCGCTGACGAGTTGCTGCTGCACTTTTTCCGCCTCGTCCGCTTTCCCGTCGGCGAGCACGTCGTTGAGCTGCTTCTTGAGGAAAATTTCGCGTTCGGCGAGTTTGCCTTTATACAAGCGGTCGATCTCCGCGAGACGCGCTTTTTGCTCAGTCGTCAAGGGCTTGCCCGCGTCGGGGTCCGACTTGGCGAGGCGTTCCATGGCGAGTTCGTAGGCGCTTTTCATGGGTGCAACCTGAACCATTTTGGCCGGACGGCGAACAGGTTTTTTTGGCGCCGGCGCAGGAGGCGGCGCCGGCGGGGCGAACGTGACTCCGAGCGCCAGCGCCAAACCGGCCACGACAAACGGCGGCAACCAACCGCCCCGCCGCCAACGCCAGTCGGTCGCGTAGCCCCAGAGCAGCGCGAGGAGCAGCCCCGCCAACGCCACGTTGCCGATCCATGGCTCCGCAAACGCCGCGGATTGCCACACGCCCGGCGCCTTGACCCAGAGGCGAATCGCCCCATCGAGCAGGGTGAGAAGCGTCAAGGCGGCGTGGTTGAACAACGCGCTCCAGGCGGCCACGCCGAGCAGGCCCGAGACAAGCGAGGCAAAGCCGCCGACGATGATCACCATCGCCGTCGGGATGCACACCAGATTGGCCACCAACGCCCCGGGCGTGAACAGTCCGAAAAACAGCACGCCCGTCACCGTGCTCACCAGTGATGAGGCGACGCCGAACGCGACGATCGTAGCCAGCCAGCGCCAACCCGCGGTGATCGCGCGCTGGGCCTTGGACCACGTCACCTCCGGCAAATGGCGAAAGGGTTGCCAGCTCGCCTGCCAGTGTTCGGCGAGCGGTCGACCGAGCAGCAGCAACGCGGCGAGGATCGCGTAACTCATCTGGAAACTCGCGCTGAAGAGCTGCATCGGCGCGATCAGCAGCACGACGAGCGCCGAGGTGGTGAGCGCCGCGAGACTGTTGTCGGGCAGTCGCAACAGCGCGGCCGCGCGCCACAGTGCGACCATCAGCAACGCCCGCACAGCCGACGGAGCCGCCCCGGTGATGTCGACGTAAAGCGAGAGCGCCACGAGGCACGCCGAAAACGCCACGAGTCGCGGCAGTCGTAACAAGCCGAGCAACAGCTGCAGGCTGAGCGCGATCACGCCGATGTGCAGGCCGCTGATTGCGAACAGGTGCATCGTGCCGCTCTGCATGAAAAGCGCGTCCTGCTCGTCGCTCAGTTCCTGCTTTTCGCCGAGCATCATTGCGCGCAGCACGGCGGTGAGTGCCGGTTGCCGGTCGGCGACGCCGGTGCCGAGGATTTTTTTGAAACGCTCTTCCGCGCGTGCACGGAAACGCGGATACGCGCCGGCGGCACGCACTTCGCGCAGGAGGCGACCACGCGTCAGGCGGAAGTTGAGTCCGGCGTTGGCCAGATAGCCGTCGAAGGTGTTCGCCGGAGGATTGCGCGGGAGCGTTTCGATCACGCCGATGATTTCCACTTCCGCGGAACGGAGCGGGGGCGCCTCGTTTTTGCCGATCGTGAAGCCGCAATACACCCGCTGGCCGGCGAGTTCGCGCAGAGGCTCAGAGGTGGCGGTGACGGTCGCCAACGCGGACACGCGGTTCGGGAATTTCGGCGCGAAGACTCGGTCGATGCGGACAGTGACCGTGGCTTCACGCGGCGGCAGATGGTCCCACGCCGGCAGGCGCGCGCGGTGCAGCGTGTAACTCGCCGCGCCGGCGAAAAACAGCGTGACCATCAACGCCACGCTCCATCCGCGGTCTCCGCGCCGCAACGCCACGAGAGCGAGCACCGTGCCCGTCGCCGCACCGGCGAAAAGCCACGGCAAGGGCGCAAGGTCGCGGGCCTTTTCGACCGCGAGGCCGGCGGCGAAAGGCAAAACGAGCCAAAGCAGCGGCGCGCGCTGTCCGAGACTCTGGGGCATGCCGCCCATTACAAACGACTAACGACGGCGACTGAACACTATTCTGTCCGGGCTTTTACTTCGGCGGATTTCGTGTGCATTACTAGGGCCAGACATGCCTTCGGCCGATCAACCTGATTTCTTTGGCGCCGAGCCGCTGCGCGACGATCTCGCGGCGCGCGAAGCGCCGCCGCCGCCCGCCACGGCGCCGCTCGCCGCGCGGATGCGGCCGCGGCGGTTGAGCGAAGTGGTGGGCCAGGATCATATTTTGCGGGCCGGGAGTTTGCTGCCGCGGCTGGTCGCGCAAAATCGTTTCGGTTCGCTGATTTTCTACGGTCCGCCGGGCTGCGGGAAGACGAGTATCGCGGAGGCCATCGCCCACGAGACCGGCAGCCGGTTCGTGCGGATCAACGCCGTGATGTCCAACGTCGCCGAGTTGCGCCAGATTCTAGCGACGGCGCGGATGCGACCGGAAGCGGCGACGATCCTCTTCATCGATGAGCTGCACCGCTTCAATAAATCGCAGCAGGATCTGCTGTTGCCCGATGTCGAGGCGGGCACGGTGCGGTTGATCGGCGCGACGACGCACAATCCCGGTTTCTACGTCAATCCGCCGCTGCTCTCGCGCAGCCATTTGTTTCGTCTTGAGCCGCTCAGCCCGGCGGCGATTGCGGGGGTGCTGGCGCGGGCCTTGGCGGATGTGCCGCGCGGCCTCGGTGCGCGCGGCGTCACGGCGGACGAGAAGTTGCTCAACCAACTCGCGGTGTTGTGTGATGGCGATCTGCGGCGCGCCCTCAACGCGCTCGAAGTGATCGTGCTCGGTCTGGCGGAAAACACTGCGCTGACGGCGGCCGATCTCGAAGTGTTCGCGCGGGAGCGGCGCATCCGCTACGACGCCGACGAAGACGAGCACTACGACACGATCTCGGCGTTCATCAAGAGCTGCCGTGGCAGCGATCCGGATGCGGCGATGTATTGGCTGGCAAAGATGCTGGCGGGAGGCGAGGACCCGCGCTTCATCGCGCGGCGCCTCGTGATTCTGGCGAGCGAGGACGTGGGGCTCGCCGATCCGCAGGCGTTGCCGCTCACGGTCGCCGCGCATCACGCCTGCGATTTCATCGGGTTGCCGGAAGCCGAGCTGACGCTGGCCCACGCCACGCTCTACATCGCGACGGCGCCGAAGAGCAATTCGGCGACGCTGGCGCTGGCGGAAGCGCACCGGGTGTTAAAAGAGCAGCCGGTGCAGACGATCCCGGCGGCGTTGCGGAGCAAAACCGGCGAGGCGAACAAGCGGGCCGGGCAGGGCGTCGGCTACAACTATTCGCACGATTTTCCGGAAAATATTTCCGGGGATGATTATCTGGAGAAACCGGTGGCGATTTACTCGCCGAAGCCGGTCGGTTGGGAGGCGAAAATCGCCGACCGACTCGCGCGTTGGCGGGATTTGAAGGCAGAGCGCAAGCGCCAGCCGTAGCCGCGGCGTTCAACGGTTGTCCGCCGATGAGCGGGCGGAGGAGCGGCCGGCCGAACGGCGCACGTTAACGGTGTTCGCCGGGAAGTTTCGCGCCTTCGCCGGTGGGCAGGCCATCGCGGAACGTCCCGAACCAGCGGTCGAGCGGGATGGTGCTTTCGCCATAATTACACTCGAAGTAGCGGTGGTGCAGGTAGTGAAAATACGAACCGGTGGGCACCTTCTCGTGCACGATCGGGCCTTCGTAGCCGTGGTGACCGTTGGCGGGCGCGAGCGCGGCGTGCTGAAGATCGAAGAGGAAGTGAAGCGGATGCGAGGGCACGATCCAGTGGATGCAGCAGACGCTAAGATAGAGGATCGTCTCCACCGGATGCATGGCCATGCCGGACCAGGCGTTGGGATTGCTGTTTTTGTGGTGCAGGTAATGCACGCGTTTGTAGAGCGGCTTCCAGTGGATGAGGCGGTGTACCCAGTAAAAGTGAAACTCGCGCCAGAAGGGGATCACGAGGAACCACGCGACAAACCCCACCGGGTGGCGCGCCCATTCCAGCCACGGGATGTGGCCGTTGGCGTAGAGCCACATCGTGAGCACCTCGTAGCCCGTCCAGATGAGCCCGGCGACGCCGGCGGTCCAGAAAACGTTGTCGTAAATTTGATCGCGAAACAGGAAGAGCCGGCTGTTTTTTGCCGGCCAATGGGCGTCGTATTTTTTGTTCAACCCCTCGCCCTTGCGAATGTAGAGCCAGTAGTGAAACGCGCCGTAGTAGAGCCACATCATGATCTGGTTGCGCAGCCAGATTTGGGCAATCCAGCCGAATTCGAAGTGGAGGCAGCGGGTGAGTGCCGGCTGGGTGAAATACCACGACGCGGTGGAGATCAGCAGCAGCGAGAGATTGACCGGCCAGAGGAAGCCGGGCCAGCCGAAGAGCCATTTGAGCAAGGGCGCGGCGCGCATCGGCCACGCGAAAACCGGGGCGTAGCGGATGGGGTAGGACGGACGCCATTCGCCGCGGGCGTTGCGACCATCAGTAGCGGGGGATGCGTTCCCGGGGAGAGGAGGGGTGGCCATCGGCGGAAAAAATGAACACGCGAACGTCAGACGCAATCGCGATGGGCGGGGCCGGGAAAAATTTGCCGTCGCGGCGACGTGATCGCTCGAGAGAGGGAATTGGCCGCGGTGTTGAACGGGAGAATCGCGGCGGCGCGCTCCGCTTCGTCGCCTCGCCTAGGCGCTGCTCCGCTCCGGGTGGCGACGGGCGCGTTTGGCGCTGTGGTGGCGGTGACGGAGCGCGGCCGCGAGCGAGAGGGCGCCCAGCAGCAGGGCGCAGGTCGTTGGCTCGGGGATGGGCGTGCCAACGAGATTTGCGATGTCGTTGTAATAGTAACCAACGGCGGCGGAGGCGGTGAAGCTCGTGCCGTTGTCGGTGCCGATGGCGCTCAACACGCCGCAGAGCAACCAAGACGAGGGCCCGGTCTGGTAAAAGATGGCGCCACCCGAATCGCCACTCTGGCCCTGACCTTCGCCGGCGACCTCGCTGGCCGTGGTGATCAAACCGAGGGTCGTAGGGCCGTCGGCCACGAGATTATAGAACGCATATTGCTCCACCGTATTGGTCGCCCATGCCTTGGTGCCGCCGCCATCGCCGATCATGACGATGGGTTGGCCGATCGACGGCGTGCTGGCGGAGAAGGTGAGAGTCGGGAGGTCGGGCGCCCCCGCGCTGGAGACATCGAGGCGATAGAGGAGCAGGTCGCTCGTGCCGATGCGTTGGGCAGAGCCGGCGACGGACGCATACGCGGTGCCGTTCAACACAATGCCGGCTGAGCCGACGTGATTGGCGGTGATCACCCAATTGCCAGTGTCGAACGCCCCGAGGTAAATGCCGGTGTCACCGACGTTGGCCCACGGGAGGCCGTAGCCTGGATCGGTAATATGACCGGCGGAGCCGCCGTAAATGATCAACGCCTGCGCCGCGGGCAGAGGGAGCAGTGCGGCCACGACCAAAAGCAACACGCGCACGGGGAAGCGGGCGTTTTTCATCGGTATTTATTGCGATGCGGCGAAAGGCAAACGGCCGCGCGCAAAAGTGGACGCGCTGCGGACGCGGCGATCGCTCACGGCGCGCCGTTTTCCGATCACGGAATACCGCGGCCTTCGGTCAGACGGCCATCGGTGAAAAGGATGGTCATTTTGATGAAACGACTGCTCCAGTAAACCCAGCGGTCGCCGTCGGTCGAAGGAGTTTCATGCGCGGGCGGATAGCCGCGCGTCATGAGGACCAGTTCCTTGGTCATGCCCTTGTGCAGCTCGCCCTCACGGACGGCTTTCGCGACTTCGGGCGGCAGTTTGTCCAGAGGCGTCGACTCCGCAGCGAGCATCAAGCGGGCGAATTCGGGCAGCGATTTCTTCGTATATTTCTCTTTGTTCTTCACGGAAATCCGGCGGCCGGAATCGTTGAGTTTGAGGCGCATCTCATCGCCCGACATATCGATCAGGGTGACAGCTGTATTGATCGGCACGAGGCCGCCGCGGGTGTAGTTGGTCGTGTTATATTCACCGTCTTCTTCGTGAAACGTGAATCGCGTGTAATAGGTCTGGCCTGCGACCGGGTTGACGAATGGCGGGGCGATCGTTGGCATCGGATCGAAGAACACGGAGGGCTTGCTCGGCGCTGCGGCTGCCGGCGCGCTCGAGGTTTCGCCGTCGGGCGAAAGCATCTTGCGGATGACCGCTTCGGAAATGCCGGCGGACTTCAACGCGATCAGCGCGTCGGGGCTGGTGTCGAAGTGCGCCGTGTCGGGTTTGATGGCGACGAGGATAGTGTCGTCCGACAGGCCGGCTTGGTGCATTTTGACGACGTCGTCATTGGTCAAAGCGTGCGCCGCGAACGGCAACGCGAGGGCAAGGAGGATGAGCAATCGGCAGGAGCGCATGGGGAGTGAGGTTGGGTTCTGAACGTTGCCGGCGGAGTGTTAAGATTTATTGCAGGCACACAATCTCAACATGCGGCGCGCAGGTGGCGGATTGAGAGAGCGGAGGGCGGGTTGCGGCTTGCCGCGAGGGGCGCAGGACTTAGCGTGGAGGCATGAATTTTCCTGTCGTAAAACAGGTGTTGAGTTGGATTGCGATGGGCGGGTTGTTCGCCTCGTTGCTGGTCGCGGCGCCGGTGAAGCCGGGCGTGAAGGCCGAAGCGCCACCGATCCCCGGCACGGTCGTCGCGCGGGGCGACGCGGGATTCCTGTCGTTGATGATCGAGGGGGGGAATTTCGTGATGCGTTTTTACGATGCGCAGCGGTTGCCCGTGGCGCCGGATGTCGGCAGCGCGGTGTTGCGGTGGAGCGTGCGTTACCAGCCCAACGATGAGCGGACGCTCCTCACGCCGAATGCGGACAACACGGCGTTGACCTCGGAGAAAACCATCCGGCCGCCGCATACGTTCAAACTCTTTGTCTCGCTGCTGGCCCCCGAAGGGGCCGCGCCGATCGACGAGCACTACGTGGTTGATTTTCGAGACTGAGCAGCGGCGGCGCGCCTCGGCGGGCCGCGCTCATTAAGGCGACCATGGTGTTGTTGAACATAGCCGGGAGCGTTGCGCTCATCCTGTTCGGAATTCGTTTCCTGCGCAAGGGGCTGGATCGCCTGCTCGGACACCGCCTGCATTCGTGGTTGGAGCGGATGAGCCGGCGGCGCTGGACGGCGGCGCTGGCGGGCGGGGTGTTCGGCACCGTGGCGCCGTCGTCGACCGCGCAGACGTTGCTCACGTTGCAATTGCTCAACGCGGGGCGTCTCGCGCCGCAGAGCATGCTGGCTTTTTTGCTGGGCGCGAATGTCGGCATCACGGTAACGGTGCAGTTGATCGCATTTCGCTTTTTCGATTACCACGCGATCTTCATCATCGCGGGCCTGATCGGCTATCAGTATTTGAAAAACGAAACGGTGCGCGGCATCGGCCAGGCGCTGATGGGCCTCGGATTCATCTTCCTCGCGATGTCGCTGGCGAGTGAGGCGACGCGCCAGCTCGGGGGCAACGCGGACTTCAACACGATCATCGGCATCCTGCAAAACTACCCCTTGATCCTTGTGTGCTTCGCGGCGGTGCTGACGTTCGCGACGCAGAGTTCGACGGCGGGCATCGGTCTCGCCCTCGCGGCGGCGGAGGGCGGCGATCTGACGTTGCGGTTGATGCTGCCGGTGGTGCTGGGGGCGAATCTGGGTTTGGGCATCACGTCGCTCATCGTGGGCATGCGCACGTGGGAGGGACGGCGCTTGGGGCTCGCGAATCTCGTTTTGAAAGGCGCGGCGGTGATCGTGGGCTTGGCGCTGTTGGGGACGTTTGAACGCGTCATGGGCGGCACGCCGGGGTCGTTGTTGCGCCAGACGGCGGATTTTCACACGGCATTCAATGTGGTGGTGCTGCTCGTGGGGATGGCGCTCGCCGGGCCGTTGGCGAGGCTGATGCAGCGCACCGTGAAGCCGGCCGAGAGCAGCGCGCTGGCCATGCCGTCAGTGGCGACCCACCTCGAGGCGAGCGCGCTGGCGAGTCCGGTGTTCGCGCTGGCGAACGCGTCGCGAGAAACGTTGCGGTTGGCCGACGAGGTCAAAGCGATGCTGGAAGGGTGCTGGCGGGCGATTCAGACCGGCGATGTGGAATTGGCGCGTCATGTGCGCCAGCACGACGATCGCGTCGATGAGTTGAACAGCGCGATCAAACAATACCTCAGCCAGATCGCACCCGATGCGATGACGCCGCGGGATGAACAGTTGCGGTTCGGGCTGCTCAATTTCTCCAGTCAGCTCGAATCGATCGCCGACATCATCGACAAGCAAATGTGCAGTCACGCCGAACGCCGGCGGGCGGGCGGATTGACGTTTTCGATGGAGGATGAGGGGGTGTTGACGGAGCTGCACGCACGGGTGACGCGGCGCATGGATGTGGCGATCTCCGTCCTCGCCACGCGCGACCGCGGGCTGGCGCGGAAATTTCTGGAAGAGGGCGACGCGTTGAAGGAGTGGTGCATCGAAGTGCAGAAGGCGCACTATGCGCGCCTGAGCACCGCGAGCGGAGCCATGGCCTCGAGCACGCATTTCCTGGACCTGGTGAACTCGTTGCGACGCATCAGCGGCCAATTGAACACGATCGGCCATACCTTCGCGATGACGCGGCCAACGCCGGCCGCGCCCGAAGGCGCTCCGGCGGCCGCTGGTGAGGCGCGGGGCGATTGACAGCGGCGGATGCCGTCGTGAGCCTGCACCCCTGCGCCAATATGCGTCCCGTGGACCAGACTCCTTTCGACTCAGTGGAAGCCGCCGTCCAGGATATTGCGGACGGCAAACTCGTGATCGTGACCGATGACGAGGCGCGCGAAAACGAGGGTGATCTCATCATGGCGGCGGCGAAGGCGACGCCGGCGACCGTGAACATGATGATCCGCTACTGCAGCGGAATCGTGTGCGTGCCGACGGTAGAGCCGCAATTGCGGCGCCTGGGGCTTGGGCCGATGGTGCAGCAGAATCGCGAGGTGCAGCGGACGGATTTCACGGTGAGCGTGGATGCCGCGGAAGGCATCACGACGGGGATCAGCGCCTTCGACCGCACGCAGACAATCAAGCTGCTCGCGGATCCGGCGGCGCGGCCGGAGCAGCTCGTGCAGCCGGGGCACGTGTTTCCGTTGCGGGCGCGGCCGGGCGGCGTGTTGCAACGCGCGGGGCACACGGAGGCGGCGGTCGATCTGGCGATTCTCGCGGGGCTGCATCCCAGCGGCGTGTTGTGCGAACTGGTGAACGACGATGGCACGGTGCAACGGCTGCCGGAGCTGATCGCGTTCAAGGAGAAGTTCGGCCTGCGAATGATCTCGATTGCACAATTGATCGAACACCGCGCCAAGCGGGACCATTTGGTTGAGCGAGTCTGCGCGCAGCCGTTTGCGTCGGAGTTTGGCGATTTCACGCTGCACGTTTTCCGCAGCCTGATCGACCAGCGGCACCACTTGGCGTTGACGATCGGAACACTCGGACCGGAGCCGACGCTGGTGCGTGTGCAGAGCGAGAACCTGTTGGGCGATGTTTTCCAGATGCGCGGTCTCGACAGTTACAAGGCATTGCGCGGCTCGTTGGAAACGGTGGCGCGGGCGGGGCGCGGGGTGGTGCTGTATATGGAGCAAGCCGACGGCGGCGCGGAGCTGGTGAAGCGGCTGGCGATGCGCCCGGAGGAGATACCGCCGATGGATTTTCGCGATTACGGCATCGGGGCGCAGATTTTGGTGGCGCTGGGTTTGCGGAAGATCCGCCTGCTCTCGCACAACAACCGCAAAGTCGTTGGCCTCGACGGCTACGGCCTCGAAATTGTCGAGCAGGTGACGTGGTGAGCAGGTGTTAGCCGTGGCGATGAGCGGGCAACCTATATTGCAACGCGGAGCCTGCGGGGCGCGGGCGGATTTAGGTCGGGCGCGGGGCGGGCGGTTTTAGGTTGCCGCAGGCGCGTTTGGGCCTCGGCATAGCGGGTTCATGAGTCTCGCAGCTCCCAGTGCAACGGCGATCGATGGCTCCGCGTTTCGCGTCGGCCTGGTGGCGGCGCGCTACAACGAGTCGTTGGTGGATGCCTTGCTGGAACGCACGATGAAGGGTTTGCTGGGCGCCGGCGTGAAGGAAACCGCGCTCATCCTGGTGCGCGTGCCGGGTTCGCACGAGGTGCCGTGGGCGGCCAACGAACTGGCGCGGCGGGGGCGGCCTGATGTGGTGATCGCGCTGGGCGTGTTGATCGGCGGCGATACCTCGCACCATGAGATGGTCGGCGCGAGCGTGTCGGCGGCGTTGCAACAGGTGGCGGTGGAGACGCGGGTGCCCGTGATCAATGGCGTAATCGTGACCAATACGCGGCCGCAGGCGGTCGCGCGTTGCCGCGGAAAGATCAACCGCGGCGGAGAATTTGCGACGGCCGCGCTTGAGATGGCGGCGTTGCGCAGGAGATTGTCCCGATGAGCAAAATCCAGTTCGCCCAGCGACGCGACGGCCGGGTGGCTGCGCTCCAATACCTTTATGCGTGGAGCCTTAACCGGCCGGCCAATCTGCTCGAGGATTTGCGGGAGTTTTTCGAACATCTCGACCAACCGCGCGAGCACTACGCGTTTGGCGAGGAGTTGATTCATGGCGTGCTGGAACACATCGACGACATCGATGGCCGCATTCGCACGCTGGCCCACAACTGGGAATTTGAGCGCATCGCCAAAATCGACCTCGGCATCATGCGCGTGGCGATTTTCGAGATGATTTATCGGAAGGATATTCCGCCGGTCGTTTCGATCAACGAAGCGATCGATCTGTCGAAAGAGTTTTCCAACGCCGACTCGAAGCGCTTCATCAACGGCATTCTCGACCGGTTGAAGGATCAGCTCGGGCGCGATGCGCGCAAGGTGACGACCGAGTGAGGGGTGGCGCGTGACGGGTGGTGAGCCGGAACACCGGCTCGCTTGTCACCTGGCACGCCTGGGGCATCACTTTTCCCATGTTCGGCCTGTTTAAAAAATTCAAAGAAGGTTTCTCGAAAACCGTTTCGAGCATCGCGGCGAAAACGCGCGGGTTGTTTGGCGGACGCAAGATCGACGCGGCATCGCTCGGGGAACTCGAAGAGGCGCTCTACACGGCTGATTTTGGCGTGGAGACGACGACGGAAATTCTCGCCGAGATCAAAAAGGCTTACGGGAAGGACAAGGATCTTCAGGGGCGGCAGGCGGCGGAAATTGGTGCGGCGGTGTTGCGGCGCGTGCTGGCGGGGAGTGAGGGGACGCTGGAGGGGGCCGCGTTGCGGGGTGAGGGCACCCCGTCTACACTAAACGCGTTGCGGGGTGAAAGGAGCGCGCCTGAATTAGCGGATGGAGCGGCGGAGAAAAAACCGATCGTCATCGCGATGATCGGCGTGAATGGCTCCGGCAAAACCACGACGGCGGCGAAGCTCGGGTGGAAGCTCAAGCAGGACGGGCGCACGGTGACGCTGGCGGCGTGCGATACGTTTCGCGCGGCCGCCGTGGAGCAACTGAAGAGTTGGGCCCAGCGTCTGGATTTGGAGATTGTCGCGAGTCACACCGGGGCGGACTCCGCCGCGGTGGCGTTTGACGGCTGGCAGGCGGCGAAGGCGCGCGAACGCGACTATCTCATCATCGACACGGCGGGGCGGTTGCACACGAAGAGCAACCTGATGGAGGAACTGGCGAAAATCCGGCGTGTGTTGCAAAAACACGATCCGTCAGCGCCGCAGCATCGCTGGCTCGTGGTCGATGGCTCGCTGGGCAGCAACTCGATCGAGCAGGCGAAGGTGTTTCACCAGCATTTCGGGTTGACCGGTCTCGTGGTGACGAAGCTCGATGGCACGAGTCGCGGCGGAGCGCTCGTGGGTATTTACCGGCAGCTCAAGGTGCCGATTTATTTTCTGGGCCTCGGCGAGCAGCCGGAGGATTTGCAGCCGTTCTCGATCGAAAATTACGCGAAGGCGGTTTTCGGCCTGGATAGCTGAACCGGTTCAGCGGCGGCCGCGGTTCAAATTGGCCAGCTCGCAATCACCAAGCCGACGACGAGGCCGAAGACGCAGTGACCGATGCAGTGCAGCACGCCGACGGCCAGGCTCGCGCGTTGAAACTCCTGCAAGGGGTGTTGGTCCGAGACAACCCACACCAGGGCGATGGCCACCGCCGAGCCGTGCAATGCACCGATAAAAAGGCCGGCGATCGGTGCGGCGGGAAAGTGGATGAAACCGATTCTCGCGAAGCCCAACAGATAGAGAAATGCGAAGACGACACCGACGACCAGGTGCACGAGCGCGCCGACGGCGAAGCTGTTTTCCCGGCGCTTGGTGATCATGCTGCCGACGGCGGCGACCATGTCGCCATGCGCCCAGTTGCGCACATTGAGCAGGCGCATGACGATATACATGGCGATGGCACCGACGACGCCGGCGACGAGCGACACGAGGAGGTAAGTGGAGACGGGGATCGAAACGGGGGGCATGGCTCAACGGTGCATCGCGCGCACGCCCAACACTGACCAGAGGTTTCGGCGTCGGTTCATCGCGAGGCGCCATTGTCGCCACGTGTCCTGCGAGCGCCCGCCGTCGTTGATCGGCGGCGCCGGGATGTCCGCCGCCGATCAAGGGTCGGGTTCATCGCGGGCTCAGAAGCTTGTGCGCACGCCAAGGGTGAGGCTGCGGCCGGGCAGCGGCGCGAGATCTTTGAGAAACGAGGTCGAGACGCGCACCTCCGCATTCGCGAGGTTGTCGGCGCGGAGAAAAAACGCGTAGGTGCAGCGGCCGACGGGAAGCGTGTAGGCGAGATTCGCGTTGAGGAGCGTAGCGGCGGCGGTCGGCGTCTCGCCGGGGCTGACGCGATTTTGGCGGAGGTTGTGGCGGATCTCGGCGCTCGCGTCCCAGTGTTCGTCGCCCAGATCGAAACGCACGCCATAGCGCAGCGGAGGGAGGCGGGGCAGAGGGGTATCGGCGGTGGTTTGCTGGGCGTGCACGTAGTCGCCGAGGAGCGTGGTGTGGAAACGCCGGCCAGGGCGGTCGACGAGGTGGAAAGTCAGCTCCGCCTCACCGCCGTAAAACAACGCATCGGCCGCGACGAATTGGTAGGGCGTGAGCGCGTCGGGATTGTTGACGGCGGGAATCGCGTTGGAGGCCAGCGGTTCTTCGTAAACGTAGTCGCGGAACCGGTTCACGAAAGCGCCGAGGCTGCCAGTGACGAAGCCGGCGCGTTTGCGGACGCTGAGATCGGCACCGAGCGAGCGCTCCACGCCGAGCGTGGACGTGCCGACCTCGTAGGCGGCGGTGCCGCCGTGCGGGCCGTTGGAAAACAATTCCTGCACGGTGGGCAGGCGTTCGGAATAGGCGAGCGAGAGGCCGACCGAATAGTTTTCGGCCGGGTAAACGACGACGCCGGAGGAGGCGCTGACGCCGCCGAGGGATTTTTTTTCGCCGCTTGTGGCGGTGTAACCGGGAGGCGACGGGAGGCCGGGCGCGACCTCGCCGAGCGTGATGGACTGGCGTTCGTAACGAGCCCCGAGCTGCAGGGTGAGGCGGGGGCGTTTCCACTCTTCGAGAGCGAAGAGGGCCGCCGTCCCGGTGCGCGAGGGCGGGGTGACCACCTCTTCACCGGTGGCGGAGAAATCGCTGAACGAACTCTGCACGCCGACGGTGCCGGAGAAATCGCCGAGGGCAACGTGCGGGAGTTCGAGGCGGCCTTCCCATGCGCGGTTGTGGAACGTGGTGCCGATGTCGCTGCCGTCGAGTTCGCTGTGGCGATAACGCGCATAACCAAAGCGGGCGGTGGCGCTGCGGAAAATGCCGAAAGGTTCGGTGATCTCGCCGTCGAGATCGAAGCGGGTTTGCTTGAGATTAATGCTGACAGGCGGGTCTTCGCCGGTGGGCACACCGTAGATCGTTTGATATTGGGTGAGCGCGGCGCCGAGGTGGCCGGCACTCCAGAAGGCGGTGCCCCCGACGGAACCACTTTGCGTGTCGGTGGCGGAATTCGGCAACGTGCCGGTGGGCTGATCGGGGGGCGCGGCGGCATCGATCCGGGCGACGCCCGGGATCGCCACGTCGCCGGTGCGGCGGCGCAGAGCGTTGACGTGCAGCGCGAAGGTGGCGGTGCCAGACTCGATGCTGGCGAGCGCGGCGCGTTCATCGGCGGCACCGAGGCCGCGGACCTCGAACGCGCCGTGCGCCGTGCCATCACCGGCGACGGAAGGGATCGCGTTGTCGATCACGTTGACCACGCCGCCGACCGCGGAGCTGCCGTAGAGGAGAGTGGACGGGCCGCGCAACACCTCGATGCGTGAGGCGAAGAGCGGTTCGAGCGCGGTCGTGTGATCGGGGCTGACGTTGGACGCATCGAGCGAGCCGACGCCGTTGGCGAGAACGCGGATGCGATCGCCGCCGAGGCCGCGGATCACAGGCCGGCTGGCGCCCGGGCCGAAATATGTCGAGGTGACGCCGGGCGTGGCGGAGAGCGTTTCGCCGAGTGAGGGCTGGGTGCGCCGCGCCAGCTCGGCGCCGGTGAGGATGGAGGTGCCTTGCGCGAGATCGAAGGCGGTCTGGCCATTGCCGCCGGCCGTCACGACGAAGGCATCGAGATGGACGGTGTCGTCGTTGGGCGGAGCCGGCGGAGGCGTGGACTGGGCGCGCAGGAGCGCGGTGGAAGTGAGAACGAAAAAAAGGAGGCGAAAATTTTTAGGCATGTTGAATCCATGAGCGAACGGGTGGTGAGCGCGCAGCGCCGCCAACTCGGGGGAAAGCGCGCGCGCGAAGCTCGTTTCCGCGCGATGCGCGAAAACGACAGGCAGGATTCAGGAGCCGGGTGGACCGCGCTCGGGCAAACGCAGAAAGCGCGGGGCGACGAGAAAGATTTCGCGGACGGGGCGGGGTGCGACGAGCGCGTGTATGACCGGCGCTGCAATCAGCACCGCGGCGGCGAGCAACGGCTCGATGCCTTGGGCGAAGAGGGAGACGACGCAGCCTTGTTCGCCGGCGTGATCAGGTGTGGCGGCGTGGAGTCGCGCGTGCAGCGCGGGACTGACCGCCAGAATCGTGAGCGCGAGGACGATCAACGCGGCGGCGACCGCGAGCGTGCGGCGCAGGAACGAAGGGCGGTGAGAACGCGAAATCACGAGTGGTGAAGACTGATTTGTAGCAAACGCGTCAAGAGGACTGCGCTGCGCCGATCGTTTTCACGGCGAAAAGCCACCACGTGCGGCCGCGCCGCTCGATACGGCCGAGGATGGTTTGTCCCACGGCGAGGGCTCGGAACGTGGCGTCGTCGACGGTGAACTCCATGGTCATCGCCTGCATGACGCCGGGAATCGCGTCATGTTTCACGAGGACCGTGTGGCGCGCGGGAGTGAGGGAAACGACTTCGCCGCGCAGCGCAAAACCGCGGGCGGCGGCGGCTTCGGCTTCATCGCAGGGCGCGCATGGCGCACGGCCCGCGAGAGCGGAAAGGGGCGGCAGCGTGAGGAGGGTGGCGGCGAGGCCGTCGTCGGTGCCGTAAACGGCGACCACCTGCGCGGGGGTTTGGTCGTAATCTTTTACCAAGGCGAGGCGGGGAAAGCCGAGCGCGCGCACGTCGTTCGCCGGTGCGAGGGCGACGGGTTCACCGAGCTCGTCCTGCGGCGAAACGCGGCGGGCATAGAGGGTGGCGGGACGCTTTTCCGACGGGTCAGCCGCTTCGATCCACGAGACGACGCGGGTGCCGTCGCGGAGGCTGACGATATCGGGCCGACCGACGGCGCGGCGCAGCTCGACGCGTTGCGGCATGGTGAAGCGTTCACCGGCGTCGGGGGAAAAGGAGGTGAGCACGCGAGGGTCGTGGTCGGCGGCGGTAAACCAGATGGCGGCGACGTGGCCGCCGACGGCGGAGAGGCGCGGGCCGTCGACCGGGCAGCCGTCAAGGTGCCAGCCGTCTTCGTTGAGCGGAGTTGGTTCGCTCCATTCACCGTCGGTGAAACGTGCGACGGCGATATCACGCACTTCTTCGGAGGAGCGATCGCGATAGGCGACGAGGGCGGAGCCGTCGGGAAACGCAAGAAGCGCGGGGGCGCAACAATCGCAGACGCGTTGATCGACGGCGTCTGCGGTGGCGCCGGTGGCCAAGGGGCGGATGGAGAGTTGCGTGGGGCCGCCGGGATGGGCGCGGCCATCGAGCCACGCCGAGAAAGCGCGGCCTTGGGGCGAGAGCGCGACGGCGGGAAATTCGACGGTGGCGGAGGCGGTGGTGAGGGGCTCCGGTGCCGACCAGGTGGTGCCGGCGTCGGAGCTGCGGCTGACCCAGGCGGAAATGTTTTTCGCATCGGGCGGGGTGGTCCAGACGGCGGCGAGTTGACCATTGTTGGCGGCGGCGAGTTGGGGCGGCGCGGTGCGATCGGACGCGAACGCGCGGGTGGTGGCGATCGTGTGCGGAGCGGTCCACTGGCCGGTCGCGGCATCGTAGCGCGCGATCCGCAAGGCGGCCTGCGCCTCGCCCGCGGGTTCGAGCCAGCTCAGATAAACAGCGCCGTCGGGCGACGTGGCGAACGCGGGCGCGCTCGCGTGGGGCGCGCCGGGGGCGGGGAGGGCGGCAAGGTGAAGCGAGGCATCGGCCGCCGCGGCGGAGGCGGTGAGGAAGGTGGAGCAGAGAACGAGGGCGACGACGCGAAGCATGGCAGGCGGACGTTAAACGTGAATTGGCCCGAGCGGGAGGAAAATGGTGTCGGGGACGCAAAGGTCAGCGCGCGCGGCGTTGCAGCAGCGTGACCAGAAACAGCAGGATGAAGGAGACCGCGAGAAGGACTGCGGCGAGGCCGTGGGCTTGAGCGTAATCGAGACGTTGCACTTCGTCGTAGAGGGCGATGCTGGCGACTTTGGTGACGCCCGGGATCGAGCCGCCGATCATCAGCACGACGCCAAATTCACCGAGCGTGTGGGCGAAGCCGAGCGTGAGGCCGGCGAGCAGGCCGCGCCAGGCGAGGGGAATGTGCAGGCGAAGAAAAACCCGCCACGGGGAAGCGCCGCTCGCTGCGCCGGCGTCGAGCAAGTCATGCGGTACGGAGCGGAGTGCGGCTTGAAACGGTTGCACGGCGAAAGGCAGCGAATAAATCACCGACGCGATGACGAGGCCGGTGAACGAAAACGCGAGCGGCAGGCCGACGACCGCGCGCCACCAGGAGCCGGGTGCGTGTTGGGGGGAAAACGCGAGCAGCAGATAGAAGCCGATGACGGTGGGAGGCAGGACGACGGGCAGCGTGACGAATGTTTCGAGGATCGGCGCGAGGCGGCAGCGGGTGCGGTTAAGCCAACGCGCGAGCGGGAGCCCGATCACGCCGAGAATGATCGTCGTGCAAGCCGCGAGGCGAAGTGTCAGCCCGAGGCTTTGCCAGAGCGGAGCGGAAAGGCCGAGGAAGGTGGACGCGGCGTCGGACACGGAGAGCGGCGAGCGTTCCACAACCCGCCGGCAAGCTCCAGTGAATCTTCGTGGGGCGGGGCGGCGTCAGCTCGCAGGCGACGTGGCGGGCGGCGCGACGGGCGCGACGGCACCGGCGGGGGGAATGCCATAGCCGAAGCGGGTGAAAATTTCGCGCGCCGCCGGGCTGACGAGAAACGCGAGATAACGGCGGGCGGCGGCGTTTTCGCGTCCGAACGTCGTGAGCACGGCGGCTTCGGTGATCGGCGAGTAAAGTTCGAGCGGGACTTCGAGATAGCGGCCTTTGCCCGTGAGCTCGGGCGAGACGACGAGCGAAAGAGCGACGAACCCGCAATCGGCGTTGCCGGACTGCACGAATTGAGCCGCTTGCGAGACGCTGTCGCCGATCACGATTTTCCCCTGCACCTCCGACCAGACTTCGAGTTTGCGCAGCGCTTCGCGGGCGGCACGGCCGTAGGGCGCCGTCTCGGGTTGGGCGAGGGCGACTTTGTGCACGGCGGTGTTGCGCATGAGGACGCCGACGGAACCGAGGTCGAGTTCGGGGCGCATCGTCCAGACGACGAGGCGGCCCACGGCGAAAGGCGTGAGTGTGCCGGCGGCGGCGTCGCCGCTGGTGAGTAGCGTGCGCGGGTAAGCAAGATCGGCGGAGAGGAAGACGTCGTAAGGGGCGCCGTTGCGGATCTGGGCGACGAGGTTGCCGGAGGCGGCGGTGGTGACGACGACGGTGGTGCCGGGCTCGGTGGCGCGGAAGGCGGCGTTGAGGGCGTCGAGGGCGTAAACGAGGTTGGCGGCGGCGGCGACGGAGACGCGGTCGGCGGCGGCGAGCGCGGCGGCGGTCGCGAGAAAAAATGCGAAGCGGCGCGCGAAGGTGAGCATGGGTTGAAGCGTGCCTTTTTCTGGCCACGATGGAAGCCTGCGCAAGATGGTCCCGCCCTCAGATTCTCCCCGATCGCGTCCGCCGGTGACGGTGTTGAGCGGTTTCCTCGGCGCGGGCAAAACGACGTTGCTGCGGCACCTGCTGGGGCAGGCGGAGGGGCGCCGGTGGGCGGCGATCGTGAACGACGTGGCGGCGATCAACATCGATGCGGCGCTGGTCGCGGCCGCCGGGGCGCAACGGGTGGTGCCGCTCGGGAACGGTTGCGTGTGCTGCACGGTGCGCGACGAACTGGCGGAGACGTTGGCGGAACTGGCGGCCACGGGGGATTACGCGCATGTGTTTGTGGAGGCGACGGGGGTGGCCGATCCGCGGTCGATCGTGCGGCTGTTTACGCGGACCAATCCCTTCGGACGGAAGCTGGATGATTTTGCGCAGTTGAGTGCGTTGGTGACCGTGGTCGATGCGCGGCAGTTCGAGGTGGAGGAACGCAAGTCGCGCGACGGGAGAAAGAGGGCGGCGAGCGGCGTGAAACCGGTGTTTGATTTGATGTTGGAACAGGTCGAGTGCGCGGACGTGGTGGTGTTGAACAAGTGCGACGTCGCCACGGCGGAGGCGGTGCGGCGCGTCGAAGCGTTGGTGCGCGCCGTCAATGCGCGCGCGGAAATCTGGCGCGTGGCCCAAGGGCGCGTGGCGGCGGCGGAGGTGGTCGGGCGGGTGCGCTTTCAAGCGGACGTGACGCCGGGCGCGGCGGAATGGGTGCGATTGCTGGGCGGCGCGGCGCGCCACGCGGCGGTGCGAACGGGGCCGGCGGTGGCGGGGCGGCATGAGGCGGCGTTTGGCATCACGAGCTTCGTTTACGAGGAGCGGCGGGCGTTCGCGGAGGAGAAATTGCGGGCGTGGTTCGAGGCGGCGTTGCCGGAAGGGTTGTTGCGGGCGAAGGGCTTCTTCTGGGTGCGCGAGCGCGCGGCGGACATGGGGTTTGCCTCGGTGGCGGGTGGCGCGGCGCGTTTGGAGTTTATCGGCACGTGGGCGGCGGCTTTGCGTGAGCGCGGGGTGGTCACGGACGCGGAGATTCCGCCGAGCACGCGGGAGCGCTGGGCGGAGCCGCACGGGGATCGTCGGCAGGAGTTGGTGTTTATCGGCGTGACTCTGCCGGAGGCGGAAATTCGGGCGGGGCTGGCGGCCTGCCTGGTGTGAGCCGGCGGGAAAATTATTTCAGCGCAGGGCCGAGCGGCGGTTGAAGGCGGGCGGGACTGTGCATTAGTTGGAGCGGCATTAGCGCGCCGCGCGGGCCATCGCTGAAAATTTCATGAAACTCTGTGAACGCCCATACGTCGAAACGCGCGTGTCAGATCTGATGCGGCGGACTTGGAAATCAGCGGTGTGGTCATTGGCGTTGCTCGTGGGCAGCGCGGGCTGGGCGCGGGCGGCAGACGCGAGCGGCACGGTCGTGCCTGTTCCGGCCAAACCGGCGCTGGATGAACTGGTTTACAACGATGGTGATCGGGTGGGCGGGCATCTGGTGGAGAAGGCGGGCGACGTGATTGTGTTTCGGTCGGAGCGTTTCGGGTTGTTGCGCGTGCCCGTGAAGGATGCGGAAGTGATTTTGGCGGAGAAGCCGAAGGAGGTTGTCGCGGCGAAAACGCCGCCGGCGCCGGGCGTGACGGCGGAAGAGGCGGAGGAAGAGTCGACGTTCTGGCTGGCGCGGGCACCGTTTTCGCCGCGGGCGATGGCGTTGGCGTTGCGCAAATATTTTGGCGCGTGGCACGGCCGGTTCTCGTTTTCGGCGGACATGGCCTCGGATACGGCGACGCGCAACAGCGCGATGGTCGAGGCGAAGGTGCAGCGCAAATGGACGAGCGACGAGGTGCAGATCAACGGGCGTTACGATTTCAGTTCGGTGGATAACTCGCGCTCGACGGATATCGTGAGGGCGAACGCTTCCTACCGGCACGATCTGCCGCACAAGTTGTTCTTCACCTACCGGCCGACGATCGAGTGGAACCGGGCGTATTTCATCAACAACGTGCCGGCGGATTACGTGCTGTTGCAGGAGGAGCTCGGCGTCGGTGTGAATCTCGTGAACACGACGGCGCACAAGGTGCGCGTGGGTGTTTCCGAGAACGTGTTCGATTCGTGGCAGCTCACGCAGGGCGGGCACAACGAGCGCAACATCGAGTCGCTCTTCGGCGAGTGGGAGGCGAAGTTGCCGTGGCGCATCACGCTCAACGATCGTGCGGTGTATTACTACGCGCTCGCGAATCAGGACGCGGGTTGGGAGAATCGTTTCGAGATCAATAAGAAGTTGACCGAGACGCTCACCGTCGGCGTGCGCCATGAGGTGCGTTACAACAATCCGGATGTGCGGGCGTCGGATTACCGGTTGCTGCGCTTGATGATCGGCTTCGATTTCTGAACGGGCGCGGGGCGTCCGAGCGGAGTGCGCGACACCGTCGCCGACGGGCCGTCGCGATCGAACTGTCCACCCGCTGATGCGCTGCGCCACGGCGGCAGCGGGTGACGGTGAGAGTGCGCGAAACGGCGAGGCGCTCCGCGACGACGGAGCGTGGAACTACGGCGCCGGGGCCGCGGTGAAATCGATGTGCTGAAGCACGTCGTCGGCGAGCGCGCGACCGACGGCGGCCGCTGCGCTGCGGTCGGCGGTGCGCGTGGTCTGCCAGATCACTTTGCCCGTGGCACTTTCGTAGAGCTTCACCTCGAGGGCAAAGTTGTCGCCTCCTGCCGGGCGGGCGACGCCGGTAAGAAACCACCGGCATTTTAGAACGGCCGAGCGCGCGACGACATCGGCGTCGGTGTAGGTGGGCGGCAACGCCATCGCGCCGACGGAAACCTCGTCTTCGTGGCCGGCGGCTTCGAGTTGGGCATGCAGGGCGCTGAACGCGCCGAGAGCGGTGGATTTGAGCGCGGCGTCGGTGCTCGCGAAAGCCACGACGGCCAGCGGTCGGCCGCTCTGGAGGGTGTCGATCGCAGTGCCGGCGGCGGCGATGATTTTGTCGGAAAGAGCGTCGCCCTCGAGGGCGGCCCGCGTGCGGTTGGCTTTGTCGATGACGTGAGCGGCGGAGCGTTCGCGGGCGGGCGCGGAATCCTGACGGGCGCGGAAGAAAGCGCTGATGGCTTTTGAAATGATCAGCACGACGAGCAGAATCCGGATCCAGCGGGGCAGGCGCAGGCAAAGGGCGGTGGCGAAGCGGCCGAGCCAGACGACGAGATCGTAGGCGAAGCGTAGGCGGTGACCGGCTTCAGGAAACGCGGGGAAGACGGGCAACTCGCGGAGGCGAGAGGACGCGGGGTCGCGGGAGGCGGAGCCGATTTTGGGCGGCGCACTGCGGCGGCTGCCTGGCACGGGTGGGGCAGACGGGCCGGCGGCGAGGCGACGGGCGAGCGCGGCGAGTTGCGGCGTCGCGACACCGCCCGGGCAGCGGAGCCATTGGACGGTGGAGAATTTTTCGGGGACGCGGGCTTGATACTCCGGGGTGTCGTCGATCACGACGGGCACGAGAAAGGTGACGTCGTCGGCGAGATCGAGGGTGCGTTCGACGGCGAGGCGCCATTCGCGGCGGAAGTAGCCTTCGCTGCGCATCTCGGTTGTGGCGGAGATGACCGGCAGAAAATAGGTGCAGGTGCGGATTTGCTGGCGGATTTTCGCATCCCACGCTTCGCCGCCGGCGAGTTCCTCTTCGTCGAACCAGACATCCAGGCCGGCGTCGGCCATGGTGTGACCGAGCAAGCGGGCCTGCGCGCGATCGGCCGAGGCGTAGCTGATGAAAATGGAAAACGAAGAATCCATGTGGCCTGGAGCGCTCGGCATGGTGAGGCGGCGACGTTCACGAGCGACGCCGCCGGGGTCAAGCTACGGCAATGGGGATCAGGCTTCGGCGCGAAGGACGTAGACGATGCCCTTTTCGCTGCCGATGGCCAGGTGGCGGTCGTCGGGCGACCACGCGAGTTTCGTGGCGGCGACGGGCATTTTGACGGTGGCGCGAAGCGGTTGCTTGCGCTCGGGACTCCAGATCATCACGACGCCATCCTTTGCGGCGGTGGCGAGGAGGTTGTGGTTGTGTTGAAATGCCACGGCGCAGACGGGCGCTTCGTGCGGAAGCATCGCGGGTTCGCGGCCTTCGGGGCCGGCGCCGCTGCAATCCCAGAGGCAGGCTTCGCGGCCGCCGCTGGTCGCGAGCCAGCGGGAGGCCTGGTCGAAGGAGAGCTGGGTGACCTTGGTTTCGTAGCCGCTCATCTGGAGTTCCACGTCCTCTTCGGGAATCCAGAGGTGGACAGAGGGGTCTTGATTGCCGGAGACCAGCCAGCGGCCGTCGGGCGACCAGACGAGGGCGACGATGCCGTTGCCGTAAGTGAAGGTTTTCTGCGCGAGAAAATCATCGGTGTCCCAGAGGGCGACGCCGCCGAAATACGCAGAAGCGACCGCTCCGCCGGCGGGATGCGCGGCGAGGGCGGAGATGGTTTTTGGCGCGAGGGGAAACGTGTGGGCGACGGAGGCGTCGGCGCGCAACGCGGCGAGTTGGCGGCCGGCGGCGGCGAAGAGGAGGGGCGCGCCGGCGGACGATGCCGCGGGGGCGGACGGGGCGCACCAAGCGAGGTGTTCGACCCAGGCGGAGCCGAGCGCGGCGGTGGCGGTGTGCTGGCCGGCGACGGCATCCCAGAATTTCACGGCGCCATCCTGACCGCCGGTGGCGAGCAACGCGGACGCGGCAGCAGGCGCGGTGTTCGCCGGAGCGCCGGCGGGAGTGCGGGGCGCGGGCAGCCACGCGAGGCAGTTGGTGCCGTCGTCATGCCCCGGCAGGAGATGGCGCAGGGCGCCGTCGTCGGCGGCGAAAAGAGACACCGGACCTGAGGCGGACACAGCGGCGAGTTGCGTGCCGTCGGGCGACCAAGCGAGGTCGATGGCGTAATCGTCGAGCGTCGCGGCCCAGTGTTTGGTCAGTTGCATGACATAAGCACAGAGCACGCAGCGGACGCGGAGAAGGCAAAAGTGCGGAGGGCCGCGAGATGCGTGGAAGAAAGCAGTGAATCACGAATGGACACTAAAAACGCGAATAAGAATCCCCGGGGATTGATGCTGCCGCCACGGCTGCTGCATTCGAGCCCGGATGGGTGCAGTCGCGTGGTTGCCCGAGAGGCGGTGCCGGGAGGATTGCTACGGCTTCGGCGGATGGAGTGACCGGGAGGCGCGCGCGCGCTTGGGTTTCGCGGTTTCGGCGAGTTCGGCGTGGGCGAGGGCGGCCACGAGCGCGACGCCGCCGACCACGTTGCCCAAGAATGTGGGCACCATGAATCCGCCGAGGCACACGCCGAGGGAAACCTGGCCCGTGATCAGGAGGTAGAACGCCGAGACCGACTCGGCGATAATATGCGGAAAGGGGCCGAGCCCGACGAGGTAGGCGATGACCACAATGATCCAGACGCGGGCGGTTTCGGCGAAGGGCAGAAGCCAGACCATCAACGCAATCAGCCAGCCCGCGATCACGGCGCGAATCATCACGGGCCAGAAAGGCCCGCGCGGCATTTCTTCGCCGAGTTTGTCGAACACGGCGTGCATCGCGGGCGGAAATGCGCCGCTGTAGGCGAGCATCCAAGCGAACAAGAGTGCCCCGACCAGATTGGCGACGAGCACGATGACCCAGAGGCGGGCGACATGCCAGAGACCGGCGTGGCTGCGGCGGTTGAGCAGCGGCAGAATCACGGTGAGCGTGTTTTTGGAGAACAGCTGCTGTCGCCCGAGGATCACGATCACAAAGCCGATGCTGTAACCGATCTTGCTGACGGCAGAGGTCCACACGGCGGGCGGGAGATGCTGCAGGAGCAACGCTTCGGCGAGAAACGAGAATCCCATTGAAAGCCCCGCGGCGAGACCGGACCAAGCGAGGGCGCGGGCGGGGCGGCTCAGTTCGTGTTCACCTTCGCGATAAATCGCTTCGTAAACGATTTCGCCGGGAGGCGCGACGCGGTTTTCGACCTGTGCTTCTTCGCGTTCTTTGGCGGCGGGGGTGTCTGATTTCATGGCGGGGACGAGCGCGGCAAAGGTAGATGGGAAAGGAAAGGGCGGTGGCGGGAAACGAGGACGCGCTATCATAGACGAGTGGAGGGCGAAGGTTATCAGGGCGGGCCATGAGCGCGCGTTGGGAGCTTTCCTCCCGACGACGCGTCCGGCGCGACGGCCGTGCGCGGCTGAGCCGGCGCTTGGAGGCGGTTCAACCGAGACTTGCGTAACGGACTAAGTCCGCCCAGCGCCGCGGCGGTGATGGCGCACACCAACGAGACGGAAAATTCTCTGGCGCTCCCGGGAGCATCGGTCTTCGTTTTAGGTCCAAAGCGCGTTGCGCTTATCGCGCGGCCCGCCCGCTGACCCGTTTCGGATCAACCGCCGCCTGCGCTCGTCACCGAAATCAAGATGAACCCGCTGTTTCGCTCCGATGCCGTCTGATCCCGAATCAGTCCTGCCGATCGGTGCCGCGCTGCGGGTGCTGGCGCCCGAATCGCCGCAGGCGCACGCCATGTTCAATCTCGGCGTGGTGACGGCGATCATCCTCGGTGCCATTTTTGTGATCGTGGCGGGTCTCATCGTGTATGCGCTGATGCGATTTCGCTGGCGGGAGGGGGAACCCGAGCCGGTGCAACTCGCGGGCAATCTCAAGATCGAGATTATTTGGACCGCGATTCCCTGCGCGATCGTGGCGGCGTTGTTTATGCTCACCGCACGCGCCATGAGCCTGGCCGATCCGCCGCCGGCGCCGGCGCCGGACTTGATTGTTACGGGGCATCAGTGGTGGTGGGAAGTGCGCTATCCCGAGTCGGGCGTGGTGACCGCCAACGAAATCCATCTGCCGGTGGGCCGGCCATTTTCCGTGAAGCTAGAGTCGAGCGATGTGTTGCACGAATTCTGGGTGCCGGAGCTGGCGCGAAAAATCACCGCGGTGCCGGGTCATCCAAATCACCTTTGGCTCGAGGCCGATCGCACGGGCACGTTTCTCGGGATCTGCTCGGAGTTTTGCGGCACGCAACACGCGTGGATGCACTTTTCGGTGATCGTGGAATCGCCGGCGGATTTCGCGGCGTGGCAAAAAGCGCAACTCCGGCCGGCGGCTGCGCCTGCGGCCGGGGCGGCCGCGGAGGGACTCGCGTTGTTTGCGCGAACGAGTTGCCTGAGTTGCCACGCGATTGCGGGCACGGCGGCGCGTGCGCGCGTCGGCCCCGATCTCACGCATTTCGCGAGCCGCCGCCACTTGGGCGCCGGCATCGCGGCGAATACGGCGGCCAATCTTCGGCGCTGGCTTACGAATCCGCAGGAGGTGAAGCCGGGCGTGAAGATGCCTGACTTCAAGTTTACCGACCAGCAGGTCACGCAGCTCGTCGCTTATCTGGAGACGCTCCAATGAACGAAGTCGCGAGCGCATTGGATCGGGCTGGTCTGCTCACCGCCGCCGAGCGCGAGCATTGGAAAATCGCCTGGCTCTCGACCGTCGACCACAAGCGCATCGGGATCCTTTATCTGGTGACGGCGCTGTTCTTCTTCGTGGTGGGCGGCGTCGAGGCGTTGTTGATCCGGTTGCAACTGGCGACGCCGGTCAGCTCCCTGCTCGCGCCGGATACGTATAACATGCTGTTCACGATGCACGGCACGACGATGATTTTTCTCGTCGCGATGCCGGCGCTTTTCGGCCTCGCGAACTACGTGGTGCCGTTGCAGATCGGCGCGCGCGACATGGCGTTTCCGCGCCTCAACGCGTTCAGCTTCTGGCTGGTGCCGTTCGGGGGCATCCTGCTGCATTTCAGTTTTCTCACGGGGGGAGCGCCGGCCGTCGGCTGGTTCGCCTACGCGCCGTTGAGCGAGACGCCGTATTCGCCGCAACTGGGCGTGGATTACTGGGCGCTGGCGTTGTTGGTGCTCGGCATCGGCTCCGTCGGCACGTCGATCAATCTGCTGGTGACGGTGCTGAGCCGGCGGGCGCCGCACATGACGTTGCGCCGTCTGCCGCTGTTTTCGTGGATGATTCTGGTCAACTCCTTCCTCGTCATCATCGCGTTGCCGGTGCTCAACGCCGGATTGGCGATGCTGCTGATCGACCGACAACTCGGCGGGCACTTTTTTCTGCCGTCGGGCGGCGGATCGGCGATCATGTGGCAGCACATCTTCTGGGCGTTCGGCCATCCGGAAGTCTATATCGTGGCGGTGCCGGCGTTCGGGATTTTGTCGGAGATCATCCCGGTGTTTTCGCGCAAACCGATCTTCGGCTACGAGTTCGTGGCGGGCTCCACAGTGGCGATCGCCTTTCTGAGTTTGTTGGTGTGGGCGCACCACATGTTCACGGTGGGCCTGGGGCACGCGGTGGATTTGTTCTTCGTTGCGTCGAGCATGTTGATCGCGATTCCGACGGGGATCAAAGTCCTCGCGTGGGCGGCGACCATGCTCGGCGGGCGTATCCGCCTGGATACACCCATGCTGTTCTGCGTGGCGGCGCTGGCGCAATTTCTTCTCGCGGGTTTGACGGGGGTGAGTCTCGCGGTCGCGGCGCTCGATTGGCAGACGAAAAACAGTTACTACCTCGTGGCGCATTTTCATTTTGTTTTCGTCGGCCTGATCGTCTTCGCGATCCTCGGCGCGCTGCATTATTGGGTGCCGAAAATGAGCGGCCGGATGCTCTCGGAACGGATCGGAAAGTGGACGTTTTGGCTCATGGTGGCGGGTTTCAATCTGACGTTCATTCCGCAGCATTTGCTGGGCCTGGCCGGCATGCCGCGCCGCGTCTTCACCTATCCTGATCTGCCGGGATGGGAGGGGATGAATCTGCTGTCCACCTTCGGTGCATTTTTGATGGCGGCGGCGGCAATATTGTTGGTGTGGAATCTCGGCGTGAGCCTGCTGCGCGGGAAGCTGGCGGGAGACAATCCCTGGCAGGCGTGGACGCTGGAATGGGCGACCACCTCGCCGCCGCCGCATGAAAATTTCCACGCGCTGCCGCCGATCCGCAGCCGGCGGCCGTTGTGGGATGTGGCGAATCCGGATCGGCCCGACCCGCCCGTGGGCACGAGAGGAAAGACGGACGCAATGGCGCCGGAAAAAAACCGCACGAGCATTATTGCCTTCATCATTTCCGAGACGGGGTTCTTCGGCGTGTTGATTCTGGCGTTTCTCTTCTACAACGCGATTCCCCAGCCGGGGCCGGGCCCGGCGGATTTGAAGCTGCTGAAGACCGGGTTCTTTACACTCTGTCTGCTGGCGAGCAGCCTGACGCTCTGGCGCGCCGAGGTCAGCGAACAGCGCGGGCAACCTCGCAAGCTGGCGGTCTGGCTCGGGACGACGCTGGTGCTGGGCGGTGTTTTCATCGTGGGGCAGGCGTGGGAATACTGGGATCTTTTCCACCACGGCGCGCGGGTGGATTCGAACCTGTTCGCCACCACTTTCTTCACGCTCACCGGGTTTCACGGATTGCATGTGTGCGTGGGCCTGATCGCGCTGTTAGTCGTCCTCTGGCTCGCCATGGCCGGTGATTTCCGCCGCCGCCATTCGCCGGCGCTGAAAGCCGTTGGGCTCTATTGGCATTTCGTCGACGCCGTCTGGGTCGTCGTTTTCACGGTCGTCTATTTGCTGCCCCGCTTCCGATGAACACTCGCGAATTCCTGCTCTCGGCGTGGACGTGCAACGTGCCCATTCTGGCGTGCGGCATGGCGGCGCTCGCGGCGTATCTCATCTGGTGTCGCGCTTCGCGGCGGCTGGCGTGGTTTGGGGCGGCGCTCGCGGTGGCCTGGCTCACGCTGCTTTCGCCGCTGAACGCGCTCGCGGATGGTTACCTGTTCAGCGCCCACATGGCGCAACATATCCTGCTGCTGTTGATCGTGCCGGCGTGCGTGCTGCTCAGCCTGCCTCGGGCGTGGTCCCTCGCGATGCGACCACGACTACTTCGGCACCCGTTGACCGGCTGGCTGGCGGGAGTGGGCGCGATGTGGTTCTGGCACGTGCCGGCGTTGTGCGACGCCGCGGTGGCTTCGCGGCCGGTCCACGCGTTGCAGACGGTGTCGTTGCTGGTGTTGGGTTGCCTGTTCTGGCGGCCGATTCTGGCGCCGCGTGAGGCGGAGCGGCTCGCGCCGCCGGCGGCAGTGCTCTATCTGTTCAGCGCCTGTGTGACGTGCAGCATTCTCGGAATCATCATCACGTTTTCGCCGGTGACAGTGTGCTCCGTTTACGCCGCGCCGGCGGCCGACCGTTTCGGTGTGATGGCAACGTTGCGCGACGGTTGGGGTTTCACGCCCGAGCGGGACCAACAAGTGGGCGGCCTGCTGATGTGGGTGCCGATGTGCCTGATTTATCTGGCGGCGATTTTCGCGCAGGTCGCGCGGTGGTTTGCCAGCACGCCTCGAACCGTGACGGGCGACACACCATGAACGCGCCGTCTTCGCCTCACACGCCGCCGGACTGGGAGCCGCTCCCGCCCGAAGTGCTGCCGCGCCCGACGTTCTTTCCCTCCGGGCTGGCGATGGGCACGACGTTCATTTTCTGGGGACTGATCACCTCGTGGGTGGTGCTGGTGGTGGGCGTCGGGCTCTTCATCGCTTCGCTCGCCGGATGGATCTCTGAAATTCGTCATGAACGAAACCAACCATAATCCCTCCACGCCGTGCGAAGGGTGCGCGGGAAAGGATCTCTCCCGCCGCGATTTCTTCGGACGACTTTCACTTGGATTGGCCGGACTTTGCGCGGCGATCTTGGGCGTGCCGCTCGTGGGCTTCATTTTTGCGCCGCTGTTTCGAAAGGTGAAGGAGTCGTGGATTGCGGTGGGGAAGGTCGATGACTTTCAAGTTGGGCAGACGATCAGCGTGCCGTTTCCCGATTCGTCGCCGTTGCCGTGGGCGGGCATCACCGCCAAGAGCGCGGCGTGGCTGCGGCGGGACAGCAGCGACCAGTTCACCGCGTTTTCCATTCACTGCACGCACATGGGTTGTCCGGTGCGCTGGCTCGCCGGCTCGAAGTTGTTCATGTGCCCGTGCCATGGCGGCGTTTATTATGCGGACGGGACCGTGGCCGCCGGTCCGCCGCCGTCACCGCTGGTACGCTACGAGGTGCGCATCGCGAGCGGCCAAGTGGAGATCAAAGCCGCACCGATTCCGATCACGACGACGCTATGAGAAACCCCTTTCGTTCCACGTGGCAGTGGCTCGATGACCGGCTGGGCATCACGGCGCTCATCGGCCCCTCGCTCCAGCACTTGGTGCCGCGCGATGCGCGCTGGTGGTATGTGTTTGGGAGTGCGACGCTGGTGGCGTTTATCGTGCAAGTGGTCACGGGCGTGGCGCTGGCGTTTTCGTATGTGCCGTCGTCGTCGCAAGCCTACGAGACGCTGGTGTTCATCACGCAAAACGCGCCGTTTGGAAACTTCCTGCGCGGGCTGCACTATTTCGGCGCCTCCGCGATGATGCTGATGGTGGGCGCGCACATGGCGCAGACGTTTCTCTTTGGATCGTATAAATTCCCGCGGGAGATGAATTGGGCGACAGGGGTTTTGTTGCTCGGCTTCACGCTGGTCATGGGGTTCACCGGCCAGCTCCTGCGGTGGGACCAGAATGCGACGTGGTCGGTGGTGGTGGCGGCTGAGCAGGTGGGCCGCGTGCCGCTCGTGGGCGACTGGCTGGCGCGATTCATTCTCGGCGGCAACAACATCGGCGGCGCCACGCTGAGCCGCTTTTTTGCGATCCACGTTTTCGTGATACCGGGGACAATGTTTCTGTTCATCGCCGCGCACTTGCGGCTGGTTTTGCGGCACGGCATCGCGGAGCCGCCGACGGCGGGCAAGCCGGTGGATCCGAAAACCTATCGCCAGGAATACGAGGCGCTGCTGCAGAAAAGCGGGCATCCGTTCTGGCCGGACGGAGCGTGGCGCGACTTCGTGTTCGGCACGGGTTTGATCCTGGCGATTGTGACGCTGGCGTTGGTGTTCGGTCCGCCCGCGCTCGATAAGCCGCCGGACCCGAGCATCCTCGCGGCCGATCCGCGCCCGGATTGGTATTTGCTGTGGTATTTCGCGGTGCTGGCGTTGATCCCACCGAAGATCGAAGGCTACGTGATGATCCTCGCACCGGCGTTGATCGGGATTCTGCTGTTGGCGGGACCGCTCCTCAATAACCGCGGCGAGCGAGCGCCGTCGCGGCGTCCCTGGGCCATCGCGGTGGTGTTGCTGAGCGTGCTCATGATCGGCTCGCTCTGGATTGCGGGCGCGCGTTCACCTTGGTCGCCAAATTTCGATCCCGTGCCGCTGACGCCGGCCATCATCGGCGCGGACAGCGGGCCGGTCTTTCGCGGTGCGCAATTGTTTCAGGAAAAGGCGTGCCTGAACTGTCATCTCATCGAAGGCCACGGTGGCCGGCGCGGGCCGAATCTCACGACGGTGGCGGACCGGCTGACGAAGAGCGATCTGATCATCCGCATCGTAAACGGCGGCGGAAACATGCCGGCCTTTGGGGCGACGCTGCATCCCGCAGAGATCGATGATCTGGTGGCGTTTCTTCTGTCGCGGAAATCACATCCCGCCGCCCCGGGAAAGCTGCCGGCGGGGTCCGTCCGCTGACGCACTTTCCCCCGCGCGGTTCGCGCCGACGTCTGCGCGGCGGCGCGCGAGAATCGCAAGTCTTGTCGGCGTCGGCCGGCGTAGCATCGGAACTGCGGCCGTTGCGATCGGTAGAACGCAAAGTCGCCGCGGACCGAAATCCGCGGCGACGCGCTGTCTGATCGGGTGACCGTCACGCCATGCAGGCGGACGAGTGACGCTGCACTATTGCACCGTGATAAAGATCGGCTGGGTGTAGGAGGAAGCGTTGAGGTTGTCGTAAGCTTTCGCGACGATCTGGTAGCGCCCCGGAGTGGCACTGCTCCAGTTGAACTGATACGGCGCGGCGGTCACAGAGCCTACACGCGTGGAGCCGACGAAGAAGTCGACCCGCTTGATTCCGTCGGGATCGTTCGCGGTGGCAGCGAGGGTGACGGTCGTGGATTTGTTGACCACGGCGTTGGCGAGCGGCGCATCGAGGGTGACGGCGGGCGGAGGATTCGAAGGATCGTTGAAACTAATGAAGATGAAGCCGGGGGCGGAGGTCGCCAGGCCGTCGTCGACGGTATAGCCGACGATCATGCAGCCGGTCACGCCGGGGGTCGGCGTGCAGACGAGGTTCGGCGCGGAACCGGTGAGCGTGCCGATGACGCCGACCTTCGTGAACGCGAACGCGAGCGGATCACCATCGGCGTCGGAGCCCGCGAGGGTGACGGCCGCGGGGGCGAGGCCGATGAGGTTGAGCGAGAACGGCTCCGCGACGGGCACGTGGTTTAAGGCGGGCGAGGTGTAGGTGGCACTCGTCTCAAGTGCGCCGAGATCGGGCTGAGCGCCGAGGACAGCGCGCGGAACGGACGATTGCGGGGCGGCGTAGGCCTGGTCGACGATGAAGCCTTTACCCAGCGCGGCGGGAGCGAGCGGACCGGCGGCGTCGATCGAATCGGACCCGCCGGTGAGATTGTAATCGGGGGAGATGAGCGACACGAAGTTGGGATTATTTTTACCGGCAAAATCGCCGACGATGAGATGAGCCCAGCCCGTGACGACGGTTTTGGAACCGTGGTTGATCCAGTTGGCCTGCGTGCCGGGGCTGACCCAGTTCATCCCGAGATCGATGGTCGTGACGGTGTTGGTGACGGCGAAATGGAACGCGTTATACACGTTGTTTTGGATCGCGGTGTCGGTGAAGAAGACGTTGTTGCGGACGTCGACTTTTTCGAGCGTGGCGGAGGCGCCGGTGTAGGCGGGATCGGTGAGGGAGAAAGCGCCGATGCCAGCGCGGTGATTGGCGATGGTGTTGTGATAAAAATACAGCGTGCCGCGGTGCTGGGTCGCGTAGGAGGAGGGACCGTTGCAAGCAGCGAACCAGACGAGGTTGCCGCCGAGCGAGCCGTCGGTCGCGGGCCGGAGCGTGACGATATTGCCATAGACGAAGGCGTCGCGGTAGTCGGCTTGGTGGTCGAGGTAGCCGGCGCCGCCTTGCGGGTCGAGGATGGCGAACACATCGCCGACGGTGGAGCTGTCGACCTCGTTGTAGCGGATGACGGTGCCGGACGAGCGGTCCTTGATCATGCAGCCGTGGCAGAACGGACGGAGCGAGCCGAAGCGGTTGTATTGGTAAACGACGCCCGCGGATTCGACGTAGATGTTATGCTCGGCGTAGCCGTTGGTCTGGCCGGCGATTGCGGGCTGGCCGTTGTCGTGGAGATAATTTTTCTCGATGAGGAGATCGGCGGAGGACTGGGCGGGGCCGTTCTTGGAGTTGGCGAAGATGCCGTTGCCGTTGAAACTGATTTCGCACCCGCGGATCGTGAGGTGTTGCGCGAACTCGATATAGATGCCGCACGCAAAATGATCGAAGAGGCGTGTGGCGCCGTGTTGATCGGTGAAATGGCGGACGCCCGACGGGTCGTAGAGGGCGTTGCGCAGATCGAGCGATTCGATCGTGATGTAAGAAGGAAACGTCTTGCCGTAAACGTAGCCGGCCGCGCGCGGGGAGACGATGATGAGGCCCCATGGTTCGAAGACGGCGCTGCGGAAGTCCACGTGCGGATCCATCACGGCACCGTCGCCATCGATGACCGGCAGCGCGCCCGTGACAGGATCGGGAATGCCGCGGATGAGGATGCCCCGCGCGGCGGTGCCGGAGGCGGAGAGCTGGATGATTTCGTGATAGCCGCCGGGCTTGGCGTTGATGTTCACGATATCGCCGGGCTGGAGGTAGGCCCACGGCACGCTGGCGAGCGTCGGAAGCTGGCCGGCGCCAAGGCCGACATCGTAAGTGGCCGCCCCGGCAAACGGGATGGCGCCAAGGAGCAGCGCGAGGGCGGCGCTCGGAAGGAGAGGAGGCAACGGGAGTTTCATGGGCGGAGGGAGAGGAGGCGATTCGACCGCAGGATGCGGCGGAGGGAGTGCCTCTTGCCCTTCGTTCAGTGAAGGCGTCCGGAAATATTACAGGAGATCGCGAATTATCTTTCGCGGCCGCGTGGGTCGGGCCTGGGCACGGGCCGGCGATCGATGGGAGACGGGGTCGACGGGTCGCTCCGATTAGTTCGAACAGCACGTATTTGTTGTGGGCGGGGTGCCCTCACCCCGCGAAAGAACGCAAACCGCGGGGTGAGGCACCCCGCCCACTACGGCTACGTTTCAGTTGAGGCGTTCTACCGGATGCGAGCGACGGCGAGCGCGGCGTTGAGCGCGGCGGGTTCGAAAAGATCCAGCCGGCCATCGGGCCAGAGCACCGCGAAATGAGCGCCGTCGGGCAGGAAGCGGACGGCGGTGGCGAGACCGGGCGCGCCGGGGGCGGTCAGCGTGGCGCGCACGCGACCATCGCGCAGGTCGACCAGATAAATATGCGATTCGCGGCAGACGACGGCGTAGCTGCTGTCCGGGGCGATGGCGAACGTCGTGGTGTTGCCGCCGAGTCCGGCGGGCAGGACGGCGCGGCGCGTCCAAGTGGCGGCGTTCCAGAGAATGGTTTCGGTCAAACCCGCCGACGTGAGGGCGGTGCGACCGTCGGCGCTCCACGCGGTGTCGCAGGAAACCGGTGCGACCGGTTCGGCGATCAGGCGGCCGTCGGCGACGCGATGGACACTGAGCCGCATCGACGCCGCGTCGGGGCCGAGACCGTTGCAATTGAGAAGGAGCTCGGTGCCATCGGGATTCAGCGAGCCGTGATAAACGCCCGGCGTGCGCCAGCGGCTGACGAGCCGCGACGCCGGGCCGCTGAGATCGAGCACCTTGACGTCGCCGGTGTAGCGGTTGATCAAAACCACGAGGCGGCGATCCGTGGTGTGCGCGGTGAGGACGAAGCCGGGCTCCGGGTCGAGCGTGGCGGCGGGGCCGATTTGGAGGCGGCCGTGGGCGTCGTTCGAGAGCGTGTGGCGCCGGAGGCCGGTGGTGGTGGAGCAGCGCAACAGGGCAGTGCCTTCCTGGTTGAACATCACGCTCGAAAACTGCGGACCCTCCGCCGGTCCGCCGTCCAGCTCTCCCACAAAGGCGCCAGTCGCCACGTCGCGCAGGGCGGCGAAACGACCGTGCGCCGAGGCGGCCCAGCGCCCGTCGTTGCTGAAGTCGAGTCCGCCGGCATCGCCACTGAATTCGTAACCCGCCACGTCCGGCAGAAGGAGCAGGCGAAAACCGACGGGCGGGTGCAGTTCCCAGTAGGTGATTTCGCCTTCGAGGGAAGTCAGGTAAAAACCGTTGCCGCTTTGGTCACGCGTGAGTCCGCCGGGGCCGACCGAGGGAAACTCCCCGGCTTCGCGATTGAGGGCGAAATCGAAAACGTGCACCGCCGAACCACTGTTGGAGAGCGTGACGAATGTCCGGCCGCCGAGAAAATCGACCGCTTGGGATCGCCATTGGGAGGCGTTGAACGATTGCACGACGCGGCCCTCGGCGACGTCGAAAATCGTCACACTGTTGTCGCTTTGCGCGACGATGAGGAGAGTGCCGTCGGTCGACCAGGCGAGTGAACGCGGCGCGCTCGCGAGAGTGAAGATGCGTTCGGGCGCAGTGCCTGGTTGGGCGTAAAGATAGAGCTGGTGAGGCTGGGCAACGGCGAGGGAACACGCGGCGACGCGACGGCCGTCGGGCGAGCAACGGACGGTTGAAAAACGGATTTCGCCCGGCGACCGGGCCAGCTCTGCGCCATCCGAGAGCCGCCGCCAGGTGAGGCCGCCGCCGGGCTGACCGACACAGAGCGCGGTGTGATCAGGTGTGAAATCCACGTCGTCGTTCAACTCCGGATTGGCGGAAGTCGCCTCGGGAAGCGGTTGATGCTGCAACGCCGGCAACGCGCGGCCGTCGGCCGTGCGCCACACGCGGATACTTTCGTCATGATAGCGCGCGGCGATCAGGAGACCGTCGCCGCTGAAATGCGCGGGGCCGGCGGGCGTGGTGCCGGGCACGTCGAGTTGGGCGAACGAGGCGGTCTCGCCCCAGCGGCGGAGCGAGAGCGGCTGGCGGCGATCGCCCGAGGGGACGAGGTCTTCGATTGCCGCCACGCGTCCCGTGGGATCGACGGTTGCGATGACGGGCGAGTCGGCCGCGACGATCCAGCGCCGCGTCGGGATAAATTCGGGCAGCATGAGCGCCGCCATGGCTTCGTCGCGCAAATCGCGGCCGGGTTCAACGGCATCGGCTTCCGCGAGCGCGGCGAGGATGGCGGTGCGGCGGCCGGGTTCGGCGGTGGCGCGGCGGGCGCGGGCCTCGGCGAACTTCGCGCCGCGCAACCGGGAGCGGGCGAGCTGTTCGGATTGCCGGGCGGCGGCGAGGGCGGTTTCGGCGCGGGCGGCGGCGGCGGCGGTTTGCAGGCGGGCACGGTTGAGGCCGAAAGCGGCGACGGTGGAGCCGATCGCGAGGAGCAGCGACAACGCCCACACTGCGGCGAGATGCGGGCGGCGGCGGGTCCAGCGCCAGAGTTGGCCGAGCGGAGAAATCGGGCGGGCGACGATGGGTTCGCCCGCGAGATAATGCCGCAGGTCTTCGGCGAGGGCGCGGGCGCTGGAGTAACGTTGCGCGGGTTCGATCGCGAGGCAGCAGCGGCAGATTGTTTCCAAGTCGCGGGGCACCTGCGGGGCGAGCAGGCGCAGTGGAGGCGGCTCGGTGGTGGCGACGAGCGCGGGCAGTTCGCCCGGCGAGGCGCCCGCAAAGGGAGTCCGGCCGGCGAGCAATTCGTAGAGGATCACGCCCAGCGCGTAGATATCGGCGGGGGCGCCGCGCGCACCGAGGTCGGGGCCGCGCAGCACTTCCGGGGCGGAATAGTGCGGAGTACCGAGCACGATCATCGCGCCGGTGAGGCTGGCGCCGGAGTCGGGTTGCGCGGCGAGGCCGAAGTCGGCGACGAGCGGAGCATCGCCCGCGAGCAGGATGTTCGACGGCTTCAAGTCGCGGTGGAGAACGCCTTCGCCGTGGCTGTAGGCGATGGCGGCGGCGACTTGTTGCATGAGCAACGCGGCGGTGCGCGGTTCGAACTGCCGTTGCGCGCGGAGTCGTTGCGCGAGGTCGCCGCCCTCGACGAAATCCATCGCGAAATACGCGTGGTGGTCGGCCTGGCCGGCGTCGTGCACGGTGACGATGTGCGGATGGCGCAGTTGCGCGACGGTTTGCGCCTCGCGGAGAAAACGCATTTCCAACGCGGAGCTCGCCGTGCCGCCACAATGAATGGTTTTCAGCGCGACGATGCGGCCGAGTTGAGCGTGTTGGGCGAGGTAAACGATGCCCATGCCGCCCCGGCCGAGTTCGCTGATGATCGTGTAGGGGCCGATGCGCGCGGGGCCGCTGGCATCGCCGGGGAGCGCGAAGGGCGGCATCGAATCGGGTTCGTCGGAGAGCGCGTGCGCGAGGATGCGGGCGCTCGCGCAACGCGCGCACAAGGCGGAGCCAGGAAAAGGCTGGCCGAGCGGCTGGCCGCAACGCGGGCACGGCAGCGGCGAACGCGAGGGCGACGAGTTGAAGGGGGGCGCGGAGTCGGCGTCAGCCATGGAGAACTTGGAGGAGGTGGCGGAGCTCCTGGGCGGCGTCGGCGGGGTTTTCCAACGTGGCGGCGACCTCGAGTTTCACGAGCTCGCCGAGGCGTTGATGGAGGCGGTGGAGCCAGACGGCGACGGTGGCGCGCGAGGTTTGGAGGGTGGTGGCGGCGTGTTCGAAATCGCCCCGCGCGGGCGTCGCGTGCAGGAACGGTTTCAGCACCTCGAAGATCGCGCGGCGGCCGGCGGCGGTTTGTTCGTCTTCGAGCCGGCGCAGCGCGGAGCCGAGCAGCGTGATCGCCCACGAGAGCTCGTAGGCGGCGCTGGGGTCGAGCTGCGGCTGGTCGATCGCGGCGAAGCGTTCCTCGGCTTCGAGGTGGTCGAGGTCGACGAAGGCGAAACCGCCGCCGCGTTTCAGGGCATTGGCCTGCGTGCGGGCGTGGCCGACGAACTGTTTCAACGCGCCGATGAGGTAGCCGCGAAAGCGGCCGCGCTCGGGGTCGGGCCGGGTGAGAAAATCGCTGGCGAGCAGGTGGGCGAAAAAGCCCTGGGTGAGATCCTCGGCGTCGGCGGGCGAGTGATCGCGGCGGCGGAGGTAGCCGTAGATCGGCAGCCAGTATTGGCGGCACAATTGTTCGAGTGCGGCGCGGCGTTGATCAGGCTGGCCGCGGGCGGCCAGGACGACGCTCCATTGGGTCGAGGCGAATTCGCCGCGGGGCTGGGGCGAAGGATCGGGCCGGGGTGGAAGCGCGGTCATTCGGCAGCACTTCGTCCGAGCCCGGCGCGGCCCGCAATGGGAATCGCGGGGGCAGCAGGCACCGATTTACGCGCGGCGGCGGTGACGGCGAAGGAACGCGACGGCGAGGGTCAGCTCGCCCGCGAGGGCCTTCGGGGACCGTGGAGAAGGCGGTGAAGGTGAGGTTTCGTGACCGATGCTGCTGGGTGAACATGGCCGCCGGGGGCGAGAGGAACGCGTGTGCGCAATGAGCGCGCCGGCTGCTTGCGATGCCGCGTGATGCATTAAGGGATGCCAGTGAACTTGAATGAGGGCCGGGGCGATCGCGACAGCTTGCGGCGTTGTGCCGACATCGAGGTGGCAGGCATTATTTACCGGGACTGAGGTTAAGCTCGCTCAACAAGGTCCGCAATGGGCTGGCCACTTTGCCCCGCTGCCAGACAACGAACAAATCCCAAGTGGCACCGGCGTCAGCGATGGGAACCAACACCGCATTCGGAACGTTGAGGTGGGAAATGAAGGCGGGTTGAATTGAAATCGCGTCTTCATTCGCCGCCAGTGCGAGTGACTCCACCAGACCCGTGGCGCTGGCAATCGTGACCAGGCGGGGCCGGAAGCCGCCATGGGTGCGGCAGAACTGAACGATCCTTTGGTTGTAGCCCGGCACCACGTCGTCCGATCCCCGAATGAAAATTTCATCTCTCAACTGTGAAAGGGACACCTGCCTTTCGGCCGCGAGCCGATGGCTGGCAGGAAGCGCCACCAGACTCCGAACCGTCGCCAATTTACGGGCATAAAAATCACGCGAGAGCAGGTCCACGCCGTGCAACGTCAACGCCAGGTCGATTTCCCCTTGGCGCAACGCGTTGATCATCTCGCCGGGCGTTTGATCGAGCATCTTGATTTTCAGCCTCGGATGAGCGCGCCGCAGCGCGGCCAGAGCCGGTCCAAGATATTCCTGCGTCGCCGACGCGATGTAGCCGATGCGCAACCGTTCATTTTCGCCGCGCACCAGCCGGCGGACTTCGGCCATGCTGGAATCATAATCTGCGAGCAGCGTTTTGGCCCTTTCGGCCAGCGCGTTTCCTCCGTTGGTGGGACGCACCCCGGATGAGCTTCGTTCCAACACGCGCCCGCCGAGATCGTGTTCGAGCAGTTGCAGTTGTCGCGTGATGGCGGACTGGGAAAGGTGCAGACGGTCAGCCGCCCGACGCAGGCTGCCTTCCTCGAGCACCACCAGGAACAAGCGAAGCTTTTCCAGCATGCGTAAAATCGTGATGCAAAACCCGCATCACGGCGACCACCAACCGGCATTATCCGCGGATACCCCAAGGGCGTATGCTGGCCGCCATGAAAAATAATCCGAATCAATCGTCCGCCAGACATGGCGCATTCGCGCAAACGGGCACAGAGACACTGGCCGACGACACGAAAGGAAAAGTCACGGGAAGGCTTGAGGGCAAGGTTGCAGTCGTCACCGGTGGCGCTACCGGCATCGGCCGCGCCGCAGCGAAACGGTTCATCGAGGAGGGCGCCTTCGTCTTCATCTTCGGCCGCCGGCAGGAAGCGCTCGACGCCGCGGTGGCCGACCTGGGACCCAATGCCCGCGCGGTGAAGGGCTCGGTCTCCGATCCGGCCGACCTCGACCGACTCTACGCGGCGGTGAAGGCCGAGCGAAGAACCCTCGACATCGTCTTCGCCAATGCCGGGACGGGAAGCCTGCTGGCGCTTGGCAAGATCACCGCCGGACACATTGACGAAATCTTCGACACCAATGTGAAGGGGACGATCTTCACGGTCCAGAAGGCGCTGCCGCTGATGGGTCGGGGCGGCTCGGTCATCCTCACCGGATCGAGCGCCGGCGCCACGGGCGCGCCTGCATTCAGCGCCTACAGCGCAAGCAAGGCGGCGGTGCGCAATCTCGCGCGGTCCTGGGCGGAGGACCTGAAGGGCACCGGCATCCGGGTCAACGTGCTGTCGCCCGGGCCGACGGCGACCGAACTCGCGAAAGCGGCGATAGGCGAGGAAGGCATGAAGATCTTTGCCTCGATGAACCCGCTGCAACGCATGGCCGATCCGGCGGAGATCGGGGCGGCGGCGGCCTTTCTCGCGTCGTCGGACAGCAGCTTCATGACCGCCAGTGAGCTCGCCGTCGACGGAGGCCTCGCGCAGGTCTGACCCCGGCGCAGGCCCGTGCCCGCGGCCCCAGTCGCGGGACCGCGCCGCTCAAACTTTACCTGAAAATAGAAACCAAAATATCCAACGAAAGATAAAACATTATGAAAAAACTTGAAGACAAGATTGCCGTCATCACGGGCGGAAGCAGCGGGATTGGCTTGGCCACGGCCCAGCGCTTCGTGGAAGAAGGTGCGCACGTCGTGATCACCGGGCGACGGGAGAAGGAGCTGGGGGAGGCCGCAGCCCTCATCGGCGGAAACGTTACGACGGTCGTGGGCGACGTGTCGCGCTTGGACGATCTGGACCGGCTCTATGCCGTCGTAAAAGAGAAGCATGGCCACATCGACATTCTCTTCGCGAACGCGGGCGCGGGAACAATCGCCCCGCTCGCCGCGGCGACCGAGGCCCATTTTGACCAGACCTTCGACGTGAATGTGAAGGGCCTGTTCTTTACTGTGCAAAAGGCCCTTCCCCTCTTCAAAGACGGCGGTTCGATTATCCTGAACTCTTCGGTCTCGAATGTGTTGGGACTGCCAGGGTTCAGCACCTACGCCGCGAGCAAGGCGGCAGTGCGCAGCTTCTCGCGCGCTTGGACTCTGGAGCTGAAAGACCGCAAAATCCGGGTGAATGCGATGAGCCCCGGACCCATCGAGACCCCGGCCTTGGAGACAACGACAGGCCTTACCCTCGAGCAGGCCGAGCAAGCGGCCGCCAAGTTTGCTTCACAGATTCCAATGGGTCGCAGGGGCAAACCGGAGGAAATCGCGGCCGCCGTCACGTTCCTCGCCTCCGATGAAAGTTCTTTCATCACCGGCGTGGACCTCGCCGTCGATGGAGGCATGGCGCAGGTCTGACCCCGGCGCAGGTCCCTGGCTGGCCCTTCAGCGCACCAGTCACGGGACCTTACTTCGCAAACTTTAATTCCAAACAAGATCGGAGAAATATCATGAGCTATACAATTGTAGGATTCGGTGAGATAGGCCAGGCCCTCGCCCGTGCCTTCGCCCGTAAAAACATCGACGTGATCGTCACGAGCCGTCGGGCGCCCGAGGCGTTGGCGCCGCGGGCTCGGGCGATTGGCCCCACGGTCGTCGCCAAGTCGCTGCGGGATGCGCTCGCGGCCGACATCATCATCCTGGCGGTCCCGTTCGCGGCGCATCGCGAGGTCGCGAAGGCCCTGCCGGACTGGAAAGGCAAGACGGTCATCGACGCGATGAACACGTTGGTTCCCCTTGAGGAGCTGGACGGCCTCCTGTCGTCCGTGTTCGTCGCGAAGGCATTCGCCGGCGCCAAGCTCGTGAAAGGGTTCAATCATCTGATTGCAGCCACCCTGGCGACCGATCCGGTCGTCGAGGGCGGCCACCGGGTCGTCTTTTTGTCGAGCGACGACGAGGAGGCGACCGCTCCCGTGACGGCCTTGGCCAAGCAACTCGGCTTCGCGCCCGTCGAGCTGGGAAAGCTCAACGATGGTGGCGCACTGGTGCACGCCCTCGGCAGCACTTGGGGCCAGCTGATCTTCCAGGATTTGTACAAGAAGGAGCCGTAAGCGATCGACCGCCGTAGCAGGCGGTCGAGAAACAGTCTTTTAGCGGGCAAATGCGCCGGCCGAGGTTTTCGGGCGCGGTGGAGCGCCATTTGTGGCCAATGATTGCATGCGATCCGTTCGAGAAAACGGTCGGCGCACGGCTGCGCTTCCGGCGTTTGCAGGGTGGCGGGGGCGGGATGCGGCAATCCCGCCCTACAGCGCGCGGCGTTTGCGCCAGGCGGCGAGGGCGAGGGTCAGCGCGCCGAGGAGGGCGGCGTAGGTGCTGGGCTCGGGGATCGCGGCGGCGGTGTAGGAGAGGTTCAGATTGTGACTGTCGTTGCCGAGAGAGAGCGACCAGGTGCCGGAAGCGGCGTTGGCGAAGTTGGCGCGGTCGAGGGAGATCGCGTCGCCGTTGAATCCGAGGATGCCGGCGGTCGCCGTGGCGACGGTATAGGTGTAGTTCTGCGCGGGATTGAAATTGGCGAGCAGGCCCGGCGCGTTGCCGGAGGTGAGCGAGACGAGTTCGAAGTTGAACGGATGATCGATGGTCGCGGTGAAGGTGAGCGTGCCGGTGATCGCGAGCAGATCCGAGTTGGTGCCGGCTTCGCCGTTCGCGTCGTTGATTTCGAAACGGAAGGTGGAATCGCCGGCGAGCGTGGTGTTGCCGGCATGGAGCGTGCCGGGCGAGGCGCCGGGAGAGACCGTGCCGCCGGCATTGACCGTGAGGCGGTAGACGGTGCCGTTGCCGCCGAATGTGCCGCCGTCGTTTACCGTGGCGCTGCTGTAGCGCAGTGAATTTTCCAAACGCAACGTGCCGGCATTCACCGTCAGCGACCCGTAGTAGAAATAGTCGGAGTAGCCGGTGGCGGTGAGGATCGTGGTGCCGGGGCCGTTTTGCACAACGCGCACATTGGTGTTGAGCGCGGTGGAAAATGAAAACGCCGCATCCGTGTGGTTGAAATTGAGCAGGCTGGAGCCGTCGCCCGCGATCACGGAGCCGATCGTGACCGTGCCGGCGGCGGCGGCGGGCGAACCGACGGGGGCGCCGATGTTGAGCACGCCGCTGCTGCCGCTCTGGGAACCGAGCGCGAGCTGGGCCGAACTGAACGAACCGCCGGCTGAGACGGTGAGTGAGCCGTTGTTGTTTTCGCCGAGCGTGGTGGTGCCAGTGGTCGAGACGCTGCCGCCGTCGGTGATCACCAAGGAGCCTTCGCTCCAGCTGCCGACGTTGAGCGTGTCGGATGAAAAGAAGGAGTGCGCTCCGGTCACCGTCACGGTGCCTTTGCTCTGCCAACCGCCGATGAAGACCGGGCCGGTGGCCGAAAACGTGCCGCCGTCGCTGACCGTCATTTCGCCCGCGCCGCCGTAACCGATCGTCGAGTGCGTATCGGACCACAGAGAGTTGGCGCCAGTGATGGTGAGCGAGCCGTGGCCTTGCTCGCCGATGGTGGTGCCGGCGCTCGTAACGCTGCCGCCATCGCTGACGGTGATCGAGCCGTTGCCGGAGGGGCTGCCGCCCAAGGTGAGGGCGCCGTTAAAGGTGGCGGCGGAGGAGTGGCCGTCGACGATCAGGGTGCCGGTGCCGGCGGCGCCGATCACGCTGGCGTAAGCGCCACCCGCCGTGAGGCTGCCGGACACGATGCGCACGGTGCCATCGTGGGCGCTGAGCGTGCCGAGGGTGAGGGCGCTGTCGGGATGAGAAATCGAGCCGCCATCGGCGAGTTCGAGGGTGCCGTGGTTGACGGTGGTGGTGCCGGTGTAGGTGTTTTCGCCGGTCAACGCGAAGGTGCCGGCGCCGTCGACGGTCAGTCCGCCCGATCCGACGAAACTGCCGGCGAATGTCTCGTCGGCGCCGTTGTGGGTGAAGCCGCCGGCGCTGATGTTGATCGTGCCGCCGCCGCTGGCACCGCCGCTGGCGGAGTAGCCGTTGGTGTCGAACGTGGCGCCGGGGGAAACGTGGATGGTGGTGTGCTCGTTGAAGGCGGCGGGCGCGATCAGGCGCACGGTGCCGAACTCCACGAACGTGTCGCCGGTGTAGGTGCCGGCGCCACCGAGCAGGAGTGTGCCGGTGCCGATTTTGGTGAGCGAGCCGGTGCCGTCGATGCCGCCGTTCCAAGTGAGCGTGGTGTCGGCGGCGACGTCGAAGGTGCCGCCGTCGGTGTCGAGGATAAGGGAGCGAGCGCTGGTGAAACTGGCGGTCGTGTGGAGCGTGCCGCCGTCGAACGTCACGGCGCCGTAACTGTTCCACGAGAGTCCGAGGGCGGTGTCGCTGGCGATTTCGGTCGTGCCGCCGGTGAGCGTGGTGCCGCCGGCATAGGAGTTATTGCCGCCGAGGACGGTGGTGCCGGAGCCGCTGACGGTGAGTCCGCCCGCGCCGGAGATGACGCCGCTGAGGGTAAGTGTGGCGTCCGCCGCGGTGACGAGGGAGGCGCCCGCGTCGTCGATGGCGAGGGGATGCGCGGTGGTGGCATTGGCGGAGGCGAACAACGTCGCGCCGTTGAGGCGGATGGCGTTGGCGGAGCCAGGAAGGTTGTCGGTGGTGCCGGAGAGCGCGAGCGTGCCGGTGAAGGTGACGGAGCCCTTGTAGAGGCCGTCGCCGCGCAGATATCCGGTGAAGACCAACGGGGCGTAGGCGGAGCCCTGGACGGTGCCGTCGATGACGGAGGCGTCGACGAGGGTGTTGGGGGTGGCGATGGTGCCGGACCCGGTGAGCTGACGAGAGGCGGGAAGCTCGATGCCGTGGGCGGCGGAGAGGGTGGAGCCGTAGCTCAGAGTCGTGAGATAACCGAGGCTCGCGCGGCCGGCGGAGGCAAGGGTGGTGGTGTCGCTGGTGAGAGCCAGCAAGCCGTTGTAGATGAAACCATCGGTGCGGTTGGCATCGCCGAGTGTGGCTTGGGAAAGATTGGCGCCGGTGAAATCGGCGCTGGTGAGGAGGTAGGTGGTGACGCTGGCGCGAAAGAGCGAGGCGTTGGTGAAATTGGTGCCGGTGAGGTCGGCGCCGGCAAAGGTGGAGCGGCTGAGGTCGGCGCCGGTAAAGTTGACGTGGTTGAGGTCGGCCGAACTGAAGTTGCGATTGCTGAAATAGCCGTTGGCGAGATTGGTGTAGGCGAGATTGGCACCGACGAAGCTCGCGGCGTAGTAGAGCTGGGTGGCGGAGATGCCGTTGGTCTGGCCGTAGTAAGCGCGGAGGTCGGCGCCGTTGAGATTGGCGCCGGAGAAATTGGCGTTGGTGAGATTGGCGCCATACAGACTGGCATTGGTGAGATTGGCGCTTGAGAGATCGGTGCCGGTGAGGTCGGTGTCCGCCATGTTGTTGGCGCTGAGATCGGAGTAGCTCAGGGACAGGCCGTGCAGATCCTCATACCGCCAATTCCGACCGCTTAAATTCAGACTGCTCCAATCCCACCCGGTGCTGCGCAGTTGGGCGACGGAGATGATCGCGCCGCGGAGATCGCTGCCGCCGAGATAGGCGTGGGTGAGGTTGGCATTGGTGAAATCGACGTTGCGCAGATCGCTGGAACGAAACGTGGCCCATTGGAGGCCGGCGTAGGAGAAGTTCGCCCCGTTGAGATTGAGGGAGTCGAAGCGGTCGTAATTGAGGTCATTACCCGCCAAATTGATGCGGGTAACGTCGGCCGCGGTGGCGAGTTGGACGTCGGTGATCGCGGTGGCACTGGTGGAGGAACGGAAGTCGGCCCCGCTGAGGTTGGCGCCCGTGAAGGTGGCCCCGGTGACGTTGGCGGAGACGAGATTGGCGCCGCTGAGATCGGCGCCGGCGAGGTTGGCGCCGGCGAGGTTGGCGCGGCGGAAAGTCGTGGCCGTAAGGGTGGCGGAAGAGAAATCGGTCGAGACGAGGACGGTGTCGGTCAGATCGAAGCTGGCGAGGTTGGCGCTGGCGAAGTGGTTGCCGCTGAGGTTGGCGCCGGTGAAGGAGCTGGCGCTGGCGAGCTGGGTCGCGGTGATGGATTGGGCGGCATCGGCATTGCGCAGATCGGCGAGCGTGAGGTCGGCGGAGGTGAGCGTGGCGCCGGCGAGGTTGGCGTTTTGCAGGCTGACGCTGCGCAACGAGGCGGAGGTGAGGTTGGCGCTGGAGAGGTTCGCCCCTGAGAGGGAGCGATAGTAGAAGTTAAAACCGCTGAGGTCGTTGCCGCTCAGGTTCACGCCCGTGATGTCCTGCGCAGAGAGGAGTTGCGTGGCGCTGATGGCTTGGGCGACGTTGGCGTTGCGCAAGTCAGCGCCCGTCAACGTGGCGCCGGAAAACATGACATCGGCGACGTTGGCGTCGTGGAACGACGCGCCGGTGAGGTCGGTGGAAAATAGAATCGCGCCGTGAAGATCGGCGCCGGTGAAGTCGGCCTGGATGAACTTCGAGTAGGAGGCGTTTTGACCGGAGAGATCGAGGTGCGAGAAATCCGTGTGGGAGAAATCAGTGTTTTGCGCGAGCGACTGGGCGTGGGCCATGGGACTGGCCGCGAACGCGCAACTCACGGCCAGCGCAAGCGTGGGCGACCACCGTGGAAAACGGGAACGCAACGGAATCGTGCGGCAGAACGTGCGGCGCACGGAGCGGGAGAAGGAGGAGAAGTTCAAGCGAAGCGGGAGAGTTGCGCCGGCCGCTGCCAACCGCCGCGCGCCAAATGGCGGGCGGCGCTGGCGACACGCCGCCGTCAGGCGGTGTGGACCGACAAGTGCTTCCATATTGCCAAATGCCGCCCGCTCCGCCCTAGGCCCATTCGGCCCTATTTTGCGGTGCGCACGGACCGCCGCGGGGACATGAACGCGCTCAACGCCCGAGCCAGCGCACAGCCGCTTCCGTGCGCGAACGCACCGCGAGCTTTTCGTAAATACGCCCGAGATGGTTTTTTACAGTGGCGGGGCTGATGCCGAGCGCGGCGGCGATTTCCTTATACGCGAGTCCACGCGCGAGTTGGTCGAGAATTTCTTCCTCGCGCCGGGTGATGGCGGCGCCGGCACCGCCGGATTGCGGGGCGATGGGCCGGGCGAAAGAGGCGAGCACGCGCCGCGCAATCGGTCGCGACATCGGCGCGCCGCCGGCGACCGCTTCGTCCAACGCAGCGAGGATTTCCTCGGGCGAAGACGTTTTCAACAGGTAGCCGACGGCGCCGGCCTGCAGCGCGGAGAAAAGATGATCCGCGTCGTCGAAGATCGTCAGCACCACGCACTTCGTGGCGGGGCAGAGCGTGCGCAATTGCAGCACGGCGGCGGGGCCGGGCAGGCCGGGGAGATTGATGTCGGACAAGACAATCTGCGGGGCGAGCGCGGGCAGCTCAGTCAACGCTGCTTCGGCCGAACCGAAGGATGCCACGAGGGTGAATCGCCCGCTGCTGGCGACGAGGCGTTCCAAGCCGGCGCGGTAGGCGGGGTCGTCTTCGATGAGGGCGACAGTCGTCACGACGACTGAAAAGGAGACGAAATTCGAGGCGCGCGAACCCAAAGTTCCGGGCGCGCGCGCAGTGACACAGATTTTCCGCATCGCCGTGGCCACGCGGTCACGACGAGGGCGGGGGCCTGAGCGGGATGGAGAGGGTGACGGTGGTGCCCGCGCCGGGCGCGCTGGTGATGTTCGCGGTGCCGCCGAGCGCTTCAGCGCGGCTGGCGAGGTTGAGCAAGCCGTGGCCGGTCCCGCGGCATTCGCCGGGGGCAAAACCACAACCGTCATCGGCGATCGTGAGCGTGAACCAGCCGTCATGGACGCGGGCGCGCACGAGGACTTTCGTGGCGCCGGAGTATTTGATGCAGTTGTGCAACGCTTCCTTCACGGCGAGGAAGAGGCTGTGACGCGCGTCGGAGCGAAGGGGCGCTGCCGGCAGATCGAGGGGAATATCCGTTTCGCAACGCATGCCGGCGGCGGAGAGGGTCTCCATGGCGTAATCGCCGACGCGCTCGGCGAGGCTGGCGACGGAGTCGTGCTGGGGGCTCACGGCCCAGACGATCTCGCGGGCGTGGTGCACGAGTTCCTGCGCGGTGTGCCGCATGCGACCGAGGGCGGCGGAGAGGAGCGCGGGATCGTTTTGCGCGCGTTCGGCTTCGCCGGCGAAGAGGATCACGCGACCGAGACCGGAGCCGATGTCGTCGTGCAGATCGCGGGCGAGGCGGAGGCGTTCGCGTTCGACGGCGGATTGGGCTTCGAGCAAAGCAACGCGCCGGCGGAGCGTGCGCACGGCGATCCACCGCGTGGCGGCGGCGATGGCGGCGATGGCCGCGACCGTGAAGAGCGTGTAGGCCCACGGCGTCTGCCACCAGCGCGGCCAGAGAGTGAACGCCAGGGCGACCGGCGCGCTCACCGTGTGGTCGGCATCGCGGGCGCGGACCTCGAAGCGGTAATCGCCGGGCGGGATGCGCGCGAAGGAACGGAGGCGGACGGCGGACCACGGCGACCAAGCGTCGTCGAGCCCGACGAGCCGGCTTTGATATTCGACGTGGGCGCCGGCCGATAAACGCGGCGCCGCAAACGCGAACGCGGGCACGGTGTTGTGAGCGGGCAAGCGCGTGCCGTCCTGCACGATGTCGGATCGCAGCAAAGTCACGAGCGGGGTCGGCGGCGCGAACGCGTGATTGAGTTCGACGCGAAGCAGGCCGTTGACCGAGCAAATCCACAAGACGGGGCCATCGGCGCCGGGTTCGGCGATCATGTGCCAGATTTTCCCCGCGGTTTCCGCGATGCCGTGCGGGAGCGTTTCGGGCGCGCCGCGACCGCCGGCCAACCGGTAAATCGCGCGGCGCGACGGACGCGGGTCATTGTTGGTAAACCAAAGGTCGTCCCCGGCCGGGCCCGAGGACCAGCAGTCGGCGGGTGGCCGTGCGGCGAGTGCGGCGGTGCCGACCAACGGTGAGAACTGCTGTCGTGCCGCATCGAACCGGTAGGGGCGCGACGCGACGTCGAAAAAGAAAACGGGCGCGCCCTCCCATGGATACACGGCGCAGTGCGCGAAGCCGGGAGGCAGGCCGTGGCCGCGCGCGAAGGCGTCGATCACCGGTGCCGCGGCGAACGGGTGATCGGCGTCGGGGAAGCGGAGATGGAGCAGCCCTTGATCGTAACTCGAGAGCCAGAGGGAGCCGTCATCGAGTTCGATCGCGCCTGCGACATGGCCGGAGAAGCCGGGCACCTGGCCTTCCTCCCGCCAGCCCTCGGCGGTGAGATACACGGCGTGCAGACCATGCATGGTATTCAACCAGAGGCGCCGCGGATCGTGGTGCGAGCGAACGATATCGCCGATGCCGGCGGGTAACGGCAGAAGGCGTTCCAAGCCGTGTGCAGTCACGCGGGAGAGCGTGCTGCCGGTGCGCACGAGCAAGCCGGCCGGGTCCGGCAACAACGCGTAAACGGGTCCTGAGGCGATGCGTTCGAAACGGGCGGGATGGCCAGCGGCGTCGCCGGGCAGCAGCCGGAAAAGGCCCTCGATGGTCGCCGCGTAGAGGACGTTGTCCTGACGGGCGATGGTCGTGACGAATCCGTGGAGGCCGTTGACCGAATCGAACGCCGTGACCGCGCCGGGCCAGGCCACGCGCGCGAGACCGGACTCGAGGCCGATCCACAATCCGCCTTCGCGATCGACGCCGAAGTCGCGCAGCGCGCGGTTCGGGAGGCCGATGGTTTCGTCGATCGGGCCGAGCGCACGGCCGTCGGCGGCGAGGTGCAAACCGCCGTTGCCGCTGGCGGCGGAAAACGCGATCACGCACGAACCGTCGGAGAGGCGTTGCGCATGGCGCACTTGTTTTCCCGCCAGTTGCGCATCGGCCGGGATGGGATGAGCGACCGTCTCCGAGGGCGTGACATCGAGGAAACCGCCGTCTTCGGTGAGCACGCGAAGGCCGCCATGCTCACCGGGCTCGACGAACACGGGTTCGTGCGCACGCAGCCGGGGCGCATCGGCAAAGAGGGCGAGTTGATCGTGAGCGACGACGAACAGCGGCGCGCCCTCGGCGCCGACGTAAACGGTGCCATCGACGGCGAAGAGCTTGGCGCCGCGGGGGAGAGGCGCGCCGCCGATGCGCGAAAAATTTCCACCGCGCCACGCCCACAGCGTGGTTTCATCCGCGCAGTAAAGCGCGTCGCGTCCGGCGGCGATGGCGAATTCCCGAGCGGCGCGTTCCTGCGCGCCGGGGAGGCGATCGAGGAGAGAAACGTATTCCTTGCGGCCGGCGGCGCCGCGAAAATAGCCCAGCACGCTCCCGCCCGCGGCGTAGACAAACCCGTCGGCAGCGGCGACGAGCTGGTCGATTCCGGTGGACGCGGACGGCAGCGCGATCGGCTGCCACGTGTCGCCGTCGTAAGCGAGGGCATCGGTGTTGTTGGCGATCAGGAGAATCCCGTCCGCGCCTTGGACAACGGCCTGACAAAGCGGATCGGCTTGGTAGTCGCGGGGCGTGAAGGTGCGCACCAAGGGCCGGCCCCATTCGCGGGCGGCGGGCGCGGCGGATTGCGCACGCACGCCGTCGACGGTGACGAGAAACGCGAGGCAGACTGAGACGACAAAGGAAACGAACCGCATCGAGAGCGAAGAGGGAAAAGGGAAAAAATCCCAGCTCCCGCGCGCGTGGCAAATGGTTTTACCGAGCGGGGCCGGCGGGCGTTGCGCCGCGTTCGCGCGACGGCGGGATCGTCGTCTGCCCGGGAGACGTGGCGGGACGTCGCGTAGCGGCGGACGGCTCAGGCTTCAACGCGTTTGGCGGCGATGGCGCGCAGCTCTTTGGCCGCGAGCAAATCCTTTTCGCGACCGCAGGCTTCCTTGGCGGCGATGAGGTCGGGAAGTGAAATGACGGCGCATCGGCGGCCAAAGAGCGGCAATTCCGCGGCGTTCTGTCGCAGACGTGAATACGCTCCAACGCCCAGCACGTTGGAGAGGACATCGAGGATGCCGCTGTCGGTTTCCAGAGTATGATTCACCAGCGGGGTCCCGGCGGGCGGCACCTCAAGAAAGGAAAGTTTGCCGGGCGTCATACGATGCACCGGATGCAGGTCGGAAAATGCCCGGCGAAGGTTAGTGATCGTCCCGGGAGAGAGGACGGTGCAATGTCCAGATCGTTGGTGACCAAGCTGGAGCCGTGCAACACGCCTGCACAACCGCCAATCACGACGACTCGATTTGGACGTCAGCGAGCTTTTGCAGGAGCAGGTGCAGGTTGTGCATAACGCGCCTCGCCGGCCTTTCTCAATTCCTGGGCAAGCTCCAGCGCCGCATCATGGCGGAGAAGACGCTGCTCGGGCGAGAGGGCCAGGTTGCAGTCAATCAAGTTTAGATCGAAGCCCGCGCGTTCGGCAGCGGTGATGGCCGGGTCGGTGGTGGACGGAGCCGACATGGCAGCTGGTTCAGACATCGCGGAGGGTTCGACAAGCTCACCGCCGGCGGTTTTACGCCAAGCAGGTTTTGAAGGCTTCGGTGAGCGCGGGGCGGTCGAGGTTCTTGCCGATGAAGACGAGGGTGTTCTGGCGGGGCTCGTCCTTCGCCCATTCGCGGTCGAACTTCGCGTCGAAGAGCATGTGCACGCCCTGAAACACGAGGCGCTTGTTGGTGCCTTTCACGGCGAGCACGCCTTTCATGCGGTAGATGTCGCCGCCTTTAACGCGGAGAAGTTCGCTGATCCAGTTGTTGAGTTTCTTGCCGTCGAGATCGCCGGGCGCGCTGATGCCGACGGAGGTGACGTCGTCGTTGTGCGAATGCGCGGCGTGAAAATCCTGCTGCCAGACAGGCTTCGAGGTGTCGCCGTTGACCTGGATGTGCAGGGGATCTTCGCCGCAGCCTTCGAACACGAGGTAGTGGCCGGGGGCGTCGATTTTGAGCGGGAAGTGACCGTGGCCGTCGTCGAGGAGGAGGCGGTGCAAGGTGGCGCCGGGCGTGAGTGGCTCGCCGGGTTTGACGCGATTTTCCCAGTCGGAAAAAACGCGGGTGGCGGTGTCGATCGCGGCGGCGAGATCGGGAAGGACAGCCGGAGCGGGGGACGCGGTGCGGGGTGAGGGCACCCCGCCCACACGGTCGCCCTCGCCCGCACGATCGCCGGGCGCGAGCGAATTTACGCGGAGGACGACGACGTCGAGTTCGTTTTCGTTGCCGTGGTGGTGATGATGGTGATGACCGTCTTCGCCGTGAGCGTGGTCGTGGCCTTCGTGCTCATGGTCGTGACCGTGCTCGTGATCGTGGTGGCCGATGACGAGGTCGTGCGTGCCGGCGGGGAGTTGATAGGCGCCGGCCCATTCGAAGGGATATTCGGGTTCGAGAAATTGCGGGTCGATCTCGCTGGCGCGGGAGAGGTTGAAGCCGCCGATGTCGAGGACCTGGTCGAGCGGGACATCGGCGTTGTGCGCGCGGATGATGCGGGCGACGGCGTTGATGTGGTGGATGCGTTCCTCGAGCGCATCGAGTTCGGCCGGGGAAACGAGATCGGTTTTGTTGAGGAGGATAACGTCGGCAAACGCGACCTGCTTGCGCGCTTCGTCTTCGGAATCGAGGTGCTGGAGGATGTGCTTGGCGTCGACGAGCGTCACAATGCCGTCGAGGCGGAAGCGGGTTTTCATCTCCTCATCAGTGAAAAACGTTTGGGCGACGGGCGCGGGGTTGGCCATGCCAGTGGTCTCGATGAGGATGGCGTCGAGGGGATCCTTGCGCTTGAGGAGGCGGCCGAGGATGCGGATGAGATCGCCACGCACGGTGCAGCAGATGCAGCCGTTGTTCATCTCAAAGATCTCCTCGTCGCTCTGGATGACGAGCTGGTTGTCGACGCCGACTTCGCCGAATTCGTTTTCGATCACGGCGATTTTCTTGCCGTGCTGACCGGTGAGGATGCGGTTGAGAAGGGTGGTTTTGCCGGCGCCGAGGAAGCCGGTGAGAACGGTGACGGGAATGGCGGATTGAGACATGAGCGAGCGGGCAGTGTCGTCAGGCGTGGGGCGTCCGTCAACTGACGGAGGTGGGCCAGGGAGAAGTTTAGAGCGGGGCGGGCGCAGCGCAGCCGGAACAAGGGCCGGCGGTGCGTTCGATCTGGATCGTGGTGTGGCCGATGGCGAAATGCTCGTGCAGGGCTTCGCCGAGGTGGCGGAGAAGCGCGTCGTCATCGCCGGGGGCGGGCTTGACGAGATGCGCGGTGAGGGCGGTGGACGTCGTGCTCATTGCCCAAATGTGCAGATCGTGAACGTCGGTGACACCGGGTTGATCGCGCAGGAAGCGGCGCACAGCCGGCAGGTCGATGCCGGGAGGCACGGCGTCGGTGGCGAGGCGAAACGAATCGCGCAGGAGACTCCACGTGCCGACGCCGATCACCGCGACGATCACCAGACTGATGGCGGGGTCGATCCAGAGCGCGCCGGTCAACAGGATGGCGAAGCCGGCGAGGACGACGCCGACGGAGACCGCGGCATCGGCGGCCATGTGCAGGTAGGCGCCCCGGAGGTTGATGTCGCTATGCCGGCCGCGAAGGAAAAGCAGCGCGGTGGCGGTGTTGACCACGACGCCAATGGCGGCGACCCACATCATGGCGCCGCCGGTGACGGGTGGCGGATGAGCGAAGCGTTGGAGAGCTTCCCACGCGATCGCGCCGATCGCGATGAGGAGGAGGACGGCGTTGGTGAGCGACGCGAGGATGGACGTTTTGCGCAGCCCGTAGGTGTGGTGGCGGCTGGGCGGGCGTTGCGCGAGGTAGCTCGCCCCCCACGCGAGCAGGAGGCTCAGGACGTCGCTGACGTTGTGACCGGCGTCGGCGATGAGGGCCACGGAGTCGATGCGGAAGCCGGCGATGAGTTCGACGACGACGTAGAGCGCGTTGAGCGTCACACCGACGGCGAACGCACGATTGTAATGCGCCGGGGCATGAGAATGGCCCGGGCCATGAGGATGCGCGTGCGAGTGAGCGTGTTCGGCGGACAACGGAAAAATTTCTCCAGCAGAAGGGAACGCGACGCGTCAGCGATTCCAGGGCATCTTCGCGAGGAGCAGCCCCATGAGACACGTATCGGAAATCCCGGCGAAGACGAGGCCGGCGCCGACGAAGCCTGAAAGATAAATGAACGCGGGTTGGACGAAGAGGGAGAGCAGGACGCCGACGAGGACGAGCGAGCCGGCGACGATGCGCACCTGGCGTTCGAGCGACATGGTCGCCGGGCCGTGATTGACGGGCACACCGCATTGCCGGCACGCCACGGTGCCGCCATCGACGGAGAAGACGTTGGTGAACCCAAGTGATTTGAGCCGCGCGCCGGCCTGGGCGGAGCGCCCGCCGGAATGGCAGATCAGGTAAACGGCGTCGTCCATGCGCGCGTGCGGCGCGAGGGCGTCAGCGGAGAGGTCGCCCAACGGCACGTTGATCGCGGATTGCACATGCACAGTGCGAAACTCGGCCGGCGAACGCACGTCGATCAGTGTGAGATCGGGCTGAGCACGATGGAGCGAGTGGAGTTGTTCGGCGGAGATGGTTTTCATGAGCGAGAGATCGAGCGGGTTCGAGGAGTCTCCAACGTAGAGGCTGGCCGGAGATTCGCAAAGGCAGGTTTGCATGGGGCGAATTCAACGGCGGAGAAGGGACGGACAGGATGAGGCGATAACGGCAGGTTATGGCGGATTCGATAACAGCATTTCCCGGGCGAGGCGGGACGCGCTAGAATCGCGGCGTGAAATCGCTGCTCCGCCAATATCTTCCCGCGCTCGCTTTGACGGCTTTGCTGGCGGGCGTGGCGTGGTGGGCGGATGAGTGGCCGGGCGTGCGGCATCTCGGACCGCTGGCGACGGCGTTGTTGCTGGGGCTGTTGTGGCGGGCGGTACACCGGCCGCCGGCGCATTGGGAAACGGGGATCGGTTTTGTGGCGAAACGGTTGCTGCGGTGGGGCATTATTTTGCTCGGGGTGCGGCTCAATCTGGCGCTCGTGGTGGAGGCGGGGCCGCACATTTTGTTGATCGATCTCACGGTGATCGTGGTGGGGCTGAGCTGGATTTCGTGGCTGGGCCGGCGGTTCGGGCTGGATCCGGTGCTGGCGATGTTGATCGCGGTGGACAGCTCGATTTGCGGTGGCTCGGCGACGATGGCGGCGGCGCCGGTGTTGCGGGCGAAGGATCACGAGGTGGCGCTCGTGATTCCGTTGTGCAGCCTGCTGGGGACCGGGCTCATGCTGGGTTATACGTTGCTGCAGCACGCGCATCCGGTGTCCGCGCCGCATTACGGCATGATGGTGGGATCGACGTTGCATGAGGTCGCGCAGGTCGTGGCGGCAGTGACGCCGTTTCCCGATACGATCGAGATCGGGATGGTGGCGAAGCTGACGCGAGTGGTTTTCCTGGTGCCCGTGGTTGCAGTGCTCGGGTGGATTTTTACGCGGAGGCGGGCGCAGGCGGGCGAGGCGAAGGGCGCGGTGGCGCAGAAGACGCCGAAGCCGTGGTTCGTGCTGGGCTTTCTCCTCGTGGGCATCGGCAACACGCTCGCGTTGCACTTCTTTCCGGTGGAGCGCGCGGGGATCGCGAGTCTGGACGGCGCGGTGCTCAACGGTGCGGCGTTTCTGATGGCGATGGCCATGGCGGCAATGGGCTTGCAGACGGACTTCGCGCGGTTGCGGGAAAACGGACCGCGGGCGTTTGGGACGGCGATCCTCGGCTGGGCGGGCGTGGCGACACTCGCGGGGCTGGAGATCTGGCTGCTGGGTTGAGAGAGGCGGTGGCGGAGGCCGAAGCGGCGTTGAGTCGCGGCGGGACGGCGGTGGGGCGCCATGCGCGTTTGCCTGACATTTTGAGAAAAACGGAGCATGTGCGGTCATGGCCGATTACCGTCTCCACGTTTTCCGCATCGCCGCGGAGCAGCTCAATTTCACGCAAGCGGCGCGGTGGCTGCACATCTCGCAGCCGGCGGTCACGCAGCACATCAAGCTGCTGGAGGAGCATTACGGGCAGGCGCTGTTTTTGCGGGAGCCCGGCGGGTTGAAACTGACGGCGGCGGGGCGGGCGCTCTATGAACATGTGATCGAAGCGGAGGCGTTGCACGCGGACTTGGAAAAGCGGTTGCAGGCAGGCATGGCCGTGATGAGCGGGTCGCTCAAAATCGCGGCGAGCACGACGATCGCGCAGTATCTTTTGCCGCGGTGGCTGGGACGGTTTCAGCAAACGCATCCGCAGGTGGCGGTGGAGTTGCGCATGGGCAATACGGAGGAAGTGATCGGCGGATTGCTGGCGCGGCGCGTGGACCTGGGATTGACGGAAGGACTCGGCGCCCGGCGCGAATTGAAGGCGGAAAAATTCTACGACGACGAGATCGTGGCGGTCGCGGCGCCCGAGCATGGGTTGGCGAGGAAGGCGAAATTGACGGCGGCGGATCTCGCGGGGGCGCCTTGCGTGTTGCGCGAGAGTGGCTCCGGGACGCGCGAGGTCGTGGAACGGGCGTTGCGGCGGGCGCGCGTTGACCCGCGGAAACTCAATGTGGTGCTGGAAAGCAGCAGCAGCGAGACGATCAAGGGCCTGGTCGAATCGGGCGTAGGCGTCGGGTATTTGTCGCGACTGGCGCTCCGGCACGAGTTGGCGCGCGGGACGCTGGTGGTGCTGACGGTGCCGGGGCTGAAGATCACGCGCGGACTGCATGTGGTCTTGCCGCAGGGGCCGCGGGCGATGGGCGTGGCGGGGGCGTTCGTGGACTTCTTGCAGGGGGCAGCGCGCCAGGAAAAACGCTGAGGCCGGCTGGCGATCCGGCGGCAAAACGAATCACGATCCCAGCAGGAGCTGGCCGAGCACGGCGGCGGCGATGACGACCATCCACGCGGGGCGGGCCCAAACGTGCAGCGCGAGGAACGCGGCGACGGCGAGCGCGACGTCGCGCCAGTCGTGGATGGCGGTGAGCCAGACCGGTTGATAAAACGCGGCGAGCAAGATCCCGACGACAGCGGCGTTGGCGCCGGCGAGGGCGGCGCGCAACGCGGGGAGGGCGCGCAGCGTTTCCCAGAACGGCAGCGCGCCGCCGATCAGCAGCCACGCGGGCAGATAGATGGCGAACAACGCCCAGAGTCCGCCGACAATTCCGCCGGGGCCGGCATGAAGCAGGGCGCCGAGGCAGGCGGTGAAGGAGAAGAGCGGTCCGGGCACCGCCTGGGCCGCACCGTAGCCGGCGAGGAAAACGTTGTCGGTGGTCCAGCCGGTCGGCACGACGACTTCGCGGAGCATCGGCAGCACAACATGGCCGCCGCCAAAAACGAGTGAGCCGGCGCGATAAAAGCCGGTGAAGACCGCGCCTGCGCCGTCGGGCGACCACGGGATGAGCGGCAGCCCGAACAAGAGCAGAGCCCACAGCAGCAGCGCGCCGCCGCCCGCGAAGAGCGAGCGCCGGGGTGGCGACGACGCAGGCGTGGCGACGACGACGGCGCGTTGCAACGCGATCCAGCCCACGGCGGCGCCGGCGAGCAGCGCGGCGATCTGGCTCCACGCCGTCGCAAGCAGGAGCACAAATGCGGCGGCGGCGGCCGCGAGGGCGAGGCGGAGGAGATCAGGACAAAGCCGGCGGCCCATTGTCCAAACGGCTTTGGCGACGACGGCGACGGCGGCGATTTTGAGTCCTTGCAGCCAGCCGGCGTCGGGGTGCTGCCCCCAGCGGTGCAGACCGCCGGCGAAAAGGAGCATGAGGATGGCCGATGGTAAAATGAATGCCGCCGAGGCGAGCAGCGCGCCGGCGAGACCGGCGCGGTGGCGGCCGAGGGCGAAGACGAGCTGGCTGCTGGCGGGGCCGGGCAGAAACTGGCAGAGCGCGAGGAGGTCGGCGTAGGCCGCGCCATCGAGCCAGCGGCGGCGTTGCACGCATTCGTCGTGGAAATAGCCGAGATGCGCGACCGGACCGCCGAAGGAGGTGCAGCCGAGGCGCAGGAAGACGAGAAATACTTCGGTCAACGAGGCGGGTTGGGAGCGGTCGTTCATGCGGTCAAAACACCGCGGCGCACGCGGAACCGGGAAAGAGGAAGGCGGCGCGAAGGCATGAGAACCCGATCACGGCTGCGGTGAGAACTGCTGGTTCCAGAAATCGGACGTGTGAGTGGGCTCGGCGATGTGAATGAACGAATGCCGGCTGGCGGCATGGCACGCGTTGCACGCCTGGATCAGGCCGGTGTAGTGGGAGCGGAACGACGGTAGATCGCGGGCGGCGATGGCCTGATCGATTCCAACCAAGGCGGGCGGCAGCATCGCCGACATGTTGGCGCTGACAGGAGCGCCTTCCTTGATCAATTTGGCGTGGATCACGTCATCGGCGGTTTCGGCCATCTCGTCATGATAATAGCGAGCGAGCGGCCAGTTGCCGGCCTGGGCGGCGAACCAGATTTTGTCGGCGCAGCGCTGCAGATAGCCCATGTTTTCGCCCAGGGGAAAATCCGCCGGCGTCGCCGAGGTGGTGGCGGCTTCGAGGCGGGAAACGCGTTGCCACAGCAGGGCGTTGGTCGCGAGAGAAAGTATGAGCAGGAGGGCGATGACGGCGGTTTTCATGATTCCTGGAGTGGACGCTGCGGGTAGGAAGGGCATGTGGACTTCCTCGTCCGATGGCGAGCCTGCGGCGCCGACTGCAGGTTCCGAGGCGCGGTCAGATTTTCACGCGGCGGAGGCGGAGGGCGTTCAAGACGACGCTGATCGAGCTGAGGCTCATGGCGACGCCGGCGAACATCGGATTGAGGAGCCAGCCGAACAAAGGATAAAAGACGCCGGCGGCGAGGGGGATGCCGAGGCCGTTGTAGACGAAGGCGAAGAAGAGGTTTTGCTTGATGTTGCGCAGGGTGGCGCGGCTGAGGCGCACGGCCCGGGCCAGCGCGGCGAGATCGCCTTTCACGAGGACAATGCCGGCACTGTGCATCGCAACGTCGGTGCCGGTGCCCATCGCAATCCCGACTTCCGCGGCGGCGAGCGCAGGAGCGTCGTTGATGCCGTCGCCCGCGAAGATCACGGATTCGCCGTTACGCTGATGCTCGCGCACCAGCTGTTGTTTCCCTTCCGGCGTGACGCCGGCGTGATAGCCGTCGAGGCCGAGTTGCTTCGAGATGGCCTGGGCGGCGGCTTCACGATCACCGCTGACCATGACGACACGCAGACCGAGCGATTGGAGTTGGCGAATGGCGGCGGGCGTGGAGGCCTTGATCTGATCGGCGAGTTCGAGGGTGCCGGCATCCTTCCCATCGATCTTCACCAGCACGAGTGTGGCGGTGGCGTGGCTGGCCGCCGAGTCGGCGGGCGCGCGTCCGACGAAGATGGACCGGCCGTCGACTTCGGCGCTGATGCCCTGGCCGGCGGTGGCGTTGAAGTGGCTGCTGGCAGGAATCGGGAGGTTCCTGGCCTGAGCGGCGTGGACGATGGCGCGCGCGAGTGGGTGTTCGCTCGAGGTTTCGGCGGCGGCGGCGAGGGCGAGGAGCGCATCGTCGGGCGACGAGAAAGAGGAAAGCGCAAGGTCGCGCGCAGGATGAATCCCGACGACTTGGGGTTTCCCTTCGGTGAGGGTGCCGGTCTTATCGATCAGGAGGGTGTTGGTGGAGACGAGCTGTTCGAGCGCGGCAGCGTCTTTGATGAGGACGCCCGACTGCGCGCCGCGGCCGATGCCGGTGACGAGGGAAACGGGCGTGGCGATGCCGAGGGCGCAGGGGCACGAAATGATCAACACAGCCACCGCGTTGAGCATGGCGTGGAGAAACGCGGGGGCGGGCCCGGCAAAATACCAGAGGAGAAATGTGAGGACCGCCACGCCGACCACGATGGGCACAAACCAGGCGGAGACCCGATCGGCGAGACGTGCGATGGGGGCTTCGCTCTCCTGCGCGTCTTCGACGAGTTTGACGATTTGCGCGAGGAGAGTGTCCTTCCCGATTTTCTCGGCAGAGAGGATGAACGACCCCGTGGTGTTGAGCGTGCCGGCGCTGACCTTGTCGCCGGTTTTTTTGGAGACCGTTTCGGGTTCGCCCGTGAGCATCGATTCGTCGAGGTCGCTGCCGCCTTCGTCGACGATGCCATCGACGGGAACGTGTTCGCCGGGGCGCACGCGGAGGCGGTCGCCGACGACCACTTCGTCGAGGGGCACATCGGTTTCGTGCCCGTGGGCATCGACGCGGTGGGCGATTTTCGGCGCGAGATCCATGAGGGCGCGGATGGCGGCATCGGTGCGGGAGTGGGCACGTTGTTCGATGATCTGACCGAGGAGGACAATCGTGGTGATGAAGGCGGTGGCTTCGAAATAGAGCGGCACGCCGTGGGCACCGCGGAGCGCCGTGGGAAATCGTTCACCAAAGAAGACGGCGAAGACGCTGTAGGCGTAGGCCGCGCCCGTGCCGGTGACGACGAGGGTGAACATGTTGGTGTCGAGCGTGCGCACCGATTTCCACCAGCGGCGGAGAAAGGGCGCGCCACACCAGAAGAAGACGGGCGTGGTGAGGACCAGCTCCGTCCAACCGAGAACGCGGGCGTGGAATTGGCTGAACCAATCCGGCGCGAGCATCGAGCCCATGGAAATGAAAACGACGGGCAGGGTGAGCAGCAGCGCGACCCAGAATTTCGGCCGGAGGTAACGCTCATCGGGCAGGCCCATGTAAACGGGATCGTGCGGGCCGGGCGCGGAGGCGGCTTGTTGGCTCGAAGGTGGTGGCGCGGGGGCGTGGCAAGAAGGCGCCGACTCGTGGGAATGAGAATGATGGGGTTTCATGGTGGGACCGAAGGGAGGGATTGAATGAGCGGCCGTGGCCGGGCGCGCCTCGAAACGCGGGCAACCGGACGAGCTGTCGTGGTGCGATGGCGCGAACCCGATTTGAGCGGAAGGTTTATTGCGAATGACGGGCGACGGGTTTGACGGTGCCGCAACGCAACATCCGCGAACCGTAGTAGGGATTGTTGACTGTTTTATCTGACTGCAGCCAGTCGCCGCCCGTGCCGCCGAAGGCCATTGGGCAGTGAGCGAGGTAGAGTTTTTCTCCGCCGGGGACGCCGGGCGTTTCGACCAGGCGAATCATTTCGTGAGATGCGGCGAGAAAGGATTTCCGCGCGCTGGCGAGATCGGCGGCGTGGGCGATGTTTTTGACGGGAGCCGTGAGCGAGGTGAGTTCCGGAGCCTTGGCCGCGGAAGCGAGCAGCGACTCGGCGGCGAGACGGGCGGCGGACAGGTCATCGGCGGCGAGGGCGGTTTGGATTTCGAGGTAGGCCCGGAGGAGCGTAGCGACAAACTCCGGCTTGAGTTCTGTCGGACGCGCCGAGACTGGGGCGGTCGCGAGCACGGCGCCGAGAGCGAGAAGAAGGAGTCGAGTGAGTGTATTCATAAGATGATTTCCTGATTGGGTTGGCGTGGGTGGGTGAGCGAGAAATGGGACAGGAGGTTGGCAGCCCTCACGCGGATGAGTTCGGAATGTTTCCCGGACGGAGAAGAGGGTCGGCCGCTGGCAATCCGCGGCGGCGCCAGAGGAAAAAGATGGCGGGATAGACGAGCAGTTCCATCGCGGTGGACGTGATGACGCCGCCGACCATTGGCGCGGCGATGCGTTTCATGACGTCCGCGCCGGCACCGTGGCTCCAGAGGATCGGCAGCAGGCCGGCGACGATGACGGCGGCGGTCATGGCCTTGGGACGCACGCGTTTGACGGCGCCGTGATAGACCGCGTCGTGCAGGTCGGCGGTGTGGCGGAGGCGGCCGGTCTTTTTGTGATCCTCGTAAGCGAGATCGAGGTAAAGGAGCATGATGACGCCGGTTTCCGCATCGAGTCCGGCGAGCGCGATGATGCCGATCCAGACGGCGACGCTCATGTTGTAGTCGAGCAGGTAGAGCATCCAAAACGCCCCGACGAGAGAGAACGGCACCGCGAGCAGAACGATGCCGGTCTTAATCCACGACTGGGTGTTCAGGTAGATGATCAAAATGATGATCAGCAGTGTGAGCGGAATGACGATGAGCAGGCGTTGTTGCGCGCGTTGCAGGTATTCGAACTGGCCGCTCCAGATCAGGTGATAGCCGGAAGGGATGACGATCCGTCCTTCGCGAATGGCCTCGTTGACGGTAGCGCGGGCGGTTTCGACGTAGCCGCCGATGTCGGCGCCTTTGACGTCGACGTATATCCAGGCGTTGGGCACGCCGCCTTCGCTCTTGATGCCCATCGGTCCCTTCGTGACGCGGATGTCGGCGAGTTGTCCGAGCGGAATCTGGGCCGCCGGGGCGCTGGCGGAATCCATCGGCGCCTTGATCGGAATGGAGATGGCACGGAGCGTTTCCGGCGAATCGCGATAATCGCGCGCGTAACGCATGATGACGTTGTAGCGCTCGAGGCCCTCGACCGTCGTCGTGAGGGGCATGCCGCCGAGCGCGACGGAAAGGACGTCCTGCACATCGCCGACGCTGAGGCCGTAGCGCGCGATGGTGTCGCGGTTGAGGGTGAACTCGATGTAGTTGCCGCCCATGACGCGCTCGGCGACGACGCTGGCGGTGTGAGGGACGCGCTGCACAACGGCCTCCACTTCGCGGGCGATGCGGTCGAGCACGGCGAGGTCGGGCCCGGCGACCTTGATGCCGACGGGGGTTTTGATGCCCGTGGCGAGCATGTCGATGCGGGTCTTGATCGGCATGGTCCACGCGTTGACGAGGCCGGGGATTTGCACGGCGCGGTTCATCGCATCGGTGAGTTCCTCCACGGTGCGGCGGCGGTGCGCGATGACCTGGCCGTCGGAATTGGTGAAATCGATTTTCGGCCAGTCTGCCTCGGGTTTGAGGCGGATGGTGGTTTCGATCATGTCCATCGGCGCGGGATCGGTGGCGGTTTCGGCGCGGCCGATTTTGCCAAAGACCTCCTGGACTTCTGGAAAAGTGCGGATGATCCGGTCGGTCTGCTGCAGAATTTCCTTGGCCTTGGTGACGGAGATGCCGGGGAAAGTGGTCGGCATGTAAAGCAGGTCGCCCTCGTAAAGCGGCGGCATGAATTCCGACCCGAGCTGCTGGTAGGGAAACGCGCGGCCGATCGAGGTGGCGACGTGACGCAGGCGGCCGGCGGGCAGATGGTCGACGACGAGCGCGTTCCACGGAAAGAACACCCAGCCGACGGCGATGGCGGCGATGACGATGACCGTCCATTTGAAACGGATAACCAGGTCGAACAGCGGGTGGTAAACCCAGACGAGAAATCGGTTCACCGGATTCTTCGCTTCGGGCAGGATTTTGCCGCGAATGAAAAAGCCCATGAGCACGGGCGCGAGGGTGATGGAGAGCAGCGCGGCGGCGGCCATGGCGTAGCTCTTGGTGAACGCGAGCGGCTTGAAGAGCCGGCCTTCCTGCGCCTGCAGCGTGAACACCGGCAGGAACGATACGGTGATGACGAGCAGCGAATAGAAGAGCGTGGGACCGACCTCGATCGCGGAGTCGCGAATGATGTCCCAATGCGGCTTTTTGCCGCGATCGTGCTCCAAGTGCTTGTGCGCGTTTTCGATCATGATGATCGCGGCGTCGACCATCGCACCGATGGCGATGGCGATGCCGCCGAGGGACATGATGTTGGCGCTCAGGCCCTGGCCGTGCATGACGACAAAGGCGGCGAGCACGGCGACCGGCAGGATGATGATGGCGACGAGTGCGCTGCGGAAGTGAAGAAGGAAGAGCAGGCAGATGAGTGCGACGACGAGACTCTCTTCGAGCAGCTTCAACTTGAGGGTGCCGACGGCGCGTTCGATCAGATCGGTGCGATCGTAGACGACCGTGGCCGTCACGTCGGGTGGGAGCGACTTCAGCGCCGCGGCGAGTTTGGTTTTAACGGCGGCGATGACCTCGCGGGTGTCGACGCCGTAACGCACGACGACGATGCCGCCGACGGTTTCGCCCTCGCCGTTGAGATCGGCGATGCCGCGCCGCATGTCGGGACCGAGGTGGATGTCGGCGACTTCGCCGAGGAGAATGGGCGTGCCGCGGGCGCCGAGGCCGACGGCGATTTGTTTAAGGTCGTCGATCGATTGCACGTAGCCGCGCACGCGGAGCATGAATTCCTGCTCGGACATTTCGAGCGAGCGGCCGCCGGCTTCGCCGTTGCTGCGCTGGACAGCTTTCGAAATGTCGGCGAGCGACAGGCCGTAGGCGCGCAGGCGGTCGGGGTCGACCGTGATCTGGTATTGTTTGACGAAGCCGCCGACGGACGCGACCTCGGCGACGCCCGGCACGCTGGCGAGTTGGTAGCGCAGATTCCAATCCTGCATCGAGCGGAGTTCGGCGAGATCGTGCGTGGGGGAATTGAGCGAATACATGAACGCCCAGCCGACGCCGGTGGCGTCCGGCCCGAGCGTGGGCGTGACGGTGGCGGGGAGTTCGTTTTGCAGGCCGTTGAGGTATTCGAGCACGCGGCTGCGCGCCCAATACGGATCGGTGCCGTCCTCAAAAATCACATAGGCGAACGAGAAGCCGTAGAACGAATACCCGCGCACCACTTTGGCGCCGGGCACGGAAAGCATTTTGGCGGTGATCGGGTAGGTGACCTGGTCCTGCACGATCTGGGGCGCCTGGCCGGGCCATGGCGTGTAGATGATGACCTGCGTGTCGGAGAGATCCGGGATCGCGTCGAGCGGCGTGTGGCGCAGCGAATAGATGCCGCCCAAGACCAGCGCGGCGGTGGCGATGAGCACCAGCGCACGGTTGCGCAGCGAAAATTCGATGATGGCTTTGAGCATGGAGGAAGGAAGAGGCGGCGCTGGTGACCGGGCAGGTTACAAGCGAGCGGGATCTTCCGGCAGGGCGTCGCCGCAGGTGAGCATGGTGGAACCGAAAAAGGGGTTGCGGATTTGGGGTTCGCGTTGGAGCCAGCGGCCCGTGCCGAGTTCGGGCGCCATGGGACACTCGAAGGCGTGCAGTCCGGTGGTGGCCGTGAGATGGTTCGCGCGGACAAGATCCACGAGTGCGGTGCTGAAGGGTTCGAAATCCCTGCGGGCGTCGGCGAGCGTGGCGCGGTCGGGCAGCGCGCGGAAGTGCGCCAGTGCATCGGAGTGACTATCAGCACGGGCCGCGTGAAAGCCGGCGAGGGCGGCGTTCAGCGCGGGCAGGGATTGCTGGTAAGCGGAAAGATTGTCGCCTGCGAGCGCGGCTGCGGCGTCGGCGCCGGCGCGGGCGAGTTTGGTCAGTGAGGCGACACCCGCGGGCGGCAGAGGGGACGTTGCGGTGGGCGACGAGGCGCGCGGCGTCGACGCGGACGGCGTGGGACGGACGGGAGCGTGGGCGTGATCGCCGTGGCCGGAGGCGGCGAGCATTTTTTGAATGCCTTCGCGGAGCTGGCTTTCGGAATCGAGCATGAACTGGCCCGAGGTGACGACGGTATCACCAACGTTGAGACCGGAGGTGACCGCGTAGTGGTCGTCGCTCGTGCGGGGACCGAGGGTGATTTCGCGGGGATCGAAGCGGCCGGCGGGGAGGGCGACGAAAACGGTGTTGTGCTCGCCGCTGCGGAGGACGGCGGTGGCGGGCACGAGCACGGCGTCGTCGGCGAGGTGCGCGGTGAAGCGCACATCGACATACATGCCGGGCCGGAGTTGGTGATCGGCATTGGGGACGACGATGCGCGCCATGAGGGTGCGCGTCGCATCGTCGAACTGGGGTTCGATCAACTGCACTGTGCCGATGACGGTCGGACGATCGCCGTGCGTGGGTTGGAGGCGGAGGGATTGACCGGGATGAATGAACGCGGCGTCGGCGGCGTAGAACTGCGCGGTGATCCAGATCGGATCGAGGGTGGCGAGGCGGTAGATCAATTCGCCGGCGCGAACCATGCGGCCGACCACGACGGGTTTTTCGATGACCACGCCAGCGGACGGCGCGCGATAAACGTAGGTGCGTTCGGCGGTGCCGGTGCGGCCGAGTGCAGCGATGAAGTCGGCCGGCAGGTCGAACAATTCGAGGCGCGTGCGGGCGGCGCGCGTGAGCGGGCCGTTGGCGTCGCCTTCGGTGCGCAGGGTGACGAGGTAGTTGAGCTGGGCGTTGTAGAGATCCGGCGAATAAATCCGGAAGAGCGGGTCGCCCTCGGCGACGACGGTGGAGGTGGCGTTGACGAAGAGCTCTTCGATCCAGCCATCGTATTTGAGCGTGATGTCGCGCAGTCCGGCTTCGTCGTAGGTGACGCTGCCGACGGCGCGGATTTCGCGTTCAACGGGACCGCGGGTGACGGCGCTGGTTTTGAGATTCATCCGCTGGATCGTCTCGGGAGAGATGACGATGCCGCCGTTACCACTGGCGTCATCGGGCAGCGGAGTGAGCTTCATGCCGCAGATCGGGCAGTTGCCCGGATGGTCCTGGATGATCTGCGGGTGCATCCCGCAGGTGTAGAGCTGCGGACCTTTTGCGCGGGCGGTGAGGCCGGAGACGAGGCCGAGAGCGAGGAGAGCGAGAAGTGTTTTAAGCAGGCGCATGGCGGGAGGGGTCACGGATGGGAGGAGGCGAAGGAGGAGGGCGCGGCGTCGGCGGTGAGGTAGAGAAGTTCGGTGACCGCATCGGCGCGGGCGCGGAGCAGTTCGAGGCGTTCGAGTTGCAGGAGAACCTGACGGGTATGCGCAGCGGAAATTGCGGTGGGGGCGCCGCGGCCGGTTTGGTAGTCGGCGTCGGCGGCGGTGATGAAGCGCGCGGTGTTGGGCAGCGCGGTGTGATCGACGTACGCGAGCAGGCGGTCGGCGCGATGCACGGCGAAGAGATCGCGGGCGAATTGCGCGGCGAGGTCGAGTTGGGCGGCGTTGAGCTGGGCGGCGGCGCCTTGGTGCTGCGCTTGCGCGGATGCGATTTGGTCGGCGAGGCGTTGGCGCCAGACGGGGAGCGTCAGGCTCACGGCGGGGCGCACCATCAGCGGATTCGCTTTCACATCGACCATGGCGCCGACGGTGAAATCGGGCGTGCCGGCTTTTTCGGCGACGGCGACGGCGGCCACGGATTGGTCGATGAGGGCGCGCGCGATGGCGAGGTCGGGATTGCGCGTGAGGATGCGTTGCCAGAGCGCGGAGTCCGTGGGCAACGGTTCCACGGTGAGCGGAAAGGCGGGCCAGGGCGGATCGGTGGCGTCGGGGAGCAAGCCGAGGGCGGCTTTGAAACCGATGCGGGCGGCGGCAAGGCGGTCGCCCAGCATGGCGTGATGCGCGTGGTGTTCGGCGAGTTCATCCTGCAATGCGTATTGGGCGGAGAGCGCGCCGGCATCGCGGCCGGTGGCGAAGCCGGTGTGGGCGAACGCGATGGTCTCCTCGACGGAGGCAGCGGCGGCGCCGTGGAGTGCATGCGCGGCGTGCGCGTAGGCGAGTTCGATCCAGGCTTCGCGCAGGCGGCGCGCGACGACTTGCACGGTTGCGAGAAACTGGCGGTGGGCGACTTCGGCGGACGCGGCGGCGGCGCGGCCTTGGGCGGCGCGTTTGCCGGAGCTCATGACGTCGAACATCACGCCGGGCATGAGCGTCATGAGGCTCTGCGCGATGTCGGCTTCGAGCGTGAGCTTGGGATCGAGGAGCGAGTGGGCGGGGCCGATCTGGCTGACGGTGGCGCGCCAGTTGGCGTAGGCGGCTTCGACTTGGGGATGGTTGAGCAACGCGAAGCGGAGGTAGTCGTTGGCGGATGACTGGGCGGTGAGAACGGGCAGCGCGGGCTTTTGTCCGGAGGGCCGATACTGCTGCGCGGCGGCGTCCAATTGCTGTTGCGCGTGCTGTGCGTAGGCGGGCGCGGTCGTCTGGCAGCCGGAAAGCGTGAGCAGGGCGGCGAGAGCGGAAGCGGCGGAGAGCAAAGCGGGACGCATGATGGACTACGGGCAATAACCCGGGCGGTGGAAAATCCCGCGGAATTTTTTTGAGGGATTTCGCGGGGGCGGGGTTATAGTGGTTTGGAAACCCACGTTGCCCATGACCACGCCTGAACCTTCCGATGATTTGTCCGCGTTGCTGCACGAGTGGCAGGTGCGCCCGGAGCGCGACCCGCACTTTCGGGCGAGAGTGTGGCGGCGGCTGGAGGCGCGGCGCGGGGAGGCGTCGTGGGCGGGCTATCTGCGGGCGCATGCGCGGCCGGCAGTGGGCGGGCTGGCGCTGGCGCTCTTGCTGGGAGCGTGGTCGGGGCACGCAGCGGCGCGGCACCATACGAACGCGCAGCGCGAGGCGATGGTGAAAGATTATGTGCGGGCGCTCGATGCGCGCACGATGGCGCAGGGACGATGAAAAATTTTCTGCTCACGCTCGTGGTGATCGTGGTCGCCTGCGGGGCGTCTTACGGCGTGTTTTATGCGACAGGGCGCGGACCGGCGGCGTTGCGCGACGCGTTGACGGAGCGCGATGCACTCGCGTGGCTGCGGGCGGATTTCAAGCTGACCGATGAGCAGTTCGCCGCGATCAAACGGCTGCACGAAGCGTATGGCAAAGAGTGCGCGGAGCATTGTGCGGCGATCTTGGCCGCGCGTGAGCGGCAGGCGCCGGCGGATGAAATGGAGCGGCTGGAGTCGCGCTGCGAGCAGTCGATGACCGAACATTTTCAGCACGTCGCTGCATTGATGGCGCCGGCGGAAGGCCGTCGTTATCTGGCCATCGTGCTGCCGCGTGTCGCGAGTTACGATCATCACGGAGCGCCGAGCGTGCGGGTAACTCCTTGAGCGACGACGCGGAGTTGATGGTGCGGGTGCAGGCGGGCGACGAGGCCGCGCTCGGGACGTTGATGGAGCGATGGGAAATGCCGGTGAAGGGACTGTTGCGGCGATTGGTGCAGAACGGGGCGGAGGCGGACGATCTGGCGCAGGAAACGTTTGTGCGCGTGTGGGAGCAGCGGGCGCGTTACCGGGTGGGCGCGGCGTTTCGGCCGTGGATGTTTGCGATCGCCGTCAACCTCGCGCGCAACCGACTGCGCTGGTGGCGGCGGCGTCCGGAAGTGACGCTGGAAGCGTGGAGCGGCGGCGATGACGGCGCGGCGAGCGGCGCGATGGCTGCAGAAGCGCGCGAGCGGGCGGAGGCGGTGCGGCGGGCGGTCGCGGAGCTGCCGACAGATTTGCGAGAGGCGCTGGTGCTCGCGGAATATGAAGGCATGCCGCAGGCGGAAATCGCGTTGACGGCGGGCGTGAGCGTCAAAGCCGTGGAGTCGCGGCTCTACCGCGCGCGAGGGATTTTGCGCACGAAACTGGCCTCGTGGACGCAGCGCGCGGGCGCGTGAGACGCGTTTGGCGTGAGCGATGGCGCGAGGATTAACGCATGGGTCGAGCGGGCTCGGCGTCGCGCTCCACCCAGGCGTAGAGCGCGGGCAGCAGCAGAAGGGTGAGCAGCGTGGCGCTCAAAATTCCGCCGATGACGACGGTGGCGAGCGGACGTTGCACTTCAGCGCCTGGGCCGGTGGCGAGCGCCATGGGCAGGAATCCGAGCGAGGCAACGAGGGCGGTCATGAGGACAGGGCGGAGGCGCAGCAGCGAGCCCTCCAGGACGGCGTCGCGCACGCGGCGGCCCTGCGCGCGCAGATCGTTGAACGCGCTGACGAGCACGACGCCGTTCAGCACCGCGACGCCGGAGAGCGCGATGAAACCGATGGCGGCGGTGATACTGAACGGCAGATCGCGCGCCCAGAGCGCGAATACGCCGCCGGTCAGCGCGAGCGGAATTCCGGTGTAAACGATCAGCGCCTGGCGGACGCGTCCGAACGCGAGCACGACGAGACCGAAGATCAATGCGAGGGTGGCCGGCACGACGAGTGCGAGGCGTTGGCGGGCGGCGACGAGATTTTCGAACTGGCCGCCAAACTCGATCGTGACGCCGGGCGGCAACTCAATGTGGTCGCGCACGGCGGCGCGGGCGGTGGCGACCCAGCCCGCGATGTCGCTGGTGTCGAGGTTCACGAGGAGTGCGGCGCGCCGGCGGCCGGCATCGCGCAGGATGGGCGAGACGGTCGTCGTTTCGCGAAGATCGGCGAGATCGCCGAGCGGCAGGAGGCCGTGTTCGCCGACGCGCACGGGCAGCGTGGGGAGCACGGCGGGATCGGCGCGGGCGGTTTCGGCGAGGCGCACGACGAGATCGATGCGGCGTTCGCCGTCGCGCAATGCGCCGACGGTTTCGCCGCCGAGGGCGGAGGCGACGGTGCGATTGAGCTCGGCGGCGCCGAGCGCGTGGCGGCGCAGCGCATCGCGGCGCGCGGCGATTTCGAGGAGCGGAGTGCGTCCGAGCGTTTCGAATTCCACTTCGCCGGCGCCGGGAATTTTCTCGAGCAGCTCTTTGATGTCGGCGGCGATTCTCTCGGTGACGTCGTAATTCTCACCGTAAATCTTCACCGCGAGATCGGCGCGGATGCCTTCGAGGAGTTCGTTGAAACGCATTTCGATCGGCTGGGAGACGAGAATGGCGGCGCCGGGATTGGCGGCTTCGACTTCCGCGCGGACGATTTCGCCGAGCTGCGTTTTGGTGATGGGCCGGCCGTTTTCGCGGCGCCATTCGGAGCGGGGACGATACGAGACGTAAACGTCGCCATCGCTCTGCGGCATGGGATCGGTGGCGATTTCGCTGGTGCCGAGGCGGGCGAAGACCTGCGTGATTTCGGGGATGCGTTCGCGGAGGTGGCGGTCGGTGGCGCGTTGTTGCGCGAGGGTTTCGTCGAGGCTGATCGCGGGGTCGCGGAAAACCATGAGCGCAAACGAGCCCTCGTCGAGTTGCGCGATGAACTCCGCGCCGAGCCGGGTGAAGACGAGCGCAGCGAGCATGCACAATGCGACGGCGCCGGCGACAAACCAGACGCGGGTGCGGAGCGCGAAGGCGAGCGTGGGCGCGTAGAGGCGGTGGGCGAAACGCACGAGAAAATTTTCGCGAGCGGGAACGTGGCCGCGCAGTGCGACCGAGCAGAGCGCGGGGATCGCGGTGAGGGCGAGCACGAGCGCGCCGCCGAGGGCGCACATCACGGCGATCGCCAGGGGGTGAAACATTTTTCCCTCGATACCGGAGAGCGCGAGGATCGGGACATAAACGGCGGTGATGATGAGCACGCCGAAGAACATCGGACGGCCGACCTGGCGGCAGGCGACGCCGATGGTGTCGCGGCGTTCTGCGGCGGAGAGCGGCCGGCCGAGTTCGCGCGCGCGGGACCCGAGGAGGCGCACGATGTTTTCGACGATGACGACAGCGCCGTCGATGATGAGGCCGAAGTCGATGGCACCGAGACTCATCAAGTTGCCGGAGAGGCCGAGCCGGTGCAGCCCGATGAGGGCGCAGAGAAACGCGAGGGGGATCGCGGCGGCGACAATGAGGGCGGCGCGCCAGTTGCCGAGCAGCGCGAAGAGGACGGCGATGACGAGAATCGCGCCCTCGAAGAGATTCGTTTCGACGGTGCGGAGCGTGGCGTCGATGAGGGCGGAGCGTTGATACAGCGGGCGGAGTTCAACACCGGCGGGGAGCTGCGCCTGGATGCGGGCGAGGCGTTGTTCGACGCGCCGGGCGACGGTGCGGCTGTTTTCGCCGATCAACATCATGGCGGTGCCGATCACGGCTTCTTCGCCTTCGACGGTGGCGGCACCGGTGCGCACGGCGGAGCCGATGCCGACATCGGCGAGGTCGCGCACGAGCAGAGGTTGCACGGTGCCGGAAAATTTTACGGGCAACGCGGCGACTTCTTCAGCGGATTGCACGCGGCCGACGGCGCGCACGAAGAACTGGCGTCCGCCGCGGCTGACGATGCCGCCGCCGGCGTTTTCGACGTTGGCGGCGATGGCGTGAGCGAGTTCGTCGACGGTGAGGCCGGCGGCGCGGAGCCGGTCGAGGCGCGGTTCGACGACGATTTGTTTTTCGTAGCCGCCGATGGTGTTGACCTCGGCGATGCCGGGGACGCTGCGAAGGCTCGGTTTGACGCGGTATTCGTGGAGGAGCAGGAGCTCCATCAATTGCTCGCGACGCGTGGCGGGCCGGTCGGGGGCGTCGGCGGTATAATCGAGCGTGTAGTAAACGATCTCGCTGAGGCCGGTGGTGACGGGAGCGAGTTGGGGCGCGAGGCCGGGCGGAAGCTGGCGCGCGATGCCGGCGAGGCGTTCGCCGACGAGCTGGCGCGCGCGATAGATGTCGGTGCCGTCGGCGAATTGCAGCGTGAGTTGCGAGAGTGCGAATTTGGAAAGGGAGCGCAGCTCGCGCACGCCGGGGGTGCCGGCGAGGGCGGTTTCGAGCGGGAGGGTGACGAGTTTTTCGACTTCCTCCGGGGCGAACGCGGGCACCTCGGTGTTGATCTGCACCTGCACGCCGGTGATGTCGGGCACGGCATCGATCGGCAGATGCCAGGCGGACCAGAGGCCGGCGCCGATGAGCACAAGGGCGCCGAAAAACACGAGCGCACGCTGACGCAGGGAAAAGTCAATGAGCCGCGCGATCATGGCTGGGCCTCCGCGCGGGGAAACTCGAGGCCGGTGAGCGCCTGCAATTGTTGGGCGGCGTCGAGGGCGTCGCGTTGCGTGGCGAGGAGCGCTTCGACGGCGTCGAGGTAGGCGGTTTGCAGTTCGAGATACGTGGCGAGCGGGACGGCACCGAGGCGGTAGTGTTCGTCGGCGAGAGCGGCGGCCTCGCGAAACGTTTCGCTGGCATCCGGCTGCCACAAGGCGAGCGCGGCGGCGCGCGCAGTGAAGGTGTCGGCGGCGGTGAGCACGGCGCGTTCGAGGGCGCGTTCGGCGGCCCAAACGGCGGCTTCGGCTTGACGGTGGCGGGCCTCCGCGATCTGCGCACCGCTGCGTGCGCGGGAGGGAAGCGGGAGCGGCAAGGAGACGCCGAGGCCGACGGTGGTCTCGCGTTCGCCGGCGCTTTCCTGCGAGTAGAAGGGCCGGAGGGTGAACGAAGGATAACGCTCGTGGCGCGCGAGGGAGACGGCGGCGCCCTGTTGCTCGAGTTCGAGGCGCGCGGCGCGGTATTCGAAATTGTTTTCCCGGGCGGCGGCGAGGAGGGCGGCGGCGGGCGGGAGCGGCGCGGAGCCAAACGAGGGCATGATGGGCGCAAGGGCGAGCGGCGCTTCGGGCGGAGCGCCACGCAGTTGGTTGAGCTCAAGAAGGGCGGTATGGGCGGCGATGGCGGCGTCGGTCGCGCGACGGCGGAGGGAAATCTCCTGCGCTTCGATGACGCGGGTTTCGAGGCGCGGCGTGAGGCCGGCGGGATCGCGCGCGAGAAAAACTTCGCGCAACGCTTGGAAGCGCGCGGCGACTTCGGCGGTCGCGGCGGCCTGGCGGCGCGCGGCGTCCAAGGTGGTGGCGACCGTGCGGGTGCGGGCGGCGAGCGCAGCGCGGAAGCGCGCGAGGCCGAGTTCGGCGAGGGCGACGTCGCGGTTCGCGAGGCTTTTCCGGAGCGCGAGGCGGCCGGGCCACTCGAAGGTTTGCGCGAGCGAGACGGACCAGGCGAGGCCTTCGCCGGCGAGCGTGCCGCCGAGGTCGCGCACGCGTTTGTGGCCGGCATCGAAGGCGAGTTCGGGCGGCGGCAGCGTGGCGGTGAGGCGGCGTTGCGCGCGCGCGGCGTCGATTTCGGCTTCGTAGAAGGCGAGTTCGGGATGGTGCGCGACGATGTCGCGGACGAGTTCGTCGAGGGAAAGGGGCGCGGCGGAAAGCGCGGATGCGGCCAGCGCGACGCGGAGGACAAGAAGACGGAGACAGGAAAATGATTTCATAACGGTGGTGAACGTGAATGCGCCGCGCAGCCGGAATTCAGGCGCGACAGGAAGGAACGCCACGGCGCAGCAGCGCGCGGCGAAGGACGTCAACGACTCCCGCAGGAGTCCGTTACGATAACAGAGACGGCGCGCGCGGCGACGGAGCCGTGCGGGCGAGAAAACACCAACGGCGACCGAGTTCTTCGGGCGCGGCGGTAAATTCGCTCACGCCCGCGGGCGGAGCGACCAAAGGAGTGGCGGCGAGCAGGCAGGCGAGAAGCCCGAGGGGCGCGGGCAGCAGCGCGGGTGCAGGCGCAGCGAGCACGACGGCGTGCGTGCGCAGGGCGGCTCCTTCGACGGTGTCGCACGCGTCGGCCATGGGATTGGCGTCAGCGTGGTGCTCGGAGGCGCACGCGAACGTCTCGGGCAAGCCGGCGGCTTCCCACCCACAGTGGAGCCGCACGGGCAGCCAGAGGGTGAGAAGGATCAGCGAAGTGAAATACCGGAGACGCGGCACGGCGCGAAAGAGGTGCGCGGACAGGGGCGAGTCAAGGCCAAGCGGGTCGTGCAGGGGGCGCGGGCGGCGGCGGGCTCAGCGCACGGTGCGGAGTTGCACGGCGTCGATCAGGCGGTCTTGCGAGAGAATGTCGGTGGCGATGATGAGTTTGTCGCCGGGGGCGATGAGGCCCTTGTTGCGGAGAAAGACGATGGCGTTTTCGATGGTGATGTCGGGCTCACTGCCGAAGGGCATGACGTAAGGTTCGACGCCGCGGAGGAGACGCAACTGGCGTTGCAACTCGATGGACGGGGTGAACGCGAGGATCGGGGCGCGTTGCGGGCGGAGGGCCGCGAGGCTGCGGGCCATGAAACCGTAACGCGTGAACGTAAGAATGCGCGAGTCGGGAAGGTCGTTGGCGAGGACGACGGCGGAATGAAGGAGCTTCGTTTTCTCGCTGGTGAGTTCGGGTGGCGGCGCGGCGGGCGCATCGTCTTCGGCTTCGACGCGGCGCGCGATGCGGTCGAGCATCTGCACGCATTCGAGCGGGTATTTGCCGACGGTGGTTTCGCCGGACAGCATCACGCAGTCGGAGCGTTCATAAACGGCGTTGGCGACATCGGTGATCTCGGCGCGGGTGGGGACGGGTTGCTGAATCATCGATTCGAGCATGTGGGTGGCGACGATGACGGGTCGGCCGTAGCTGAGGCACATGCGGACGGCGCGGCGCTGGATGCCGGGCAGTTCCTCGAAGGGACATTCGATGCCGAGGTCGCCGCGCGCGACCATGAGCGCATCACAGGCGCGCACGATTTCGGCGAGGTTGTCGATGGCGGAGCGGTCCTCGATTTTCGCGACGATCCGGGCGTGGGATTTGTGCTCAGCGAGAAAGGCGCGGAGTTCTTCGACATCGGCGGCGCTGCGCACGAAGGAGAGGGCGACGAAATCGATGTTTTCCTCGATGCCGACGGCGGTGTCGCGGCGGTCCTTGTCGGTGAAGGCGGGGAGGTTGACCTTCACGCCGGGGAGATTGATGTGACGGCGCGAGCCGAGCGGGCCAGGGATCAGCACGCGACAGCGGAGACGGGTCTCATTGCGGGCGAGAACTTCGAGGCGGATGAGACCGTTATCGACGAGCACGGTGTCGCCGACGGCGACGTCTTTGACGAGATCGGCGTAGTTGACGCCGACGGAGCGCACCTCTTCGGGGCTGTCGCCGGGGGCGCCGCCGCGCACGGTGAAGTCGAAGATCTCGCCGGGGCGAAGCTCGATCGGAGCGGCGAGATCGCCGGTGCGGATCTCGGGGCCTTTGATGTCCATCATGATGCCGACCTCGCGGCCGAGGCGGAGCGACACAGCGCGGATGCGACGGATGACGGTGCGCGTCCACTCGTGGTTGGCGTGCGCCATGTTGAGGCGAACGATGTCGGCGCCAGCGCGGAAGAGGGCCTCGAGCATCGCCTCGCTGTCGGTTGCGGGACCGAGGGTGAAGATGATCTTGGTGCGGCGAAACGGGTTGTCGGCGGACATGCGTCGCCAGCCAAGCGGGGCGGCACGGCAGCAGCAAAACAAAAGGTCCCCGACGACTGCGCGGGGACGAAAACAAAACAGCCGCCTCAGGGGAGGCGGCTGCAAAACGGACGGCGCGGACGCGGAATCAGGCGGCGCGGCGGCGGAGTTGACGACGGCGGAACAGCGCGGCGGAACCGGCGAGAAGACCGGCCAGCGCGGCGTAGGTGGAAGGCTCGGGGATCGCGCTGGTCTCGCCGGCGAGAATGCTTTCGTTGGCCACGGTGTTGTAGGCAAAACCGTAGAGGGTCATCCGTTTGTCCTCCGCCGTAGAGGTTTGGATATTCACTTTGGCCCACCCGTAGTGATAAACGCTGTCGTTGCCGAAACGCAGGCCGACGTAGGTGGCACCTGAGGTGAAGTCATAAACGAGCGACGTGGCGCTGAAATCAGCCATGCCAGGCACAGTGTCGCCACTGGAATAAGACTTAAGAAAAGGGCTGGAAGTCTGGACTGCAAAAGAGGAATCACCGACGCCGATGAATTGCGGTTTCATGTCGGACGGTTGCACGAAGACCACCTGAAATTGGAAGCTGTCGGTGGAGCTGTAGGAAGCGCGGCCGGTGTTGCCGACGACATCATCGATCGCGGCGGAAAAATAGAGGCTGGTATTTGGTCCGGTGGGGGTGATGGCCAAGCCCGAGCCGAGATCGGTCGAGACAATCGCGGCGCCGGCGTGGCTAGCCAAGAGCGCAGCGGACGCGGGGACGGCGACGCCGAGCGTTTTAGCGAAAGACGAGCGAGGAATGGCGGGCATCACTCATTTAGATGGAAAGGCCGCCGACGCCAATCAAGACGCTTCGCGGGCGGCCGCGGTAAGCGGGTGGCCGATACAATCTTATCGTGACAGAAAAGTGCGGATGAGGCGCACGCCGTGTTGGATTACGTGTGCGTCGGAGCGCCGCGCCCAAGCGAGCATCTCGCGGCGAGCGGCATCGGTGCTGAAGATCGCCTGCTCCAATCCGGCCGCCCGCATGGCGTTGGTGCCGTGCGCAAGCAGGGCCAAAAAGCAGGGCGAGCGGCGGAATTTTTCGCGCACGACGAGGGCGTTGGCGACCATGAGATCGTCCAAGCGCTGCACGAGCAGCAGGCCGGCAATTTCACCAGCAGAAATCGCCACCGCGCTCAGGTCGGGATCGAAGGCGACGCCGGCGGGAAGCAAGGCGGCGGCCTCGGGCAGGTTTCGCGCTGCGTCAACATCGGCTGACGTCGGGGGGCGCAGAAGAAATTGCGAGTGAACCGCGGCGGGCGGCGGCGCAAGCCGGGCGAGCACTTGGGACCGGGTCACGCGCCACATGACGACTTCGCCGTTAAGTTGAAAGCCGGCGGCGGAGAAAAGCGCGTGGAGGGAGCTTCCTTTTTCGATTTGGACAGCGCTGTGGAGGACGGTGACGTGGTGCGCTTCGGCGTGGTGCAGGACGCGTTCGAACAGCCGAGACGCATCCGGATGCACGTCGAACGGCGGCAGCGCCGCGAAGGACACGCCGCCGGATGGAGAGAGTGAGGCGGCGCCGATCAGCGCGGCGCACGAGGCGTCGGCGAAGGCCAGATGCAGGATGTCGCCGGGCGACCACCGGACCGCGGGAAACGTCGTAGCCACCTGCGTCAAATCGGCGGGGCGACCGAGGCGCAAAAAGGCGGGTCTTTCGCGCGTGATGACGGCGATGCGGCGGACGGGAGGAAACTGCGGATCGAGCCAGGCCGCCGAAAGCGGGAAGGGCAGCGCCCAAGTGGAATCGGTGGGTAACCGGGCGTCGAGTAGTGTTGCGAGCGCCTGGCCCAAGGCGCGCGGAGAAGGTATTCTCGGCAGGCGGTCCGCGGGGAGATTCGGCGCGGCGAGCAGGCTGAAACCGGCGGCAGCAGCATGTCCAGCGGAGCAGAGGAGAAACCCCGTTTTGTCGTCCGCCTGCTGGCGAAAATCATGCAGCAGGAGGTCGAGCAATTGAGCGGCGGCGGCGAGGGCTTGCGGAAGGGCGGGCGAGGACGAATAGAGGAGGGAGATGTCGCGCGTTAACGTGACCGGGAGATAGATCAACGCGGGCGGTGAGTCGGCGAAACACGCGGCGATGGCGGCGTTGTGCGAGGAGTAGAGGCAGGCCAGCGCGGCGCGGAGCGGAACGTCGTCGCCCTCCCGTGGCGGAAAAAAACGCAACGTCGTCGCGGCGATGTCGTCGGGTGAAATGACGTCGGTGGGCGCGAGGTGCGTGCAGGTGCAATCCGCGAGGGCAACGCCGGCGGTGGCGAGGTCGTTCAAGATGGACGGCAACGGCCAGTCCGTCGGCGGGACGTGGGGAAACGAATACTGCCGGCCGGTGGCGGCGAGGCGCGCGAGCGCGGGGAGCTGGCCGCTGCGCACGCGCGGCCGCAGGTCGGCGGTGGTCGCGCCGCACCACTCGACGACGATCCACCGCGCGGCGGTTGCCGGATCTCCGCCCACGCGTTAAAACTCCATCCAAGCGCTGCCGCCGCCGGCGTCGATGACCGAGATCGGGCAGGGCAGCCGGGAGCGCAATTCGGCGAACGCGCGTTCGATGGCGGGGAGGCTGTTGCAGTCGCGACTGACGTGCGTGAGAAAGATCTGCCGCCATTGCGGGCTGGCAACGGCGGAGAGGAGTTCGCAGGTGGCCTGGTTGGAGAGATGGCCGTGCCGGCCGCCGATGCGCTGTTTGAGCGACCACGGGCGATGCACGTCGGCCTTCAGCATGTCGGCGCAATGGTTCGACTCGACGACGACCACGTCGCAGGGGCGGATGGCTTCGTGGATGTTTTGCGGCGCGTGGCCGAGGTCGGTGAGAAACGCGAGCCGGCGCGGCGGGTGGAAAAGATCGCCCTCGAAACCGGTGGTGAAGCGAAAGCCGACGGGTTCCTGCGCATCGTGAGGGACGGCGAAGGTTTCGATCTCCAGATCGCGGAAGATGAAGCGGGCGCCGGTTTCGAAGATCTGCCAGTCGGGCCGGTGTTCGAGGCCGGACTGAAGGACGCGCGCGGTGGCGGCGTTGGCGAAGATTTTGAGGTGGGGAAATTTTTTGAGGCCGTCGAGGCCGGCGGAGTGATCACCGTGTTCGTGGGTGAGGAAGACGGCGTCGATGCGGTCGAGGGATTCGCCGACGGCGGTGAGGAGCTGGCCGAGTTTGCGCGCGGAAAAACCGGCATCAACGAGCACGCGGGTGGACTCAGTCTGGAGCAGAGCGGCATTGCCGGAGCTGCCGGAACCGAGGATGCAGAAACGCGTGGCCATGGACGAGGCGTGATGAAGACTCGGGGCGGCGCGCCGCCAAACAAAAACGGCAACGAAAACGCCGCGCGGGGCACGAGAGCGATGGGGCGCGAGCCGGAGCTGCGGAGGATTCCCCGTGCAGGCGATTGACCGAGCGGGGATTTGTGCTACTTCTGCCTCTCCATGCCACGACGTTCTGCTGCCGCCAAATCTGCGCCGCGTCCTGCGCGCGCCCCGGCGCCGCGGGTCTTGCCCGGCACGGTCTACATCACGCGGCAGGTGCATTTCAACGCGGCGCACCGGCTGCACAACCCCTCGAAGAGTCAAAAGTGGAACGAGGAGAAATACGGTCTTTGCACCAATCCCCACTGGCACGGGCATAACTATGTGTTAGAGGTGACGGTGGCGGGAGAACCGCAGCCGGACACCGGTTACGTGCTCGATCTGGCGGAGCTCAAGCGGGTGCTGCAGCGGGTGATTCTCGATCGTTGCGACCACCGCAATTTGAACGAGGAAGTGGAATTTTTGCAGGGGCTCATCCCTTCGACGGAGAATCTGGCCATTGCGTTCTGGAACGAGATCGAGCCGGCGCTGCCGGCCGGTCGCCTGCACCGTTTGCGCCTTTACGAAACACCGCGTAATTTCGTGGAATATTTCGGCGCGCAAGCGCCTGCCGCCAGCTAACTCCGCCTTCGCGGGGCTACGGTTATCGTCACAACCGCCTGGCGGCGTTGCCTAAAAACGACCATGAGCAAAAAGAAACCCATGTATCTCCATCGCTCGGCCGACGGCGCCGAGCCGAAGGTCAAGCGCGGCTACGATCGCAAATTTCGCGTCACGCCGGCGTATCGCGCCACCCTGCCCGACATGATGGAGGCGGCGCACGACGCGATCCAAGGGGCGAACGTGCCGATCCAACAGGTGGGCGTTTCCAATTTCAAACTGCCGCTCAAGTTTCGGATGAAGAGCGGCAAGCTGTTGACGCTCGAAGCGAGTGTCACGGGCACGGTGTCGCTGGAAGCCGAGTTGAAGGGCATCAACATGAGCCGGATCGTGCGCTCGTTTTATGAGCACAAGGACGCGGTGTTCACGGGCGAATGGGTGGGGCGGATTTTGAAGGCGTATCTGCGCAAGGTGGAAAGCAAGGCGGCGCGTCTGAAGATCGCGTTTTCCTACCCGTTGCTGCAGCAGAGCCTGCGCAGCGGCCTCGAAGGCTACCAATTCTACAAGGTGGCGTTCGAGGGCGTGATGACGGCGGATGGCGAATACCGGCGGTTCATCCAAGTGGACTTCGTGTATTCCTCGGCGTGCCCGTGCTCGGCGGAATTGACGGAGCACGCGCGCGACCAGCGGGGGGCGTATGGCGTGCCGCATTCGCAGCGCAGCAAGGCGCGGGTGACCGTGGAGGAAGTGCCGGGCAAAAAAATCTGGATCGAAGAGGTGATCCAACATTGTCAGGCGGCGCTGGCAACGGAGACGCAGGTGATGGTGAAACGCGAGGACGAGCAGGCGTTTGCCGAGCTCAACGGCGCGCACCTGAAGTTTGTGGAAGATGCGGCGCGGCTGCTTTATCGGGAGTTCGAGGGCGATGCGCGCATCAAGGATTTCCAAATCGCGTGTTCGCACTTGGAATCACTGCACTCGCACGACGCGGTGAGCGTGATCTGCAAAGGGGTGAAAGGCGGATTCGTCGCGGACTACATGGATTTCGGGTCGCTGATCTGCTGAGGGGGTCGACGCGGTGGGGTGAAGGGAAATTTCTCGCTGGAGCTTGAGGCGCGGAGATTGGAGTTTCGCGCCATGAGCAAACCAGTCGTGGTGATTACGGGCGCATCGCAGGGCATTGGCGCGGCGATGGCGCGGGAGTTCGGATCGCGGCTCAAGGGCGTGCGGCTGGCACTGGTCGCCCGGAATGAGCGCAACCTCGCGCGGGTGGCGGCCGCGGCGGTAAAGCGCGGGGCGAAGGCGGAGATTTTTCCGTGCGATGTGAGTGACGACGCCGCGGTGGCGGAGATGGCGGCGGCGGTGACGAAGCGCTTCGGCGGGGTGGATGTGTTGATCAACAACGCCGGCACGTTCACGGCGGCGCCGTTTGCGGAAACGACGGTGGCGGCGTTTGACGCGATGATCGGCGCGACGTTGCGCAGTGCGTTTTTGGTGACGCGTGCCTTGCTGCCCGGAATGTTGGCGCGGGCGAGTGGCGACGTGTTTTTTATGAGCTCGGTGGCGGGCCTGCAGGCGTTTCCGGGTGACGCGGCGTATTGCGCGGCGAAGTTTGGGGTGACGGGGCTGGCGAAGGTGTTGCGGATGGAAACGAAGGAGCGCGGCGTGCGCGTCTGCTGCGTTTATCCGGGAGCCACGTGGTCGCCTTCGTGGGCGGGGAGTGGCATCGACGAGGAGCGGATGATGCCGGCGGCGGATGTGGCGCGCGCGTTTTTTGAGGTTTACCAGATGACGCGCCGCACGGTGGTCGAGGAGATCGTGTTGCGGCCGCAGCGCGGCGATTTGTGAGCGCGCGCGCGGCGATCCAACCGCCGCGCGAAAGCGGCGGCGCTCCGGGACGACGGACTACATTTGCTTCGCGGCTGGATGATCGGCGTCAGGTGCTGACTCCGCCGGGGCCGCCGCCGCGGGGATGAACTCTTCGCGCACGGCCTTGGCCAATAGTTCCGGCGGCAGCAGGCCCTGGCTCAAGATGAAGTCGTGGAAGGCCATTTCGTTGAAGCGGTCGCGAAGGACGAGTTCAGTCTGGGCGCGAATCTGGCGCAGGCGCAGGTAGCCGTAGTAATACGACGTGGCCTGGCCCGGAGCGCGGAAGGTGTAACGGTCGATCTCCTGTGTGGCGAAGGGCGCGGAGAGACCGACGTCCGAAACGAGAAATTGCTGCGCCGCCTCAGGCTTCATGAGGCCGAGGTTGAGCATCGGGTCGAGAAAGGCGCGGGCGGCGCGGTGGAGGCGGGCTTGCAGGGCGAAGAGCTGCCCTTCGGGTGGCTCGTATTGTTTCATCACGGCTTCCATGTAGAGCGCCCAGCCTTCGACGTTGGCGCTGTTGAACGCGAATACGGCGCGGGGCGTGGAGACGCCTTGCTCGACCATGGCGGAAAATTGCAATTCGTGGCCGGGGCGGGCTTCGTGCGCGGTAAGCGTCCACGCGTAGGCCTTGGTGGTGAAATCGTCCTGCAGTTCGCCGGGGTGGGCGGCATTGGGATTGGTGAGAGGGAGGACGATTTCACCGTATTCGCCGGTGTTGCCGAGGAGACGGGGCGGATTGAGATGAGGGGCGGGTTGCGAGGCGGACTCGGCCTCCGAGGCGAGGCGGATCACGGCGGCGCGCTGGGGCAGGGTGACGATGTGGTGCTCGGCGACGAGGTGTTCAAGCTGGGTGAGGATGTCGTGGTAATAGGGCAGAATCGCGGCGCCGGTGATCTGGTCTTTCTTCAACTCGCGCAGCACGGCGCGATAATCGCTGGAAGGAAAATGGTGAGCGGTGGCGATGCGTTGCGCGAGAACCTGCATCTCGTCGCGAATTTCAAGGAAGCCAAACAGGCCGCGGTCGATGAGTTCCTGCGGCGACATTCTGACGCCGTAGTTCTTGAGGTTGTCGGCGTAGATGGCCGCGGGGAGTTGGTTGGTCGGGCGGGCGCGCGGGATGATTTCGCGGCGCACCCATTCGTCGTGCGCGCGGAGCTGGGCGGCGAGTCGGGCGTGGGCGTCCTGCCAGCCGTCGAGTTGCGCGGCGGTGAAAAGTTGGGCGATGCCGGCGATGAAGCGCTCGGTGTTGCCGAGATCCTTGTTCACCGCGACGACGTAGGGCCCGGTGAGATTTTTCGTGGTGAAGCGTTCGGTGCTGCGCGCCTCGGCGAGCGTGACGAGGGGTTCGGCGCCGGCGAGGCCCGCATAGTGTTGGAGACGGACAAGGGCGCGCTGACGGCGCTCGGGCTTGTTGCGCGAGTCGAGCAGCACTTGCAGGCCCTCGAAGACATTTTGGGCGACGCAGGTGTAGGGCAGCATCAGCTCGTGATTGAGCCGGGAGGAGTTGATCTGGAGTTCGACGTTATCGACCAGAATCTCCAGATCCTGGCGGACCTTGGCGTTGGTTTCCGGCGGGATTTTGGCCTTGAGTGCGGCGAGGAGAATCTCGGCATCGGCGAGACTGCGTTCATAGACGCGCGGTTTGAGATCGGTGACCTCCGGGTCGTATTGTTCGAGGCCGAGATCGGAACCGTATTCCGGGGCGTAGCGGCCCAGATACTCGAGGACGGGCACCGCGTTTTGGTTGGATGTTTGCACCCAGGCGGGTTGCGCAGCAAAGGCGAGCGAAGCGCTCGCGACCAACAGAGCGAGGAAGCGGTAGGGGGTCGTCATAGGAAGAAATCAGGGGAAAACGGCGGAACTTTCAGGAGGCCAACGCAGGCAGGCAAAACGAGGGGATGACGGCCCCCGTATTTTGCAAGATTGGAGGTGAGCGGTCTTGCAAAGGGCGGCGCCGCGAGGGGCGGAAAAAGTCGTCGAAAAGAGCGGATCGCGGGGTGACAAGGCTTTAGGTGGGAGCGTTCGGGTTGGCACGCAGGCCGCTTATCTGGGAGCTATGAATTCGGTCAACGCGTGGGGATTTTTAGGGCTCGGAGCGATCATGCAGCTTTTGCCGGCCGCGGCGCCGGGCTGGTTTCCGGCCGGGGCGGACGGGGCGAGCGCGCAGGCGCTCTGGTTGCAGCTGATGGGCTGGGTGCAGAGCGCCGTGGCGCTGAGCTACTTCGGCGCGCTCGGCTGGACGCGCTTGCAACGTCAGGCGGCGCGTTGGCAGCTGGCCCGCGAACGGCGCGCCGGGCCCGTGCTGTTGCCGGCGAATCGCACGGCGGGCGCACGCTAATCCGAACGCCACGCAAAGAAAAAAGGCCGCGAAAACGCGGCCCTTTTTACGGGGAGCGGAGGAGGATGTTGAACGTCAGCCGCGAGCTGGGGATGGCGCGGGCGTGCGTTGCAGGGCGGGACGATTGAGCTGGGTTTCGAGCGACACCGGGGCGGAGGACGGGCGGCGCCGGACGACGCGTTGGAAGAACAGATTGTTGGGAATCTGGAGCAAACTGCCGTCATCGCACCGCAGCGTGGTGTAGATGAAATTCATGTCTTCAACGCGGCCCTTGACGTCCTCGCCGGCGAATCCGACCTCGTCGCCAATCGCGAATGGGCGCGAAAGCAGAATGATGAACGTGCAGAGGGTGTTGCTCAGCACGCTCCAGACCGCGACGAAGCCGATGGCGACCATCGCGAGCACGGTGGAGAGAATCGTCCACAAGCCGCCGAGGCTGAAGCCGAAGACATTCAAAATGAGCACGAGGGCGGCGATCGCGATGAGCACGCGCATAATCTTGCGGAAGGGCGCAACATTTTCGTGCGAGAGACTCGTTTTGTTCGAGAGAAGCGTGAGGGCGCGGTTGACGACAAAGCTCAACGCGAGGGCGCCGAGGATGACGAGAAGTGCGACCGGCAGGGCGGCCAGCAGACGCGGGAGGTATTGTTCGAAGTGTTCGAGGTGAAGGGATGACAGGTTCATATAAATTTATGCGGAGGGCGTTGCGGAGGTGTAGGCGGGAGTGGCGCCACGTTGAGCGGCGACCCATTCGCCCAGGCGGCAAGCGGCGGCGAGAATCCGGGGCTCGCTGGCGCGCGCCAGCAGGCCGGCGATCAGGCGAGCGAGAAATGCATCGCCGGCCCCGACGGTGTCTGCAACCGCGACCGGGCGGGCTGTTTCCCAGTGCCAATGGTCGTCGCGCAGGAGGCCGGCGCCGCGGTCGGCGGCGGTGACCACGACGAGCGGAACGGCGAACCGCTGCTGCACGTTGCGCGCGTGCGTTTCTTCGGAGCCGGGAGACTCGGTGGCACCGGCGAGGCGGGCGGCTTCGGCGGCATTGAGTTTTAAAACGGTGGCGTGCGCGGCGAGTTCGGCGACGACGGCGAGATCATCGAAGGGCGCGCGCAGATTGATGTCGAAGACGCGCCACGCGGTGGCCGGGAGCGCAGCGAGCAGGCGATGCAGGGTCGCGCGGTTTTCGGGGGAGCGCGCCGCGAGCGAACCGAAGACGAGCACGTCGGTCGAGGCGGCGAGAGCCAGCGCCGCGGTGGGCGCGGGGATGGCATCCCACGCGACGTCGCGGACAATATCGTAGTGCGCATCGCCGGTCGCGGTGATTGCGGCGCGGACGTAGCCGGTGGGGCGCGCGGGATCGGTGGCGATGAGGTCGACAGGGATTTTCCAGTCACGCAACCGGCGCAACAATTCGCGGCCGAGCACATCGTCGCCCACGGATGAGACGGGATATGTTGTGAGGCCGAGGCGGTGAAGGTGATAGGCGACGTTGAACGGTGCGCCGCCGGGGAAGAGACCGTCGGGGAGAAAGTCCCAGAGAATTTCGCCGAAGCAGAGCGCGCGCCGTCCGGCGCCCGCGGGCGCCGGATTTGTCGTCGGAGAAGGATCACTCATCGGCGAGATGGTCGGGGTCGGCTTCGATTTCCTGGCAGGCGCGGACGAACGACGCGGCGGACCAGGCCTGGTAGGCTTTGCCCATCGGGCGGCCGGTGACGCCGTGCGCCCACTCGTTGAACTCCCATTCGTCGCGCCGGCCGAGTTGGTTCAGTTTGGCGAGGCGGAGGAGTTCGCGTTCGGCGACCTCATGGAGGCCGAGGCGGTGAATGAAGCGCACCCACATGCCGCCGACGAACGGCCAGATGCCGCCGTTGTGGTAGTGATGGGGGAGGTTGAGGAGGTTGACGGTATAGTAGGCGCGCCAGTCGGGATCGCCGGATTGCACGACGGGATAGAGGTTCGCGACGGGGTAAGGTTCGTTGACGCCGACGCTCCACATGAAGCGGAAGGCGGTGCGCGCGCGCTCGATGTCGAGGAGGTTCATGAGAAACCCGAGCACGTTGCCGAAGACGTCGCAGCGCCAGTTGAAGGCGAACGGGGTGACTTCGGCGATGAGGTATTGGGTGTCGCCGAGGCTGAACTGGCGTTCGGCGAAACGGTTCGCGGTTTCGGGGAGGTTGGCGGCGGGGCGCGTGTGCGGCCAGAAGGTGTCGATCACGCGGCCGCGGATGTGTTGCGACCAGCGGAGGTAGTCGCTGGCGCGTTCGTATTCGCCTTGAAACTCCAGCAAGCGGCCGAAGCAGACGTTGGCGCGAAACCACAGGACCTCGTCGTAGAGGACGTTGTAACTGCGGCCGAAGAGATCGGTCCAGTCGCCGGCTTCGGGGATTTCGAGGAGGCCGTCGTTGTTACTGTCGTGCGCGCTGATCCAGTCCATTGCGCGCTGGAGTCGGGCGGCGTGCGTGCGCAGAAAGTCGAGATCGCCGGTCTTCTCGACGTAGTTGTAGAACGCGATGATGACCCACAGGCCGCTGTCGATGGAGCAGATATTGCCGACGCCGGCGTAATCCGGCACGCCGTCGTCGAGGCGGACGTTGGCGGGAATCTGGCCGTTGACGGCGATGGCGCGGAGAAGCGTATCGAGGGTGCGGCGACCGGCGGAACGGATGTCGTCATCATCGACGTCGAGGGTGTTGATGAGCGTGATGCTGCCATCGCGCGCCCAGACGCTGCGGTAGTTGGCATCGGTGCCGGTGACGGTGTTGTCGGCGAGCGAGCAGGCGGAGAAGCCGAGGGGCGTGATGTTGCGGCGGAGGGCTGCGAGCGCTTTTTCGTAGGCGAGGCGGAGAAACGCCTGGTCGTCGGGGCCGAGCGAGCCGAGGCGGGTGCCGGTGAAAAGCATCTTGAAGGCGCCGCGGGACGAGCGCGCGGCGTGGACGGTGTCGCGGACGAGGGGCGATTGGGCGATGACGCCGTAGTGGCGCAAGCCGTCGACGACGCCGTCGGCCATGACCTGGCGGCTGCAGTAAACGGGAATTTCGACGACGTCCTCGAAGAGTTCGGGTTGGGCGTTTTCGACGACGATGCCGCGCACGCCGGGCAGAAGAAACATGCTGCTGTCGTTGCCGGTGTCGCCGGCGACGAGCACGCGGTCGAGGGTAAGGTCGAGGCGTTGACACAGCCAGCGGAGCGCGGCGCCTTTGGCGGCGTTTTTCGGGAGAATGTCGAGGTCGCGCAGGCTGGAGTAAACGATGCTCACGTCGAGGCCGGCGGCAGTGAATTGATCGGAGAGGCGGGTGATCGTGGCGCGATTGGCGCGTTCAAGATACCAACTCGACTTGAAGGGATGCTGGTATTGGTTGGGCTGCGGCCGGACGCCGGGAAACGCTGCGGCGATGGCGGCCACGCGGTCGCGATCCCAGCCGAGGGCGAGTTCGCCATCGAAATCGTGGAGCGCACGGCCGGCGCGCGCGTCGTAGATCTGCGTGCCGACGCCGCCGATCAGATAGTCGGGCGCGGGGAGTTGCTCGGCTCCGAGGAGTTGGTCGAGGTCGCTGAGCAGGCGGCCGCTATTATAGACGAGGAGGGGGCGTTGCGCGGCGGGAATGCCTTCCCAGGCGAGTTTGAAGCGACGGGTCGATTCCGGATTCCCGAGGAGGGTGTTATCGAGATCGCTGCTGAAAAGACGAATGGACTGGGTGTCGGGCATCGGGAAAGTCGACCGCGGTGGGCCGGGTGGGTTCGGAGTTGGAGGAGGTTCAATCGCCGTCGTTCCACGGTTCGTCCCATTCGTTGTCGGCAAAGGCCTGGGGTGTGGGGCGTTCTTCGACGAGGCTGATGAGTTGCTGGGCGATGCCGGTCCACGTGAACAAGCTGCGGGCCTTGTGCGCGCCCATGCGCGAGAGTCGCAACGCGAGGCCGGGATGCCGCAGGATTTTGACGATGGAGATGCCGAGATCCTCGCGATCAAAGGTGTCGGCGTAGAGCGCATGCCGGCCGAACGTGACGGCGCGAAAGAGGCCGCCGTGGGTCGTGATGACGGCGGGCGTGCCGCAGGCCATGGCCTCGATGGCGGTCATGCCGAACGGTTCGTAACGGCTGCTCAAAACGAACACATCCGCGGCGCGGTAATAGTCCGCGAGTTCGGAATCGGCGATGTAGGTGCCCCACGTAACGCGGTCGTCGATGTTAAGGCGCACCGCGAGTTCCTTGAGCTCCTGCAGCAAGGCGCGTTCGTCACTGCTGATTTCCATGCCGCCCGCGGCGAGATGCAGACGGGCGTCGGGGATGCGGCTCGCGACAAGGGTGAACGCTTCGAGCAGGAGATCGTAGCCCTTGTTACGCGCGAGACGGCCGAGCGCGAGGACGACCTTGCCTTCAAAGCCGAGACGCTGGCGGATCGACGTGCGGGAGGCGGCGCTGACGGGATAGTAGCGGTTGTCGTCGTAGCCGGGCGGGATCATGTGGACCTGGCCGGCCGGCGCACCGTAGTCGTGCACGAGCATGTCGAGTTGGGGCGGCGTGGTGGCGACGACGACGTCGCACGTGCGGTAAAGGAGCGTCTCCTGCCGGATGCGTTCGGCGAAATTGTATTTCTGCTCGAAGTTCTCCGCATCAGTGGGGAAATCGCGCTCCATGAGCTGCTTTTTCCAGACGCCGAGCGAGTGGGGCGTGTGCACGTGCGGCACGTCGAGCGCCTCGGCGAGGCGTTGGGTGGCGCAGCCGGCGTCCCAGTAGTGACTGTTGAAAAAGTGATAGTTCAGGCGGTGAAGGTGGATGAAGCGCAGGGCGCGCTCGGCCCATTCATCGAGGTGGCGCTGCAGGTATTCCTTGCCGATGAAATCGCGGCCGCCACAGGGGATGCGGATGACGCGGACGCGCTCGGTCATCACATCGATCTCCGGTTGGTCCTCGAAGCGGCGGGTCCAGATATCGACTTCGAAGCCGAGTTGGCCGAGCTTGCGGGCGAGCTCGAGAACGTAAACAACCTGACCGCCCGTGTCGGCCGCGCCGAGCGGCGGCTCGGCGGCGACATAGCCGTGGGTTGAAACCATGCCGATGCGCGGCAGGGAGGACTCAGGAAAAAGAGACATGCAAGAACAGTGGGTTACGCATCGGGGCTGAGTCGGCACGAGATGCAGTTGACAGAGACCGGAGGCGAAAACCTGCGGCGCACCGGAAAGTCCGGCGCAATTGGCGTCACAACGATGGTCGTTGGCCTGCGCTGCAGAGTTGAGCGCGGCAGAACGTTAGCGACGTCGGACCATAAGACGCGCGGCGGCCGGCGGAGCCAAGGGAAAAATTCGGCGCGCTAGTTTCGCGCGGCGGCGGAGGGAGCGAGACTGGTGCGCCGCCAGATGGAGATGGGGCCGAATTGCTGCACGCGTTGCCATGTGCCGGGCAGATGCGTTGCGAAGGCGGGTTGTTCTTCGTAGTTGAACAAGCCGGCGTAGAGCTCGCCGCGGTTCGTGCGCAGATAGTCGTTGAGCGCGGCGTAGTTCACGGGCGTCACTTCGCTCCATTGCACGAAGGGACGATCGCTGTAATGAAAAACTGCGCCGCTGACCTGGCCGGCGACGAGGACGGCGTGGGGCGGAAGGGATTGCTGGACCCAGCGCGCAACCTCGCGATAGGGGCGTTCGCCGAGTTCGATCTTATGCACTTGAAAGTGCCAGCCCCAGGCGATTTGCCAGACGAGGGCGGCGATAAAGAAGAACGTCGTGAGTGGCACGCGCAGGCACCGCGCGCTTTGCCAACGGCGCGAGGTCTGCACCGAGCCTTCGAGCGCGAGGGTGAGGGCGGGCGCGGGCCACTGTTGCCACACGAGCGCCGCGCCGATGAGGAGCGCCGGCATCGCGGGCAGCAGGAAGCGCAGATACCACCACGTTTCGTGGCTGAAATAGTAGGCGGAGTAAAACAGCACGAACGCGCTGGCCCAAACGCCGAGCAGCCGCTTGGCGCGAACGGAAGCTCGCGCGGCGGGCAGCAGCAGGAAGAGGGCGACGGCGGGCGTTAACACGACCGGGATCCATTTGGCGAAGTGGGCGAGCGTGGGGCCGATGTAGGACCAGCGCAGCGTGTCGGCGATGTTGCCATAACCGGTGGCCAGAGCTGAGCCGTAGAGGTGGCGATTGAAGGCGGCCCACGCCAGCGCGCCGGGCAAACCGCACCAGGCGAAGACCAGCCAGCGACGCCACGCAAGGCCGAGGCCGAAAGCGACGGGCAGCAGGAGAAGCGCATTGGCGGGACGCACAAATACCGCGACGGTGACCGCCAGCGCGGCGAGCGCGGCCCAGCCAACGTGGCGCGGGCTGCGCCAAGCGCCGAGGATGGCGACCAGCGTCCACGCGGTCGCAACGAGATCGCTCATCGGCTGCAACGCGTAGTAGAGCGTCAACGGCGACAGCGCGAAAAGAGCGGTAAGCGCGGCGGCCGGACGAGGATGGACGCCGACGTCACGGGCAATCCGATACAGGAGGGCGATGACCGCGAGCGCCGTGAGGATGTTGAGAACGACGGGCGCGGCGTCCAAACCGGTCCAGCGTCCGACGGCGGCGTAGTGCAGCGGCAGTCCGAGCGGGTAGGTGGGGACCATCTCCGCGCTGTCAGGGCCGGGAATAAACGCGACGGGGATGAAGGCTTCGCGGCGGAAATGGTCGGCGGGAAAACCGGCGGGCACGCGCGCGGTGGCGGTGAGCCGGCCGTGGAGGAGGAGTTGCGCGCTGTTGAGGTAACCGGAGGAATCGGCGCCGCCGGCGTAGGGCGAAACATACCAGGCGAGAAAGAAGACGTAGAGGCCGAGAGCAGCGAGCAGGAGAAGCGCGCGAAAGCGCGACCGGAGGGCGAACCACAATCCCGGCGACCGACCGTCGAGAAAATCCAGCCTCATGGAGATTTTGCCGCTGTCAGTCGGGCGAGGAGTGTCGCCGGGATGTCGGCGCCGGCGGTTTGGGCGCGAAGGATTTTCTCGCGGGCTCCCGCCAAGTCCCCCTGGTCGAAAAGCGACATGGCCCAGCGTTTCCAGCCGTTGGCGTAGGTGGGATCGCGTTGCGTGCTGTCGGCAAACATTGCGTTAGCGCGGGCGAAAAGGCGGTCGCGTTCTGCGCCGTTTTCGCGCGGAAGCGACTTGGCCTTCCAGGTGAGTGCCGCGCCCGTGTCGGAAAGCACCGCGGGGCGTTGTCGATCATCGTGGCAAAGGGAAAGGGCCTTGTCGAAATGCTCGAGGGCTTCGTCAAAGCGATCGCGTTCGAGGGCGACGCGGCCAAAGCCCCAGAAGGCGCGGAAATTTTCCGGATCGAGAAGCCACGCCTGGTTGTAACGCCGCATGGCGTAGTCGAAGTTGCGTTGCTGGAAAAACCGGTCGGCTTCATTGGCCCAGGCGAGACTCGCCGCCTGGCGGTCATGGCCAAAAACCGCGGCGGCCCGGCGGACGAAATCCGCGTCGGCCTGTTGCAAAACCGGCGGGCGCGGGGTGCGGGGCTGGCCATACATTGCGACATTGTCGATCCGCACGAAGCCGCCACCGGATGGCGGTGATCCGCAGCCGGCGAGGCCGAAGGCGACAGCGACAGCCGAGGCGGCGAACGTGAGCCGTCGAAGCGACATGGCCTACAACAACGCTTGCTGATCGCCTCCGGCAAACGGTTTGAGGCCCACGGCGTGGTAACCTTTCGCCGTGAGGACGCGGCCCTGCGGCGTGCGTTGCAGATAGCCTTCCTGAATGAGAAACGGCTCGTGCACCTCCTCGAGCGTCTCGGCCTCTTCGCCGACGGCGACGGCGATCGTGCTCATGCCGACGGGGCCGCCGCGGTAGTTGTCGGCCATGATGCGCAGCATGCGTTTGTCCATCTCGTCGAGGCCGGACGAATCGATTTCGAGCAGTTCGAGGGCGGCGGCGGCGACGGGTTGGGTGATGCGGCCTTGGGCGCGTTCCTGCGCGTAATCGCGGACGAAATTGATGAGGTTGTTGGCGACGCGGGGCGTGCCGCGGGAGCGGGTGGCGATTTCCTTCGCGCCGCCGGCATCGATCTCCACGTCGAGAAGACGGCAACTGCGTTGCACGATGTTGATGAGCGTGGCGTGGTCGTAGTAATCGAGCCGCGTCTGCAACGTGAAGCGCGTGCGCAGCGGCGCGGTGAGGAGGCCGCTGCGGGTGGTCGCGCCGACGAGCGTGAAGCGCGGCAGCGAGAGCCGGACGCTGCGGGCGTTGGGCCCTTGGTCGATCATGATATCGAGCCGGAAATCCTCCATCGCCGAGTAGAGATACTCTTCGACGGTTTTGGGGATACGGTGGATTTCGTCGATGAAGAGGATGTCGCCTTCCTCGAGGTTGGTGAGCAGACCGGCGAGGTCGCCGGCTTTTTCGATCACGGGGCCGGAGGTGACGCGGACACTTTTGCCGAGCTCGTGGCCGAGGATGAAGGCGAGGGTGGTTTTGCCGAGGCCGGGCGGGCCGGAGAGGAGGATGTGGTTGAGCGGATCGCCGCGGCGGCGGGCGGCGCCGACCATGACTTGGAGGCGCTCGATGGTCTTGGGCTGGCCGGTGAAATCACCGAACGACAGTGGACGCAGCGCGGCCTCGGCGGAGGTGACGGGCGCAGCGAGGGTGGTGCTGATGTAACCGAGGCCTTTGGCGTTTTTATCTTCGGCAGGCATGAGGGAGGCGGCGGCGGGAGGAGTGGAGAGACGTTTCAACGCCACTCCACTTCGGCGCCGAACGTGCGCAGGTTTTCCACGAAGCGCGGATGGGCGCGTTTGATGGTGTCGGCGTTTTTCACGATGCTGCGGCCGGGAATGCTGGCGGCGACCATGTAGAGCGCGACGGCGGCGCGGATGATGTAGGGCGCATCGACGGTGGTGGCGCGCAGCGGCTTCGAGCCGAAGACGATGATGCGATGCGGATCGCTGACGACGACGTGCGCGCCGAACTTCGCCAGTTCGGGCATCCACGTGAAGCCGCCTTCGTAAACCTTGTTCCAAAAGTGCATTGGGCCATCGGCGCGAACCGCGAGTGCGATCATGCAGGGCAGCAGATCGACAGGAAAATACGGCCACGGCGCGGCTTCGATTTTCGGCAGCAAGTTCGACGTGAACGGTGACTCAACGCGCAGCGTCTGCCCCGGCCGGACGATGGCGGTGTCGCCGTCGTGATCGATCGTCACGCCGAGTTTGCGAAAGGCGCGGCCGATCAGATCGAAGTGGTGCGGGAGCGACTCGCGCACGCGGACTTCGCCGCCGGTAATGGCGCCGAGGGCGAGGAAGGTGACGATTTCGTGGATATCGCTCGCGATCGTGAACGTGCCGCCGTGAAGACGATCGACGCCGTGGATCGTGAGTTTGCTCGTGCCGATGCCTTCGATCCGGGCACCCATTTGGGCGAGGGTGGCACAAAGATCCTGCACGTGCGGTTCGCTCGCGGCGTTGAGGAGCGTGGACGTGCCTTCGGCCAGTGCGGCGGCCATCACGAAATTTTCGGTGGCCGTGACGGACATATAGTCGGGCCAGTGGCGCGCGCCGCGGAAACGGCCGGGCAACTCCATCGTGACGGTGCCGTTGGACTCGATCTGCGCGCCCAGTGTGGTGAGAATCTCGAGGTGGGGATCGAGTTCGCGGATGCCGAGGGAGCAGCCTTCGGCGTTGCCTGGAATCGCGAGGCGGCCCAAGCGGTGCAGCAGCGGCGGAAACAGGAGGACGGAGGAACGCATGCCGTTGGGCAGCGTGCCTTGGAGGCGATCGGGATCGAACGTGGCGTGCGCGAGGGTCATCTCGCCCGACGTGCGATCCCACGTGATCTGGGAGCCTTGCGCGGTGAAAAACTCCACGAGTTTCTCGACGTCCGTGATGGCGGGCACGTTGCGGAGCGTCACCGGGTCGTCGGTGAGGAGCGTGGCGCAGAGGATGGGCAGGGCGGAGTTTTTGTTGCCGGACGGAGTGAGGGTGCCGGAGAGCGGCTTGCCGCCGTTGACAATGAGATCGGCCATGTGGCGAGAGCGGGAAAGTTGGCGCGGACGCGCGAGGCGGATCCGCAAAATGAAGAAGGCGTCCGCGGAATGCGGACGCCTTCGAATGCGTTGGGGCCGGTCGGCCTTGGCAAGGTTTAACTCACGCGATCAGATCGCGCCGCCACCCTGCTGACCTTCCGGATTCGGGCCGCGATCGCGGCGATCGCCGCGGTCACCGCCTTGGTTGCCGTAATCGCCACCGCGGTTGCGGCCGCGTCCGCCGCGCCGACGGCGGCGGTGTTGTTGTTCACCGTCCTGACCGTCGCGGCGAAACTCGCCGCCTTCGGGGCGGGGGCCGCGATTGCCTTCAAAGTTCTGGCGGCCTTGTTCACCGCCGTGGCGCTGACGTCCGTCCGAGCGGCGGCCGTCGCGGTAGCGGTCGCCATCGCGGCGGCGTTCGTCGCCGGGCTGCGGGCGGGCGGGAGGCGCTTCGGGCGCGGGTGTGCCGCCGAAAAGGCCTTTGAGCCAGCCGAGAAAACCACCGGGTTTCTTCGCCGGGGCGGGTTGGTCGCGTTTCTGGCGAAACGCGGGACGCGGCTCGCGCGGCGGCCGGGGATCTTGGGCGGGGCGGGGTTCTTGCGGGGGGCGCGGGGCGCGCGGCTCGAATTTCTGCTCGCGGCGCTCCGGGCGGAAGGTGCCACGGTCGTCGCGGCGCGGAGGGCGGGGGTTCTCGTTCTGCTCGCTGGGGGCGGCCGCGCCGCGGCCGAAGCCGGAGTGTTCCCAGCTTTGGGCCGGGCGGCGTTCCTGCGCGGGCGGGAGGATTTTCAGTTCCGCCTTTTCAGCGGGCGCGGCGGGAGTCGGCGCGACCGGAGTCGGCGCGGCGGCGATGGGAGCGCGGGGAGCCGGGGCTGGTTGAACAGGCACCTGCGGCGCGGCGGCGACGGGCGCCGGAGCGGGCGCGGCGGCCGGGGCCGGAGCGGGTTCCTTCGAGGGGGCGACATCGGCACCGCCGAAGGGGTTTTTATATTCGCGTTGCGGGTTGATGACTTCGACTTGCGTCGGTTGATAGCCGCCGGGAGCGGAGCTGGCGGCGGCGGGTGCGGGCGAGGCGGGGCGTTTTCCGCGGGCGAGCCCGGAGCCGCGGGACGAGCCGAACTGACCGATCGGCGCGGTTGCATCCGCCGTGGAAGGCGTGGATGCGGTCGACGCGGGCGCGGTCTCTTGAGGAGCCGCAGCCGATGCGCCGGACGTTTCTTGATCTGGCATGGGTTTGTGTTTGTTAACTGGCGTTCAGCGCGGAATGCGCGAACAGCCGATTTGGATGAACGTTCGCGGAGCGCGGGATGCGCGCTCGACGCAAACAGGAAGCGACAATGTCGTCGCACCCGCTCAGTGGAGCAACTTCTAATTGAAAGAGGGGATGGTGGGCGCGGGCTTGCGTCGCGCGGGCGGCTTTTTCAGCGTCGCCGCCCATGGACAAGCTCGAAGAGATTTTTCAGATGCAGGACGCGCTGAACCGGCGCATCGGGGTGGCGCTGCCGCCGGCGACGGAAGAGGAAAAGGCCAAGTGGATCCTTAACTATACCCGTGCGTTACAGCAGGAAACGGCGGAGCTGATCGATTCGGTGCCGTGGAAGTGGTGGGCGAAATACCAGAAATTCGACGAGCAGAACGCGAAGGTGGAAGTGGTGGATTTGTTTCACTTTTTGGTGTCGCTCGCACAGACGCTCGGGATGACGGCGGACGACGTTTATCAGGCGTATTTGAAGAAAAACGCCGTGAATCATCAGCGGCAGGAGACGGGCTATGCGAAGAAGGACGAGGCGGATTCGCGGCATATTTGAGCGCGGGAAACTGACGCGCGGAGGAACCGGCGCGGCGAAAACGCGCCATCAAACTTGATGACGTTTGCTGTCGGGCGAAGCCGCGCGCGGGGCACGTGGACCACCTTGCAGGCACGGCGCTGCGCTTTTTCCGGCGGCGCGGTTAGAAATCAGCGCGAGACCACGAAGGCGGCGGTGACGTCGACGGCGGTGTGGCCGTTTTCGACGACGGACGCCTTCAGCTTGAGCTTGGCTTTGCCGTAGCGGGAAAGGGCGGCCTTGAACTCCTCGACGGCGGCTTTGGCGGGGCGTTCGCAGATCGCGCGCAAATCACCGAGGACGGGACGCCGGTAGGCGGCGCGACTTTCCTTCACCACGATGCGCCACTCGATCTTATCGGTGGCGCCATCTTCGTGCTTCATCAATTCCCAGACGACGCCGTAGCCGGCGAGCGTGGCGATGGAGACAAGACTGCCACCGAACGCGGTGTTGAGCGAATTTTTGTTCTGCTCTTTCGGCGCGGTGAGCGTCAGCGAATGCTCGTCGCTAATCTCCACGCCGACCCCCATCGCCTTGGCGAGCGGAATCATTTCGTGGAGGAACAGCTCGAAGGCTGGGATTTTCACCGACTTCATTGTCAGGCGAGGAACATGGGTGGTTTTGAGGGCCGCGTCAAAATCGGCGAAAACTGTAAGTTGCTCACCTTGCGGTTGAAAAGGACGGGAAGTTGGCGCGTGCTGACGGAAGGATGATTTCCGTGGGACAAAAGTTGACGCTGGATTTTCCGCTCAAAGTGGTGCGCGACGGCGTCGTGCGCGAGACTTTGCTGAGCGAATTACTGACGCGGCCGACGATCATTTCGGTGTATATGCGCAATAATACGGGGAGCTGCGACAAGCAGACCGACAGTCTGGCGGCGGGCGTGAAGGAATTGGAGCGCGGAGGGTTCAACGTGATGGCGTTGAGCCGCGACACGGCCGGATCGCATCTGAAATACGCGGCCAAAAAAGGCATCGCCTACGCGCTCGTGAGCGACGCGGGCGATCGCTTTGCCGAGGCGACGGACTCACTCGTCGAGAAGTCGATGTATGGCCGCACCTTTGTCGGCCCGGCGCGGGCGGCCTATGTGCTCGCGACCGACGGCACGGTGCTCGCGGTGATTCCGAAAGTTGATCCGGCAAATCACGCGGCGCAATTGCTGGAAATTGTGCGGGGCTTGTAACGGCGGATTTTCGCGCGGCGCCGCGGTTGCTGCGCTGAACGGGGAAGGCGGACGGGGAGCGTCGCGAGGACTCAGACAAGCCCCGGCGTCGGATAAATCACCGGGGTCATTTTGCCGTTCATCACCGCGCCCACTTCGACGTCGGAGGCGAAGGCGGCGCGGTCGCCCTGGCGGGCTTTGGTGTTGGGTTCGATCAGACGAATGCCGTCCTCAATATAGATGATCGTCATCACGGCGCGGGGCTGCGTCGAGGTGTTGGGACCGGCGCGGTGAAACGTCCAGCCGTAGTGAAAGCTCACCTCGCCAAGATCGAAGGGCTCGTCGACGAGCGGATAGTTGTGGTCCTTCATGGAGCGGCCGATGCGTTGTTCGCTTTCGTCGCTGATCACGAGGTCGCGGCCCATTTCGAATTGGTGACTGCCGGCGGCAAAGGCGAGGGGGCCCATTTCCTGCGTGGTCTTCTGCAACGGGATCCACGCGGTGACGGAGTTGGCGTTGCTCAGCGGCCAATAATATTGGTCGGCGTGCCAGGGTGTGATGCCGCCGTTCGGTTCTTTATAGAGCGCTTGGTCGTGATACATGCGCACGCCATCGACGCCGAGCAATTGCGCGGCGATGCGCCCGAGGCGCTGGCTCCAGCAGAATTCCTTCACGGTGTCGTTTTTCGTCCAGATGTTGATGACCTGGAGAAACGCTTTGCTGTAAGTGTCGCGCTGCTCAAGCGGCAGATGCATCGTGTTGAGGCGGTGCACCTCGTCCGTGATGATCTTGCCGTAATGCGCGAGGACATCGGCCGAGAGCACGTCTTTCAACTTCACGAAGCCATCGCGGCGGAAACGGGCGATTTGGTCTGCCGTCAGGGGATAGGGCGAATGGAGATCGAGCGCGGCGGTGGTCGTGGACATGGGGAAAAAACGTGGGCGCAAGATAGCGCAGGTGGGCGCGTGGGGCTACGCCGGGTTTGACCGACGCTGATACTTAATTAACACCTGAGGCGGTTTCTCATGCGCGCGACGTTGGAAAAAGTATCACTGCGACCGGGCGAATCCTTCGCCTGCCGCCGCTTTGCGAGCCCGCGTTTCGGGTCGCCGTGGCACTTCCATCCGGAGTGCGAGCTGACGTTGATCGAGGCGAGCCATGGGTTGCGTTTCGTCGGCGACAGCATCGGGCGTTTCGAGCGGGGTGACCTGGTGCTGCTGGGAGCGAATCTCCCGCACTACTGGAGCAATTCGCCGGACTGGAGTGGCACGGCACGCTCGGTGGTGGTGCAATTCTCCGAGCGGTTTATGGGCGAAGCGGGAGGAGCGATGCCCGAACTCGCGTCGGTGCGGCGATTGCTGGGCCGGGCACAGCGCGGGTTGCTGTTTCCGGGTGCGACGGTGCGCACCGTGGCGGAGCGGCTGGGCGCTTTGCCGGATTTGGCGCCGCTGCCAAGGTTGGCGGCGTTGCTGGAAATATTTCACACGCTGGCGGACGCACCGGCGGCGACGCTTTCCAGCGCAGGTTTTTCGCCGGGACTGACGGGGCGGGACGAGGCGCGGCTCGCACGCGTGCTGCGTTACGTGGATGGCGCCGTGGGCGAGGCGGTGAGCCAGAAGGTGGCGGCGCAACGCGCGGGGCTCAGTCCGGCGGCCTTCAGCCGCTATTTTCGACGGAAAATGGGGCACACGTTCGAAGCGTTTGTGAACGAAGTGCGCGTGGGCCGCATCTGTCGCGAGTTGCTCGATGATCCCAGCCGCTCGGTGGCGGAGATCGCGTTTGCCGGGGGCTACAACAATCTCGCGAATTTCAACCGCCAGTTTCTGCGCCGCACGGGGCTGACGCCGGGGGCGTTTCGCCGGAGCCACGGCGCAACGAGCGGGTCAGCGGCGGGGGGCGTCGGGCGCTGAAGGATCGGCCGCAGAGCGTTGAGCGGCGGCCGTGGCGTCGAGCGATTTGGTCAACGCGAGGATTTCGCGGCCGGCTTTTACGCCGATGTAGAAGACCAAAAAGCCATACCACGCGATCGAGGCGACGATCAGGACGACCCAGAAAATCACGGCAAAGTGGTTCATGTGAGCACGGGTTCTGCGGTGACGACGACGCGGCGGGAAAGCAGCGAGCCGCCGATCATCCCCACAGCGGCGAGCGCGAAGGACGAGGCGCCGGCGAGTTCGGGCGCGATGGCGAAGCGTTGTCCGAGGACGAGAAACGCAATGGGGCCCACGGCGCCGAGCACGAGCGCGGCGTAAGCTCCGCGGGCGTTGGCGCGCGGCCAGTAGACGCCGGCGACGAGGAGCGTGAAGACGCTCGCGAGGTAAATATTGCCGGTGACGGCGAGGTAGTCCCACGCGTTGCCCGGCAACTCATACCAGAGGCCGTAGAAAAGCAGGAAAACGCCGATGCCGAGCACGAGCAGGCGCGTGAGCACGAGTTGCGCGCGGCGGGAAAGCGGGCGGCGCAGGCACGGGGTGATGAGATCGTTGTAGATCACGGTGGCCCAGGTGAGGAGGTAGCCGCTGTCGGTCGACATTTCCGCGGCGAGCATCGCAGCGACGACGATTCCGATCACGCCCACGGGCAGAAGCGTTGCGAGATAAGTGGGCATCGCGGTGAGCGAATCGACGCCGGCGGGCAGGCCGCCGCGGTCGGCGAAATAAACGAATGCCGCCGCGCCCCAGAGGCCGGGCAATAGAAAGCGGCCGACGAAGTAGAAGGAGGTGCGTTGATACATGCGACGCGCGGTGGACGCATCTTTGGTGGCGAGCACGCGGCTGATCTGCGTCTGCCAGGTTGTGGCGACGGCGATTTGAAAAACGAACATCCAGAGGAGGTAGCCCCAGCCGTAGCTGGTGCGGTCGAAGGGATTGAACGGATTGGCGGCGAGTTTGGCGGCGCCGTGGCCGGCCCAGGCGGCGTTAAGGCCGTCGATCAGATGGGTCCAGCCGACCTGATGCAGCACGAGGACCGAGGTGAGCACGATGCCCACGCCCATGACGAGAAATTGCAGGTAGTCGGTAACGAGGACGGACAGCATGCCGCCGAGTGCGGTGTAGATCAGCACGAGGCCGAGGAGGCCGGTCATCACCCATTCGAGCCAGCCGGGCGGGAGACCGGTGGTGGAGACGAGAAACTCGCCGCCGAGGCGAAGGAAGATGCCCATGTTGAGCAGCCCGCCGAGCACGACGAACAGACCGGCGAACCAGCGGACGCGCACGCCGAAGCGTTTTTCAAACAACTCAGGAATCGTCATCACGCCGGCGTTGCGGAGAGCCTCGATGACGAAGCCGGTGCGGCCGACGAGCCAGATGGCGAGGCACATGATCACGCCGATGGCGGCGCCGGCGAGGCCCTTCTCGTAACCGAGTTGGGCGGTATACATGATCGTGACGAGGCCGAGTTCGGTCGCAGCGAGGGAGGCGATGCCGAGATTGACGTTCATCTCGCGGCCGGCGACGGCGAAGTCTTCGACGCCGCGCACGAAGCGCCGCATGGCGAGGCCGGCGAAAAGACAGCCGGCGAGATAAACAACAATGATGGCCCAGTCGAGAGGGTGCAGGGTCACGCGAGAAAGCGGGGTTGGGCGGAAACGTGGCGGCGGGCAGGCGCGGGTTAAAGCGCAATCTGCTCAAACGCATCTTGCGCGCGGTGGCGGGCACGTGCTTCGGGGAATTGAGCCTAGTGAGGCCGCATATTAAACTTACGCCGCGCTGGGTAGACCGTGCGCTCCGCGGGCGGTAGTTGATCGAGTAATGCTGCGCTCAAGCCGCGCGCGGGCCGCGCAGCCCACCTGTCAGTCTATGACACGAGCCACGATCGGTCACGCGAAGTCAGCCGCGATCGGCGGTGGGCGGGTGTCCGAAGGCTTTCCGGTAATCGCGGGAAAATTCATGGACGCGTGCGTAGCCGATGCGGCTGGCGATCGCAGTCATGGTGAGATCGGAGTGTTGCACGAGGCCGCGCGCCAGGCTGAGGCGAATTTGTTTGAGGCGCTTCATCGGTGGCAGGCCGACGGCTTCGCGACAGGCACGGGAGACGGTATTGGGACTGCGGTGAAACGCAGCGCAAAGGGCCTCGAGCGAACACGGGCGGTCGAGGTGCTGGCGAGCCCATGCCTCGATCTCCCACCATAAGCGGCTTTGTCCGGCCGGCGGTGGCGGCGCGGACGGATCGAGGGCGGCGGCGGCGAGCAGCGTGAGCAGGTGCGCGTGGCAAAGGTGGTTGCGCTCGACACTCGCCGGCTGGCGCCACGCGGCGTGGAGGGCGGCGAAGATGGCGGCGAGGGACTGCTGCGCGGGACGGACGCGCGCGGCAAAATCGGGCGGCGACAAGGTGGGGGCGAAAAAGTTGACCGAATAGTAAATCCAGGGTGCGCGCAGGACGCGGCCTTCGACCCATTCGTCTTCGTGATACCACACCAGCGCGCCCGGCGTGAGGTGCTGGCGGCGGCCATTGCAGCTTTGCTCGACCTCGCCCGCGACGACCAGATGCAGAAGATGGCCCGGGAGGGAAGTGGCGGTAAACGCGAAGCCCGGCGCGGCGCGTTCGAAGCGCTCCACGAGCCGGATGCTTTCGACGGGCGGCGGGCCAATGGCGCGGGCGGCGGTCATGGCGAGATTTGCTAAACAAAGTTTCCTCGCTGCTAAAGACGAAAGCGGCGGGAACGCTTAGAGTGGCTCGCTTTAACCATGAAAACCCACCTGCCTGCCGATCTCGCGGCGCGTTACGAGCGCGACGGTTTCGTGATTTTGTCCGAGCTTCTCAGTGCCAAGGAATGCGACACATTGAAAACCGAGGCGCAGCGGCTGCTGGCGGAAAAGGCGAAGCCGGGGGCGTCGGTTTTTCTGCACGTGGCGGTGGCGAGCGCGGCATTTCGCGCGCTGGCGGAGGATCCGCGGCTCGTTGCACCGCTGCGGCAAGTGATGCCGCACGGCGTGATGTTCATGAGCGACAAGCTGGTCTACAAGTCAGCCGACAAAACGTTTTCCACGCCGTGGCACATCGACTGTTTCTATTGGCGCAACACGCGGCCGAAACTTTCGGTGTGGATCCCGCTCGACGATGCCGCAGCGGAGAACGGAACGCTGACGGTCGTGCCGGGCAGTCACAAACGCGACTGGCAGATGGTGAAGAAAGGCCTGCCGAACGGGGAATTTGGAGACGAGGTCAGCAATGGCGACTGGCGCGAGGGCGACGTGGTGACGTGTGCGATCAAACGCGGGAGCGCCATCATCTTTTCCGACCGGCTCGTGCACGGTTCAACGCGGAACACGGCGGGCAAGGATCGGTATGCGATCATCAGCACGTATCACGCGCCGGCGGCGGACGAACCGTTTGATTTGGATTTTCCGGCGCGCAAGGTGCTGGTCGCCGCGGGCGCTTGAGGCGCGCAGAGCGCAGGCGTTCGCCGTTCGTCAGGGTGGCGCAACCGCTTGTCCAAAGTTTGCGCTGGGCCGGCGCGGCTGTTGTAAGCTGGCGGTGTCGATGGAAAATTTAACGCGCACAGAAGTGTTGTTGCAGGACGGGGCGCGCCGTGAGCGGCAGAAGGAGCGGCTGTATGTGTTCTGTCAGGCTTTTGGATGGGGCGCTTTTCTGGTCCTGCAACTCGTGTTTTCGTTTGTCTTCGCCACGACGTCGGAAGCGGGCGATCCGTGGCGCACCGTGGCGATCACGGTGATGGTCGTCGCACTGGGCGTGTTGCTCACCCACGCGGCGCGCGTGGTAATGAAGCGATGGGGCTGGAAGCAACTGGGCTGGCGCGCGCTGGTGCCGCGAGTGTTGCTGTTTTCCTTTTTGCTGTCGGTGGCCTGGACGGCGATCGGCTACGGCTACACCTACGGGGCGCTGCAACTGCCGTGGGAATCCAAGCACAGCGTCTGGTTGTTCTGCACGATCAGCGTCATCAATGGAACGGTGCTGATCGTCGGCTGGATGTGCGTCTATTTCATCTACCAGTTGTTCGATCGTTTCAACCGGTCGGAGATCGAGCGCCTGCAATTGATGGCGACGGTGAAGGACGCCGAGCTGCGGGCGCTGAAGTCGCAGGTGAATCCGCATTTCATCTTCAACGCGTTGAATTCGCTGCGGGCGTTGATCGACGAGGATCCGGCGCGGGCGCGGCTGGCGGTGACGCAACTCGCGAACTTGCTGCGCTATTCGTTGCAGTCGGCGCAATGCGAGTCGGTGCCGTTTGAGGACGAGCTGCGGGTGGTCAACGACTACCTGGCGTTGGAGCAGGTGCGGCACGAGGAGCGGCTGCGGGTGCGGCTTGATGTCGCGCCGGAGACGCTGGGGTTGTCATTTCCCCCGCTGCTGCTCCAGACGCTGGTCGAAAACGCGGTGAAATACGGCATTTCGCCGCGGCCGGAAGGCGGCGAGATTCTGATCGAGGCGGCGTGCGCCGGTGGGCAATTGCGATTGCGCGTAACGAATCCCGGCGAGCTGCGTCCGGCGGGAGCGGGCGGCACGACGGGCGGGTCGACGGGGCTGGGGTTGCGCAATGCGGCCGAGCGGCTGCGGTTGTTTTTCGGCGAAAAGGCTTCGCTGCGATTGCGAGCGGATGACGCTGCGCAAGTCGTCGCGGAAGTGATCCTGCCCAGCCAGATCTCACGCGCATGAAAGCCCTGATCATCGATGACGAGCGCCTCGCGCGCAACGAACTGAAGCGGTTGGTGAGCGTGTTTGCCGACGTGGACGTGGTGGGAGAAGCGGCGAACAGCAAGCAGGCGCGGGAACAGCTCGCGGCGTTGCAGCCGGAACTGCTTTTTCTCGACGTGCAGATGCCGGGCGAGACAGGCATGGACTTGCTCGCCTCGCTCGAGCCGCCGGTGCCGCACGTGATTTTCACGACCGCCTACGATGAGTTTGCCGTCAAGGCCTTTGAGCTCAACGCGCTCGACTACCTCTTGAAACCGGTGGATCCGGCGCGCCTGGCGACGGCGATCGAGCGGCTGCGGCAAAAGGTGGCGGGGAGTGCGGACGGCGCGACATCTGCGCCGGAGAGCGCGGCGCGCGACCGCCTCGCGGCCGACGACAAAGTGTTCGTGCGCGAGGGCGATCGTTGCTGGTTCGTCGAGGTGAAATCGATCCGCTTGCTGGAGAGTGAGGGCAATTACACCCGGGTGCATTTCGACGGCGCGCAGCCGCAGCTTTTCCGCTCGCTCAACGCGATGGAGGAGCGGCTGGACCCGAAATATTTTTTCCGCGCCAACCGGCGGCAGATCATCAACCTCGCGTGGATCGACAAGATCGAGCCGTGGTTCAGCGGCGGTTTGCTGGTGCATCTGAAGGGCGGCTCGCAGATCGAGCTCAGCCGCCGGCAGGCGCAGGAATTTCGCGAGAAAATGAGTCTGTGAGCGACCGCTTTGCCATGAAAAGAATCATCCAAAAAAACACGCTGGTGCGCTGCCGGTGGCGGGGGCTGACCGCCGCCGCGGTGGGGCTCGGGATCGGCTGGGCCATCAGCAAGTCGCTGGGCGTGGCGATGGGTTGCGCGATCGGCACGGGCGTGACGGCGGCGATGCTCGCGGCCGGGAGGAACGAAGAAAACCAGGCGCGCCGCCCATGATCAACGCCCGCAATCTTTCGAAGGTGTTCCACGACAAAAAGCGCGGGGCGATCCGGGCGGTGGATGACGTGAGTTTCACGTGCGAGCCCGGCCGCATTTATGGCCTCCTCGGGGCGAACGGCGCGGGCAAAACGACCACGCTGCGCCTGCTCGCCACGCTTCTGCGGCCGACCGCGGGCACGGCGACGGTGGCGGGTTTCGATGTCCTGGCGGAGCCGGCGAAGGTGCGGGCGCACGTGGGTTTTTTGGGCGCGAGCACGGCATTATATGCGCGGCTGACGGCGCGCGAGATGATCGCGTATTTCGGGCGGCTGAACGGCTTGTCGGACGCGGCGGTGCGAGCGCGCACGCAGCTTCTGGCGGACCAGCTCGGCATGCATGAATTTCTCGATCGCCGGTGTGATAAGTTTTCCACGGGCATGAAGCAGAAGACGTCAATCGCCCGCACGCTGGTGCACGATCCGGCGGTGATGATTTTCGATGAGCCGACGCTCGGGCTGGACGTAATGACGGCGCGCGCGATCGTGAAATTTGTGCGGGAGTGCCGGGATCGCGGGAAGACGGTGATCTATTCCACGCACGTGATGAGCGAGGTGGAGAAGCTCTGCGACAAGGTCGGGATCATCCACGACGGCAAACTTTGCGCGGAGGGGACGCCGGCGGAGTTGCGCACGCGATACGGCGAGCAGGATTTGGAGGAAGTATTCGTCAAAGCCGTGGGCACGGAGGAGGCAGCATGAACGTCCACAACATCTTCACGGTTTACCGGAAGGAACTCATCGATGCGCTGCGCGACCGGCGGACGTTGTTGTCGACGATCATCATCCCGGTGCTGGTGATCCCGTTGCTGACGTTTGGCGTGGGTAAGATCGCGTCGAGCGTGATCAACAAGGCCCGGGCCGAGACTCCAGCCATCGCCGTGCTCGGCGGCGCAGATTCGCCGGAAGTCGTGGCGCAATTCAAGTCGGCGAAAAGCCTCAAGGTCGTCCCGGCGGCGCCGGATTGGAAGCAGCAGATCACGGACAAGAGGCTGCGGGCGGCGGTGCAATTGCCGGAGGGTTTTGAGGCCGGTTTGAAACGCGGCGAGGCGCCGGCGGTGGCGATATATTATTACGAAGGTGAGCTGAAGTCGCAGTTGGGCGTGTCGGAGGTGGAGAACTTTTTGCGGACGCTGCGCGATCAGACGGCGGTGGAGCGATTGAAGGAACGCGGGCTGCCGGCATCGCTGGTGAAGCCGTTCGATTTCAAGCGCGAGAACGTGGCGCCGCCGGAGAAAGTGGGTGGCAACATGTTTGGCGGCATCGTGCCGTATCTCATCATCATCCTGTGTTTCACGGGGGCGATGTATCCGGCGATCGATCTCACCGCGGGCGAGAAGGAGCGCGGCACGATGGAAACGCTGCTGTGCAGTCCGGTGGCGCGGGTGGAGATTGTGCTGGGCAAATTCCTCATGGTGCTGACGGGCTCCATTTCGGCGATGGTCTTCATGCTGCTTTCGCTGGGGACGACGGCGATGATGGCGGGCACGTTATTCGCTGGCGCCGGTGCGAAGGCGGCGGCGGGGGCGGTGAAGTCGAACGCGGTGATTCCGATGATCGATCCGCTGGGGCTGGTGGGCGTGCTGGCGATGGTGCTGCCGGTCGCGGTGTTGTTTTCCGCGGTGATCTTCACCGTCGCGCTGTTCGCGAAGAGTTACAAAGAAGCGCAAAGCTATGTGGCGCCGATGATGATCGTGGTGATCATGCCGGCGGTGATCGGGATGCTGCCGGGCATCGATCTCAATGCGCAACTCGCGCTGGTGCCGCTGTTGAATCTTTCGCTGGTGTGCAAAGAGATGCTGTCCGGGATCTGGCACTGGCACTACATCGCGCTGATCTTCGGATCGTCCTGTGTCTATGCAGGAGTCGCGCTGGCGGTGGCGGTGCGGATGTTCAATCGCGAGAGCGTGATTTTCCGGAGTTGAGGCGCGCGAGGCGTAAAGTTTTGACGAAAGGTGACGGGCGCACGGTAAACGCGCGGTAAAACCGGGCCGTGCCTCTAGGCGGAGCCGGGGCGATCCGGTAGGATGCACGAGTCGCCATGAGCACCTCTTTCACGCCGCCTTCCAGTTCGTTAAGATTCGCGCGAAAGGTGTCGTCCGCACCGTTGTCGGCTGCGCACGAGACCGACGCTGCGCGTTTGCTCGTGCGGGAGGATCTCGAGGCGTTGCGCGTGCGAGAAGAGAATTTGCGCGCCTACGAAGCGAGGCTTCGGGAGTGGCAGGCGCGGCTGGAAGCGGGGCCGCGCGGGGCGGTCACGCCGACGCGGGCGCCGTTTGCAGCGGCCGATGTGCCAGGCGAGGCGGCGGCATTGCGCGCGGGCTGGGAAAAGCTGCATCGCGCGCGGGAGCTTCTGGAAGCGGAGAGCGCCGCGCTGCGCGACGATCGCCAGGCGATGCAGGAGCACGAGGCAGCGCTTCAAGCGCGGGAAGCGGCGCTGGCGGAGCGTGAGGCGCGGCTGGAGGGACAGGAAAAAGCGGTGGAGACGGGGGCCGTTTGCGTCGCGTCAGCGGCGGGTGGGCGGAGTGTGGCGGCTTCGGTGCGCTCGCCGTTTCAACGGGCGCGCGCGGCGTGGCGCGGGGCGAAATAAGCGGAGACGGAATTCGCGGAGCGGGGCGCGCTTACGGATTTGCCGCCGGCGCGGGGGCCTGAAAGACTGGCGGCATGTTTCCCCAACATGTGATCGCGCGGAAGCGCGATGGGCACGCGCTGACGCGCGACGAGATCAACGCTTTCGTGCGCGGTGCGACCGATGGTTCGTGGGCGGATTATCAGCTCAGTGCGTTGTTGATGGCGATTTTCCTGCGCGGGATGACACCGGAGGAAACCGCGCATTACACGGATGCCATGATGCGTTCCGGCACGGTCGCGGATCTCACCGCGGTCCGCGGAGTGAAAGTGGACAAGCACTCGACCGGCGGCGTGGGCGACAAAGTTTCCATTCCACTCGCGCCCATGGTCGTCGCGTGCGGGGTGCCGGTGCCGATGATCAGCGGGCGCGGCCTCGGGCACTCGGGCGGGACGCTCGACAAGCTGGAATCGATCCCGGGTTTCCGGACGGATCTATCGCTCGACGCTTACTGCGCGCAGGTGGCGAAGCTCGGCTGTGCTTTGATCGGCCAGACCAAGGATCTGGCGCCGGCCGACAAGAAGCTTTACGCGCTGCGGGACGTGACCGCCACGGTGGAATGCATTCCGCTGATTTGCGGTTCCATCCTCTCAAAGAAACTCGCCGAGGGCATCGACGCGCTCGTGCTCGATGTGAAGTTCGGGCGGGGTGCGTTCATGAAAACGAAGGCGGAGGCGCGGCGGCTGGCGGAATCGTTGGTGAGCGTGGGCCGGGCGGGCGGAAAAAACGTGCGCGCCCTCCTGACCGCGATGGAACAGCCGCTGGGGCATGCGGTGGGCAACGCGTTGGAAGTCGCCGAGTCGATCGCCTGCCTGCGGGGCGAGGGGCCGGCGGATTTGATGGAGGTGACGTTCGCGCTCGGTGAGCAGATGTTGGTGCTGGGCGGGGTGGCGCGGACGGAAGCGGAAGCGCGCGGGAAGCTGGAAGGGGTGATTGCGAGCGGCGCGGCGCTGGCGAAGTTTCGCGAGATTGTGGCGGCGCAGGGCGGCGAGGCGGGCGCAATCGATGATCCGTCGCGGCTGCCACAGGCAAGGTTGCAGCGGGCGATCGCCGCGGCGGGCGACGGTTATGTGCAGGAAGTAGACGCGATGGGCGTCGCGCTGGCGGCGCTTCGTCTCGGTGCAGGCCGGGCCAAGGCGGACGATCGGGTGGATCCGGCGGTGGGGGTGAGCGCGTTGGCGAAGATCGGCGAACGGGTGAGCGCGGGCGCGCCCTTGTGTATCGTCCACGCGAACGACGAGCAGGCGCTGAGCGAGGTATCGGCCATGCTCACACGCGCGATCGTCATCGGCGAGGCGAAGGTCGCGGCGCCGAAATTGATCGAAGAGTTGATTCGCTGATGGGCGATTCGGCCCCGAGAGGCCGAGCGGTCAGCACGCGCTGGCAAGGTCGCGGCCTGACGGAAACGCGGCCTTCGGTCCGCGTTTTGCGGCTGCGCTAAGGCCACTGCGCAACGTGGTCGAAGCCCGAGCGGAGTTGGGTTTCCCGGCGAGGACGTGAGGCGGGCGCGCTGGCTGTTGCCGGGGGCGCGCGGTTACGCGTTCTCCATCGCGGTCAGCTTCGTGGCGGCTTCTTCCCACGTCGATGTGGCGGCGGAGATTTGGTCGACGAGGGCGCTGAGTTCGAGGTTGAGATGGTGAAACTTGCCTTTGTCGGCATAGGTCGCCGGATCTTCCAACTCCGCGGTGAGGTCGGCCTGGCGGGTTTCCAACGTGACCACGGCTTTTTCCAACTGGCCGACGTGTTCGCGAAATTTGCGAATTTCGCCGGCGGAAAATTTCGGGCTGGCGGCGGCAGCGGTGGACTTCGCCTCGGCCGGGGAAGCGGCTTTTTTGTCCTGTTTCGGGCGCGCGTCGGTGAAGCCGGCGGTGAGCGCGGCGCGGGCATCGCTCGCTTTCGATTTCTCGAGGTAGTAATCGTAATCGCCCGCGTAGGCGGTGAGCCGGCCGCTGTGCACGTGGAGCACGTTGAGTGCGAGCGCGCGGATGAAATGCACGTCGTGGCTGATGAAGATGAGCGTGCCTTCGTAGTTTTTGAGGGCGTTGATCAGTGCATCGATCGACTGGATGTCGAGGTGGGTCGTCGGCTCGTCCATGAGCAGCAGGTTGGGCGGCTTGACGAGGAGGCGGGCGAGGGCGAGGCGGGATTTTTCGCCGCCGGAGAGGACGCCGATGGGTTTATGGACGTCGTCTTTGCGGAAGAGAAAGGCGCCGAGGATGGCGCGCGCCTGCTGCTCGGTGAGCTGGTTTTCGTTCGTGCGCAGCTCCATCACGTTTTCGAAAACGGTGAGGTCGGGCTTGAGGTTATCGAGGCGGTTTTGCGCGAAGTAGCCGGGGACGACATTGCTGCCGAGCTCGCGGGTGCCTCCTTGGATATCGAGCACGCCGGCGAGGATTTTGAGGAGCGTGGATTTGCCGGCGCCGTTGGGGCCGACGAGCACGATGCGCTGGCCGCGTTCGGCGGTGAAGTTGAGGTCGCGATACACGACGTGGTCGCCGTAGGCCTGCTGGACGTGTTCGAGGTCGATGACTTTGAGGCCGGAGCGCGGCGGCTGGGGAAACTTGAAGTTGATGCGCTTCAGTTCCTCCATCGGTTCTTCGACGGCGACGTCCTGGAGGCGCTCGATCTGTTTCTCTTTGGACTTGGCGCGCGAGGCCATGGAGGCCTTGGCCCCGAAGCGGTCGACGAATTTCTGAAGATGGGCGATTTCGCGCTGCTGGTTTTTGAAGAGGGCGGCCTGCTGCGCCTTGCGCTCCTCTTTTTCGTTGAGGAAGGAATCGTAGTTGCCGTGGTAATAATGCAGGCGTTGCGCGCGCAGTTCGAGCATGCCGGTGCAGAGGGCGTTGAGAAAGGCGCGATCGTGGGAGATGACGACGAGGCCGCCGGGATAACGCGTGAGGTAGTCTTGAAACCAGAGGAGCGCTTCGAGATCGAGATGGTTGGTCGGTTCGTCGAGGAGCAGAAGCGCGGGCTCGGCGACGAGAAGGCGGGCGAGATGCGCGCGCATGACCCAGCCGCCGGAGAAGGTCTTGGCGACCTTGTCGGCATCGCCTTCCTTGAAACCGAGGCCGGCGAGAATTTTGCGGGCGCGCGGTTCGAGGGTATAGTCGATGTCCCAATCGTCTTCGTCGGGTTCGAGTTTTTTGCCGCTGGTGGCGATGTGGAGAATAGTCTCTTCGCCGGCGGGCGCGCTTTCCTGCGGGAGGAAACCGAAGTCGGCGCCGCGTTCCCATTCGATCGTGCCGGTGTCGGGCCGCTCCTCGCCGAGGATGAGGTTGAAGAGCGTGGATTTCCCGGCGCCATTGGCGCCCACGAGGCCGAGACGGTCGGTGCGGGCAATGAAAAGCGAGACCTCCGCGAAGAGCTCGCGGGTGCCGTAGGACTTGGAAACGTCGGCGATTGTCAGCATCGAAACCGCCCAACAGACCGGGCTAAGGCGGATTCGTCAACGTCGGCGTGAGATTCAGCGGCGGTCCGGGTATTTCCGACGTTGAGCAAAAAGGATGGCGCGAGGTGTCGGCGACGCGTGGCAGCCAGGCGGTTTACCCGGGGCGCGAGCGAGCGGTCAACGCGCGGCGGTGAGCGCGATGCAACCGGCCACGGCGAGGACGCCGCCGAAAATCGCGCGGCGTGGGGGTCGGTCGCCCTCGAAAAAATAGGCGATGGGGATGGCGAGGAGCGGGGCGGTGGCGGCGATGGGGAGGACGAGGCCGCTCGGCGCGGTCGCCAGCGCCCACTGATAGCACCCGACGCCGAGCACGGGACCGACGAAGCCGTTGATCAAAATCCAAAGTCGCGCGGCGGGAAAGGTGTAACCCAATAGATTAGAACGGGCCTGCGGTGCGGGTGCGGCGGGAAGGCGGTGGAGGAGGCGGAGGACGACGAACCAAAGGGCGACGAAAGCGAGGCCGGCGAGGATGCGGTAGTAAGCGGCGGTGAGGCCGAAACTGGCGGCGTGGGCGGCTTCGCCGGCGGCGTCGGCAACGGTCACGCCTTTGCGGCTGACGAGGGCGCCGAGGCCTTGGCCAGCCGCGGCGAGAAGGCCGAAGAGAAAACCTAGCGGGCGGATTTTCACGCGAGGCGGGTGGCGTTTACTGGGGGTGAGGGCGATGGCGACGCTCGCGAGGATGAGGAGCCCCCAGAACATTTGCGTGACGGTGAGGCGGGTGCCGAGCCACCACCATTCGCCGAGGGCGGCGATCGGCGCGGCGAGGCACTGGGTCATGAGCACGGTGAGACGCGACCCGAGGAGGGGCAGCGCGCCGTAAACGCCGAGGTCGCCCAGGCCCATGCCGATGACGCCGCTCAGAAAAAACCACGGCACGCTCGCGCTGGCGAAACCGCGACCGAGCGTGTGGGCGAAGAGGCCGAGGACGACCGCCGCGACGACGAGCCGGCCGAGGTTGGCGCGCAGCGCGCCGCTCGCCCGCACGCTGTGGGTGGCGCAGGTGGCGTTGAGCGCAAAGAAGAACGCGGCGAGGAAGGCGGCGAACATCGAGACGGCGACGGGAAGGCAGCCGGGCGCAGGACGCGAAGGTTTTTTGTGGCGAAACGCGGGAGCGCCCCTCTAGTTCTCCCGCCCATGAAAGCCAAGAAAGCCAAAGTGAAACCGGAAGCCGTGAATGCCGCCCTTGCCGCCAAGAAGGGGCCGGTGTCGCAATTCGTAGCCCACAACTACCGGCACTTTAACGCGGCCGCGTTGATGGATGCGGCGAAAGGCTACGAGGCGCATCTGAAGGCGGGCGGGAAAATGCTCGTGACGATCGCCGGGGCGATGTCGACGGCCGAGTTGGGCATCTCGCTCGCGGAGATGATCCGGCAGGACAAGATCCATGCGATCGTCTGCACGGGCGCGAATCTCGAGGAGGATATTTTCAACCTGGTCGCGCACGATTATTACGAGCGCGTGCCGCATTACCGTCACCTCACCTCGGAAGACGAGCAGGCGTTGCTGGAGCGGCACATGAACCGCGTGACGGATACGTGCATACCCGAGATGGAAGCGATGCGCCGGATCGAGGCGGCGGTGTTGGAGGAGTGGGTGGCCGCGGACAAGGCGGGCGAGCGGTATTTCCCGCACGAGTTCATGTATAAGGTGCTGCGTTCGGGAAAGCTCAAGAAGAGCTACCAGATCGATCCGAAGCACTCGTGGATGCTGGCGGCGTGCGAGAAAAACCTGCCGATCATCGTGCCGGGTTGGGAAGACGCGACGCTGGGCAACATGTTTGCCGGCCACGTGATCAGCGGCGACGTGAAGAACGTGCACACGGTGCGCACCGGCATCGAATACATGATGTGGCTGGCGGAATGGTATACGAAGACGGCGAAGACGCTGCGCAACGGCGAAGGCTCGATCGGATTTTTCCAGATCGGCGGCGGCATCGCGGGTGATTTTCCGATCTGCGTGGTGCCGATGCTCCACCAGGATTTGCAGCGCACGAATGTGCCGCTGTGGGGCTATTTCTGCCAGATCAGCGATTCGACGACGAGCTACGGCAGCTACTCGGGCGCGGTGCCCAACGAGAAGATCACGTGGGGCAAACTTGGCTCGAAGACGCCGAAATATATTGTCGAGAGCGATGCGACGATCGTCGCGCCGCTGGTGTTTGCGTGGGTGCTGGGGCAGTAACGTGCAGAACCGCGCGGCCGGGCGTGCCGGAGGCGGGGACGCGCGAACGTGGGCCGGCGACAGCACGCCGGTCCACATGAGCGGCAGGTGAAAAGACACCTTTACACAACGCACTTGCAGTGGACGGGCAATGACGGGGCGGGCACAGCAGATTACCGCAGTTACCGCCGGGACCATGTCGTCGGTGGAGCGGGCAAGTCGCCGATTGCGGCGTCGAGCGATCCTGCGTTTCGCGGCGATCCGGCGCGGCACAATCCTGAGGAGATGCTGGTGGGGAGTCTTTCGAGCTGCCACATGCTCTGGTATCTGCACCTGTGTGCGGTCGGCGGGATCGTGGTCACGCACTACTGCGATGACGCGGCCGGCTACATGGACGAAGCGGCGGACGGCGGCGGGGCATTTGTGCAAGTGACCCTGCGGCCCACGGTAACGATCGCGGAAGGGAGCGACGCCGTGCGGGCGCATGCGTTGCACGAGGAGGCGCATCGATTCTGTTTCATAGCGCGTTCGGTCAATTTCCCCGTGGAAATAGAGCCGACGATCAAAGTGACGCGGTCGGAGGGAGAGTGAAACGGGCGGTGCGGTGGCGGACAGCGGACGGGCTGCGCTGCGGTGACGGCCGCGGCGGAGCTTTGAGGAGGGCGCGGCGCAGACGCCGCTTTTCTTTTGCGGCGTTCGCGGTCTTCTTTACGCCGCCATGGCCAACGCACTCGCGCACGAGAAATCACCTTATTTGCTGCAACACGCGGAGAACCCCGTGGACTGGCAACCGTGGGGCGAGGGCGCGTTTGCGCGGGCGCGCGCGGAGCAGAAACCGATTTTCCTGAGCATCGGTTATTCGACGTGTCACTGGTGCCATGTGATGGCGCATGAGTCGTTCGAAGACGCGGAGATCGCGGGGGTGTTGAACACGCATTTCGTGCCGGTGAAGGTCGATCGCGAGGAGCGGCCGGACGTGGACAAGATTTACATGACTTACGTGCAAGCGGTGACGGGTCACGGCGGCTGGCCGCTGTCGGCGTGGCTCACGCCGGAATTGAAACCGTTTTTCGGCGGCACGTATTTTCCGCGGGAGGATCGTGCAGGGCGGCCGGGGTTTGCGTCGGTCTTGCGAGCGATCGCGCACGGATGGCAGCACGATCGGGAGAAACTCGTCGCCGAAAGCGAGCGGGTGATCGACGCGTTGCGCACGCGCTTGAGTGAAGATCAGACGGGGGCGGCGGCGGAGCGGGAGCTGGCGGACGCGGCGAGCGATGCGTTTGAGAAGGGCTTTCAGTATTTCCACGAGAATTTCGATGGCGCGCGGGGTGGTTTTGGCGGAGCGCCGAAATTTCCACGCGCGGGCAATGTCATGTTTTTGCTGCGCTGCGCAGCGTTGCAGGGGCGGGAGAGCGAAGTCGGGCGGGCGGCGATCGACATGGCGGCGACGACCCTGGGGGCGATGGCGCGCGGCGGGATTCACGATCACGTGGGCGGCGGGTTTCATCGTTATGCGGTGGATGAAGACTGGCAGGTGCCGCACTTCGAAAAAATGCTTTATGACCAGGCGCAGATCGCGCTGAACGCGCTGGAGACCTGGCAGGCGACGGGCGACGAGCGGCACGCGTGGCTGGCGCGGGATATTTTCGATTATGTGAGGCGCGAACTGGCGTCGCGGGAGGGGGCATTCTATTCGGCGGAGGACGCGGATTCGTTGCGCGAGGCGGGTGGCACGGAGCACGCGGAAGGCGCGTTTTATGTGTGGACGGCGGAGGAGTTGCGGCGAGCGCTGGGGGAGGATTATGCACTGGTGGCGGCGCATTTTGGCGTGGAGGAGAAGGGCAACGTGCCGGCGGCGCGCGATCCGCAGGGGGAGTTCGCGGGGCGGAATATTCTCGCGCAGCAGCGCTCTCTCGCGAGGACGGCGACGCAGTTGGGGTTGCCGCTGCAGGCGGCGAGTGACCGGCTCGCAGCGGCGTTGGAGCGGCTGCGGGCGGTGCGAGCGGCGCGACCGCGGCCGCAGCGCGATGACAAGGTGATCGCGGCGTGGAACGGCCTGATGATCGCGGCACTGGCGCGGGCGGCGGTGACGCCGGCAGAATCGTTGCGCGACCAGCGGGCGTTTTATCGCGCGGCGGCGGTGCGGGCGGCGGAATTTCTCAGACGCGAACTGTGGGACGAGGCGCAGGGCGTGCTGTATCGGAGCTGGCGGGGAGCACGCGGCGCGGCGGCGGGTTTTGCGGAGGATTATGCCGCGGTGATTCAGGCGGCGCTGGATTTATACGCGGCGACCTTCGAGGTGCGCTGGCTGGAGTGGGCGGAGCGGCTGCAGACGCGGATGGATGAATTGTTTTGGGATGAGGCGGGCGGCGGGTATTTTAATTCGGCGGCGGGCGCGGCGGATCTCGTGCTGCGTTTGAAGGAGGATTACGACGGTGCGGAGCCGGCGCCGGCGAGCGTGGCGGCGATGAATTTGCTGCGGCTGGCGGGTCTGTTGGAGCGAGAGGATTGGCGCGCGCGCGGGCGGGCGACGATCGAGGCGTTGCGCGGCCAGTGGTCGAAAGCGCCGCACGCGTTGCCGCAGTTGCTGTGCGCGCTGGAACTGGCGTTGGAGCCGCCGCGGCATGTCGTGCTGGCGGGCGAGCCGGGCGCGGCGGATTTCGAGGCGCTGGCCGACGTGGTGCACGGTCAGTTGCGCGCGCAACGATTGGTGGCGGGCGTGACGACGGCGACGCGGGAATGGTGGGGTCGACGCGCGCCGTGGATGGCGGAAATGAAGCCGATCGAAGGGCGGGCGACCGCCTATGTTTGCGAGGCGTTTGCGTGTCAGGCGCCCGTGAGGACCGCAGTGGACTTGGGTAACCTGTTGGCGCGCTAAATCGCAAAGCGCTCGCATTTCCCGCCGCGAGGCCCACGCTCAAAAGCGAATGGAAAGACCGGAGCCTTCCTTAAAGTGCCGCGCCCTGATCGGGTGCGGAAGTGTCGTGGCCGCGCTGGGCGGGATTGGCATGACGGGGTGGTTTCTGGCGGCACCGGTGCTGTTCACGCTGGTGCCGGGCGGCGCGGCGATGGCGTTTAATTCGGGCGTGGCGCTGCTGTTGCTGGGCATCGGGGTGATGGCGCTGGCGAACGAAAAATTGACGCTCGCCCGCGTGCTGGGGGCGATCGTGGGAACGGTGGGCGTGCTGACGGCGGTGCAATTTCCGCTGCACGCGAATCTGGGCATCGACCGGCTTTTGTGGCCGGCGGCCGATCAGGTGGCGGGCATTGTGCGGGGGCGGATGGCGGCGAATTCGGCGGTGGCGTTTGCGTTGCTGGGGGCGTCGTTGGTGCTGGCCACGTGGCCGCAACGGATGGCGCGTTGGGTGGGTGCGATGTCGGCGGGGGTGGTGGCGGCGGCGTTGCTGGCGCTGGTGAGTTATGTGATGGGACTGCCGAGCGCGTTCAGCTGGGGGCATTTTACGGCGATGGCGGTGCCGACGGCATGTGGCGCAGGGTTGGTGAGCACGGCGTTGTTGTTGCGCATTCACGGGCGGGTGGCGGAGCGCGAGCAGTCGGTCATGCGCGCACTGGTCTTTTTCGGGGCGGCGGGAGTCACGGCGACGTTGGTGAGTGCGGCCGCGATCGTGAGTAATCGCGATCAGCAGGAGTCGGTGCGGTGGGCAACGCATGCGGAGCAGGTGATCGCGACGGTTGATCGCGTGGAATTGGGGGCGAGCGATCTGATGACGGTGTGGTCGCGGACGGAAGCCCTGGCGCAGGGGACGGTCTTTGATTCAGCGGCGCGGCAGATGGAAAACGCTGCGCGGCGGACGCGGATGTTGCTGGCCGACGATCCGGCGCAGGCGGAGCAGGGGCAGAAACTGGAGAATTTGGTGAACGCATGGGTGCAGCGGGCGCGAGAACTGAAGGCGGCGGGGCGGGCGGCGGACGCCGACGCGGACCGCAGCACGCTGCAGGCCTTGCGGATGTTGACGGAGGTGATTTCGCGACGGGAGCAGGCGCTGCTCGCGGATCGAAAGGCCTCGGCCGCGCAACTTGCCGTGCAGACGAACCGGCTGCTCGTGCTGGGGAATGCGCTGGGACTGGTGTTTTTCGTCGCCGCGCTGATATGGACGCGGCGGGCGGAGCGCGCGGTGATCGAGACGCGGGATTCGCTGGCCGGAGTGAACCGGCTGCAGCGCGCCGTGCTCGATGGGGCGGGGCCGGCGATTATCGGCACGCATCTGGACGGACGGATTTGTCTCTTTAACGCGGGCGCGGAAAAAATGCTGGGCTACAACGCGACGGAAGTCGTGGAGCGGGAAACGCCCGCACGGTTTCACGAGTTGGAGGAGTTGCGGGCGCGGGCGGCGGAATTGGACGGGATGCCGGGCGCGGTGGCGGAGACGGGCTTCAATGTCTTCGCGATGCTGGCGCGGCGCGATGGGAGCGATGAGCGCGAGTGGGTCTATGTGCGGAAGGACGGGCGCCGTTTGCCGGTGCGGTTGAGCATCACGACACTGCGCGACGGGCGGGGCGCGGTGACGGGTTTTTTGGGGATTGCAGTGAGTTTGGAGGAGGCGAAACGGGCGGAGCGCGCGCTGCGCGAGAGCGAAGAGCGGTTTCGCAGTGCGTTTCAATTTGCAGGCATCGGGATGGCGATCATCGGACTGGACGGGCGGTGGATGCGCGTGAACCACGCGGTGTGCGAAATCGTCGGCTACACGGAGGAGGAATTGGCCGGGAAGACATTTCAAGCGGTCACGCATCCCGACGACCTCGAGGCGGACATCGGTCACGTGCGCGAATTGCTGCGAGGGGAGCGGCGTTCGTATCAGATGGAAAAGCGCTATTTTCACCGCGACGGTCACGTGGTGTGGGTGCGGTTGACTGTGTCGCTGCTGCGCGACGCCGATGGGGCGCCGGTGCATTTCGTGTCGCAATTGGAAGACGTGACCGACCGCAAGCGGCTGGAGCTGGCGTTGCGCGAGAGCGAGGAGCGGACGCGGTTGTTCGCGGAGCACGCGCCGGCGTCGGTGGCGATGTTCGACCGTGAGATGCGTTATCTGGTGGTGAGCCGGCAGTGGCTGGCGGACTACAAACTGACGGGACAAGCGGTGATCGGGCGCTGCCATTACGAGGTGTTTCCACAAATCTCCGCCGAGCGGCGGGCGACTTATGATCGTTGTCTGGCGGGCGCGGTGGAGGTGGCGGACGTGGAAACGCAACTGCGCCCGGAGGGCGGGCAGCAGTGGCTGCGCTGGGAAGCGCGGCCGTGGCGCAATGCGGCGGGAGACATCGGGGGCATCGTGATTTTCACGCAGGACATCACGTTGAGCAAACAGCTCGAACAGAGCCTGGCGCACGCGCGCGACCAGGCGTTGGAAGCCTCGCGGTTGAAATCGGAATTCCTGGCGAACATGAGCCATGAAATCCGGACGCCGATGAACGGCATCATCGGCATGGCGGGGTTGCTCGCGGAGACGCCGCTGGAGGCGGAGCAACGCGAGATGGCGGGCGTGATTTTGCGGAGCGCGGACAGCCTGCTCACGATCATCAACGACATTCTGGATTTCTCCAAGATCGAGGCGGGCAAGATGCGGATCGAGCCGGCGGAATTTGATCTTCGCCAAGTCGTGGAGGAGACGCTGGCGCTCCTGGCGCCGCGGGCGCACGACAAACATGTGGAGCTGGCGTGCGATTTCGACGCGCGGTTGCAGCGCACGTTGCTCGGTGACGCCGGGCGCATCCGGCAGGTCCTCACGAATTTGGTGGGGAACGCGATCAAGTTTACGGAATACGGCGAAGTCGTCGTGAGCGTGGCACAACTGGCGGAGCGCAACGAGCGCACGCGATTCCGGGTGACGGTGCGCGACACGGGCGTGGGCATTCCGCTCGCGGCGCAGGAGCGGTTGTTTCAGCCGTTCACGCAGGCGGACGGCACGACGACGCGGCGCTTTGGCGGGACTGGGCTGGGCCTCGCGATTTCGCGCCAGTTGGTCGAACTGATGGGCGGGGAGATCGGTTTTGAGAGCGAGCCCGCGCGCGGTTCGCGTTTCTGGTTTGAACTGGAAATGCCGCGGCGGGGCGCGGCGGTGGTCTCGCTGCCGCTGTCGATTCCTGCGCATGTCCGGGCACTGGTCGTGGATGACAATTCGACGAACCGCGATATTCTGGCGCGCCAGTTGCGGGGGTTTGGGGTCGAGCCGACGCTTGTGAGCGATGGCGCCGGAGCGCTGGCGGCGTTGCGGAGCGCGGCCGGTCGCGGGGCGGAATTTCACGTGGCCCTCCTCGACTGGCATATGCCGGATGTGGATGGGCTCGCGTTGGCGAAAGAGATCCGGGCTGATCCGCAGATCGCATCGACGATGCTCGTGATGTTGTCGTCGGCGGGGCCGCTGGTAAATCACGAGGAAGTGGCGCGGGTGCAGTTTGCGGCGTTTTTGACGAAGCCGGTGCGGGCAGCGCAATTGCAGCGCTGCCTGTCGCAGGTGTTGGGTCGCGGTGCGGCGATCGCGGAGGGAAAATCCCCGGCGGCGGCGCAACCCGTGCAGGTCGGGCGGGCGTTGCACTTGCTGCTCGCGGAAGACAACGCGACGAATCAGCGGGTCGCGCAGATGTTGATCAAGCGACTGGGGCACACGGTCGATGTGGTGGGCGATGGCGAAAAGGCCGTCGTGCAGCTGGCGGAGCGGCATTACGACGCGGTGTTGATGGATTGCCAGATGCCGACGCTCGACGGTTATGAGGCGACGCGGCGCATTCGGGCTGGGGCAGGCGGGGTGTTGAACCCGCGGGTGCCGATCATCGCGCTGACCGCTTACGCGATGCTCGATGATCGTGCGAAGTGTCTGCACGCGGGGATGGACGACTATTTGAGCAAGCCCGTGCGGCCGGAAGAGTTGACGGAAGCGCTACTGCGAACCGGGGTGCTGGCGCGAAGGCAGGCAAGTAACGGCGAATAAAGAGGACAGCGCGGCGCGGTTGGGGGCGAACTCGCGGACGTGCAAGCCCGGCGCGGCTGCGAACGCGGATTCTTTAGTCGCAACGCTTCCGCGACTTAACGGATGTGCGAGCGATCAGCGGCAGTGGCTTTAAGGAGCGGAGGCGACTGTCGCATTCTGTGTGTTGCCTCTTTCATAAAAACTTTGAGGCTCTTGCTTGGTGAAAATTCTCGCGGTCGAAGATGACAAGGTGGCGGCGACTGTGATGCGCAAGGCGCTGACGCGTCTGGGGCATGACGTGGTGTTGGCGGGCGATGGCGAGGAGGCGTGGTCGGCGCTCGAAGCGGACGCGGTGCGCGTGATTGTCAGCGACTGGACGATGCCGCGCATGGATGGTTTGGAATTGTGCCGGCGGGTGCGCGCGCGGACGCAGCAGCAATACGTGTATTTCATCCTGTTGACGGGGCACGATGCGACCGAGGAAAACCAGCGCACCGCGGCGGAGGCGGGCGTGGACGACTTTTTGACGAAGCCGCTCGATATGACGCAGCTCTGGACGCGTCTGCGCGTGGCCGAGCGGATTCTGCGTTACACGACGCAGGTGCGGCAACTGGAGGAACTCCTGCCGATCTGCGCCTACTGCAAAAAAATCCGAGACGATCAAAATTACTGGCAGCAGATGGAGAGCTACATAAACGAGCGCACCGGAAGCGATTTCAGCCACTCGATTTGTCCCGATTGTTATCAACGCGTGATCGTGCCGGAGATGGAAAAGCTGAAAGGGGGCGGATCGTGAACGAGCGCGTGCTGAGGCTCGAAGAAAAGGTGGCGTATCTGGAGCGGCACCAGACGGAGCAGGATAAAGCGATGCTGGAATTAACCGAGCTGGTGGAGCGGCTCCGCGCCGAACTCAAGGTGACGCGTGAGCGCGTGGCGAACCAAGGCGAGGCGGGCGAAGGCGAGCAGGCCGACGAACGTCCGCCGCATTATTGACGCGAGCGGCGGCCCGGCGGCCGGGCGTGATCAAGTGCGCCATCTCGTCCCATTTCCCCGTTGACCGTGAGAGGCCCGGAGTGAGGATTGGCGGCATGGTGCCGAGCGTCCTGATTGTTGACGACGAGAAGCATACCCGCGACGGGTTGCGACAGGCGTTGGAGGACAACTACGATGTTTCGCTGGGCGCCAATGCGGACGAGGCGTTCAACCTGATGGAATCGCAGCCGTTCGACGTGATTTTGACGGATCTGCGGATGCCGGGGAAATCGGGACTGAAGGTAATCGACAAGGCCCTCGCGCTGCCCAACCGGCCGGCGGTGCTGATGATGACGGCGTACGGCAATATCGAGACGGCGGTGGAGGCGATGAAGCGTGGGGCGGTGGATTTTCTGACGAAGCCGGTGAACATCGAGCGGCTCGAAGTGTTGATCCAGCGGGCGCTCAAGACGAAGACCCTCGAGGTGGAGGTGAAGCAGTTGCACGAGCGGCTCGATGAGAAATTTCAGTTCGAAGGCATCATCGGGCACTCGCCGAAATTGCAGGAGGTGATCGATCGCGTGAAGCTCGTGGCGCCCTCGCGGGCCACGATTCTGATCGAAGGCGAATCGGGCACGGGCAAGGAACTCATCGCGCAGGCGATTCACCAGGCGAGTCCGCGGGCGCGCGCGCCGTTCGTGGCGGTGCACTGCGCGGCGCTCTCGGAAAATCTGCTGGAGAGCGAAATCTTCGGGCATGAGCGCGGTTCTTTCACCGGCGCGACGGAGCGGCGGATCGGGCGGTTCGAGGCGGCGGACAGCGGGACTTTGTTTCTCGACGAGATCGGCGAAATCAGTGCGTCCACGCAGGTGAAGCTGCTGCGGTTTTTCGAGACGAGGACGATTGAGCGCGTCGGGGGGAGCAAACCGCTGGAGCTCGACGTGCGCCTCGTGGCGGCGACGAATCGCAATTTGGAACAGATGGTGCGCGACGGAAAATTTCGCGAGGATCTGTTTTTCCGGATGAACGTGGTGCGCATTTCGATGCCCCCGCTGCGTGAGCGGCCGGAGGACATCCCGCTGCTGCTGAATCATTATCTCCGGGAGTTCAGCGAGGAGAACAAGCAGCCGCTGCTGACGGTGGAAGCGGGCGCGATGCGCACGCTGCAAAACTATCCGTGGCCGGGCAATGTGCGCGAGTTGCGGAATTTCTGCGAAAACGCGGTGGTGCTGCGGCGAGGCGGGTCGTTGAGCGAGTTCGATTTGGAACCGCGATTTCGCACGACGGCGAACGGGGGGGCCGGAGGTGGCGGCGCGGAGAACGCGGGAGGCGGGGCACCGAATTTGCCCGCGCCGGCGGCGAATCCGCTCTCAGTGGAGGAAAACGAGAAGCGCCTCGTGCGGGAAGCGTTGCTCAAAGCGCGGGGCAATCGCACGAAGGCGGCGAAGCTCATGGGCATCAGCCGGCGCACGTTGCACCGCAAGATTGCGCAGTGGCCGGAGCTGGACGTGCTCGATCGATGAGGCGCGGCTTATGGCGCGGGATGCTGGGCGCGGCGGCGTTCGTGGCTGCTACTTCGCTGGCGATCGCGGCGCCAGTGGTGCGGATCGTGGCGTCGGATCTGCTCGGCGAAAAATGGGCGACGGCGATGCAACGGGAATTGGCGGGAACGGGGCAGGCGGTCAGCGTGGAGTTGACGGGGAGCTATCGCGGTGGGCAGGAGCTGCAGGACGGCAAGGCGCAGATCGGCCTGCTGATGTTTTCGCCGACTGAAAAACTGCCCGAAGCGCCGTTTTTCGCGACGCCGATCGCGTTTGAGGTGGTCGTGGTGGAGGTGCCGCGCGACTTGCCACTGGCGGAGCTGACGTTGGAGCAACTGGCGGGGATTTTCGGTGCGGATCGCCAGAAAAACATGCAGCGGTGGGGTGATCTGGGCGTGGTGGGACCGTGGCAGACGCGGCCGATCGCGCCCCATGTGCTCGCGCCCGAGGGGGCGTTGACGGGGCCGATTTTCCGTCAGCAGGTGCTCGGCCGGCGCGCGATGGCGGCCACGGTGGGCGTGCAGGAAGACTGGGCGGCATTGCGCGCGAGGGTGCCGGCAGACGCGGGGATCGTGGTCCTCACGGCAGCGCCGGTGGAAGCAGCGGCGGGATTGAAAGCGCTTTCGATCGCGCGGGACCCGGCGGCGGGGGCTTTTGCGCTGACGGCGGAAAACGTTTATCGAGGTGATTATCCGTTGCGCTGGCCGGTTTATCTGGTGCTGCGCCGGGATGCGGCGAGGCCGCTATTGCCGGTGGTGCGGGAATTATTGAGCGCGGACGCGGCGGAGCGGTGGCGCGAGGCGGGCCGTGTGCCGTTGCCGGAATCGGTGCGGGCAGGCGTGGCTTACCAACTCGAAGTGCTCGAAAAATAGCAGTTGACGGTCGGCGGCGAGGCTCTACTTCTACGCCCCTCATACGCGGGCGTAGCTCAGTTGGTAGAGCACCACCTTGCCAAGGTGGACGTCGAGAGTTCGAGTCTCTTCGCCCGCTCCATTTCAGATCAGCGCCTCGGGTTGTCCCGAGGCGCTTTTTCGTGCTCGCACGTGCCAGTTTGCGTGAAGAGCGGGAAACGGCCGGTGGGACCAAGCGAGGCCAAAAGAGGAAAAATTTCTTCTGCGAGTGTGCGCGGGGGTGTGCGTTTTTGGCCTGACTCTCGCGGCAGATTCGTGTGCCTCAGGGGCGTGTCTCGTGCAATTCCGGCCGCTCGTGTGACCGCGCCTCGTTCCTCTGCCAACTCCGCCTTAAAGCGTGGCATCAGCGGGGTGGGGCGGGAGCTGAAGGCGTTTGCGGGGCTCGGCGACGCGACGTTCCTTTGGCCGCGATGGTTCGTGTTGCGGGCGATCGGGTTGGTTTACGTGCTCGTTTTCAGCGGCGTCATCGTGGAGCGGGAGGCGTTGATCGGACCGCAAGGCATCGCGCCGTTGGGCGAATTTTTTTCGTTCGTGAAGGAATTGCACGCCGGTGCGGCGGCGGATCTGCTGCACGCGCCGAGTCTGTTCTGGCTGAACGCAAGTCCGACGATGGTGACGCTGCTGGCGTGGGGCGGACTCGTTGCGGCGGTGGCGTTGGTGCTCAATTTGTGGCCGCGGATGGCGCTGTTTGCGTGCTGGCTGTTGCTGCTGTCGTTTGTGGCGACGTGGCAGATTTTTTCGGGCACGCAGGTGGATCAATTGATGCTCGAGGCGGCGTTGCTGTGCATTCCGTTCGCGCCGGCGGGATATCGACCGGGCCTCGGAGAGGCGTCACCGCCGCGGCCGATCACGGTGTTCATGGTGCGGTGGTTTTTGTTTCGTGTGATGTTCGAGTCGGGGTTGGTGAAAGTCTTCGTGGGCGATCCGCATTGGCGGGATTTTTCGGCGCTGGATGTGCTTTATGAGACCAGTCCGTTTCCGACGATCATCGGCTATTTCGATCACCACTTGCCGCACGCCCAGCATGTGATTGAGACGGGGCTGACATGGCTGGCGGAAATCGTGGCGCCGCTGGTCGCGATTTTCGGTGGACGCCGCGGGCGGTGGTTTGCGTTCGTGGCGTGGGTGGGATTTCAGGCGGGCATCCAGCTCACGAATAATTTCGGCTGGCTCAACACGGCGGCGGCGGCGTTCGGTCTTGTGCTGCTGGATGACCAGATGCTCGCGTCGGCCGCGGGTTGGATGCGTTGGTCGCGGTTGCAGCATTGGATCGCGACGCGCGCGGCGCTGGCGCAGCCCGTCCGGCCGCTGCCGCGGTGGCGACGCTACGGCCTGCGTGCGGCGTTGTGGACGCACTTTTATGTGACGATTTATGTGTTCGCACTCTACCTGGGACTGCCGGAAACGACGCGGCCCTTTTCGCTGCTCGCGCCGTTGAAAACGCTGTTCGCGGATTTTCACAGTGCGAATCCGTATACGCTTTACGCGGGCTTGTTGCCGGAGCGGCACGCCGTGGAGTTTGAAGGTTCCAACGACAATGGCCGGACGTGGCGGGTGTATCCGTTTCGCTACCAGCCGCAGCGGCCGGATCGCATGAGCGGTTTCATCGCGCCGTGGTATCCGCGGTTCGAGGCGACGCTGCAGGTCGAGGCGACGGGCGACAAGCTCTCGCCGGTCTTTGGCGTGGTGGCGCGGCGCTTGTTGGAGGGCAGTCCGGCGGTGCTGGCGCGTTTCGCGAGCAATCCGTTTCCCGATCATCCGCCGACGATGATGCGCCTGCCGGTTTATCGCCTGCGGTTCACCGATTGGGCCACCTACCGAGCGACCGGCAACTATTGGCGGAAGGACTACCTCGGCGATTATCAACCGATGTTGTATGTCGACGACGAAGGGCAGGTGACGGTGGCGGCGTCGATTCTGGACGAAGTGCGCGTGATGGCGGAGCGCGGCAATGCCGCGGCGGCGCAACGGCTCGGGTTGATGTATGCCGACGGCAACGGCACGGCGAAGAACAGTCGTGCGGCGGCGAAGTGGTTGCAGCTGGCGGCGGAGCACGGCGAAACGGAGGCGCGGACGCGGCTGGGGATGATGTATACGTATGGCGACGGGGTGGCCAAAAACAGCGTGGTCGCGGCGCAGTGGTTTCGGCTGGCGGCGGAGCAGGGCGATCCGGTGGCGGAGTTTTTCCTTGGGCTGAGCTTTGCCGCGGGAGCGGGTGTGCCGCGCGACGACGCGGCTGCGGCGGCGTGGTATCGCCAGGCGGCGGAGCAGGGCCACGCCCTCGCGCAATACAATCTCGGGCTGATGTATCTCCAAGGGCAGGGTCTGACGGCGGATCCTGCGGAAGCGTATGTGTGGTTTGAAGTCGCGGCATTGTCGGGCAACCAGGAAGGCGCGCGCGGGCGCGACGTCGCGGCGCGCGCGTTGAACGCGGAGCAGCAAGCGGCGGCGGAAAAACACGCGCAGGCGATCGTGGCGAAGTTAAAGGCGGCGGCCGTGAGTCCGGTGAAATGAGGGCGCGGTGCGCGAGCTTGCGGGGACGCGGGCGGGGCGTCACGGTCGCGCGCATCAAGCGGAAATCCGCCGGTCATTTTGCGTCATGAAAGCTGCCGAATTGTTCGATCTGCCCGAGTCGTTGAGGGTGTTTGCCGCGTATTTTCCGGCGGAGGCGGCGCCATGGGCGTGGGTGAAGGAGATCGGCCGGGCGCTCGCGGCGCAGGCGTTTGAGGGGACCCTGCCACCGCGTCCGCCGGGCGTGCAGGTGGACGGATTGGTTTATCTGCATCCGACGGTGAAGCTGCCGGCGCATGCGACGATCATCGGTCCGACGTGGATTGGCGCCGGCACGGAAATCCGGCCGGGGGCGTTTATCCGCGGCAACGTGATCGTGGGCGAACGCTGCGTGCTGGGCAACGCGTGCGAGTTCAAAAATTGCCTGCTGCTCGATCGCGTGCAGGTGCCGCATTTCAGCTACGTCGGCGATTCGGTGCTGGGCAATGGCGCGCATCTCGGCGCCGGCGTGATCTGCTCCAATCTGCGGCTCGACCAGCAGAACGTGACGGTCGATCTGCCCGAGGGGCGCGTGGACAGCGGGCGGCGAAAATTGGGCGCGTTGATCGGCGACGGCGCGGAAGTCGGGTGCAACGCGGTGCTCAATCCCGGGACAATTCTCGGGCGGCGGGCGTTGGTGATGCCGTTGACTTCGTTCAGCGGCACGCTGCCGGCGGCGACGCTCGTGCGCAACCGGCCGGCGTTGCAAATGCTGGCGCGGCGGGACTGAGCGACGGAGCGGCGAGCGGAGCGTTTTCGCCTTTCTCTTTCCGCGGGTTCTGCGGAGAGTGACGGTCGGAAACGTTTAAGAGAAAAGTAAGATCAACATGCGCATCCTCACTGGCATCACGCCCTCGGGCACCTTGCATATCGGCAACTATTTCGGCGCGATGCGACCGGCGATCGAACTGCAGGATCGCGGCGAGGCGTTTTACTTCATCGCGGATTATCACTCGATGACGGCCCTGACCGATCCGGTGCGCCGGCGGCAGTTCACGCTGGAAATCGCCCTCGACTGGCTGGCGTGCGGGCTCGATCCGCAGAAGGCGGTGTTTTGGAAGCAGAGCGATCTGCCGGAGGTGTGCGAACTCACGTGGCTGATCGGCTCGCTGACGCCGATGGGACTCTTGGAACGCGCGCACAGTTACAAAGACAAGACGGCGAAGGGCATTTCGCCGAACTTCGGTTTGTTCGCTTATCCCGTGCTCATGGCCGCCGACATTCTGCTCTACGACACAAACCTCGTGCCGGTTGGGAAAGATCAGAAGCAGCACGTGGAAATGACGCGCGACATCGCCATCAAGTTCAACCAGACCTACGGCGAAACGTTCGTGGTGCCGGAGGAGGAAATCCGCGGCGAAGTGGCCGTGGTGCCGGGGCTCGATGGCCAGAAGATGAGCAAGAGCTACGGCAACACGGTGGAGATTTTCGGCGACGAGAAAGCCCTGCGGAAAAAAATCATGGGCATCGTGATGGATTCGCGCACACCGGCGGAACCGAAGCCGGACGCAGAGAAAAATCTCGCGATCCAACTTTTGAAGCTCGTGGCGCCGGCTGACGCGGCGGCGGACTTTGAGAATCGCCTGCGCGCAGGCGGTCTTGGTTATGGCGATTTGAAGAAGGCGCTCTTCGAGCACTACTGGAATTACTTTGCGCCGTATCGCGTGAAGCGCGCGGAGCTCGCGGCCAATCTGGATTACGTGGAAAGTGTGTTGCGCGACGGTGCGCAGCGGGCGCGCGCGACGGCGAGCGGGGTGCTCCAGCGCGCGCGCAAGGCGTGCGGCATCGAGTGAGCGAGACGGTCGCGAAGCGTCGTTAGACGACAACCGGCGGCGGCAGATTCAGGCGCGCAATCGCGGCCATGATGCGTTCGCTGGCGCGTTGATAACGTTCTTTGCCGTCAGCCGGATCGTCGTAATCGGCGGGCGAAAGCGGTGTTCCGAACACGATGGAGATCGGGCGGCCGAGGCGCAGGCCGCTCTGGCGGCCAAACGCTTCGAACGAGCCGAAAATGCGCGCGGGCACCACGGGGACTTGCGAACGGCAGACAATGAAGCCGACGCCAGCCTTCGGGGGCTGCAAATTACCGTCGGGCGAGCGCGTGCCTTCGGGAAAAAGAATCAGGCCTTTGTTTTCCTTCAACGTGCGCAGCACGCGTTTCAACGCGCTGATGTCCTGACCGCCATCGCGATCGACGGGAATCGTGCCCACGGTGTCGAGCCACCACGAGGCGATGCCGGGTTTCCAAAGGGTTTTGCGCGCGAAAAAGCAGAGTTGCCGGGGGACCGCGGAGCCGAGCACAGGCGGGTCGATGTAGCTCGCGTGATTGGAGGCGATCAGAAATGCGCCGGTCGCGGGCAGGTTTTCCTGGCCGACGATTTCGCCGCGAAACGCCAGGCTGTAAATGACCGTGCTCAGATAGTGGAAGAAGCCGTAAACCGGCTCCATCTCGACTTGGCGGAACACGCGGCTCATGCGGGGAGTTTCGTGGCGATGGCGGCGGCCATGCGGTCGACAACTTCGGCCAAGGTGAGGTGGGTCGTATCGATCGACGTGGCGCCCGCCGGGCAGGTGAGCGGCGAGGCTTTGCGCGAGGAGTCGAGGCGGTCGCGTTCGGCGATCGAATCCTGCTGGCCTTCCTGCGCACGGCGGCGGGCGCGCTCGACCTGGTCGGCGTGAAGAAAGAAACGGAAATCGGCGTCGGGAAAAATCACGGAGCCGATGTCGCGCCCCTCCATCACCAGCCCGCGAAAGCCGTGCGCGCGGGCGACGTCGGCCTGGCTGCGTTGATAGGTGAGGAGCGCGGCGCGGAGTTCGGGGATCGCGGCGAAGTGGGAGACGTGGTCGTTGACTTCGCGGCTGCGAATTTCGTCGCCCGCGGCGCGATCGCCGAGCGTCATGACGGCGGAGCGGCCGTCGACGCGGGTGCCGAGGGCGAGGCGGGCGAGCGCGGCGTGCACGGCGGCGGGGTCGTCTGCGCGGACGTTTTGCCGCAGCATTTCCGCGGTGACCGCGCGGTAATAGGAGCCGGTGTCGACGTGGAGCAGGTTGAAACGCTCGCTCAGCGTGCGCGAGGAGGAGGACTTGCCGGACGCGGCGCCGCCATCGATCGCGACGATGAGAAAGGGGGTGCTGGTCATCACGCGGACAAGGATTTTTTGCGCAACTCCGCCAGCAACTCAAAAAAGTGCGGGAAAGTTTTCGTGCAGCAGGCCGGGTCGCGCACGGTGAGCCACGGGCGGCCGCTGCGGTGGAGGTCGTGGCAGCCCAGAATCCCGAAGCTCATGGCGAAACGGTGGTCGCCGTAGGTCTCGATCGTGGTGTCCGTGCGCAGTGGGCGCGGGTGAATTTCGAGAGCGTCGTCGGATTCGATCACGTGCTGGCCGAGGCGCGTGAGCTCGCGGGCCATGCCGGCGACGCGGTCGGTTTCCTGTTTGCGGGTGTGGGCGATGCCGCTGATGCGCGTCGGCCCGCCGAGGAGCGGCGCGATGGCGGCGAGGGTGAGGAAGGTGTCGGAGATTTCGTGAAAGTCTTCGTCGAGCGTCGCACCGGGCGGACGCGCGCGCACACGTGTGAGCACGCCGGCAAACGCGGAGTCACCCTGCAGGCCTTCGCCGGGCGGGCGCAGCCCGGGAAACGTGAGTTCGCCGCCGACGACAAGCGGGAGCGCTTGGAAATAACTCGCGGCGGAAGCGTCGGGCTCGATGGCGTAGTCGCCGGACGATACGTAGCGGGCGGGCGAAAGGGCGAAACGCGTTTTCTCGTGGGGAGATATTTTTACGCCGAACTCCGCCATGAGGCGAAACGTCATCTCGACAAACGTCCAGCGCACGCGACCGGGGAGTGTGACGTCGACGGGGCCGCGCGCGAGCGGCGCGACCATCAGGAGCGCGGAGAGGAGCTGGCTGCTTTCGCTCGCATCGACGGCGACGGAGCCGCCGCGGAGGCCGGCGGCGTGGATTTCGAGCGGGAAAAAACCTTCTTCGCCGGGGCAACGGATGTCGGCGCCGAGGGCGCGCAGGGCGTCGAGCAGCGGTTTCATCGGCCGTTTGCGCATCTGCGGGACGCCGTCGAGACGATAGACACCGCGGGGCGCGGCGGCGCAAAGCGCGGTGAGAAAGCGGGCGGCGGTGCCGGCGAGGCCGACGAAGAGATCGACGGGCGCGGTGGACTGAAACGCGTTTTCCTGGCCGGCGACGCGGGCGGTGCCGGCGTCGGCATTCGTTTCCACGGTGAAGCCGAGCTGGCGGAGGGCCGCGGCCATGAGCGTGGTGTCTTCGCTGAAGAGCGCGCCCGTGAGCGTGACGGGTTGGTCGCACAACGCGGCGAGGAGGAGCGCGCGATTGGTGAGGCTCTTCGAACCGGGCAGCGTCACGGCGCCTTGCACCGGGCGGGTGAAGGGTTGAATCGGCAGAAGGTCGGGGAAAGTCATGAGCAGGAGGACAGAGTGACGGCTCGCGGCGGCGGCGCAACGCGCGGCGGTTGCGTCAGGGCAGGGGCCGGAATTGTTCGCGGAACGTTTTGCCGCGTTCGAGGCGCGCAGTGAGTTCGAGGTAATCGCGGTTGGCGAGCGCGGCGGAAAAGCCCTGCAGCTCGTCTTGGAACGCGCGGAGCGCGCGGAGGATTTCGTCGCGGTTTTGCTCGAGGATGGCGCGCCACATCGCGGGGTCGCTGGCGGCGATGCGGGTGGTGTCGCGCAATCCGCCGCCGGCAAAGTTGCGCCAGCCTGGTTGGCGCGCGGCGAGGAAAGTGCAGAGCGTGGTGGCGAGCACCTGCGGGAGGTGGCTGATGTGCGCGACGATCTCGTCGTGGGCATCGGGGGCGACCGTCACGACTTCGCTGCCGAGCTCGCGCCAGAAGCGGGCGACGCGTTCGGCGGCGGCGGGATCGGTGTCGGGCCGCGGTGTGACAAAGCACACGCGGTGCGCGAAAAGATCGGGCGAGGCGTTTTCCCAGCCGGTGTGGGCGGAGCCGGCCATGGGATGCGAGCCGACGAAGTGCGCGCGGCCGGAGAGCGCGGCGTGGCCGAGGCGGGAGATTTCGGCTTTCACACTGCCGACGTCGGTGACGAGGGCGCCGGGCGCGACATGGTCGGCGATCTCCGCCGTCAGGGGCGCGATGCGATCGACGGGTGGAGCGAGGACGATGAGGTCGGCGTCGCGCACGGCGGCGGCGGGGGAGTCGGCGGTGGCGTCGCACCACGGCTGACCGCGCAACGCGAGGCGCACCTCAGGGCGGCGGGCCCAGATCACGATTTGTTTCGCGAGGCCGCGGGCGCGGGCGGCTTGAGCGACGGAGCCGCCGAGCAAACCGGGTGCGAGAATGGAAATCTGGCGAAACACGCTTCTGTGCAAAAGCCAAAGCGGGAAGACTGTCGAGAGGGGATCGCGAGTTGCGTTCGAAGACGTTTGGGCTCAATCCCGACGCGCCTCATGTCTTACGAAGACGCTCATCATCCCGTGCGCTGGAAGCGATGGATTCTGGGCGCGCTGGGAGTGGCGGCGCTGGGGGCGCTGTATTATTTTTTGGCGACACTCGGGCCGAACATCGCGGCGCCGGGGAATGCCACGCCGGCGGTCACGACGTTGAACGCCGGGCAATACAAGGTCTCGGGCGACATCGCCGCGTTGGAGCGGGCAGCGGAAGCGCCGGGACAGACAGCGGCGGAGCAGGTGGCAACGCTCGAGACGGCCATCGAGAAACAGCGGGCGTTGAATGCGGCGGTGGCGCAGGTCGGCCGCGATCAGCAGGAGCGGTTGGAGCGTTTGGAGCGCGCGCGGGCGTCGCTGGCGATGGCGGCGAAAGGCGCGGAGCTGGAGGCGTTGTTGAACGAAGCAGAGGCGGAGGGAACGGCGGGCCATGCGGGTCGCGCGCTGGCGAAGTATCGGGCGGCGCTCGCGCTGCAGCACGCGATCAACCTTAGCCCGGCGGATGCGCGGTTGAAGGATTTCGCGCGGGAGTTGCAACTCACGCAACGCGTGGAGCGCGGCGATCTGGCGCCGCTCGCGGCGGCGGTGCGCGAGGCGGAGGAACGCATCGCAGCGGCGACGGACGCGGGCGATTGGGATGCGCTCGTGCAGGCGTTGAAGGACGCGCGGGAGGCGCAGTTGACGATCAACCAGAAATTCGCGCGCTCGGCGGACGCGAATATCGGGGCGATCGATCGCTACGATGCGGAACTGGCGCGCTACGCGGCGCGGGCGCAGCGGACGGAGAGCGACAAGCGCGAACGCGGGGCGGATGCGGCGATGGAGGCGCGGCGGTGGCTGGATGCCACGGCGTGGTATGCGATGGCGCAAAGCGTGCAGCGCGAACTCAACGAGCGGTTTCCGCAGAGCCGGTTTGCGTCGGCGGAAAGGGTTGAGGCGCTGGAGGTGAAGCGGCAGACGGCGGAATCGGCGGCACCGCTCGACGAAGTGGTCGCGCTTGATCGCGAAGCCGCGGCGTTTTTGCGCAAGCGGCAGATTCTGGCGGCGGAGGACGATGTGGCGAAGGCGGCGGCGCAAGTGGCGGCGGTGGCGGCGAAGTGGCCGAAGAGCACGCGGCTGACGCCGGGATTGAAGTTGAAGCTGGAATTTTTGCTGCATGCGCAAGGGCGGTTGAGCGCGTGGCAGGACGGGATTTATGCGCAGTTGCTGCCGTTGCCGGGCAACGAACGCGGGTTGATTCTGCGCGGGCCGGTTGATCAACGGCTGTATGGGGCGGTGATGACCGACAATCCCAGTCGCACGCGCGGAGATGCGCAGCCGGTGGAATCCGTCACGTGGGCGGAGGCGCAGGAGTTTTGCCAGCGGACGGGCTGGCTGCTGGGCGCCGTGGTGCGTTTACCCACGGCGCACGAGTTGGAGGCGGCAGTGGCGAGCGGTGCGGCAGATGCGCAACTCTACGCGCGACGCGGCAGCGTGGCGGAATGGTTGCAGGCCGAATCCGCCGCGCCGGAGGCGCCGGTGAGCCCGCTGGCCGGCCGCGCCGGTGAGCCGGCGGGAAGGTCGGCGGCAACGACGACGGTGGACAAGAAGTCGCGCGCCGCGGACCGGGGCTTTCGCGTGGTGGTCGAATGGCCGCGCGAGTGAGCGCGGCGGCGGCAGTCAGCGCGGGCGGCTTTTCCCGCCGCCGAGCCGGACGAGGTGGGAGAATTCGGCGGGTTTCAACGGCACGACGGAAAGGCGGCTGAGGCGCAGCAACGCGATGTCGACGAGCGCATCGTCGGCTTTGATTTGCGCGAGCGTGACGGGTTTCGGGAGCGGTTGCAGTGGCTTCAAGCCGACGGCGACCCAGGCGGGTTCGTCGGCGGTGGGATCGGGGAAGGCGGTCTTCGTGACCTCGGCGAGGCCAACGACGGCTTTGGTGGTGACGCTCTCGTAGAAGAGAACGTGGTCGCCCGCGCGCATGGCCTGGAGATTATTGCGGGCGGCGTAATTGCGGACGCCGGTCCAGTCGGCGCGACCATCGCGGACGAAATCAGTCCACGAATAGGAAGCGGGTTCGGACTTCACCAACCAGTATTGATTTGTCATCGGGCGGGACGTGAAATGCTATGCGAGTCAAATGGACCCGGAGGAGGCTGAAAAGATTAAAGGCCAGCGCGTGCAAATTGTGCTCATCCTGCTGATTGCCTTCTTGGTGACGCTGCCCGTGGCGCTGTATTTTTACACGCAACGCTGAGGCATGAAGACGACGATCATCGCCATTCGAGGTGTGTTTGTGGCGCTCTGCGCGGCGTCGGGCTGGCTGGTGTGTTACACGGTGCGCGAGTGGGATCACTATTGGTGGCTGGCGGCGGGCATCGGGCTGTTGATCGGCTTGCTGGTGGTGCTGGTCGACGTGTTGTTGAAGGGATTTTCGCTGCGCGGGCTGTCGGCCATCACGTTTGGTTTGGCGGTGGGCGCGCTGATCTCGTATCTGGTGGGCACGTCGCCGCTGTTCGACAAGGGCGAGGACCAGATCGTGTTTCTCGCCCGGCTGGCGTTGTTCATCGTGAGCACGTATTTGTGCACGGTGATCGCGTTGCGCGGGAAGGATGAGTTTAACCTCGTGATTCCGTATGTGCGTTTCGTGCCGCAAGAAGTCGACGTGCCGCTGGTCGTGGTGGACACGAGTGCGCTGATCGACGGACGGATCGCGCGGTTGTGCGACACGGGGTTTCTCGGCGGGGCGCTGGTGATTCCGCGTTTCGTGCTGCGGGAGTTGCAAGCGATTGCGGGTTCGAATGACCCGCAGCGGCAGGCGCGCGGGCGGCGCGGACTGGAAGTGCTCAACGATCTGCGGCGCATCCCGCGGCTCGAAATCCGGGTGCCGGAAAGCGAAGTGGCCAAACCGGAAGACGTGGATGCGAAGCTGGTCTTCCTCGCGCAATCGATGCGCGCGAAGTTGCTGACCACGGACTACAATCTCGCCAAAATGGCGGAGTTCCACGGCGTCACGTGGCTGAATCTGAACTTGCTCGCGAAGGCGGTGCGGCCGGAGTTGATGCTGGGAGAAACGTTGGAGGTGGAGCTGGTGAAGGCGGGCAAAGACGAAGGGCAGGGCGTGGGATTTTTGGAAGACGGCTCGATGGTCGTCGTGCAAGGCGGACGGGAGTTCGTCGGCCGGCGCGTGAACGCCGAGATCGTCAGCGTGCTGCCGTCGGCGGGCGGGAAGATTGTCTTCGCGCGTTTCCCGCAGGAGCTGGTGTAGCTCGTTTCAGATTCTTGCGCGGGCCAACCCGGCGAGAAATCAGGACGTTCGCAAACGGAGACGGGCGAGTCCGACGCCCCAGAAATTGCGATCGCGGAGCTTGGCGGTGTAAATCATCGTGCAGTGGTCGTCACCGGTGGAGACCAGACACAGTGGGGTGCGCACGTCGTCGGACCAGTTGGCGGGACCCTCAGGTTGCACGGCGACGGATCGTCCTTGAGGCCAGTGCACGCTGTCGGTCGAGACACTGTAGCCGACGTGCCGGCCGTCCGGCAGGTAGGGCGTGCCTGCGTCGGAAAGGCAATTGTCGTAAATCGCGATGAATCCCGCCGCGGTGGATACGACGATCGGGTTTTCGATGAAGTGCGGTTCGATGGGAGACGGGTTCACGCCCGGGCAACGGCGCCAAGGACCGGCCAGCGCCGGCGCTTCGGCGAGGCCGACCAGCCAGGGCGTATGTGGCACATGGTTATGACTGCCGTAAAATGCCCGCCACTTTCCGCCAACTGGCCACGGATAAAACGAGTCGGTTCCCTGCTGGCCCTCCCAAGGTTGCGAATCCGCATCCGGTTGCAGAACGATGCCGTCGTCGCGATAAGGCCCACCGATCCCGGAGCGCCCGGGCTGTTGGGAAATTGCGCGCCACACCCGCCCATCCATATGCAGGCCCTCGCCCGCGCCGAAACCCGGTCGATAAGCAATGTAGAACAGATTCCAACGATCCTCGGCCGCGTTGAAAATGGGCATGGGCGACCAGAGCGAGAAACGCGTGTCGCCGGGGATCATCGTGCCCGGGGTTTCGTAGAGCGTGCCGACGCGCTGCCAGTTCGCCCCGTCCGGACTCGACCAGTGGGCGAGCCGCATCTTCGCCCAAAACGGATCGTCCGCCATCTCGGCCGTAAAAAGATGAAACACGCCGGATTCGTAAATCACACTTCCACCTTCGAAGCCGTATCGGTTGCCCGCGAGCTCCGGATGGTCCGGTCCGATGACCGGGTGAGCAGGAGCATCAAGAAATTCCAAGGTCGTTCGCGGCGCGGCCGCAGGCGGATTCGATGGGGAGGCGCACATCAGCAGATTTCTTCTCGGCGAACGCTCTCAACACAAGCCGCTTTGCGGCGGGGGAACCGGGAAATTTTGCGCGGACCGACCGGCGATCGGAGAAGCCTTAACCTCGCTTAAGCTACCGCCCGTGAGCTTCTTCGGTGAGTGGTGGACCGGATCGGGATCAAACCGACGACCTCGTCGTTGCGAACGACGCGCTCTATCAACTGAGCTACCGGCCCGAGAGAAGAGGAGCGTTTTGGTTGATGAGGCGCGGCGAGTAAATGACAATTTTACGCTTTTCTCCGCGGGCGTTTGGGACGGGCCGCGAAAATTCATTACGCGGGCTTTGCGTTTGCTTCCCCGCTCGAAGTTCGGAGAATATTCCGCTCTGCAAGCTTATGCCAACGCCAATGAAAAAGACCAGCAACACAACCAAGGCGCCCGCCCCTGCGTCCAAATCAACGCGTTCGAAGTCGACCACCCCGACGGCTAAAGTCGCATCCACTGCCAAGAAGTCCGCCGCCGCCACCGCGCCGACGGCCGCCGCGGCCAAACCCGTTGCGGCAAAATCGCCTGCGGCCGGTCCGGCGATGACCAAAATCCGGGCGACGATCGACGTCGGTTTCGGCAATTCTCTGTTCATTCGCGGCGAAGGCGCCGGGTTGAGCTGGAGCCAGGGCCGGCTGATGCAATGTGCCGGGGCCGAAGAATGGTTGATCGAACTGCCGGCGTCGGGCGGCCCGGTGATCTTCAAATTTTTGCGCAACGACGAAGCGTGGTCGGTCGGCGACGACTATCGCGCCGCGGCGGGAGAAGACACGTCGTTCGCGCCGTTTTTCTAAACGGCGAGATCGGCTTTTAATTCAAGCTGAGCCGGGCGCTCGCGGCGTCGGGCCAGCTGCGCCGCCGCCATCAGGATCGGGATTGAGCGCGAGCAAGCGGTTCTGGAGCAGGGCGGTCGCGGCGTCGCGATCGGCGAGTTGTTCGGGCGCGATGAGTTCGCACTGCATGCGCACGCGCGAGAAAGGTTTCGGGAGAATGAACCGGTCCCAGCTTTTCAGCCGCCACACGGAAGTGAACGTGCCGCCCACCAAAAGGAGAGGCGCTTTGGTGCGCCGGGCGACGATCAACGCGCCGGGCTTCACTTCGTAACACGGGCCACGGGGGCCGTCGGGCGTCACGCCGATGTCGTGGCCGGCGCGCTGCACTTCGACGAGCGCCGACGCGGCCTCGCGTCCGAGGCGGCTGCTGGAACCACGCACAGTGCGCATGCCGACGAGAGAGAAGAACGCCGTCAGCCACGCCCCGTCCTGACTGGCGCTGACGAGGGCGTAGAGCGGGCGCGGACGCCGCCAACGGCGGTAGATTTCGGGGGCGAGAAAGAGCCGGTTGTGCCAGAGCACGAAGGCGACGGGCACGTCGCGTTTAGTGTAGTGGCGGAGATCTTCGGGGGAGGATTCGAAGCGCAGCGACATGCCCCACAGGCGCACGAGCATGGCGAACGGCCAGAGCACGGCGAGCCGCCACCCGGCGATGCGGCGCACGGCGGTATCGCCGGGCTCGTAAGCGGGAAGGGAAGGCGAGGGGGCGTTCAACGGCGGGGGTTGTTGTGCAAACACCGCCGCTCGCCAAGCGAAGAAATATGGCATGCGGCGAGCGGCACCGCGAACGGAGCCCGTAGCGGCTCCTCCACAAACGAAAATTGCTCGTAGCGACCAGCGGTGGCCGCATTCTGGCGGCGTGAGCAAGCCCGCGGTCACGATCTACGAGATCGCCAAGCACGTCGGAGTATCCCCTGCGGCGGTCTCGTCGACACTGGCCAACCGGCACATCGAGCGCAGGCTTTCGTCGGAGACGGTCCGAAAAATCCGCGAGGCGGCGACCGCGCTCGGCTATGTGCCGAACATGGCGGGACGGCGCTTGCGGGCGCACAAGTCGGCGACGCGGCAATTCGACTTGGCCATTCTTACTTCCTACGAGGCGCCATTGCCACTGGTGGGTCAGGTGCTGCATGCATTGCAACGCGCCGTGGACGTGCAGACGACGGAGCACACGCGTTATGCGGTCGCGATCGAGATGTTTCACGCGGGGCGGTTGAGCGAGAAGGCGGGGCTGCTCGACGCCAATCGCTACCATGGCGTGATACTTACCAACACGCTGCCGGTGGACGACGCGTTCGTCGCGGAAGCGAGATTGCCTTATCCGGTCGTGGTGCTCGGCCGGCGAATACCGCATTACCATTGCGTGCTCGAGGCGCCGGACTTCGTCGGCCGCCGCTCGGCGGAAGTGTTGCTCGAGGCCAAATGCGGAAAGCCAGGCATTCTCCACAGCAGGCAGTTGACGCACACGACATCGGATCGGCTGGCGGCGTTTACCCGAGTGGTGAAAGAGCGCACGGGACGAGAGGCAGCGAAGATCGTCAGCACAGGCTTGCAGCCGCACGATGGGGCAGTTGCGCTGGAGGCATTCTTCAGCGAGGGCGGACAATTGGACGGACTCTTCGCGGTGAACGACAGTCTCGCGGCGGGCGCTTATCGCGCGATTAAGGCAAGCGGGCGGCGTGTGCCGGACGATGTCGCGGTCGTGGGCATAGGCGACTACGAGCTCGCCGAATATTTGGATCCGCCGCTGACGACCGTGGCGGGCGCCAATGAAGCCATGGTGGCTGAAGCGGTGCCGATGTTGTTTCGGTTGTTGCGCGGAGAGGAAAGCGTGTCGACCGAAGTGCTTGTGGTGCCACCGGTTTTTATGCGGCAGTCGACGCAGCGGCGGGCGTAAAAAGGAAAAACCGCTTGACGTTGCTAAATCCATTTAGCAACTCTTCGCCCGTGGCCCCTCCACACTCCCTGCGTTGCTCGTGAGACTGCGAGCAACGTCTAGCTAAATCGTTTGAGCAATTGTCTTTCTTTTCCGTTTCGCCATGACCCCCATCCCGACGAAGAAATCCCGTCTCCGCCTCGTGTTGATGTTTCTGCCGGCCTTGCTGATGGCAGCGCGGGCCGAGGCCCAAACCGACGGAGGTTCGCCCTCCGGCTCCGACGAAGTGGTGTCGCTGCAACCGTTCTCGGTGACCGCCGAACGCAGCAGCGGATACCGAGTGACGACAGCGTCCACTGCCACGCGCACGAACACGCCGTTGATCGAAATTCCGCAGACCGTCGACATCGTGACGAAGGAATTTTGGAATGACGTTGGCGCGACGACCTTCGATCAATCATTTCGTTATGTCGCCAATGTTTACGTGCGCAACCGCAACGCCGGGTCGGGCGATGGCGTCAACCTCCGCGGTTTCGAGACCAATGGTTCGATCGCGGTCGATGGCGTGCGCATGGGCAATAGCAAGCGTGACCTGATCGGCTACGAGCGCCTGGAGGTGGTGAAGGGCCCGCCGTCCGCGGTCCAAGGCCGTGCTGGCGGCACGGGATTGCTGAATTTCATCCTGAAGAAACCGGAGCTGGGGCGGACCGACACCTCCGTGAAATACGCGGCGTCAACGAATGAATACAGTGCGTTTTCCAATCGCTTGGAGTTCGACTCGAACTACGCCATCAATTCGAAAATGGCGGCGCGCGTCGCCGGCGCGTGGGAGCGGGGCGACGATTACATCAAGTTTCAAGAAAACCGGAATTTAGCGCTCTATCCCTCGTTCAAGTGGCAGGTGGCCGACAAGACGGAACTGATCGTCGTGGGCGAACTGCTGGATCTGAGGACGCCGTCGCGCGAGGAGGGCCACGGTTTCGCACTGTATCCGGGCAAGGCGCGCCGGTTGGTTCCGATCTTCAACACCCCGAGCGACCCCATCACCGCGCTCGACCTGCCTTACGATTTCAACATCGCCGGGCCGGGTGAGACGGACCGCGAGAAAGTCGCCAACGTGACCGTGTTTGTCACCCACCAGTTCACCGACTGGCTGTTCTTCCGCGAGGTCGCGAATCTGCGCTATTTCGGCAGCGATTCGTTCACTTACACGGGGGAGGACAACACGAACATCGCCGTCAATTCGCAATATACGGGCAGCAACGGCTGGCGGCGGGCGACCACGACGCAGGGCGACCTCATCGCCAAATATCAGCCGGTCTCGTGGCTCGGTGGCACGACAATGGTCGGCTATTCCTACGACGATTCATATAGCGTGAACGCGAACTACTCCGGCATCCCCAATGCGCCGTTCAACGTCCTCAACATGGCCGCGATCAAAGCCGCCGGCTACAGCGCGAGCTTCTACGACGGCCGCACGGTGACGAACCTCTCGCGATCCAGCTTCACCCGCAACAAGGCGTTCAGCTTTGGCATGTATGCGCAGCAGGACGTGAGTCTCTTCAAGGACCGTCTGATCCTGACCGGCGGTCTGCGCTCCGATCACGATGGGACGGCCACACGCAACGCCGTGACTGGCGCAATCTCGAGCTCGGCCGACACCACGCTCAATTCGTATCGCTACGGCGCCACGGTGAAAATCACGCCGCGCCTGGCTGTTTACGCAGTGAAAAGCGTGCAGACCGACCCCACTCGCTCCGTAAAACGCTACAACGGTCTGCTCGCGGGGGATCCGCGGCTGAATGAGTTTTTCGTCGTGAGCCCCATCACCGACCTGCGCGAGGTCGGCGTGAAGGGAGAGGTGTTGCAAGGCCGGTTGTCATTTGCTGCGGACTACTGGGAAATGACGAAGACTGGCAGCACCGCGAACGTGCTCACCAATGGCGTCTCGCAAGGCCAATCGATCACGTATGGCACGCAAACGGAGATCCAAGGTGCGCAGTCAAAGGGCTACGAAGTCAGTGCGTTTGGCAGCGTGACCGACCGCCTCAGCATAATTGCGAATTACACGCGCATGGACACCAGCCAAGGCTTCACCGGCCAGCAAAACACGCTCGGCTGGACGACTGCCTCAAACCCCGGCCGCATCCCGCTGCGTTTCGCGCCGGACTGGAACTTCAACTTTTTCGCCAAATACAGCTTCCGCGATGCGAAGGAGCAAGGGTGGGAAGTGAAGGCCGGTCTCTCACTCGTCGGTCCGCTCATCACTCAGCTCACCGGTTACGGGCTCACGTCGATTCCGGAAACGCAGCACAGCTATGATGCCGGCGTCGCCTACCGGTGGCGCAGCTATAACTTCGACCTGATGGTCACGAACATTGGCAACGATCCATTCCTCATCACGCGCGACCAGCCGCCCCGCACCTATCGGTTTAGCGTGTCGACGCGGTTCTGAGCTTCCGCGCCGGATTGGTTTGTCGCGCGGCACCCAACCCCCATTTCACCATGCTTTGCTGCTCCTCCCGTCTTGCTTCGCGTCTGCTCTCGCTCGTCTTGCTGGCGACCGCCGCACTGGCAGCCAATCCGCCGGACTTTCAGCGGATAAAGTATAACAACCCTGCGCTTCGCACCGATGTCGGGGTCGGTCTGTGGGGTTGGCCGCTGCCGCTGGATTACAATGGCGACGGCTTGATGGACCTGGTGGTCGTGTGCTCGGGCAAGCCATACAACGGCACTTATTTATTCGAGAACAGCGGCGTCACGGATCCGGAGGGCGGGCTGCCGCTGCTGAAGGCCGGCGTGCGCCTGGGCCGCGGCATCGACTCCGCACAAATCTCCTACGTGGACGGCAAGCCCGTCGTGCTGACCGCGGGAGCGATTTATCCGCACTTCACGCGATCCGCCCTTGAACAACCACAGAAACTCAACGCGCCGTCGGTGCCGGAAATCTTCGGCGCCACCGACGCGAATCTCACCAAGCCCGACATCAGCGGTATTCGCTCGAGCCAGTGGACCGAAGTGGATTACGACGGCGACGGGAAACGCGACTTGATCGTCGGCATTGATTATTGGGGCGACTACAAATGGCGCACCTCGAATCAAGCCACGGAGCCGGCGTTCGATGAAAACGGCAAATGGAAGTTTGGCCCCCTGCACGGCTACGTTTACCTCCTCCGCAACACGGGGACCAACGAAGTGCCCTCGTATGCGAAACCGATTCAATTGAAAGCGGGCGATGCGGCGATTGATGTCTACGGGCGGCCGTCGCCTTGCTTCGGCGATTTTCGCGGCACCGGCAAGCTCGACCTCATCTGCGGCGAGTTCATCGACGGTTTCACCTATTTCGAAAATATCGGCACGCGCACCGAGCCGCGCTACGCACCGGGCCGGCGTCTCGCGCTCGGCGGCGTGCCGCTCACAATGGACTTGTGCATGATCGCGCCGGTCGCGTGCGACTTCAACGGCGACGGCCACCTCGACTTGGTCGTCGGTCAGGAGGACGGCCGGGTAGCACTCCTGCAGAACACCGGGAAAGTCGCCGATGGCATGCCGCAATTTTTGCCGCCGCGGTTTTTCCGGCAACTGGCCGACGAAGTGAAGTTCGGCGTGCTCTCCGCACCGTCGGCGGTCGATCTAGACGGCGACGGCTTGGAGGATCTCGTGGTAGGCAATAGCGCCGGCTACGTCGGCTTCATCAAAAATCTCGGTGGCGACCCAGTGCGTTGGGCGGCCCCGGTTTATCTCGCAGCCGACGGCCAGACGATCCATATCCAAGCCGGCTACAACGGCGACTGTCAGGGCCCGAGCGAGACGAAGTGGGGTTACACCGACGTGTGCGCGGCGGATTGGGACATGGACGGACTGCCAGACATCATGTGCAGCGACGTGTGGGGCAAAGTGTATTGGTATCGCAACATTGGCACCCGCACCGAGCCGCGTTTCGCCGCTGCTGCGCAGGTCGAAGTCGAGTGGCCGGGCAAACCACCGAAACCCGCTTGGAACTGGTGGGAACCGCACGGTAAGGAACTCGTGATCGAGTGGCGGTGCACGCCCTACGTGATCGACTGGAACCACGATGGGTTGCCGGACCTGGTGACGCTCGACCACGAAGGCTATCTCGCGTTGTTCGAAAGGCGGAAAACCGCGGATGGACGTCTGCAGCTCCTGCCCGGCAAACGCGTATTTCGCGGCGAAGGGGTGTCGAGTTTCGACTCAATCCAGCGGCCGACGAATCACCAGTCGGGCCTCTTGCAACTCAACTCCGGGTTGGGCGGTTCGAGCGGTCGACGCACGTTCTGCTTCGTCGACTGGGATGGTGACGGCGTGCTCGATCTGCTCGTGAACAGCGTGAATGTGAATTTCCTCAAAGGCCTCGGCCAAAACTCTGAAGGCCAATGGACCTTCAAGGATATGGGTCCGCTCAATCCGGGGCAGATCCTGGCCGGGCATTCCACCGCGCCCACCGTTGTGCACTGGACGAAGGGGAAGCCGGGCGAGGTGCTTTTCGGCACCGAGGACGGCTTTCTCTACCTGATTCCCCACGGCACTCTGCCGCAGTGAACCGCGCACCCTGAACAAAACCGCGATGCCACTTACGCCCGCGCAACTGCACAAGCTGAAGCGTTGGAACACGCCGACGATCGCCAACGCGCTCGAGCAGATCTCCCGCGCCGACCCGCTCACATTGGTCAACCGCGACGAGACGCACGACTTCATGCCCGAAGTCGGGCCGATGGTGGGGTTCGCGATGACACTGATTATTTCCGGCGGCGACCCGCGCCCCAAACGCGAGCAGCCGGACAACTTTGCGCTCTACCGCGAGTATCTCGCGTCGCGGCCCGGGCCGAAAATCGTCGTGGTGCAAGACCTCGATGCGCCCCGTTGCCACGGGTCGATCTGGGGCGAGGTCGGCGCGAATCACGCGCGGGCGCTCGGTTGCGTTGGCACGATTACGGATGGTGCGGTGCGCGATCTCGATGAGATGAAGAGCGCGGGCTTCAAGGCCATCGCCCGACGGCTCGCCGTCAGCCACGCGCATTGCTGGCCGCTGCGCTGGGGTGTCGACGTGGAGGTCTTCGGCACGAAAGTGAGGCCCGGTCAGTTGATCCACGCGGACAAGCACGGTTTTATTATACTACCGCCCGACAGCCAACAGCGGCTGCTCGAAGCGGCGCGCTTCATGGACGACAATGAATGCGACACCGTGATTCCGCCCGGCAGCGCGAGCGCGGGCCGCACGACCGCCGAGATTCTCACCGAGATGAGCCGCGCCGGCACGCGTTTCGCGGCGAACGCCCGCCGAAAGTTCGGCCGCAGCGGCGAGTGGAAATAAGCATCGCCCGGCGGCGCTTCCGCATTTCCCAATCACATTTTTTTCCGCGCTGAACGAGCGCGGCTTAGCGCATGTCATCCCTCTCTCTTGTTCCTCGCAAAGGTATCCTGGCGGCCTTGTGGCTGCCGACCGACGTGCACGGCAATCTGCTCGCGCGCGAGCTCGCCGCGAATCTCGCGTTTCTCAAACGCCATCGCGTGCACGGCGTCCTCGCCCTGGGGAGCACCGGCGAATTTCCGCAATTCGACTTGGAGCAGCGCAAGCGCGCGCTCGCAACTGTCGCCGAACTAGCCGCGCCGTTGCCGGTGATCGCAAACGTAAGCGATATTCGCCCTCAAGCTGTGGCGGAGCTCGGGCGGTTCGCCGCGCGGCTTGGACTACCGGCGATTGCCGTGATGACGCCCGGATTTTATCCGTCGACGCAGGAAGACGCCCTCGCACATTTTCTCCATGCCGCGGATGCGGCCCAGCTGCCGACGTTTCTCTACAACTTTCCGGAGCTGACCGGCACGCGCATCAATGTCGAGACCGTGGCGGCTTTTGCCGATCGCGCACGCATGGCGGGGATCAAACAGAGCGGCCACGAATTCGCCTATCACGAGGAGTTGATTCAACTCGGTCGCGCGAAAGATTTTCCCGTTTTTTCCGGATCGGATACGCGTCTGCCGGAAGTATTCGCGCTCGGGGTGGAAGGCTGCATCGGCGGCCTCGTCAACATCGCGCCCGACCTGATGGTGCACCTGTATGAAGTCTGCCACGATCACACCGGCGGCGAGATCAGCCCGGCGTTTGAACGGCTGAGGGAGATCGGTCGAATTATCGACCGGTTGACGTTTCCGCTCAATGTCGCCGCGGGCATGGAAGCGCGTGGGCTCGATCCTGGTGAGCCGAAGGCGATTGTGTCGCCACGGTCGCGGGCGCTTTATGCAGAGATCGTGGCCGAACTGCAGCGAAAATTCGCCGAATGGCAGCTCGAGCCGCAGCGAACGTCATGAGGCGTTTTCCCGCCGCTCACGTTTTGGAGCCGGTCGTGCGCTCGAAGCGCCGCTGCGCTCGCACGCGCGGCTGCCGGTGGGTGGTTGATGTTGCAGTCGCCCGCGTCCCACTGCGGGTGAGGACTGCACTCACGTGCAAAGGCGAACTGCGCAGGATCGGTGACATCCACGCCACCGCGATCGGGCCACTCGACGGTCTGGGGCAGATTAACCGACCATGGAATCGTGCGCCGATCGATCGCGTTCTTACCAATCCTCGCGCTCACTGATGGTCGAAAACGGCTCCAACTCCGTGACCCGTTACGCGTGGCTGATCGTGGCGCTCCTCGCGCCCGTTGCCTTGCTCAATTACCTCGACCGGCAAATGCTCGCGACGATGAAGTCGTCGATGGTGGGCGACCTGCCGAGCATCGCGAATGGCGCGGATTGGGGGCTGGTGCTGGGCGCCTTCAAATGGACGTATGCCGGTCTGAGTCCGTTTGCGGGGTATTTTGCGGATCGTTTGAGCAAGCCACGGGTGGTCGGTTTGAGCCTGTTCGTGTGGTCGCTCGTCACGTGGTGGACGGGGCACGTCACAAGCTTTCACGAGATGATCGCCGTGCGGGCGTTGATGGGCGTGAGCGAGGCGTTCTACATGCCCGCCGCTCTGGCGTTGATCGCCGATTACCATCCAGGCCGCACACGCTCGCGCGCGATCGGTGTGCACCAAATCGGAATCTATCTCGGCCAGATCCTCGGCGGGTTTGCCGGCTATGTCGCAGAATCGCCCGAACACGGGTGGCGCTGGGCGTTTTCCACGTGCGGCTGGCTCGGCGCGCTATACGCCGTGCCGCTGCTGCTCATGCTGCGCCACGCCAAATCGCGCGGTGGACGGGCGGCCGAAGTCGCGCCGGCACCTGGGCGGCAAAACGCCCCGCAGACCGGCGTCTGGCGCGGACTTGTGGGCAACCGCGATTTCATCCTGCTCGTGCTGTATTTCACGCTTCCGGCCATAGCTGGCTGGGTGGTGCGCGACTGGATGCCGGATATTTTGCGCGAGAAGTTTCACTTGGGACAGGGCAAGGCTGGCGTGAGCGCGATTCTCTACGTGCAGATTGCGGCAATCTTCGGCGCATTGATCGGCGGATTTTTGGCGGACCGGTGGATGCGGCGCACGCGGCGCGGGCGGATATTCACCAGCGCAATCGGTATGATGCTGTTCCTCCCGGCCCTATTTGGCGTAGGCAACGCTCCCACGCTGGCGATCGCGGTGGGCGGGCTGATCATCTTCGGCCTTGGCTGGGGATTCTTCGACTGCAACAACATGCCCATCCTCTGCCAAGTCGCGCGCCCGGAACTGCGCGCTACGGGTTACGGTTTAATGAATTTCGTGAGCATCAGTTGCGGTGGCTTCGGCGACTGGCTGTTCGGGGCGCTGCGCGACCGTCACGTGCCGCTCAACGTCATTTTTGGCGTGTTCGCAGGTGTGGCGTTATTATCGGTGGGGCTTGTGTTGCTGATCCGCCCCAAGCGCCCGGAAAACTTGGGCGCGGCACCAGCTCCAGCGGGGTAGGGGGCGCAGGCGTGACATCCGCCGACTTGGGGGATGTCAGTCCACCTTACCGACGCGACTTCAGCCCTCTGATCAACTGATCGGTCAGCTGGGCCAACGCGACGTTGACCGCGCCGCGGGCGTGCGACACCAAGGCCCGTCATGCCGCCTTCGCTTCCGCCGTGTCCTTGGTTGCCTTCGCCCCGGCCGGGCCTGGATTGGCGCGCGCTGCATCTTTTCCGCGGTGAACCGCGGGGCGCGGGATTCTATGGCGCGTGCCTCGAATATGGCGAGGCGTTGTGGGAACGCGGGCTGGCCGCGCGGGCGATGCTGTGCCTCGATCGCGCGCTCGGCGCGGATTTGCGCGGCGACGAACCAGCGCTGCGCGACTGGCCGCTGCCATATCGAGCGATGGCGTGGTTTCTCGCGCACACGCCGCCGGAGGTGTTCATCGGCAACCCGCGCTACCATTTTCAGCACTTGGCCGATCGCATGAACGAACCGCGGCGCGAGCAACGGCGTTGGCGGGCGTGGGCATGCTGGGCACTGGCGCGCGTGGTGCGGCCGGAATTCGCCGCCGATCCCAAGCATGTGGTCGTGGAGCCGACGTTCGACGCGATCGCGGCCGCGCTGACGGCGGACGGAATCGCCGGGGAGAGCGAGCTGTGGCGCATGGTGTTCAGCGAAGCGCGCAAGGCGTCGGTGTAACGGGGCGGAAGGCAGCGACGGGGAGGGCAGGAAACGGGTGCGGCGTGGTGCGGTGGAGGTGACTCGAACACCCGACCGGCGGTTTAGAAAACCGCTGCTCTATCCAGCTGAGCTACCACCGCCTGCACGCCGAAACCGGGTCGAAGCGGTAGCTTTGGGGGGAGTGGCGCACAAGGCCAAAACCACGCTTGACTCGTCTTGGGGCGAACCTACGTTCCGCGGTCTTTCCCCTCACGGGGTGGTAGCTCAGCTGGTTAGAGCGTCTGCCTGTCACGCAGAAGGTCGCGGGTTCGAGTCCCGTCCATCCCGCCAGTTTTGAAACCCGTTTCCTCGCAAAAGGAAGCGGGTTTTTTGTTTCAAAAAGTGGCGTTAGTGGCAACGAGAGTGGCAACATGGGTTCCCTTGGTCACTGATGTTTACTGTCTTCTCTCAAAAATCGGCGTCCGAAAGCGTCACGAAATTTATGGGACGTTTGCTGCCCGTCCATTCCGAGTTCCCGCGGATCTGCACGCTATTTTGTTTTCAGAAGCACCTTCCGTTCTAGTGTCCGTGCATGGAAAAACAACGTGCCCCGAGAAATAGGACGCTAACCTGCTCGGCGGAGGAGATCGACCATCTTTCAGAAAAACTTTCGCGACTCGCATCTCTTTCGTCCTCGGAGGAACTGGATGGGAAGGTCATTAATCAGGACTTCTTTGATGCTGGGCGTTATCTGCCAAGAGGTTTTGCGGACCTGATCGTTCTCGATCCCCCCTACAATCTCTTCAAAAACTTTCACGGGAATACTTTCAGGGGTAAGGAAGGCGCGGAATACACTGCCTATTTCCGTTCAATCCTCGATGTTCTGATCCCGACATTGAAGCCGAACGGCACCGTCTACGTATGCTCTGATTGGAAAACATCGATGCTAATAGCGCCCGTGCTTGAAGAACGTCTTTGCGTGAGAAACCGAATTACTTGGGAGCGTGAAAAAGGCCGTGGAGCCAAAAGTAACTGGAAGAACAATACCGAGGATATTTGGTTTTGCACCGCCTCCGATTCCGACGACTACACATTCAACGTCGATGCCGTTAAGCTTAAGCGTAAGGTGATCGCTCCTTATCGAGATGCGGATGGAAAACCCAAGGACTGGGATGAGAGCGAAGACGGAAATTATCGGCTAACGCACCCATCGAATATCTGGACGGACATAACAATCCCGTTTTGGTCGATGCCAGAAAACACAGATCACCCCACCCAAAAACCAGAAAAGCTGATCGCGAAGCTTATCCTCGCGAGCACGGTTAAAGGTGGATTCGTTTTCGATCCGTTCCTCGGCAGTGGGACTACAGCAGTTGTAGCGAAGAAGCTTGGGCGTCGATTTGCGGGGGTAGAGCAAAATACGGAATACTGCTGCTGGACAATGAAGCGCCTAAGTATCGCGGACGCGTCCCCTTCGATCCAAGGGTATGCGGACGGGGTGTTTTGGGAGCGGAACTCCCTAGCTGATCAAAAAGGAGAAACACGGGCTGTATTGGGTGCTTCTGGAATAGGCGACGCGCTCGACGGACAAGAAGGCCAGCCAATTTCGAACGCGCCACGTCCCCGTGGCCGCCCTCGCTTTGTCAAATCGGAGGCCGCAGAGCCGACGTTGAACCTCTTTTAGGATGAGCAAATTACCCCAATTATTGGAGTTCATTGCGGCGAATGACGGTATAAACGACAAAGCCAAGCTGGCCAAACTCGTCGTCGAGAAATTCGCTCTAACGCGAGATCGGTCGGTGTATTACTGCGATGACCTCGCCATTCGCTTCTCTTCCGGCGCACGCCAGAGTTTTTCGAACACGGTCCTATCCCTTTCGAACCTTAGAAAGGTCGATCAGCTTCCGTTCCTCGTCTGCTTGGTAACGCCTGCTGAAAACTATGTTCTGTTGGCCAACACTACTCTCTTGCGGAAGATAAGTCATTCCAGTCAGCAACTGCGGGTCGATAACATCAAAGGTAGCTTCAACGGTTCAGATATTCTTCGAGAGCTAGAAGGCATCGAAAACGTGCCTTCGAACATCCAGCGGCTTTTCGACATTCACACCGAAATTGGTTTCGAGGGAAATCTTCCGCGTCTCGTAGAAAGCACGAATAACATCGCGCCGACGGGTCGAAAATTTGGCGTCGCCCCAAAACTGGAGGCGGTAATCTTGGACGGTCCAGCGCGAGCCGCAAGGTTCGTCGCCTCGGCTGACGCAGTGACTCTAAAGCGCGAACTGGATGAAAAGGTCGCACGATTCAAAAATGAAATCATTTTGGCCGCACTGATTGAAAATGTGAACGTGCGCGGTCGGATCATCGAGTATCTGATCGCAGGCGAAGATTACGCCTTACGAGGCGAAATCATAAAGGCCCTGCAGACGAAGAGCACATCCAAGGGACTTCCCGCATTCAAAACGGACAACACGCTCGGAGATTACCAACGCATCTTCGATGACTACTTCACCGAGACGGACGTAAAAACGAAAATCATGATTCTATCGTCTAATCCGAAGGGATACAACATCGACAAAATCCTCGAGTTTCTGGCGACAGAAAAGAGTGTCTTCATGTTTTATTTTGTCGGCGTCGATCCAACGAGGATCGTGAACACCGTCCTCGTCTCCATGTTTCAGACCGATTTGCTCAGGGCCACACTCTTGCTCAAGCATTGGAGCGGGCGAAATTCTCGTGGCGTTTCGCAATTCGAGGGCAGGACTATCAGCGAACTAATTAAGACGCCGAAATCGGATGTGGATGTCGCCGGTGCAGTAGCTTTCCTCAAAACGTTGATTGCGCTCTGATTTTTTCGAGTGCCGCCCTCCACTGGCGCATTTTTCGGGAGGGGTGCAGCTTACCTGAAAAAAAGTCCCACCGCTGTCGCTTTCATCGTCCCAAACCCAAGTTTCAACTGCGTTGATCGACGGGCAATCCGCGCCCGGTGGCGGTTGATATTCCGCGCGCTGTTCCCAAATTTTCGCGAGACGGTTTTCCTCGATGGCGTCGGCCAGCTCACCTAGATTCAGACCGTGGATGACCACCTCTCGCCCGACGAAGGACAAAACAAGCTCACCGTCCTCTAACGTGGCTTCATTGAATCTCGACCACGACAGAATGCGGCGCTTGCCCCTCCGCCATTCAAGCGCGAGCACCCGCGCGTTCCCGTCGCTCAGGTAACACGATTCGCGCCCCTTCTCTCTGGACCGTCTCCGTGCCATTGCCTCATTGAAGTTCATAGACGTTGACGCACTCCCTGCCATTGCTGTTGCCGCGCCGCCCATGCGTGGCGGATCGCGATTTCTTGGAATTGCCGTTGGCGCATGCGCCACGCCATGGATTCGCGGTCGCTGGTTCGCTTTGATTCGAGCGCCAGCGGGCGTTCGCTGCTGGGGCGCAGAGGACGGGGTCTGGCTTTGTGGTTTGTCGTGGAGGAGCGTGGGTGGCGAGACCGCTGCGCGGATCGCGGTTCGCCAGCGGGGGCGACGCGCACGGCGTTTCCTGCGGGCGCGAGGTGAGGACAGCGGGAACTTTGGGCGGCGGCGCGTGACCAGCGGCTGATTCGCTAAGCCGTTTCCCGGCGGGCGATAACACTCACATTCCCATGAAAATTACCCTCATCCGTTCGCTCTGTGCTTTCGCCTTGGCTCTCGTGATCGGCGGCTGCGCCACCACCAGCGTCCATTATCCCGTCACCTATCAAGTCAAAGTCGGCAACACGCAGGTGCTCTCCGGCTACGGTCCGCAAAATATCGACGTCAACGCCCGCCAAGTCATCTCGGTCGAGCCCGGCGTGACGTTCTACTATCAAGTCGTTTCTCCGCTCAACGTGACCGTCTATGTTTATGAGCAGACGAGCTCGGGTGAGCGGACACTCGTCAGCCAGATGCAGGGCACCGCGTTCACCTCGTCGGTTATGCCGAAGGAGAGTTCGCTGGAGTTCCTGTTCTCGGTGACGAACGCGAACACGTCGGGTTCGATTCAGTTTACGATTTCCGACAAGCCTCTCACGCCGGTCGTCACCCCGAAAATGTAAAGGGCGGCGGACCGCTGCTGCCGGTGGCACGCCTGTCCTGGGGCGCGCCACCGAGCGGCGAGTCGCGTTCGTCAGACGGCGGGCGGCGCCCCGAAGTGGGCCGCAAAACTCGCGTAGGCGTTCGTGTCGGCGAGCATCGTCTCGATCGTCGCCACCAAGGGCTCGAGGCGCACGAGCCCGGAGAAGACGGCTTTGTCGCCAATCGCATCGGTCAACACAAACGCGGGACGTTGATTGATTTGGTGCGCAAGAAATTCCGCGGTGCTCGCCTCGGCGCGGGCGCGGGTCGCGGGCGACTCGGCGAGGGCCCGCAGTTGGGCGGCATCGCAGCCACTGGCGGCGCTCGCCACGGCGACGGCTTCGGCAAGTTCGCCGATGCGGCGGCCTTCGCGGACGGCGGCGTGAGTGAGGGCGAGGCGGAGACGATCGTCAGTGAAGCCGAGGTCGCGGCCGGCTTCCGCGACGAGGCTGGGCGCGGCGTAGTCGCCGGCGCGGGCGGCGTCGAGCCACCCCGAATGCAGCATGAACGGCGAACGCATCACGGTGCCGCTGCGGCGGTAAAACCAGTCGCATTGCGCGCGCGAGATGGGGAAGTCGGCGGGGCGCATGAGCGCAATCTTCCACTCGAAATCGACGCGATGGGCGTAGCGCGATTTCAGCTCCGTCCAAGTCGGTTCAGCCCAGGCGCACCACGACGACAAGACTTCGAGATAGTAGGTGATTTTAACCGCAGCCATGGCACGCAGCGTTGGAAAAAGGGGCGACGCGGTCAACGGGCGACCGCTAGCGGCGCGCGGTGGCGCGGACGACGCCGAGGCGGAGTGCGACGACACGGAGTGTGATCCAAAACCGGCCAACGCACGGACGGGATCGTAAGTGGGCGGCGGGCTTGCGTGCTGCGCGGGTTGGACTGGGGGACGGCGAACCGGGCGTCCGCAGTGTTTTTCAGGAGCGGATAGCGGAAGCGAGCGTGCGCCGTGGCCGCCGTGGGAGGGTGCCAATAGCGAGTGCGAAGTTTTGCTCGCGACGGGACGTGGCGGTGGACGGTATAGCGCGAATGATTCTTGATGGCATGTGGCTTCCCGAAAGCGCCGAATTGGCGGGGCAACAAATTCCGATGCCCGCGACGCGGTGGCGGATTTCGGGCGCGAACTATGTGGTGGTGTCTGCGGAGTCGCGCGATGCGGGGCTGTTGGTGTTTGGCGCTGAGGGGAGCGCGGCAACCGTCGATCTCATCGGCACGTCCGGACCCAATGCGGGAAGAACGATTCCCGCGATCTGGCGGCTTGAGGGCGACGTGCTGGAACTTTGCTACGACGTAGGCGGCGGGCCGCGGCCGACGCGGTTTTCGGGAACGGCGGGCGAAACGTTGCTACGCGTGCGTTATCGGCGCGAAGGCTGATTCCGGCAGGAAACTCCGCGCGCGATGATGCGCTGCGGAGTGAGAGGCGGTTGATGGATCGCCGCGAGGGCCGGCGGGCTTATTTCTTGCCGCCGAGCAGATCCTTCAAAGTGCTGCCGGCTTTTTTCACGGTGTCTTCCACGCCGTTTTTGCCGATGGCGCTCGCGGCGGAGGCGACGACTTGGGCGGTGACGCTGCGGGAAATCGCAAAGGCGAGCTGACCGGGCGTGATGCCGCCTTCCTTCACGCCGAGATCGTTGAGTTCGACGGTCGGCATGGGGACGGTGATGGCGGCGGTGCCTACGCCGACGGTGACTTTGGCGTCGCTCAGGACGAAGTGCTTCACGATGAGTTTCCGCGGCGGCTTTTTCTCGTCGGTGGGCTTGGGCTTATCGCCGCCCGTGGCGGCCTCGATGTTCTTCATGAGGTCGCCAATATTGCTGGAGACGAGGTGCGTCTCGTAAACGATTTCGGGCTGGGTGATGGCGATGGAGTTGATGACGATCGGCTGATCGCCGAGCACGGTGGTCGGTTTGAGGTCGATGGACACCTGGCCGAGGTGGAAGGCGTTGCGGTCGCTCCAGCCCTGGGGATTGCCCACGACGAAGTTGGTCAGCGTGCCATGGCCGGAGAACGGCGAAATGCTGGCGCTGTCGAGGTGGACGTTGGTCTGTGTAAGCTCAGGGCCGAATTTATTGACGCTGGCGGTGATGGCGGTGCCGACGAAGTAGCGGCCGACGATGAAGACGACGAGCGCGAGGATCGCGACGACGACCACGAGGGAGAGGAGGAATTTTTTCATGGCGGGAGAGTAGGACCGCAATCGCAGGGGCGCGTTCAAGGAAAAGACGCGCAAGTGCCGTGGCGCCGGAAGGATGCCGGTCAGGATGCTGCGGGAGGGTGGTGGCGATGGAGCACGAGGTGATTGCCGTCGGGATCGGTGAAGCGCGCGAAATGGCAGACGCCTGAGTCGGCGGGGCCGAAAATGATGGAGATGTTCTGCGCGCGAAGATGCGCGATCGCCGCGTCGAAATCGATGGCTTCGAGCGCGGCGGCGGCGGCGGTGGACCCGGGAATGGCGCCGCCGATTTCGGTGGAGATCGCCAATGCCGGACCGTCAGGGGAACCGACCTCGAACTCGACCCATTTGTCCCCCCAATTGGCGGATTCGGTGAGGCCGAGCACGCCGCGGTAGAAGGCGCGGGCGCGCGGCATGTCGCTCACGGGGTAGACGAAAAACGGCAGGCCGGAGAAGCGCGGGGTCATGCGCGGAGTTTGCGCGAGGATTTACGCTTGTCACGCCCGGGCTCGCCCTGACGCTGTCAGCACAAATTTTCGTTCATGGCGTCCAACTACACTGAAGCCAGCATCAAGACCCTTTCCTCGCTCGAGCACATCCGTCTGCGGCCCGGCATGTATATCGGCCGGCTCGGCAATGGTTCACACGCGGAGGACGGCATCTACGTTCTGATCAAGGAGACCATCGATAATTCGATCGACGAATTCACGATGGGTTACGGCAAGCGGATCGAGATCGAGCTGAAGGAGCGCAGCGTGCGCGTGCGTGATTACGGTCGCGGCATTCCGCTCGGCAAGCTGATCGACTGCGTGTCGATCATCAACACGGGCGCGAAATACGACAGCGAGACGTTTCAAAAATCGGTGGGTTTGAACGGCGTGGGCCAGAAGGCGGTCAACGCGCTGGCGCTCACGTATCGGGCGCAGGCGGTGCGCGACGGCGAGACGAAGGTGGTCGAGTTCGCCGAGGGGAAGTTGAAGAAGGAGCACAAGGTGGTGAAGTCGGACGAGCGCAACGGGACGATCATCGAGTTCACGCCCGACACGGCGCTGTTTGGCGCGGATTTCCGTTTTCGCCCCGAGTTCATCGAGGACATGATGTGGAACTACGCGTTTTTGAACCGGGGGCTGACGCTCACGTTCAATGGCAAGTCGTTCAAATCCGAGCACGGGCTGCGCGATTTGCTGCAGAAGAATCTGACGGGCGAAACGCTGTATCCGATCATCCATCTGGAGGCGGAAGACATCGAGATCGCGCTGACGCACGGCGCGCACTACGGCGAGGAATACTATTCGTTCGTGAACGGCCAGCATACGACGATGGGCGGCACGCATCAGGCGGCTTTCCGCGAGGCGGTGGTCGAGACGGTGCGCAATTTCTACAAGAAGGATTTCGAAGCGGCGGATGTGCGGCAGTCGATCATCGCAGCGATTTCGGTGCGGGTGCAGGAGCCGGTGTTCGAATCGCAGACGAAGACGAAGCTGGGTTCGAACGACATGGGGCCGAACGGGCCGTCGGTGCGCGAGTTCATCGGCAAGTTCGTGCAGCAGCACCTCGATGTTTACCTGCATCGCAATCCTGACACGGCGGGCGCGATCCTGCGCAAGATACAGGAGAGCGAACACGAACGGAAGGAGCTGGCGGGCATCCGCAATCTGGCGCGCGAACGCGCCAAAAAAGCATCGCTGCACAACCGCAAGCTGCGCGATTGCCGGCTGCACCTCGGCGAGCGCAACCCGCGCGCGGACGAGTCGGCGTTGTTCATCGTCGAGGGCGATTCGGCGGCGGGTTCGCTGACGGCGTGCCGCGATGTGCAGACGCAGGCAGTGTTCGCGTTGAAGGGGAAACCGCTCAACACGTTCGGGCTCTCGAAAAAGGTGATCTACGAGAACGAGGAGTTTCACCTCCTGCAATCGGCGCTGAACATCGAGGACGGGCTGGATGGATTGCGTTACGGCAAAGTGGTCATCGCCACGGATGCAGACGTGGACGGCATGCACATTCGTCTCCTGTTGATTTCGTTTTTCCTGCAGTTTTTCCCGGAGCTCATCACGGCGGGCCGGCTCTATATTCTCGAAACGCCGCTCTTCCGCGTGCGGAACAAGAAGCGCACGATCTACTGTTACTCAGAGGAGGAAAAGCAGGCGGCGGTGAAGGAACTGGGGGCGACGCACGAGATCACGCGGTTCAAGGGGCTCGGCGAAATTTCGGCGAACGAGTTCAAGGATTTCATCGGCGAAAACATCCGGCTCGAGCCGCTTTCGCTCCACCACCTGCACAACAGCGCCGAGCTGCTCTCGTTTTTCATGGGGAAGAACACGCCGCAGCGGCAGGAGTTCATCATTGAGAACCTGAGGGTGGAAAAGGATCTCGTCGCGGTGGCCTGAGCCGGCGAACGAATCCGGACCGCGGGAGCGAGCGGGGCTAATGCCGCGCCGTCGGGGAAGCGTTGAGGCTGTGCGCGCGCCTCCGCTGATGGTGTTTCACGAGGGTATAGCTCAAACCGCCGATGGCGGTCAGCGACGCGGGAATCAGCAGGGCGTCAGGGCCGAGTCGCAGATAAATCCATCCGCCGCTCAACCCGCCGAGAAAGAACCCGACGAGCAACGTAGCGTAGAGCCCGAGGCGGCGCCGATCGACGGGGTGGCCGCGGGCGGCGACACCGATGGCCAGCCCGATGTCGGTGACAATGCCAGTCATGTGAGTCGTGCGCACGACCGCACCGCTGTAACTGCTCGCCATCGCGTTTTGAAGGCCGCACGCCATGGTCACGAGGTAGTCGCCACCGGTGGCGCCGTGACGCATGAAATACGTGGCGGCGAAAAGAAGGGCGGCCTCCGCGAGAAGCGCTGCGCCGTAGCGTCGGCCGGCTTTGAGCGAACTATCGTGGATGATGAGCCCGCTGGCCACGCATCCGAGAAAGAAAAACAGGACGATGAGGGCGATGTGCAGCACTTGCGGCCAGTCGCCGCGGGCGATTTCCGCGGCGGTGATGGTGATGTTGCCCGTGAGATGACTGAACGCGCGCGGATGCACGCCGAGCAGGCCGATGGCGTTCACGCCGCCCGCGATCATGGCCAGCCCCGTGCCGCCCATCAGAATCCAAGGAGGAATCGGCTTGGAGAGCATGGTGAGGTCGGCGGCGATTGCAGTCGATGCGACTCGGAGCGGGCGGGCGCGTCAGCGACGTGAGGGAGCGTAAGCGGACGAGCGACGCCTCGGGAGCCGGGCAACGGTCGCGCGGCGGGCGAGGCGCTTGGTCGGCCGGCGTGTTCAGCCAAGAACGGTTTTCATGACTTTGCCGAGATCGGTGACGCGGTAGGGTTTCGCGAGATAGCCGGAAAATCCCTGGTCCATGAACTGCCGCGCGATGTCGTCGTTGTCGTAACCGCTGGCGACGATGGCGCGGACATCCGGATCGAGTTCGCGCAGAATCGTGAACGTTTCGGCCGCGCCCATGCCGCCGATCACGGTGACGTCCATGATGACGAGGTCGTAAGGGCGGCCGATGTTGAGATAACGTTTGTAGAGCGTGACCGCCTCCTCGCCGTTTTTCGCGAGGTCGAATTTGTAGTCGAGACTCTGGAGCATCCCCGCGGTGAGGGCGGAGATTTTGGGGTCGTCGTCCATGAACAGCACGCGACCGGTGCCGAAGCGCAACGACGGTGCGCGGCGCGCCTGGACTTCGGCGGGGCGGTCGGCTTTCGGGAGAAAAATCGTGAAGACGGTGCCGACGCCGACGGTCGAATCGACGCCGATCTGACCGCCGTGTTTGCGCACGATCGAGAGCACGGTCGCGAGGCCCAGGCCGGTGCCGTGCTTCTTGGTGGTGAAGAACGGATCGAAAATCTTTTCGAGGTGCTCGGGCTTGATGCCGGCGGCGTTGTCGCGCGATTCAAACTGCACGTAGTCGCCGGCGGGCAAGCCGGCGATTTGGTCGTCGGCGAGGGTGACGTTGACCGCGCTGAGTTGCACGCGACCGCGGTGCGGCGGGGGCGGCATGGCTTGGATCGCGTTGACGACCAGGTTTTGAAAAACCTGCAGCATCTGCGAGCGGTCCATCAAAACGGGATCGGTGCCCTCGGGCACTTCGACGGTGACAACGGCATCGCTGCCGGACGCGGCGATGCGCACGGCGTCGTGCAGGATTTCTGCGGAGGGAACGACGGATTCCGCGCCCAGTCCGCCTTTGGCGACGGTGAGCAGTTGGCGGGTGAGGGCCTTGGCGGCGAGAGAGGCTTTTTCGCTGTCTTCGAGTTTGCTGAGATCGCGACTGTCTTTCGCGAGCGAGACACCACCGAGAATCGTGGTGAGGAGATTGTTGAAGTCGTGAGCGATGCCGCCGGCGAGCAGGCCGAGCGCTTCGAAGCGGTTGGCTTTGATCAGTTCCTCGGGCGTGAGACTCATCTCATCCGGGTCGCGGAAAACGATGACCACTCCGAGGGTCTGACCGGTGGCGGAGGCGACGGCGCGCGCGGTCCAGACGATGGGCACGGGGGCTTCGTCGGGTGCGACGGCGGCGAGGGCTTGATCGGCGCGCAGGTTGAGGGGCGCTTCGGCGGAGAGGGCGGCTTCGCAGGCATCATCGCCGGGGCGGCCGCTCTCGCGATCAACGAGGCGAAACACATCGCTCGCGGGATGATCGCGCACTTGCTCGGCGGAAAGGCGCAGGAGGCGGCTGGCGGTGGCGTTGAGGAAAACGATGCGCCCTTTGGCGTCGGTCAGCAGGACACCTTCGGCGAGCGCGCCGAACGCCTCGCGGGCCAATTCGGCCGGAAGCGCGGTGGTGGCGGTAGCCTCGGTGGCGAGAGCGCAATCGGCGGGCAGCGGGCAGATGAAGCCGGTGACGCGCAGTAGTTCGCGCCGGCGGTTTACTTGGCGGACGGCGCCGAAGAGGACGGGCAGGGCGGAGCCATCGCGTCGGCGCACGCGGATGGGTTCGGCGAAGTGAGGCTGGCCGGCGCGCCCGCGCGCGAGCAACCAGGTCGCGAGGCCGAGCTCGGCGGCTTCGGGCGGCAGGACTTGGAGGAAATTTGCGGAGGAGGCGAGTGGCGCAGGATCGTCGAAGCCGGTCAGCGCGGCGAATGAAGACGAAACCCAGCCGGTGCCGGCGCCGGTGAAATCGAATTCAAACGCGCCGAGCGGGCCCTCGTCTTCGGCGAGGGTGCGGAAACGTTCGTCGTTGGCGACGCTGGCTTCCTCGAGTTCCTTGCGTTCGGTGATGTCGGAGCAGAGGCCGATGGCGCGCGTGACGGCGCCGGCGGCATCGATCTGCTGCAGGCCGGTGCATTGCACCCAAACGTATTCGCCGCGGCGATGCCGAAGGCGAAACTCGACCGAGAACGCGTGCGGGCCAGCGGTGGGTTTGCGCGTGAGGCGATCGGGAGCGGCGCCGGTGTCGTCGGGATGCAGGTGACCGAGCCAGCTTTCGTAGGTGTCGGGCAACTCGGAGGCGACGTAACCGAGCAGTTTTTTCCACGCCGGGGAGTAGTAGATCCGGCCGGTCGCGAAATTCAGATCGAAGAAACCCACGCCGCCTTGTTCGACGAGCCAGCGAAACGCTTCGCTCTCGGTGTCGGTGGCGGCGGGGCGGGCGGCATCGGCGGCGGGAGCGGGCAGGATGGTGGCGAGCCAGTCGTCGCCGTTGGGACCGGGTTCGAGTTGAACGTCGACCGCGAGGCCGGGGTCGTCGTCGGGAGCGGCGGCGGAGCGTAGGCTGAGACGAAGCGGACCGGTTGCGGTGGCGGCGCGCACGGCGTCCCATTGCGCTTCGAGTAAATCGGGATCGCGCGAAACGACGTCGAAAACGAAAAGAGCGACAAATGGTTCGCCGATCAATGGAGCGGCGGTGGCACCGAGCGCGGCGGCGGAGCGGCTGGCCCACGTGATGCGGCCCGCAGCGTCGAGCGCGAAGAGAGCGGGCGCGGAGGCGTCGGCGGGACGAGGCGGCGAGTTGGTGTCGTCAGCGGTCACGCTGAGCCGTCAGTCAACCAGCGGCGCACACGCGTCGCGAGAAATTGGATGTAGGCGTCGTGGTCGTTCAAGCAGGGGATTTGTTGAAACGTTTCGCCGCCGGCGGCGAGAAATTCCTGCCGGCCCTGCACGGCGATTTCTTCGAGTGTTTCGAGGCAATCGGTGACAAAGGCCGGACAGATAACGAGCAGGCGTTTCTTGCCCTGGGTCGGAAGCTGCTTGAACAAATGATCGGTATAGGGCGTGAGCCAGGGTTCGCCGACCAGGCGTGATTGGAAGGAGACCGTGAATTTATCGGAAGGAATGCCGGCGCGGGCGACGAGCGCGCGCGTGGTCGCGAAGATTTGGGCGCGGTAGCAGGTAGCGTGTGCGGGCGAGCAGGTGATGCAGCAATCCGCGACCGTAAGGCAGTGCGCGTGCGACGAATCTGTCTGGCGCAGGTGACGTTCGGGAATGCCGTGGAAGCTGAAGAGCACGAGATCGTGCGGTTGCGCGAGGTAGGGCGCAGCGACGGCGTGGAGGGCGTTGATGTAATCGGCGTCGGCGTAAAAAGGCTGCACCGTGGTGATGCGCAAACGCGGAGCGAGGCGGGCGGCTTCCTCGTGGACTTTGACGACGACCGTCTCCCACGACGACATCGCATAGTGCGGGTATTGCGGGAAGAGCAGAACCTCATCGATCCCATCGGCCGCGATTTGGGCGACGACGCTGGCAATCGAGGGGTTGCCATAACGCATGGCGAGGTAAACGGGGATGGCGGGCCCGAGCGCGGTGGTGAGTTTTTGCGCGGTGCGGTGCGACAGAACGATCAGCGGAGATCCCTCGGCGGTCCAGATCTGCTCGTAAGCGTGAGCGGAGTTGGGCGCGCGTTTCGGGGTGATGAGACGATGGACGAGCAGCGAACGCAGGAGCGGGCTCGCGGGCCGGTCGATGACGCGTTCGTCGCCAAGGAATTCATCGAGATAGCGGCGGACATCCGGGACCGCGGTGGAATCGGGTGACCCGAGGTTGACGAGGAGGACGGCGCGCGAAGGCATGCAGCGGAGATTCGTCGGGAGAATTGAGGCGAAGTCAACGAGGGCAAAGCTGTGCAATCGCTGTGAGCCGATTTCCACGGATTGCGCATCCCCAGGCGCGAACCAATCTTCAGCCGGCGCCCGCACGGGCTAATTAGATGCGGACAACACGAGCCCTTTTCCGCCTTGGCAAAAGACAAACCTAAAACCGGATGTCTTGAGGTTGACCAGACGCGCACTTTTTCCGGCGAGTGAGATCTGCTCGTTGGCGTAGCGAGCTTGGTGGCTGACGCGCGGACTCAGTGCCGCGTGGCGTTGAGGACTTCGCGGAGGGTCGTGCGCCAGTTGACGCGGGCGACGAGGCCGTGGTCGGTGCCGCGCGCTTCCTCGTGGTTGGCGCGATAGGCGAGTTCGATCTGCCACTTGCCGGGCAGGCCGATGCGCGCCGTGCGCCAGAGAGGAACATCCCACAACGCTCCGAGCCGGAATTCGTGGCCGAGGTAAACGTCGGTGTCCTCGGCGATGTGGCGGAAGCGATACTCGATAAAATAGCCGTATTCGTTCGGTTTGTAGAGATAGCCGGGCGCGATTTCGATGATGTTGCGGCGCGTGACTTCCGGGGGTGCCGCCTCGCGCGAAAACAGGCGCACGCTGCGATCGTAGCTAAGATTGCTATAAAACGTGACGTCGGGCCAGGAAACGAGATGGCGGGCGGCGGTGATGAAGGGCCGCAGGTGGGTGTAGTGGTCGTTGAGGTCGATCGGCGGTTTGCCGACGGGCACGCGGGTCTCGAAGCCGAATGTCGTGTCATCGAAAAAGCCGAGTGACGGGCCGTAATCGTAGCGGGCGCCGACGCGGATTTCGCCGACGCCCCAACGGTGATCGCGGCCGCCGTTGAGCGGATTGGGGCTGAACGGCGTGGGGCCGCCGTAATACTCCCAGCCATTGCCGGCGCCGTAGCGCAGTTCGAGCGGATAGCGGATGTATTCATGATCGCGCATATCCGAAAATTTCGGCGTGAAGTGGAGGGTGACGTTGTTCTTGTCGAGCACGCCGGGAAGCATGGTGTCGAAGAATTCCGTCATGCGCAGGATGCGTTCGCGGAGATCGACCTGAGATTGGGCGGGCGCAGGCCCGTCGCGCACGAGGACGGGCGGGTTCGTGGCGTCGGCCGCCGAAAGCGCGGTGGCGAGAAGCGAGCATGCACCGAGCCAGGCGAGCGCGCGGCGGCGCGTGGCCAAGGTCAGCAAAATCGAAAGCAAGCCGGGGCGACTTGTCATAGGTGAGCTCTGACAGATGTTTTGAGAGGAGGCTCCGTCGGGGAAGAGGAGCAGGGCCAGCGACGGTCAAGTGGAGCGGCGGCAGCCTTGGATCTGGCGAATGAGGTGGTGGACGTTTTCCGGCGCGATGCGTTCCGTGATGACAGAGCGCGGGTAGTTGGGCTCGGTGTCGAGGCGCAAACCGTCTTCGGTGCCGGGTCGCACAAACTCGGCGACAAAATCCATGCCGCCTTGGGGTTTGATCCAGCGGTAATACGGATCGGGATCGTTGGACTCGATGACGACGTCGTCGCGCAGGAAGATATGGCAGTAGAGCGTGAGATCGCGAAACGACGGGAACCAAGTGGGCGGGTTTACCAAGCGGTCTCGAATGATGAGGGTCATGGCGTTGCCGTGGAAGGAGTGCGTTGCCTGACAGCAGAGAGGCGCAATTGAGCCCGCGCGGCGGTGCGGTTCTGCTTTTTGCCTTTTGTCAGCGGCGCGGGAGGTTCATGGATGTCGATTCGCACCATGAGTAACGCGCGCCCTCCTGTTCTTCTTATCATTCGCGATGGCTGGGGAAAAACTCCCGATTCGAGCCAGGACGCCACCAACGCGATCCGGCAGGCGCACACGCCGTGCGACGATCGGTTGCACGCGCAATCGCCGGTGACGCTGGTGAAAGCGTCCGGCCATGACGTCGGCCTGCCCGACGGCGTGATGGGCAACAGCGAAGTGGGGCACGAAAACATCGGCGCGGGGCGCATCGTGGACCAGGAGCTCGTGCGCATTAACAAGCTGTTTTCGGAAAAGCGGCTCGCGGCGAATCCGGTGTGGCGCGGGGCCGTGGAACGCGTGAAGTTGCGCGGGTCGAAGCTGCACCTGATGGGCATCGTATCGGACGCGGGCGTGCATGGGATGCTGGAGCATCTCTACGGCCTGCTGCGGCAGGCGAAGGCGGACGGCGTGAGCGAGGTTTTCATCCACGCGTTCACGGATGGTCGCGACACCCCGCCGCACAGCGGGCTCGGTTACGTGCAACAGGTCGCGGCGAAATGCGAGGAGATCGGGGTGGGAAAAATCGCGACGGTGTGCGGGCGGTTTTGGGCGATGGACCGCGACAATCGCTGGGAACGCGTGAGCAAAGCCTACGATCTGCTGACGGGCAAAAAGGCCGTGGCGACCGCGCCGAGTGCGGCGGCAGCGGTGCAGCAGTATTACGATCACCCGCTGACGGAGACGCAGAAAGGCGACGAGTTTGTCGCGCCGACGTGGATCGTGGACGCGGATGGCCGGCCGCTGGCGTCGATCCACGACGGCGACGCGGTCGTATTTTATAACTACCGCGGCGACCGGCCGCGCGAGATCACCAAGGCGTTTGTGTTGGACGATTTCACGGGTTTCGAGCGCGGCGCGAAGCTCGATCTCTACTACGCGACGATGACGGAGTATGAGGCGGGTCTGCCCGTGCACGTGATTCTGCCGAAGCCGGAGAAGTTGAAGAACATCCTCGGGCAGGTGGTGAGCGAGGCGGGCATCGCGCAGTTTCGCTGCGCGGAGACGGAGAAGAATCCGCACGTGACGTTTTTCTTTAATAATTACCGCAAGGATCCGTTTCCCGGTGAAGATCGCGCGTGTCCGCCCAGTCCGAAAGTGGCGACGTATGATCTGCAGCCGGAGATGTCGGCGGTGGAAGTGACGGCGGCGGCCAAGGCGGCGATCTTGTCGGGGAAATACGGGCTCCTGGTCGTGAATTATGCGAATCCCGACATGGTCGGCCACACCGGTTCGCTGCCCGCGGCGATCAAGGCGGTGGAGGCGACGGATCGCGGCGTGGGTGAATTGCTCGCGGCGCTCGCGACCCAGCACGGCCGTGCGGTGGTGTGCGCGGATCACGGCAACGCCGAGCAGATGTGGGACCCGACGGTGAATGGACCGCACACGGCGCACACGTTGAACCTCGTGGAAGTGTTTGTCGTGGGCGACGGCTTCACGGCGGACAAGACGAAGCTGCGCACGGGCGGGCGACTGGCGGACCTCGCGCCGACGATTCTTGATCTCATGGGCCTGCCGAAGCCGCCGGAGATGACGGGCGAGAGTCTGATCGTGCGATGAGCGGCGGGAAATCGGGAGCGCGCGGGGAGGGAATGAGGAGCGGGGTGGGGGCACCCCGCCTACAGGATATGTGCCGGAGGAGCGCGGTGAGTGCAGCCGGCCCACAACAGGCTTCGGCCGAGACGTGCGCATGAAGTTTTTCGAAGCGAACGAACTGGGTGGCGAGTGCGCGGCGGCGTTGGCCTCCTATGATGCCTTCGTGCGCGGCAAGGTGGGCGCGGATTATTCGTTTCCGCTGCGCATGCGGGACTGGGAATTGTGGCAGGTGCTGCGGCGGTTGCCGGGCGGCGAGACGAAGGTCGGCGCGATGCTCGATACAGGGGCGTTTAACACCTATCTCGGCCTGTGGCTGGCGGAGCGCAGTGAACGCGTGGTGGTGTCGGATATTTATGGAGCGCGGTTGCGGAAGGGAATGCTGCGCGCGCTGGGGGTGTTGCCGCGAAAACAAAACGAGGCGCCGTTTTGGACGTGGCGGCGGACGATGAAAGCGGCGGCGCCGCGGCTGGAAATCCGGCCGGTGGATCTGACGGCAATGGCGGACGCGGACGGAACGTTTGATGCGATCGTGAGCGTTTCAGTTATCGAACACATTCCCAACGTGGAGCGGGCGCTGGCGGAGATGTATCGCTGCCTGAAGCCGGGCGGGCGGATGTTGCTGACGACGGATTGCGATCGCGACGGGAAAGCCTACGCGGATGGCGTGCGTTATTTTTCACCGGCGGAATTGGAACGGTTGTTTGCGCCATATCCGGTGGTGTCGGAGCGGCGCGCACCAGATTTTGCGGAGCGCAACTGGTGTTATGGGCGCGGACGACCGGTGGTGACCGTGTTTGTCGAGATTCAGAAACCGGGCTGACCGCGGCTGGGAAAAACGCGAGCGACGCTGGCGGCGGACGAGAGGTCGCGTCGGAGCGAGGCCGGCGAGCAGGAAGGGCCCGGGGCGCAGGTCGCTCGTGCGCACGAGGGCCGGGCAGCGTTTCTGTTTGCGCTCGGCGCGGCAGGTGGGCTTTCCTCAGCCTCTTTTGCCCACTATGAAGCGCACCCATCACTGTGCCCAGCTCTCCAAAGCCGACCTCGGCGCCACTGTTTCGTTGGCCGGTTGGGTCGACTCCGTCCGCGATCACGGCGGCATTATTTTCGTCGATCTGCGGGACCGCGAAGGCATCACGCAGGTGAAGTTCGACTCGGCGCTGCGCGAGCAGGCGGCGCGGTTGAAGGATGAGTCGGTGATCGGCATCACGGGCAAGGTCGAGTCACGGCCGGAGGCGATGGTGAACAAGAATCTGCCGACGGGCGAAATCGAAGTGGATGCGACGGAAGTCGTCGTGCACAATCTTTCGGAGACGCCGCCATTTCCGCTGACCGACGCGGGGGGGGACAAGGTCAACGAGGATATGCGCCTGACGTATCGCTATCTCGACCTGCGGCGGCCGAAGATGCGGAAGAATCTCGCCGTGCGGCACCGGGCGACGAAGTCGGTGCGCGACTATTTCGACGGGCAGGGTTTCTACGAAGTGGAGACGCCGGCGCTGTTCAAGAGCACGCCGGAAGGCGCGCGGGAATACCTCGTGCCCTCGCGGATTCACGCCGGGCAGTTTTACGCGCTCTCGCAGTCGCCGCAGCAGTTCAAACAAATCCTGATGGTGGCGGGCGTGGAAAAATATTTCCAGATTGCGCGCTGTTTTCGCGATGAGGATCTGCGGGCGGACCGGCAGATGGAGTTTACGCAGATCGACGTCGAGGTGTCGTTCATCGATCGGGAAGGCATCTACGCGCTGTTCGAAGGCATGTTGAAAAAAGTGTGGAAGGACGTGCTCGATCACGACCTGCCCACGCCGTTTCCGCGACTGGCGTTCAAGGACGCGATGAACCGCTATGGGGTCGACAAGCCCGACACGCGTTTCGCGATGGAACTGGTGGACCTGAGCGACACGTTCAAGAACTCCGGCTTCAAAGTGTTTCAATCGACGATCGCGAACGGCGGCGCAGTGAAGGCGTTCAACGGCAAAGGCCTCGCGGACGTGACGCAGGGAGAAATCGGCGCGTTGGAAGACATCGCGAAATCGCTCGGCGCGAAAGGACTCGCGTTCATCAAAGTCGAGAAGGGCGAGTGGAAGTCGCCGATCGTGAAATTTTTCTCCGATGCGGAGAAAGCGGAGCTGACGCAGCGCCTCAATCTGGAGGACGGCGACATCGCGTTTTTCGCGGCGGCGCCGTGGGAGCGCGCCTGCGCGATCCTCGGCCGCATCCGCCTCGAGGCCGCGCAACTGCTCGTGAAGCGCGGCAAGCTCACGTTGCGCGCGGACCAGTGGAATTTTCTGTGGGTCGTCGACTTTCCGCTGATGAGCTACGACGAGGAACGCGGCGGCTACGCGGCGACGCATCACCCGTTCACCTCACCGGTGCCGGAGGACGCAGCGCTGCTCGACAGCGATCCGAAAGCGGTGCGCGGCCAGCATTACGACGTCGTCCTGAATGGCATGGAACTGGGCGGCGGCTCGATCCGGATCCATCAACCCGACGTGCAGGAAAAGATTTTCAAAGACGTGCTGAAGATTCCGGCGGACGTGGTGGAAAGCCGTTTCGGCTACATGTTGCGTGCGTTCAAATTTGGCGCGCCTCCGCATGGCGGCATCGCGTTCGGTCTCGACCGGATGGTGGCGCTGCTGTGCGGCACGACGAGTATCCGCGACGTCATTGCGTTTCCGAAGACGCAGCGCGCGCAGGATCTCATGACGCAGAGCCCGACGTCGGTCACCGAGAAGCAGCTCAAAGATCTGCACATCCAGACCGTGATGCCGGAATAACTGCGGCCCAAAACTGCTCGAACCAAGGCGGACTCTGCGGAGTCCGCCTTTTTTTGCGCACGACGCGGCGGAGGTGAAAGAGGCGGCGGAGCATGGTCCAGAGCGAACGTTGGAAAGAGGGCGGCGGGCGTTGGCACAGCCTTTGCTAAACGGGAGCGTCGGTCCGCTGACCGGCAAATCTCACCAGCAAACTCCTCATCGAAACGAAACCATGAAGCTTCGGTTCACGCCCATCGCCGGGCCCATAAAGATCGCCGGATTGTTCGCCGTCCTCGCGGCGGCGACTCCTCTCCTGGCGCAATCGCCTGCCGCCGCCGTTGATCCGGCGGCGTTCAACAGTATGAAAATCGGCCTCGACACGGTCTGGGTGCTCGTCACCGCCATGCTCGTGTTCTGGATGAACGCGGGATTCGCGTTGGTGGAGTCCGGACTTTGCCGTTCGAAAAACTGCGTCAACATTCTTGCGAAGAACTTCATCGTTTTCGCGATCTCGACGGTGTCCTTTTGGGCCATCGGCTGGGGGCTGATGTTTGGCGACGGCTCTTCGTTCTTCGGCCTGAACGGCTTGTTTTTCGTGGGTGGCGCGGATAATTCGCCAGCGCTGGCGGACGCTTACCACGGCGTGTATTCGGCGCTCAATTGGACCGGCGTGCCGCTCTGGGCGAAGTTCTTCTTCCAACTGGTATTCGCGGGCACAGCGGCGACGATCGTCTCCGGCGCAGTCGCCGAGCGGATCAAGTTCAGTTCCTTCATCCTCTTCAGCTTTTTGCTGGTCGCGGTGATCTATCCGATTTCCGGGCACTGGATCTGGGGCGGGGGCTGGCTGGGCGCGATGAACTTTCGCGACTTTGCGGGCTCGACGGTGGTGCATTCGGTCGGCGGTTGGGCGGCACTGGCAGGTGTGCTGGTGCTGGGGCCGCGGTTGGGCAAATTCGGCAAAGACGGGAAGGTGCACCCGATCCCGGGCCACAACATGACGTCGGCCGCGCTTGGGGTGTTGATCCTCTGGCTGGGCTGGTTCGGGTTCAACCCAGGTTCGACGATGGCGGTGGGAGACGGCAGCGCGATTTCGCACGTGCTGGTCAACACCAACATTGCGGCGGCGACCGGTTCGATCGGTGCAGCGCTCACGGCCTGGGTGCTTTTGAAGAAGCCTGATTTTTCGATGATCCTCAACGGCTGCCTCGCGGGGCTGGTCGCCATCACGGCGCCGTGTGCCTTCGTGACGGTGCCGGCGGGCGCGGTGATTGGCTTGATCGCGGGTATCATCGTCGTGCCGGCGGTCATCTTGTTCGACAAGCTCAAGATCGACGATCCGGTAGGCGCGCTGTCCGTGCACTTGGTGAACGGCATCTGGGGGACGCTCGCAACCGGGTTGTTCTACGACAAGGCGGTGGCGGCGATGGCGGCGGGCGTGACGACGGAGACGACGCGGCTGGCGCAAACGCTGATTCAGCTCAAAGGCATCGTGTGTGTCGGAGCGTTCGCCTTCGCCGGTTCGTTGCTCTTCTGGTGGGTGGTCAAAGCCGCCACCAAAGGCATCCGCGTCACCGCCGAGGAGGAGACTGAAGGTCTGGACATCGGCGAGCACGGCAACGAGGCTTATCCCGATTTCACCGCCGCGCATTAATCCCAAGTCGCGCATACCGGTCGCGCAGGACACGTGCTTGCGCCGGCCGGCGAACGCGGTAAACCCAATCCCTGCCACCCACTCACTCGCATGAAACTTATCACCGCCATCATCAAGCCGTTCAAACTGGAGGAGGTTAAAGCCGCCCTCTCTGAAATCGGAGTCGAAGGCATGACCGTGACCGAGGTCAAAGGCTTCGGTCGTCAAAAGGGTCACACCGAAATTTATCGCGGCAGCGAATACACGGTCGATTTTCTCCCGAAGGTGAAGATCGAGATCGCGGTCGCCGATGAAATCGTGCCGAAGACGATCGACGCGATCGTCGGTTCGGCAAAGACGGGCAAAATCGGCGACGGCAAAGTATTCGTGACCCCGCTCGACGAAGTGGTGCGCATCCGCACCAGCGAGCGCGGCGAAGCGGCGATCTAAGGCCGCGATTGTTTTCCTCCCCGCCGCCCCGCTCTTGCGCAGAGCCGGGCGGCGTTTTTTTTGCCGCGGGCTCCCGTGGCACTGGCATTGGACCTGCTTTCACCAAGGCGTGTCACCGACGCCTGTCTTCGCTTCCCGATTCCGCAACTTGCTGACTTTCGGTGCCGTTCTCGCACCGCTGACGGCCCTGGCGCAAAGCTCGCCGACCACGGAGGAGCGGCTCGCGGCATTGGAGGCTTACGTGGCCAATGGCGACCCTGGTAAAGCGCTGACGGGTTTGCCGGGGCCAGGCCACAACGGCTGGATGATGGTTTGCGCCGCGCTCGTGTTGTTCATGACGCTTCCGGGACTGGCGCTTTTCTATGGCGGCCTTGTGCGGCGAAAAAATGTCCTCTCCGTGCTCGCGCAGTGTCTCGGCATCACCAGCCTGGTGACGGTGCTCTGGTGGGGCTGCGGCTACAGTCTCGTGTTTGGGAAGAGCTTTAATAGCGCGTTTCTCGGTGGAGCGGAATTTTTCGCGCTACATGGCGTCACGTCGGCGCCCAACACCGACTACGCCTTCTGGGTGAGCCAGAACGTGTTTGCGATGTATCAACTGATGTTCGCGATCATTACGCCGGCGCTGATCGTCGGGGCGATTGCCGAGCGCATGAAATTCAGCGCGATCATGGCCTTCGTAACGGTGTGGATGTTCGCGGTGTATTTTCCGCTGGCGCACATGGTGTGGGGTTCGACGGGTCTGATGAACGGCGTGTGGAACGCGGGCGCGAAGATCGCCGCGATCGATTTTGCCGGCGGGACGGTGGTGCACATGTCGTCTGGCTGGTCGGCATTGGTGCTATGTTTGATACTGGGGCCGAGGATCGGCTTCGGCCGCGAGAAAATGGCGCCCCACAGTATGGTGCTCTGCATGGTCGGCACCGGGTTGTTATGGGTGGGATGGTATGGGTTCAATGCAGGTTCGGCCCTCGCGGCAGATGGCGTGGCGGCGAACGCATTCATGACGACAACCCTCGCGGCGGCGGTGGCGGCGTTTGTGTGGGGCGGGATCGAAAAGATCTTTCGCGGCCACGCATCGATTCTCGGTTTCTGCTCGGGCGCCGTGGCTGGCCTCGTCGTGATCACGCCGGCGGCGGGCTTCGTGAGTGCGACGGGCGCGGTGGTGATCGGCGTGATCGCGGCGATTGTGCCGTATCTCGCCTGCACAAAGCTCAAGGCGCGCTTTCGCTATGACGATGCCTTGGACACATTCGGCGTGCACGCGGTCGGTGGCACGCTGGGGGCGCTGCTGACGGGATTTCTCGCGACCAGCGACGTGAACGCAAATCTCACCGGTCCGGCGGCGGCGAAAAGCGGTCTCGCGCAGCTCATCACGCACGGGGGCTTGTGGCTGGAACAATTGAAAGCGATGGCGCTCACGGTGGTCTTATCGGTCACGGCAACCGTCATCATCGCGTTCGCGGTCAAGGCGGTGATGGGGCTGCGTCCCACTGAGGAGGTGGAGCGGCAGGGCCTCGATATCAATGAACACGGCGAGGAAGGCTACGTGACCTAACGCGTTCAGCCGTGCGCGGCATCGACGCGGCGGAAACGCGCGACGGCGGCAGAAGCGGGTCGAAGGTGGCGTGGCCAAACGGCGCAGGCGCGCGACAGCGAGAAGTTGGCAGGGGTCGTTTTTTCCGCACGCTGGGCGCCCCATCCCCTCAATGTCATGACGAAATCCAGCGTGCGCTTGCCAGCGGAGTTTTACCAACAGTTCGATGCCGACTACGCACGCGCCGTGCCGGCGGAAGGATTTGGAAGATGGCAGCGGGCGGAGGTCGAAATTGCACCCGCGCACACCGCACTCGTCGTGATGCACGCGTGGGAGTGCGGCACGATGGAGCAGTGGCCAGGCTGGCGGCGGAGCGTGGAGTATCATCCGCGCGCGCTGCAGATTCTGCATGACGTGTTTCCTCCGTTGCTCGCGGCGGTGCGCGCGAGCCCGCTGCCGGTGTTCCACGTCGTAGGTGGGCGCGATTATTATTCGCATCTGCGGGGATATCAACGAGCGGTGAGACTGGCGGGGCCTGATCGGGAGTTCACCCCCGTGGCACACGATCCTGTTTACACGCGCATGCAGGCGCTGCGGGCGGAACGCGTTTTCGTGGGCACACATAACTGGCCGGACGTGAACGCGGGATTTGCGCGTCTTGATTTTGCTCACGAGGCGCGGCCGGTCGGGGAAGAAGGAATCGCGGAAAACGCTCACCAACTCGCGGCGCTCTGCCGGGTGCACGGCGTCAACCACCTCGTGTATATAGGGTTCGCGATCAACTGGTGTTTGCTCATGTCGCCGGGCGGCATGGTCGACATGCGGCGTTATGGAGTCATGTGTTCGACGATTAAAGAAGCGGTCACCGCGGTGGAAAACGCAGAAACAGCGCGGCAAGAGCAGGAAAAGCAGCAGGCGCTGTGGCGCGTCGCTTTGGAGTTTGGTTGGGTTTTTTCCGTCGGGGATTTTGCCACGGCGCTGCACGGGCTTTGAGCCCAAAAGCAGGTGCGTCGGATCGCAAAAGAAGCGGCTCTCGAGCGGCTTTTTCAGGAAGAACTAGTCCCTCAGTTCCGAAATATGCGGAGGGAGATCATATTTTTTTCGACGTAAGTGCCTATTTTTGGAACGCGAAAACAGGGCATTTAGGAAACTATTTTTGTTGGAAACGACGTAATATTGGCGACTCACGGCTCGGGCGCAGACGTAAGCAAATTCTATGCATCCGCAAAGGGGGTAATCTTACGTAATCAAAGGAGCAACATACTTGCATCGGATTGGTCACGATGAGCAGCATCCGGCGTCCGCCTGATGGTTTAGACGGATCATTTAATAGACCCCCAAACGTTGTTTCAATGCGCCTTCGCCTAGTTCCTATATCGTTTCTTCTCGCTACTGGTTTCACGTTCTTTTCGGCATCGTCGGGTTTCGCAGCTCTGCAAGCGGAGAGCGCCAGCTCCGGCGGCGGGACAGTGATTGAGCACAACTACGCCGGCTACAACGGTTCCGGTTTTGCAAATCTGCCCAACTCGGGTGGATGGGTGGAGTTTACGAACGTCGATGGCGGCAGCGGCGGCAGCGCCACGTTGACGATTCGCTACGCGCAGGGCTCCGGCACGCGCAAAGGCGCTCTTATTGTGAACGGGGCCACGCAGGCCATTACCTTCGGATCGACCGGCGCCTGGGATACCTGGAAAACGCAATCGGTGACGGTCTCGCTGAAGAGCGGTGCGACAAACACGATACGCCTCCAGTCAAACGGGCAGGACTTCCCCAACGTGGATGAGATTTCGGTGGACGCGGCCAGCGGTGGCGGTTCCTCGTCAGCCTCCAGCAACTCGTTGCAGGCCGAGAGCGCGAGTTACGGTGGCGGCACCGTGGTCGAAAAGAATTACGGCGGTTATAAGGGATCGGGTTTCGTTAATTTGCCTTCATCGGGCGGTTACGTGCAGTTCAATAACGTCGATGGCGGGAGTGGTGGCACGGCCACGATCGAAATTCGTTACGCCCAAGGATCGGGCACGCGCACGGGCGCGCTCTTGGTGAACGGCGCAAAGCAGTCGGTGACCTTTGGCGCCACCGGTGCGTGGGATACGTGGAAGACGCAGTCTGTCGCGGTCTCGCTGAAGAGCGGCACGGCGAACACGATTCGGCTCGAGTCGAATGGGCAGGACTTTCCGAATGTGGATGAGATCACGGTGACGACCGGGAGCGGCAGCTCCGGCAGCGACAGCGGTTCGTCGGCTGCAGGTTCATTTCAAGCCGAGAGCGCGAGCTACGGCGGCGGCACGGTGATCGAGCACAACTATTCCGGCTACCACGGGTCCGGTTTCGCCAACTTGCCGAACTCGGGCGGCTATCTGGAGTTTGCCAAGATTGACGGCGGCAGCGGCGGAAGCACGACGCTGGCGATTCGTTACGCGCAGCCGTCGGGCTCGCGCACGGGATCTTTGATCGTCAACGGATCGAAGCAGTCCATCACTTTCAATGCGACCGGCTCGTGGGATACGTGGAAGACGCAATCCGTCTCCATCACCCTCAAGAGCGGCGCGACGAACACCATTCGCTTTGAAAGCAACGGTCAGGACTTCCCGAATGTTGATGAGATCGTCCTGGGCGGCGGCGGTGCTTCCACGCCGACGATCGATCCGATCCAGCCGCCCGATGGCGAAGTCGTCACGATTGACGATTCATTGCTCTCCATTTTCAACAGCAACGGCACGATCAGTGCGGTCAAGTATGCGGCGGCGGCGTTGTTGTGGGATGTGACCACCGCCAGCAGCCGGCTGGGGCCGACGTTTGCGGACTTGAATCCCCGCGCTTCGGACGATCGGCCAACCCTTTTCAAACCGACGACGAAGTCTGCTGATTCCTCTTACTGCGCGCGCATCGGCAAGTATGAAGTCGGATCACCCGGTTCGTGGTCCAACTATTGGAGCACGAGCGGTCAGGTCGGCTATGTGCCGGACTCGCCCGCCACCAATCCGGGACTCGATCGCATCCAGACTTTCGCATTCTACAATCATGCTTACGCGCTGAGCCCCCGCCTTGATCCGATGGCGACCCGGGCGAGTCCGGATCCGCAGACCCTCATTCCGAGTTATGCGGCCATGAATGGCGAACGGCCCACGCAGCCCATCGCGATGGTGCGGAACTATGGCCTGCTGTCCAATGAAGCGCTCGTGCTTTATCGCGACGGTCTGCTGGCCAGCGCCGGCACGCAAACGAGCCGGTCGATGGGAGAGCAGAATTTTCCAAGTGTGCTTTTCCCGGAGAACAAGATCCCCACGTCCATCGCCGTGACGACGTTGAATGAGTTCGCGCTCGTGACGGTGTGGGACACGACGGCGATGAAAGGCCAGCTCGCGGTCATCGCACTCGAGGGGAAGTATCTGGCGCATCACACGTGGCCCTACATGGGTTTCCCGAATCAAGGCAGCTGGTCGGATTTCAAGCTGCTCGGTTACATCGATCTTCCAATGGCGGCGCCGAGCTCCGTCTCGGCGGCGAGCAACGGTTGGTGGGAGAGCCCGGGCACGACCGGCGGCAAGACGCTCGCCCAGATCGATCTGACGAACGACAGCAACCGCAAGCTGCTGTGGGACGGCAACTGGCAGGGCGTGATCGCGACCAAGGGTTACGCCGTCGTGGCCTCGAAGCAGGAAGGGAAAGTCTGCTTCGTCGACCTCACGCCGCTCTTTGCCTATATGAAGACGAGTTACCTGAGTTCGGTTTCGACGTTTAAGGCGACGCTCGCGTCGCGCGGTTCCGGCAGCACGCAGTTCCCGAAGACCTTCAGCGCGTTGCCCTCGATCAAGCCAACCGTCGTTTACACCACGACCGTGGCGAAGCCGACGGCGGTGCTCGCGGGCGTCAAACTCAACCGTTGGACACAGGATCGGCACAAAGCCTACGTCGCTTCGGAAGACGGCACGATCACGGTGTTTGATACTTCGTCGCTCAGAAAGCGCTGGGACTATGAGAAGCTCGGGCCGCTCGAAAAGATGGGCACGTTCAAAGTGGGCCGCAATCCGGTGAGCATGGCGTTCATGCGGTTCAACGAAAGCGGACTGCCGCTCGTGCCTACGAATTCCGACGGCACCGTCGCAACCGATCCGCTCAACGGCATGTTTTACGTGGCCTGCCGCGGCGAACGTGACGTGGAGGGCGTGGTGAGCTTCGGCGGGAAGGGCTCAGTCTTCCGCCGCATCCGTGACAAGCGCATGGGCGATCCGGTGGCAGTCAGCGTGACGGATCGGGCCAACATCGTGACCGTCGCAGACTTCAACGGGAAAAAGATCCTCAGTTTCCGCGTAGGCAAACTGACGGATGCCAGCACCGGCAAAGTATATGGCCCCGGCTCGTCGGGGACCGACAAGTTTGAATTCGCTGGTGAACTCGCGCTGCCAGGGCACCCGTTTCTGGTCGGCTCGTCCAACGTGAACTGAGCGCTCGCGATCGACGCGGTGCGGTTTGCGCGCCCGCGCTTCCGTCGCGCCGCCTGAAGCCCTCGGCGCGCAGGCGCCTCTCGCGGCCGTTCTTTCCGAGCGGCCGCGGAGAGCGGGCCGCGTAGGTTACTTTTTAGCGACGGAAATTTCGAGGCGCTGCACAGTAAATGCGGCGTCTTTTCCTGAGACGATTTCCACCACCTGCGCTTCGTCCTGGAGTAGCGAGTGTGGAATCGGGTAAGTGCGAAGGGCGCCTTGCGAGCCCGCGGCCGGAGCCAGCTCGGTGGCGTTGAGATAGACGCGCAGCTTGTCGGGGCCGGCGGAATCCGGACCAAATTCCATCGTCAACGCAACGGCACGCCCGGCTTCCGGCACCGGGCCCGTTTGCACGCGCAACGCGCAGCCGGGTGGCCATTGAAAATCGGTGTGGTGATCGGTGGCGGGGAACGCGGCATCGGCGGGCTCACCGGGTGCGCGGATGTCGCGGTAGGTGATGGCGTGCACGCGCGCCAAGGCGGCGGCGCCGGCCGCGCTCTGCAGTCCGTGCATGACCGCCGAGTATTCCGCGGCGGTCCACGGGTGTTGTGTTTCCTGAAACAGAGGCTTGGGGATATAGTTGAAGAGGTAGACGGCGTCGGCGCCGCCATGGAGCAACGCTGCGCTGACGCCCGCGACGAGCGCAGGCGTCATCATCGACGCGGGGCCGTTGGGCACCGGCTGGTAGCGGATCTCGATGCCGCCGGCGAGTTCAGCGGACGTGCCGGCGAGAAGGCGTTTCCATTCCTGAATCGGAATGTCGAAATCGGTGGTGGACCAAAAGGGCGTGGGCACGACGAGATCGACCAACCCAACCCGCGCCCAACCCGCGCCATCGAGCCCCAAGCGGCGGGCGGCCTCGGGCCGCGTCGGCACGCGCACGCCGAGGAGCACGGGATGCCCGAGGCGCGTTGCCGCGCGTGCGCATTCGGCGCGGACGCGCTGCATCCACGCGGTGATGGCCCGACCGCCGGCGAGCTCGTGGCCTGGTCGAAAGCTCAACGGGAAACGCATCCAGTCGAGTTCGAGGCCGTCGAGGTCGAGCGTTTCCAACTGCTCGCGCACGAGGGTAAAATAATGATCCTGCACCTCGGGGCGTTCCCAATCGAGTCCGCGATCGGCCCACCAGTCGCCGCCGCGATACGGCGCACGCAATTGGCCCGCGGCCCGCTGCGCTTTGAAGAAGCTGCTGAGAAGTGTCGACTCGGGAAGCAGGCAGTCGTGCAGGTCGTTCATGCGCACGCTCACCCATGCGCCGATCCCGCGAGCGCGGCAGCGGGCGAGTGCCCGCGCATGGAAATTGATGCCGAGGTCGGCAAGGCGTTTGGCGGCGTCGAGCCGGCCGCGAGTGGCAGCAATTCCCGCGGGGCCCGCGGCTGCGAGATAGCGGAGCACCGGTTGGTCGTTGGGGCCGGCTGGATCGTAGCGGTCCCAGTCGTGCTCCCAGACTTTGCTCGGATAATTGGCGCGCTGGGCATTGACGCACGAAACGAATGTGCGGATTCCGGCGTCAGCGAGTTGATCAATATAGGCATCGACGAGCGCGCCGCTCATTTCGGTGGCTGTATAATCGAAGAAAAACTGCGTGCTGTCCTGATTGAAGATCGGGCCTTTGACCCGCGGGACAGGAGAGGAAATGTCCGCTGCGGGCTGCGCCGCCGTCGCCCAAAAGAGGAAAGCGAGCAGCGAGCAGCGATGGAAGAGAACGCGGGGTAGGTTGAGCATAGGGGTGGCGCGCAGCTTGGGCCGCGCAGCGATGCAACCGCAAGTCGCGTCGTGCGAGTCTGCCGTTGCGGCAGAAACGCGAAGCAAGCGCGCGCGAGCCGGCCGCCCCCGGCTGGTCTCACCACGCCAAGCCGAGCGGATCGAGGGACGCGCGCAAGGCGGCGGGGTCGAGGATATCGATGCGGCTGTCGGGCCAAAGGATGGCGAAGCGATGGCCGTCGGGGAGAAATTTTACGCCGGTGGCGAGATCGGCCGCATCGGGGAGTTCGATGGTCGCAAACGCCTTTCCGTCGGTCATCGCAACGAGGTGAATGTGATTGTCGCGCACGATTACGGCGTAGGCCTCGTCGGGCGAGAGCGCGAACGACGTGGCGTCGCCTCCGAGTTCTCCCGCAAGTTTTACGCGCGGCTGCCACGTGGCGGTATCCCAGAGGATGCTTTCGGAGGGACCGTTGGACGTAAGCACGGTGCGGCCATCACGACTCCAGGCGACGTCGCAGGACACGCGCGCGGGCAGCTCGGCGACGACCGCGCCGTCATCGACGCGATGCACCCGCAGACGTTGCTCGCCGCCGGCCGGACCTTGGCCGCTGCAGTTCACCAGCACCTCGGCCGCATCGGGACTGAAGGCGGCGCCATACACGCCGGGAGTGGTCCAGTGCGCGCGGTTGCGCAGGCCGCCAGACGATCGCTCGATGATTTTCACCGCGCCCGTTTCGAAATTGACCAACGCGCAACGCAGCCGGTCGGCGGAATACGCGGCAATCGCGAAGCCAGGCTCGGCATCGATAAGCTGCGGCGGTCCAAATTCGATTTCGCGGCCGTCGGAGCGGCGGACGAGCTCGCGTTGTTGCAGGCCGTTGAGCGTCGAGCAAACGAGCAGCGAGCTGCCGTTCGCTTCAAACGCGACAGTCGTAAATTCAGTGGCGCGATCGGCACCGGCGTCGAGCGCGGCGAGCACGCGGCCAGTTGCGAGATCGCGCAGCAGCGTGTATCGACCGTGCCCGGACGCCGCCCAGCGCCCGTCGGGGCTAAGATCGAAACTGCCGCTCAAGCCGGCGCCGGTGTAGGCGCTGGGATGGGGTGGAGCGATGCTGCGAAGTCCGATGGGCGAAATCACGTTCCAGCGCGTGGCGATACCTTGGAGACTTGTCGTGACGAACGTGTGCCCGCCGCGGGGCGCGGCTACGAGGGCGGGACCGATTTCGGGCAGCTCGAATTCCGGGCGGCCAGTCAGGAGGTTGACGAAGTGAAGGTTGGTTTCGACACCGCGCGTCACGGCGAGGCGGTCGTCGTCGAGTGGCAGAACCTGGACCAGATCGTGCAGGCCGAGGGGATGCCGCGCGAGCAGCCGCTCGTGGCGCACGTCAAAGATCGAAAGGGAATTGTCTTCGGCGCCGACGAGGAGGCGCGTGCCGTCAGCGGTCCATTCCAGCGCGCTGGGCGCCGTGACTTGAGCGAGGCGATAGGCGAGGGCGAGCGTGTCGGCGCGGAAGATGAAAACCTCGCGCGCCGCGTGGTCTTGGGTGCGCGCCGCGGCGATGAGCGCGCCATCGGGAGAATAGCGCACGACGTTGAACTGTGCGCCTGCTGGAGAATGCGCGAGTTCGCCTCCGTCGGTGAGGCGATGAAGTGTCAGGCCGTGCGGGGCCGCGCCGACGACCACTTGCGAAGCGTCGGGACTGAAATCGTAGTCGTCGTTAAAATCTTTCGTGAGCATGGATCCGCCCGGCAGAGGGAGACCGCGCAGGATGAGTTCGGGCTGACCGTCGTGCGTGCGCCAGACGCGCAGCGTGGCATCGAGGTAACGCGCCATCGCGTGCTGCCCATCAGCGCTGAAACGCAGGGTGCCAATGACGCGCGTGCCGGCGGCGGCGATTGGCGGCGTGGCCAGGCCTTGACCCCAGGTGTGAAACGTAGCGGGGCTGCGGACGGGGCCGGCGACGTTGATCATTTCGACGGCGGCCGTGCGGCCGGCGGGATCGAACGTGATGGCGGCGGGGGCGTTGGTGCCGAGATCCCACGTTTCCGCGGGCGAGAGATCGGTCAAGAGGAGCGCACTGAGCGCCTCATTGCGAAGATCGACGCCCGGGCGGATGCGCGCGGCCTCGGCGAGCGCGACAAGGGCTTGTTGGCGGCGACCGGGCAGCGTGGTGTGGCGGATGGCGCGCGCCTCGCTCAGACGAGCGGCGCGGAGATGCTCGCGGTCGGCGGCCTCGGCGGCGCGGGCACGCGCGAGCGACTTTTCGGTGGCGGCGCGCGCGTGAGCCACCCACACGGCGGAGAGAGTGGAGCCGACGGCGATCGCGACGACGAGCAGCCAGACGGCGGCGAGTGCGGGGCGGCGGCGGCACCAGCGGAAAAAGTGGCCGAGGGGCGATATGGGGCGCGCGAGGATGTGTTCGCCGGCGAGGAAGCGCCGCAGATCCTCGGCGAGCGCGGCGGCGCTGGTGTAGCGGCGCGCGGAATCGCGTTCGAGGCACTTCAGGCAAATCGTCTCGAGATCGTGCGGCACCGCGGGGGCGAGCAGGCGGGGCGAAGGCGGCTCGGTGCTGTTGACCAGCGCGGCGAGTTCGGCCGGCGAGGCGCCGGCGAAAGGCGTGCGGCCGGTGAGCAACGCGTAAAGCACGACGCCGAGCGCGTAGAGATCGCTCGCGGCCGAAAGCGCCGCACCGCCGCCGTGCATCGCTTCGGGCGCGAGATAATGCGGCGTGCCGAAGACGCCGGATGCGCTGGTGAAGTCGCCGCTCGTTTCAAGTTGCGCCGCGAGGCCGAAATCGGCGAGGCGCGGTTCGCCGTCGTCGAGGAGGATGTTGGAGGGCTTGAGGTCGCGGTGCAGCACGCCCTCGGCGTGGGCGTGCGCGAGGGCGGAGGCGATTTTCGCCACGAGCGCGGCGGCTTCGCGCGGGGCGAACGTGCGCTGCCTAAGCTGCCGAGCCAGGTCGCCGCCTTCGACGTAGGCCATCGAAAAGTAAACGTCGCCGCCGGCCCGGCCGGAATCGTGGATCGAGATGATGTGCGGGTGATGAAGCCGCGCGACGGTTTGCGCTTCGCGCAGGAAACGCATTTCAAGTTCGGGCGGCGCGCCGGGGCCGGGAGAGAAGACCTTCAGTGCGACGATGCGGCCGAGGCCGCTCTGGCGCGCGGCGTAAACGCGACCCATGCCGCCGCGGCCGAGCTCCTCGATGATCGTGTAGGGACCGATGCGCGCGGGTTGGTCGATGGGTGCGAAGTCGGCGACGCCCGTTGCGACGGCGGGATCGAGAGGAGTTTCGGTTTCGAACGGCGTGTCGGTGCCGAGGGCGAAGGCGCGTTCGCCGGCGCAACGCAGGCACAGGCCGCCCACGTCGGCAAAGGGATGGGCGGTGAGGTTGCCACAGCGCGGGCAGGAGGCAGGCGGCGGGGAAGCAGAGGCGGAGGGAGGCATCGGCGGACTAGCGGCGCAGCGCCTGAAGGAGGTGTTGCATCTCGGCGGCGATGTCGTCGGGCGAGCGCACGGTGGCGGCGACTTCGAGTTTCACGAGTTCGGCGTAGCGGTGGTTGAGGCGGTGGACCCAGACGGCGACGTTGGTGCGGGAGGTGCCGAGGGCGAGGGCGGCGGCATCGTAGTCGCCCCGCGTGGGCGTCGCGCTGAGGAAGGCGCGCAGGACAGTGAAGACGCGTTGCCGGCCGGCGGCGATTTGTTCGGCTTCGAGTTGTTGCAACGCGCGGTGCAGGAGCGTGAGCGCCCAGGTTTTCTCGTAGGCTTCACTGGGGTCGAGTTGCGGTTGATCGGCGGCGGCAAATTCGCGTTCGGCGTCGAGCGTGGACCAATCCACAAAACGGACGCGGCCGCCGCGTTTTTGCGCGAGGGCGCGTTCGAAGTGCTGGCCGAGGAAGTGTTTCAGCGCGCCGACGAGGTAGCCGCGAAAGCGACCGCGGGCGGGGTCGGGTCGGGTGAGAAAATCGCTCTCGATCACGTAGGCGAAAAAGCCCTGCGTGAGATCTTCCGCATCGGCAGGCGAAAAGTTGCGGCGGCGCAGATAGCTGTAGACAGGCAGCCAATACGCGGAACAGAGGGATTGCAGCGCAGCGGGCCGGTCGGTGGCGTCGGGGCGCGACGCGAGAACGATGCTCCATTGGGTGGAAGCGAAGGCGGCGTCACCAGCGGGAGACTCGCGCTCGGGCATGAGCCGGGAGTCATAACCCGCGGCGGGCGCGAGTGAAGCGTCAAGTGTGGCGTTCATCGGCGCCGCCGCGGCACCGCGACAGCCAGCGCGACGGCGGCCGCGAGGAGGGCCGCGGCGGACGGCTCGGGGATGGTGGCGAGCGACGGGGAAATTTGCGACGGCGTGAGCAGCACGGCGTGGGTGTAGCCGAAGGGGTCGTGCGCGGCGGCGGCGATCTGGCCGAGATCGTTGATCGCGTAGGGCACGGTGACGGTGTAGCCGCTCGCGCCGGTGATGAAATCGTTGAGATCGTAGAGCGTGCCGGCCGAGGAGATGAAGCCGTGGTTGCCGTTGGTGGCGGTGCCGGCGTAACCAATGACGTCGCCGAGGTTGTTGATCGCCGTGGCATAGCTATCGAGAGAGGGGCCGAACGCGCCGAGTGAGGTGAGGGCGCCGTCGGTGAACAGAAACGCCCGGTTAGGGCCCGCGGCGGTGTTGGAGTAGCCGACGACCTGGCCGGCGTCGTTGAGGCCGTAGGCGTAGCTGTTGGCGCCGCCGAGCGTGCCGAGATCGAGCGCGGCGCCGCCGGAAAAGAGCACCGCGCGGGAGTGGGCGTTGGCGAGAGTGGCGGAACCGGCGACCTGGCCGGAAGCGTTAATCGCCTGACCATTGCTGGAAAGTCCGCCGGGAAGGAGGCCGAGATCGGTCATCACGCCGCCGGCGTAGAGAAAGGCATGCGGCGCTTGGGAGGTGACAGTCGAATAGCCGGTGGCTTGGCCGGATTGGTTGATGGCATAGCCGTAGCTCGCTCCGCCACCGAGGGTGCCGAGATCGGTGAATGTGCCGTGAGCGTAGATGAATGCGTGGTAATTACCCGAGGCGGGAAAACTATAGCCGACGACTTGCCCGGCATCGTTGAGACCGAGCGCGCGGCTCTCAGTGCCGCCGAGCGTGCCGATCGGTTGCGCGGCGTCGCCGACGGCGACGAAGGCGATTTTGGTGCCGGTGGAGGTGTAGTCGAGATAGCCGGCGACCGTGCCGGCGTTGTTGATCGCGGTGCCGTAGCTATAAGTGGCGCCAACAGTGCCGAGGTCGGTCAGAGTATAGTGAAAATCGGCGCGCGCGGCGATGGTGAGGGTGAGCAGGGCCGCGGTGGCAGCGAGGCGGGAGGGAAGCGTCATGGAGAAGAGGCGGGAGTGCCCACGACCGATTGCGGGATCGCCGGCGGAGAATTACAGGAAAGTTTGCGGCGGCAGAAATTTTCCGGCGTCGCGACCGCGGCCGGACCGAAGCGACCGCGAGGGCTCCGGGCAGAAAAAAGCCGCCGGTGGTGAGCCGGCGGCTGGAGGGCTGACGTGGGGAAGGGGATCAGTTCATGACGCTCGCAAGGTCGAAGCAGAGCACACCGGCGGAATCGGCGGTGAGCGGGCCGCCGGGCGTGAGGGCGACCTGCGCGGTGACGCCATCACTATCCGCGACGACCGAGTAGGAACCACCGGGCACGAGGCCGGTGACGTAGTGTTTCGTCACGGTCGCGGGAACGCTGTAACTTGTGCCGACGTTGGCGCCGCCGAGGTTAACGGGAAACATCACCACGCTGGCGCCGACGATTGCGCCGGTGCAGGCCGTGCCGGCGGTGCTTTGCACCATGCTGGCGGCGGTGGGTGACGTGACCGCGGCGTCGGCGCCTTGCAATACGTGGAGGAAGCGGACGTCGGTGGGACGGGTGGTGTCTTCGACGACGAGGCGGCCGTTGCACGGTTCAAGTTGGGCGATGTTGGTGAGCGTGCCGCCTTCGGGGACGTAGGTGAGCGTGGCGTTGGCGGGGAGCAACGTCTGCACGAAGAGGTGCTGCCCGTGAGGCGTGATGACCGAGGCCTGACGCTGCGCTTGATCGATGAACGGCGCGGCCGTCAGCGAGAGATTGAAGCGTTTGAACAGGCCGGCGTGCAACGACGTGGCGCGGTCGTAGATCACGATGCAATCGGGCTGAAGCCAGACGACCGAGCGGCTGGCGTGCTGGATGTCGGTGAAGTTGCCGGCTGGATTGGACGACGGGTGATTATAGAGATTCGTGAGGTCGGTCTGCGCGGCGGCGTAGCCTGGGCCACTGCTGGCGAGGGTGACGGGATCGCCGGCGGACTGGTGGTTGTTCCATTGCGAGCCGTTGTTCCAGTAGGGCTGTTCGAACCATTGCATGAACGGCGTCGCGGAGGAGGACCAGTTTTGCAGCGCGAGGGTATTATGCCAGATGGTGGACTGGCCGTTGCCGTAGTTGTCGTAGTTGGAGAGCTCCTTGGTGAGCCATTCGCCGTGGCGGTAGAACTCGATTTGGCCGCCGTCGCAATTCTGATGGTTAATGGAGAGCCAGCCGCTGCGGAAATCGAAGAGCGTGGCGTTGGGCGACCAGTCGGTGCGCGCGAGCAGGCGGCCCATGCCGGGGTCGTAGAAATTCGCGCCGTAGGCGAGCCGCGGGTCGGCCGGATGGAGGGCGGTCGGATCCGTGGGATCGAAGAGCATGAAATAGAGAATGGACTCGATGGTGTTGTAGGGCCGCTGAATGCGGTTGAGCAGGCCGGCGCTGCCGCCTTCGACGGCGTTGAGCGCGATCCAACGGGCGGCGGCGAGGTGATCGGTGCGGCCCTGCTTCTGTTCCGTGAGGGCGAGCAGGGAATAGGTCGTCATGACGTCGGGCGTCACCCAGAGCCGGATGAGGTCGCCGATGCTGGCGATTTCATAAATCGGCCCGAGATAACTTTGCACGGGATTGACCTGTTGCTGGGGCACCATGGTGGCGAACAAGCCGTGCACATAGCGATCCCACACGGGGGAGTTGAGAAGACTGATCTGCGGACCGAACACGGCGGGATCGGTGGCGCCGGCGGTTTGCAGCGCGAGGAGCTGGCCTTGTATATAGCCGATGGAGTGTCCGTAGAGGCCGCCTTCGACGGCGGTGCCGCCCGAGGCGAGGCCGACGCTGGCGGAGGCGGGGAGTTGATAGGCGGCGCGCACGTCGGCGGGATCGCCGAACATCGCGAATTGTTGATAGAGCCAGGCGCCGGTGGCGTTGAGGAGGTAACTGCGCAGGGTGTTGCCGCGGACCGAGGCGGGGACCGCGGAGTCTACCGCGGGATCATCCGCGGCATCGAGTGCGAGCGGCATCATGGTGATGAGGCGGGCGTGGTTGAGATAGTAGTTGTTGGCCGCGATGCGCATGGCGTTGCCGCCCGGAAGGAGCGCGACGTTATTCGTGACGCCGATGGGCGCGGGGTGATCGCCGCCGGTTGTATAGGCGTTGAGGCAGTCGTCGGCCCAGAGGAGGAAAACGCTGCGAATGGTGGCTTTGTCCTGGGGAGTGAGGATGGCGACGGGCTGGCCGTTGGCATCGGTGACGCCCTGGAGCCAGTCGGCGAGGAGCGGCCAGCATTCGCCACTGGAGTTGCCGCGATTGTAGATGGAGAAGATGGGATCGCGGAAGGGTGCGCCCTTGAGGTGGCCTTTCGCGGCTTCGTTGATGACATACATGAACAGGGCACGGGCTTTTTGCGCGTAAACGAGGCGCGCGGCCGGGTCGGGATCGACGAGGCCGAAGAACGCGAGGGTGAGTGCGTGTTGTTCGCTGATCATGTCGCTCGGCGTGATATTGGCGCCGGAGTAGCCGTTGATATCGCCCGAATCGGGATATGGGCTGGCGAGCTGGGCGTTGGGAAAACAAAGGTCGTAGGCGTGCAGGGCGAGCGAGAGCATGGATCGCAGGCCTTGTTGATAGAGGGTGTTGGACGGCGTGGCCCAGGAGCGGAGGCGCGGGAGATCGGATTGATTGAGCCAGAGCCGTGGGTGGCCGGCGACGACCGCGGGGAGAGGCGGAGGGGTATAGTAATTCGCGGTGAAGGTGACGTTCGCCGCCGGCATGACGAACGTCGTGGTGGCCGCGAAGGGATCGGCGGAGGCGGGGCCGCTCCATTGTTTGAAATACTGGCCGGCGGGCGCAGGCGCGGCGGCCAAGGAGACGGTGTTGCCGGCGGAAACCGTGGCGGTCGCCGTGCCGTTCGCGGTGCCGTTGACGACGGTCACCGTATAGGTGGCGGACGGCGGCGTGACGACGGGCGGCGGCGTGGAGCCGCCTTCGCCGGAGCCATCAGGGGACGGCTGCAGCGCGATTGGAAATGAGGCGGCGGCTTTGTGACCGGTGGAATCGGTGACGTTGATATAGACCGAATAGGGATAAGAATAAATCCACGCGCCGCCGCTGGCCGGGGTGCCGCCGATGTGCCCGGCGGCGTCGAGGGCGAGGCCGGTTGGGAAGCTGCCGGATTGAAGATTCCAGGTGTAAGGCGGTGTGCCGCCGGTGGCATTGAGGATGTAGGAATACCCCAAGCCCACGGTGCCGGCGGGCAATGTCGTCGGCGTGATGGCGAGCGGCGTGGAGGCGGAGGAGGAAGGTGGCGGCGGTCCGGCATTGTCGGGCGGCGGATTGGAAACGACAGGCGGCGCGCCAACGGCGATGGCGACATTCCATCCGCGTTGCGTGGAGAGACCGTTGACGTCGGTCACGCGGATGAAAATGACCGCGCTGCCGGCTTTGGTGGGCGTGCCGCTGATTAGGCCGGTAGTGGAGTTGAGCGCGAGTCCGGCGGGCAGTGCGACAATGGGCGTGCTCCAGGTGTAGGGCGCCGCTCCGCCGGTGGCGGTGAACGCTTGCGCATAAGGATTGAGTGTCTGGAGCGGAGCGATCGTCGGCGGCGAGATCGTGATGGGTGAGGGCGTGCCCGCGCAAAGGGCAGGCGCGCTGAAGGCGAGCGCAAGCGGGAGGGCCGCGCGGAACAGGAAGGCGCTTAAGCGATGAAGGGAGGAGGCTGATTTCATGGGGAGAGCGACGCCGGGAGTGGCGCCGTTGCAGCCAATTGCGGAAAGCCCGTCGGAAAATTACACGCGGGCTAAAAGCAGCGCGAAATTCCCTCGGGAAAGCACCGGCTCGCGCTTTGCGCCAAGCCGGCGGACGCAGGGTGAGCTGTCGTCGACTTTACATTTTTTTGCTATCGCCAAACCCCCGCGGCCTCGGTGGATATTTCGGGCGCTTGAACTCAATTAAAACCATCCTTCTCGGCGTTGGAGCCGCGGTCATTTTTTCGCAAACGCCGGCCTTCGCGTCGCCCGCCCCTGGTGCCCCGATTCAAACCCTGGAGTCGCTATTCGACAACTCCGGCCTTGGCATGTCGGGCGTGCTCGACACCAACAGCATCGTCGGGGTCGGCACGATGACTTACATTGGGGCGCCGTTAGGCGACGGATCCTATGATTTCACGAGCTTCGATGGGTTAACGCTTTCGTTTTCCTTTAACGGCGGCGTCAATTTTACCGAGGCTGATATGACGACCAACGCGAGTGCCGTCGGCCTGCAGATCGTGATCATCGGTTCGACGTTTCAATTCGCCGCCGCCCCGAACGGTATTTCCCAGGGCTCGGCGGAGTTCATCCATGGCACGAGTGATTTCTTTGCGGTGTCTCCCACCGGATACCCTTTTTACGCCTATTATGTTGGTGCGCCGACCTCGCCGATCTATTCCGGGGTTTACGGGGCGGTGAATGCGTCGCCGATTCCTGAGCCGAGCTCGTATGCTGCGCTGCTGGGAGCGGTGGCGCTGGGGGCGGTCGTTGTGCGCCGTCGGCGGCGCGCGGTCGCGCAAAGCTGAGGTTGCAGAAGATCCTTTCGGCGAAGCCGTGGCCATGGCGCCACGGCTTTTTTGTGACCGAGTGTCGTCGGTTTGAGCGCGGTCGTCACAGGCGGTCGACCGGCCAAGGCCGAGAGAAGGCATCCGTGGCGACGAGCCGGCGGGCGCCCCGCGACACAAAAAACGCCCGGCTCGTGGGCCGGGCGGGTAGGAAAAGCGAAGCGAAAACGTTTCGGTCTGCGCGTTCTTCTTCTTCGTTAATGTATGGTGACATTAATTCCGTGACACCAAGGTCAGAGGGGAGGTGACAAGAATTCAAAGTCATGCGGTGCTTTCCAATTAAGCTCCGTTTGACGGAGCAGCATCCAACTCCACGCGATCTTCAAATTCACGTTTTCGTGCGCTGGAAGGAGACGGCGAACGCGTAGATAATCGCGGTGCGCTGTCGGACATCGGGATGCCCGACGAAAGCCAGTTTTGCGAGCCGATGGCCGAAGCCGTCTGAAATCTTACGGTTATCCATGGTCAACGGTCTGTTCTTCATGCCGCCCGCGGAAAGAGAGGAGTGGACCATCCCGACCGGCGGACTTTCGGTTCCGTGACTTCCACGATTCCCAAGCGCTACACCCTTCACTGTATCTCAGGGGTTGAAGCGAATGCCTTGGGCTGCAAGATGGCAGCATGTGTCTCCGCACGGTTCGGCCGCTATGGGTTGGCTGCCTTTGTTACGGATTATGCGTCCTTAGATCCTTAGCGCAGGACGGGAGCGTGGATTCCTCCTTCGCGCCCAACCTCCCAACCGCTGACCCGATACCCGCACTCGTCATCGACGAGTCAGGTCGGATGATCGTTGGCACGTTCGCGACGGGGCAGCCTGCGCGACTGTCTCGCGTGCTGCCGGATGGGACGATGGACCCCTCTTTCAACGTGAGCATCGGATATTCGGGTGCGAGCGGCGGGGTCCTTCGGCTGCTTCAGTTCGCGAACGGGGACATTCTCGTTGCTGGTCGTTTCACGACGGTGAATGGGCGGCCGATCAACGCGCTCGCCCGGGTGCGGCCGGATGGGTCGGTCGACCCATCGTTCAATGCACAACTACCGGCCGATGCCATCGTCGCCGCAATCGCTCTCGCGACTGACGGGCAGCTTTACGTCGGCGGTCTGTTTAGCCAGATCGGCGGCGGCGCCCGCCAGTCGCTGGCGCGGCTGACCCCTGGCGGCAGTCTCGACCTTACCTTCGACGCGGGGAACCGCCCGCTGCCGATCACGACCTACGTGACGCGAGACTTTGCCAATCTGATCACGGCTATCCTGCCCCAGGACAAACGGCTGCATATCGCCGGCACGCAACTGACGCCCTCGACGTTCTACGACGACGAGGCCATTTTCGCGACGTTAGGACCGGACGGACAACTTCTGGACAACACGTCGTATGCTCGGTCGCCCGCGTCCGTTTACAACGCGCTCGTGCTGCTGCCCAACGGCAAACTCATGCTCGGAACCGATTCGAGCGATGCGAAAAGCTGGGGTGATGGTCTGACCACGTCTGATTCCTCGAAGAGAATCAACTTGAACCGCTTCAAGACATACTGCTCGGGAGTTGGCTTGTCCAATCCGGGGAGTATCGAGTGCATCCTAGCGTATGCGGACGGACGGGTGCTGGCAGGCGGCGTTTTCACGAACGTAGTGATCGACGGTTACTACGATCCTTCCAAACTCTACAATCAGGCCGGAGTCGCCCGGTTGGACCCTTCGTTCAAGTTCGATCCCACCTTCGATGTGGGCGGTATGGCGAGCGACAGAGGCTACCCCTCCGTAAATGCGATGGCGTTTGCGCCGGACGGTTCGATTGTGATCGCGGGCGAGTTTTCCAGTGTCGGTGGCCTCGCGAGGCGCAACCTGGCCCGCCTGCGCAGCTCGGCGGAGGCGCCGGTTCTGCTGCAACAGCCGCAAGCTCAAGGCACGGTCGCAGGTAACTCCGTGAGGCTATCCGTCAAGGCGTGGGGCACTCCGCCCCTCCGGTATGCGTGGAGTAAGGACGGTGCACCGGTTCCGGGCGAAACTCGCGCCGATTTGGGCATCGCTCAGGCGACCACCGCGGACACTGGCAGCTATCGGGCCACGGTGAGCAATGCCGGCGGTTCGGTGACGAGTGAGGCGGCTGATCTGCAGATTATGCCGCAATCGGTAGACCCGTTCGGCATTACCGTCCAAGTGGAACGCAGCCTCAGCCCAACGGTGGCGCCGTTCGTAGTAGGTCCCGGACCGGATGGCAGCTTGGTGGTCGCATGCGATCGGCGGATCCTGCGCTACCGCGCGGATGGGACGGTGGATTCCAGCTTTGCCACTTCACCGGCGACGTTCTATGAGTTGCGCACGATCGCTGCCGTCACCATGGGCGACGGCACGTTCTGGGTCCTCGCGTCTTACCAGCAGTCCATCGACGTGCCGTTCCGGTTCACCCTCATGCACGTGATGACCTCCGGCGAGGTGACGTTTCACGACGACGCCCTGGCGGCCTGGGCACAAGCGTATGATCTGCAGTGGCAGCCACCGAATCGTATGTTGATGGCGGTGCAACGCACGACCACGTCGAAGCCGGAACTCACCGCGGTCACGCTAGAGGGCCTGCCGGATCCTTCGTTTGCGCCGGATGCACGGTTTGCGGACGGTCGTCCTTACTCGTTTATAGTGGCGGCCGATGGATCGATCTACCGATTGGTCAGCCAGCCGCTGACCCACACGCCACCTGTCGCGCTGGAACACTTTGATTCGGATGGCCGCTTCGTAGACTCGGTCATCCTGCCGGTGACTGGATCGACTAATACGCTGGGCGTGAGACTGCCGGACGGAAGGGTGGTGATACGTAGCCCGGAGGCGCCGGGCATTGAACGATTCTGGCCCGACGGTCGCCGTGACGAAACCTTCACTCCGCCCAAATTTCGCTCTTCAGGATACGCGACTGGGATCACTGATGTGCAGATGGAGGCCGACGGGGCTCTCTGGGCGCAAGGCGGCTTCGACCAAGTTGACGGCACTGCCCGACGTGGCGCGGTCCGCCTGTTTCCGGACGGCGCTTGGGATCCCTCGTTCAATCCGCGTCCGTGGCACAGCGACTGGAATTCCGCCGGAGGAGTTTTGCTCAAACAGCCGACCGGTATGGTAGCTCTCGGTATCATTCTGGCGGGCTCACCAACGCTGAATACACAGACCCTCGCTTACTACCCTGCACAGCGGGCGACTCCCGGCTCGCTCGCCAACCTGTCGACCCGCGGCCTCGCCGCACAAGGCCAGGAGACGCTGATCGTTGGCTTTGTGCTCCGGCCGGAAATGGAGACCATGCGAACTTTGGTACGAGGAGTCGGCCCTTCGTTGCAGCGTTTCGGAGTTACAAGGGTTGTGAACGACCCGCGACTGCTTCTGTTTAGGGGAAGCGACTTGATCGCAACGAATGATGAGTGGCAGGACGATGGTCCGGGGATCGCGGCTCTGTCGTCTGAGCTTGGTGCTTTTGCGCTTGATCCGGGTAGTCACGATGCGGCCATGCAGCCGCGACTCCCCGCGGGCGCGTTCACCGCACACGTGCAAGCCGGAGCGTCGGCGGTAGCTCTCGCGGAACTCTACCGCACGTGGGAAGGCAATAACCGGTTGCTCAATGTTTCTTCCCGAGCCCTGGTGGGAAACCGCGACAATGTGCTGATCGGTGGCTTTGTCATTACCGGCGGACCTAAGCGGATAATGATACGCGCGGTCGGCCCGGCTCTGGAGCAGTTTGGCTTGACCGGAGTCCTGGGTGATCCGCGCCTGCGGGTCATGCAGGGAGATCGGCTGGTCGCCGAAAACGACGACTGGGACAACGGTGGCAACGGCTCACTGATTGCCAGTGCTGGCGCACGCCTCGGCGCCTTTGCCCTGACGTCCGGGTCGCGGGATGCTGCTTGGCTCGGCAACCTGCCCTCCGGTGCCTATACGGCAATCGTGAGCGGAAGTGACGGCGGCAGTGGAGTCGCATTAGTGGAAATTTACGACGCCGACCCGTAGGCAGGCTGTCCAGCCGCGCCGGAAATAAACCGACGAGCAGTCTCAAAGCCTATCACCAATATGCCTATTGGGTCTGTCACGTCGCTAGTGTGGTTGGCCACGGGCGTCAGGAAATCGTATCGCTGCCGGTAGCAGCATGACGCCGGATGCCTGTGCAGGCGTTGAGGAGCACTGCGTTGCAGTCTTTGGTTCCGTGTTTGCTGGGGGCGGACGAGGGACAATCAGTGGATGGCAGTGGCGGTCTCTGAATCCGAACAAAAATTTCAATACCAGCTTGGCAGGACACCGTGAAAGAAAAAGGGCACCGGTGGGGGTGCCCTTTCAAGTAGTGGCTGTTGTGTCGATACTACGGAATTACTGTCAGCGTGGCATGGGATTCATGTCTGCATCACGGAATTCGTGTCAGCGACACGGAATTAATGTCACCATACACGTTAGCGGTATTCTTCGCCGGTGAGGGCGTTGATGATTTTGAAGTTTTCGACGTGGTAGTTGAGGTCCGCACGGAAGGCGAGTTTGGCGCCGTAAAGTTTCTCCATGCGCACGAGCAATTCCGCGTCTTCGCTGCGGAGCCGTTCCAAGATGCTTGGGTGGACGAGGACGCGCAGGGAGTATTCCTTCACATCGCTGCGGAGTTGCAGGCGGCGGAGAACGGAGGAGAGCTTGCGTTGCAGTTCGACCGACATCGTCGTGGCGCTCTTCACGATGCCGCGGCCTCGGCAATACGGGCAGTCCGTATAGAGATTGCTCGAGAGCGACTCCTGCTGGCGCTGGCGGGTCATTTGCATGATGCCGAGCGTGGAGATGGGGAGGATGTGATTCTTGGCTTTGTCCTGCGCCATTTCCGCGACCATTTTTTCGTAGATGGCGTTGCGGTGGCGGCGCTCCTTCATGTCGATGAAATCGATGATGATGAGGCCGCCGAGGTTGCGGAGGCGGATCTGGCGGGCGGCTTCGGTGGCGGCTTCGAGGTTGACGGCGTAGATGGTATTTTTCTCGTCGCCGCCGCGGTTTTTGTGGGAGCCGGTGTTAACGTCGATCGAGATGAGGGCCTCGGTTTCGTCGATGACGATTTCGCCGCCGGAGGGGAGGCCGACTTTGCGTTGCGCGGTCTGCTCGATCTGGCGCTCGATGTTGAAGCGTTCGAAGATCGGGATGCTGTCGTTGTAAAGGCCGATGCGGCCGCGGGAGCGTTGGGAGATCTGGCCGACGAGTGCCTGGGTGCGTTCGTGATCGGCCTTGTTGTCGATGAGCACGCGGTCGACCTCTTCGGTGAGGAAGTCGCGGACGGTGCGTTCGACGAGATCGGGCTCCTGATAGAGGCACGCGGGCGCGCGATCGTTGGCGGTCTTGGTGGAGATTTCCTCCCATTTCTTGAGGAGGAGGTGCAGGTCGCGCACGAAGTAACGCGTCTTTTTGCCTTCGCCGGCGGTGCGCACGATCACGCCCATGCCCTCGGGGATGGTGAGTTCGTTGAGCATCTGTTTGAGGCGTTTCCGCTCCTGCGGATCCTCGATCTTGCGCGAGATGCCACAGCCCTCGGAGAAGGGCATCAAAATCAGGTAACGCCCGGGGATCGAGAGATTGGTCGTGGTGCGCGGGCCCTTGGTGCCGATGGGGCCTTTGGTGACTTGGATGACGATGTCGGAGCCGGGCGGGTAGAGGTTGGGGATATCCTTGACGGTCGGCTCGGCGGAGCGGGCGGGTGCGTCTTTGCGGCGGTTGACGCGGACGACCTCAACGGAGGAATCGGCGGCGGCGGGGAGCATGTCCCAGTAATGGAGAAACGCGTTTTTGGCGTAGCCGATGTCGACAAAGGCGGCCTTGAGGCCGGGATCGAGGTTCTTGATGCGACCTTTGTAGATACCGCCGACCATGCGGTCGTCGGACTGGCGCTCGATCTCGAATTTCTCGAGGCGGCCGTCTACGAGCAGAGCGACCCGGCGCTCGAGGGGCTCGGAATTGATGATGAGTTCGCGGTAGGAACTCTTTTCCTTTTGAAAGACAGCGAGGACTTTTTGGAGAAAAGGCCGCTGTTTGGAGCGGTCGAGGGCGCCGGCTTTTAACTCGGTGGGATTGACAGAATCGGCGCTGACCGGGGCTGGGGCTTGCGCGAGTTCTTCATCGTAGCGTTGGGAAACATCCGACGGGGAGTCGGGGTGGGATTGCGATTGATCGCTCATGGTGCGGTGGTTTTGGCGGGACCACGGCGGCCGGTGCAGACGTTGCAGTGCAGGAAATCCCGGCAGAGCGGTGCGTAGCGCGAAGAAGGGATCTCATGTGAAATCCTTCCTGAAGCGATAGACGCTCTGGACCAGTCCTTGCAGCATGCAGCAACTAAGCACAAAGGAGCCACCGTAGCTGATGAAGGGAAGTGGTATGCCCGTGATGGGCACCAGCCCGATGGTCATGGCGATGTTCACAAACACATGCACCGTAAAGAGCACCGTGACGCCAATGGCGAGCAAAGTGCCGAAGCGGTCGCGGGCGAGGCCCGCGATGCGTATGCCGTTGAACAACACCAATCCAAACAAGCCGAGAACCGTGAGGCTTCCCAAAAATCCTTTTTCCTCGGCGATGACCGAGAAGATAAAATCGTTATGCGCGACCGAACGGGGCAGGTAGCCCAATTGCGCCTGCGTGCCCTTCGTCCAACCCTTGCCCATGAGGCCGCCGGAGCCGACGGAAATAAGCGACTGGGTGAGGTTGTAGGTATTTTCCGTGCCCTTCGGGTCGATCTTTTCAGGCGCGGCGAAGGCGAGGATGCGGTTGCGCTGGTAATCGTGGAGCGGAACGAAGGACTGGGCTTCATATTTGCCGCGGTCCGTCAGGTAAGAATACCCGTGCCGATCCATAAACTGCACATAGCTGTAACTGTCCCACGTCACCACAGCGACCAGGAGAATGAACGCGCCCAAGGCGACCCCGAAAAAGCGGGCGGACAGCCGGGACACATAAAGCATGGAAAACGCCATCGGGGGCAGAACGATAGCCGATTTTAGATCGGGCTGGAGCAGGATAAGTAACATGGGCACGCCTACCGCAAGAGCCAATTTGCCGAGAGCCCCGACCGACTGCTTCACGGTGCCGATTTCCGAGCGTATAAGAATGCTCGCTATGATGAGCAGCACGGCGACTTTGGCCGTTTCGGACGGTTGAAACGTGCCGAGTGGACCAAGGGGAATCCAGCGACTGGCGCCCCATTTTTCGGTGGTGGCGCCACCGACGCCCGGTAGGAGCACGATCACCAGCGGGATGAGGCAGACGAGATAAATCCAGTGGGCGACGCTGAGCCAGAAACGGTAATCGATCAGGGCGACGGCCGTATAGATGATGGCGCCGAGGCCGAGGAACACCACCTGCTTGATCCAGTCATCGCCGTGGCGCTCCAATTGAGCGCTGTAGATAAATGCGATGCCGAACAGCGCGAGCCCGAGAATCCCCACCGGCGTGACCCAATCCCAGCGTTCGCGCGTGGTGGGGCGGAACACCCGGAAGTAGTCGAGAGGAGTGCGGAGATTCACGGCAAGGGAGACGGCAGGTTCAAGAAACCGTTCGTCGCGGCCAGCGCAATCCGGGAAAACTTCCGAACGCGTTAAATGCGCGCGGAGCCGCCGTTTCGAGGTCGGTCAGGAACGGGGCGGCGGTGACGTGGCTGGATCGCGCGCAAAACGTCGCGAGAAAACTTGAGGTTTCAACCGGTGCCCCTAGGGTGCGCCCCTCTTGTGATAATCCTGCGCGCAGCGGTGGTGACGGTGTCCTTGGGAGCGAGCGAACCGATCGATTGGACACTGAGTTGGACCTTGGTCCTTGGCATGGCCGTGGGCTTTGGGGTCGTCTGGGCGTTTACACGCCATACCCGGCGCGTGGCGCGGGAAAATGCGGCCGAATTGATCGAGGTCGCGCGCCGGGAGGCGGCGGTGACCGCAGAGGAGATTAAACAAAAGGCGGAGAGCGAGATCCAAGAGAAGCGTGCGGATCTGAATCGCGAATTTGACCGGCGGGAGATCGAGGCGGATGTGCGGCTGCGGGAGATCCGCGCGCACGAGGAATCATTGGCCCTGCTGGATTTTCAACTGGAGCAGCGCTCGGAGCGGTTGAACCGCGAAAACGCGGCGGTGCGGCAGGCGCGCGATGCCATTCGGGCGCTGTCGAAGAGCCTGCGGCAGCGGCTCGAAGGCGTGTCGCAAATGGATGCGGAGGAGATCCGCCGGACGTTGCGGGAAGAAGTGATGCTCGAGTGCCAGGACGAGTTGCGCGCGTTGAAGCGCGAGACGCTCGAGAAGTCGGAGCGTGAACTGGATAACGAAGCCGCACGCATCCTCCTGGCGGCGATGCAGCGGCTGGCGGGGCGGTCGAGCTATGACCTCACCTCGACGATCGTGGCGTTGCCGAGCGAGGAAATGAAAGGCCGCATCATCGGGCGCGAGGGGCGCAATATCAAAGCGTTTGAAGCGGCGACCGGGGCTACGCTCTTGATCGACGAGTCGCCGCAGACGGTGCTGGTGTCGTCCTTTGATCCCGTGCGGCGTGAAGTGGCGCGAGCGGCGCTCGATGCTCTGGTGAAAGACGGGCGCATCCATCCGGCCATGATCGAGGAATGCGTTCGCCGGGCGCAGGAGGATGTGGAGTCAATGGCGGTTCAGGCCGGCGAGGAAGCGGTCAGCCGGCTGCGCATCAATGGTCTCCATCCCGACATCATCGCCGGGGTGGGGCGCTTGAAATACCGGTTTTCCTACAATCAAAACGTGCTCGAGCACTCGATCGAGACGGCGGAACTCGCCGCGATGATTGCCAGCGAGGCCGGGCTCGATCCGAACGTGGCGAAGCGCGCGGGTTTGCTGCACGACATCGGCAAGGCGTTGCCCTCCGAACTTGGCGGCAGCCATGCGCATGTGGGTGCGGAGTTTGTGAAGCACTTGGGCGAAACGCCGATCGTGGTGAACGCGATCGCGGCGCACCACGAAGAGGTGAAACCGGAAACGGTTTACGCAGGCCTGTTGATTCTGGCCGATATGATCTCCGCGACCCGGCCCGGCGCGCGCGTGGAAGCGATGGCGAATTACGTGCAACGACTCGAGCGGCTGGAGAAACTGGCGTCGTCGATCGAAGGCGTGCAGCAGGCGTTTGCGATTCAAGCGGGGCGGGAGATCCGCGTCGTGGTGGCGCCAAATGCGGTCACCGATGACCGCGCCCGGGAGATCGCGAAGGACCTGCGCCGCAAGATCGAAACCGAACTCAAGTCGCCGTGCGCAATCAAGATTACGGTAATCCGCGAGAGCCGTTTCACAGAAACAGCGGGCTGACGCGTGGGAGGAGCGAGTGCGGGTGATGAGTAGCGGGTGGCGATTGTCGGGGGCGTGGCGAACAGATGTGCGTTGCCCAGAGCGCCAGGCGAGCGTCGGTGGCGGAGGATTTCTACTCGCTACTCACTATCCGCTTCTCACTACTTTTCCGCATGGCCGATCCCAAGCTGCTCGAAACTTTTGCCAATCCGGCTCCGCAACGCGACTACGTGATTGAGCACACGCATCACGAGTTCACCTCGCTTTGCCCGATGACGGGCCACCCCGACTTCGCGGACATCACGGTGCGCTACGTGGCGGACAAGAGCTGCGTGGAGCTCAAGTCGCTCAAGCTGTATTTCCACGCGTTTCGCAACGAGGGGATCTTCTTCGAGGCGGCGACGAACAAGATTTGCGACGATTTGGGCCGCGCGTTGCGGCCGCGGGAACTGACGATCATCGCGGACTGGAAAGCGCGCGGTGGGTTCAGTTCGCGGGTCACGGCGAGTTGGAACGCGAAAAAAACGCCCGGACGTTCGCGGAAGTAAACGGGCGGCGGCCCGGCGCCACCAAGAAGAGAATGGGTGCCGGCGGCAGTCCGCGGCAGGCGCACCGGCCAGACGTGCGGAGCGAGTCAGCGGTTCAACGCCGCGTTCATGCGAGCTAAATTCTGGCGTGCTTCGTCGAGCGTGGGGTCGAGGCGCAAAGCCGTCGCGAACTCAGCACGTGCTTCCGCCCAGCGATGCAGGGCCGCGAGCGCGAGGCCGAGGCCATTGTGCGCATCGGCGACATCGGGTTGCGCACGCACGACGGTGGAAAATTCACGCGCGGCCTCGTCGGCCCGGTCGGTGACAAGGAGGACGTGCGCGAGCGCGAAGCGGATGGCCGTATTGCCAGGCTCGCGTTGCACGACGGTTTGCAGATGGGGCAGCGCCTCGGCCGGCCGTCCCATGCGCCCCAGTAGCATGCCGATTTCCTGATGGAGCGAGACATCGTGCGGCGCGAGACGCAGGGCGGCTTGATATTGCGCGAGGGCCGCTTCGTCGCGTCCGGCGAAGTCCAGCGCGCTGGCATAGGCGTGGAGAATATCGCCATCGTCCGGCCGGTGCTGCGCGGCGCGTTGGTAGTGAGCGAGTCCGTCGTCCAGTTGTCCAAGGTGAACGAGGCAATCGCCGAGGGCGTAGTCGGCGAGCGGATAGTCGGGCTCAACGCTGAGAGCGATCCGCAGGAGGGGGACCGCCGCGGCGAACTGACCGCGCGCGACGAGGGCGTTGGCGAGGCCGAAACACGCCTGCGCGTTGCGCGGCTCGAGATCCAAGGCGCGTTGAAACTCGGCGCGGGCGGCGTCGACTTGTCGGTCGAGGGCGAGGGCGTTGCCGAGGTTGACGTGCGCGCGGGCGTTGTCGGGTTGTTTCGCGACAGTATCCGTCCAGAGCGCAATGGCGGAGCGATAGTCAAAATTGCGATCCACGGTGGCGGCGGCGGCGACCAAGCTCAGCGCCGCGACACCGGCGAGCGCCCAGCGTTGGCCGAGGCGGTAAGCGCCGAGCACGGCGAGCGACACGACCGCCGCGAGCGGCAGATACATCCGGTGCTCTGCGATGGTTTGCGTGGCCAGCGGCACAAAGCTGGAACTGGGCGCGAGGATCACGAAAAATCCGCCCGCGAGGAAACCCACACGTGGCCGGCGCACGAGGGCGAAGACCGTGCCGGCGAGGAGGGCAACGAGCAGCACGGCCTGCCACCAAACCGCGCCGAGGGTTTGCGCAACCGACGTGCCGTAATCGAAGACCAGCGGCGCGGGCCACAGCGAGAGGCGAAGATAGAGCACCAGCGCGCGGCATTGCGTGAGCGCATAGTGCCATACGCTCACTCCGAGGCCGAAGCCCACGGTGCCGCCCCGATCGTGATTGGACGCCATGAGCAGAGCGAGCAGCAGCCAGGATCCCGCGAGACCGGCATAAAACCAGCGCCGGCGAATCCACGCCGCGCGAAATGTGCCGGCGACGAACGTGCGATCATAGAGCAACGCGACCAGCGGAGCGGTCGCGACGATTTCCTTCGCGGCGACGCCGAGCACGCAGGCGGCGATGCTGAGCGCGGCCCAACCGCGGGAGGCGTTGTCTTCAACACTCCGGACAAACGTGTAAAGGGTGAGGAGATAAAAAAGCGCGCCGAGTAATTCCGAGCGTTGAATCACCGACGCGACCGACTCGGTGAGCAGCGGGTGCACCGCCCACAAGAGGGCGATGCCGAAAGCGAGCCAGAGTGCATCGGCACCGAACAGATCGCGCACCGTCGGCCGGACGAGCGTGCGGCGCACGAGGCCGAAAAGGGTGAGCGCGGCGGCGAAATGAAGGGCGAGATTGAAGAGATGGTAACCGCGAACCTCGAGTCCACCGATGGCGTAGTTGAGCGCGAGGGAGAGATTGACGATGGGCCGACCCACAGCGCCGGCGGCGGTGGTGGGCGGAGTGAGCGCGTCGCCAGGCGGCCAGAGATGGCGGATGGACGGGTTGTCCACGATCGCGCTCGAATCGTCGAAAACAAAAGGCGCGGAGAGAACGTTGGCGTAAACGAGGAAGATCGCGGCCCCGAGAACCAGAGCGGCGGCGAGCACGAGCCAGGGGTTGTGCGCGGCCGATCGCGGAGCGAGGGGGCGAACCGACGTAGAATGTCCGGACGCGACGGGCATAAACTTATTCGATGACGGCAAAGGCGGTGGGCTACAATTTTGGGGCGCGCGGGCGATGGCCGGGCGCGGGCGCGGTGGAAGGGGTTAACGGCGCAATGCGGCCACTACCTCGGCATGAAGCCCGGGCGCGGCGGCGATCGTGGACTCGGCGGGGAAGGGCGCGGCGCCTTGCCAGTCGGTGATCGTGCCGCCGGCGCCGCGGATGATGGGGACGAGTGCGGCGATATCCCACGGGTTCATGATGGGGTCGAGCATTACGTCGGCATAGCCGGAGGCGACCAGCAGGTAACCGTAACAATCGCCCCAAGTGCGGACGAGTCGCGCGCGCGCGGCGAGCGCTTCGAATGCGGTGCGATTTTGGTACTTCGCGGGATTGAACGGATCGCTCGTCAGCAGCGTGGCTTCCTCGATGCGCGTCACGGCGCGGCAGCGCACGGGGCGGTCGTTGAGCGTGGTCGTGGCACCGTCGCCGAGCAGGAGCTGGCCGAGGATCGGCTGGTGGATGCAGCCGAGGATGGGCTGGCCGTCGTGGAGCAGCGCGATGAGCGTGCCCCACAGCGGGACGCCGGTGATGAACGACTTCGTGCCGTCGATCGGGTCGAGCACCCAGACGAATTCGGCGTCGGTGTTTTCGGCGCCGAGTTCCTCACCGAGGATGCCGTGCGCAGGAAATTTCGCGGCGATGAGTTGGCGAAGGAGTTCCTCCGCGCCGCGATCGGCGGCCGTGACGGGACTGGCGTCGCTCTTGGTTTCCACGACGAGGTCGGGACGGCCGAAAAACGGGCGGATGAATTCGCCGCTGCGGGTGGCGAGTTCCTGCATGAAGGAGCGGTAAGGCGCGACGTCCATGGCGGGAGGGTGAAAAGTTGCGCGGACCGAATCGATTGAAAAGCGAGGGGATCCGGCCGGGGGGTGCGCAAAAAAAACCGCCGCTCGGTGAGGAGCGGCGGCGGGAAGGCGAGCGAATGAACTCAGGTCGCCGGTTCGGGCGGTGGCGTCGCTCCCGGCGCAGTGGATTCCGGGGCGGCGTCAGAGGCCGGCGTTTCGGGCGACGTCGCATCCGTGGATTCCGAGGACGCTTCGTTGGCGGCCTGCTCTTCGTCGGTCTCGACGATGCGGGCGATGCTCAGGAGCTTGTCGCCCTCGGCGAGGGTCACGAGGCGCACGCCCTTGCCGCCGCGGTGCACTTCGCGAATCGTGTTCACCGGGCAGCGCACGCTCTGGCCCTTGGCGGTGAGGAGCATGATTTCATCGGTGTCGCGAATGCTCAAGGCGCCGGCGAGATTGATCGAGCCGTCTTCGGGGAGGTCGATCGCCCAGACGCCGGAGCCGCCGCGGTTGATGAGGCGGTAGTCTTCGAAGCGCGTGCGCACGCCGAGGCCGGCTTCGCTCGCGACGAGGAATTTCGCCTCGTGATCGACGACTTCGATGGCTTGGAGGAAGTCGCTTTCGAGTTTGAAGCGCATGCCGGTGACGCCGCCCGTGGCGCGGCCGGTGGCGCGGAAGAGTTCGATGCCGCTCTCGGGATCGCGTTCGCGAAAGCGCACGGCCAGGCCTTGGTGTGAAACGAGGATGAGTTCGTCGTTACCGGTGGTGAGGACGGTGCCGATGACGCTGTCGCCTTCGGCGAGGTTGATGCCGATGAGGCCGCCTTCGCGGGTGGCGTTGGCGTAGTCGGCGAGCGCGCTCTTTTTGATGACGCCGCGTTTCGTCCCCATGACGAGGAAGCGATCATTGGCGAAGTCTTTCACGCAGAGCATGGCGGCGATCGTCTCGCCCTGGCCGAGGCGCAGGAACGACGAAACGGATTTGCCCTTGGAGGTGCGGGTGCCTTCGGGCACGTCGTAGACTTTTTTCGCGAGGCACTGGCCGGTGCTTGTGAGAAAAAGGATGTAATCGTGCGTGGACGCGGTGAAGAGATTTTCGACGAAATCCTCATCGTAGGTCTCGGCGCCGATGACGCCTTTGCCGCCGCGGCGTTGGGAACGGTAGTCGGCGACAGGCGTGCGTTTGATGAAGCCGGCGTGGGAGACGGTGATGACGCAGCCCTCGTTGGGAATGACGTCCTCCATGCGAAACTCGGCGGCGGAGCCGACGATTTCGGTGCGGCGCGGCGAGGAGTATTTCGCGCGCATTTCGAGGAGCTCGGACTTGATGAGGGCGAGGAGCTTGGTCTCGGAGTCGAGAATGCTGCGGAGCTCTTCGATGAGCTTCATCAACTCCATGTATTCGGCCTCGATCTTGCCGCGTTCGAGGCCGGTGAGTTGATAGAGACGCAACTCGAGGATGGCGTCGGTCTGGCGCTCGGAGAGCGGATACTTCGCCATCAAGCGCTCCTTGGCCTCCTGACGATTGGCGGAGGCGCGGATGATTTTGACGAAGTCGTCGAGGTTATCGAGGGCGATGATGTAGCCTTCGAGGATGTGCGCGCGTTCCTCGGCACGTTTGAGGCGGAAACGCGTGCGGCGGGTGACGACATCGCGGCGGTGCTCGATGTAGCACTCGATGAGTTCCTTGATGTTCATCTGCTTCGGCCGCTTCTGGTCGAGGGCGAGCAGGGTGACGCCGAAGGACGACTCGAGGGCCGTCTTCTGGAAAAGCTGGTTGATGACGACGCGCGACTGTTCGCCGCGCTTCAGCTCGATGACGATGCGGGTGTTTTCGTCGGACTCGTCGCGCAGGTCGCGGATGCCGTCGATGAGTTTGTCGCTGACGAGCTCGGCGATGCGGGTGACGAGGTTGGCGCGGTTAACGTTATACGGAATCTCCGTGATGACGATCTGCTCCATGCCGCCCTTGAGCTCCTCGGTGTGGGCTTTGCCGCGAGTGCGGACGATGCCCTTGCCGGTCTTGAGATAACTCAGGATGCCTTCGCGGCCGGAGATGACGCCGCCGGTCGGGAAATCCGGCCCCTGCACGATGGTGCAGAGTTCGTCGACGGAGATGCGCGGGTTGTCGATGATGGCGCAGGTGGCGTCGATGATCTCGTCGAGGTTGTGCGGCGGGATGTTGGTGGCCATGCCGACGGCGATGCCCGTCGAGCCGTTCATCAACAAATTGGGCAGCGCGG